>NZ_SZNH01000038.1 GCF_005869855.1 Nostoc sp. PA-18-2419 | reverse complement strand
CCCCCGCCCCTCTTCATGATTATCATTCTCTATACATTATTCACTGAGATACTCAAGTATTTAGAGGATTAACAAGTATTATAAATAACTTTATGCTCAGTATATTGTTACTTAATAGATTTGCAATACTTGATACTTCCATTCTACATATTCAGTGTTTATCCAGCTAGGTGCAAGATATCAGTTAATTAATCTTGGGAGTAAATCCTGGCGATTGAGCGCTATCGCACTCAAATAATTAGCAATTAGTTCAGCATCAAGACTCTGGGTTAGTTGGGAAATCAACAACGCTGCTAAAGTTTCTTGTTCTTGCTGTTGACAATAATCGCTGAGTTTGGCCACTAGTTCAGCAATACTAAAGTCATCTAAAGCTTGTAGATAACTTCTGTGTTCATCTGTTTTGTGGCAAACAGGTCTTAACATGGAATATGTCTCCTGTGAGAGGGAGCCAGAAGCCAGTGCCTCAGCCCTGAGAAAGTTGTGCGCTGGCTTTTGACTTATCAGTAATTATACATAAAATTAATGTATTTATATTTTAATTTATTTGTTTTTAGTGATTTAATATAAAAATACATAGAAAATTTTATGATAATCACATGGGCAAAGTAACACTGAGTATTTACATGGAAGAAGAAGACAAAGAAGCTCTGCAACAACTGGCGGATGCAGAGGAGCGTTCTTTGTCGCAAATGGCAGTGTTAATTCTCAAACGAGCGATTAGACAAGCACAGGCGGATGGAGCGATTTCGCCAAATCAAGGAAAAGGAAAATGAGGCGATCGTAAGTTTGTTACCTTTGCGGTAAAAATACTTTGAACTAGAAAGAAAATAGAGTAAAGCAACTAGGCAATTAAGTATAAAAAGCTGCCTCATATAGAAAACTTGAGGAATGATTCCTGTCAGGTGTAAGATTTCAGTGCTAAGATAGACAGCCTTTTGGTTTTTCAGCTTTTTTATAGTACAAAAATACTAAAATAAACTAGGGTACATAAAGAACTATCCAATTCTGGTTCTAAAGTATGGCACGTGGCGAAATTCTCAGAAAACTCTTCAGAAGCTTCTCTCGCAATGAGAGAGAAGAGTTTTTGGCTGCCGCTATGGAACTTATTGAAGAAGAAAAGAATAAAAACCACATCCTGCTTGCTAGAGATTTGGAAAAGATGCTCCAAAATGGCAATGGCTACACCAAGCCCCTAGCTGCTAACCAGGCTCCCTGGAACCAGTTTTCTGAACCCCCTAAAGATAAGGATACTGGGCTGGCTTTGCTTGAGGTAAAACAATTCGATCTTACATGGGATCATATTGTCCTTAGTGAAAAAATTTTTGATATTCTGCAAGAAATTGTCCTCGAAAACCGTAAGCAAGACATACTCGCAGCCTATAATCTCAAGCCCAAAAACAAATTACTGTTCTGCGGCCCACCTGGCTGTGGTAAGACCCAAACTGCAAAAATCCTCTCCAGCGCATTAGGTCTACCGCTCGTTTACGTGAATCTAACGGCAGTATTCTCTTCTTATTTAGGTGAAACTGCAACGAATCTTCAGAAAATTTTTACATACATTGAAAAGGGTGAATGGCTTGTTTTATTTGATGAGTTTGACGCGATCGCCCGCGATCGCGATAACTTAAATGAGCATGGTGAAGTCAAACGGTTAGTGAATAGCTTGCTACAACTCATTGATAATGCAACAAATCAAAGTATATTTGTCGCAGCCACCAATCATGAGAAACTGCTAGACAGTGCCGTTTGGCGACGATTTGATGAAGTTATTTTCTTTGATAACCCATCGCTTGAAATGCGGACGGCTCTTTTAAGTCGTTACTTATCTGCTATCCGTTATACTGCTATTAATCTGTCTGCCTTTGCTGCTCGACTTGAGAATGCTACTGGGGCAGATATAGAGCGTATTTGCTCTGATGCAATTAAAGCCGTGATTCTACGGGGTGAACGTACCTTGACTACTGATGATTTAGAGGTAGCGATAGGGCGTTATCTAGAAAGACAAAGTATAATAGCAAACTCAAGATAATTATTTACGTCAAACCACAATGGGTAGTCAGTTTGAACACCTGAAATTACCGAGAATAATAAACATTGAATTACCTCGGCGGTCTACTGGTGGTGGTTTTGGGGGTATAAAACGTACTAATGTCAGCGAACACGGTAAGCAGCTATTAGATCAAATTTCTACCCTAATCGATCCTGTTAAGCAAAAGACCAGTCCTTTCCGTCTTGACCCAAAATTGATTTTTAAAATCAAAGTTGCTGAAAATTATTCTTTTTCAGACAACTTGGTAACTCAGACAGGACTCAATGTCCTAGCACGTGAACCTAATAAAGCCATTGTTGTCTTTTCATCTGACAATGAGTTAACTGAATTCAAAAAACGGTTAGAGAGTTACAGCCAAGTTAAAGATGGGCCAAAGTATGAATACTTAGGGGCAATTGATGAGCTAATTCCCCTCGAACCTGAAGATCGAATTGGTCGTCTGTTGGATATAAAGCGTGTAGAACCTGGTGAGTTTGCTGCTTTAGATTTAGAACTCTGGCACACAGGCGATCGCAAAGAAATGCGAAAGTATTTAGATGATATTGCTGATATCTTAGAAAGTTTAACCAGCGACACTGCTCCTATGAGAATGAGTGATAGCTACATAGGTGACTATCTCTGTATTGCTCGGATTAAAGTTACTGACGAAATTTTAAATCTTTTGCTGCTAGAGCAAATTGTTAAAGAAATTGATCGCCCTCCCCAACCTGCTTTTGAGACAACTGCTGACTATAATCTGCCAATTTCTAATTTTCCTGAAGTTGTTCCCCCACCTGAAGATAATTGCGGCATTCTTGTTATTGACTCTGGTGTACCGCGTGGTCATCCATTGATTGCTAGGGTACTGGGTGACGCTGAAGTATTCCCAGATGCAAAACGGCAATTCATAAAAGGTGGCCCTGACGATGTACATGGACATGGTACAAGTGTCGCTGGCATTGCTATCTATGGAAATGTTGAGAGCTGCATTCAACAGCGTTCCTTTAATCCAACAGCTTGGTTATTTTCTGCTCGTGTAACAGATGAGAATAACAAATATGATGAGGATCTTCTCTTAGAAACTCAACTTGATGAAGCCATTCATGCTTTTATTGAAAAGTACCCTAATTGCAAAGTCATCAATATCTCGTTAGGTAATGATGAACAAATTTACCGAGATGGTCTGAAGCAGTTTCGGCTAGCTGCCAAAATAGATGAAATTGCGTATAAATACCAGCATAAAAACATTTTGTTTATAATTTCAGCCGGGAATGCTTTCTATGAAGAGGCAAGGTCAAATGAGCAATTATTAACTGATTACCCAAATTATCTTTTGAACAAGAGCGCTCGAATTATCGACCCAGCAACTTCAGCAATTGCATTGACCGTAGGTTCTTTATCATTTGGTCGTGGTAGTCTTACAGAACCTTCTGATGTTCGTCGTCAGGCGATCGCAAATTTATCAGGATACCCTTCTCCATTTACCAGAACTGGCTTTGGCGTAGATGGAATGATTAAGCCTGATGTTGTGGACTTTGGTGGAGATTTAGTATTAGACCTTAGTTATCGAGAAAGTTTAGGTCTACCTAAAGTCAATGTATTGCCACATAGTGTAGCTGGTGTTTCTGTTCTAACTTTGTGCAAAGATTTCAACAGTTCTTTATTTCACATCTGTAGTGGTACGAGCTTTACTGCGCCTCGTGTTGCTAACCTTGCTGCTCAACTTTCTACAAAATACCCACAAGCTAGTTCTAATTTGATTCGGGCGCTTATTGTTAACTCTGCGGTTCTTCCCAAGGAAATTCCGCCTGAATTTCAATGTAACAGTAACCAATCCCAGAGTTAAAACACAAAGCAAATTGAGAACCAACTAGCAATTTATGGCTATGGACAGAGTGATTTGGAACGTGCAATGTATTCTGCTGAGAATTACGTTGTTTTATCAGAAGACAATATCTTGATTCCGGTAGGCAAGTTTCATATTTATGAAATTCCTCAATTGCCACTTGAATTTTTTGAAGTAAAAGGTACTCGTATACTATCAATCACCTTAGCATTTGATCCACCAACTCGTCCTACTCGTGGAGACTCATATTTAGGAGTCACGATGGAATTCAATCTTTTTAAAGGGATTGACCGCGAAAGTATCGTAAATGCTTATGTAAATGCTAGCAAAACAGATGCCCCTGACAAATTTGCAGAAATATCAATGGAAATTTTGAAGAAAAACAATGGTTCTGGCATCTTGGTCGATTTATCTCCTGGTTCTAACCTTTGGAAAAAAGGAACGGTACAAAGGGGACAAGTAAAAATCTTTCCTCAATCCACAAAATATGATAAAGGGAACATGATCCTGATTGTGAGTTGTAACCGTAAATGGGCAAATCCAGATGAAATAGAAATGCAACGTTATGCCTTAGTAGCTTCCATTAGTCATTCTGATTCTCAAGTTAATTTATATAATCGGATGAGACTCCAGATTAATCAGAGAAGTGATAGAGAGCAAGAGCGACAAAGAGGAAGAGTTTAATTGATGATGGAGTATTACAAGCAACTGCATCATATCTTTATTAAGATACAGGAATTATAGTTTAACTTGTTTTTAGGAATGCGATCGTCATAAATTAAGCTTGCTTTCACAATCTCCAAACTATGGGACAAAGTTTCAAGTTTCAGCGTTATGGGTGCATAGTTGGTGTCAGCTATGCTTTCTACCATTTGCTGAAATGGTAGAGAGTCAAAAACCTATTAACTAGAGTTAAACATGCGCCGTTACTATCAAGTTGACTTTTAGAAGACCTAAATGAATTTACGAAACCGTGAATCGGTGTTGCAATTTATGCCGTTTTGATGCTGGATCAAATTCACGCTGAATATCGTCCCGATCTGCACGTCCTAATCTGCTCCATGTAGTCATTTCTTTAGGATTATCACTCACATCAAATCCATTGTTTAAATTAATACCCATAAGATTGCTAATCAGATATCGATCATGTAACTTATCCCAAACAAACACTTCTACAGTAAGTCCTGCTTGATTAATGACACTAAGTAATTTTCTACGAAAATCTTCTTCATATTGACTTGTTGATATAGAGTCTGCTAAATAGCACATATGAATTTCAATAACTGGTGGTTCATCAGGATTTATAATTGCTGCCAGTAATTTATTGAACTCCCTATAGCTATGTTTCACTGGATCTAAATAGGGATCGATAAACATAATAGAATTGGCATGGCAAACAAGCAACTGGAGATGAAGAAGATAATCGTTTGTTGTTCTGTATTAGTAAACTCAGGGTAACGGCTAATCATTGTTTGAAGTAAGCAAACTGTAATTTGCTGCTCTTGCCGGATCACACTCGGCTTGAGCCAGTAGCTACCATACTGATTTAAAACATCTTGGATTGCTTCTAATGCCTGTTTTGCTAATTGTTCCCTATCCACTAAAAACAGGATTTTTTCGGCATATCCCGATTGAATTAAGCGTTTTAATTGCAAACGAATTAAATCAGTTTTACCTGTTCCAGTTGGCAGTTCAAGTAAAAATCGCCGTTTGCCTAATTCAACTGCATGGTCAATGGCTTGCATAGTTTCCCTTTGATAGGAACGAACTAAGCGAGTTTCACCCTGTTGAGTGTAATACTCAGGAATTTCAATAGTAGCTAGGGGTTGACGGGTTGAGCGCATTTCCAGCAATCGCTCTAAATCCCGCCGTGAGAAAAAAGAATTGACAATCCGCGCATCATCGTTTTGATAGTCCCAGAAATAAATCAGTTCGCCATTACTGAGGAAAATAAACGGTGCTTCCAGCTTCCGAGCATAGGGAAGTGCTTGATTTTTAGCAACATAAGGCTCAATCGCACGCTTCTTAGCTTCAATCACAGCCAAGGGACGACCTCTTTGGTCAAGCAGTACATAATCGGCTCTACCTCTCCTACCATCTGCCATTTGAGCCGAAACCTCAGTCATTACCTGAGATTTATCAGCTGGGTTCCATCCAGCTTGGCGGAGAAGATCATCAATATTAATACGTGCCTCTGTCTCTTTGCTAAAGTCGCTCATCAACTCACTCCTGTCTTACCAAAGTTAGCACGAAGCCCTCAGTGCCATTTCCGCTTTATCCCAGAAGTTTTAACTTTTTCCCAACTTCAGCGCCAACTTTTGATAAATTTCGTCCAACCACACCGGAATTACAGGTTTACCTTCATCTAAAGATGCGATCGCTTGTTCTCGGTCATACACTACAAGATTTAGCGATCGCTTATGCCCCTCAAAAAGTAGCATCCACCGACTACCTTTACCAGATTCAAACAACTCCGGTTCCTTGTCTCTCAAAGTTTTCAGCGTAGTACTGGCAATATCAAAACTCAATCCCATAGACAAAAAATATAACATTGCTGCCAGTTCCATCAAATTCGGCTTTGAGTAATAAATACTACGCCCTGTTCCCGTCTCACCAATAACAGGAACAACCACACCCTTTTCCCGCCAGTACTGGAGTTGACGCAGGGTGCAGCCTGTGATTTCAGCCGCTTGTTTACTCGTAAAAAACGTTTCTTGCATGAAATCATTGTAGGCACAGCAGATAATTAAACATTTGTGCTATTATTAAACATAAATGTTAGTAAAGATATGAGCCAGATTACTATTCAGTGTCGTTTAGTATCAACTGAATCTACCCGCCAACAGCTATGGAAGCTGATAGCAGAGAAAAACACGCCACTGATTAACGAACTGTTGCTCAAGGTGGCTCAACACCCAGAGTTTGAGAGTTGGCGACAAAAAGGCAAGCACCCAGCCAAAATTGTCAAAGAATTATGCGAGCCTTTGAAAACTAACCCCCGCTTCATCGCTCAACCCGGACGCTTTTACACGAGTGCGATCGCCACAGTGAATTACATCTACAAATCTTGGTTTGCATTGATGAAGCGATCGCTGCTTACCATTCCCGCAAAATAAACTGATTGACAAAACACCGAACCTTGACAATAGAATGAAAATATTCAATAGCGCCGCAGTTCATGCTTGTTATAAGTCTCTGTGCTGCGTAAATGTTGGTTAGTTTGACTGCTGTTAAACAGTCTTGCTTTCTGACCCTAGTAGCTGCCCACCTTGATGCTGCTGTCCCTTGTGGATAGGAATTAGGTGCGCCCCCAGTAATAAAGGTGCGGGTTTACCGCAGTGGTGGCTACCCAATCACCTCCGACCAAGGAGGAACCCACCTCAATTATTTTTTGGCATGGTAAAGCGGGGGCGATTTCCCTGGGACTCCTGCCAAAACTTTAAATCGCTTGTTTAATAAGGTTTATAGCCTTTAAAGTGTCAGTTAATTTACTTTTTTTAGTGTTAACTGAGGGGCGATTTTGGGAGACGTGACAAAAATGCTTCAGAAGTATTGGCAAATCTAGGGTTTGAAGCGCAGGGGTTTCAATACCCCTCCCAGCCAGAGGCGGGTTGAAAGTGCCGAATGAGTTTGACGGCGATAGTCTCGCCCTGCCAGTTTCAATACCCCTCCCAGCCAGAGGCGGGTTGAAAGAGTAGCTACTACTGTTACAAGTGCCCATGCCCACAGTTTCAATACCCCTCCCAGCCAGAGGCGGGTTGAAAGAAAAGAGAAAAAAAAGATTGGTTGTATGCCGCAAAAGTTTCAATACCCCTCCCAGCCACAGGTGGGTTGAAAGCCGGATGAATATCAGGAAAGTTATTGAAGAAGGAGTGTTTCAACACCTCTCCCAGCTAAACGCCAACTTTATTATGTAAGGTTTCAAAATTTAGAGGTGGGTTGAAAGGAATGTCACCTTCCCAATTTTTATTCTTGTACAGGCTAGATCAAAGTTTGAGTTGATAATTTCAGGCTCAGCATAGAATAAAGGGAAGTTGGTTGTTGAAGAAGACATTAATTCGTTAAGCCTGACATTAATTTGTTAAAAATGACAATAATCTGTTAACAGTGACAAATAATTAGTTAATGTACAGATATTAAAAGCGGGCAATGGGACTCGAACCCACGACGTTCACCTTGGGAAAGTGACATTCTACCACTGAATTACACCCGCTAGTGGCTGCTAGTCAAAACTTTAATATAATTATATAGTATAACACTATTTACAGCTGTTTTTAATTGACTAAAATACATACTGTTTTCACAACAAGCGATCGCATTTAAACCTTGATCAATATCCATATCCAATACTGGAAGTTATTGAAAAGCCTACACTGCGTTGCTGAAACTCAGTGTAGGATTATCTGACCTAAAGAACAATGTCTTCACCTCGCTCAGTGAAGCGAACCTCCTTAATATTCCATGCGACATTACTTGTTAAAGTTTTGCGGAGGCTACCAAACAGAGCAAACTGTTCACAACTAGAAAGGGAACCTATTTGCCGCTTAGACTCAGGAGATATCCGCAAATCAACTGTTGCGATGCCATTTTTGACGTTAACACGATACCCAGACAAGCTAAAGTCACTTGTATCTCGTTTTTCTATGATTTTACCTACTGCATTTGTCACAGGTTGATCAGCTGGTACTGAAACCTTTTCGGGAATTAGTTCTTGACATTGAGTGTCACTAGTGTAAATTGTGACATTTGCCGTTTTAGGATTTGTAATTTTAGAAGTTGACGAGGAAGCAGTATTTTCCTTAAGAGATTTTTGATTTAAAGATTTTTCTCTTAACTGGGCGACAGTAGGAATTTGGTTGGAAGTTGAAGACGAGGAGCTATTTGTGGGTGTTGTAATAGGCTCTGGGGATAATGTAGTGCTTGATGTTGTGGTAGGGGATGGCGTTTTGCTGTCAATATTATTAGTGGTGGGGTTAGAATTACAACTGCTCAAGCCAAAAACAATTGTTACGGCAATCAGGGGTAAAAAATATCTCTTGGTTGTCTTCATAACTTTGCTCATAAGTCACATCACTGCTACCAACTTCAATATTACTGGTATCAATTCCGCATAAATTTGTGAATTTTCAGCCAGTCTTTAAAGTGTCAACATAGCATCTGGTAAAATTAGTAATTGCAATCATATTCCAAACGATGTCTGTTAAGTCGCTGCAAGGTGGCTAAATTTTAACTTACATGTTTTCTGAAGAATTTAGGATTGGTACGTAACACTATAATCATCAAAATTACATCTTTCTCCAGGATGAACTTGGTAGCATCTAAATTAAGTGAAGTAGGATCCAACAACCTTAGACTGATGGATATTGTTCTCAAGATTGATGCTAATTAAGTACATTTCGGCAATTATGAGATAAAATAAATCAATTTTTAATGTTTTAAAGGCAAAAAAATGAATAGAGGCTCTCAACAACAAACATTAAGAAGGCAAAACACGATTCTTGCTGCCAAGCATTTTTTAGCAGAGATGAGTAAAGGCGCTACTTCAGAAGAATTGAAATTTATCGCTGATAATGTGGGTGAGATTGCACTATTTTGGCACTTGATTGCAAATCCAGAAGAAATTTCTTTGTTGGAGTTGCGACCATAGTCGAAGCATTGCCAAATACGATAATTTTATTTGTTTAATAGACCTAGTTTGAAAAAGAGAGTAGGGTATACTCTTTTTTCAAGCTTGGTTGTGTATTTTTTCATAATTGAATGCTTTGAAAATATGTAGAAAGTGGGAGCGTCCAACTATGCGCTTCTACAAATTTTTCTACCTCATGTGATTGGGAACGGCTATAAGCTGCTCCACATTTAAATTGCATAATTATGGCGGGCAAGATGCCCAAACCACAAGACTTTAATAGAATTTAGATATGCAAAGTAGATGTGGAACAGCTTATTTACTAAACTTATATTTGAGGAGAGCCGACCTACCATCTCTGCGCGATATGAAACATCAAGCTTGCGGAATATGGGTTTCAAAGCTTGCTTAACAGAATTTTTTGTAATCCAGAGGGTTGTACCAATTTCAGCATTTGTTAGTCCTTGCGCTACTAATTGGACAATTTGAATTTCACATTGTGTTAAAGGGTTAGTATTGAGAGAATTGAAGAGTGTTGATTGTAATTGTAATGTTCCACGCCAAGTTGAAATATGAAGACACAAGGCACCTAAATGTTTCAAAGAGAATGCTAATCGTAGCGGATGAGGTATGTTTTTCTCAAATTGCCAAAGCCGATCAAAGAAAAATAGCCCCGAACATTCAGCAGCAAAATACTCAATCAGTTTTGCGCTCGTGTGCAATCGCACCTGTCTTAATGTAAGTTTAGATAAATCCTAAAGAACCCTGCTTCCATTCCTCTTCCCGAAACGGGGAGAGGCCTAAATAACCTTGTTCTTTCATACCAAGTTAGAGATTTTTGTTATCTTGACAGTTATAATATTTGCTGGCTTGTTCTTAACCTGAGTACTCCTAAGTTTTTTGGACTGGTTGACGTGGTTATAAATGTTTTACCAATCAATCAATATTAGCCATAGTGGCTTGATTTTAAATACTAACTTTCTTCTAAAAGACGAATGACTAAAAGACGACAATTTTTAAAAGAAGTAGCAGCACTTTCTAGCTTGTCTTTAACGAGTTGTGGTTGGAGGCTAGCCCAAGTACGCGCTAATTCTACTAGTTACGCTCACAGCGACCAACTTTATATCTATACTTGGACACAATATACTGACAAAGAATTACTAAAAACTTTTAGCACTCAAACGGGTATGAGAGTGTTGGCAGATGTATATGATTCTAACGATGTGATGCTGGCTAAGTTGCAAGCTGGAGGTGGTGGCGCTTACAGCATTATCTACCCATCTGATTATATGGTACAGAAGATGGTAGACAAAGGTTTATTAATAGAAATAAATCACGATCGCCTAATTGGTCTAGAAAATTTATTTCCCCGCTTTTCTAATCCTATCTATGACCCGAATAACCGTTACAGTATTCCTTTTAATTGGGGTACAACAGGTTTTATCTATAACTCTGAAAAAATCAAAGAGCCACCAGAAGATTGGGATTATCTTTGGCAAAACCAAGACAAACTTAATAAACGAATGACTTTGCTTAATGATGTGCGAGAGGTGATGGGTGCGGTATTGCGAATGCTAGGTTATTCTTATAACTCTAAAAACGAATTAGAAATCAAACAAGCTTATGATAAATTGAAAGTGCTAAAACCTGCGATCGCTGCTTTTGATACAGATGCTTGGCAAAATCAGATTCTTGGAGGAGATTTGCTCTTGGCAATGTGTTACTCAGCAGATGCGGTGAAAATATCTAAAGAAAATCCTAAACTCAAATATGTAATTCCTCGCAGCGGTTCTTCATTATGGACAGACACTATTGTAATTCCGAAAACAGCCCCAAATTTTGCTGGAGCTTATGCTTGGATTAATATGATTTTGCAACCAGAAGTATCAAGTCAAATCAGTCAACGTCTAAATATTGCTACGCCTAACAGCGCTGGATTTGAGCAATTACCAAAAATAATACAGAACAATTCTAATTTGTTTCCTCCAGAGTCACTTTTAGCAAATTGCGAACGGATTAGTCCTGTAGGTGAATTTGAAGAAGTTTATGACCGTTATTGGACTCAATTAACCAGTAGTTAAATAGATATATAAGTTAGGAGTTAAGAGTTTGGAATGATTAATATCGAAAAAAATAATATTTCTGAAATAGAAGTACTGCATTCTCCGCAAAGAAATTGGCTGCAACCTTTAGTATTACTCGCGCCGTCTGGAATTTGGTTATTACTTTTGTTGGTATTGCCAAGTTTAATAATTTTCGAGTTAAGTTTGGTTGCAAATATTCGACCAGGAGATGTGGTTAATCCCAATGGATTCCAAAATTATATTCGCATATTCGATCCTCTTTACTTACAAGTAATCGTGCGATCGCTATTTTTAGCGTTTGGCGCTACAATCATTTGTTTAATTTTAGGCTTTCCTGTAGCTTATTGGATTGCTGTAGTTGCACCGAAGCGATGGCAAAATTTGTTGATATTAGGCTTTGTTTTGCCTTTGTGGACTTCTTCGTTACTGCGCTCTTATGCTTGGATTACAATTCTTCGTCCTAGTGGTTTATTAAATAGTTTGTTAAGTTATTTTGGCTTACCTATTTTAGAATTGCTCAATACAACTATGGCTGTATTAATTGGTATGAGTTACAGCTTGTTACCCTATATGGTTTTAATTCTATATGCCTCTCTAGAAAAGTTAGATAAGCGTTTATTAGAAGCAGCGGCAGATTTAGGTGCAAATCCAGTTGAAGCTTTTCTTAAAGTAACTATACCTCAAATTTTTCCTGGAATTGCAGCTGGTTCGATGCTTGTATTTATCACAGGCTTGGGGGATTTTATTGACCCAGAATTACTTGGTGGTGCTTCTAGTATGACGGCAGCGCGATTAGTTTATAACCAATTTCTGGGAGCAACTCAAAATTGGGGTTTTGGTTCAGCTTTGAGTATGACGTTAATTTTAATTGTGACTATGGCGATCGCTCTTTTAATTAAGTTTGGTGAAGCTACACCCAAACGCTAAACTTTTCACAACTCACTTATAATAAGTTCTAAAATAGTTCCAATGCTTACAGTTTTTTAACACAGAGGAACGCAGAGTCAAGCGCAAAGGTACGCAGAGGTTTGCCCAATTTTATTAGCATAACCACAAAATAACCCGTCTGTTACAAGTAATGGGTAATTATTTCTATATCAGTTAAGCCATCTTCAACAACTAAAGCAGTATTCATATCAAACCTATTTAATGCTTTATCAATATGTAAACACAACTGAAATATAAAATAAAACAATTTTGAATTTTAGATTTGTTATTTAAGATTGTTTAAAAGCGATTAGAAATCACAAAGCAGTTGCTACAAAGGAGGAAAGCTCACGAAGTTGCGATTGGCAAATAAAACTTCGGAGCGGGTGTCGTGTTTTCCAATTGTCTGAGGGAAGATGGAACTATATTGTCAGGGTTGTTTATGGTTTTTATAGCTGATAACAGCTGCCCTGAGATTGCCTTGGTGTTCGCCAAGAAGCCGATCGCCTTCGTCTTTTTCTAAACCAGTCCAATGCATTAACAGGGCTAGTTTTACCCATTTACCACTACGTTCCAATAAAAAACCAGCAGCTTCTCGACTTAAACCTGTGAGGTCTTGCAAAATTCGCAAAGCGCGATCGCGTAACTTTTGATTTGTTACCGCCACATCCACCATGCGATTGCCGTAAACTTTGCCCAGGTGGACCATTACCCCACTAGAAAGGATATTTAAAGCTAATTTTGTGGCTGTACCAGCTTTCAGGCGAGTAGAACCAGCGATGATTTCAGGCCCTGTCAATAGGCGAATGTCAACATCAACATTAAAGCTAACTTGTTCGGTTGGAACGCAAGCGATAAAAATAGTAACGGCTCCGCGCTGACGAGCTGCATTCAAGGCACCGTGAACATACGGCGTTGTTCCACCAGCAGTGATGCCAACTACTACATCTAGCTGTGTGATGTGTCGCCCTGCGATCGCAGTTTCACCATCCTCGATGCTATCTTCTAAATCCTCAGAACTGCGTACCAGCGCCCCAGCGCCACCAGCGATAATTCCCTGTACCAACTCTGGGGGCGTACAAAAAGTAGGGGGGCACTCAGCAGCATCTAATACCCCTAACCTACCACTAGTGCCCGCACCAACATAGAACAGGCGTCCTCCGTGGTGCAAACGCTCTGCGGTGCGTTCAATTGCTTGTGCCAACTGAACTTTTGCCGCCGCAACTGCGGCGACTGCCTTTTGGTCTTCGTTATTAAACAGCTCCACTAACTCCAGAGAACTCAACTGGTCTAAGTTCAGACTGTTAGGATTTACTAACTCGGTTAAAAGATGCCCACGTTCTTCTAAGTTTGTCATTTGTTGTTTGTCAATTGTTAGTTGTCAGTTGTCAGTTGTCATTCGTCCTCCGTCCAAGGAACTGACAAATAAAAAAATATCCCAAATTTTCTTGTGGGATGGGTGTCCTCACCCGTCGTATATTCAGGGCCAGCTTTCCTGCCCACCCCACAAGAGGGATAATTTATTCTCTGGAAATCCCTAAAACTCATTACCAATGACTAATGACCAATACTTTTCTACGAGAGGTTGCGCCCTTTGGCTACGCTCTCCCAAAGCTCAGCACAAGTGACCAATGATTAATGACTAATTACAATAATCCTTCAAGTTGGCGACGAATTTTGTCTAGTTCAGAATTAGACAAATCTGGTTCTTCTGCTGGCTGTTGCTTGGGACGGGAAGTGTCCTCAAAAGTATCTTCTTTCTCGACATCTGGTTGCCAGTCGGTTTGTTCAACGTTAACTTCTGGGGGAGTGACAACTGAGTTGCTGTTTTCTGAGATGATTTCCCAGTCATATCCAGCACTTTCGCAAAATTCTTTGATTTCCTCAGCGTTGATCGCCTCTGGTGTAGGTGTGGAGAAATCTTGAGCTTCCAGCATCAAAGCATAACGCGTGGCGTCGTCTTCTGACTCGAACATCAGAATTGTATTGCGTAGCTCGCCGCTGTAGGCATCGCCTCTGCGAATCGTGTGAATCCCTTCGTTTTCTGTTCCGGCATTAAACATTAACACAAAAACACGCATAAATGTAGTTATCTATTATTTTCAGGTCTAGATCTATTTATATTAAAGTTCTAGGCTATCCCTTAAGGAAAGTCACACTCACAATTTTCACTTTATTCAGATTTTCCTGAAAGCGCCAACATCATTGAGCATAAGTATTGGATTGAGCAAATGCCGTAACTTGACCCATGAGTTCTTGGGTTTAGTTAACGTATCCTGGAAATGGCATAGTCAATTTAATGTGCCAGTTAATGCTTGTGTGTGCCAGCTATATCCGGCAATTGATACAGTGAAAGCAAATGACTAAATCTCCCAATCAAAATTGTTACTCCCCTTCCCCCATTCGTAAGCGTCTGTGGTTGCTGGTGTTGAGTCGCGGTGGTATTGCCTTGGGAGGAATTTTGCTGATTGGAATTGTCGGTGGTATTTGGCGGTTGTGGATTTTTGTCCAAAAAGAGTTAACACCCTTGGCACAACAAAGTCTCACCACTACACTCAACCGTCCAGTCGAACTCGGAAAAGTCACACAATTTTCGTTGACGGGAGTGCAGTTTGGTGCATCAGCTATCCCAGCGACAGCTACAGATCCAGATCGAGCCGCAGTCGAGGCTGTGGAGGTGACTTTTGACCTATTGCAGCTAATTTTTAACCGCCACCTCAAGCTAGATGTCACCTTAGTCAATCCAGATATTTACATTCAACAGGATAATCAAGGGCGCTGGGTTTCCACTAATATCGCATCATCAGGTAAAGGTGGCGTCATTAAAACAGATTTGGATAAAGTGTGGTTTCGCAATGCCAAATTGGTGTTGATGCCGCAGAACAGGGATGAGAGGCTGAGGGGCAGAGGAGCAGAGGGGCAGAGGGGCAGGGAGCAGGGGAGCAGAGGGGTGAACAATAACTCCTCACTCAACACTCAACACTCTCCTGTATCATTTTCCCAACTAAATGGATCTGCCCAACTTATAGCAAACAATCAGTTGGTCAGGTTTGAAGTCGGGGGTCAAGCAGACAGTGGTGGTAGTATTTCCGTTCAGGGAGAGACGCGTTCTCAGGTATTAACAGGGAATTTACAGTTGCGAGTACAAGATTTCCTGGCTGCGGATATTACTCGTTTAATTAAGTTACCAGTGAACTTACAAGCGGGTCGAGTCAATGCCGATTTACTGGTTCGGTTGGTAGCACAACAACAGACTTTATTGTTTGGCAATGCTGCTGTTGGTGGAGTAACGGTTGAATTGCCCAAAGTGCCACAACTATTGAGCAATACCCAAGGAAACCTCCGTTTCCAGGGAACCGAATTGCAGTTAGATGATGTTACTACTAACTATGGCAAAATTCCCCTAGTGGGTGGTGGAATCATTGACACTCAAGCAGGCTTGAAGTTGGCAGCGCGTGTAAATGCAGTCAGTTTGGCGAATGCAGTAGATACCCTCAAGGTAAAACTACCTGTGCCAGTAAGTGGGAAAGTACAAGCTTCTTTGCAGATTACTGGCTCGACTAAAGAGCCAATTCTGACAGGCAAAGTTGCCACAATCCAAACTGCCCGAATTGATAAACTGGATTTTAATAAAATTAGTAGTGAATTTGAGCTTGTTACTGGTTCTTCTTTAATTACTCTCAAAGATATTCAAGGGTTCGCTAAAGTCGGTGGTGAAATTACCGGCGCTGGCACAATTGAAATCGGTAAAACCCCACGGCTGGATTTAAATTTTGCTGCTAAGAATGTTCCAGGAGATGCGATCGCTAAACTATACCAAATAACGCCCAGTTTCCAAATTGGTAATCTCTCGGCTACAGCACAACTATTCGGCGCTCCTACCAATGTCCAAACTGTGGTTAAATTCCAAGCTCCTAACGCAACTTATCCCGGAACTGGCGAAGTAGCGATTGCTCCCAATCGTACCCTCTCTTTTAGTAATGTAGCTCTGAATGTGGGTGGTGGTACAGTCCGCGCAACTGGTAGTTATGCCAATGAGCGTTGGCAAACCGTTGCTGTTGCCTCTGGGGTAGAGGTGCAACGTTTTGTAAATCCAAATCAACTCCAAAATGTCTCTTTGGCAGGGGCACGATTTAATGGGCGTCTCATCCTCTCAGGCAGCACAGCACCATTTGAAATTGCCACAATTCGCACTCAGGGCGCAGCAGTCACAATTGGTGGCGGTACAGTTGCAGTTTCCAATATCCAACTCCAAAACAAAAATTTCTCTGCTCAACTTGTAGCTAATAATGTACGATTGGCAAAAATATTGAAACAGTCTTTGCCAGCTTTAAATAATCCTTTGGCTGGTACGTTCAAAATCGCAGGCAACAGAGATAATTTCAGTCTCAAAACTCTCCGTGGCAGTGGTGAAGGCCGCCTGACAATTGGCGGTGGTACGGTTATAGCAAAAAATATCCAACTTGCTGAGGGTTTATATCAGGCACAAGTGCAAGCAAAGAATGTGCCTGTACAGGAGTTGGCAGCAGTACCAAAGCAGTTTCAAGGCGCGTTAACTGGTGAAGTAAACGTGGCGGGTTCTGTTGAATCTTTCCAATTGCAAGCCATCCAAGCCAGTGGTCAAGGGCAAATAAATGTTGGGCGGGGGATAATTACAGCCTCTAATATTCAACTTGTTAATGGTGCTTATCAGGCGCAAATCCAAGCAAAGGATGTACCTGTGCGGCAGTTGGCAGCAGTACCACCGCAGTTTCAAGGTGCGTTAACTGGTCAGTTTAACGTCGCGGGATTAGTTAATTCTTTGAGTCCACAAGCAATCCAAGCCAACGGTCAAGCATTAATAAATGTTGCAGGTGGAACGATCGCAGCCTCTAATATTCGAGTGAGTAATGGTGTATACCAAGCACAAGTTCAGGCAAATAACGTACCGTTGCAGCAGTTGGCAGCAGTACCACCACAGTTGCGGGGAAAATTAACTGGTCAAGTTAGCGTGGCGGGTTCTGTTGAGTCTTTCCAACCGCAAACAATCCAAGCCATTGGTCAGGGAAAAATCAATGTTGCAGGTGGGACGATCGCTGCTGCTAATATCCAAGTAAGTAATGGTCGCTATCAAGCTGTAGTAGATGCCTCAGGCGTAGAATTAAATCGCTTCAATCAGCAATTGCGGGGTCAATTAGGGGGCAAATTGCAATTAGCTGGCACACTGGCATCGTCCCAATTAGCTGATGTGCGTGCTGCTGGACAAGTGCAGTTATCCCAAGGTATCCCTGGACTTGAGCGACCACTGAGTGCGGCGATCGCTTGGAATGGTGAAAGGCTGACCATTGAGCAAGCAACTGCTCCCGGTTTAAATGTGACTGGTAACATCTTAGCCAATGCCAAACAACCGGGGATACCGGAAATTACTGCCCTCAATCTCAACGTCCAAGCCCAGAATTACGATTTAAAACAATTACCGATCAATCTTCCTAATCAGGTTGCGGTGGCAGGGAGAGTAGATTTTAGTGGACAAGTCACTGGCAAGCTACCTTTACCAAATGTAGTCGGAMAAATTAATTTAAGAGATTTGGTTGTTCAAGATATTGCTTTTGAACCGTTGTTAACGGGAAATATTAATTCGGCACAGGGACGAGGGTTGAATTTGAATCTGGCAGGAAATCGCGACCGCCTGGCTTTTAATTTAGATGCCAATAATCGCCCGAAATCTTTTTTAGTTCAATGGCAGCAAGCATTGGCATCAGGTAATGTTCGAGGAAATGACTGGACAATTAAAGTCGCAAATTTTCCCTTACAAATATTAAATTTGACTCCACCACCAAGTACTCGTCTCGGTACTGGAAAAATCGCTGGATTGTTAACAGGAGATTTGCTCTTTAATCAGCAGACATTGGCAACAATTGGAAATTTAGTGATCGCCAACCCAGAAATTGGCCGGGTAAAAGGCGATCGTTTAGCAGCTCAATTCCGTTACAGTAATGGTAAAGCTACACTTACTAGTAGCCAATTTATCAAAGGTAATAGTAGTTATGCTGCTATTGGTACTTTTGCTCAAACTCCCCAAGGGCCTCAACTACAAGGGAAACTCAATGTCACCCAGGGCAAAATCGAAGATGTTCTGGCTGTAGCACAGGTATTTGATTTACAAGATTTGCAAGGTGGTTCGGCCCCAACCTACGGCACAGCTGCGGATCTGACTACCAGCGGCCAAGGCTGGTCAAATCAGCCGCTATTAACCCAACTCCAGCGGTTTTCTGAAATTGAAGCCTTGGTAGCACAACAGGAACAACAGCGACTTGATTCCACTCCCATACCAGATTTAGCTGACTTAAAAGGCACTTTCAACGGGCAAGTGGCTATAGATACGGCTACAGCTAGTGGATTAGCAGTGCAATTTAATTTGAATGGAGAAAATTTTGCTTGGGGTAAAAAGGAGGAACGCAATCGTTTTTATACTGCTGATAAATTGATTGCCGAAGGCAACTTTGAAAATGGTGTTTTGAGTTTGCGACCTTTACGAATCGAATCTGAAAACAGGCTGATTGCTTTCACTGGTAACGTTGGCGGTAATGAACAATCTGGTCAGTTGCGGGTGAATAATTTTCCAGTACAAATATTAAATAATTTTGTCAAACTACCAGTTGGTATTACAGGTAATCTCAACGCTACAGCGGCTTTAGCAGGCAGTATTGCTAATCCCCAAGCCAGAGGAGAATTGCAAATCGCCCAAGGAGCTCTAAATCAGAACCCAATAGAATCAGCAACGGCAAGTTTTAGCTATGCCAATGGGCGCTTAAACTTTGATAGTAATGTAGCAGTTACAGGGCCAGAACCTGTGGATATTACTGGCAGCATACCTTATAAATTACCTTTTGCAACCGTTGCTTCAGACAGCGAGCAAATCAATTTGGATATGAAGTTGCAAAACGAAGGATTAGCACTGCTAAACGCATTGACTAATCAAGTGATGTTTGAAAAAGGTGAAGGAGAAGTAGACCTGAAGGTACGTGGAACATTGCAACAACCACAGGTAGATGGAATTGCTACTGTTAATAATGCTACTTTTTCAGCCCAAGCATTGCCAGGTAAGCTCAGACATGTAACAGGTAAAATACTATTTAATTTTGACCGGATTTTAGTAGAAAATCTTCAAGGTAGATTTAGCCGAGGCAAAGTAGAGGCGGCTGGAGAAATTCCTATTTTTGATAGTAAGAATTTAATTATCAACAATCCTTTGACCATTAATCTCGAACAGCTAGCATTAAATCTTAAAGGACTTTACCAAGGAGGCGCTAGTGGTAATTTGCAAATTACTGGTTCTGCCCTCAACCCACTAATTGGTGGTCGGGTGGATTTATTTGATGGTCAGGTATTGCTAGCAGAATCTACTAACACTACTACATCTGCAAATAATAATGGTGTTGGTTTGTCATCGATAAAAGCCAATAAGCAAACTCAAGCGGAAATTGGAAATGGGATTCCAAATGCGATTGCTAGATTTAATAATCTAGATTTGGAACTAGGTAAAAAGGTGCAAATAACCCGTCCACCTATTCTCAGTTTCCGTGCAACTGGTAATCTCATAGTCAACGGCTCAATTAATCAGCCCATACCCAATGGCACTATCAAATTAGAACAAGGTGGCGTAAATTTATTTACTACCCAATTTAACCTTGTTCGTGGTTATAAACACACTGCAACTTTTAGTCCCTCCCAACCCCGCGACCCTGACTTGAATATTCGACTATTTGCTAAGGTACTTGATATAACTCAAGGTAATGATTTGACCAGGGTAAATTCTACAGGTTTATCAACCTTAGAAAGTGTTCGAGTCGAAGCTACGATTAATGGTCTCGCTAGCAAACTAAATGAAAATCTAGAACTAACAAGCAGTCCGTCACGCAGTCAAACTGAAATTGTTGCTCTTTTAGGAGGTGGGTTTATAGACACCCAAGGACGTGGTGACAGTACTTTAGGTTTAATTAATATTGCAGGTTCAGCAGTATTCAACAATTTTCAGTCAGCTTTTAACCAGATTGGTAGTACCTTTGGCTTGAGTGAACTGCGGATATTTCCTACCGTTATTTCTGAGAATCCTGAAGCGGGAAGACCCAATTCAAGTTTAGAATTAGCAGCCGAGGCCGGAGTTGATATTACTTCTAAAATATCCGTTTCTAGTATTAAAATATTAACCACAAATGACCCATTTCAATGGGGTGTTAATTATCGAATAAATGATGAATTTAGGGTACGTGCTTCTACTAATTTAACCGATGATAGTCGTGCCGTAGTAGAATATCAAACACGGTTTTAAACTATCCAAAATTTAAATTAATATATCTAGAATAGTTTGGATAAAATGTAAAATCCACATTCCACACCTGGAACTGTCGTACACTAGCAAAAAGTAGCTCAAGTAGTACACAAGAACTAAGGAAGATAAATAGTCACCCAGCTTACTGATTATCATTAAGCTGGGTGAGTCAGAAAAAAGGGAAGTTTTGTGATAGATATAGAATTTTTATTCTAAGTTCCCTAAGCTATGCTCTATATGGGCTAGTGCCCTCCCTGGCATTTGGACTGGACGAGTTGGCAAGAAAGACTTCGAGCGATTGCACTTTGATCTAGTTCCAATGGCACAAAGAGGACATAAATTTATCATCTTTGACTACGAAACTTTGTATGATTGTTTTTCACTAAATATAGCTCGTTTGGTAGTTTCATGACTTAAGTAATGAAATGTATCGATTACTCGTGTAAGCTAAATAAGCTGATAATCTCAGCGATTGTATCAAGTAAAAATATAGTTCTACTTAGATATGTGATCGCATATCTTTATTAAAATGCCAAGCTCAAACTTGAAAGATAACCCATTATGGTTCAAAAATGCAATTATCTACGAATTAGGTGTTCGCACGTTTGCCGACAGTAATGGTGATGGTATTGGTGATTTTGCAGGGCTGACAGAAAAACTAGACTACTTACAAGATTTAGGTATTACCGCCATTTGGTTATTACCTTTTTTTCCTTCACCACTTAGGGATGATGGTTACGATATTGCCGATTATACTAGTGTCAATCCTATCTATGGCACGTTAGAAGACTTTAAAGCGTTTTTGAGCGCTGCTCATCAGCGCGGTATTCGGGTAATTATTGAATTAATTATTAATCATACCTCTGACCAACATCCTTGGTTTCAAAGGGCACGTCGCGCCCCGAAAGGAAGTCAGGAGCGAGATTTTTATGTTTGGAGTGATACTCCGGAAAAATACCAAGAAGCGCGAATTATCTTCCAAGATTTTGAGACATCTAACTGGTCTTGGGATTCAGTTGCCCAAGCTTATTGCTGGCATCGTTTCTATTCTCATCAGCCAGATTTGAATTATGATAATCCCTTGGTGCGCGAGGCAGTATTTGATGTTCTAGATTTTTGGTTGGAGATGGGTGTAGATGGACTACGCATGGATGCTGTACCTTATCTCTACGAACGGCAAGGAACCAACTGCGAAAACTTACCCGAAACCCATGCGTTTTTGAAGGAGTTGCGATCGCACATCGACACGAAATTTCCTAACCGGATGTTACTAGCTGAGGCGAACCAATGGCCTGAAGACGCAGCGCAATATTACGGTGCGGGGGATGAGTGTCACATGAACTTTCATTTTCCCCTAATGCCACGCTTGTTCATGGCATTGCGGATGGAAGATAATTTCCCGATTGTAGATATTCTCCAGCAAACTCCATCCATTCCTGATAACTGTCAGTGGGCATTGTTCCTCCGCAACCATGACGAACTGACTCTAGAAATGGTGACAGATGAAGACCGCGATTTTATGTACGGGGTCTATGCACAAGACCCAATGATGCGGGTGAATTTAGGCATCCGCAGGAGATTAGCGCCGCTTTTAGGTAATGACCGCCGCCAAATTGAGTTACTCAATAGTTTACTGTTATCTCTACCAGGAACTCCCGTACTTTACTACGGTGATGAAATTGGCATGGGAGATAACGTTTATCTGGGCGATCGCAATGGTGTTCGCACACCCATGCAGTGGAGTTCTGACCGCAACGCAGGTTTTAGTCGCGCCAACCCGCAACGCTTGTATCTACCCGTCATCGTTGATTCAGAATATCACTACGAAGCACTCAATGTCGAGGCACAACGGACTAATAGTAATTCTCTTTGGTATTGGATGAAACGTTTACTCGCTACTCGTAAACGGTTTCCGGCATTGGGTGAAGGGCGTTTTGAATTGGTACAGTCTAATAATCGCAAAGTTTTTGCCTTCAGCCGAATTACCTCTGAAGAAGATGTCTTGGTAGTAGCAAATTTATCTCGTTATGTGCAAACGGTATCCTTAGATTTATCAACCTTTAATGGGCTAATACCAATAGAAATTTTTGGTTCCACTGAGTTCCCAGCGATTACAGAATCGCCCTATTTCCTCAGCTTAAGTCCTTACGGGTTTTACTGGTTCACCTTACAACGTAAACTTAGCTCAACTCAAGAGCCTAAACCCCATGCAGACTTGAGCTATCTGTTGGTAAACGGTTCATGGCAGAATGTGATTCGGCAACGAGAGTCACAAAGCATTCTCGAATCATCACTGCGGGATTATCTCTATACCTGTAGCTGGTTTGGTGGCAAAACTCAGACTGTACAATCAGTACAAATCATTGAAGCGATTTCTTTACCCTATAACCAGCAGATAGCTGAAATTGTTTGGTTACAGGTAGATTATACCCAGGGAAACCACGAAACTTATCTGTTATTTCTCGCCTATGCAGAAGGTGAGCAAGCAACACATCTTTTAGCAGAAATGCCGCAAGCTGTAATTGCCCGGCTTGAGGTGCGAGGCAAAATAGACACTCCTCCACCCAATACTAAAGAAGTCGGAATTTTATTTGATGCTTTAGCAGACAAGAACTTTCTCACCTCACTACTAGACGATGCGATCGCTAATCATCACTCTTATAAAGGAATTACCGGAGAATTATTTGGCACTACTACTGATTCATTCTCTGAATTACGCCAACAGTTAACCAATAGTGAGCCGACTGTCCTAAATAAAGAAGAAGAAACCAATACTTATATAGTTTATGGCGATCGCTTGTTATTAAAACTCTTCCGTAAAGTTGAGGAGGGTTTGCACCCAGATTTAGAAATCCGGCGTTTCCTGTACCAGAAAAAACGCTTGCAACACTCATTTTTCCTAGCTGGTGCTTTAGAGTACCGCCGTGCAAAAACAGGCAATAAAACTGCCCAAGCCACGACTATAGGCATATTACAAGAGTTTATTTCAGATATTCGCACTGGCTGGGACTACACCCTTGATAGTTTGCAAAAATACTTTGATTTAGTGACCACAGAACACGCCACTATTACCGAGGTGCCTCTGCCATCAGGTTCCTTGTTGGATTTACAGAGAATTGAAATTCCCGAATTGGCAAATGCAACTATCACTTCTTACCTGCAAAGTGTTGAGTTGTTGGGTAAATCTACAGCTGAATTCCATATAGCACTGGCTACAAATACAGATAGCTCAGACTTTGCTCCAGAATCTTTTTCATCACTTTATCAACGTTCGATATATCAAAATGCACGTAACTTAACTGGACAAGTATTTCGGTTGTTAAAAGAACGAGCAAACTACTTACCAGCGGATACTCAATCATTAGCATTAGAAGTTCTTAATAGTCAACAGAAAGTCTTAGAACGCTTTCAGTTAATTGTTGGGCAAAAAATTACTGCATTGCGTACTCGTCATCATGGAAACTACCATTTATCGCAAGTATTTTACACCGGAAAAGAATTTATTATTCCTGATTTTGAAGGCGAAGCAGATCGTAGTTTTAGCGAACGACGGATAAAGCGATCACCCCTACGAGATGTTGCAGGAATGTTGATATCTTTCAACTATGCAGTTAAGGAAGCTTTGGCCTATCAAAAAGAATCTGGGATGATCCTCCCAGAAAATTTACCCCTTATAGAACAATGGGGACAGTTCTGGTATACCTGGGTCAGTACTAGCTTTCTCAATTCTTATTTAGAAACTGCTAGTCAAGAATCTTTCCTGCCAAAGACAACACAAGAACTAGATGTGCTGCTTTTTGCCTATCTTCTAGAGCAAGCGATTGATGCACTCGGCAATGAACTAAATAATCGTTCTGATTGGGTAGAAATTCCACTCCAATTTATTCTGCAATTATTGAGTGAAACTGCTGTTGGATAACAATTAATTTGTCGTGTTATCAAATTAATGTCGTTCAACTTTTAAATTGATGAAATTCAAATCTCAGCTATGTTTTAGCACTTTGGATTCCTTGAGATAACCCTAAACAAAAAAGACTTGCACTGTGTGTGTATATGGGCTAATACTTGATACCTAAGTTGGCACGGTGCATTGTAAAGCGATAGTAATATGTTACTCAAATGTATTACTAACGACAAATATAGGGGTTATCGACCTAATAAGATACAATTTTGACCTCTGTTCAAACCTCTCTCCTAAAATGAGAGAGGCTTTGAATTATTCTCCTTTCCAGCAATAAAAGTTTTCTGCTTCCCTCTTTTTTTAAAGTGACTTCCAGAAAATAAATTATCCAATTTCATGCCCATCAAAAAGACTTTCTCTCCCCCTGCTCCCTGCTCCCCTGCCCTCAAGGCGTTCGCGTAGCGTCCCGCAGGGATGGAATATTTTTTTAATTGGAAGTCCCAAAGTGACGTAAGTTGTACATGACCTTGAGTCTTATTCATTGAGAGTAGTATTTGTGCAAAACTTTTGGCTACACCAAATCCTGGGCTAATTTTCTGATTGAGCTATCAGCTTGTGAGTAAGCTAATTATATTATCTTATAGCATATAGCACATATTATACGTAGATATTTATTAGCGATCGCTTTTCAAAAAAAACTTTTTGATTTACTGATTGTAAATATAAATAGCTAGAATCAAAGTGTTTACTTAACTGAATTTGCTCTAAAAGTTTTGACTACTGTATCTTGTCCCCGCTGCCATCAACTGATTGATAGTCAAGCTATTAGTTGTCCCTATTGCCGGACAACACTCAAAGCTTATGGTCATCCCGGGATTCCATTGCATCGTGCCACTGGGGACGAGTATTTGTGCGACACCTGCACCTATCACGCTGATGATACTTGCAATTTTCCCCAGCGTCCCTACGCCAAAGAGTGTACCCTTTACCAAAGTATTGCACAGACAAAGTTAGATTTAGAACAGCAGCGTTATTCCAAAAGTTTTGTGGTAATTGTGAAAACTTGGCTAAAACGCAATCAGGCTTTGTTGTTGTTATTGGGTTTATTATTATTATGTTTGCTATTCGTTATATTAACTTCCTGAATTTATGTTTTTCCGGAAGTAGTAAATGCGGAAAATGAGTGAGGTGGGGAGATGAAACAAATAACCAATGTCCAACACCCCATACTCAATATCTAATGTCCATTCCCAAACCTTTAGGCTGTGGTGATTGTGGGTGTTTCCGGCTCAACCTGTATCGATGGTGCTTCTTCTTCAAATACAGCTAAGTCGAACCAAAAAGTGGTACCAATGCCAACTTCACTTACCAAATGGACTTTACTACGATGCCTGTCGATGATATTTCTGACAATCGATAAACCTAAACCCGTGCCTTCTAGGGTGTGAACTCGGTTTTCTACGCGGAAGAAGCGGTCAAAAATTGAGTGTTGGTCTTCTATAGCGATGCCAATTCCAGTATCAGAAATTTCAATTCTGACTGGTGAAGRTTGGGCGTGATTGGGCTTAGAATTTAGTTGATAAGCTCGGATTGCGACTTTCCCGCCAGCTTTTGTAAATTTGAGGGCATTACCAATTAGATTACCAAATACTTGTACCAACAAATCATAATTGCCTACCACCAAAGGTACATTAGGGGCAACTTCTTGAATCAGTTCAACACATTTATCTTTAGCATTTAGTTGGTAAGTACGTAATGTTTGCTCGATCGCTTGGGTTAAATCCACTCCATCAAAGCTATAGTTGCGCCCAGATTCGAGTTTTGATAAATCTAAAACATCGTTAACTAAGCGAGTCAGGCGATCGGTTTCATGGTTCACTGTTTGGAGAAACTCTTGGCGTTCTTTGATACCTAAGTCTTCGCCGTAGTCATGCAGGGTTTCAATATAGGTTTTGATGTTGAATAGAGGCGTTCGCAGTTCGTGAGAAACGTTGCTGATGAATTGGCTTTTGGCTTCATTTAATTCCACTTCACGGGTAATATCTTGGACAGTAATCGCAATGCCTTTAATGCTTTCTCGTTGCAAGTTGAGTACTGTAGTCAAGAGAATCCGGATTGTCCGCTGGATGGGTTGGTTGAGAAAAATCCGGAATTCGGCGCTTTCGCATTCGCCTGCGGCCATTTCGTACAAAGGGCGAGTGATTTCCATTTGTATCGCTGGGGGTAAGTGATACAAGACATTGCGGCCTACCACTTCAGCGGCTTCCCAACCAAAAATTTGCTGCGCTGTAGGGTTAACTAAAATCACTTCCATATTGTTATCAATCAACACAGCACCATCAGCGATGGTGGAAACTAAGGTCTCTAACTTGGCTTTCTCTGCGGTTAGTTCCTCGATATTTTGTTCTTCATAGCGCTCTAATCGCTCTGCCATTTCATTAAAGCTGAAAATTAACTCTCCCAGTTCACCCCCTAAAGGTAAATTAATCCGCTGCTTGAAATTTCCAGTTGCAATTTGTTTCACCCCTACCAGCAGTTCTTTAATCGGCTTGGTGATGGTCAAAGCGTTAATCACTCCTGCCAAAATCACCATTACCCAAATCGTAATAAAAACCGCAATGGTGACATCGCGGGTAAAATTCGTAGAAATGACAGCAGTCTGATTGGGATTAATCCCGATCGCTAATACACCTAAGTATTTTTTATCGACGATCAAGGGAATAAATACATCAGTAACCGTCCCTGATGGGGTTGTATGTTGTCGCACCATCGGTTTTTCACCGTCACCAGGGTAATCTTCTGGCAGTTGTATCCGCCGCTCAATGGTAAGGGAGTTTTCTACCTCCGGTTCCCAAAAAGGAATGCCAAAAAAGATTTTTCCAGTTTCATCGGCGTAGAGCATATAGCGCACACTAGAGGTGCTGCTATAGAAACGCTGGGAAAATTGAGCAACCTCAGTCAGATTATTATTAGCCACTAGGGGAGCAACGTTGGCAGCCAGCAGCAGTCCCAAATCACGCCCAAAGCGGGTGTCATTCATCCGTGCATCCTGCTGAATGGTGTTCACAGCCCAGAAGGTCAAGCCACTCATCACTAGGGAAACTACCATTGTCGCCACAGCCAACAGTTTGGTCTGGAGGGTGAAATCAGACCACCAACTAGCTATCGCATCTCGAATTGTTTTTAACAGAGCTAGCATCTTAAATAAAGTTGTTAGTAGTCCTTGTTATAAACCCCAACAACTAAAAAATTAACAGTTAATTTGACAAATATGTTAGAGACGAGGGGGGAATGGCGAAATTCAGTAAATCGTAAAGTTTTTCCAAAGAGCGAGTGATCGCTAAAATGCTACTGCAAAATCTATGTACTGCCGCATCTTCGGCTCGTGGAATGCCAACAATATATCCTGCTTGGCAACACCTGCACGAACTAGGTCAGTTGCGATACCATCTTCTGCCTAATGGAAATCAAGGCTAGCTTTATAACTTATGGGGTTTGCTCCTTCTGCTTTCCACTCAATACTCTATGCCCAATATCTCTCCGGTAATATATCCCCTCAAATTGAATATGTTTTATTCCTGCGTAGGCTTGGGCGATCGCTTGCTGAAAATTTTCTCCAATTCCGGTGACATTTAATACCCGTCCTCCATCTGTGACTATTTGTTGTTGCTGGTTCAATTTCGTACCTGCATGAAATACAGTTGCTCCGGTTTTTTCTGCTTCTTTGATGCCAGTAATTGCCTGGTTTTTCGTGTATTCTCCCGGATAACCGCCGGATGCAGCGACAACTGTGGCAGCTGCTCCTGCTTTCCAAGCAATCGGCGGCAGTTCGCCTAAACGCTGCTCTACGCAAGCTAAAAGCAGCTCTTCTAGGGGTGTATCTAACAGTGGCAAAATCACTTGGGTTTCAGGATCACCAAAGCGGCAGTTAAATTCCAGAACCTTGAAGTCACCATCGGGTGCAATCATTAATCCAGCATACAGTACACCACGGTAGTCGATATTTTTGGATTTTAAGGCTGCGATCGCTTTTTCTAAAACTTCGCTTTGAATGCGTGCCATTAACTCTGGTGTAGCAATGGGTGTGGGCGCATAGGCTCCCATCCCACCAGTATTTTCGCCTATATCGCCTTCACCAATCCGTTTATGGTCTTGCGCTGGCAATAAAGGTCTAATTGTTAACCCATCTGTTAAAGCTAAAACTGATACCTCTTGCCCAATTAAACATTCTTCGATGACCACAAATTCACCAGCGCTGCCAAATTGTCCTTCAAAAATCGCATCAATCGCACTCTGGGCTTGTTCAACTGTTTGAGCCACCGTTACACCCTTACCAGCTGCCAAGCCATCAGCCTTGACAACAATTGGCGCTCCCTGAGATTTTACATAAGATTTTGCTGCTTTTGCCTCCGTAAATACCGCAGCCTGCGCTGTGGGAATCCCTGCTTCTTGCATTAGGGCTTTTGCCCAAGCTTTACTCGCCTCAATCTGCGCTCCGGCTCTGATTGGACCAAATACCATCAGTCCTTTATTTTGGAGATAGTCTGTGATGCCCTTAGCTAAAGGGACTTCTGGACCGACTATCACCAGAGTGATGCCATGTTCTAAAGCGTATCGGCTTATACTATCAAAATCATCTACTGCTAGAGGTAAATTCTGGCAATATTCCATACTTGCTGTGCCCCCGTTTCCTGGCACACAAACAATCTGCTCAATTTGTTCAGATTGCAGCAGTTTCCATGCCAGAGCATGTTCGCGCCCCCCATTACCTACAATTAAAACTTTCACTGATTTCCTCGTGCGTCCCTTGCCAAACGAAAATATCTTAGCGGCTCTTGCGGATCAATTTTTCCATTAATTCTCGCACTTGTGCAAGTCCCTAGGCATTCGATGGAGAGATGAGGGGATGGGGAGGTGGGGAGGTGGGGAGATGAGGATGATGGGGGAAAGAATAATTAATGACAAATGACCAAGGTTATTAATAGTAAAAACTAAATAAATATACTGAAATATTTTGAATATAACTATTTTTTAAGTAATTTTAGTGATTTTTGACTATTGAAATCATTAGTTAAAAAATCCTGCTTAGGTAATGACGTTTATTGGTTACAAGTATTAACCTGTGAATGTAGACATTAATTAAAATATCAAAAAATACGTAACATGGGTAAAATTATCGTCACTGGAGTTGCTGGTTTTATTGGTTCTCATCTTACAGAAACATTGCTGCAACAAGGAGAAGAAGTCATAGGAATTGATGAATTCAATGATTACTACGAGCCAATGTTAAAGTATAAAAATATTGCACACTTGAATGATTCACCTGGCTTTACATTAATTGAAGGAGATATGCAGTTTTTAGATTGGCATCAACTCCTCAAAGATGTTGATGTAGTTTATCATCAAGCGGCACAAGCAGGAGTGAGAGCGAGTTGGGGTAAAGGTTTTGGAGCTTATACAGAACGAAATATTAACGCTACACAAATCTTACTAGAAGCAGCCAAAGATGCCAAAAGTCTCAAAAGGTTAGTATTTGCTTCTTCATCGAGTGTGTATGGTGATGCAGAAACATTACCTACGCACGAAGGAATTTGTCCTCAACCAGTTTCTCCCTATGGCATTACAAAGCTAGCAGCTGAATTTTTGTGTGGGCTATATCATAAAAACTTTGGCGTGCCATCTGTGTCATTGCGCTATTTCACAGTTTATGGGCCGAGACAGCGTCCAGATATGGCATTTCATAAGTTCTTTAAATCAATTTTACAGGATCAGGCGATTCCGATTTACGGCGATGGACAGCAAACGCGAGAATTTACATTTATTAGTGATATTATCGCTGCTAATTTAGCCGCAGCGATCGCACCCCAAGCAGTGGGAGAAATCTTTAATATCGGCGGCGGTAGTCGGGTGGTTTTAGCAGAAGTTTTGAATCAAATTGAAGAAATTGTAGGCAAACCAATTAAAAGGAACTACATAGAACAGGCGATGGGAGACGCCCGTCACACTGCTGCTGATATATCTAAAGCTGAGAAAATTCTCGAATATCAACCGCAAGTCTCCCTAATAGAGGGTTTAACAAAAGAATGGCACTGGATTAAATCCTTGTATTCGTAATATTAAGTATAGGGTGTGGGATTGCGTGGTTAGGGGATATTCCTTTTTCATTCATGGCGGTGAAACTTGTTTCATTGGGACTGCCTTCTGTCCCCTGCCTTCTACCTCCCCTAAAGGGCAGTTAAATGGGCAATAGCTAATTTGCTGAGGCTACGGCATCATCCTAAATTTTCCGTGCGTTAGGACTAACTTCGATAACGCACCCGACAAAACTATTGCCACGAGCGCAATTCATCAATGGTATTACGAATTAGGGAAGTTATTTGAGCGCGACGGGTTTCAAAGTTGGCGGCAATATAAATCAGTAGAATACCAATTAGCAAACCAACAACCCATTTTAAAAATGAGTACTGCAAGCTGAAAATTACCGATTGATAGATAGTAGTAATTAAAAAAGTAGCTGTACCAATGTAGAGAAAAGCCCGCACTCGCAAAGTTAACCCAGCGAAAATGGCGATGAGGCTAAAAATTCCGGGTATCCAAGGCGTATCTTGATGAAAGAAAATTGCCCACCCACAAATCAAACCGCTACCTAGCAAGCGGAAGCTATGACGAACTATTTTGAATTCTGCTAGCCTCAGTTGAGAATCTACTTGAGCAATATAAAGTAGTGATAACCCAATTGGTGTTACATACCACAATGCATCATGCAGATTTAAAACATCAAACCAACGGTACAGCGCCCAATCAATCAGCACTACACTAATATATGTAAAACGGATGTTTTCACCCATTTTTGCCAAGAAGATATAATATCCGGCAGTGAGTACCAAAGTGATTGGGTAAATCTGCAATCTAGTTTGCCATAAAATCAACAGTGGTAAAATATATGCAGCTTTTTGCCAAGGTCTTTTAGACCAACCCCAACTTTCCCAAGGTAAGATATACACGAAGTAGGCGGCTACAGAGGCGATCGCACCATTCCAAGCAAGTAATTGTGTACCAAATAAATGCCCTATTGGTGTCTCTTGCAAGAAAAGACTGAAGACAACTGCCTCTAATAAACCCAGGTAAACCCAAATTTCATCTATTGTCATATCCCAAGCTGAAGATACAGATGGTTGGGGCGATCGCTTTCCCTGAAAAATCGCATAGCGAATCAAAAATACCCCAGTTCCCAATCCCACCAAACGATTAACTCCAATGGGAACGGCAATGGCAGCCATTAAGGTGCAGCTACTCCAAGCCCAGTGAATATCGGCTATTCCTTTGAGTTCTTGGGGAGTTAAGCGTAAGTAGCCCACAAGCCAAGGTGAGAGGATGCGATAAGCATACATAATACTGGCGCCAAGGGCAGACATGGCAATCAATCCATCACCTAATTTTCCTCCTGAAGCTTGTAATATTTGATAGAATAAAAGTTCATAAGCAGAAATTGATACGCCAATAATTCCTAAGTACAGCAGGAGTTTAAAATCTTGTCGGCGTCGCCCCACGCTAATAATTATTAAAGCTACACCCAAGGAACACAAACCCGTCCACTCAGTGAAGGTATCTAAACGCAGTAATACACTGAATACAGCATAAATTAATGGCAGAATATGAAAACTGCTAGGTAAGCTTTGTAATTGATATCGTCGTCGCCACCACTCTCCTACAAGCCCAGTTAGTAAACCCAAGGCGATGTTTGCGATCGCAATCCTCATCATTGATCGCTCACCAAACCCCAATACCTGGGCTGTCAACAATTCTAAACACCAACCAATACCATAAAATGCCCAATTTGTTGGTTGTCGCCAACTGCGATAGACAATGCCTACCAAAATAATACCAGTAGCAATTAAGTACAAAAATCCGGAACTAGTCACCCCTTGGTAAATCAGCACTGAGTGCAGCGTCAGATTAAACAACTCATAACCACATAAAGCGATCGCCCATTTATCGCTAGCAGTTGCGTAAATAAGTGCTAATTGGTTACCGCGTCGCTTGAGTGCTGTGCGGATTAACCATAAACTTAGAATGGCGATCGCTCCGACAACATACCAACCAGTCAGTACCAGACGAGGGAAACCAGGCACACCCGTCCACAGCAGCACTCCAATAAAACTTAAAATAAATCCTTCCGTAATTAGCGCCACTTGGTTTCGCAAATAGCGCGTATTTACCAACATTACTCCTGCACCCACCCCCAAACCAATTAATCTGGTTTCTGGTAGCTGTAAAGTCAGTAATTGGGCAATTCCCACAGCCAAGACACTCAAGTAACGGGCAATAGTTCGATTCTCTATAGTTGCGGCATTAGCAACACCTGCCAAAGCTATAGGCGTAACTAGCCAAATGACTCCCCAATTAGCCCTGCTATCAGCTACACCATACCAAGATGCTTCTGCATTTATCCACAACAGCAAAAAACTAATACCAGCTAGTCCTAAACCCATGTCCCATGCACTACGTCGCCATAGTCCATGCCCGAGGCTAAATCTCCATTCTGCAACCATCAAAGCTAATAAAATGCCTGCCCAGGCTTGTCTACTCAGTGTTGGTGCTAACCAATCGATGATAGAGCAAAACGTCAGTACACCAATGATATGAGTTAGGTATACTAAACGAGGGGATAAAGGAGAGCGGCGTTTGCTAACGACGGCAAGGGTAGCGGTGGAAAATAGTAGATTTAGCGATCGCAAAGTCGGATTAACTATCGCTATTGTGGTGAGAAATGTTCCGAATAATAAAGTCAGTAGTTCGCCAAACTTAGCCAATTCTCGCTTCTGGGCGCGATATAAATTATCTGTCAGTGCCACCATCAAAATTAGGTAGGGAAATAAAACTATACCCAGCAATGCCCAAGGTTCATTTTCAGCATTTATCAGCCGAGTGGCAGTAGCGAGCGCCAATTGCTGTAAACTATCGGGTAATAACCGCCAAAAGAGCCAAATTGTCTGTAAACCAATGATGAAAACTGCCGCTAAGTCAAATTTTAAACTGTAGCGTTGCAAGCGATTTCCTACAAACCACAAACCTAAACCACTCACACCTATAGCCTGCCAGGGATAATTAACTACTGAAACCAACCAACCCAGCAAGAGTAAAATCGCACCGAGTCTTTCCCAGAGTGAGGGGGATGAAGGAGATATTAGTGTTACTTCCTCCTCTTCCCCTGCCCCCTGCCCCCTGCCCCCTGCCCTCTGCTCACTGTGCTGCACTAACCAAGTCACTAACCAGCCGCAAATACCAATGGCTAAGCCAAGTTGCCCTACATCTACCCTGACTATAAAAATCGCCCGCATTAGCAGGACTATTAAAGCGTAAATGATTACTGTTGCGCGTAAACTAATATTTAAGGTATGGCGATCGCTAGCATTTTGCAGATGTGGATCAGGATTATCAAAAACGGTAATTATAGTTGTAGCTATCATTGCCAAATAAACGGCAATTAAGGGAAATCCCTTTAATTGCCAACCCCAATGCAGATAACTCAACCCCAGAATATTTAGTACAGATAACTTTGAGATATCTAAATTGGAAAAAATAGTCCGATTTTTGTAGATTAAAACAGTAATAGCAGTGAGGGTAGGGCAGGCGATCGCAACTACAATCCAATTTAGAGGATTTTCCCATAACCGAAAGCTATCCATCGCCCAAAAGTTGACTGGCACTAATAAAACAGTGACAATCAGTAATGTCTGGGCTGTCAGTCTCAGGTTATTTTGTCTACTCGCCCAAAAGCTTAACCCCCAGAAACTCAAAGTATAAGCAAATAAAACTCCATACTGTAAAGAAGCAGGAAATTTCTCCCACTGACTGGCAGCCAGTACCCCAGACGACACTACTACCAAGAATACCCCTAGAAAAAGCAGCCACCGGACACTCAATTCTGCCCCTAAGGACTGCAACATTGTACCGATAAAGTTGGGCTGAGCTGCTTTTTGTGAGGGTTGTTTAAGGCTACTAGCTTGTAAAGCTGCTACAGGCAACTGTTTCACCAGATCTGAAGTTGCAAATATTGCCTTTGGTTCAACTTTAGCCTGGGGCTGTAAGACTACCGTACAAACAAGAAATTCTTGGCATAGCTGCCTGACTTGGGAATCGGATATCAAACCTAACCGCAGCCATATCTCAAGTCCTTCTAATAACTGAGGATGGAAGTCTGGGAGTCTGATTTCGATTTTTAGCGGGCGCTCAAGAGGCGATGACATAAGCCGCAACAATACAGGTATATACTTAAATCATGGATTAATTAAAGTATATTTATGATCTAAATTTGCCACTTATGAAACTAATTAATATTAATTTTTAATCTCAATACCTCCACCATTTTTTGGTAGATTAAGTTGAGCGTACCCCTACGCTATCTTGCTACGTGTCTTAACCTAACCTCCAAATATATCGTTGTGGAAAGAAGTTATGGGTAGCTTGATTTGCTTGTCTGTGAGAGTACGGTAAGCCAGCTTGTGGGCCTTATCTTCCTCAAAGACCACTAACTGATAAGGGATTAAGTGGATTTTGTGATTTTCCAGAGTAACTTGTCTACCTGCTGTAACTTTGAGTTATAAATTTTCTCAATTCCAGCTTTCAAGAACTCAGTAGGCTGGAACAAGAATATATCACTAAGCCCATTAGTAACCTCTGGTAATTTATTTGGAGCAACAAGTTGGATTTGTACTTTTGGCAGGATTAAGTGACCAAGCACTTGTATTTCTGGAACCATGCTATCAGTATCACTAATTAAAAGTGGTTTGTCAGCTCCAGAAACTATCCTAGCAATTTCTGGATATTGTCCGAACCTCTCTGGATATTTGTTCCACCACATTTGAGATTGAGAACTGAGTAAACAAGATATTACTCCACTGAAGATTATTAACAAAGTTACAACCGACCAAACTTTTTTTTGTAAAATTTTAGTAGAATTGTACTTGATTTTTGTGGCTAATAAATAAGCCACAGCTAACTGTGTACCTAAAATACAGGGAAGTGTATATCGACTAGTACCATATCGCTTTTCGAAGATGAAATCTAATATTATTAAGGGAAGCCCTACAGACCCAATCAATGTCAAAACAAATAACCAAACTTTTTGAGGACTTTTTTTACAGAGGATATAGATTGAGTAAATTATTAAAGTTAAAATTATTGCAATCAAAGGCATTAAAGCATATTTAAGTTTATCAGAATCGCTCGGGCTAACGCCTAAATCAAGAAATCCACGACTAATAAGCCCAGCCCACCTAGTAGCTGAATTCAAAAAAGTTTGTTTAGCATTCGCCCAATATATAGCATCTGAGTGAGGATATTTAATAATAATCAATATCCACGGAAAGAAAGTCATAAATGCTACAAACGATGAAACAAGATAAGAAATCGATGTTTTATTCAATCGGAAGCGTTCAAGTGTAAGTATATAAATTCCCTGTCCGAGAGCAATGAAACAAAAAAATATATGAGTATAAAATCCTACTATTAATGTTGCTGCATAAATGCACCAACCAACYTTTGTTTTTAAGCGCATTGCTYGCAGCAGTGCTGCACTCGATATTAAAGTAATTACTATCCATAAAGTGTATGCCCGTGCTTCTTGTGCATATATCACGTGAACAGGTGAAACAGCTACCAGTGCCATTGCCATCCATCCTGCTAGCGAAGACTCAAATAATTCTTTACACAGCCAATAAATACAAGGAAAGGTCAACAAACTAATAAACGCCGAAAAACTTCTCGTTACAGCTACAGAGTTGCCAAACCACTTCACCCAAAGGCGATTCATTAAGATATGTAAAGGCAAAATTTGTGAGTCTTCTATAACTATGCCGTTAATTACATCAGTTGTAGTTTTTTCATTATTAGGATACTGATATTTATTCAATTCCTCTTTATTTATCAAATGACCATCACCTAGATTTTTAGCCATTTCTGACTCCATATATCCAGATATACGTAATGATGTTAAGACTTCATCACTCCAATAAATTTTTTTGTCGATATTGACGAAGCGAAAAAAGACGCCTATTACTATTAATATGACAATTAAAAAGCGTAGCCAATCTCGAGAACTCAGCCAATTTTGTGATAATGCCTTTTTCATGCAGTTTTCAATCCTGTTAAAGCTTTAGTCAAAAGGGTTATATTCAATTACATATAAATTTTGAGCAATATCCTTGTATGTTGTCACAAAGATTTTGAAGCATTTTGCTGCTTTTGACAATATACTTGCACGCTAAATATAATTGTTTCGTCCTATCATATAATACTAATTAATTGAAATATAAAATACTTTTCTTAAAAATAAAAAGATTTTATAAAGTTTTTATAAACAAAATATAAATACGTCCCACGCAACCTGAAAACAAAAGATACCTTAAGGTTTGTGGAAACCCGAACCCCATGAATTTTTCAAGGATTTGGGTTGATGTTGGGATGTTGACATTAAATAGTACTTTAAGTGTTGCACACGTGATGCATATGAGTATCCTATTTGATAGTCATCTGATACTATTTATCTATATAGCAACCTATTGCATCCACATCAAAATACCAAGTGTTTGCATTAGTTCTATTGTCTTTGTCCCCTTAGCTAACCATATCTGCCAAAAGCCCTCTGTTTTATCAGGGGGCTTTTATTCTGCTTTAACTGACGCTATTGCCAAACAAATATTTTAGCTGTATAGCTTGGTAAATTAGTGACTAGACTATCATCTTGAGCTTCCACTTCACAGTTACCGAACCAATCTCGCCAATACTCAGCAGTTGGAAAATCAGGAATTTCATATCTACTTAAATTCAGAGGAGAAAAATTTACCACGACGACGACATGAGAATCCTGTTTATCCCAACGGCTATAAGCCAAAACTTTATCTTTTGCATTTTCATAGAAAAATTTTATACTATCACTTTGCAAAGCTAAATTTTGCTTGCGTAAAGCAATCAGTTTTCGATAATACTCAAATAAATTATGATTTTGGCTATTTGCTAACAAAGACCAAGTAATTTTTCTTGGTTCGGTCACATCTTCACTTTTTTGCTGGTATTCGCCAAACTCTTCTCCCATCCATAGCATTGGTATACCCATCGCTGTCATTAAGAGGACTGCTGCTAACTTTGCTCGTTTAAATGCCTCTGCGTCAAAGATACCAGCATCACCTAATTCTCGCAACACGCGTTGCCGATCGTGTGTTGCTAAATAATTTATCACATTAGTAGCAGTTGCATAACCCTGCTTTCTCGGGTCTAAAATTTGCTTTAATTGCTCTAACTCAAATGATTTATCACAAATAGATGGAATTATAAAGTAGCGAAAACTTTCGTGCCAGCAAGCATCTAATGGTCCATCTGGTCTGACGACAGTGCTTGTATCAGGAATGTGTTCGGCAATATTATAAAACTGCTTGACTGCGCCATGTTTTTTTGTTTGCTTAGCCAGCCAGTCAAGAAATTCAAAGTTAGCCAATTGACGGACTGCATCAAAGCGAATTCCATCAATGTGATATTCTTGAATCCAAAATTGTACTACATCACCGATGTATTTCCATGCAGGTTTAACATTTAATTTTTCATCATAATTATCATAGTTAAACTCTGGTCCCCAATAATTATCGGGGTCTTCCGGATAATGCATGTGTTCATAGTACCAATAATTCCGGTCAATTAGCATTAACGGACATTCTTCATCTGTGTGATTATAAATTCCATCCAAAAAAACCCGAATACCTCTACCATGACACTCATCTATTAATCGCTTTAAATCTTCTGTGGAACCATAACTAGATTCTGTAGCAAAGAAGTGACGTACTTTATAGCCCCAGTTATAGTTACCTGGGTACTCATTTATTGGCATCAGTTCGATTGCATTAATTCCTAATTTACACAGATAATCTAACTTAGCAATTACCCCTAAATATTTGCCTCGTTTATCAGGGTCAACCCCATCGCCAGTGAAGTCAGCAACGTGCATTTCATATAAGATTAATTCACGATTATCAGGCAACGGCATTTCGTCATGTCGCCAAACATAAGTATCAACAATACGTTGTCCATCTTTAACCCGCACTAGGGCCTGCTTCTCTATTTCATTAACATCTGTTGCCCTAGGGTCAATAACATCTACCCATTCATCAGGTGCAAAATTGGGACTTTTGGTTTGAACGCGAAATTTATATTGATAAATGTCGTCTTTTAGTTGTATTTGAGTACGAAAATAACCATCTTCACCTTTTTGCATTGGTATTTCCTGCCAATTAGAAAATGACCCAATTAAAACTGCTCCTTGATTACGAGGAGCAAATAAGGTAAATTCAATTAAACTTTCCATTTCCAAATTTATAGAAATTTCTATAAAAATAATCAATAAAATGATTTTGTATTACTTAAGAATTTGTAGCTTCTTTCTTAAGTAATAAATTTTTTCTATTCTTTTTATTTGAATTTTAACTTACGTCCAGCGAGATTAGTTATCCTAACGACGAAAAACTTGGCGAAAACCAAAATAGGCGATCGCATCTTTCATATTTGAGACAAAACGTTTTAAGATACCCATGCGGGTGTCAGTGACGTACTCCAAAGTCAAAACAATCCGCTGTTCATTGTTACCCAAAGGAGTAACTCTATGGTAGAGTTTGTCACCGTTAAATAATACTAGAGTACCAGGGGTTAAGGAAAGCGATCGCGTTTGCGTTTCCCGTTCTGGAATATCCTTGTAAAGCTGATATTCCAACTTACTAGATGAATTATCAACCAAACCAAGCAACACCGTATAGCGTTTCCCGTGATAGTAAGAGGTATCGTAATGATACTGAATATGGTCTCCCGGCTCAGTGTAATAGTACAGCGCGTAAGTATGAGGATCACTATCAGGACAGGGAAGGAGTTTTTCACCAGTAATTTCGTTGAGAAACTCGAAAAAGGAATTTAGTTGATAAAACTCTCCGAAAATCGGCGCTAGACTGTCTAAGCTATAACGGCTGATACTACCGCCTTTTTTATGATTGGGGATATAGTTCCGATTGATAGCAGGTTGCAGCGATGGTAATAAACTCAAAAACTTATTGAGAATGGAATTAGGAAGAAAGTTTTCTAGTACCAAAAATTCATTCTGTGCTTGAAACTCACCTTGAAGTTTTTGATAATCAACAGCTGCTATAGCTTGATAAATTTCAGTTTGAAGCTCCATTAATCAATAAGTCAAATTATTTTAAATTTTAGATTAACCCCATACCTCTTTGTTGCACATTCCCTAATTTGCTTGAGATTGCGGGAGTGTCCAAAATTGCCAAATTACCCAGACTGCAAACATTGGCGCACCAATTGTCGCTGCCATTAATAACGGTTCTAGTCCATTGAGTAAGGTAACTAGGGGAAATAAATACAGCACATCTTCAATATCAAATCCGGCAAAATTTGGTTGACGGCTGGCGTCTTTACCTAAACGCTGTTCTATTTGATTTCGTAAATGAAAGATGCAAGCAACAGACACGCCAGATAATATTCCCATAAACAACGCTGACGAACCAAGTTCGCTTCCTTTAAGACCATATCCAACACCTATAAATAAAAGTATGTGGATGATGGCATCACTAACAAGGTCGTACTGATGTCCCCATTTGCTACTTTTCCCACTCAAGCGGGCTAATTCACCATCAGTGTGATCCAAAAAGTTAGATAAAGCAAATAGCCCTGCCCCAATGTTAGCCCAGATATTATTACCAACCGCTAATCCAACAGCCGCAGCTAGTCCTGTTACAAGTCTGACTGTGGTGAGATGATTCGGATTTACCCAACTGTCTTTTAGAGGTAGAACTAGCCAATAAGCAAGTTGAGCATCCCAAGGCTTTGTAGTCATAGATGGACTTAAATTTGATGTCGTCTCGCTATTTTACCAGAGACTCTTGGCACTAAGTGTTGAGCTTTTTTGCTTTTCCAAGATAGTAACCTGGGTTGAGAGTAGGAATATTCTACTTGAATGCAACTTAGTATCAGCTCAGTTGTGATTAATTGATAATTGATAATTCATAACTTCTATCTTCTTGTAGTAGGAGCTTTCCATCTTTAGTTAGCTTCAGATGGTGCCCCCGCCACTCTACAGTGTTGCCAAGAAAGCCAAAACACCAGATCACAAAGCTTAACAAGTCGTACCCAGGAACAAGCCACAGAAACTTTTTGGCAATTAGATCTTTGAGACTGATAGCACCAACTACCCAAGCCATCACCAATCTTGTTGTCCAACAGATACATAATCCTAGCCATCCTAATATTGAACCATCCGTAGCAATCAGCAGCAGCAAGCTGCTGACAACACCATAGGTAAAAATTAGTCCTCGATAACCCCAAGGACGAGAAACTCGTTTACCACGCGCCCAACGGATCTGGCGCTTGATGGCATCAACTAAGTTGTTATTTGTCTGTACATGTTCAACTACATAGTCGGAAAGCACAACTTTATAACCTGCTTGCACAGGTAGATAGCCAAGTTGGAAATCATCTGCTAAATAATCAGCAATTGTTTCAAATCCACCGATCGCTTCTAATACTTTTTTTGGTATAACGATGGTAGAACCAAAGGCATATTTTATACCATTTTCCTGGATGTTGCTGACTAAGACCCCAGCATGAAACTCTGTAGTAGTACCAATAGCCTCTAATGTCGATATCCATCCTTGAGTTAAGGATCGATACATGCAGGTAACTACACCCACGTTTTTGTCTTGCAACGGCTGGATAACTCTTTGCAAATAATCTGTTCCAACTCGGATGTCACTATCAGCAAGCAGTAGAATTTCGTGTTTAGCTTTGGCTGCGGCGTTTGCCAAGTTGCTAACTTTTAGGTTTGTCCCGATCAGGCGATCGCTTACAATCAACAGAATATCCAAATCTGAAAAATTGCAGATGATTTTCTCTACAATCTCTATGCAAGGGTCTTGAGAGTTTCGCACGGCAAAGATAACTTGATATTCTCGATAGTCTTGCTGACAAAATGATGCTAGGTTTTCGTAAGCATCGCTATCAACCCCACAGAGAGGTTTGAGGATACTAACAGGTGGATAAAACTCTAGATTGATTGGTTGAGGATTGGCAAAAAAAGTTATTGCTGCATAAATCGCATAGCAATAAAACCAGACAGATATTATGCACCAAAGTAGCAGAAAATCAATTAAAACTAGGCGAATATTTGTTAAGAAGGTAGATGCAAACATAGCCATTTATTACCAACCAAGCAATACAAACATTTTTGAGATTCACTGCCAAAAAGTTTAGGATTTTTTCATGTACGTTCAATGAAATTGGGATGACAAAGTTCGCCATATCATGAATCGAAAATTCTGAAAAATCAAATTTAGGTGCTACGTTGGCATAAAAAATGATGATTAGTAATTTCAAAGCCGTTACTAAGTAATACTTCGCGTACTTGACTACTTAACAAGGCAACAAGTTCTGCTTCACCTGCCCCCACTGCTGCATTCAAAGGATCGCCATGAATAGCGTTGGCGTTCGCGCAGGGTCTGGTAGAGAAGCCCGCCGTAGGCATCGCTGGATGAGAGTAAATCTCCACGACGTTTGCTTGAATTTTAGGTATTAATTTAAGTAAATAATCCTCCGTAATTCCACCAGTTTGTAATAATCCGTAAACTCTTTGGGTAAAGTTAATGCCTTGGGACTTTAACAGTCTTTCACCATACCGGCGTAGTCTGCCAAATACTCCTGACCAAACTAGCTTTGTCAGCAGATGACTGCGATTAATTCTCAGGGTCAACCCTAATTCCTCGCTTGGAAGACGAATAGCTTTAATCTTAAACTCTGGTGCCAGGTCAACTAAAATACGCAAAACCACTGGATGGATATGCATGTGCAAATGTCCATCCACATGAGAAAGAGGCAAACCAGTAGAACGATATTTTTTTAACTGGGCGCGAATTTCTTGCCGCAGTTCTTGACGAGTTTGCCTGACAAATTGATAGCGTAACCCAGCGATGGCGGGATTGTTTGAAAAGTTACCTTGTTGGTCAACTAAGTGAGGAATTTCCTCCGGCGGGAGGACAGACCGTCCACATGTCAACACAAGATGTAGACCAACAGCCAGATTTGGGTGGGCACGTGCCAAGGTGACGGCCTCTTGGGCAGCATCAGCGCTCACCATCAAGCTGGTACTAGTTAGCACTCCTTGGTCGTGTGCCTTGATAATTGCTTGATTAACTCCTTGAGAGAAACCAAAGTCATCACCATTGATAATGGCGAATCGCTGCGCTTGCATATGTTTTGGATTTTTAAGGTTGTGATAATTGAGCTATTGAGTCAGACTGACGCCGAGGTATGAGTGTAAGAGTCTTTAAGGCAATTTTGGCCAGGTTTGGCATTAGTTGTGGTTGGAGTAGTTCTTTGTCAAATACGCCAAGTCGTCGCGTATTTTCTTGCAAACAAGTAGATAACAATAACTCTGGGGTTAAATTATCTATAAAGTTGCTGGCGCCGATGGCTGTGAAACCCTCTTGTTGTTCTTCGTTAGAACCACTAAAAGCTTTAACTTTATCTTGTAAGGCTCTGCTGTAATGTAAAACAGCATTGATTCCTCGCAACCAATTGTTTTTGCCTTCTTGAATTTGTAGGTAAGTGATCCAATTTATAAAGAACATAATGTGACGAGCTTCTTCATCAAGAACCGCATCGAAGATATCAAATAATGGTTCTGGAATATAACTAATATGACGCCGAGCAAGTCCGAATAAACCAAAGGCTAAAAAAGAGTCAAGACATTCACCAAAGCCAAAGTCAAGGAAAGCTGTTTTGATATTACTAGGAAGTACAGGTTCAGGAGGCGGATAAATTTGAATATCGTACTGATTGATGAGAAACTTAATTAGTCTACCGTGGCGAACTTCCTCCACACCTTGTAAAGCGATCGCTTCTTGTAATAAAGGGTCGCTAATTGTGTTTGCAAACGCATTCACCATTACTCCAGCCTCTAGTTCAGTATTGAGTGCTTCTCGCCAAAATGGAATACTTTGCAAGGTTAAAAGAGCTTCATTATCCAGAGTCGGCCAAGGAAGGCGTTCCGGCTCGTAGTCCAAGTGACTTTCTATAAAGCTACGGCAAAAAAGTTCTTTGTGTTCTTTAGTTCCTATTTTCATGGCTGAAGAATTTTTTAACTTTTTGACAAGTAATTGGACAGAATTAATTACACAATTTCATGGCGCTCGGAATGACTGTAAATATTTTTATTCATTCACTTATTTGACTGATATCATTTACCAAAAATAATCATACAGATCCAAACCCAGGAACCCAAACTAAATCAGACTTTCTTAATTACGAATCACGTTAGCGAGTCTTCGTCCCTTGCGCGTCTCGCAGAGAGCGTCATTGCGAATTACGAATTGGTATGGTTATATCAATTCCTGGAAAAAACAACCACTGATTCTGGTTTCGCAGTTGCTTGGGTGCGACGGTCTTTTAAATAGGAGAAAAATTCACGTCCCTCACGCAGGCGGCGAACTAACATTTGGGGATCGTTGAGCATTTCGCTAACAATTGGGATGATAGCTTTGGGACGGAAATAGAACTTACGATACATCCTCTCAACTGCATCTTCAATCTCAGCACCGGAGAGATTTGGATATTGCAGCGTGGACATTTGAATTCCGGAACTAGCAACTAAGGAATTGTTGCTAAACCAATTATTTTCCTTTGCTTGACGATAAAGTTCTGTTCCAGGATAGGGAGCAGCGATAGAAACCTGAATTGTATGAGGACTAATATCGCAAGCAAAGCGGATTGTTTCTTCAATTGTTTGTTGGCTTTCGTCGGGCAAACCAATGATAAATGTGCCGTGTACAGTAATGCCAAGTTTATGACAATTTTCCATAAACTTCCGTGCTACTTCCAGCTTGATTCCTTTTTTAATTCCATCAAGAATTTGCTGATTGCCAGATTCAAATCCTACTAACAGCAGGCGCAAGCCATTATCACGTAATTTTTTGAGAGTGTCATAGTCAAGATTTGCACGGGCGTTACAACTCCAAGTTAATTTGAGTCGCTGCATGTGTTCGCTAATAGCGATCGCCCGATGTTTATCAATAGTAAATGTGTCGTCATCAAACATATATTCTCGCACTTTGTCGCCGAAGATAGCTTTGGCTTGTGCCATTTCGCGCCCAACAGCTTCTGGGCTTTTAGTGCGGTATAAATGTCCACCAATTGTTTGCGGCCAAAGGCAGAAGCTACATTTTGCCGGACAACCCCGCCCAGTGTAAAAAGAAATGTATGGATGCAGTAAGTAGCCAATAAAGTATTTTGTAATATCTAAATCTCGGTGATAAATCGGCAATACACTGGGCATAGAATCCCAATCGTGAATCAAGGGGCGGTCTTGATTATGATGGATATTACCGTGGCGATCGCGGTAGCTTAAACCTTTGATTTCCTCCCAAGCTTTATTTTCTGCTAGTTCCTTGCAGGTATAGTCGAATTCGTGGCGACATACAAAGTCAATAATTGGGTTTTCAGCTAGCGTCTGCTCTGGTAATACTGCAACATGCGCTCCAATCAAGCCAATCTCGATATCAGGTTTTTGAGCTTTGATTGTCTCGGCAAACTTCACATCGTTAGGCAGCGAAGGTGTGCTGGTGTGCATGATAATTAACTCGTAATCTCGAGCTATTTCCATGACATCTTCTACTGTTTGATCGTGTGGTGGTGCATCTATCAGCTTACTACCAGGAACAAGGGCTGCGGGTTGCGCCAGCCATGTAGGATACCAGAAAGAAGTAATCTCGCGCTTGGCTTGATATCGGGAACCTGCACCACCATCAAACCCATCGAAGGAAGGAGGACTGAGAAACAAAGTTTTTTTCACAGGTATTTTCCCTCATCTGTAGTTCGGACGTTTTACTTAAGACTTTTTTAGGAGCAAACCTAAAAAGCAGCATAGCCGATCCCAGTCATAAATCATTAATTAATGATTACTGTCAACCGTCAACTATTAACGAACTTTGGTGAGGATTTTTTGGGAATAAAACGAAGCTGATTCTTCATTTTTGGCGCAATCTTGGGCAAATTTAATCAGATGATGTCCTACAAGTCCAACATGAATCAAGTTCTCAATCTCACCTGCTTTCAGTGCTGGTTTAGCCATTTTCCAGAAGGTTTGACGATAGTTACTAAATACACCTATCCGCAGCAAAATATTGATTAAATAGGTTAAACCTTTGCGAATATTACCCCCAGAAGTACGAGCCGGGCTGTTAGGAACTTTGATCCGGTTTGGATAAGTATGTTCCATATTGTAGGCGAACCGCTGATATAAAAATTCTGGCTCATAAGCTGTAGTGATGCAGCGCCGCCACATCTCGACAACTTGCTTATAGGGCATTAAAAACTCAACATTTGATTCGCGGCTTTCATCAAATACAAGTCGCCCTTCTGTTTCTAACCTGCGCCATAAAGGAGTTCTTGGTAGTGCATGAAGTAGGTTAATTGTCAACATGGGAATTTGGGACGCTCGAATAAATTCCAGAATGCGATCGCCTGTTTCTGGTGTATCTGTATCTAAGCCGATGATGATTCCCGATACGACTTCCATGCCATAGCTATTTAAAATCTGAATTGCTTTTAAAATTGGCATACTCAGATTTTGGTCTTTGGAAATAGCGTGGAGAGCCTGTGGTTCCGGTGTTTCAATGCCGCAAAAAACTGTGCAGAAATAAGCTTCGCGCATCATTTCCAGCAGTTTTGGACTTTGAGCGAGGTTGAGGGTTGCTTCACAAGCAAATTGGATGGGGTAGCCATTGCGTTTTTGCCAATCAATCAGGTGAGGAAGCAACTTCATGGCGGCGCGGCGATCGCCAACAAAGTTATCATCAACAAAATACACTGCTCCCAAATTACCTGATTGCCGCATTGCATCTAACTCAGCGACAACTTGTTCTGGTGTTTTCATCCGGGGATTGCGTCCATAGAGTTCTGGAATATCACAAAACTCACAACGATAAGGGCAACCACTGGAAAACTGCACGTTTGCCAGGAAATAATCATCGATATTCAACAAATGGTAAGCTGGTGTGGGAAAGTCCGTTAGGGGTAAACGTTCCTTGGTTTCAAAGCGAATTTGTGCTTGGGGACGTTGGCAGTTTTGGTCTAGATACTCGATTAGGCGATCGGTTGCGTCTCCTAATTCACCCAAATTTAAAATATCAAACTCTGGATAATATTCTGGGCAACCAGATACAGAAGGGCCGCCAATAACTGTAATTTTGCCGGCTCGATGGGCAAGTTGATTAATTTGATTAATCTGTGGTTTTTGGATGTGCATTCCACTGACAATTACCACATCAGCCCATTGATAATCAGCCTTAGTTGCTGATTTGACATTCTCATCAATAAACCGGACTTCCCATTCTTGAGGTAAGTAAGCAGCCACAATTAAAATACCCTGGGGTGGCATAAAAGCCCGAACATTACCCATCAGTGGGTAAGCGTAATGAAATGTGCCAAATGAGCGGCTATATTTAGGAAAGATACAAAGGATACGTCGATGATGTTGGGGAATGTAGCGGTTTTTTTGAGTATTAGATGCGGTTTTTGACTCAGCCGCAATATCGATTGAATTCTCTAAAGACTTTAGATTTACAGTCATTGCAAATTTCACCCCGAAAAACTGAGCAGCTAATTTAACAATTTACTGATATAACTCAGATGTAATTCCAACTAGCTTACCGCGTTCTTTCAGAAATTTTTAACTGTAATATAGAAAACTTACCTGAAAACTGCCGATTTACTTAGTCCATAAATAACTATCTTGAAAACAGGGCATGGGGTATTGTCGCGGCGATCGCTTCCTTGCAATCGAGTCGCAAGCCCAAAAAGCAAACATTCCCCTAAGAGCAAGCTCTTAAGGGTTGGGGGTGGGGTTGAAGCGTGTTTCATCCAAACGAGAACCGCTAGCTGCTATCAGCGCCAAAGACTTGATTTTATGGGCTTTGGGGGTGATGCCAATATTTGTAAGCAGCGTATGCCATAGTCACGACTCCGGTGATAATCGCAGATTCATCGACTTCAAACAAGGGATGATGTAATGGGTGGTTAATGATTCTTTCTTCGTAGCCTACACCCAAGCGAAACATTGAACCAGGGGTGTGTTCTAAATACATAGAAAAATCTTCAGAACCAAGGGAGGGTTCGGGTAAAACTTGGACGCGATCGCTACTCCAAGCTTCTTCTGCGGCTGATTGCAATAATTGAGTCAGAGCATAATCATTCTGCACGCTGGGGACGCCCTGACGATAATTAACTTGATAACGTGCCCCGTAAGGACGGCAGACATTAGCTACAATATTTTCAATCCAGTTTGGCAGATGCGCGCGGGTTTCGGGATGGAGCGATCGCACTGTTCCGAATAACTGCACTTTATCAGCAATTACATTCGGCGCTCTACCACCATTTATCTTGCCAATGCTCAACACTACAGGACGCAAGGGATTCTGTGTCCGGCTGATGGCTTGTTGCAATCCAGTAATAATTTGAGCCGCAATCCAAATCGCATCAACCGCTTCATGGGGACGCGCTCCATGTCCAGATTCGCCAATAATCAGAATCTCTAAATCATCAGCAGCAGCAGTCAATGCCCCATAACGTACCCCAATAGAACCTGCGGGTATAGAAGGGAAAACATGAACCCCTAATATAGCTGAGACGTTTTCCATCGCCCCATCTTTCATCATCCAGCTTGCTCCTTGGGCAATTTCTTCGGCTGGCTGAAATAAAAACCGCACTTTACCACCCAACTCCTCTGATATTTGGGACAGCACCATCGCTGTTCCTAACCCCACTGTGGTATGGACATCGTGACCGCAAGCGTGCATTATACCAGCAGCACGAGAGGCATATTCCAAATCAGCGCCCTCTTGAATTGGCAAGGCATCCATATCGGTGCGAATTGCCAATAAACGCTCATTTTGGCTAGTATTTTGCAGTTCTCCAATGACGCCTGTTTTACCAACTCCTTCTTGCACATGCAAACCACTCGAAGACAAAACACCAGCTACAAAGGCAGCTGTCTGGTACTCCTGACCGCTGAGTTCTGGGTGAGAGTGAATGTGGCGGCGAATTTCAATTAATCGGGGCGCTAGTTTTGCTGCTAAGTCTTTAATATGGGTAAGCATTGATATCAACTAACTCTACAGTCTTGCTTCCATCATAAAGAAATGTTAACAAACAAAAAAGTAATATATTCTTCAGGTATGGGGAATTGGGAATGTTGATTGTTGAGTTAGGAGTTATTCTCCGTATCTCTCCATCTCCCCTTATCCCCAGAGGAAGCCCCACCTTCCCCACCTCCCCACTCCTATTTCCCGTAGCAAGTTGTGCCTGGAGTATTCTCAGGTCTAAACTTGTTACATTCCCTGACATTTGGACGCTCTAACGACCAACCGTAAGGTTTGTCAGAGGTAACAATACCATTACTCAAAGTTGTTAGTCGGTAGTTTGCCGCCCGAAAATTGGTATATAGCAATTTGGCATCCTTTAAGTTTGCCGCTTCTAAATTGGTGCTCATGAAACCGGCATAGGACAAATCGGCTTTTTCTAAGGATGCTGATTTCAAATTTGCACCCGTTAAGGAAGCACCACTGAGATTCGCCGAATTGAGAATAGCACCTTCTAAATTTGCACCTGTGAGATCGGCATTCGTGAGATTAACTTGAGATAATGTCGCACCGCTCAAGTTAGCCCCTCGCAAAACTGCTCCACTTAGATTTAGTTGAGTTAGGTCAGCACCACTTAAATCGCACCTGGGACAAGTTTTTGTTGCCTTCAACTGTTCCAAATCTTGCACGTTTGATGCAAAGGTCTGCCCTGTAAAGCCGAAACAAGCTAACAGGACAACGGTAGTGACAATCTTAAGTTTCATATTTGTTACAGATATTTACAAAGATGACAAGTAATGTAGACTGGGTACTGTCATCGTTACATATAAGACATGCCAAGTGAATAACCGGAATGAAGCATTGATTAAGAAGCGATGAATATCCGATAAATTCTTGCGGTAAGACTACTCAAAGTGAAATCTAGGTTATACAATCGAGTCGTAAGGAACTATACCGAACTATTTATAGACTACCACATATGCGATCCCCCTAGCTCGAAAAAAAAACGACTAGGGGGATCTTGTTTTTAGGTATTTAACAAGCAGTGGAAAGTTAAGGATTAGGAGTTAGGAATTTTCCCCTCTTGTACCCCTATGCCTCCTTATTCCCAATTAGCGCCACCCCAAAAAACGCAACCCAGGCACAATTAAATAGAAACTTACTCCTAACCAAAAGCTGAGAAACCAGCCTACAGAACCAAAAAAAATCAAAGGCTTGTATAACTCTAGCCAGCTTGGTTGACTGGAAAATTCCAAGATCCGAGGTGCTAACTTCAAAAGAATCAAAGCTGTATAGCCGATCGCACTACCAAAGGCGGCGAACACAGCGTACACTAGATGATGACTGCGAAGTCCCAAACTTAAGGTGAGCAAGCAAACTTCCACTAAAATCACTGCTACTAAGCCTTCGCCGTTGTCTTTTGGTGTAATTAACTGCAAAATTAACCAGCCAAAGCCGTAGCTAATCATCCCCATTATTGAGGCTACTAAAAACCGCCGCCGTTGACCAAAACACCCCGATACTGTTAGTCCCCATGCGGTTCCCCAACCTGCGACTACAAAGACTAAAATATCTGCGCCGAAGGTGGGTTGAGTATTTGGAACTAATTGATTTATCTGAATTGAAAGAAATTCTACAACCCGACGCCCCAAGCTTGTACGATAGGCCAAAATAAAACCAGCGATCGCACCAAAACAAGCACCAACAGAAGTTAGCATTATCGCCCAAATTGTCGCCAAACAAGCTTGGAGAATTTTTAGGATTATTTGAGCAATAAAAATAATCGTTTGACTTAAAGCTTGGCTAAATTGAGCTAAAACTTGTTCAACAGCTTGTGTTAACAGTGTAAATTTCTGAGAGGCTTGCTTAACATTGTGCCGCAGTTGCGATAACCTTGGCGACGGTAATGGTTGGGAAATCTTTGCTAGGCGTTTTTGAATCATAGCTGCATTTAGTGGGCGCGATCGCACATCCTCCTGCACCATCTCATCGAGCAAGTTTGCTAACTGCGGGTTGACATTCACTTGAGTTCGCCACTGCAACTTCCCAGTTTGCCCGTCTTCCAACTCCGGGGGATACTTACCTGTTAGTAGTTCAATTATCGTTCGACCCAGAGCAAAAAAATCGGCACTCGGTCCCACAATTCCTCCAGTCACTTGTTCTGGTGGACTGTAGCCAGAAGAAAATAACCGCGTGGAACTAGACCGAGAACGCAGTTTGGAAGCGCTGACTTGTTTTGCTCCGCCAAAATCAATTAAGACTAAGCGATCGCTTTTTTCTTTTCCAATCGTGGCTATAGCTGGTGAAGAGGTATCCAGCATCAAATTAGAAGGTTTAATGTCTCGGTGAATAATTTGACGTTTGTGTAATTCCTGTAAAATCTCTACAGCTTGGGCGAACCAGTTTAAAACCAAATTCTCCGGACAGCCTTGGGGATACTTCTTTAATATCTCCTCTAAAGTCTGCCCATTGATTTTTTCCATTACCAGACAAGGTAATTGGTGCGGTTTKGGATTGAACAAATTTACTTGAAAATACCCATCGGCATCAACTTTCGGCACACCCGAATGCTGTAAGCTAGATAAAACCGCCGCCTCTTGAGTAAATAATTCCAGTGCTTTTGGTGAATTTTCCACCAATACTTTCAGCACTTTCTCGGTTTGAGTTTTTTCATCCCAAACCGTATAAATTTCCGCAAATCCTCCCGACCCCAACCGTTGAACTGGGATATAGCGGTCTAGCAACTGTAGCGGTGCGCCACAGCTGTTACAAAATTTGTTTCCCCAAGGTTGAGGATAAGGACGTTGACAATCAGGATTTATGCAGTGAACCGCACTCTGGTTGATGTGGGACACAACCGCTACAATACAAAGGCTGACTTGATTTTAGCGTTTCTTTAGATTTCGTGATTTAAAAACAGCGAAGATGTGAAATAGCCCAATTTCCAGTCTAAAAAGTTTGTAGTCAGTTTTGGGAATCATCAAGACAAGATTCTCTTAAATATATTTAAAAGCTTGACGAATCCTCATAAACTGTTACCTACTTCGTCTTCAATTACAACATCTCAAGAATGGTACACCTACTACAAAGCCAACGCTGAGTTTCAATTAGACATTCCTTGGGCGCGTGGTGCAGAAATCGCAAAGGAAGACAAAATAAAATCGCAGATTCGTTGAGAGCTTGGCAATTGGGTGAGACATCAGATGGGTTGCACTTGTTAGCTGCTAGCAAAAACTATGCACAAGCTATTCAAGATTTTAAATACATTAATGTAATTCAATTGTTTATCAAGAAAGAACAACGTCATGGAGGCGATTTAGGACGGTTTCTCGACTTGGCTGAGATTCCTCGCTAGCGCAATTGGAGTGACACGTTGTTTCGTAAAATTCGCTATGCAATCCCAACAATGGAGATTTGGACAACTCCGGTAATTATGGTTGAGACTTTACCACTGGTTTATTAGAGACCATTTATAAAGTAAATCTTAAGTAGGGTGTGTTATGGCTTGTGCCTAACACACCGTTTTATCTGGCGGTGCGTTAGGCGCTAATATTAAGTTTTTCATGAAAACTAAATCGAAAGATGCGCCTAACACACCCTACAATAATTTTAGTTTTACTTTATAAATAACCTCTAAAAAAGTCTATCTGCTCAAAGTGGATACTCCCACTCTGACTGGCTTTGTGTTTGGACTTAGTATAATTAACTAATTAGGTGATTATGAGCGAAGATCAAAGATTCAATCATCCCTTTCATATGTATAATGCTATTTTTGCACAGCCTGAATCTTTTGCTGAAGCTATTAGGCGAAATAAAAATCAAATCGACCAAGTTGCAATTAAAATTGCTTCCTGCCAGCGACTATTTATAGTAGGTATTGGCACTTCATATCATGCTGCTAAAGTTGGTGAATATTTGATGCGAACATATTGTGAAGATTTATTTACTTATGCATGCCACTCTTTTGATTTTTTTCTGTATGGACCAAAGTTAAATTCAACCGATTGCATTATTGCGATCAGCCACCGAGGTAATAAAATTTATACTTTGAAATGTTTAAATCAGGCTAGAGAATTGGGTTGCTCTACTTTATTTATTACTGGTGAAACAGCACAGAGTGGACTATTAGAAAATCTAGATAAAAATTTTACATTTCAGACAGTTCCTCAAGAAAGCTCATCTGCCCATACAGTCAGTTATATCGGTACTATTGCTATTTTAGCATATTTATCTGGGCAAATTGGCTTTAATCAAACCAATAAAATCCTACTTTCAGAAGAGTTTTTACTTAATGATATTCCTCAAAAGCTAAAGATTATACTTGATAGAGAAATACAAATGAAACAACTCGCTAATGAGTATTTTAAAGCTCGACGTTTTTGGTTAGTTGGAGGTGGAGAAAATGCTATTACTGCACATGAGATAGCTTTAAAAATCAAAGAGACTTCTTATTTGCAAGCTGAAGCTATGTCAATTGAAGCTATTCTTCATGGTCCCTTACAATGTGTTGAAACAGAAGATTTTTTTATATTAATTGCTCCAACAGGCAAAGCCCAGAAGCGAGTTATCGAGTTATCAAAATTAGTCCAAGAAATTGGTGCTCATTATATTATGATCATTGACCAACCAACACAAATATCATTACAAAATTCTGAAGTTGATTGTATTGTACCTAAAGTTCCAGAACCTTTTACTGCTTTAACATGTTTATTACCACTGCAACTATTTGCTTATTATCTAGCTTTAGCAGTAGGTACAAATCCCGATGGATTTCGGCTTGAAGACCCACGTTTTGCAAAAGCACGTAGCCTTATAAAATTGTAGTGACTATATGAAGATTTCCAGCTATTGTATTGTGTGACGATTGGTGCCAGATCTGCTATCTTTGCCCCATGAACCAGACCACTCGGTAAGTCCAATTTTATCTTATGTAGTAAGCTACATAATTTCACAAGTTCGTAGCGAAAAAAATTACCTTAATTAAACCTTTGGTTTAAATTTCAACCCTCAATTCACCACGAATTTATGCAAAGTTGTACTTAGAGAATGATACCTAAAAAATGGGATGTGCCATCTGTCATAGCATTTCACAAAATATTTGATACAAATGATTGGTCCTGAAGGGGTGACAAAGGGGCTGAAACGGAGGAAATAGGGAAGAGTGATCGTTTTGGGGTAAAAAAAGATAGGTCAGTATTCTCAACAAGACCTATCAAATGATAATCTTCGCTAAATTCTACCAAAACTGCGCTCAAAATCTACTAACACCTGCACAATACAAGATGCTAGAAATCTTGGTTCTGCTATTGCAATTTCATAAAACTGTGACGATAGAGAAGCTGTCATCTGTATTTCCACAACCAATAAAATTTGAAAGCCGACGACGGAGCATTCAAAGGTTTTTACTACTGCCCCAGTTGTCAATTGAGTACCTATGGTTTCCAATACTCAAACGATGGATAAAAAATAGCCCTGCTTCTAAGAATAAAAAACTAATATTTGCCATAGATAGAACACAGTGGCGTGGAGAAAATGTGTTTGTAATTAGTTTGATTGAACAAAAAAGAGCAATACCTGTGTACTGGCTATTGTTATCCAAAAAAGGATGTAGCAATTTAGGTGAGCAGAAAAAGTTAATTCGTCCATTGTTGAGGTTGTTTAAGGAATATGAAATCCTAGTATTGGGAGATAGAGAATTTCATAGTATTAAGTTAGCAAATTGGTTACATAGTAAGAACATTAAATTTGTACTGCGTCAAAAGCAAGGCACTTATATTCGACAAAAAAACCAGTCTTACCAACGTTTACAATCCTTGGGGCTAAATCCTGGTATCTCGTTCTTTCTGACGGGTATTCAAGCTACCAAACAGAAAGGTTTTACTAATTTTAATCTAGCCGGATAWTACAAGCGCAAATACCGTGGTAAGCTTGAGCCTGCGGGGTGGTTTTTGTTAACGAACCTTGATAGTCTTCCAGATGCCGTTAAAGCATTTAAGTTGCGGAGTGGCATCGAAGCTATGTTCAAAGATTGTAAAACTGGTGGTTATAATTTGGAATCAACTCACGCAACTGGACAACGATTAATTGCACTAATTTTATTGATTGCAATCGCCTACACAATTGCAGTTTTAGCTGGTCGCAAATCCCAAAAAATGGGGTTACAACAATATGTTGGTCGGCTTCAAGAATTAAAGCGTTATACACGCCGACATAGTACTTTTTGGATTGGATTATATGGGTGTTTATGGGTAGGTGCTATGGAGTTCTGGTCAGATTTGGCGATCGCACTTGTGCATCTCAAGCCTGGTAAACTACCCTATTTTCAACGGGGTCTACGTGCTATGACCCTTATTCAATCAGCCCTCTAGCCTCCTTGTCACCCCGTCAGTGATTGGTCTTTAATTCTTTCCCCCTGCCCCCTGCTGCCATTTGCATCAATTTTAAAGTGAAACGGTATCAGCATTGGGGTATTGAAAACAAACGGTTTTACACAAAGCTGTACTACTTTAAAAATTGCTCCCTAGCTGTCTGGCTATAAGTCGGGCAAATAATCCTTCTTGTGCAATCAATTCTGAAAACTTACCCACTTGCACTACATGACCTGCGTCAATTACATAAATCCGGTCTGCATAACGAATTGTGCTGAGGCGATGGGCAATCACTACTCTAGTAGCATTTAACTGAGCTAAACTTTCAGTTACGATCGCCTGGGTGCGGTTATCGAGAGCGCTGGTTGCTTCATCCATTAAAATAATTTTGGGCTTGGAGACTAGCGATCGCGCAATCAATAACCTTTGCCGTTGTCCACCTGAAAGATTATTACCACCCTCAGCGATTATAGTATGCATTCCCATTGGCATTTGCTTAATATCATCAGCCAAGCCTGCCATTTGTGCTGCTGACCAAGCTTCTTCAACAGAAACCAAAGCCCCAGCGGTAATATTATCAAAAATTGAGCCTGTGCCGATTTTGCCATTTTGCAGTACCACCCCCAACTGTCGGCGTACAGCTTGGAGTTCCATCTCTGCTAAGTTTTTGCCATCATAATAGATGCTGCCTGTTAATGGAGTTTCAAAACCCAACAACAAGCGTAATATCGTTGATTTCCCACTTCCAGAAGCGCCAACAATCGCGATAAATTCTCCTGGTTCGGCATGGATAGTGACATCATTGAGAATTAAGCTGCCATTCTCCGAGTAGCGAAAGCTAACACGTTCTAGGGTAATCTGACCCCTTAATTGACCGGGGTTAACCTTAGTTGAGTCATATTCCGGCTGCGATCGCCATATCGGTTTTGCCCGTTCCCAGATTGGTACAATACTCCAAATTTCTGATGTACTATTGCTGAGGTCAATTACTCCTTTGATAAAAATCGCTGAAGCATAATTAAAAGCAACGAATATCCCAAGTGAGAGACGTGTCTGCATCAACAGCATGGCAAATCCAAAAAGCAATATAGAATTTACCAAAGGAAGTGCTTCATTAAAAATAGAAACACCATCTTTAATTTGTTGCGAACTCGCCTTCAGCCGGATCTGCTGGCTGTACTTTTTTGCCCAAGCCGCAAATGCGCGTTCTTCTGCCATCGCTACCCGCAGCTTGGCGACACCGTTGATTAGTTGTACGCTAAGTCCTTGAATCGCGCCATCGAGTTCTAGCTGTTTTTGTGATTTCTTCACCAATAAGAAGCTAGAAATAACAGTAAATATAGCAGCAAAGATGGCTAAACCAACTCCCACAAACGCTAACTGCCAGCTGTAAATAAACATTAACACCAAGTTGAATAAAGCAAAAACTCCACTCAACAAGGTTCTTTGGGTAGCACCGCTKAGTTTTTGATGAATTTCTCTTACTGCCATCACCCGGTTAACCAAGTCACCAGAAGTGTACTGGCGAAAAAATCCTGGACTTAATCTCAGTAGCCGATCCCATATAGCTGGCTGCAATACGCTATCAGTTGCGCTTTCGATGCGAAGGGTAATAATGCTTTGGGCAATTTGAAAAGCGAACTGTGCAAAGGCGACTGCAAACAGTACTAATCCAATCTGCCAAAGCATTGCGCGATCGCTTTCGGGAATCGCATTATTAATTAAAATAGCCGTTGCTTGGGGCGCGACCATTCCCAATATCGTGCCTAGTATCCCAACTGCAAAAATATTAGCGATGTCTTTTTCATAACCCTTAATTCCAAACCGCAGCAGGTCAATGGCATTGAGTGCCACTTGGGGTAATGGTCGATACAAAATATATGCAACTGATGTCAGTGTTTTTGCGATTGACTCATTTACAGGTGTACGAGTCCGTGCTACTGGGTCAAAGATGACATAGTCTCGATTATCTGTAGGCAACAACGCCACTGGGCGCTGTTCCAACTCAGTATAAGTTAACATCGGCCCTTGGTCTTGACGCCACCAGTCGCCTGCCAAAGTAATGCGGCGAACCCGAATTTGGGATGCGCGGGCGATCGCTGCTACAGGGTCTTTAATAGCACTAAAATCATCTGCGGGTGGACGAATCTCTATCCCTAATGCTCGTCCGACTGCTCCCAATGCTACTAATAGAGGCGGTCCTTGTTCAAAGAACGTAACTTCTGGCTGCGGCTGCAATACTGTTGCTAAGTCTGAGAGTGCGTTCTCTATTACTTGCTGATTAAATTGCTCTCGTTGCTGAAACTGACGAAATTCTGCTTCTGCTTCCTTATTTGCTAACAAACTGAAGTAGTCAAAAAGATAAGTATGTAAGCATACTAAACCTATGGATATTTCTTCGTAATTTTTGATATCTGCGGTTAGTAATGTTTGTCCGATGACCGCATTTTCCGCCTCTAACCACATACCACTCGCAAGCGGAAACACTGGCGAGGCACAATTAAGTGTTAATTCCTCAACTCCCATCCAGCGAGTACTTCCTTGCTGTAACTTCACCCACACAAGTGTTTGCTGCCATAATAGAGCTTCACTTGTTGATAATGAAAAATCGCGCTCAAATGCCTCTGCAAGATTTAATGGCATTGCTAAGACTCTTTGCTGAGAACTTAGAAATTGTCCTAAATGATTTACCCAACCTTCTAAAAGTTCTCTGGCTTGAGATTCAGCTGCACTGATTGTCTTAACCAAATCAGCCGTTGACATCTGGGATAATTGAGTGGGTTCAATTGCTACGGCTACAAAACCCCATTGGCTTACTACTTCAGATGACAACGCTGCACCAAACAATGCTTCACCAGCACTGACATGGAACAGATAGCGGCGATGCTCCTCAACAGTACCGTTTTTAATAGCTGCAAACACCGCCAATGTTCCAGACTGTACTATCCAAAAAGTTTCTAGGCTTTCCAACAGTAATGGTTCGTTTGCGTGAAGGGAGTATATGGGAACAGGATTCACTTCAGGTAAAAAGGTGGCTTGGGTTATAAATTTCCAGACAAGTTTGTTGTACCCTGGTGGTCTTTTTCATTATGCATTGGTACAACCAACACTTTATCTATTCGGTTTCCATCCATATCAATTACTTCAAAGCGTAGTCCTGCCCATTCGAAATGTTCAGCCAGCAAGGGAATATGTCCAAGCTGGTTGACGATAAATCCCCCTAAAGTTTGATAGTTGATCCCTGCCCCTGGTGGCAACTTTCTGATGTTTAAAATCTCTTTAAGCTCGTCAATCGGCAATAGTCCATCTAACAACCAAGACCCATCTTCACGTCTGACTACATCGGGGTCAGCTAGCTCTTCACTAGATGGGATATCACCCACGATCGCTTCTACAATATCAGTAAGTGTAACCAAACCCTGTGTTACGCCATATTCATCCACAATTAAAGCAAGGTGAGTGCCAGATTTCTTAAATAACTCTAAGAGTTTCAAAGCCTTCATGCTTTCCGGCACATATAAAAGTGGTTTTAATAAGGCTTGCAACTCAATGACTTGAGTTGGATTTTGGGATAACAATTCTTTGGTTTGGATGATACCTAACAAGTTATCAACGTTCTCCTGACCGACTGGGAAGAAAGAATGAATACTTTCAATGACTTGGCTGCGGATTTTTGAGAGCGGATCGTCGATATCAAGCCAGACCATCTCTGTGCGTGGTGTCATAAATGCACTAACTTGTCGGTCACCAAGGCTAAATACTCGCTCTACTACATCTTGTTCAGCTTCACCCAGCAGACCCGCTTCATGGCTAGCCGCCACTAAAAGTTTCAATTCTTCAGTCGAATGAAACAATCCTTCGCCACTTCCTGGTTCTAAGCCTATCAGCTTCAGAACTAAATTTCCTAAATTATTCAAAGCTTGGACGGCTGGGCGAAATACAGCTAAGTATAGTTCTAAGAGATAGATCACCGCGAAGGCCGTTCTTTCGGTGCGCTGGAGTGCTAGACTCTTCGGAGCCAATTCTCCTAAGACGATGTGGAGAGACGTAATGATTGTGAAGGCAATTAGTACTGATAAAGTATGAGCGCTAATTTGCGATAAAGATTTCGGCAGCCAGTGGAAAGCGGGTTCGAGGAGTACAGCAACCGCTGGTTCTCCAAGCCAACCCAAACCCAAGGATGACATGGTAACACCAAGTTGGGTAGCTGCTAGATAAGCATCCAAGTTATTCACTGCCCGTTGTAAAGCTTTTGCACGGGGATGGTCTTCTGCAACCAACTGCTCGACACGACTACGGCGGAGCGCAACTAAGGCAAATTCGGCTGCCACAAAGAATCCGTTGGCTAGCACCAAGAAAATTACAGATAATAATTTGCCCGCAGTAAACCAACTCAATGGACTGTTCATGACCATTTATTATAATGAATTACAAATTACGAATTGGTATTATGCCTCTGCTACGTGAAGTAAGCTAACATAAGTTCCACCCTGCTGCCATAATTCCTCATGAGTGCCACGTTGGACGATTTTACCTTGCTCCAGCACAATAATTTCATGGCAATCACGAATTGTGCTGAGGCGGTGAGCTACTACAATACACGAACAACCACGTTCTCGCAAATTGCGGTTAATAATCAACTCAGTTTCGGCATCCAAGGCACTGGTTGCCTCATCCAGTACTAACACTGTAGGCTTTCTCACCAAAGCGCGGGCAATTTCTAAACGCTGGCGTTGCCCCCCGCTAATATTCATACCGCCCTCAATCAATTCAAAATCATATTTGCTAGGTAGTGAGGCAATCGCATCATCAATAGCTGCATCCTGGCAAGCCTGCACCAAATCTGCTTCTGACACAGTAGAATCCCAAAGAGTGATGTTTTCCCGGACAGTCCCAGCAAATAAAAAGATATCTTGTTCAACCATTGCCAACGAGTTAGCCAACACAGAACGCTGAATTTGCGATCGCCCTACACCATCAAAGCAGATTTCACCCTGCCAAGGCTGATAAAGCCCACAAATTAATTTCGCAATTGTAGATTTCCCACATCCACTCCCCCCCACAAGTGCTATCCGTTGTCCTGGCTTGACAACTAAGCTGAAATTCTCAATCAAAGGAGGTTCAACACGACTGTAACCAAAGCTGACATTTCGTAACTCAACTTGACCCTGTAATTGCCAGGGGGATGAGGAAGAAAGGGAGATGGGGAGATGGGGAGTATGAGGAGAAAGAAAATTTATGCTTCCTGATTGACCCT
>NZ_SZNH01000072.1 GCF_005869855.1 Nostoc sp. PA-18-2419 | reverse complement strand
GCGTCTGCAAGTCCACTGCTAAAAACAGCAATTTTTGCGTGGTTTAAAATTGCAGACCCTTTGGGTTTAAAGCAATTTGAGCGTGGTTTATTTTTCGGAAATATCTAATATGTCCCAGAGATTTTTGCAAATTATATTTTGCTGCTTTCAAGCGGTGGCGTAAAATCGTCTAATAAAAATGCAGACCCAAAGGGTTTATGTTATAACGCGTTGACTATTGCTGCACAACAATGGCTATACCTTAAGGTTTGTACGTAGTTCAACAAAGCGTGCGTTATTCACGCTTTACTCACGCGCTTGGAAGCCTTAAGGGTTCCGGTTTTAGTTACGCGATTTTTTAGTCCCACAGACCGTCAAACTTGTTGGGTGAAAGCTGGGTGTACTTGACGGTGTGGTTAATGTTGTTATGACCGAGATAATCTTGAATGCGCCTGGTGTCTGTGCCTTTGGCAGCGAGAGCGTAACCGCAGCTGTGGCGTAACATATGTGGGTGCAGTGGGAAGTCAAACTCGGCAATCTCCCCAGCGCGGCTGATGATGATGCGTACCGTGTCATCGGTGATGGGTGCGCCGCGTTCGCTCATGAATATCCAAGGTGTTTTGTCCTTGGTTTGTTTTTTGAACGATCGCAACATTCGCAATTCGTCGGGGTAGATGGGGTGAGTGGAGGGGTTACCGCGTTTCATGCGCCGAATGTAGATGGTGGCTGCTTCCCAGTCAATATCAGACCATCTTAGGGCGATCGCTTCAGAGACGCGCAAACCGTGACGAAACATCATCAGTAGTAGCAGTTCATCGCGTTGCTTGTGGCGGCCTACAGTTTTGGCAGCGGCGATGAGTCGCTCAACCTCTTCTGGTCTAAGATGTTCCCGTGGGCGCACGTCCTCATTTTTAGGTCGCTTCAATTTTGGGTTCCTTTTGACTTCTGGTTCAACTTTCGGTAATTCGGAGTTATACACCAGTTTTAAATGAGGTCGAGACTTTGGTTTATAGAAGCTCATTCACTTACACAATCGGTAATTTAGACTTTTTACCGAAAGTCTCCCATCCAAAGGGGACGCCCTGCAATGGCTTTTGTGATGTAATTAAATTACAAAATTTATTTATGTAATTTAGTTATAAAAATGTGTTATTACAAAAGTATTACTCCTTTAAAGAGCCTATTGATTTATGTACACCTTAAAAATTCGTAGAGTTGGAAACTCCTTGGGTGTAACACTGCCTAAAGAAGCTCTGCAAAAACTTAGAGTTAAAGAAGGGGACAACGTGTTTGTCACTGAAACTCCCTCTGGTGTTCAGCTAACTGCCTATAACCCTGATTTTGAAAAGGCAATGGAAGCTTACAGAAAAGTGAGTACTAAATACAGGAATGCACTTCATGAGTTAGCGAAGTGAAGGAGGTTTTCTGGCTAGATGAAACAATTGTTAGAGCTATGCATGAAGACCAATTAGCACAGCACGGCGGTCTCGCTGGTATAAGAGATAACAATTTGTTTTTAGCTAGTTTAGATAGACCTAAGAATCTGCTTGCTTATGGTGAGCCAACACCCACAATACTTGATTTAGCTGCTGCTTATGGCTATGGGTTTGCTAAAAACCATGCATTTGTAGACGGTAATAAACGGGTAGCTTTCGTAACGATGGCTACCTTTCTTGAATTAAATGGATATTCATTGAATATTCCAGAGACGGAAGTTGTCTTAATGATGGAACGACTTGCAACCGGTAAAGAAACTCAAGAATCAATAGCTGAATGGCTTCAAGAAAATTCTGTTCAACATGAATAGGTGTAGATAGATGGTGGGCGATCGCCCGTCGATTTTGTACGCAATCGCCGACGGCTGGTGTCAGCGCTGCGCGTCGCAGTAACTTCCGGCTTCAACTTCCAACTTCAGTTACTAGTTATTGGAAGTTGGAAGTAGCTCGTGGAAGTTAGAGAGAGTGCGATCAGCGCTTCGCTATTGTTGACATAATGTCTACAAAGGTAGACATAAATAAAAAGTCACTTTTCAAAATTTGAACTTTTTGGATGCTAGCAGGTCGCTACAGGTAGTACTATTCTCCTCTGCTAGCGGGCTTTCGATTTTCCACTCTCAACTAAGATATTGCAATGACATTAGGTAAGATATTGCAATGACACTAACTAAGATATTGCAAAGCTAATCATAGTAGTTGTACAAGCGAACGATAGCATTTGTATAAGCTAATAATAGTAGTTGTACAAGCAAACGATAGCATTTGTACAAGCTAATAATAGTAGTTGTACAAGCAAACGATAGCATTTGTACAAGCTAATAATAGTAGTTGTACAAGCAAACGATAGCATTTGTACAAGCTAATAATAGTAGTTGTACAAGCGAACGATAGCATTTGTACAAGCTAATAATAGTAGTTGTACAAGCAAACGATAGCATTTGTACAAGCTAATAATAGTAGTTGTACAAGCAAACGATAGCATTTGTACAAGCTAATAATAGTAGTTGTACAAGCGAACGATAGCATTTGCTGAAACAGCAAAAACCAACTGGATTTTTTAAAATCATGTTATAAGTTCAATGCGTTCCCAAGGTGAACCCTTTAGGTCAACCTACTGAGTCAACACTAGGTTGCTAAGGTGCTGCACAATTTACTTAAAATTCGTTGATATTTCGTCATTAGATGCTAGCAGCGTGCTGCTAAATTTTTACTATTTGCTGCACATGATTTTGAGGATCTTTTGAGCATAGATTTACTGTAAAAAAAATAAAATAATTTCAATAAAATATTTCATAAAATTGCTAAACTTATAACAATCTGTGATTCTAAGAATCTTAAAAAACAGCAACCCCTGTGTCAAAACAGGGGTTGAAGAATTCGCTTAATAGCTGTGATAACTGATTGCCCTCAGCTAAAACTGCATAGCGTTAGTTTTTAAGTTTTTTTGATGACAGGCTAAAAAGCTAGTATTTTGCGAAAATACCAAAAAAGATGAAAATCATTACCAACGCCTTCGATAAAGGCATTATTGTGCCTGCACTCCTTACTATTTTAGTATGTGGTGCGCTAGGTTTGGCAATTACCGATCCAGCAAGCCGTCCGGCTTACTTTGACTTAGTTAGAGCAGTTATCGTAGCTTACTTCTGGAAAAACTGAGAGGTAGTTGTAAAAAGTTGAGAATGGGCGGGCATTCTGCCTGCCCACTTTTAACTAGTTGAGGGTGCGGTCGCGCTTTTGTATAAGTTAGTTTGGTAACCTAAAGTTAACAAAATTAGTCTGCAAGACTACCGCGATCGCCCTTCGATTTTGTACTTTATCGCCTCCGGCTAATGCCAGCACTGCACGGTATCAGAATTTGCATTTTTAATTTTTCTGAATATCCAGAAAAAAAAATAGAACTAGGTGGTTGCGATGGCGTAACCAGCGACCGTAGGCGATCGCGTTTCAGTCAACGACTCAAACATCTTTTTAGGGTCTACAACTAATGGATTGAATACCATTCGGTGTAGTTGAAACATCTACTTTATATCCTGCTGGACATGTTTCAATTGAGTTACCTTTTCTAAGTTGGATTTCCTGTGAAAGCTGGCAACTTTGAAACTGTGCTTTCTCATCAAAAGAGATATATTGTTGGGCTTGGCAATAAAAATCAGATAACCCAGAACTGGGGCTAGAAACCTGGACGTTCGTCTCTTGTCCAAGAATACAAGTTGCCAATGAACCATTTTGATAATTACTAATTGTCCCACCTTCACATGTAACTGACGCTTGAGCAGGTAGAGAAACAGCAAAATTGATTGAAAATAAGCCAAAAGTTGAAGTTAAAATTGCCAAAACTTTAGACGAAAATTTCATAAAAACAATACTGGTTGTCAGAGTAAAATTTATTACTTCATTTCTACTTTCTCCCTGCTAAACACTGATACAGCAAAGGCACTGATCTTGCTTTAAAGTTTCTGTGATCTTGATCTGCGATCGCGTTTCACGGCGTTTCACTAATGTCTGGGGTCGCATTCTCCAATGTTCTAGCTTGCTGATTATTTATTATGCTAGAACATTGCAGCAAGTCTAAAGCTTGGGTGAGGGCCTGTTGGGCAACATTGATCTGAGTCCTGACTTGAGTCAGGGCATTTCTGCGCTCGATACCCAACCGCGCTTCTGAGTTGCGCGGGTCTTGGTCGTGGCTGAGGTGGATGACTTTGACTTTCTCGGTTTTTTCAGAGGGTTCAAAAATTGCTTCAGCGGCGGTCAGCTTATTGTAGCAATAGACACTACCAAAGCGTTTGACGTTGTAAGTGTGGGCTTCGCACTTTTCCGGTGCGATGTATTGTCCTTCAAATTGGGCGAGTTGCGCTTGCACTTCCTCAACCTTAGTAGCAAGTGTCAAGAGTAAATCCACAACACCTAATGATTCAGGTGTTTGGGGACAGCCGCGAGCCGTCAGCATCATCAATGCAGCTTGGTAGCGATTAAGTCGAATGGTTTCTCGGTAGCGCTCCCATTCCTCTTGCCTTTGGAGCGCTTGGACTTCTCGCCAACGTATCAATTCAAACTCTTCTTCTAGTGTGAGTTTAATGGCAGATCCACAGGTGGCGTAATTTTCGCACTCACCGGGGTCTATTCCTGGCTGTAACATCATTGACCCGCAGTCAAAGCCGAGTCCACATCTCTTTTGGGGCATAGTTACACAATGTTCTAGTTACATTCTGATATTAAAAGCTAGAACATTGTGTAATTGCAACCCTGATCGCTTATCCGTCTACACCTGTTTACATTATGTAGACAGGTGTAGACAACTCTACCTACAAAGGTTTAATCTCGTCATCTGGGGCATCTAGCAGCAAGTCAACTTCCAAGTAGACGCGGTGTTGCAGCGATTCACCCCGGTTTTTGTAAGGTGGACTTTTCTCAATGATGGTTGCCAGTCCCCGGTCTTGCATCTTACCCACAAACCACAGCCAGCGCTCTAAATCTTCCTTGGTACCCATGAGCCGCATTTTGATTGGGTCGTTAGCCATCGCCTGCAACCTCCTTGAGGAAGTCGTCAGCGCGGGCCTCCCAGGTAGGGGGCTTTTGTTCACCTGTTGTGGTCGCAGTTTGGCGATCACTCCTTGGTGTAACGCTTGGCTTGTCACTAGAAACAGCCGAAGTAGAGGCAGTTTCGACTTGATGACGCAGTTCTTTGATAAATGCGTCGATTGCCTTGCCACCCACGGACTGCCTGCCTACCTTTAGTTTGGCAAGGATGCGATCGCGGATTGAGGAATAGTCTACAGAAGTGTCTACAGTTGTAGACAGAATAATTGGTGATTGCCCAAGAGGTGCAGCATTGTCTCTCAGGCGCTCAACTCCCCCAAGCGCTCATCGACCTCCTGCTTAATTTCGTTGATGCCTGTTGCCAGGTAAGCGGTATTGGCTGCAATCAAGTCCTTTAATTGTTCGGAGTTGGCGATCGCCTTGGACACTTCCTGCTTTACCAGTTCAAGGATGTCTACACCTGTGGACGCTTTTGTAGACAGAGGCATAGACGTACTAAATGAACTCCTTACTAATCTTGCAGCAGTTTGACTGAGAGATTTATCCTCTGGAACCTGTAGCGCTGATAATGCCTCAATTTCGGCATCATTTAAGCGAAATGAGATTATATTACTTGCCATTTGTAAACAAACTGTAGACAGCTATGTTTACACAATAGCTTAGTAGTGGTTTGCTGTCTACAGTTTGTAGACATTGTTGACAAACTCTCAGAAACTCTCTATTATTGTATGTAGACAAAAAAGTAAACAAAAGTAGACAAAGTTGGAGCGAGTAAATCGTAGCGTCGTCTCGCTCCCTTGAAATCACTACCCACATGGCATGGTTAAACGATCAGCCGTCCCAAATAAAGTTACGCGAATGTTCTAGCAGAATAAATATTGCTGAAGCTAGAACATTGTGTAATCGCGCCAAAAGTGCGATCGCTTTTTACAGCGATTTCTGTTTCAATGATTCAAGTACCTGATGCTTCAAAATCCTGGTTTATCCTTCACCTAGACCGCTGCCGCGTTGCTCTCTGAGGTACTGCTAGATGCGGTTAGATAATTTGGCCCTCTTGAATAAGCCGGTCAATCTCCTTCTGCGCGTCTTTAATAAGTAGTTCTTTGTGCTGTGTACTGTAATTAACTACAGAGGCACTACGAACAAAGCCTATCTCCTTCCCTTGTGAGTCGATGAGCCGAAATTCTAAACGTTGATTAGTTCCGACAACTATTTCAGATATTTCAATTGTTACGCCTTGATACAAGATTTTTTCTGCCATTTTTATCCCTCACTTTGACCGTTGCCACGCTGCTCTCTGAGGTATTGCCAGATGCGGTCAATTTGCGATCGCCATTCGACGCGATCGGCGTTTAGCTCTGTTGTGAGGCGTTCAAAATTTTGCTGGTGAATCGTTGCGACTTGAAGGAGTGCTTCTGTGGTGGCCCGCAGTTCAACAACCGACGTGCGGAGGTCGGCGTTGACGGCGACTTGCCTATCTAGGGCGGCTTCGATGCGGTCTAGGCGGTCTGGTGTGGTTTCGCTCATGCTGCTGAGTCCTTACCAGTCTCTTGAATTTGCTTTTCTTCTATGACGTTGAGAAGTATTGCGGCGGCGAGATTGCCTACAGCCCTATGCTCCCTTTTTGCCCATTCCTCCAGAAACTGAGCTTTATCAGGGGGTAAAAAGGCTGTAATACGTTTGTTAATTGGTTTTCCACCCATTTGTATACTCTTGCCAACTCTTTACATAATGACTCAAAAATTGCATTGTTGGCAAGTTCTTGCACTGCTTTACACTGCTGTGCTAGCTTTACAAGTAAGTAATTTATGCGCCCTGGTAACAGAGATTACGGCTCCGTTACCAGCACGACTTCCACCCTTACGAATCTAAGGAGGCAGTGATCATGTTAGCGTCAGACGCGCCCACTTTGGGCTGTCGTTGCAGTGCCAATGCTTTGAAATTTTGGCATCTGCGGATTAGTAAGACTTTTAGTAAACCCGAATATTACATCGGTCAAACCGTACTGCACAAGATGAAGGTGAAGCAGGGTGAGATTTTGCATCCTGTGGAGGTGATTGGCATTTGCTGGACTGGACGTGATTGGCAGTATGCGGTGGAACTGCCAGAAGACCATCCCTGGTATCAGGTAAACAACTATGAGACAGAATGGTTTGATAACTTCCAAGTAGAGCTGATGTAGTATTACCGGATTGCCGTGTAACACGGCAATCCAGGCAAAAATGTTTGTCAGTTGCATTGCCTTATCACAGGCAATAGAAGCTTTATATAGAAGCGAGAACGAATTTTACCGTACAGTTTTCCACATGTAAAACTCAGATTTACCATACAGAACATTGTATGTACAAAACGCAGAACAAATCATATACAGGATGTGATGTGATTGATCCCTAGCCGATTGGGATGTAAGCTTGATACAGCCAACTTTCAGTGAGTTTTGTATTTACAAAAATCCAAAAGTTCTACAAAACAAGATTTAAGAAAAAGGTTTTGTAATTGAAAGTTGCTAACAGTTTCAAAGTCGAATCGCCCGAAAAAGCCGCCCCAGAACAAATACAAAACCAACAAACAAATGTGCCTTAAGGCTATCAATTTCTGGGGTTTGCTAGCAAGTGGGCGATCGCTTTTGAAACTGTTGGGCAGGCACAGAACACCAATACCCAACAGTTAAGAAAAAAATGAACAACTGTTCAGATAATATCACCCTTCCAGTAGCCGAGTGGACTGAAGACAGTGAAGTTAGCTCCATTGCTTTACCGACACTTTGGGTAGCTGACGCATTCAAGGGAATGCCTTTAGTGCAGTTATTTCAGGTAGTAGAGTACTCGCAAGCGACAAAAGAGATATCCGGCGATCGCCATTACATTATTTTTGAGCCGGGGATATCTGAGGCGGTCATTAGGGGCATAGCTTGGCGAATACGAGCCGCTGGAGGTGACTGCTACCTCTACGGGATAAATAACCAACTGGAGAACTTAGTAGAGGATGCCGTCACCGCTAGGGATTTAACAATTCAAATTTTTGAATTTGCCCAAGACTACGAAAATTGGAGCAAGAGACAGGACGAGCAACCGCTGACGGTAAAAGATGCGTGTGAGGTTGCCAGAGTGGCTCTAGCCGTGCTGAAAGAACCGGAGAGAAGCATTGAGCTAGCGACGCTAGGCCAGAGGTGTAAACAAAGTTCATATAGTTGGAGCAAGCTAGTGGGCGCTTTTGAGCAAGAATTCAAAAAAGAACTTTCTCGACGGGGTAAAGGCAATATTGAGCGCCTGGAGCGCGAAATTCAAAGTAGCGTCTCGTCAAGCCTGGAAGAGGAATCACCAGCTCGCAGTAAAAGCAAGCAAACGCTTAACTTAATTACCGCCCAATGGGGGCATCGCCTACGGTTTAACACCATGACCCTGAAGCCGGAGCTAGACGGCGAACCCTTGGACATGGACACACTAGCGACTCGGTTGATTAAGGAGTTTGACATTGACATCGGCAATGAGAAAGCGGGACAAATGGTGGTTTACCTTGCCAAGCAAAGTTCTTATTCTCCGGTGGCAGAATATTTGGAGCGCGTAGCCTATGAGCATTCATCAGTAGACCTGGGGATATTAGATGATATTGCGACTCGCTACTTTGGCTCGAATGAACCGCTGCACAACGTTTTCATGAGAAAACACTTGATTGGGCAAGTGAAGCGAGTATTTGAACCTGGGTGTCAGCACGACACGGCTTTAGTGTTGCAGGGCGGTCAAGGCTTACAAAAGTCCAAATTTTGGCGAACGTTAGCTGTTAGTCGTGACTGGTTCGACGATACGATTACCAGCGGCACTAACGACAAAGACGAACGGCTCAAGCTAAGACGATTTTGGATTTTGGAGCTAGCAGAACTCGAATCAGTCTTTAAACGTAAAGAAATAGCGGGTTTGCGGGCTTTTTTCACTACCCCGGCTGACAACTTGCGGGTACCCTACGGGCGGTCGATTGAATATTTCCCCAGGACTAGCTGCTTTGTGGGCAGCGTTAACCCAGCGCAATTTCTCGTTGACCCAGAGGGCCACAGAAGGTACTGGATTATCCCGGTCAGCGTTGACCAAATCCCAGTAGACCAACTGCAAAAAGAACGGGATTTGTTATGGGCAGCAGCTGTTATCGCCTACCGTAACGGCGAGATGAACTGGTTGACCAAAACCGAGGAAAAGCGCAACGCCCTGCTAAATAAACGTCATGAGGTAGAGGATACCTGGGAGGAAGCAATCGACGCATTTTTGGAGTTTCAGTCAGAAACCACCGTCAGCGACATTTTGAGTAACTGTCTCAAAATCGAGGTTGCCAAGCACGATCGCGTTTTACAGATGCGGGTAGCTGAGTGCTTAAAGCGTATTGGTTGGGTGAAGTGCGAGAAGAAGAAGATTGACGGCAAGTCTAAGCCCGTATGGAGGTGTCAACCAGTTTTGGCTGAGGTATCAACCGAGGTGTCAACCGAGGGAGAAAACCCTTCAAACCTAGACACACCAACCAATTCGACTGACATAATTAATCAATTATCTTCAAAGGTGTCAACCAAGGTGTCAACCGCTTCTAATCCAGATATAGCAAGCAACACAGCCCTCAGGTTGACACCTTTACTGCTTTTTGAAGCAATTTCTAACAATCAAAACGATCAAGTAGATAATTCCAAAAATGTCTCTAGAGGTGTCAACCGTGTCAACATGCAGACTCCAACCCAGCTACCACAAGGCTTAGAGTCGGTTGACACCCTGCTTGACACCTTTGTGGTTGGCGATGAAGTGGAGTACACCGGAGCGGAGCGTAAGAGCTTGCACGGTAAAAAATTGGTGGTATCTGAGGTTGAGGGAGATTTCTTTTGGTTAAAGCATTCGGGGTACATTTTTCCAGTTGTTCGTGCCACCGCTGCCGAGTTGAGGAGGCGTTAGCCATCCTCAGTGCGATTAGTAATCGAGCCTTAATCGTCGAGAGGGATGTAACAGTGTTGCGTACTTTGGAAATGTATAACATTTCCCTATGTCCGGGAATGATACAGTAAATTTCGTCAAAATTTACAAGCGGATAACCTATAGGTTGTCCGGCAAATTTTTGTAAATGCTTGCAGTGCATTTGTCAAAGTTTATACACTATCTAAAACGCGAGAATATTGGGCATGGATATACTGGGAAGGCGAATGAGCCAAAACAAGGCACTGCACCTGATGGACAGTGAAAAGCCAGGTCAGCGAACTTGGTTCACATTGTGCGGCCGCAAGATTCGGGTTAGCCACGCTCTACCGTTAGAAAACTTTGATTCTGGAGAGAACTGCTGTACAGTCTGCATCAAGATGCAACGCAGTAATAACTTGCTGCACCAAAGGCTAGGGGCGGCATGAGTGCGCCGCTAGAACCGCGCACTCAGAAGGTTTTGTTTTTTGATAAATGCTGAAGAGGACAACTTAACTTGTCCTTGAAAAATGCTGCCTGGTTAGAAATGGTCAGAAATAAAAAAGTTTTACTTACACCTTAAGGTATTAGTAAAACTTTTTTTCTCTAGTGACTACTCGATGCTCGCTCTGTTGGTCACCAAAATCCGTAGACGTTTCTGGCGAAACCTCTGCCGGTTTCAACCGAATTTGTTTAGTTTTGAGCGTGCGTCTGCAAGTCCACTGCTAAAAACAGCAATTTTTGCGTGGTTTAAAATTGCAGACCCTTTGGGTTTAAAGCAATTTGAGCGTGGTTTATTTTTCGGAAATATCTAATATGTCCCAGAGATTTTTGCAAATTATATTTTGCTGCTTTCAAGCGGTGGCGTAAAATCGTCTAATAAAAATGCAGACCCAAAGGGTTTATGTTATAACGCGTTGACTATTGCTGCACAACAATGGCTATACCTTAAGGTTTGTACGTAGTTCAACAAAGCGTGCGTTATTCACGCTTTACTCACGCGCTTGGAAGCCTTAAGGGTTCCGGTTTTAGTTACGCGATTTTTTAGTCCCACAGACCGTCAAACTTGTTGGGTGAAAGCAAACTTGTTGGGTGAAAG
>NZ_SZNH01000037.1 GCF_005869855.1 Nostoc sp. PA-18-2419 | reverse complement strand
TTCTGATATTTCCCACTCACTAGCAATGTGGAAGTAAGTTCGGTATTCCCGCCAATATTGTAAGCAAACTAAAGCTTGGTCTTCCAAGCTTAACTTGTTTGGATAACCTCGTGTTTGCTTCAAATTAGCTGCATCTTTTAACACCTTAATCATTTCATCAAACGTGCGTTGTTGCACCCCAACCAAACGTTTGAACTGCCGATTCGATAACTTTTTTGTTTGCTCGTATCGCATAAGTAGATTGATTCAAGCGACAAAACCCAATATCATACCATAAAATATTTTTGCAAGAGGTCTACTCTTTACAGTCCGCCGATTTTCGTTGGCTAGTCTGGCATTGGGATCTAGAGGTAAACCTTGAGGCACTTCGCATACAGGGACTGTCAGATTCCAAATTACTCGACTGGACTCTTTGTCCTCTTTGTATGCTTTACAAGCAGCAGTAGCAAAGAAAGGAGCTGTTATTTTTGTAGGCATTTATTTTTCCTGCGCTCTACGGAACGCCTTGCTTATGTTTTATGCCCAACTGGACACTCACAAAATTATACATTTATACTTTGGCTAAATGCTACTACAGAAACGTCATTTTATATACAATCCTTACAGGATAGGTGGAAGTCCTACTTGCTTAAGTTCAACAAACTCGCCATCAAAACCTATTGTTTTATTTTCCACAGTCCTAGCATCCGCTAAAGTCTTACGAAGTTCAGCACGTTCCATCTGTTCCTGAATTCCACCCAGGATGTAAATCAATAGCTTCGCCGCCAAATCTCGTCCAGCAACCTGCACCCGCTTTTTATTTGGGTCATACAAAACCCCATACCAGAGAGATTGGGGATATTCCATACCACTAAAACCACCTTGCTGATCAAACTTCCGCAGTTTCTTAAAAATATCTGCCAGGGAAAAACCTTTTTTAAAAACCAAAATTCCCAAAGCTTGTGCTAATGCAACTTGAGCAACTGGACGAAAAAGCATATTTCCTTCACCTCCATCTTTCTCAAAGCTGAAGCGCCGTAAAGCTGGTGTATCCTCGTGTTCTAAAATCTTATAACTCGAAAGACTAGCCAAATAATCAAATAGCTTGGTAAATTCCTCAATTCCCTGCTCAAGTTCTTCATCCTCTGGACGCATGGGAATTAGACCTTTCTCCAAGGGTTTCCAGTGGGGGAACTTTTGAGCCAAATATCGCTCAGACATATCTTGCAGAGCTTGCAAAGTCGTTAAAACTGTAGAATTGGAAGCTACCGTTACACTATTCCAATTGACGCGGGGATTGCGCTCTTGTCGTTGTTCTAATAGTGGATGTGTAACTGCAATTTTTCTAGCAACGATCGCAAAACCATCATCTTCATTCAACTGTGTTAGCTGACCTTTAGTCAAAGGTGCAGCCATCAGGTTGACATGAACAAAAATCGATCTTACCCTCCGCCTCGCCTGGGTGCGAGTTTCTCCAGCCGCTACCGCACAGATGAACTCAATACCAATTTTTTCCTTGGGTAAATTTTGCAAGTAAGCAAGGTCTACTTGGTACTTTTCTATCAAATCATTTACTGTAATAAAACTGTCATCAGCACCTTTATCTTTTTTATAGCGCTGAAGCTTACGAGTTTTGATTAACTCCATCAACCCTTGTACACCCATTAATCGGTGTTGACCATCTAAGGCATAAATAGTGACATCATCCTCAGAAATATTTAGCAGACCTACTTTACCGTCTTTATCTAGGGGGATGAAATCAGTAGTAGACTTTGTGGCGCGTCCTTCGCTATCCCACTCAGCAGCTTTAGGATTATCCACCCACCCTTGATTAATTACTACCAGTACTGGTAGAAACTTGTGGTTGTGTCTAGCCGCTAAATACTGGACTAGCGGTGCTTGACGTGACCAATCAAGGGGACGCTGCTGAATTTCATCAATACTATCCGCGTCAATTTCGACATTATCAGTCTCTGGATTGTATTTTTTCTGAAACAGAGGTAAGCCAGAGGCAAAGTGAACACGACCTGCAAACCATTCCAATGTAACAGAACTAACATAAGCCTCAGTACCACCCATTTCGGTTTTTTGAACGAGAATCTGATCTTTTCTTCCTAAAAACTTCTCCAGGAGTAAAGCTAGTACTTGTTTTTCCTTATTTTCCCGTTCCATATAATCTCTAGCGATATCAGCAATTGGGTCAGAGTCTTTCATGTTAATTTTTAAAAATTTTGTATAAAATATGAAATTACAATTCGTGTTAAGATTATGGATTTATTAATTTTTTGCCTTAAAGTCTGTACAATACAGTGGCTACCCTGAGAACAATTCAAGGAAGGGTGAAGAATGTCCATGTTTCAATAGGTAAGGAGAAATGGCTACAGCACCACAGCAAGAAGATAAAAATCAGCAAGTACGTACTGTAGCAGAGTTAGTGGACTATATCCAAGCTCTCACCACTGAAATTCAAGAATTATACTGTTTAGATGAGATACCTTGGGTGGTGGGCTATTCGGGTGGAAAAGATAGTACTGCTACCTTACAGCTGATCTGGAATGCGATCGCAGGACTCCCCGAGGAAAAGAGAACTAAAACAATCCATGTTATTACAACTGATACGTTGGTAGAAAACCCTGTAGTCTCTGTTTGGGTACGTAACTCATTAGAACAGATGAAAGTTGCTGCTAAAGAGCAAGAAATGCCAATTGAACCCCATTTGCTTTATCCTGCAATTAAGGATACCTTTTGGGTAAACTTAATTGGGAAAGGCTACCCAGCGCCGCGAAACAGATTTAGATGGTGTACTGAACGCCTTAAAATTCAACCATCCGATAGCTTTATCCGTGCAGTTATTAGGTCTAATGGTGAAGTACTTCTTGTCTTAGGTACACGCAAGGCTGAAAGTACTAAACGTGCTGCTACGATGGCTAAACATAGAGAGTGGCGGGTACGTGATCACATAAATACTAATCCCAACCGACCTAACTCATTGATTTATCTTCCTATCGAAGATTGGCGTACTGATGAAGTTTGGATTTATTTAAATCAGTGGCAAAATTCTTGGGGATATAGCAACAAAGACTTATTCACTATGTATCGAGGTGCGACAGCCGATAATGAATGTCCATTAGTTGTTGATACTTCTACTCCTAGCTGCGGTGATTCACGATTTGGGTGCTGGGTTTGCACAATTGTTAGTAAGGATAAATCGATGGAGGCAATGATCCAAAATAATGAAGAGAAAGAATGGATGCAGCCTCTATTAGATATTCGTAATGAACTAGATATTAAAGAGGACTGGGACAAAAGAGATTTTAGAAGGATTTGGGGAGATGTCCAACTATTTGAACGCAATAAAGATGGGGAAACAACTGTTGTACCAATACCTGGCCCCTATACTAAATATTGGCGGGAACATTGGCTCAGACGGTTATTAGAAGCGCAAACAAAAACCCGTCGCACAGCGCCAGAAAATATGCGCGACATCACCCTAATTACTCTCGAAGAAATGAGCGAAATTCGCCGCATTTGGCTAGAAGACAAACACGAATTTGATGATAGTTTACCCCGCATTTATCAAGAAGTAACTGGCGAAGAATTTCAAGACCCCCGTCCTGGTGCTGACCTTAGCTTATTAGGTAGCGATGAATGGGCTGTATTAGAAGAAATCTGTGAAGGTGACGCGATGCACTTGGAACTTATGGCGAAATTGTTAGACACAGAACGCCAATTTCGTAAAATGTCGCGGCGCGTGGGAATCTACGACACATTAGAAAAATGCTTTATTACTAGTTCGCGTTCTAAAGATGAAGCGGTGAAAAATGCTCATTTGAAACGGGATTTAAAAACAGCAGCTGAACAAGGTGATATTGAAAAAGTTAAGCAGCTAACTTTAGCAGATTTTGTCGTTACAAATGCACAAGCTGACGTAACCAATACTACACAATCTGCTGATGAGGCTAAGACTTGGGCAAATATAAAATTTAAAAATAGAGAGACGAAGCTTTAAGTTTGCTGTTCATCTTTGTCAGCATCTCCCAAGTACAGCCTGATAAACTCTTCTGCTGCGGCTGGATTAATTTTCTTCAGTGCATCTCGAATTTCTAGCAGCGTCTCAGCAACAGGATCTCTAATCTCGTTTACCCATCGGTGAACATTTGGTCGTCCTGTTCCTATCGTTACTGCTAACTTGTTTTGGCTAATACCGTAGATTTCCAACACCTGTTTCAGCGCTTTTCCTGCTTTTCCCATGCCTTTGATTGTGTCAAAGGCACATAACCAAGTAAATGTTACCTATTGGTAACTAAAAGTGTAAGATAGTTATGTTACCTAATGGTAACAGAGTATCTCACCAACAATCAGGTAAATCTCAATGACTAAAAGCTTTTTGGCAGATACCTTTCCAACTACCTCGCCACTTGTTTGTGCCAACGAATCTCAGGAAACAACACCAAGGAGAGAGTCTGTAAAAATAGTAATTTATGGTTCTAAAACAGGTGTTAACAACACAATTTTCACCCTTCACAAGTTGGGTTTTGCTCAAGTTAATGAATGGAGTCCTTTATTACCTAGTCCCAACCCTGGAGAAGTGATGAGTATCTTAACTAAGCACATTATGACAACGTGACTGTAATTCGACTAGTAAAAAATATGGTAGGGTGGGCAATGCACACCCTATAAAAATAACGGGATAATATTGGGTGAATTTCATTGGCCATATATTTTATTCTTAAATATCAATGATATTTCTTGAACTTGTACTACAAAACTTTGGCCCTTACTCTGGAAGACAAGTAATCAATCTTGACCCAAGAAAAGATGAAAATCCGCGCCCAATTATCCTTTTAGGTGGGATGAATGGTGGGGGAAAAACTACACTGATGGATGCTATTCGTCTAGCTCTTTATGGTCATCGTGCTCAATGTTCTACCCGTGGGAATTTGAGTTATAGCGATTTTCTGAACCAATGTGTTAATAGTAAAGCTAACCCTGCTGACAAAACCCGGATTGAATTAGTTTTTGAACACATTGAAGATGATAAACCAGTAAAATATCGGATTGTCAGAACTTGGGCAAAAAATCCTAAAGATGGTAAAGATTCTTTGGGAATTTTAGGCGATGATGATACTTGGCCTGTTGAATCTTTGGTGAATACTTGGGATGACTATATAGAAAATCTACTGCCATTAGGAATTTCTAATTTATTTCTTTTCGATGGTGAACAAGTAAGAAATCTTGCAGAACAGGAATCACCACCACTAATTGTAATTGAAGCTATTCGCGGACTTTTAGGACTAGAATTATCTGACCGATTAGCAGTTGATTTGGAGATTTTAGTCAACCGCAAACGTAAAGAAATGGCTGATACTAAAGATTTAGCTAATATAGAAGAAATTGAAAAAAGGTTAACGCAGCAGCAAGAAGATTATTTAGTTAGAGAAGAGAAATTAGCCCATTTAAAAAGTCAACTTGAAGAATTAGAAACCATACAGCGAGAAGTTTTAGATAAATTTGTTTCGGAAGGGGGTAAAATCGCTGCTGAACGCAATCAACTAGAACAACAACAAAAAGAGAAAACTGCCGCAGCAGAAAACATTCGGCAGTCAATGTGTGAATTAGCTGCTGATGTGCTACCTTTAGAGCTAATTTCTAATTTACTGAATCAGGTACAAGCACAGGGAGCAAATGAATTTCGCTATCAACAGGTACAGTTAGCTAGAGATGTTTTACTTGAACGAGACAAACGGTTACTCAACTGGCTAAGTGAATTAGCGATCGCTTCTGATAAAGTTGATAAAATTAACTCTTTTTTAGCTAAAGATATTGATAGCTTATATACAGCCAACTCCCAATCAGAATCACCTTGGTTATTAGCTGATGAGGAAAGTTTGAGTCAATTAGATAATGTAAGATATTATTTGCAAAATGCTTTAAATACTACCAAAGAAAAATTAAATGTTCTCAAAATTTTAGAAGAAGAAATTATCAATTTAGCAAGACAAGTGCAAACAGCAGCAGAACCAGAAACCTATAAAAAGCTGCGCGAAGCTGTGGAAGAAGCACAAAATAAAGTTTCTGAAGCTAAAGTAAATTATGAGATAACTCGCCAGAAGTTAGCTGAGTTAGCAACTGCACTTGACAAGACCAAAAAAGAATTACAAGAATATACTGTAGAAAATATTGAACGTAAAAATAAAGATCATATTATTACCTCAGTGGCGAAAGTTCAAGAAACGCTCAAGATTTTCCGGGAAAAATTAACCTTAAGAAAGCTTAATAAATTAGAGGAAGAAGTTAAAAATTGCTTCCTTTATCTCCTCCACAAATCAGATTTAGTGCATCGCATCGCCATTGATAGCAATACTTTTGGACTTCACTTGTACGATTTCAATGGTAAACCAGTCCCTAAACATCGCCTCTCGGCGGGCGAAAAACAACTACTAGCGATCGCCTTCCTCTGGGGTTTAGCCAAAATCTCTGGACACCGATTACCAGTAGCAATCGATACGCCACTAGGTAGACTAGACTCTTCCCACCGCAGTAACTTAGTTGAACGTTATTTTCCATCTGCTAGTCACCAAGTAATTTTGTTATCTACCGACACCGAGATTGGAAAGAAAGAAGTTGAAGCACTGCGAGAAAACGAAGCGATCGCCCGCGAATACCTACTCAAATACGACTCCTCCAGCCGTCAAACAACAGTCATAAAAAACCAATATTTTTGGTAGTAGATATCGTCTAAAAAAGATATTTACAATATATTTAACAACCATTGAAAAGTAAATAAGCAATCATGAACTCACCACATTTACTAAAAATAGAGCGTGACCTACGTGGTTTGTCATTATAAGAATTAGAATGGATATTAAAAATTATTACAAGAAAAGTGCAAGAAAAGAAGCAAATTATAGATAAATTTATTAATGTCAAATATATGAATGAACAATTAGCTTTAACGGCTAGTGATTTAGATATCAAAACAGAAATTATCTCTATAAATAATGAATAAAAATTTTTAGGAAGATTATGGAATTCCCCATCGAAAGAATAAAACTATCCCAAACAGCCAAAGACCAACTTACCAAACTCAGACGCAGCACCAAAATCGACCAATGGAATATCCTATGTCGTTGGGCATTTTGTCGTTCCCTAGCAGAAGTAACCGCACCCTCACCTGTCCCAATTCCCCAGGATAGCAACGTCGAAATGACTTGGCGCGTCTTTGGCGGCGAAATGTCTGATATTCTCCTCCTCGCCCTCAAGCAACGCTGTCACAACGACGGTTATCCCACCGATAAAGAAACCCTCGCCACCCAATTTCGCTTACATTTGCATCGCGGTATTGGCTATTTAGCAGGCGATCCAAATATCAAGAAAATTGAAGATTTAATTGAACTGGCCATTAAACCTTGAAAGAATATTAGCTGCTGGGTGTCTTAATTACGAATTACGAATTACGAATTACGAATTAGTATTATGCCTGAAGCGCTAGAAATCGAGCGTCATAGAGCTGCGATCGCTCGTACTGATTTATCTCGCCCCGTGCGATTGGCAATAGAATGGGCAATCCTGAATCAAGATACCACTTTTTTTGATTACGGTTGCGGCTATGGTGGTGATGTCCAGCGAGTAAAGAACTTAGGCTATACCAGTGCAGGCTGGGACCCTTACTACCATCCTGATGTACCACGTACCAGAGCCGATGTGGTCAATTTGGGTTACGTCCTCAACGTCATTGAAGACTCAGAAGAACGCCGTCAAAGCCTCCGCCAAGCCTGGGAACTCACCGGGAAAGTTTTAATTGTCGCGGCTCAAATTCTGATTAACGCTCCCAGCAAAACCCAACTTGCTTACAATGATGGCATTGTGACGCGCCGCAATACTTTTCAGAAATATTACCAACAAGAAGAACTCAAAACTTATATTGATGAGGTGCTAAATGTCGATGCAGTACCGATAGCACTAGGTGTCTACTTTGTTTTTCGAGATGAAGCTGAAAAAGAAAGTTACAAAGCTATCCGCTTCTTTTCTGCAACTTCTACACCGCGAGTCCGCATCCCCATTAAGCGGTTTGAAGACTATCAAGAACAACTGCAACCATTAATGGCTTTTTTTACCAAACGCGGTAGACTACCTGCCAAAGGCGAATTGGAAAATGAACAGGAATTACTAAGCGAATTTGGTAACTTTCGCCGCGCCTTTGGGGTAGTTTTACAAGCTACCGACGAAGCAGAATGGGATGCGATCGCTTACCGTCGTTCTCTCGATATCCAAGTTTATCTCGCTCTCACCCACTTTGATAAACGTCCTGCATGGCAAAAGCTAGCGCCAGAAATGCGTCACGATATTAAAGCCTTTTTTAGTAGCTATGAAGAAGCTTGTCAAGTAGCTGACCAAAAGCTTTTCAGCTTAGGCAAATCTGGGGTGATTCAAACTGCTTGCGAAAAAAGCAAAATTGGTAAACATACGCGCGCTGCCCTCTACGTTCATGTTTCGGCACTTGCTGCACTTGACCCCATACTCCGAATTTGTGAAGGCTGCGCTAGCCGTACCATTGGGCGTGTCGATGAAGCCACATTAATCAAATATCACACAGATAAGCCGCAAATATCCTATCTGTCTTACCCGAAATTCGACACCGATCCGCATCCAGCATTAAAAGCCAGTATCAGTATTGATTTAAAAACCCTCTTTATAACTCATCGAGACTACGAAAATAGGGCAAATCCGCCAATTTTACACCGTAAGGAAACATTTGTTACCAGCAACTACCCATGCTATGAAGAATTTGCTAAACTCACCCAACAAGAACAAGAATTAGGGCTGCTCAAAGACAAAAGCGACATTGGCACTCGTGAGGGTTGGGAAAAATGCCTTGCTGCCCACGGGGTAGAAATCAGGGCACATCAGGTTTATTCAATTAAGGAAAATTAAGGAATAATCACACTGTTAAAGTATTGCTGATATGTATTTTAAATAAAGTAAATCTTAGCAGATTTGTGTGCTTACAGGAAATTAGATAGTAGTTATGGCAAGATAACTCCAATTCAATTAAATAAAAAGGAATCTTCAAGATTGTGCAAGTAAATAATTCGCTGCTACAAATTTTTGGCAGCCCGAAGATGGGAGCTTTATTATTTCTAGGCTTTTCATCAGGGTTGCCGTTATATTTAACCAGTCAAACATTACAAGCATGGTTGACTAAAGAAGGAATCAGCTTGGCAGCGATCGCCGCTTTTAGTTTAGTCAAGCTGCCTTATTCTTTAAAATTTCTCTGGTCGCCTTTATTAGATAGATTTGTACCGCCTTTTTTGGGGCGGCGTCGAGGTTGGCTGGTAATTACACAAGTAGCATTACTATTAAGTATAGCTGTCATGGCTCTACAACACCCATCCCAAGGGCTACAACCTTTAATAATTGCTACTGTGGCCGTTGCCTTTTTGAGCGCTAGCCAAGACATTTTAGTTGATGCTTACCGCACTGATGTAGTGGAAGTAGAAGAAACAGGTGCTGGAGCATCTATTTACTTATTGGGTTATCGCATTGCCATTCTTGTAACCGGTTATGTCACCCTATTTTTGGCAGACAGAATGCCTTGGCAAGCTGTTTACTTGTTGATGTCGCTGTTGATGCTCGTAGGACTAATAACTTCTATTTTTGCACCAGAACCAGCTCAACGCGATCGTCCGCCTCAGACTTTATCTGCCGCAGTTAAATTACCTTTTATTGAATTTTTTCAGCGTCATGGCTGGCTACAAGGACTTTTAATCCTGATATTCATTGTAATCTACAAGTTGGGGGACTCTTTACTAAAGAATGTATCTACCCCATTTTTGTTAGATAAAGGTTTACATTTCACTCAAACCGATATCGCATTTCCTGGTGCATTAGGAATTTTCGCCACTATTGTTGGCACTTTGGCAGCAGGAGCAGTCATGACCAAAATTGGTGTTAATCGATCGCTCTGGATATTCGCCATCATGCAAGCTCTTGGTAACTTGGCTTTCTTTGCGTTAGCAGTAGTAGGTAAAAACTTTTATCTAATGTTAGCTGCCGTTAATATAGAACAATTCTGTGCAGGTTTAGAAACAGCTGCTTTTGTCGCATTTTTGATGAGTCTTTGTAACCAAAGCTTTTCAGCTACACAGTACGCCTTGCTTTCCAGTTTACAGGCTTTTAGTAGAGATATTCTCACGGCTCCAGCAGGTACATGGGCACAAACTACGGGCTGGTCTATATTCTTTCTACTGACAGCGATAGCTGCTTTACCGGGATTATTATTATTGCCATTCTTTGCACCTTGGAATCCGAAGCCAGTGGTAGTATTATCCAGACCAGGATTAGAGAATGAAGACGAGGATATATGGGGAATCAAGTAGTTATTGCTGTCGGCACATTTATTCTCTTACTCACTGGTTTATTACTTGGGTATGTTCTCTCACAGTTAGTTCTGGGATTTCTAGCATTTAACCTCCTAACTTTTTTGGGAACACTCAGCCTAATTTTAATTTTTGGCACACTGTATTACGTTTTATTTTGGCAATTGCGGAGAGAGCAGTCTCGCCCATCATTATCACCTAATCGCACAATACCAAACCAACCACAAGAGGATGTATCTGATAGCTATCTCAAAAACAGGTTAATTGCGAGGTTATCTGGTGATACCGCTGCTGCCGAAAGGTTAATTGAACAGGCAAAACAGACTTATCCAGGGATGCCAGAAAATTGGTATTGCGAGAGAGTGCTTGATGACCTAGAGCGCGGACAATAGTAGTGGGGACTGGAAAGATGGGGAGATTGGAAGCAGAAAAGCACAGGGAGATGAGGGGATAGGGAGATGGCGACAAAGAAAATAATTCCTAACCGGAGCTTTCGGAGTCTCCGGTGAGGCTCAACACTCAACAGTCATCAGTCAACATTTCCAAAGTTAACAGTCATACCATTTTCCAAAAATAATCATACAGATCCAAACTCAGGAACCGAGATTAAATCAGACTTTCTTAATTACGAATTACTGTCTTCGAAGCGGTAGCGATAGCGAAGCGTTAGCGACGGAGGAGCGTCGGAACGAGCGTCATTACGAATTGGTATCACTATTCCCAATGCCCCATTCCCCATATCTAGAAAATCGCTAAAATAAACCAAGAATACTTTACAAATCTTCAGCTAGGTTCTCATAAAAGCTGTTAACTAAGTAGAATAGTCTGGAAAAACAAAACTATGTTAAGAAAAATTAAATAGACTTAAACCCTCTTCCCTCCTGCCTCATCCCAACGATAAATATTCACACCGACCTACTTATCTGCAATTAAAATATGGCTATTTTCCGTCAATACATTGCCCCACTGCTTGTAGTTTTGGTATTTGTGTTTGCTCTAGTAGCAGTCAGCGCTCGGATCTTTTTACCCTCCGATATGGCAGCACCAGCACCAATTGAAGAGGTGGGCATAAATTCTCAACCTACTGCTAGTGATATACCACCAGCAGTACAAAACTCAGCTAACTAAGTCAATCAACGTCACAAGTGTCTGAGCAATTACTAACTGGGTATTTTATTCGCCGTGGCTCAACTTTGGATCGGGCGCTGCTGCTGAAATTTATGCAGCGGACTTACCAAGATATTTTTCCTAATCAGGATTTTTCCCACTTAGAACAAACAGTTAGGCAATACTTCTCCAGTGACACCCCCTTGTGGTGGGTAGATGAAGATCAGGAGCAGGGGAGATGGGGAGCAGGGGAAGTAAATTCTTCCTCATCTCCCTCATTTCCCCATTCCCCCATCGCCTGCGTCTGGGTAGGCAATGCTATAGATCAAGTACAGGGTAACCGTCATGCTCATATATTTGTCCTCTATGTTGCACCAGAATATCGGCGGCGAGGTATTGGTACGGCCTTGATGCAATATGTGGAAAATTGGGCTATTCAAAGGGGCGATCGCCAAATCGGCTTACAAGTTTTTCAATCAAACAAGCCTGCATTAAATCTTTACGATCGGTTAGGTTATCAAACCCAATCGCTATGGATGGTAAAATTCCTGAGTGCAGAAAAATAAATTAGAGAATAGCGATAAAATACTTTAGCGTCTTTTGTTATGGCGGTTCTCGTTTGGATCGAAGTCAACGACGGACAAGGGATGTACAATAACGCAACTGATATATATAAGGCATTAACTGATTGGCGCGGGGGATTATATCTTAATCCCCAAAAGGGATTGAAATGAAATTATGTATGACGAAGACGATCTAAGCCTACTTGATACACAGGAGCTAGAAAGCCCCTTAGATAAGATAGAGCCGCTAACTGCTTCCTCAGAAGTGCCCAAGCCCGATCCAGAAGTAATGTTAGCCCTGCTAAATAATCCCCAGCCCCAGCAACGAATGTTAGCGGCGCGTGCTTTTTGCGATCTTGAAGATGCTCGCGCTACTCCCCATCTGATTCGTTTGTTAACTGATACCTGTCCTTTAATTCGGGTGAGTGCAGCTTATGGCATCGGACGCAATCCGAGTTCTGAGGCGGTAAGTCCGTTAATCGCTCAATTGGAGCGGGATTGGAATGGCTATGTGCGTAAAGGCATTGTTTGGGCTTTAGGAAACTGTCGCGATCGCCGTTCTTTAGCACCCCTAGCAGATGCCTTAAGAACTGACATTTCCGCAGTGCGTTTGTGGGCTGCTAGTGCCTTAGCACAAATGGCACAAGTGAGTTATGAAGCAATTATTGGGGCAATACCGCCATTAATAGAAGCTTTAGTCCAAGATCCAGTTGCAGCAGTACGGAGCAACTGCGCTTGGGCAATTGGTCAACTGTGCCGCGAACTGCCTTCTAACGTAGTTTATGCTACAGCGATCGATGCTCTAATTCAAGCTTTTGCCGAAGACCAAGATTTGGGAGTACGGGAAGACGCCAAAGCCTCACTCTTAGGAGTAGGCGATCCCCGTGGCTTGCAGTTGATTGAAACTCTTGAACAAGAAGGGTGGTTTTGATTTGGCCATAAGCCAAACAAGGAGTGTTACAGGAGTGGTCGGGATGGGAAACTTTTTTATAATCTCCCTATACTCCCTACACTCCGTCATTTCCCTGTTGGTGAGCGTTTGCGTACCGTCTCGTAGAGAAGTCGAACCACATCCCCCTCATTCTTTAGTCACTATCACCTACAGACTTAATCAAATTTAGATCGTAGGGGCGTTCTGTGTCGTCCTCACCCAAATATTCACCATTTTGAATTTCCAAAATCACTAACGGAATATGACCTGGATTTTCTACCTTATGCAGTGTTGCAGCAGGAACATAAGTTGACTGGTTGCGATTTAGTAGTGTTTCCTGGTCTCCACAAGTTACTTTTGCTACACCTGAAACTACAACCCAATGTTCATTACGATGATAATGAATTTGCGGTTTAATGCTGTGCCTGGGCTTAATTTCAATGCGACTAATTCTATAGGTTTTTCCTTCCTCAATCACCTCCACATTACCCCAATATCGCGTACCTGAATGTGAAGACGCTTCATTAATATTTGATTGAGTATTATTTTCATTCATAGCCATAACTAATTTCTCAACTCAATGATTATTAATATTTTTCAAAAATCTACCGTAAAGAAGATGAAAGTGGATAAGCAGATGGTCACTATATTTCTGTTGATTTGTAACTGTTGTAAATTTACCCCAGTTAGTTCATTTGCCGACTGAAATTTGGAATTTAGAATTGTTCACTCTCCTGTATACTGAATCCGATAAATCCGGTTATTGGCTTCTTCTGTGACTAATAGACTGCCGTCTGGCAACACAACTAAACCCACGGGTCGTCCCCAAGTAGTTGGTACAGAAGGATTGAGCAAAAATCCGGTCAGAAAATCTTCATAGTAGCCTTGGGGTCGTCCTTTTGCATCAAAGGGAACAAACACAACTTTGTAACCAGTACCGCGATCGCGGTTCCAAGAACCACGAAAAGCAGCAAAAGCACCGTTACGATATTTTTGGGGAAATGTTTTACCATCATAAAACTGCAAACCCAATGCTGCCGAGTGGGCTTGAAAAAGCACATCAGGCGTTTTAGTACGGGCTGCTAAGTCGGGGCGTTTACTTTGGTCTTTATTTTTTTGACGCGGATCGAGGTTTTTTGGCGTCAGGTAAGCATAAGGCCAGCCATAGAATTCTCCCTGTCGAATGCGTGTAAAATAATCTGGCACCAAATCATCACCGATTCCATCCCGTTCGTTGACAGTAGTGTAAAGTTCTTTAGTTACAGGATGAAAGTCTAAACCAACAGGATTACGCAAACCAGAAGCGAAGGTCTTTTGCTGGGAACCATCCAAATTCATTACCTGCACCGAAGCCCGTGGTGAGGATTCTTCAGCCACGTTGGTTCCCGAACCAATTGAAACATATAATTTATTTCCATTAGGTGAGACAACAACATTACGCGTCCAATGATTGTTATAACCTTGAGCGGGTAAGTCAGCAATTTTTTGTCCCTTGCCTGTAATCCGGTTTTGATTTGGAGTATAGGGAAAACGTAACACAGCATCTGTGTTCCCAAGAAAGAAGGAATCACCTGCAAAAGCCATGCCAAAGGGTCGATTGAGTCCGTTGTCCCTATTAGCAAAGGTTTCTTTAACATCGGCTACACCGTCGCCGTTGCTGTCACGCAATAAACGAATGCGGTTTTGCCCAGTTTCAGTGACCAGTACATCACCACTGGGGGTCAAAGCAAGCCACCGTGGAGCATCTAGACCTTCGGCAAAAACGTTAACTGTAAACCCTGGTGGTACGCGTAGCACTGGGTCTTGCGGAATTGGTACAACGTCAGGTCGCTTGGAGGCACTTTCTGTTGCGAAAGGTGCTGGTAAGTTCTTAAGATTGATTCGGATAGGTTTAGGTGAAAATACTTCAGTCCGGATAGTATTTTTCGACTGTGTAGGATTTTGTGCTAGTTCTGCATTAGGTACAGATGTTTGCGGTGGAAAATTATCTGAGTCAGCGCGAGTCTGGTTACATGCTACTAAGGTGAGTAAAAAAACTGGCAGCAAGAAACGCGCAGGAGCTTTCATGGCAGTAAACACTAGACATAATTTTCTAATTTAGACTTGCGACTCAAGAATTGTCGCCAGTCTAAAGTCCGATTTTTATTAGAAATATTAGGGAGTAAGGAGTAAAAAATAAATATTTAGGCATACTTTACTCAGTCCTCAATCCCACTCTTTATACATATAAACATTTATTGGTCAACAAAAAATTTTCAAATTCGGCTGCTGGTAACGGACGACTAAATAAAAAACCTTGCATAAAATTACACTTGTGTTGGCGCAAAAAAGCTAGTTCTGCTTCTGTCTCTACACCTTCAGCAACTACATTTAGGTTGAGGTTATGAGCCATTTGAATTAATGCCTTGGTAATCGCTGATTTTTGAGGATCAGTGGCAACATTATGGATAAAATAACGGTCGATTTTTAAAGTATTAATTGGTAAACTTTTCAGATAAATTAGAGAAGAATAACCTGTGCCAAAATCATCTATCGCTATTTTTACACCCAAAGTTCGTAATTTGTTCATAGTAGCAACTGCACTATTTACATCTTGCAGAATCATGCTTTCTGTAATTTCTAATTCTAGACACTCTGCTTGCAAATCATTGGTTTCAATAAAATTAATTATCTCTTGAATAAAATTTTTTTGATTAAATTCAATAACTGATAAATTTACAGCAATATTTAATGAGTAAATTCCCAGATTACGCCAATTTTTAATTTGTTCACAAACTCTTTTTAATACCCATTTACCAATCGGAATAATTAAACCTGTAGACTCAGCTAAGGGAATAAATTCTGTAGGATAAATTATTCCCAATTCTGGACTTTGCCAGCGCAACAAACTTTCAGCAGCTACTATTTTTCCAGAAGCAATATCCACTATTGGTTGATAATAAATCTCAAACTCTTGAAATTTTTTTTGTTTAATTGTCTGATGTAAGCTAATTTGTAATAACTGCATTTTCGGAGACAAGTTGTCAATTGCAGTTAGCAAAGAAAAATATCTTTTTAAAGTAGTATGCTTTTCCAATCTGTTCATGATGGCACTTAATAACTCAGTCCGAGTGAATGGCTTAGTTATATAGTCGTCTGCACCCATATCCATGCCTCGACGAAAGTCTGATTTGGCAGATTTAGCAGTAAGAAAAATGAAGGGAATTGTTGCTGTCATTGCGTCTTGACGTAATGCTGTTAGCACGCCATAACCGTCAAGTTCTGGCATCATCATGTCACACAAAATTAAATCGGGAACTTCAGAAATAGCTAAATGTACCCCGATTTTGCCATTGGCAGCACCAAGAGTTTCAAAATCTTCAGCTTCTAATAAATCTAAAATATTTTCTCTAACTGATTCTTCATCTTCAATTATTAAAATTTTTGGCATAATTAACCTCTATTTATATTTGATTATTTAATGATATAATCACAGAAAATTTAGTCAACCGAACCCATAAGCTGTACAAGATCGTGCTTTGTCAAGTACTCGACTAACTGCGAACAAGAGCCTACCAAGACACTTTTGCTCTGTGTTGCCATCAAAGCGATCGCATCTGATAATCATTAGCAGCAAACAGTCAATTATTGACTCTAAGCTTTCTAGTCCGACAAACTGAGATAAAGCTTGCATAGATTATTACTATAGCTATTATCAAACGATAGTTATCTAAAGCCGCTCACTTAGTATTTTCTAATATTTTGACGTTAAATAATTAGTAATCTTTGAAGTATAAACACTGGAAAAGTAGTGAAGAAATACAAAGTAGTTTCTACTTAGTTGTGAATTGAGCATGGAATTCATCGGCTCTAAGGGTGCAGAGGAGAAAACTTTTCTCCCCCACTCTTAAGTTTTCTCATTGCTACTAACGCAACTCTATCCGCCTTTCGCCGTAACGCAATAGCCTTTCTATAGTTGCAAGACGATTTTCCCAGACTTTGACTTGATAAAAATTTGACTTGAGTTGTTGCTTCATCAATACTCGAAATTGAGACTCAAAGCGAGTCAAGGAGGCTTTCGCTACTAGTAGTTTACTACCAGAAGGCGCGGTGGCAAGCTGATTTAAAGCAATACGTAAAACTTCTGCTTGGTTGTTAAAATCTGAAATCGTTTGAGCAGGCATTGGTAGTCCATCGTTTTGCAAAACAAATTTCCATTCCCGTTGTAGCGCTGCATAACGAATTGCAGCACTTTGAAAAGGCTGACGCTCAGGAATAGGTTCATTTGCTGTAGATTGAACTCTACCTTGGGTGCTAATAAAAAGTTTTTCTAGCTCGTTGTTAAAATTATCTGCGGCAAAGAGTGCATAACCGCTAACCGGCAAATCTCTGACTAATTGGAGTTGGTCGAATGCCCCAATTGTTGGCAAAGAAAGTAAGCGAATTCCTGGTACTAATAAGGTGGCTCCTAATTGTTTAGAGGCAATCCAAGGTTGAGCCAGTCGTTGAAAGCGCGATGTATCCAAAGCATAAGTCATGGGAACGATTAAATCTACATCCCCTCGCCTTGCCCAAGTTTCCCAGTTTTGTTGAATTTTTTGAATCCGCTCCATTTGTGGTAGCGGAAAGACTGCAACCGATAAAATTAAATTTGCTCGCTTTTGTCGCAACTGCTGTGATACTTGAGCAACAAAGCTATCAACTTGTTCGGTACGAAATGTTGTCCATTTTTGCCACAGTTCTGGCTGGCTGGGAGAAATACTTACTGGATCTACACCAGTTAGTTGCTGAAACTGCACTCTTGCAGCTTTACCATAACCGTAGGTTCGACCTGCAAGTGGGTCTTGGAAGGGATAACGAATGTAATCTAGCTGTAGGCCATCCACATCATAGCGAGTGACGATTTCTGTGTAGAGTTTGAGCAAATACTGGCGCACTTCCGGGTTAGCTGGGTCTAAGAATGGCTTAGTCTGACCAATAGGAATCATGTTGCCCAGGTTATCGTAGTTTGCCCAATCGGGATGAACTGCCAGTACTGGCCCTGGGTAATTAAGATTAACGTTGATAATCTCATTGTGACGTTGGTTACCAGCCGCAAAAGTCCAAACCCAAGCGTGTAATTCCATATTCCGCTCATGGGCTAGTTTGACTGCATCTGCTAAAGGGTCCCAACCGCGAATMAATGGGTTTTGTTCTTTGGCAACTTGGCTAGGATAAATTGTATAGCCAGCATTCACAGTTTCAAAAAAGACAGTATTAATCCCGGTTGCTGCCAGTCGGTCAAAAACCTGAGCTAGTCCTGCCTTACTACCAGCCCGGACAATCGTCCCTCGGTCTAACCAAATAGCCCGGATTTCTGGCTGAGCTAGCCTTCGATCTACAGGAAACTGCTGCCACAAAATTTTCTTTGCAACTAGCCACTGCTGACGAGCCAAAGCGTAGTTTTTTTGGGCAATCAATTGGGGTAAGTTTTTAACAATTACTTTCGCCTGTGCTAAGGCTTGCTCTTTGCTGTTAACTAATGCCCCTGGTCTGGTAGAAGCTAATTGTGTTTCCTGTTTGACAGACTGGACATCTACACTCCCCAAATCTCCAGAAACTTCTCCAAGATTAGCAGCATTAGCTGAGACTGCCGCTAAATTGGCGCTTTCTACCCGACCAATCAGATTTTCTAACTCCTGCTGGAGAGCGATCGCTTCGTTTTGATTAATCGGCTCATTCGAGTTGGGTACAATATCTAGACGCACTGCTTGTTCTAATTGGTCAATGGCCTCTTGGGAAGTTGGCGGTTTAACTACAGGAAGCGGCCTCGGTTGGGGAGCAGTGGCAGTTTTTGGAGGAATGGGGGACGGAGATGAGGCAGATGAGAAAGATGAACTGCCCCTCTGCCCCTCTCTCCCCCCTATCCCCAGAGGGGACCCCGAGTCCCCCCTGCCCCCCTGCCCCCCTACTGCCGCCACAGTGGTAGAGCAGGTTTGAGAAGCTCCTTCTATTTTTTTCATCCGATTTGATGGTGCTAGTGCCATCAAATAGTAATTGACGCTAGATTTTAACCAAGCACTATCTAACTCTGCTGCTGAGGCTGTATTTGTTCCCCAGCGCCAGCCCAAAAATGTGGAACGTTCGGTTGTAACTACTGCCGCAGGATTATCTTGGGAATTCCAAGTGGCAGGAGATTGAGCGCCCACATCATTGGGAATTACAACACCACCACGCACTTTGCCAAAGAGTTCAGCTTGATTTGTCCATCCTGGGATTTTGGTTTTTGCAGGTTTGATTTCTTGTGTATCACTGAGGCTAAATCCCCAGTAACCTCCCAAGAGCGATCGCAATAACTGGCGCACTCCTGGAGCTGACAAACTACCCATCGGGCCGGTAGCAATTAAGCGCCCTCCCTTACTCATCCATTCTTCTAGGGCAATCGCTTGGGTTGGGTTTAATGTCTCTAGATTTGGCAAAAATAATATCCGGCGATCGCCCCAATCCGCCACATTTCTGACATTATCTAGAGGAATTACACAATATTTCACCCCAGCTGTTTGTAGGCGATCGGTTATCCCTGTCCATTGATTTGCATTTTCTTGGCTATACACTACGCTCAATACAGGTTCTTCTGTTACCGCCTTTACTGGTAAAATACTAAATAAATTTAAAATTAAAATTTCTAACCCAAAAATCAATAGTTTTCTAGTTTTTTTTATTTCTAATTTTAGATATTTTCGGTTTTGCTGATGCTTCACCCTTTACTCCTTACTTAATAATTAATTTATTTATTAATCATAATTCATTCAAGACATAATAGACTATTAGTAAAGCTACTTAGCGAATCTGGCTAATTAATCTAGTGGCTCAATCATCATCAAAAATGCCAAGCTAGATATTCAAATTTTCACAGGCGATTACACATAAATAGTCAGCTATTGCATTGTAAATTTAATTCTGTTCTTAACTAACTGTTTATAATTATTTTCATTTATAAATTCTCATAGGTGCTTGTGTAATTGCAGATAATTTTCACTAAACTCTAAAATTAAGAATGTTATTTTTGTTAGAGTTATTTGCTTTTGTTCGTTGGAATTTAAAAAAGTAATAAGTAGCTAAACCTTGAAAAACGTCAGATATAATCTTTGCGATTACTTAGCTACCCTTCTCTTCTCTACCTTGGGCTGCGCCAACGAGACAGTACGCCCAGCCTTGCTTAACAGTAGGGGTACGGGAAGCCGCTTCTCTACACTCCGTTTTTCTCGTAATGACATTTTACAGTTTAATTAGGTTGAGCTACTTACTATTACTACCTGGAACGATACCAAATAGAGAGTTAATACTTTGAATAATTACCTGCTAAAGTAAAGCTTTTTGTCGTTATTTTAACACTCAGAAAAAACAGTATTTAATTAATAAAAATAAAAAAATTATACAAATATTTAAAGGTAACTAATGGCAATCGCCACAGCTAAACTTCCAATAATTTTTAATCGATATTTCCAGTGATTATTGGGTAGTGAGAATACAATCAACTGAAAATTTACAACTCCTGTTACCACAATTAGTAAGTCTTAATTTTGCTTAATTAATTTTCTAAAATACTAAATAATAAAAGTTCCAGGTTCCAGAATCTTGTTAAATTGTATATGCTAAGAATCTAACAAAAATCAGCTAAGCAATACAAGTATTAATTAAATCTTCCACCCCTGCTACTGGTAAGATATTTGTCTTTAATTTACTTGCTAAATCTGCAACACCCATATCATCTAAAAATACTAATTCACCATGCTTTAACATGACTTTTGGTAGCAAAATACCATCACCTAAATCTTGCCCTGCTAAATTCAAAAGCAAGTCATGACCAGTTAGTAATCCTGTAACACTAATATCTTGTCCCCAGTAATCACTAGATAAAGCACGCATATTGACTTCTAAACCTTCAACCAAATTTAAACGCTTCAAAATCGGTTGAAATGCTTTTTCTACAGTATTACCTACTACCCAAGTAAGTTTTCTTTGAGGATAGATTTTTACTGGTAATAATTCTGCCGCAGCGGTAGCAAATTGTTTGAGAAATAATTGAATCGAACCAACACCGTTATCAATTTGGGGATATTCTTCATATTCAGATTCGCTTGGTAATTCCTCGCCTGCAATCAAAAACCACTCATCGGCTAACCAAGCAACGCTAGAGTCGAATTGCTGGCGAAATTGTTGCGAAAGCATTTTGACTTGGGAAATCACTTCTTTAGCTTTTTCCCTAGTTACAGGTATAAGTTTATCTTCTTGGGGACGAAATCGTGTCAATCCAACTGGTACAACCGCCACTGATGCCACTGTAGGCACTTCACTAGTATGAAAGGAGGCTAAATCTTTGAGAGTTTGTTCGAGATGTTCGCCATCATTTATGCCAGGACAAACAACGACTTGGGCATGAATTTGGAGTCGCCTTTGTTGAAACCACTTAAGTTGTTGCAAAATTTGTCCTGCACGCGGATTTTTTAGCAATCTAATTCTTACATCCGCCTCCGTGGCATGAACGGAAACATATAACGGAGACAAACGCATTTGTTCAATGCGTCGCCATTCTCTTTCTGGTAGATTGGTGAGAGTCAGATAAGAGCCGTACAAAAAGCTCAGGCGGTAATCGTCATCTTTTAAATACAAACTAGAACGCTTACCTGGTGGTTGTTGGTCGATAAAGCAAAAGGGACAGTGGTTATTGCACTGAATTAAGCCATCAAATAAGGCAGTTGCAAATTCTAGCCCCAAGTCTTGGTCATAGTCTTTTTCGATTTCAATGTGATGGGTTTTACCAACAGCGTCTAAAACTTCTAGTTCCAAGACTTCATCAGCACATAAAAATTGATAATCAATTAAATCGCGGGGACGCGTACCATTAATAGCAACGATCGCATCCCCCGCTTCAAAGCCAATCTCTGCGGCTATGGAATCAGGTAATACTCTGGTAATGCAGGCAGGTTGAATGGTAGTCATTGGTCATTAGTCATTAGTCATTGGTCATTCTTACAAAGTTATGATCGGAGGAAACCTCCGCTCAGACTTTGCGCTTGGTCATTGGTCATTAGTCATTTGCTTTGGACGAAGGACTAATGACAAAGGACTATTAACTATTTTGCAAAAATCCTCTAGCGATCGCACCCAGGATTACCGCCCCAAATCCCAAGCGATACCACACAAATATCCAAGTGTTTTTAGTTTGAAGATATCGCAACAACCAGGCGATCGATATATATGAAAATACAAACGCTGATAGAGTTCCTACTAATACCACTACTAAGTCAATTTTTCCCAGCGCCTCTTTAAAAAATTCATATAAAGTAGCAATTGTTAAGGTGGGAATTCCTAATAGAAAGGAAAATCTCGCTGCTGTTTGCCTCTCTAGCCCCAAAAATAATCCAGTTGTTAAGGTTGAGCCAGAACGCGATACACCCGGTACTAAAGCTAACATTTGCCCTAGCCCGATTAGCAATCCATCAACAATTGTTACAGAGTTAAAATCTCGTTTGCGACTGCCTAATTTTTCAGCTGTACCTAGTAAAAGCGCCATCACGATTGAAGCGATGGCGATGGTAGTCATACTATTAATCGTTGAATTTTCGTCGTTTAGTGCTTTTTTAAGGATAAATCCCCCGACTAAAGCAGGCAAGGTTCCTATTGCTATCCCCACTAATAATTTCCATTCTTCTCGCTGCCAGTCTTTTTGACGAATAGCTTTCCAGCCTCCTGTCAATATCAGGGTAATATCTGTCCAAAAATAGATTAAGACTGCAATCACACTGCCAAATTGAATTGTTGCTAGAAAAGCTTTCGATCCGAGTGTTTCCCAGTGAAAAGCCTGAGTGAACACTTGCAGATGAGCTGTACTACTAATCGGCAAAAATTCTGTGATTCCTTGAACAATGCCTAGAATAAATGCTTGAAACAGTTGCTCTATTAAGTTAACTGGACTGGAAGCTACAGCTAGATGCTCCCCTCCCACATGTAGCAGTTGGGGGAATAGCGAATTTGTCACCATTAATTGAGACTCCTAAATATACATACTTTTGTGAATTATCCAACTTTACGTTGTTGTCATCAGTTCTTCCGGGCGACATCCAACCTACATAAAATCCAGGTAAAATAAAAATGCCCCCCAAGGGGATTTTGATTTATGATATTTTAAGTAAAATAAAGTTTAGTAACAAATATTAAAAATTTTGATTAATAATACATTGTCCTCTTATATCACTGCTACTAATTGTACTGATACAGAGTTGGATGTATCTGTAACTAAGCATAGAGATATCGTGCAATTGGAGTCTACACTTTCGTCTTCTCCTTCTTTGGCTTTATTTATCTCTACTCGACAAACATGGCTAGTATTTGTGGTGGCGGTATTTTTGGTATCAGTGCCCGTATTTATAGAAGCACCAATAGTGCGATCGCTACCAAGTTTGAGTTTAGCGCTGACAGGATTTTGGGTGTGGCTAAGTTTTAGATTAATGTCACGTCCTGCAACATATCTCTGGGGAGATTTGCTCTTTGGGTTTAGTTGGAGTTGGTTAGCAGGAGCAATTTACTGGGGTTGGTTACGTTGGGAACCTTTATGGCATCTACCAGTGGAGTCTATCGGTTTACCATTTGCTTGTTGGTGTTTGGCAAGGAATTGGGGAAAGGTAGGTAGCTGGTTTTATTTAGGTTCTCTATTCGGTACAGTTTTAACAGATGTATATTTTTATATTGTAGATTTGCTGCCTTATTGGCGGCAAATCATGATAGCAGATGCAAATACTACGTCACAAATTTTACAAAATGCTTTAATACAGGTAGAAACACCTTGGGGACAAGCTTGGGCAATAATTCTTGCCCTAGTGCTGCTAACAGTGGGAATTTTATCTTTAGGCCGAACCCAAAGACACTGGTATGCCTTTGGTGGTGCGGTTATAAGCACAATTTTAGTAGACAGCTTATTTTTGCTAGCGGCGATCGCTGCGTGAAAATAACAAAACTTTTTCTAAACGAATCTACGGCACATCAGTTATGATGCTGTAGATAATTTCTAAATTAAGAAATATTACAATAATTATTCCCCAGCATAAAACCACCTTTACTAGAATTTACGGTATTAGACATCCTAGAACCTCGTATCCGCCTGGGAACTAGAATCAGCCGCCCCGAAAAGATTTAGTTTAGCCTAGGAATGATACCGTAATTTATAGATGCAAGGGTGTTGCCATTAGAGCAGGCACTCTTACCAGTAAAAAAATTTTAGCAAAATTACAGTCAAACCCAGTAACAGTAAATATTGTGGATATTAATACGCTGTATATTAGTTTCTGATGACTGCTGTGTTGATTAAGCTATCAGGTTTTGTCCTTTGTCCTCTAACGTAGACGCATTAGCGGCTTCTCTACGAGACGCACTCGCGTTCGCTCAGTACAAGTGACTAATGACCACTGACAGATGTTAGCTTAAAACTTTTATTTCTGTTTGATGAAAAGAGGTAAAAAAATCGTGAAAGGATTGATGCGTTTATTAACAGTGTTTAGCTTGTTACTTGGTTGTTGGGGATGGCTGGGAACAACTCAGATAGCCCAAGCTGCTAGTTTCAACAGCTTTGCTTTTCCCCAAGTTCCAGTTCTGGCAATTGAGCGGCAGAATAGGGCAGACAAGAAGTTAGCAACGGAATTCGGTAAAAAAATTGATTTGAATAATACCAATGTCCGAGCTTTTCAACAGTATCCAGGGCTTTATCCCACCCTTGCAAAGCTGATCATTAAAAATGCTCCCTACCAAAGCATAGACGATGTATTAAATATTCAAGGATTGAGCGATCGCCAAAAACAAACCCTGCAAACCAACTTCGATCACTTCACCGTCACAGAACCAGAGTCTGCCTTCATTGAGGGAGATGATCGGTTTAACAACGGTATCTACAGATAACTGCATATTGCAGCTAATGTAGCAAATAGTAGCCCACTCCTGATTCTAAAGAGTGGGATATTCTATTAGAAATAAGGAGGATGAGGTAGTATTTATTTTCTTCTTTATTTCCCCTACTTCCTCATCTTTCCCTACTCCCTCATCCCCCATTTCCCCCTCCCCTTAACCTTGCCTCAAATAGATATTCCAAGCCAATTTGATGTTTTAGTAGTCGGCGCTGGAGCCGCTGGACTTTATACAGCGCTGTGTCTACCAGAGTCCTTGCGAGTCGGGTTGATTACCAAAGAAACTGTGGCTTTGTCTGCTAGTGATTGGGCACAAGGTGGTATTGCCGCAGCGGTTGCCCCAGAAGATTCTCCAAAGCTGCACATTGAAGATACAATCCGGGCAGGTGCAGGTTTATGCGATCGCGCTGCTGTGGAATTTCTCGCTGAACATGCCCCTAGCTGCATTCAGTCTTTAGTTAACTTGGGGGTTGCTTTTGACCGTCACGGTCAAGCTTTGGCTTTAACTTTGGAAGCCGCCCATTCTCGCCACCGCGTTCTCCACGCCGCCGACACCACAGGACGAGAAGTTACCACAACCCTCACCGCCCAAGTTCTGCGCCGCCAAAATATTCAAGTCATTCAGCAAGCTTTGGCTTTGAGTTTGTGGATTGAACCCCAAAGTCATCACTGTCAAGGAATTAGTCTGTTTTATCAAGGTAAAATCACATGGGTAAGAGCTGGTGCTGTGGTATTAGCAACTGGTGGCGGGGGTCAGGTATTTGCCCAAACCACAAACCCGGCTGTGAGTACAGGTGATGGCGTAGCGATCGCATCTCGGGCTGGGGCTATCCTGTGCGATTTAGAATTTGTCCAATTTCATCCCACTGCGCTTACTAAACCGGGTGCAGATCGCTTTTTGATTAGCGAAGCTGTACGCGGCGAGGGGGCACACCTAATCGATAACCAAGGGCGGCGTTTTGCCTTTGACTACCACCCAGCTGGTGAACTCGCGCCCAGAGATATAGTCAGTAGAGCGATTTTTAGCCATTTACAACGTACTGCCTTGGATCTGGCCACTGCCCATGTGTGGTTAGATATGCGCCCCATTCCCGCCGACAAGATTCGTCACCGCTTTCCTAACATCATCAAAGTTTGTCAGCATTGGGGTATTGATGTCTTCAATGAACCAATTCCTGTAGCCCCTGCTGCGCATTACTGGATGGGTGGGATTGTTGCAGATTTAATGAATCGCACTAATATTCCCGGTTTATACGCAGTCGGTGAAACTGCCAGTACCGGAGTACATGGAGCCAATCGCCTTGCGAGTAATTCTCTACTAGAATGTATTGTGTTCGGTGCCCAGATGGCTAATATTGAGTTGGCAGACATTGGGCTACCCTTAGAAACACCAGTACTACCATTGCGGAAATTTACGGCTGATGCCAGCGAGTGGCAGACTCAGCAAGCACATTTAGAAACACTTAGGGAAAAGTTACCGCGTTTAGTGTGGCAACATGCTGGTATTTGCCGGGAACAGTCAGGGTTAGAAACTGCGATCGCTACTGTAGAATCTTGGCAGCAAGATTTCGCTGCCTTACCTTTAACTCAATTTTTGCTAGCTTTACGTCCAGCAGAACCAGCTAGTTTTGACCTCCCAGATGTTGAAGCGCAATTGCGACTTTGGGCAGAAACCCGCAATTTATTAGATGTAGCTAATTTAATTCTCAAAAGTGCGGCTTTTAGAACCGAAAGCCGGGGCGGACACTATCGTTTAGACTATCCTCAACCAGATTCAAATTGGCAAGTCCATACACTTGTACAAACACACCACTGGTGGAAATCTTCACTATTGCTTGAAATTTCAGGTACGGCGTTGTAGCCAAGTCGCTGATAGGTAAGTCTATATTATATTCAGTTGAAGGCGTGCCATCAGGGCTGAGACTCTGATATAAAAATTTTTGTAATAAGTGATTAGCCAAACTCGTAAAGAAGTTGAGGTTCTTGAGAGCTGAGTGTTAATAGTCAACCGTCACCGATGAACAGCCAACACAAAAATATAGCAGTTCCCAGTGTAGATTAGGACATAATGACAAGCGTTAATCTCAGGAATAGTAAGGTTTTTACCTTCTGCCTTCTATCTCCTGCCTCCTGCTATATATACTTTTTTAAATGTGGAACAGCTTAGCAAATAATAAGTGTATTTAAGCCCGCTTCTTTTAGAGATTTGCAAAGGGGTTGTGAAGAATCTATCGAACTCAGATTAAGTTAGGAGCGTCCTTGGAGACTTTGAAAGCTCCGTTAGAAATTATATATTCTCCTTCGGTCCCCCAATCCCCAGTCCCTTTTCATCTTACTTGCCGCAAAATCCAAAATTAATCTTAGCGAGTACCACTACCATGCTGACTGTCAGGACCACCATAATTTGGCGGGATATACGTGTCTTTTAAATCCGGAGAATTGACTTTGCGAGCGATTAAAGTATTGTTGGCATTAGGGCTAAGACTAGTAGCACTTGCGGTACTGAACACACCCGTATAACCCACAATTTTGGGTATTGCTATGTAAATACCTATACAAATTATTATAAACTTTATTATTTGTAAGTTAGTTTTCATTATCATCAGTATTTTTACTAATTTTTATTTAGGAAAGTATCATTTTTTAAGTACGTATATTTACTAAAATAAATTTAGAATATTCTAAAATTTATTAGTTTATGCTCGTAATCGACAAGTAATTGTGCTATTAATTTGCAGAGTAAAATCAATTTGCTGGTATTAATTATTCTTAATACTTAAGAAATATTCCTAAATGTCTTATTTATGCATCAGCCTTAAGTTAGATATTTTGATTAATTGCCATGAGCAGTTTACCTAATTCACTATTTATTAATAATATCTTAATAATTTTAAGTATAAACACTAAGTTCATAAATAACTACCCCTAAAATGATATAAAATAATACTTTAAAGTTTTAATAGTGTTCTCTTAAATAAAGTAAAGAAATATAAAGCTAAAAATCTATAAGTCTTACACTTCAAGCTTTACAGAAGTTGCTTAACTGTTTATATATGTAATATTTTACTTAAGTATATAAAATTATTTTATTGTAAAAATACTTACTTAAAAAAATTAGATGTTTTAATTACTGATATTAACTAATTTCTTTCTTACCTCTTCGCGCGACTTGAGCTTGAAGAGATAAAAGCCTTGTTAGGTTTGGATTTTGGCTAAAAAGCTACCTCTGAAATAATATGCAATGCTTTGACAAAACAGAGCTTGGGATGCCTCTCAAGCTAAAGTTGCCACAAAATTTGTATAAATAATTACTCTAATATATAAAATTTAGGAGCTTAGCTCGTGCAAAATTAGGCAAATTCGTAGCGATTTTTACCTGAGCGTTTAGCACGATACATTGCTGCATCTGCTTGTTTCATCAAAGTTTCACTGTCTTGACTGTTGTATGGATAGACACTAATACCAATACTGGCAGAGACTCGGATTGCATACCCATCTAAAACAATAGGCGTGGTAATACCGCTTAAAATTTTTTCGGCGACTTTAGCAGCTACTTGTACATTGGGAATTGCTCGTAGAATCACAGTAAATTCATCCCCACCCAACCGAGAAACTGTATCACTAGCCCGCAAAGAATTGCTGAGTCGGTCAGCGATAGTCATCAGCAGGCGATCGCCCATCTCATGCCCTAAAGTATCATTAACTTGCTTAAACCCATCTAGATCGATAAACAGCAGTCCCAGTAACAAGTTATTATGTTGCGCCCAGTGGAGCGACTCGTAAAGTTGTTCGGCAAAAAATTTGCGATTGGATAAACCGGTCAGGGGATCGTGATATGCTAAATAACGCAAATGGTCTTCTTTGAGTTTTAATTCATTGTTAGAGCGAAATAACTCAGCAGCAGTACGCTTGAGTTCTTCCTCCATCAACTTACGTTGAGTAATATCTCGGATTACCCCAACTAAAAAGAAATTGCCAGCTGAATCTTTGTGGAGCGATCGCTTAGTGGCAATTAGATGAGTCTGACCATTTGCATTTGTAAATTCTTCTTCGTTTTCGTGGGGTTGCTGAGTCCGAAAAACCAGCTCATCCTGTTGTCGAAATACATTGGCTTCATGCTTAGGGAAAAAGTCATAATCTGACTTTTCAATTAATAACTTATTCGGATAACCGATGAATCGACAATATGCCTCATTTAAAACAATCCACTGATGTTGTTCATTTTTCACAAAGATTGGATCGGGAATCGTGTTGATTACGTGATGTAAAAACTCCCTAGAGCGTTTCCACTCTTCCTGTATATGGGCGATATGACTCGTCATCCAAATAGCTGAAATCCCAAAAGTAAATAGCCCAGGAATCAGCGGTATCCACCAACCAGATAAAAAAGCTACATAGGCACTGATGGTTAATACAAAGCAACAAACGAGGACACTGAGGAAGCTTTTGGTTACATCTTGTATCCGCCATGTCGTAATAGCGCCTGCATAAGACCAGACAAAAATCCACAAGTATTCCAGTAATTCAGCCCAGACTTTGAGTAATGGTCTTCCTTCAAGAGCTGCTGAGATTAACTCACTAATAAAATAAGCTTGTAATTGGATACCAGCCACAGGCTTTGCTGTACCCATCAAGCTGCTGGAATAAGGAATAAATACAAAATCCTGGAGACTAGGTGCAGTAGAACCAATAAGTATAATCCGATCTTTAATTAAGTTTCCTGAGACTTTATCTGCGAGTACATCGCTCATTGATACCTGGCGAAAATGAGAAAATTCTACAGATGGATTTTGAGATTTGGGTTTGGGAAAATTAGACAAAATTTGGTAGCCTCTGGCATCAGCTCCAACATAAGCACCATCATTAGCTTCAAAACGAGTAAATACCGCTTTACCCAATTGCAAATACTCAGGGTTACTTTTTGCTTGGGTAGGAATAATGTCCTCTGATTTTAAATACAATAAAGCCAGCTTCAAAGCAAAACTTTCGTGTACCTTATCCTTAACGTGCCAATACAATAAGCTGCGACGTACTTTGCCATCAGGGTCGTACAGCACGTTATTAAAACCCACTTGCTGCTTATTGAGTCCCAGTGGAGGTAAAACTGTAAGGTTTTTTTCATTTGTCAATAGTTCAATACCAATTAAATTTGGCATTGACTGATAAACATTACGTAATTCCTGATGACCAGGCTCTACTGGCAAGTTTCGGTAGATATCCAAGCCTATAGCACGTGGTTTGTGGACATTTAATTTTTCTAACAACTGGGCAATATTCCGATCTGGAATTGGCCAGGAACCTACTTGGTCTAAGTAGGCTTCATCAATCACAACGATAGTAATACGTTCTTCTGGCGGTTCATTTGGACGTAAACGAAAAAATTGATCCAAGCCTGCCAATTCTAAAGATTGTAATAATCCGATGGAGCGCAAAAGCAGGACACAGACTGCAACGCCAGCAGCAGTCATCATTTCCTTGTGTTCTCGACTAAGCGATTGTTTCAGTCCAATGATTAACTTTAGAAAATGCTTGCCTAGCTGTTGATTCATTAAGCCGCTCCCAAAGTTCTAAAACTCGGCTTGTAACTCGCATTCTGAAAACTTCCAGAAACATCTAGGGACTGTTCTTTGCTTCTACACAAATGTTGAGGAAGGTAATTTTGCTCATTGGATTTGCGTTTTTTCACTAATAACAAAAGCATATTGAGAGTAACTTCAACAGACACACTTTGGCGTTTGACCAAATAATTACTAATTCGTAATACTCGCCTTTGGCGAGAAGCAAGCTACGTAATTCGTAATTATTTGGGTACAAGCCCTCACCAAATATGCAGATTTGGTGGTCAACAAGACAGTGTACGAGGTAAGGCCCCCACTGATTGTAACTACGAATTACTGTCTTCGTAGCTAAGCCGTGTCCTCGAGCGTCATTATCAATTACGAATTATTTTGATGCTGACATAATTACACTCGAAGGCGGCTTCCATGTGCTGCAAAAATAAATTAAAGTACACATTGCATGAGAGCCGATATACTTAATCAAGTTCCTTCAGCTTGAGATGTTTGTAGGTGAAAGCCGCAAGAAAGTTGATACAGCGGATTCTAAGTTTTGAATTAGACAAACTTGGTCTGAAAGCAAAGCATTAAGCCTGTTTTACGTCTGAATACTCAATAAAGAATTGAGTATTGGATAACACTTATTACCTATGACCAATATTACCAAAAACAAAAAAGTTAACCGGAAACGGACTTGCTGTCTTTATCCAGTTAACTATGGAATCTAAAAGCCAAGTCGCCAGAAATAGGCTTGTTAGCAATTACTTAAAATATTTGAAGTTACGAGGGCCTGTGTAACCAGAAACTTTTGCTAGTTCCTCTAAATTTTGCACTCCGCTATAGCTTTTCGCATTAATAATCCAAGTCGGGAAGCCTTCAATTTTTGCAGCTTTGCACAATTCTGGTTGAGCTTTGAGTCCTTCGGGAGCACACTCTACCTTAATATTATTGTTGATTTCTTGATAAGCTTGTTTGCCAAACAGCATCTTTTGTTCGTGGCAGTGAGGACACCAATAAGCGACGTATTCCTTAGCACCTATCTTCACCAGATGTTGTGCTAGGGCTATTTCTGCCTCACCAGAAGTAGTGGTAATTTCCCACCCGCCTATTGCTGGGTTAGGATCTACGTTGGGAGCAAAGGAAATTTTTACAGGTTGTCCAGAAGTTCCAGGTGTAACATCTGATTGATTGACGCCAGCATAAATGCCCAAAGTACCAATCAGCGTCACCATCGCAACAATAATGCCAGTAAAAAAGATTTGTCCAATATCCTCCCAAGTACGACCAATAATTGTTAGTACCAAAAGACTAGTGGAGAACAAAGCTGAGCCGATACAGTAAGGACAAACGGCTTTGATTTGGAATGTTAGTAGGTACATTAAGTAGCCGCTAAATACACACATAGCGATCGCACCCACCAACAACAGCCACCAAGTCCAATTTTCCAGCTGCTTGCGACTATTATTCTCCTTTGAGTTAAATGCTAAGGGAGCCAAAGCGAATATCACCATACTGGTGTATGCCAAAAACCCAAACAAAGCTAATGGCTGACCAAAAACTGTTGCCCAAGGACTAGAAAGCACATCATTACAGCCTTTGACACCAGCCTGTGCCACACAAGCTGCACTGCCTCCTATTAACTTTTCTATAGTGAGATAACCTGTTGTCAGGGCACCACATCCAGCGATGGCGGCAATCAATGGACGTGACCACTTATGAATCCAAGGAGTAGAACGGCGGCGAATCATAAACTGCGTATTGGGTACTGGGGAAGGTGGGGCCCCTGAAGGGGATAAGGGTAATGGGGAAGGTGGGGCCCCTGAAGGGGATAGGGGGTAATGGGGATTGAGTACTGGGGATTGGGCATTCAGGAAACTTTTTCTAGTCACTAGTCTCCAGTCCCGATTCTCTACTCCCCACTCCCTAAGAATGTAATTTCACTTGTCCTGCTGACTTGCTTTCACCTTTGGAGTTCCAACTGCGACGTGCAGCTTCCACAAATTGACTGACACGAATCGGGTCAATTGGTTGCTCTATCCGTCCGTGACGTTTCAAAGAACTGGAAACTATGACACCATCTGCTGCCTGCATCAATGTATCAATATTTTCCCAATTAGCCCCACTACCGATGAACACTGGCGTTCCAACTGCGGCACCACAAGCTAGTTCCAAATCTTCTAAGTTAGGAGGGCTACCAGTAGCCCAACCAGACAAAATTACTCCGTCTGCTAAACCCCTTTCAATGGTGTCTTTCACGGCGACTGTGAGATTAGGAGAACTCAAAGGACGGGCGTGCTTCACTAACACATCGGCCAGGATTTTAACATCGCTGCCTAACTCCCGTCGATAGCGGAGTAGTTGATGGGCTTCTCCCTCTATTAATCCCTGATCGGTTGCCATTACCCCTGTGAGAACGTTAACACGGATAAATTGTGCCTGGACACAGCTAGCGATCGCCATTGCACTTTTGGCGTCGTTTCGCAACACATTTAACCCCACAGGTAATGTCACCAAATTCTGTATCCGCTGCACCACAATGGTCATAGCACTCACAACCACTGGATCTACTTGGTTTTTAGTAAAGGGCGCGTCGAAAAAATTCTCTATAATCATGCCGTCAACCCCTCCACTTGCCAAAGCTGCAGCTTCTTGTTCGGCACGGTCAATTACCGCTTTCAAGCTACCTCCCCAACGGGGTGAGGTTGGCAGTGGTAGCAGGTGAACCACGCCAATAATCGGTGAGCGAGTTTTAAATAGCTGATATAAGTCCACGTCTTTAATTATTGCGAGGGATTGGGGATTAGAGACTAGAGATTAGAGGCTAGTACTACAAGGACCCAAATATACCTACAATTCAAAATACCTGAAAAGCTTAACTCATCAGCTTTTTTAATTTTGAATGATTTTACATAAGTCAATTTTACAAAACTCAGAATTCAGAACTCACAAGTGAATAATTCAGAATTCAGCATTCCTAAATACCCCATTCCCTTCATTAACATTAAATCTGTTTTTATGTTGGTCAGTTTGCTGCCTCCTTCTTAAGATGGAAATTGGCGTCAAACATGTCATAAGATATGTTAAGATAAAACTTGGCTACAAGAGGAGTTTGCCACTCACAACATGCGAGGCAGCTTTCCGTGGTTTAGGCGTCTCGTCCGCGCCCAGTCGTAGGACTTAGCCATTCGCCAGGGTAGCATTACTGCTTTATGGGCCTAGTCGCGAAGGCGATTTCCCTGAGGGTAGCGACTTCTCACAACAAGCCTTTTAGGCGGCTTCCCGATGGGTAGATTAAAAACGCATACGCCGTGGTAATGTAAAATACCAATAGGCGAATTGTTAAATAACATTACAAGTGTCAAATGTACCCAAAGACACTTCAATATACCCTGGGGAACAAATTGATAGGAATATCATAACATGACCTCTATTTTTATTATCAATAGGGTTATAGCTTAATGGGCATTTGCTGACAGTGGGAATTTGCCGCTGTTAATGTTCTCATGAGGATACTGATAGTAAAAAAGTAAAGTTAGTACTAGAACGATTTGATTAGAAAAAAACTGAAGATGTTTTCAAAATATGGGTGAAAAGCCAACAATTGCCATTTCTCACTTGGGCTGCGAGAAAAATCGAATTGATACAGAACACATGCTGGGAATGCTGGTAGAGGCAGGGTATGGTGTAGATACAAATGAAGAGTTAGCAGATTACGTTATTGTTAATACGTGTAGTTTTATTGAAGCAGCAAGACTTGAATCTGTCAGAACTTTGGTAGAACTGGCAGAAGCAAATAAAAAAATTGTGATTACTGGCTGTATGGCGCAACATTTTCAAGAACAACTTTTGGATGAGTTGCCCGAGGCAGTAGCAGTGGTAGGTACAGGCGATTATCAGAAAATTGTAAATGTAATTGAGCGTGTAGAACAAGGCGAACGGGTCAAACAGGTTAGTATCGAACCAACCTACATTGCCGACGAAACTACACCGCGCTATCGCACTACAACAGAAGGTGTAGCTTACCTCAGGGTTGCTGAAGGATGTGATTATCGTTGTGCGTTTTGTATAATTCCTCATTTAAGAGGAAACCAGCGATCGCGTACTATTGAATCGATAGTCGCTGAAGCTGAGCAGTTAGTTAGTCAAGGGGTACAAGAAATTATTTTAATTTCCCAAATCACGACTAATTACGGTCTGGATATTTATGGTCAGCCAAAGTTAGCCGAATTACTGCGTGCTTTGGGGAAAGTAAATATACCGTGGATCAGAATCCACTATGCTTATCCCACGGGATTGACACTAGATGTAATAGCCGCAATCAAAGAAACACCCAACGTCCTGCCGTATCTCGATTTGCCCTTGCAACATTCTCATGGAGAGATTCTCCGCGCCATGAACCGTCCCTGGCAAGGGCGTGTAAATGATGGGATTATAAATCGCATTAAAACGGCGCTACCAACAGCCGTACTGCGGACAACATTTATTGTTGGTTTTCCCGGAGAAACAAGCGAGCATTTTGAGCATTTACTAGAGTTCGTCCAACGGCATGAATTCGATCATGTTGGCGTGTTCACCTTTTCGCCAGAAGAAGGAACCCCCGCCTACAAGCTGCCAAATCAGTTATCTCAAGAAGTGATGGACGAACGCCGAGACCAACTGATGGAACTCCAGCAACCGATTTCCCAAAAGAAAAATCAACTGGAAGTAGGCAAAATTGTCGATGTCCTGATTGAGCAAGAAAATCCTGAAAGTGGTGAATTAATCGGTCGTTCAGGTAGATTTTCCCCAGAGGTCGATGGTCAAGTCTATGTCCAAGGACAGGCAAAGTTAGGAACCATCGTGCCAGTAGCGATTCACCACGCTGATACATACGACCTATACGGTCAAGTCAATAACTAAATTGTTATTTGTCCAAAGTCCAGTTGTCAGTTGTCGTTTGTAAATAAATAATGACCAATGACTAATCCAAAAATCCTTAGAGAAAATTTAGGAGAATTAATGAATCTTTCGTTTCAAGAATTAGGTATTTCCCAAGAACGCGTCGAGCAATTAGAAAAAATTGGCTTTACTACACCTACTAGTATTCAAACCCAAGCAATTCCTCAACTGTTGGCTGGTCGTGATGTGGTGGGTCAATCTCAAACTGGGACGGGTAAAACAGCAGCATTTTCACTGCCAATTTTAGAACGGCTGGATATTAATCAAAAAGCTGTGCAAGCCTTGGTTTTAACACCAACTCGTGAATTAGCGATGCAAGTTCACGATGCGATCGCTCAGTTTATCGGTAATGAAGGATTGCGGGTGTTAGCAATCTACGGTGGTCAATCAATTGAGCGGCAAATTTTACAACTCAAACGTGGCGTTCATATCGTCGTTGGCACCCCAGGGCGGGTAATAGATTTGCTTGATCGGGGCTGTTTAAAGCTCGATCAAGTGAAATGGTTTGTCTTAGATGAAGCCGATGAAATGTTAAGCATGGGCTTTATTGATGATGTGGTAAAAATCCTTTCCCAAGCACCTACAGAACGGCAAACAGCTTTATTCTCAGCTACAATGCCACCATCGATTCGCCAATTGGTGAACAAGTTTTTGCGATCCCCAGCGACAGTCACCGTTGAGCAACCAAAAGCTGCCCCCAACAAAATTAATCAGGTAGCTTACCTGATCCCCCGCCATTGGACAAAAGCCAAAGCTTTACAGCCGATTCTGGAAATGGAAGACCCAGAAACAGCTTTAATCTTTGTTCGCACTAGACGTACTGCCGCTGAACTCACCAATCAACTGCAAGCTGCTGGTCATAGTGTTGATGAATATCACGGTGACTTGTCCCAACAAGCCCGGGAGCGGTTACTGAGCAGGTTCCGAAATCGTCAAGTGCGTTGGGTGGTAGCAACTGATATTGCCGCACGTGGATTAGATGTCGATCAACTTTCTCATGTGATCAACTACGACTTACCCGATAGCGTAGAAACATACGTGCATCGCATTGGTCGTACTGGTCGTGCTGGTAAAGAAGGAACCGCAATTTCTTTAGTACAGCCATTTGAGCGGCGCAAGCAGCAGACATTTGAACGTCATAACCGCCAAGCTTGGCAAGTGCTGTCAATTCCCACACGGGCACAAATTGAAGCACGGCACATTCTGAAATTGCAGGAGCAAGTTAGGGAAGCCTTGGCTGGCGAACGTTTAGCTTCATTTTTGCCGATTGTCAGCGAATTGATTGAAAAATATGATGCTCAGGCGATCGCCGCAGCTGCATTGCAAATCGCTTACGATCAAACTCGTCCTGCTTGGTTGCAATCTGAGGTAGAAATTCCTCAAGAGGAACCCGCCACTCCCAAACCGAGACTTGCCAAGCGCCAATCTTCTGGTGAGCGTCCCCGTTCTGCTTGGAAATCAGATAGTGTTGTTGGGGAAGAAGAAAGAAGTGGTACTCCCAAGCCTAAACTGCGGACAAGCCGTCGTGATGCTTCTGTCTCACCTACTCAAAAGTTAGGTTCACCTACAGCTAGGGAATCTGCTTCTTAGTTAAAAGTTAATAAGTTTTGGATTTTAGATTTTTACTTCAATCCAAAATTCTAAATTCAAAATCTAAAATTGACACAGTTAAGAGTTAAGAGTTAGGAGTTAAAATGTTGACTTTGGACTCTTGACTTTTTGACTTTTTAGCTAACTTTGCTGGGAACTTACAGTTTCACTAACTATAGTCCCCTGCTTTTATGTACTTCAAAAATACTACAGCCAAGGACGGCTAACTTTTTCTAACTCTTGAATTTCATCCTCGTTCAATCTCCAACCCAAAGCCCCAGCATTTTGACGTACCTGTTCGGCTGTCTTCACCCCTGCAATCGGAATGACGTTACCCTGAGAAATTAACCAGTTGAGAGCAACTTGGGCTGGGGTGCGATCGTATTTTTCTCCAAAGTTATGCAGCAAAGATATTACTGGTGCAATTTTTTGTAAGCCTTGTTTACTAAATCGTGGGTCTATTTTTCTTGCACCAGTAGGGGTTTCGGCACTATCAATACTGTATTTACCTGTCAGCAATCCCTGAGCTAAAGGACTATAAGCCAAAAGAGTCACACCCAACTCACGGGCAGTTGCGAGAATGTCCTTGCTTTCAATTTGACGACTGAGTAAAGAATAACGTACTTGGTTCACAGCCAAAGGTACTCCACGATCTGCCAATATTTGATGGGCATCTCGCATTTGCTCTGCTGAGTAATTACTCACACCGACTGCGGCAATTCTACCCCGCTTCACTTCATCGGCTAAGGCGTTCATCAGAGTTTTTTGACTTAAAAAGAAGGCAAAAGGCCAATGTACTTGGTAGAGGGCAATTTGCTCTACTTGTAGGCGTTTGAGACTCTGTGTTAAAGCATCACAGACAGATTGACCAGTAAATCGCCAGGGTAGGGGGCCAAATTTTGTGGCGATTTGCACAGGTTGTTGTGTCTGTTGCATAAATTGCCCCAACAATTTCTCTGATAATCCCATTCCGTAAACTTCGGCAGTGTCAAAAAAGTTTACACCAGCTTGTAGCGCTGCGATGAAGGCTTCTTTTAACTGTTCTGGACCGTAGTCATTGCCATAATTCCAAAAAAGTTTGTCGCCCCAAGCCCAAGTACCTATACACAAAGGTGTAACAACTGGGCCATTTTGCCCTAATGTAATAGTTTCCATGTTGGCAAAATTTAATTTATTTACATTTCTTTACTTTTTTAGTGTAGCGTTACAGACAAAATTGGGGACTTTGCTGTTTGAGAATATGAATTTATCTCACGCAGAAGCCCAGACCCCATAACCCTGTTCTGTCACTCTCCGAAAACATTTGCCATTTGTGAATTCTAGAGCTTTTATCTACCAGGCGATCGCTCGATTATTTTCTAATAACAAATACAAGACCTATTTTTTTCTAATAGTAAAGCCTGTATTGACCGACTGATATAGCTTTCAAAGATTGGTTACTCGGAAAGTGACAAAAGAGGGATAAGTTGGGATTTTTCAAAGCTAATCCTGCTTAGCTTGATTGCAAGGTCGTGGTTCACTAATCGAACCTGTACTTGACTTTCATGTGTGTTGTTTATAAAGTTAATGACTCTTAAAATCCTTAAGAAAAATTATGAAAAACTGGATTCCACCTATTCTCTTTTCATCCACCTCTAATAAAGAATTAGGTTTAGAATATGGGATTAAAAAAAATCCACAAAGTGGTGAAAGGTTTACCTACTGTATTGATAGAGCGCAATTTCAACCGTTAAATTGGGTTACAGGCAATTTAGAACTTAAAAAATATTTAGAAACTCAAGGCTTTAAAAATGTTGTAATTGAAGAGTTGAATGGTTGGATAGGCTTGGAAAAGATAGCTCTTGCAGATTTCGGTTGATAAATTAACACTAAAACTAGTTCAAAAAGTAAATCAGGAAAGCGCTTAAAAATTTGATAGTAGATGGAGTCTCGTTTCACTACTTCATCCTAAAATTCTCTAGTTATCCGATCGCAAATTTCAAGCAAGCCATAAAAATTAATCTTAACTAGGCTCTAGCGTGTGCTAACCGAGGTTTTGCTTATGTTGGGAAGATAAGCAGGGTACGTTCGCAACTTCCACTTTTCGTTCGCTCCTTTGCAACAGGTAGGGTTTATCTTTATTTAAAGAGAGAGATTAAGTCCTATTAAGCATACGAAAAAGTAGCTATGGCAAGCGGTGAAGTATTTGATACCCAAACAAAATCCCTATCTGTGCTAAGAGTAAACCTGCTGACCATGTTTCGGCTAGGTTTGTTTCAAATGGGGTTGAGCATGATGTCCATCTTGACTCTGGGAGTACTCAACAGAGTCATGATTCAAGAAATAGCAATTCCAGCAACGCTAGTCTCAGTAGTTTTAGCACTGCCCTTATTTGTTGCTCCTTCGCGTATCTGGTTCGGGCAGATTTCAGATGCCAAGCCGTTATGGGGTTCCCATCGCACGGCTTATGTTTGGGTGGGGGCGGCGATATTTGCGATCGCCGCATTTTTAGCTGTACAAGTAATGTGGCAGCTCGACTTTGCTGCAAGTAGTGCAGGCGGCTGGGTATGGACAACCCAAACAATTGGCTGGACAGCACTTCTGTCCCTTGTCTTCGCAGTTTACGGTCTAGGAATTTGTGTTAGTAGTACTGCTTTTGCTGCTTTGTTGGTAGATATATCTGAAGAAGATAACCGTTCTAAAGTAGTTGGTGTAGTTTGGTCGATGCTGATGGTGGGGATCATTATCGGGGCGATTCTCAGTTCCAGCTTGCTCAAACAATTAACACCCGAAGCAACCGTAGCCACCTTACAAGCATCAGTCAACAGATTATTTATTACCGTCCCAGTAATTGTATTGGCTTTGGCATTCATAGCGACATTGGGCGTAGAAAAAAAATATTCCCAATATTTAAGCCGTTCTACAGTAGTGAACCGAGAAGACAGCATTACTCTAGGCAATGCTTGGAAAATCTTGACAGCTAGTCGGCAAACAGGTTTGTTTTTCACCTTTTTACTGGTGATGACCATTAGCTTGTTCATGCAAGACCCGATTTTAGAACCTTACGCTGGTCAAGTATTTAAAATGCCTTTGGCTGAAAGTACTAAACTGAATGCTTTTTACGGAATAGGTATACTAATTGGSTACGTTATCACTGGGTTTTTGGTGGTGCCACTTTTGGGTAAGCGCAGAACTGCACGCCTGGGCTGTATTTTAGTAGCATTCGCCGCCGGATTGCTAGCTATATCAGGATTTTCTGCTAATCCAGGCTTCCTGAAATTTGGTTTAGTTTTGTTTGGTCTGGCCGCAGGTTTCTTAACTACCGCAGCAATTAGCTTGATGTTAGATTTGACAGCAGMCGAAGCCGCAGGTACGTTTATTGGGGCTTGGGGGTTAGCGCAGTCGATATCCAGAGGATTAGCAGTGGTCATCGGTGGTACCCTGTTGGATCTGGGGCGCAATCTGCTACCAAACTTAGTTTTAGCTTATGGACTAGTATTTGCCTTAGAAGCTGTGGGAATGGTGCTGTCGATTTGGTTTCTCAATCGGGTAAATGTCGCAGAATTTCAAACAAATACAAAGCTTGCGATCGCTTCTGTTCTAGAAAGTGATTTAGACTAAATTGGGGCATGAGGCATGGGGCATTGGGCATTAGTTATTAGACGATTGATAAATGACAAATGACAAATGACAACTAACCATGAATGATTTTTGGACAACAATTCTTGATTTTGCCCAAACTACCACTACCAGAGTGGGCAAACAGCTAATGCAAGATTTTGGACAAGTACAGGCTTCACAAAAAGCCGATGGTACTTTGGTGACGCAAGCCGATAAATGGGCAGATCAAGAAATTCGGGATGCGATCGCTTCTAATTTCTCTGGTTACGGCATTTTGAGCGAAGAAAGCGAACGCTCTTTTCCCGGTACAGAATGGTGCTGGGTAATTGACCCCCTCGATGGTACAACCAACTTCACACGCGGCATTCCCATCTGGTCAATTTCTCTAGGTTTACTGTATCAAGGCATTCCAATTTTTGGTTATGTTTACGCACCACCCCTGAATCAAGCTTTTCATGGTTTTTGGGCAGGTTCATCTGGTTTAGCAACACCAACTGGAGCATTTCTCAACCATCACCCCATCCACACCAGTAGTGATAGTCCTACCAATAATCATTTTTTTAACCTCTGTTCCCGGAGTACCGCAATTATCCGCAACGGCTTTCCCTGCAAAATTCGCATGTTGGGTGTGGCTAGCTATAACTTTTTGACAGTTGCAACTGGGGCGACTCTGGGTGGGATTGAGGCGACACCAAAAGTTTGGGACTTAGCAGGGGCTTGGGTAATTGTCCAAGCTGCTGGCGGTGTCTGGTTGTCACTTAATTCTGAACCGTTTCCGCTGTCACCGGGAGAAGATTATAGCGATCGCTCTTTTCCCACCCTCGTAGTTAGCCGCCCAGAATTGGTTCCGGTATTTGAACCTTTTCTAGAAAGCGTAAAAATTTAAGTAGCTAATTGGCTGCCTATAAACAAAATTTCTTTTGTCAAAAAGTTTTTTAGGCAGCATACTATACATAAAACTAAATGAAACCTTTGTTAAAGAGCGGTTTCAGTATACTTAAAACTCTTGTCCTTCATTTAGCAAGTGACAGTACCAGTATAAATGCTAATTTGCACTATGTTGGGCTTACTTTAGGCTAGGTCACTAAGTATATACAGCAAATTGCAAGTAAGTGAGGTACAAAATCCAAGACTGATTCATCACAGGTAAACAGTTTCTACCTCCTGTCTCCAGCAAGAACTGCCTCAAAACCCGTAACTTTGTACTTCATGCAAATGAAAACTGCTGTAAAACTTTATGTTGTCTAATCTCGATTTGATTCAAGAATTTATCCGAAACTCTATCCATAAAAAAGACATTTTGTTGTCAAACCCTTCTTTGACAGCGCAAACAGTTTATAAAACCAACCAACTAAGTGCAAAATCTGAGGGCATGATTGCGATCGCCCAAATATCTAATACACTATGTGAATTCTCAATTTATCCAAACTCATCCCATTGGGAATTAATAAATCAGGCATTAGCAGAATGTAGTTATCTTCTCAAAGGAGAAATTGATAGTCGGGGTTTCTATCAGTATCAATACTGTGAAATTCCCAAAGGCTATCAAATGCAGTGTACTAAATCTGTGCTGCTATGGCGGGCTTGGTGGAAATATCGCAAGTATACTTTGCGACCAGGAATTCCCTTGGAACTTTTGATTAGGACACGAGAGTCATGGTATCCAATCAGAGATTTAATTATTAGTGACGGACTTCTTTATATAAAAACCTTAGGAAGCGAGATAGCACTTGACTCGAATGACCTAGTTACTTGGTTAAAAAAAATCGAGGTAAGTTAATGCAACCTAATACTATTTTGGATTTTTTAATTTTAAATTTTAGATTGTAGATTATCTCTTTTAAGAAACAATCTTATACTATTTCACGAGCGGATATCGTGTGCCAACAACCATAGCTTAATAATATTTATTTCAGCTTCTTAATACTGCTATCTTGGTTTTGCTTCTTTCGCCCTTCTTGGAGGCGCGCTTGCATTAAAGACTCACATTTAATTACATTTATTTGGCTAAGTACGCTTTGATGCGAACAAATCTTGCTTCAACTGACCACAAGCCTTTTCTATTGCATCTATACTACCTGGATTCACTAGACCATAATAATCAAACATATAAATTCGGTTGTTTTGAGTCGCTTGTAATTGCTTCCAAAAAGCCTCCTTTTTTAAATAATCTAAAAGCCCTGCTTCCGAATTACCTTGTGGAGGATTAACCAAAATTATCACCTCTGGATTTGCTTCTAAAACTTTCTCAGCCGAAAGCGTCACATAGCCACCAACTGGACTTTTTCCTTGTAATTCTGCTGCCAGATTTTTCACCTTAAATTTCGTTAGTATATCTCCCGCCCAACTATTTTTATTCGGGGCTAAAATTGGTTGACGACTAACTAGCACCAAACCTGTAAGACTCTGATTAGGCTGTTCTATCAAGAAAGTTTTGTAACGATTTAACAAAGGCTGAGGATTAGCATTAATTAACTTAGCCAGTGTTTTAGTCAACTCTTCTAAAGATTCCCAGTTATTAACCTGAGTAAGCAAAGTTGGAATTCCTAATTGCTTAATTTTTTGAATTGGAATAGTAGAAAAACCTTCTGCGCCAATAACTAAATCAGGTTTTAGTGCTACAATTTTTTCTAAATTAGGATAATTTTGACCTTCACTAACACGAGGAATATTTTTAAATCGAGGGTCATTATTAAATAATTTACTACCAGTAATTCCAACTATTTTTGTTTGGTCGAGTTCAGCGATAATGTCAGCAGAAAGAGAAGAAAGAGCAACAACTCTTTTGGCCGATTCTTTTGGTAATTGCGGAGAATTTATATTAGTACTTTCAGTAGTATTTCCTACTTTTGGTTGTGGATACTGAGTAGTTGCAGTTGTGCAAGCAATTAAAACAATACTTAAAAAAATTGCTAAGGTAGATAAAAACCAACGACGATACATATTAAAATTCCTTTTAGTAAAAATGGCGTGAAAAACAAACTCAGCACCATATTTAAAAATAGCAAATACAACTTCTATATGATTTATATTTAATTTTTCTAATATATAAAATGTTTATGACTTAAGTAAAAGTTACTACTAATAATTAAGTTTAAAAATTTTTGAGTTAATAATATCAAATGCAATTTAACTGCAATGCGACTTATAACTGACGGTGCAAACATTAATAAAAGAAAACGCAATTGCTAGCTTTACTTAAGTGAATAATTTACTATTTAACTTACTTCGTCTCCATCCAATTTTCACCAACACGCGCATCCACTACTAACGGTACACTCAATTGTACTGCGTTTTCCATTACTGATTTAATTTGTGGTTGTAATTCTTCCAACTCACCAGGAGGAATTTCAAATACTAATTCATCGTGAACTTGTAATAATAAACGTGCCTGATATTTCTGCAACACCTCATGCAGTTCCACCATCGCAATTTTGATAATATCAGCGTTGGAACCTTGAATTGGTGCATTAGCAGCGGAGCGTAGTAAACCGGCATCATAAGCACCCAAATTCTTCAATTTACTCAAATCAATATCTTCTGGGTTACTGCCTTTTAATTTGCGTAAACTGTTGTTAGTAAATTCAAAATAACGACGACGACCAAGAATAGTTTCTACATAACCTTGAGCGATCGCTTGTTTTTTCATTCGCTCCAAATATGCAAAAACTTGAGGATATCGTTGATTAAACCGCTTAATAAACTCGTTGGCAATATTCTTATCTATCCCAGTTGAACGGGAAAATCTTAGAGAACCCATTCCATAAATTACACCAAAATTAATCGTTTTTGCTACTCCTCGTTCTTGTGAGGTAATATTTTCTTTTTCAAATACTAATCGCGCCGTCACAGTATGAACATCTTCATTTTGCTGATATGCTTGCACTAATATCGGCTCTTGACTCAAATGAGCCAAAATTCGCAATTCTATTTGTGAGTAATCAGCAGCCATCATTAACCAACCTGGTTCTGGCAAAAATGCCTTCCGAATTTGACGACTAAAAGCTGTACGGATAGGGATATTTTGCAAATTCGGATTAGAAGAAGATAATCTACCAGTTGATGTTGCTGCTTGATTAAAATCAGTATGCACCCGATAAGTATCTGGACGCACTAAAGCTGGTAATGCATCTACGTAAGTAGACTTTAATTTAGATAAAGTGCGGTACTCAGTGATGGTCTCAACAAATCCAGTTTGATCGATTTCTTGAAGTTTCTCTAACGTTGCTGCATCTGTAGAATAGCCGGTTTGAATTTTCCGAGAATATTTGGTACTTAATCCCAATTTTTCAAACAATATTTGGCTCAATTGTTTAGGAGAACCCAAGTTAAAGTTTTCCCCGGCTATTTCAGTAGCTTTCTGTTTTAATCTGACTAACTCTGTTTCTAAATGCTGTGAAAGTTCTTGTAAATAAGCTGAATTAATGCGGACACCTGTGTATTCCATTTGCGCTAAAACTGCTTCTAGCGGTTGTTCTACTTTCACTAGTAGCTTAGACAAAGCTGGAGTTTTCTCCATTTCTGCACGCAATTTCGGCACTAAACCAAAGGTAGAATAAACATCCATACCACAGTAATCTGCTACTGAGGGAATATCTATATCAGCGATGGTTTTGCCTTTCGGAACTAAATCTAAATAGCTTTTTGCCGTTATTCCCAAATATCGCTGTGCTAAATCCATCAAATTATGGCTAGAATCTGGATTTAGCAGATAACTTGCCAGCATTGGATCGAATACCACTCCATCTAAGTTAATTCCTTGACACTTGAAAACTAAACGGTCGAATTTCGCATTCTGTAAAGTTTTGGGATAATTAGCACTTTCAAGAATTGGACGTAGTGCCTCTAGCACTACATCTTGATTCAAATTTTCTCCGATTTTGTGACCAAGAGGAATGTACGCTACTTCATCTGGTTTCATTCCCCAGCAGCAACCAATTCCTACTAATTCAGCATCTCTTGGTTCTAAATCGGTGGTTTCAGTGTCCCAAGCAACAGGTATTTCTGGATTGGTGAACTTTTGCAAAACTTTAATTAATTTAGTCAGTTTGGCTTCAGTATTAATGATGCGCGGTTCGATTGATGAAGAAGTAGGTTTTTCTTGTGCAGCTTGTGTTTCAGCAAAACTAAAAAATGAAAGAGCCACGTCTTCAAATTCGGTTTCTACATCAGCTTTTTCTGCTTTTTGTGCTTCTGCAACTGTACCACCAAAACGTTGCTGGAGGTCGTTTATTTTACCTAAAAAAGACTTAAACTCTAACTTTTCTAAAATTTCTGAGAGGACGCTTGTATCAAATCCTTTTAATTTGCTATCTTCTAAATCAATTTCTAGAGGAACATCCAAAATAATAGTTGCCAAATAACGAGATTTCTGGGCATCTTCTTTACCTGCTGCCAACTTTTTATGAGTTGCACCGGGAATTTCATCTAAGGCAGCATAAACATTATCCAGCGAACCATAGGTATTTAACAACTGTACTGCTGTCTTTTCTCCAATTCCTTTAACTCCAGGAATATTATCCGATTTATCACCACAAAGAGCTTTGAAATCAATAATTTGTGAAGGTAAAACTCCTAATTTTTCTTTAACTTGCACTGCTTCAAATTCTGTAATACTATTTGTAGACCGCTTCAAGGCATCTGGACTAAAATTCAGAACAGTGATTTCTTTTTCAGCATCTATCAGTTGAAATAAATCGCGATCGCCAGTGAGAATCTTTACCCTATATCCAGCAGCAGTTACTCGTTGTGATAAAGTTCCCAAAACATCATCTGCCTCATAACCAGGAGCAGTGTAAATTGGTAAATTCAAGCCATTGAGCAACTCGTGCAGATTTTCTAAATCGGGAATAAAGTCTTCTGGTGTTTCTTTGCGATCAGCTTTATATGTATCATCAGTTTCATGCCTGAAGGTTGGCAAACCCAAATCAAAGGCTACAGCCATTGCTTGAGGCTGTTGTGTTGCCATTACCTCTAACAAGCACTTAATAAAACCAAAACATACACTTGTGGGAATACCCGTCTTTGTACGTAGTCCTCCATCTCGCCCTTTAGCGAAGGCAAAGTATGAACGATAAGCCAAGGAGTGTCCATCTACGAGGATGAACGTCGGACGTGTCGGGGTTGCAGTAACAGAAGTTTGAGACATAGCCTTATTTTAGCTAGAAGCTTCGTTATTTACATCTTGCATCAGTTGGTTTCTCGAAATTCGTATCTGCTGGGATAGCTTTCTTCACAAAATTTCATATAACTGCCAAAAATATATGTTTGTTAAAGCAAATTGAACATCAAAACTTTATATAAATTTCGGTGTATTTATCAAGCCTAGAAGCAAAATTTCCGAGTTACAAATAATTTAGTAATCCCGTGTTCACTCGGCTTATAAAAGCATCTTCCATTATGACAACAAAACTTTTGAACATTCTAGGTGCTGCCACAACTGTGGCAGGAATTGTTGCAACTTCTGGAATAGCTAATGCAGCTTCTCTCTCATACACTAATTCTACCAATTATCAATTTACAGATATCATTGATGCACCATTGAGTGTGCAAAAATTTAACTCATCTCTGGGCAAACTCCAAGGTGTAACCATAGAATTTACTGGTGATATCCTTGGTAATGCAGGTTTTGAAAATAGAAGTCCAACCCCAAGTCAAGCTACAGTAAATCTTGGCAGTCAATTGAACTTACAATTAAATAATCAATCTTTGTTAGCACTGAATCCACAATATACTTCCAGTTACCAAGTTGCTAAATATGATGGTGTCACTGATTATAGTGGCAAATCTGGCAAGACTTTTTCAGACTTAACTGCTACACAGTCTGGTACTAAGTCTTTCACTGATACGCAATTCTTGCAGTCTTTCATTGGTAATGGCAACGTAAACTTTTTGTTCTCGGCTTTAGCCGACTCGCTAGTTACAGGATCGGGCAACATGAGATCCTATATTGATACATATGCAAAAGCAAGTATTAAAGTAACTTATAATTATGAAGAGTTAAAGTCTGTACCTGAAGCATCAACTACCCTTGGAATAGGTTTAGTTGCTGGGCTTTGTCTATTGTCACAACGTAAAAAAAGCTCAATCAAGGTGTTAAATTCATAAACTTTACTAAAATAGGTAGTTTTCATTCAATCTATCAATCTAATTATCTAACTTAAATGTAAATCCCCGATTTTTTCGAGAATCGGGTTTTTTTATTGCGACTATAGCAATCCTGTTTGAGTTGTGAAATTAGTTGGTAGGCAATAGTCTTTACTGGTCGCTAGATAACTGCTAATACCAATTTGTAAGATGATTATGACAAATTCACTAAGGCTATTCCCAATCTAAATCTGTCTTGAAAAGTAACCTTCCTATCCTAAAAAGTGACGTGCCTGCGTTGAAGAGAGCTGATTAACAGTTCAGCGCAAGCCGGTGAGTTGTGACTTTTCGCAAAATCTCAAATCAAAAATGGTATAACCTCTTACTGGAACTTTAAATTTAAGGAATTTATGTATAAAGCATCTACCACACATCTGGAATCGACTGACAATCAAACTGCTGCACAAGATATTAAACTACTGGTTGTAGATATAGATGGCACAATCGCTGGACGCTCTAACACCATCACCCAACCTGTAAAGCAAGCGCTGATTGCAGTACAAGCACAAGGAATTCCAGTGGCGATCGCTACAGGTCGCATGTATCGTTCAGCCTTACGCTTTCACCAAGAAATTGGCTCTACCTTGCCATTAATGGTCTATCAAGGAGCCTGGATTCAAGATCCTACAACCCAAAAAATTCATCGTCATTTAGTACTTTCTAGAGAAATTTCTCACCAACTAMTCGACTATTTTGAACAACCCGAATTGCGACGGCTTTTATCTGTCCACTTTTACGTCAATGACCAACTCTACGTCCGGGAATTAACCAAAGAAACCGAAATTTATGCACAACGTTCTGGTATTACCCCAATTCCTGTAGGTGATTTGCGTCAAGTCTTAACGAATGAACCGACCAAAATTCTCGCTTTGTGTGATGACACAAATTTCATCAGCCAGGTATTGGGGAATTTGCGCCGCCAATACACACCTGCTGAACTTTACTTAACAACATCTGTTGCCACCTTCCTAGAAGCAACTAACGCTTCTGTAAATAAGGGAACTGCTGTACGCTACCTAACCGAAGAATTACTAGGATTACAAATAGCCAACGTCATGGCTATTGGCGATAACTTCAACGATTTAGAAATGCTAGAGTATGTTGGTTTTGGCATAGCTATGGGAAACGCACCAGTCCCAGTACAAGCGATCGCTCAGTGGGTAGCTCCTAGTGTAGAGGAAGACGGAGTAGCAGTAGCAATCGAAAAGTTTTTGCTTAACTGACCAAATAATTACTAATTTTTAATTCCTAACGTAAAGTTATAGCCCCTTAACTCGTTAATGGAGATTAAAAAATATAATTCCTTTTTTCAAGCCCCGACTTCAGTTGTGGGCTAACTAAGTACGAATTACGAATTATAAATTACGAATTATCTTGACAGCACTTTTTCAAACCTAATCCATATCAATCAGAAAGGACACCGACGACTGGCCGTGTTTCGTCTCGGTGCCCCTGCTGGTTCGCTCCTCACACACCTGCTAATGTAGCCGAGGTGATGCATTGAGTCAATAGCTGTGATGAAAGTTTTTATAACTCCAATGGCGCAAAAATTCCCAGGTTTTCCTCTAGGACAAATTTTAGTACTGACTGAGTAGCCATAAGCAATCCCAGCCTGGCTTGGGCTACCTCTGGCGAGACGATTTTGACTTCACCCCAAATGCGGCAATTACGCCAAAAGTTTTCAAAAGCTTGGCTCAAATTTAATGCTGCCTTTTCCCATTTCACAGAACCCCTAACATCAGGACACTCTATGTTGTCCACTATCCTCACTAACTCGCTGATTAGATGACGCTCATCTGGGTGATTTAGCCGCAATCTTTGATTGCAATTGACCCAAGGTATGGGGTTGGGGGAGATTAGACTCCAAATTGGACTGCTATTTACAAGTGGTTCTCTAAGTTGAATCAATCGTTCTCGGTGAGCCAGCAGCACTAGCGAACAGCAGCGCGCATGGGCATACTGAACAGGAAATAATGAATTGGGCATTGAGAGTGTGGCAGGGGTGGGGTGAAATTCTCTCCCTATTTCCCCACTCCCTAGCTCCCCCTTGCCAACTGCCAAACTTTGTAACCAAGTCCCTAAGGCTGAGTCAGTTAATTCAAAATGTATCCAACCAGGGGTAACTATCTGCACGTTAAAAACGTCGCCAAAGGTTGCCGATAGATGAAAGGCGATCGCCCTGGCAAGCTCCATCGCTTTTCGATTCTGAGAGTCTGACACTTGCAAGGCCACACTTGAGGTATACAAAATCTTGTTATTATTTCTATCTTTGTGTAGAGGTATTCTTTTTAGTTGTATGTCTTTATTTTTAATATCTTCAGTATTTATACTTAAAAATTCGCTTATACACTCATATAATAGCTGTTTTAATGATGTGTATTTAAAGGTTTGTATTTTTTTACACAAATGAATTTACGTAATTAGTTCTGTAAACTATATTTGTTAATTTGCTGTCACCTATCTCCGGATATAGGTTTAATCTAGATGAAGAAAAATGAGAGTAGGATAAAATTTGATGAATAATCGATGAACAGTGAGTAAACTTTACTACCATCATTGTACAGTAGGAAGTATAACAAAAGAATAGAGAGTAATTTTTTGCTTTCTATTCTTTGATGGCTGGCGCTGTTAGGCGTTAAGCCTGCATCGCCAACACAAAGACACTCCTTGCACCTTTTGATCACGTCTTTGTCTTCAGCCGAACGCTCTTTGTTACCTATGCAATCTCCATCCTCTTTTTCTGAGGCATCACGGCCTTTTTTAACTTGGCAACGGATTCTTGACTGGGCTCAAGAACACTATCGCTGCCGCACCTTCAGCAAAGATGAGCGCATTCCAGCCCGACCTGGATTGCTATATTTGGTGCAAAGGGGTGCGATCCGTATGGTAGGAACCGCCCAGGTTAGTGCGACTGCTAGCCAGTTAACGTCTCGACGAATCAATAGAACTCCAGAAGAAGCGTTTTTGGGTTTTGTTGGAGCGGGACAGCCATTTGAAATTGTTGCTCAGTCACCATTCACACTCCAGGCTTACGCCCATGTCGATCAAACTGCGGTGCTGTGGATGTACTGGCACGACCTAGACAACTGGCCTCACTTCCGCCGCGAAGTTATGGATGCCTTTAGATATCAGCACCAGCGCAAGCTGCTGTGGCTGAGTGCTTTGGGACAACGCCGTACAATTGACCGACTCTTAGGATTTCTCACATTGTTGATTGAGGAATATGGTGAGCCGGCAATGAGCGACACCGATCCTGATGTAATTCGCGGTTATTGTCTGCCTTTTCCCCTTACTCATGCCCAAATTGGTAGCGCGATTGGTTCGACTCGTGTCACCGTCACCCGCTTAATGGGCAAGCTGCGTCAACGCGGTTTAATCCTCACTCAAGGCGATAATCTTATTTGCTTACCAGCAGAGTCGATTAATAGAGCCAGCTAAAGCACACTTCAGAGCGGCGATTTCCGCCACTCTGTCTGAGTGCGATAGATTACGCCCGACCACAGGTGATCGCAGTGTCAGCGAATTTTGACAAACCCAGCTTGAGTAATCAGTTCTTGCCCCTGCTCAGTCAGCAGTAAGTTGGCGTAAGCGACACCTGCTTGCTGCTCAGTCTGACCATTCTGTTTAACCACCACAAACAGATTACGGGTAATCGGGTATTTTCCTGATTGGAAAGCCTCAGTGTTCAATTTGTTTCGTTTACCAGGACATTCAGACGGGAGGACAAATGGTTCTTGGTAAGGAGCAATATATTGTCCTTGTGTGCGCCCCAACGGCAAGGCTTTAATCGAACATTGAGGAATCACCTCTGGGGCAGAAGCGTAGTAAATACCACCAGGATTACCAGCCAGTTTTTGCAAGGCTTGGGTGGTTGTGGAGATAAACTCTACATTGGAGCTAAAAGCTTGACCACCCAAGATGTCTTGAGCGAAAAGTTCTACCGTGCCACCATCAACAATCCGCCGGGAATAAGGCTTAATTGGGATATTTGAACCGCCCACCTGGCTCCAATTATTGATTTTGCCAGTGTAAATTAACTTTAACTGGTCTACTGTCAGTCCTGGAATATTGAGGTTTGGGTTAACTGCGACTGCCAAACCATCAATTGCTACAGGAATTTGTTTCAAAGTAAACCCACGCTGCTGGGCGCGGTTAAACTCTTGGTCTAAAATTGGTCGAGAAGACTGGGCAAAAGCTAGTTGACCATCTATTAGCGACTGAATACCAGTACCAGAACCAGGAGATGCATTGCTCGGTTCTACATAACGCAGCCTAAATTCTGGTCGCGCTACTTGAATTGCCGGGTCAACTACTAATCGAATCGGCGCCCAAGATGTACTGCCTCCGTAATTGAATAATCCAGTCGGAACATCCTGCACTGAGGCGAAAGTCCTGGCACTCAGCTGTCCGGTTGCAGGTTGGGGTGTGTTGGTGCTAGGAGAATTAATTTGATTTAGGTTAACACCAGATTTTCTGGTGAACCACCAAAAACCACCAGCTATTAATCCAACCGTAATTAAGATAGATAAAACAAGAATAGGTATTTCATTTTTTTGGGACATAACAAATTTTCCCCGCGTCCATTTAATACCGGGTACTGGGTAGTGAGAAGACAGTTCCCTAATCCCTAATCCCTAGTCCCTAATCCCCAGTGCCCTCATCTCACTGGCTCAAAATCATACCCAGTACGAGAGCGAGAACCAGGAACAATTTTTACAAGTTGGACTGGGGCATTGCGATCGCCTGATGCTAAAAACCGAATTGTACCAGAAGCGCCAGTGGCAGAAAAGTCAGATGACAAAAGTGCTTGTTGGACTCCAGCTCGCGTGGGATTGCGTTCTAATGCTGCAATTAGAGCGACAGTGGCGTCATAGCTGAGGGCACTTCGCCAACTTACATMAGCGCCCCATAACTGCCGCGATTTCTGGGGAAAATCTGACTTCGGATCGCTATCAATATGCCAGGCAACTGCTAATACCATCCCCACAGCTTGTTCTCTGCCAATTTCCAAAGTTTTAGCGGTGTAAACATCATCTCCCCCCAGCAGAGTTAACCGTTTCTGGTTAATTTGAACTACTTGCAGCGCTTTATCCAAAGTTTCAGTATTAGCAGCTAACATCAACACTTGTGCACCTTGCTTCGTTGCTTGTTCTACGCTTTTAGCCGCGCTAAAATCCGCCCTGGATAAGTCAAATTCGCTGGCTACCTGTCCACCCTCTAAGGAAACGGATGAGACAAACTCTGACTTTAAAGACTGGCTATAGTTACTCTGAGAATTAAAGAAAACCACTGCATTTTTTTTCTGCAAGGTTCTTACCATGTAGTTAGCTAAAGTTCTCGCAGCCATAAAATCACTAGGAACCGTGCGAAAAACATAACCGCTAAAGTTAGAAATTTTGACAGATGTACTAGTCGGAGATATAGCTACAAGTTGTCCAGAAGTATAGATAGTACCTGCGGCTAAGGTGGAATCGCTAGTATTCGGTCCAACTACACCTAATACTTCGGAATTGCTGACTAGGCTGGAAGCGATTTGCTTGGCTATTTCTGGATTGTTGTCATCGCTAGCTATTCCTACTCTCAACGGTACTCCCTTGACTCCTCCAGAGCTATTAACTTGATTTTGGGCTTGGGCTATCCCACGTAAAATTTCTAAAGAAGTATTGGGATCAGTGCCGAATGGTACAGAAGCCACGATGGTATAGCTCTTGGAAGAACCGATACGGGCATTGTTAAGAAAAATTAACGTTTCTGGATCGTTTCGGTTGAGTTTTAGAGCAGCTGTGAAATTGGCGATCGCTTTCTCATAACTTTTAGCTGCGATCGCCTGTACTCCCTCTTTTTTTGCCGGAGAAATTTGACTTGGGATTAAAGTTTTTTCGCCAAAACTAATGCGGTCTTTTAAAGGTACATTGCTCGCTGGTTCTAGCGATTTCTCAGTGATACTATTACTAATATTGACCCCATTTTTAGTAAACCACCAAACACCAACCCCGACTATTCCAACTGTCAGCAAGAGAGCCAACACTAAAACTACGGTTTCATTTTTTTGTGACATGAATAAATTTTTATCAAATTCATTTATTAATTTTTATTGATTTTATTTATTTATAATTTTACAGTTTTAATGATTATAGAAAAAGTAGTAGAAAATTTTAAAGTATGAGAGATAGTAATTTATAAATAAGTCGAAATATCGCTGTCAGCGAAATTGCTACTAAGCTAGCTGCAACTGCTAAAACAACCACTGACTGAATATCAAGACCCCCTTGTAAAAAAGGTAGAAAAAAAATAATAGCAAAAGTAATTACCGGAATAATTAATAAATCGAACTTTTCAATCCACCGTCTAGTTTGGGCAAATATCAATATTCCCAAAATTAGCGATGCAACAATTAAAGTGATGATTGGTGATTTTACCAGACTGAAGAGGGCGATCGCTATCAATGCACCCTCAAATCCACTAAAGGCTGCTCCAGTTAATAATTCCAATGTCGAAAACGTCGGTTTAGTTGGACTACGGGTAACAGAAGGACTAGAACTTTTAGATGATTGTGGGGGAAGTGTTACAGAGGGTCGATTAATTTGTGTAGGCGCAAGAGGTGGTGATTTGAGTGCATCTAGAACTTCTTGTGCTGATTGGAAGCGTTGATTTGCAGCAGGTAGAAGCATATTGTCTAAAATGCTAGCAAGGTGAGGATTAACATTCACTTGCATTTGCCATTTCCACTGGTTGCTATAGGCATCAAACAGTTGAGTTGCTTCTTCATCTGTCAACAAGATAATCACAGTTACAGCCAAGGCGTACAAGTCGGTAGATGGAAATACTTGACCCCCAGTCATTTGTTCCGGTGGTGCAAATCCCAAAGAATAAATTCCTGTGGAAGAAGCAGCGCCGGATGCAACGTTTGCTACTTGCTTGACTGCACCAAAATCTAGAAGGAAGAGTTTTCCATCACGACGACGCATGATGTTAGAAGGTTTGATGTCTCTATGGATAATGCCTCTTTCATGCACAAACTTGAGTATCTTTAGGATTTCTGGCAATACTTCCAAAACTTTTTGTTCAGAAAATTTTCCCTGTTGAGCTAGTTCTTCTTCTAAGTTTTGCCCATCAATGTATTCTTGTACTAAGTAAAAAAATTGGTCTTGCTGCCGTGGTTGCAAGCTGTTAACTATCACTGGAAAAAAGGCAAATAAGTCAGGAATTTGCTCGTGTTCGTTACCTATTTGGGCTAAAACTTCTGCCTCTCTCTCAAACATTTTTTGTGCTTGTTGCAGTTGAGTTGAGGTTAAGTTTCCCGATGGTTGAAACTGTTTTACTACACATTGACGCATTCCAGGAATCCGGCGATCGCGTGCTAAAAATGCTGCTCCAAATCCGCCTCTTCCGAGCAACTTTATGGTCATATATCGACCATCTAGTAACAATGGCATACCACAACTCGTACAATACTTTTGCTGCATTGTTTTCAGGGTTGTAATATCGTCTAAATCAGCAAAATAGTTTTGTGGCCGTGGGCAACGTGGACGAGTACAGTAAACTTCCATTTTCGTGATCAGTCATTAGTCAAAATAATTCGTAATTGATAATTCGTAATTCGTAATTAGTTCAGCCTACAAACAGACTAAATTTCTTTATCAATACAGAAAACTTTGTCTTTATATTAAATCCCTAGCTTGTTTACAGTGTATGGGTAATAACTACCGAATTACGAATTATTTGGTCATTTACAAAAAAACAGAGGACAAATGACATAAACGCCAGAAGGGCAGCTTCCCATTGGCGAAGCGACCCATAGGAAAGGGTAGGACTAATGACCAGATTTTAGTCTTCGCCGGCAGAGGTGGGCGTTGCTGTATCCAATGTAGTTAATACTATGTTTTTTTGTGTAAATGTTAACACATCTTGGTTCCATCCAGGGTTAGCAAACTGGGGCAAAATTTCTTTACTAAAGGCTTCTGCGGCTTTGGATCTATAGCGATTAGGATTAAAAATCAGCCATAGAGTCCGTTTGACAACGACGCTTTCAATGTTGGCACAGTGGAGAACACCCATTTGTAATTCCTTAGCGATGGCGCTAGTGGATACAAAGGCAGCTCCCAAACCAGATTGCACAGCATTTTTAATTGCTTCAATAGAATTGAGTTCCATTTCAACTTTAAAACGCCTGGTATCAATTTCACAACGAGCTAACACTTGGTCAATTACTTTGCGGATTGTCGATTGGGAATCTAAAGCAATAAACTGTAATTTATATAGGTCTTCTTTGTGGATTTTTTCCACTTTTGCTAAGGGATGAAAGACAGGTAAAATCAGTGCTAGTTCATCTTCAGCGTAAGGAATAATTTCCAAAGATTCTCCCAGTTCACCAGGAATTTCACCACCAATGATGGCGAGATCGACTTGTCCGTTAGCGACACTCCAAGCAGTACGTCGAGTAGAGTGGACGTGCAGTTGTACTGCTACATCTGGATATTTTTGTCGGAACATACCGATCATTCTTGGCAACAGATAAGTGCCAGTGGTTTGAGAAGCACCGACAATTAAAGTACCGCCTTGGAGATTTTGTAAATCCTCAATCGCACGACAGGTTTCCTGACACAGGCTAAGGATTTTTTCGCCATAGCTTAACAGTAGATGACCAGCTTCGGTTAATTGTGCCCGTCGTCCTCCACGGTCGAATAAAGGAACATCGAGCTGCCGTTCGAGATTTTGCACTTGCAAGCTGACGGCAGGTTGGGAGACATAAAGGCTATCAGCAGCACGCTTGAAGCTCCCTTCTTGTGCGATCGCTTTCAGAATACGTAACTGATCTAAAGTGAAAGGAAGGTCAGACATAAGGCTCAACCCACAAACTTTGAAAGGAGCGGATGTAGGCAACAAATCACCTTTGCTGGCAATCAGCCGAGCGTGATTTGTTGCATCTTAAACTTGAACGCTTGACTCGAAAAAGACAGTAGCACAACATCTTGACTAAAGTCCTCTTTTGAATACTTTGTGGTATTGGTTGTACTGAATTTAGTTTTCTTTAAATTACTTCACCCGTGTATTATGATGCCGATTTTTTGGTTGACACCCAGTCATTTTGTCATACTGGGGTTACAAATAGTTTTTGCGATCGCTCACAGTGGGGGTGCTGCTTTGCGCCCTTGGGCAGAAAAATACATTGGGCCAAGGCTTTATCGTATTCTTTTTGCATTAGTCAGCCTACCATTGGCTGTAATCTTAATTATTTATTTTTTAAGGCATCGCTATGATGGTTTGCAACTTTGGCAGGTACAAGGAGTGCCGGGAGTACGAGAAGTTGTTTGGGTTTTGTCAGCAATCTCGTTTTTGTTTTTATATCCTGCTACCTTCAATCTACTAGAAATTGCTGCCATTCAAAAGCCTCAAGTTCATCTTTATGAAACAGGAATTATTCGGATTACTCGTCATCCCCAGATGGTAGGACAAATAATATGGTGTATTGCCCATACTTTATGGCTGGGTACTACTTTTACCCTTGTGACCTCCATTGGGTTGGTATTGCATCACTTGTTTGGGGTTTGGCACAGCGATCGCCGCTTGAGCTTCCGCTATGGTTCAGCCTTTGAAATTGTCAAACAACGGACTTCAATTATTCCGTTCGAAGCGATTATTGACGGTCGTCAATCTATCAAATGGCAGGAATTCTTCCGCCCTGCTTATTTAGGAGTTGCGATTTTTGTGGTTTTGCTTTGGTGGTCGCACCCTCTATTGCTAGAAGCAAGTGGTACGATAAGATGGGAATTTTAAACGATCCCCATTGTCAGCATAAAATCCAAAGTCGATGAAAATTTCAGCTTATCAATTGCCCCAAATCAATGTACGATAAATTAAAACATTTATCTGTGGGGGTATATTCAATCAACTTGAAATTTTATATCGGTAAGTGTTGGTCAGTTGTTATTGCTGGGAAGTAAACGCCCGATTCAGTCTCAATTCTTAGGCAGCGACCGCAATTGCAAATTTAGGATCAAAAAAAGCTACCGTCAAAGTTGTGCAGGCTTTTCGCTCGCAGACACATAAACACGCTAAATTTATGTCTAAATCATTACTGTGTTCTGAGATTTATGTGCTAAAAGCAGCGATTCCTACGGCGGGCTTTGCCAAAGCAATTTACTGGCTTGCCAATCTTTACAATGAACTAATGCCAAGCAATGAGTTATGATTACTGAGTAAAATAAAGTAAGTTAGTACTCATTGTTTGGTAAGTAGTACTTATCCCCCACTTGAGTCGTAAACAAAAACAAACGACCTCATTACAATCTCTTAACTTTAGTTAGAGAGTTCCACTCAACAACGCCACTTGCTCCACATTTGGAGACCAAATTACCGCAGTGGCTCCTCAGAACTCGAAACTCAGCACTAATGAATTCAGTGCAGATAGATAGTTTAATATAAAAACCCTATAATCCAAGAGGCGTCATGGTGTTGTCGGTTAGTGAGCGGACATTTACTCAAGAAGTTTTAGAATCTCCAATTCCTGTTTTAGTTAATTTTGAAGCCCCTTGGTGTGGGTTGTGTCGGATTATCCACCCACTTTTGCTGCAATTTCAAGCCCAATGCGGCGAGGAAATTAAACTGGTTGTGGTTAACGCCGACCAAAATTTTAAATTGTCAACTACTTATAAGCTTAAGTCACTGCCGACTTTACTATTAATTGAAAATGGCAGCATTCGGCATCGCTTGGAAGGTTTTCGCGGTAGAGAAGATTTACGTCTAGCTTTAGAAGATATCAAAGTCAGCTACAGTAGTCGCCCTAAAATCTACAAGGGTTCCAAAACGGTTGACTTGGAGTGTCGGTCAGCTTGACGGAAATAGGCAGAGGGGCAGGGGGCAGGGGGCAAGGGAGAATATCCTCTTTTCTGCTCCCTGCTCCCTGCTCCCCTGCTTCTTGCCATACCCAAAGACCAAATCTAAAACCATGCTTAATACCCCACCCAATCAGCTTTGGGTGGGTTATTTTATCCTAAAGGGTGTGTGTCACAATTGTTAACAGTTCCGACACGCTAATTAATAATTCTAAAAGTAGGCGTCAGTGATGGAAGTAATCTATCAGTATGCCTGGCTGATTCCCGTGTTACCTCTTTTGGGGGCAATGCTGGTCGGTCTAGGGTTAATCTCGTTGAATCAGGTGACAAACAGCCTGCGGCAGTTGAACGCTATAGTAATTATCTCCCTAATGGGAGCGGCTATGGCGTTGTCGTTTGCCTTGTTGTGGAGTCAAGTTCAAGGGCATCCGGCTTATACCCATACCCTGGAGTGGGCTGCGGCAGGCAATTTTCACCTGAGCATGGGCTACACTGTTGACCACCTGACAGCCCTAATGCTGGTGATTGTGACAACAGTAGCTTGTTTAGTCATGGTTTACACTGATGGCTACATGGCTCACGATCCCGGTTACGTGCGGTTTTATGCTTATCTCAGCTTATTTGGCTCTTCAATGTTAGGTTTGGTGCTTAGTCCCAACCTAGTACAGATTTATATATTCTGGGAACTAGTCGGGATGTGTTCCTACTTGCTGGTCGGCTTTTGGTATGATCGCAAGTCAGCAGCAGATGCCGCTCAAAAAGCATTTGTAACCAATCGCGTGGGTGACTTTGGTCTCCTGCTGGGAATTTTAGGGCTGTTCTGGGCAACAGGAAGCTTTGATTTTAATATTATGGGCGATCGCCTCGCCCAACTCGTAGAAACAGGTAGTATCAGCAATTTTCTCGCTGTCCTGTTTGCGATTTTAGTTTTCTTGGGTCCAGTGGCGAAATCTGCCCAATTTCCTCTGCACGTCTGGCTACCAGATGCGATGGAAGGCCCCACCCCGATTTCTGCCTTGATTCACGCGGCAACAATGGTGGCAGCGGGTGTTTTCCTGGTAGCCCGGATGTACCCAGTATTTGAAGATGTCCCAGCAGCAATGAACGTTATTGCCTTTACTGGGGCATTTACGGCGTTTTTGGGGGCAAGCATTGCTATTACCCAAAACGACATCAAAAAAGGCTTGGCTTATTCCACCATTTCCCAACTCGGTTACATGGTGATGGCAATGGGAATAGGTTCGTATAGTGCTGGACTATTCCACCTGATGACCCATGCTTATTTCAAAGCGATGCTGTTCTTGGGTTCAGGTTCAGTAATTCACGGTATGGAAGGTGTCGTCGGTCACGACCCTGCCTTAGCCCAAGATATGCGGCTGATGGGCGGACTGCGGAAGTACATGCCAGTCACAGCAACTACCTTTTTGATTGGTTGCTTGGCAATTTCCGGTATACCCCCCTTTGCTGGGTTCTGGTCAAAAGATGAAATTCTTGGTCAAGCTTTTGCTGCTAACCCATTGCTTTGGTTGATTGGTTGGGTAACCGCCGGCATTACTGCTTTCTATATGTTCAGGATGTATTTCATGACATTTGAAGGCAAATTCCGCGGAAATGACGAGAAAATCAAGGAAAAACTGAAGAAGGCGGCGACCATCGTCCTAGAATTAGAGTCAGAAGAACCAGTCCCGAATTATGGCCCTGGGGCGATGAAAAAAGGAGAATTGGCGGCAACTGGTGACCACCACTCCCTTGACTCCCACGGACATCACAGCGATTCTCCTCACGAGTCACCGTGGACAATGACTCTGCCTTTAGCGGTTTTGGCAGTGCCTTCGATTTTGATTGGTTTGGTAGGAACTCCCTTCGCTAATTACTTCGAGGAGTTTATCTTTTCTCCCACGGAAAGCCTCTCGGAAGTTTTAGAAAAAACTGCCGAGTTCGACCCGACAGAGTTTTATATTATGGCGGGTGCTTCAGTGGCAATTTCCGTGGTTGGCATCACCTTGGCTTTGTTAATGTACTTGTGGAGAAAAATTGACCCGGCGGCGATCGCTGTGAAAATCAAACCACTTTACGAGTTATCTCTTAACAAGTGGTACTTTGATGACATTTACCATCGCGTCTTTGTTCTAGGCTTGCGCCGCTTAGCCAGACAAGTTATGGAAGTTGATTTCCGCGTTGTCGATGGTGCCGTTAACCTTACAGGCTTTTTCACCCTTGTCAGCGGTGAAGGTCTGAAGTACCTAGAAAACGGTCGCGCTCAATTCTATGCCTTGATTGTATTTGGGGCTGTTTTGGGCTTAGTGATTGTTTTTGGTGTTACTTGATTTCTGTAGCGGCTAAGCCAACGAAGCCCGCCTGCGCTGACTAGGAAAAATTAAGTTTTTGAAACCCGCGCAGGCGGGTTTTGTGTTTGTAGACACCGTTTCTAACCTGAAGACTGGCAAGATGATGATATGTGGTTAGGTTATCTCAAAGAATATCCTGATTATTGGACTCAGGTTGAAACCGAAGACAAGCTAAGAGAAAATCTACTCGATATTTACAGTGAATCAACAAGTGGAACTATCTAAAATATTCGCACAGTTGCAGAACTTGAAGTCTTACAGCAGTTTTCAAATGAATAGACCACAATGAGCAAACCAGCCGCAAGCATCATCGGAGGAAATATGCTCAGTCACAATCTGTGTTAATACTTGGTTAAGTTGCTCACAAGTACGGGCTTTTGCAGTACGTAAACACTGTTTGAGTTTTGACCAACACAATTCGATAGGAGACAAATCAGGCGAATAGGGAGGTAAAAAGACAAGCCGCGCACCAACAGCTTCAATAGCTTCTCGAATTACTAGGGCTTGATGTACTGGTAGATTATCCATGACTACAGCCGCTCCCACCCACAAT
>NZ_SZNH01000036.1 GCF_005869855.1 Nostoc sp. PA-18-2419 | reverse complement strand
TGATTTTAGCGATCGCGCCACCTCCATGAGGCAAAGGTGTCACTTGTCCTGTATCTCGATAGCGACGAATTAACCTTTTAATGAAGGATAAGCTCACTTTAAAGCGTTTAGCCAGTTGGCGTTGTGACCCTTGTTGGGCTTCATAAGCATCTATCACACGTTGGCGTAAATCAGTTGAGTAAGGAGCAGGCATAACTATGAGTATTTTTGCTGCCTCTCCAGTTTACTAAATTTGTGGTCTATTCAATTGAAAAACGCTGTAAGTTGCATAACTATTCATCAATGCCAGTATTTTTTATAATAAAAATTGCTTTTATTTATTGAATGAATTTTATTGTTAATCCAGGGGGTGGTTATATTAATGCATCGACCTGTAAAAGCTACTGTAAAATATAACTACCGTTGGAAATTCGACAAAACGCTTGATAATGACACAAATCACGTTTAAAATCCAAGCATTTTGGGATAAAGATGCTGAGGTTTGGGTTGCAACTAGCTTAGATGTGCCAGGATTAGCAACAGAAGCTTCTAGTATAGAAATTCTTACGCAAAGGCTTCGAGTAATGATTCCAGAACTTATTGTTCTGAATGGAATAATACCCTCTGACTATGTAGGCTCAATTACTTTTGAGTTAATCAGCCATCGACAAGAGTTAATTCAGGTAGCTTGATAAATGGGTGCATATTTTACTCCTGAATTGAAAAAGATTCTTACTGAAGCTGGTTGTTACTTTGAACGACAAGGCAAGGGAGACCACGAAATTTGGTATAGTCCAATTTCAGACCATCGGTTTGTATTAGATGGTTCTATCAAGTCGCGTCATACCGCCAATGCTGTATTGAAACAAGCAGGATTACCTAAAGCATTTTAATAAAAATGAATACGAAGTTACTGCTTACTTTATAAGTGATCGCCTTTAGCAAGTGATTTTTGATTTTACTCACTGCTAACGAATATTACCAGATAATTGACGCTGGGATTTTGAGCGATCGCCAAGTTGAACTACTCTTTTTAAGAATGGCTTGTAATAGATTGTTATTCGACTATTTTTGTATGTGATTTTACGCTGGGAGTCAAGCTGGTTAAATCGTCAATATTGCATTTCATTGTATTGCAAATCGCGTCTAGAGGTAAATCATTGGCATCATAACCAAATGGATTTTCTATTTCAAAACCGATGGCTTCAATGCCAAATACTGTAAAACCAACTAAAGCAGCAACTAAGCCTGTCCACCAACCAAGGCTATCTACGATTTGAAATGGCAATAGTAAACAATATAGTATCAGTAATTGCTTTAGATGAATAGCATAAGCTAATGGCATTGGTGTTTTTAAAATCCGTTCGCAAGCACCTAAATTATCTACAAGATTATTTAATAATTCTTGCATCGCTGTTAACTGGTAGCTATTAATACAATTACGATTATATTGCTGCTGTAAATAATCTCCTATCCAAAAAGCTACTTCTATAGGAGGATTATTCATAATCTTCAGTTTTACATATTTGTTGGACGATATTAATTCTTCTAATTTGCTATTGATAGCTTCTCCACGTAAATGCAATTTAGTTGCCACGGCAAAAGCTACTAATAAATTTAATGCTGCAATTTTATTATTTTTATCATCTGGAGATATTTCGTCAACTGATACCCAAATTTGCCGCGCTAGATTTCGGACATTATTTACTATAGAACCCCAGCATTTCCTTCCTTCCCAAAAGCGATCATAAGCAGTATTTGTGCGAAATACAAGTAACAAACCTAAAACAATACTAGGAATAACACTTCCTAAAATGGGTTGGGATACAGGTAACTTCAAATAATGAAGTATAGAAACGAACAATCCAAAAAATCCAGACCATAAAACATTTTTGTAAATCGCTTTCACTACTGAACCTTTAAATTGTAATTTTGTGTGTAACCATTTCGGGTTTTCAACACTCATGTAGTCACCCTAAGAGAACATCTTGATAACTTAAAAATAATAGCTCTAGAATCAGCAGTATTACCAAGGATGATACTGTAAAAAATAGTGCTAGAAAATAGTTAAATATATTTACAGCAATAGTTGTATCGTAGTTTTACTTAAAAAAATTTAAAAGCAATAGACTACAACTTACTACGCCTAGTCAGTTAATTGTAAAGAAATGTAAAAGCTTTGTGCTAGCTGCATAAATCTTGCATACTGCCTTGATAAGTCTATTGAAGAAAAGGTACATGCCTATCGATGATGACCATGAGGCATTAATCGTTATTATGTACCCTAGTAAATCAACAAGTTGTAACCTGTATAAATCCTGCCCTGTAAATTCAGTGTCTAGACATAACTAATGTTATGTCTTTTTTCGTTATTAGTCTCAAAACGTTGGATTTCAATCAAATAACCACTAGGGTCACGTAAAAAGCAATGATAAATATTATACTTTTTATTTAGTGTAGGTGGCTTTTCAAATTTGACGCCACGTTCTTGGAGATATTCAAACCACTCATCTACCTGGTGTGTTACCAAAGTAAAAATAACCCCAGATTGGTTTTCAGTTGAGGGAATTGATGTTTCGCTTGCTTGGCATAATCCCAAGTATCCAGAGCCAGTAACACTATAAATTCGACAGGTTCCTTGGTCAAGCCACAACTCCAAACCTAGCTTTTGTTCGTAGAATTCTCTGGATGCATTGAGATCGTGGGTATAAAAGAAGGTAACCTGTTTGTTTATTTGTAGTTGATCAGACATAAAATATATTTGAGTATATACCCTAACGACATCTGGCGATCGCATAGGTAAAAATTTATTTATGTTAGAAACCTGTTACTACTCCAGATATGCCTTGGGCGTACCTGGAGTTTCTTTTTGAATAAAGACTATCAAAATTTTCTAAATCATCCGGATATGGCAAAATAAGCTTGAATAGGAATGCATACCGAATTATTTATATTTAACACGGAGCATTACTTGTTGATGTACTCCAGTGCCAAATAACTCTCCTAAAACAGCCCTAGCCCAACTGGGGCTGTTTACGTTGAGGGTGTGTAAACCAGGAGTAGAATAGTGAGTCAATAGACAAACTTTACTACATTTGAGTGTATACCCTGATGACGTAGGATTCACTCACGAGAAAAAATTGATGTAGGTAAATGCGTATCTTTCCTGATTCCAGATTTGTTATCAACATTTCTGGAGTTTCTTCATTGCTGGAGTTGAGAATCACTCATCAAGTCTTAACTCCAGTAAATATTTTAATATTATATAAATTAATCAAATAAAAATAGAATAATATAAAATCTGGTGCATATTACCAGATAATTTCTTAATATTTAACAAACTGAATGTGCAAAGCAAAATAGCTAAGCGATCACACTTTTAAATTTGACGAAAATTTTCAGGCGATCGCACTTAATATGAATACTTATTTCACTGTATATGTTACAAAAATATCCTTCTTCATCTCTACTTCTGCTGGGGCATCTGGATTGTAAGTTGGTGTTAATAAAAAACTAGCAAAAGACGGTAAAGATACTCCAGTTTTGGAACTACATGAAGGATAGAATAATGTATAAAATGGCTCAGCAACCGAAGGAATACCAAGTTTAACACCCATAGCAGTCGCTAAAGCCTGAGCGCGACTTTGAGCGTCTTTCATTGCTGATTGATAAACTGAACTCTGTAAAGCTTGACAATCATTAACTGCATAATCTACACCCACATTCTTAATAGTAAGATTTTTAAGTTTGCTCGTCGCTTTGTTTGCTGTACTAAGAATTTCTTGAATCCTCTCGCGGGTAGGTTTTTCCACTCTCACCAAGATTTTGGCATTATTTTCACCCGAATTCATATTAACTTGTACTTGAATTTTATCAGCACTAATTTTGTCAGCAATGAGACTATCTACTATTGGCTGGAGACTTGCTTTTGTTAGGGCTTTTTCGTTTTCTAAAGCAGGTATAGGTGTTTGTCCTATTGGTGTTTTGTCATTTAAGACCAGAGGTGATAAAGTTAGAGGACGGACTTGCGATAGCGTTGATGGTTGCGGTTCTGACTGCTCGCTGCTATCTTTGCTACTAAATACCAGTTCAATATCTGCTGTATCTGCTGGCGCTCTTACTACCCCTTGACCCATTACCATTAATGAATGGCGATCGCTCGCTGGTGGATAAAATAATTGGGCATTACTAACTTTAGGTGTTAACACTTCCATTCCAACAGTCATACTTATACCTACCAGCATCAGAGTAGTTATTTTTTTCATGTTCTGGCAATGTCCTTTGAATATCTTAACTGTCAAATTTTACACTTCAATAGCAAGATACTGAATCTTTTATGAAAAAATTTACTAAAAAAGACATTGGATAAAAGGCACAACAGACAAATAACCAATTTTACGTTTAGCCTTAACCACAACAAAAGAGTAGTGCTTTGACAAAAAATATTGAGCTACTACCACCTCTTTTACATTGACTTTAATTGTGGTATTAGCTCAAAAATTAAAAATTTACTGTAGATACTCTCTGTATTTCAGCACACAGACAAATTTTGGAGGAATATAGMAGATTTCAACTTGGTGAGTTACTCATCTGCGTCTGTTACTTTAGACATCATTCTCTATTCTAAATTCTGCCGTATTAACCAAACCAATGAGATGGTTCACAACCGGGTTGAACTGTTTCACAAAGGTGATGGTTAATCCAATCTGACTTTTCTTGAACGATTGAGCAAATACCTTGGTGAATCAAATTTTGTAAATGTAGTTGCTGGTCTAAGGGTTTACGAGGCAACTGATAATTAAGCAAGTTTCTTTGTTCCGCCTTTGCTAGCGAAATATGTCCGTCAGATATGATGCTGTAAAAAGAGGGAATCCGGTTGAGGATAAAAGTAATTAGTTCTTGACGTAAGTCAGGAATCGCAAAGGCTTGTTGATATGGATGATATGGATATGTATCCAAAACGATTTCAATCTCTGCTATTACTGATTGTTGAGTTAAATTAACTACAGTTTTCATAATTTTTTAAACTCCTTTTTAATCTGGTTAGCGATCAGTGAAATAAACAACTTTTTTAGATAGCAAAGTTGTCATGACAATCAGTTATAAGTGATTCAACTGATAGATGCAATAGCTCCTGAAACTAACCTTTTATTCGGGTAGAATCTCAAATCTTTTGCTGTGCAACTTTGAGTTAAACTTTATACTAACTTGCATGACATTTCTCAAAACAATACTGACTAAACTGATAAACTGCAAAAACTTTATCCTGATAATATTTATTATTTGCAATTTATGCATTGCTAGCAAAAATCTACATAAAACGCAGCATAAAACTTTAGGGATCAAGATTAACAGTATCAATAAAAGCTTTACTAGTAACAAATCTTTAATTAACTTGAACTTCCTTCGTAATGAAGATAAATATTAAGTTTGCTATAAAATTTTATGTTTCATAGACAAGACTTATTTGTTACACATTGATTTAGCTAAGTCAGAAAAATAGTAACTTCCTAGACTGTCAAATCAGTCTAGCGACAGATGAAATGATTGAGTAAAAATGTTTAAAAAGTTCACATTATCTAAAAAGATGTTTTAAAAGTCCTCTTTTGAGTAGTCAAACGTTTTAGAGCCAGTTGAATCACCTAAAAATTAAGGGACTTTGATTCTAATTACTTAGAATAAGAAGTTAAAGAAAATCTAAAGTTTTTGATATCTCAGCTACCACTTTTAAAACATCTCCTAATCATTTTTAGAAATCACGCAAGTTCCACAACAAGCCGATATAACTTGTCTTGTTCCCTAAGTACGAGATTTTGCTAGCAGTAGTAAGGAATATCGAGTTTACTTTACAAAGGGTTTTAAATATTTAGACCCCTACTGAGATAGAAGCGTAGCGAGTAGAAAGTGGTGTAAGTTGATTACTAAAAAACGTTGTAACCTACTAGCCGCAGATTAAACTTGGTACTGGGGCACTAATTACTGGAATATTCAGTCATCAGTTTTTAAAGTTCTGATACCTCCGCCTTGCTGCCCTTGAAGCGTCTACGGATAGCGCAGCGTTAGCGAGTCTGCGAGCGTCGGAAGACTCCGCTCAAACTTCTCTGTTGCTCATTGGTTATCATCAAATGACAAACAACAAAATTACTACTAATGACTGCTGAAGGCTAATAGTAGAATAAGGTACAGGAAAGCAGCACGGAAGGGAGGAAGGGAAATTGGATGAGATGAGGACGGCGCTGGAGTTAGCGACCGAAGAAGAATTACAAGACTTAACGGCAATTTTATTCAGTCGGAAGTTCAATCCCCTAGACTACGTTCACACACCCGAACCCATCGAAGTGCAAAGCCAAGACCGTAAAGCTTGGCTAGACGCACTAGAAAGTCGTTTCCGCTTTTTAGCAGCAGATGGAATGACGGTATTGCGCGGACGCACAGGTGAAGTAACTTACCGACAAGCGCTCATTCAAGTATGTAAGTATCTCAAAATTGCTTATTCTAATCAGTTGACAACTGTTGATTTAGAAGCAGAAGTATTTTTGCATCTGCTAGGACAGGTGTGGAAAAAATTGCCYGAACTAGAAAAGCAAAAATTGACTATTCAGGTGCAGCGTCAGCTTGTCAAATCAGAACTAAAACAACCTTTACCACTTTTATTGCAACGCGATCCCTTAGGGTTGCTTTTTAAAGGTGGTAGTGCATTGGCTGTTACTTCCATGCTCCAGCCACTTGTACTCAAGCAAATTGCCCGTCAATTTGCCATGTACCTTGCTACCTATGAAGTAACTAAACAAGCGGCGATTACAGGCGCAGAAGCCGCTACGACTCAATTTCAAAGCTATGTAGCTATGCAAATGGCTAGACGCGGTATGACTATGAGCGCAGCTCGTTATGGAGCAGTCCGCACTATGTTTGCCGTGATTGGGCCAATGATGTGGGCTTGGTTTTTTGCCGATTTAGGGTGGAGAGTGATCGCTACTAACTATGGTCGCATTATCCCTACAATTTTTGCCCTAGCTCAAATTCGCCTCACTCGTGCTGAATGTTGGGAGCCAGCTTGAACAAGGCTTTTTACTATTTAAACTCCCGTTGGAACTGCTCTTTATTGGCACTGTTAATCTTCCCACTTAGTCCTTTCGTGGGGGCAGTAACAGTGGTGCTTGTATCATTAATTACTTTAGCGAAACAATACCGCCAAATTAGCCGCCGTCCCCTTAATTGGGGATTTGCCCTTTTAGGTTTGTTGCTGCTTATTACTACTGGGTTTGCCCAGAACAAAACAGAAGCCCTCCTCGGCTTATTTAATTTTTTACCATTCTTTATAGTTTTCGCCGCCTTTAGCACCTTGATTAAAACAACTGCCCAATTGCGACAAATGGCTTGGGTTTGGGTAATAGGTTCGATGCCGGCGGTGACTCTCGGTTTGGGACAATTGTTTTTGGGTTGGAATTTTAACTTAAAAATTTTGTGGGTTGTTTTGGAATGGACGATCGCACCAGGAGGAAATCCACCAGGGCGCATAGCTTCATTCTTCTTGCACGCTAACACCTTCGCTGCTTATCTAGTAATAGTTTTCATCTTTAGTCTAGGGTTGTGGTTGGAACAATGGCGATTGGGGATTGGCTATAGGGCATGGGGCATGAGAAGAAGTAGGGGAGCAGGGAGCAGCAAGCACAGGGAAGGATCTTCTCCCCTGCCCCCTGCCTCATCTCCCCCACTCCCTACTCCCCAGTCCCTACTCCCCTTTATCTTCCTAACCGTGGCGACGATCGCGAATTTCATCACCTTGATTTTCACCAACTCGCGTAATGGATGGGCGATCGCTATTTTTGCCTGTTTAGCTTATGCACTCTACCAAGGTTGGCGTATTCTTGTGGGTGGCGTCGTCGGTATCATCGCTAGCGTCCTTTTGGCGGCTTTTGCTCCCTCACCAATTGCTCAATTTTTTCGCCGCTACGTTCCTGCTTTCTTTTGGGCAAGGTTAAATGATGATATGTATCCAAATAGACCAGTGGCTTTGATGCGAAAAACTCAGTGGGAGTTTGCTTGGTCTTTAGCTTGGCAACATCCTTGGACAGGTTGGGGTTTACGTAGTTTTACTGCACTCTACAAAGCACACATGCAAATTATGTTGGGTCATCCCCACAATTTGTTTTTAATGTTATCTGCTGAAACTGGTTTTCTTACTACTTTTTTATTTTGTGGCTTACTCGGTTGGATTTTAATTACAGCAGTCCAATTACTGCGAAAGTCAAAATATATGTATAGAGAAGATAGATTGCTGTTTTTTAGTTATCTTCTCGCCTTTGTAGCGTGGGTTCTATTGAATATGGTAGATGTAACCCTATTCGATTTTCGTTTGAATACGCTTTCATGGTTAGTTTTGGCTGCTATTTGTGGAGTAGTACATCGCTATAATCAACAAGACTTTGCCAGTTAAGGCTGGTTTTTTCAGGCAACAAAATAAAAATTCTATGGAATAGTCATGAATTGTTTTTCAGTGTATGCACTGGAGACGTTTAAAGTTTGAAGTTAATAAGATTACTATATTCACGTCTGTGACTGTGAGTGTGACTAATACCTAATTAGTCACTGTTGCTGATTGTTGGGAAGGTGTAGGGACAACCCTTTGGGGTTTTCCTGCATGACGGGCATCTCTTGTAGATGCCCTTTTGTATGTTTATTATTCTCTTCAGTTAAACACAATTTAAACAAATCTTGAATTTGACGGAATATCTAAAAAATATTATCTTTTATAAAGGAATATAAACATGGTTACTGAAATTAAACTAGGTCTTTGTAACCCACCATTACCTATTTATTTGTATGTGAAAAACGGAGAATTCAACGGTGAATCTTATCTGTGGTATCATTACGATATCAATAATGATAAAACTATTCCCGTCCACCAAACAGCATTAACTGGGTATATATCTGAACTGAAATTAAAAATAACAAAATTTAAGGCAAAGGAAAACATTAAGTTAGACATCGTTGTTAGAGCGGATGAGATTTATGTTGTTAGAAGTGGAATAGATACAAACTTTGCTAAAACTTTTCTTTTAGCTGTATCACAAGTTCAAGACTTTTCCAAGCCCCTGATTATCGCTGCGATTGCCGGAAAAGAAAATGTGGTTTTTAGTAGACTCTACGATGTGGCTACTAAAACCAAGATTCAATATGAATGGAACAAAGATGCTGATTGGCAAGCAATCATTAATAGCGTTCAAACTAAGTTGCAGACATCTAAAAATTCCTACATCGTATCTGGGGAGCCAATACTGTTTTGAAAGATTAGTGAGGTTGGGGAAGCGAGGTAGAGGGAAAATAATAAATTACCAATGACAACTTATACAGATAACTTTCTCTAAGCTAACTGTATTGCGGTAACTCTTATTGTGTAAGCTCTCGGTAAAATGGGGGTGTTTAGTAACAAAAAAAGACGCCTCAGTAACCAACCTTATGCTCACAACAGCTGATTTTCTTCAATACACCCAATGGTCTAGTATAGCCACCTTGGTATTCGCAGCCTTAGCAGTCTTGGGTTTTGTTCTCAAATGGGGCATTCGCTTTCGGCTGGTGGGTACGACTGGCTTTATGATAGTGCTAACAGCTGGTTTATTTGCACTCTCCATAGTCCCTTTGAGTCGTACTGTGATTCCGGGAGCAGTACACTATAGTCTAATTTATGACAATGGCTCAACACAAGCAGCGATCGCCGTATCACCCAAAATTTCTCCTACAGAATTAGAAGCAACTTTACGTCAAGCAGCTAGCAATCTTTATTCTTATGGTCGTTCTGGTACACTTCAAAACGACAAGTTAACAGTTCGCGCCCGTACCATTATTCACCCAGAGTCAGGGATTTCTGTACCAGTTTACTTGGGTGAGGTCAAGCGATCGCTCGTTTCTCGTGCCAACTCCCCAATAACAGTAGAAATTTATCAAGACAAATTCGCCCAATTGCCGAAATCTAAGGCTTAAGGCGACTGGGGAGTGTGGAAGATGGGGAGATGGAGAGATGGGATGAAATTCTCTCCCCATACTTCCTGTTTGCCCAATCCCCCAGGCTCCCTATCAGAATGACATAATTAATTTTGTATTTACCGATACTTTTAAGATTATTTTTAGATTAAGATATTCATACTTTAGTGGTTCCATTGTGGAAATAATTAATCAGTGCGCGGGTAGTGGGTACTGACAGTTATGATTTGTCAGTTATTTACCGATTTTGCCATTTTCAAAAATATTTGCAGCAAATGGATTAGCTGTAGGAACGTACAAATGTATGCCCGTAGCTATATATTCTCTAGCTGGGATTGCTTGAAATGGTGCAACTTCAATTCTTAATCGCTTTTTTTGAGAATCTGAGAGTGCTAATGTTATTTAGTTATACGGTTATTCAAAACTTTGATAGTTCAGAATTTTAGAGCGATGGGCATGATAGATTCAACCAACGTCGTCAAATTACTTAAGGAATCGGCAACAGACTTTGTCTATTTCATGGCTTGGCTAAAATCCAGTTGAACGAGTGTCAGCTTATAGCCATGCTCTAAATCAGCTTGGCAACAAGTATCCCTGAGTGTAAGTCAATTGATTAAGAAATATCAAAGTTTTGGCAAACTAGTTATATGGCTAATAAATTTTCTACTCATCCTTCTTTGTCTACTCAAACCTCTAGTTCGTTATTCACGCTCACAGTTGCCCCAGCAAAAGTAATCCGTGGTTCTGGCGTGTTGCAAGCAGCAGCCGCAGAAATCGCCTGTTTGGGAAATCGTCCCTTAATTGTGGCGGGAGAACGCACTCTCGCTATCAGCCAAGAAAATCTGCAACCGATTTTAGAACAGCAACAGTTACATCCTGCCCAAGCTTCTTATGGTGCAGATTGCTGTGAAGCTAGTCTGAAATCTTTACACAAGGCAGCCAAAGAACATAAAGCTGATTTAATTATCGGTGTCGGTGGCGGCAAAGCCCTGGATATAGTGAAATTAGTCGCGCACCAGTTACATCTGCCAGTGGTGACGATTCCGACTTCAGCGGCTACCTGTGCAGCTTGGAGTGCTTTGTCGAATGTTTATTCAGAAGACGGGGCATTTCTATATGATGTGGGTCTGTCTGGTTGTCCCGATTTATTGATACTCGATTATGACTTGATAAAAACAGCACCACAAAGTACCTTAATAGCTGGCATTGGTGATGCGATCGCTAAGTGGTATGAAGCCTCGGTTAGTAGCGGGCATTTGCAAGATACTTTGATTATCGCCGCAGTCCAACAAGCACGAATTTTGCGAGATATCCTCTTGCAAAAGTCAGCCGCCGCCCTCAAGCAACCAGGTAGTGAAGTTTGGCGAGAAGTTGTAGACGCAACTGTGTTACTTGCTGGCGTAGTTGGCGGATTAGGAGGAGCCCAGTGTCGTACTGTTGCCGCCCATGCTGTGCATAATGGTTTAACGCACATTTCGGGACACGGCAGCATTCACGGCGAAAAAGTTGCTTTGGGAATTCTGGTACAACTGCGTTTAGAAGAAATGCTCCAAAACAACCAACTAGCAGCATCGGCACGGCAGCAGTTGTTAAAGTTCTACGCAGAAATTGGACTACCCCAGAAATTAAGCGATTTGGGATTGGGCAATATTACATTAGGTGAGTTGCAAACAGCCGCCGAAATTGCCTTAGCTCCTAATTCTGACATCCATCGACTACCTTTTAAAGTCGCGCTGGAACAGTTGATGGCGGCAATGGTTTCTACCACTGCACCTATAGATAGTAGAGATACGATAAATCGAGTTTCGCCCAAGGGAATGAGTGACGAGGTTGAAGCATGAGTTTAAATTGGATAGTGCCAGCAGAACGCATACAAAAACTGCCACCTTACGTATTTGCCCGTTTAGATGAACTAAAAGCTAAAGCACGGGAACAAGGGTTAGATTTAATTGATTTGGGGATGGGAAACCCGGATGGTGCAACACCACAACCAGTGGTAGAGGCGGCGGTTGCAGCTTTGCAAAATCCTGCCAATCACGGTTATCCTCCCTTTGAAGGCACTGCGAGTTTCCGTCGAACGATTACTAATTGGTATCGTCGGCGTTATGATGTGATTCTTGACCCTGATAGTGAAGCCCTGCCGCTACTCGGTTCTAAAGAAGGACTAACTCATTTAGCGATCGCCTACATCAACCCTGGGGATGTAGTTCTAGTTCCTTCTCCGGCTTATCCCGCCCATTTTCGCGGTCCTGTAATTGCTGGTGGCAAAGTTCATAGTTTGATTCTCAAACCAGAAAATGATTGGCTAATCGATTTAGCTGCCATTCCCGATGAGGTTGCCCGACAAGCCAAAATCCTCTATTTCAACTATCCCAGCAATCCCACCGCCGCCACCGCCCCCCGCGAATTCTTCGAAGAAATCGTCGCCTTCGCCCGCAAATATGAAATTTTGCTGGTACACGATCTGTGTTACGCAGAGTTAGCGTTTGATGGTTATCAACCCACTAGTTTGCTAGAAATTCCTGGTGCCAAGGAAATTGGTGTGGAATTTCACACCTTATCCAAAACCTACAATATGGCTGGCTGGCGCGTCGGCTTTGTGGTGGGGAATCGCCATGTAATTCAAGGTCTACGGACGCTGAAAACGAACTTGGATTATGGCATTTTTGCTGCTTTGCAAACAGCAGCCGAAACTGCTTTACAACTCCCAGATGTGTATTTGCATGAAGTACAACAACGCTACCGCACCCGTCGTGATTTCCTGATTCAAGGATTAGGACAGTTGGGTTGGGATATTCCCAAAACCAAGGCGACGATGTATCTGTGGGTAAAATGTCCTGTGGGGATGGGTTCTACAGATTTTGCCTTGAATGTGTTGCAGCAAACTGGCGTTGTGGTTACTCCAGGTAATGCCTTTGGGGTGGCCGGTGAAGGGTATGTCAGGATTAGCTTGATTGCCGAGTGCGATCGCTTAGGTGAAGCTTTACATCGCATCAAGCAAGCTGGTATCCGCTATCAACCGGAAGCCGTAGTATCTGCTTGACAATAGTTAGGCTACTACCAAATATCCACAATAAAAGCCTCAAGTAACTAATTACTGAGGCAGTTGAAATATATCCAAATCAATTGTATCCATGAATTTATTTATGAACAGTGCCCTCATCTGGTTAGCAATGTACCCTTAGGCATTCCTGGCTTGTATAGCCAAATTGAGAAATCCTCGACTTCTTACGAGAGTCAAGGATTTTGTTGAGGAATAATTTACTTACTAAAATTATACTCACAGCCCAGGTAACACGGAGTATTTCATCTGTGCGTTATTCTGAAGTAAAGCCAAACAAACCAGACCTAGCTTGAGTTGCTCGTTTGTATTATTCCTAAATATTGAAGTCTTTTAAGGGTTCTTAGACTGATACAATATCAAAAATGAGTGCGAAAGATGGATTCACAGAACCCTTTAATAGAAATAAATTCTTGATCCAAGACCCAAACTGTTATCAGTTAACCCAATACTTGTACTAGACCTAGCATGAAGTTAACCCGTTGCTCAAATTCTAGCCCTTTAATGAGTGCTGTAAATTCATCAGTTTCACTTGGTAGTTGATAGTCAGATGGTACTGGAATGATACTTCCGTCTTCGATTCCTTGTGCCAACAACAGCCAAACATCCAATCTAGCGTTAGGACTCAGAGCATTATAGGCTTTACCGATATCACTAGCTGAACCCTTAATCAGGTCGCGTTGTGCTTGCAGTTGTTCTTGGTGAGACAAACTTTTAATTTGGTCAAACACTGCTTTTGCAGGGCTTTCTACACTTTGAGGAGGTGCTGGTGTTAGCTTCTCTTTAATATCTAAGTAACCAAACCAAAGTATCCCGAGTTGAGTATCTACATCAAAGCGGCGAAAACTTTCTAAAGCTGGTCTTGTGCTTTCGTCAACTGTGTAAGTCATAAAAACTCCAAAGAAGTTTGAATTATTCTCGATTGACTAAGTTATTAAGAAAACTTAGTCTTAATACTTCACTAAAGTTAACGAATCTATAGATATGAAGAACTCTACTTGTGGTATGAATAGCATTCAATACATAAGACAGATTGTAGATAACTCAAGTTGCTACTTACGAAAATGCTCGTTTCGATGTATAAGCTAGTAAAAAATTAAAGTAAAACTGGAAATCAGAAAATCAGCTTGGCGATCGCCCGAATTAATTTAGCTGGTTCCACTGGTTTAGTAATATGCTGTTTAAATCCAGCGGCAAGTGCCTGTTGATAGTCAATTTCAGCTGCATATGCGGTTAAAGCGATCGCTGGAATTTTTCCTCCGAGTTCAGGTGGCATGTCTCTGATTTGACGCATCAACATATAGCCATCTACTTCAGGCATTCCAATGTCACTTAAGAGTAGATTGGGTTGGAAGTTAGGCAGAACTTGTAGTGCTTCCACAGCCGAGGCTACCTGGGTTACTACTGCTCCAGACTGCTCTAAAATAAAAGCAATCAACTCTCGCGTATCACGCTCATCATCCACTAGCAGAACCTTCAGCCCATTTAAATTAGGTAAATCATCTGATTGTCTATCAATCTCATGGTTATTAAGATTATTTTTCATCAAGGGGAGCATGACTGTAAAGGTAGCTCCCTGTTCTTCACCCAAACTTTCTGCCTTAACTGTGCCGCCATGTAGCTCGACGATGTGACGAACAATCGCTAATCCTAACCCCAACCCCCCGAATTTTCTGGTGGTTGCGCCGTCAGCTTGGCGGAAGTAGTCGAAGACATAGGGTAAAAAGTCGGGGGTAATTCCCTTACCTGTATCACATACTTGCAGTTGAGCCTGAGAATCAACAGACGCTAAACTGATTTTTACTTGTCCACCTTGGAGTGTAAACTTAATGGCGTTGGAAAGCAGATTCCAAATCACTTGTTGTAAGCGGACTGAATCACCCGCTACTAAGAATTTTGGGTCACAGCTTTGGTGGGCTAATACCTCGACTTCAATTTGGGATTTGAGATTGTCAAGTTGTTGATTAAAGTCAATGGATGCGAAATTTCTGTTAGTATCTTCTAATCCCGAATCTAAAATTTCAAATTGTAAATTGATAGATTTGGCTTGGGCGGCTAAACGCACGGTTTCTAAAGCTGCGGCGATCGCAGTTAGCAAATTTACAGGAGCAATATTCAGACTGAGTTTGCCTTGCAAAATTCGAGAGACATCGAGCAAATCTTCAATTAGTTGAGTTTGCAGCTTGGCATTACGCTCAATAGTTTGTAGGGCCCGAGTGGTGGTTGGTTGGTCATACTTTTTACTTTGCAGCATCTTTGACCATCCCAAAATCGGGTTTAGCGGCGTGCGAAGTTCGTGGGAGAGAACTGCTAAAAATTCATCTTTGATCCGGTTAGCTTGAATTAATTGCTCTTTTCGTCGCTGTAACGAAGCCATTAACTCAAAACGTTCCAGAGCAACCGCCACCTGATCGGAGGTTGCTTGCAGTAAAGCGGTTTCCTCTGGGGTGAAGTGAGTACGGGTGCGACTGGCAAAGGCGAGTACACCCAACAGCTTTCCCTGAGCAATTAATGGTTGACCAGCATAGGCTGTGATTCCCAAACCACCAAGGATGTCTGCATTTGGATGGGTTGAGTGCGGCACATCATTGACAACAATTTGACGCCGTTCTTGGGCTATTAATCCGCCCATGCCTTGATTAAATTCCAGATATTCAATTGCTTGAAATACTTCTTCAGTGATGCCGTTCCAACCTACTAAGCGAAGTTTTTGCTTATTTTCGTGTGTCTCAATCAGATATTGGAAGTAAAAATCCAAATCCATCTGTGCCGAGAGTTTGCTGAACAAGGTGTTCATTAGATCCAAAGGGCGCTCGGTTGAGAGCAAATCACTGGCTGTTTCCGAAAGTAATTTGAGTCGCTCGCTGCGTTCTTGCAAAGCTTTTTCTGCTTGCTGACGTTCCCGCAGGGCGCGTTCGCGTTCGGTGATGTCAACTGCAACTCCTCCTACCAAGCGTCGTCCAGATGTATCTGCAATGGGAAACCTATACATTAAAAATTCACCAAGAATACCATCTGTGCGAGGAGCAGACTCTATAGCTTCTACGACCTGATTTGTATTTGCAACCGTTTTAATCCTATCGAGGAAAGACTGAGCAATTTCACCCGGGTATAGCTGGGAGATGTTTTTGCCGATGGGGTTGTTTGTTGCTAAATCGAATATGGCAAGATAAGTTGGACTGAGGTAAAGTACACGCCCGTCTGCATCTGTAATCCATGCTGCGGCGGGACTGTTGTCCATAAAAGCTTGGAAGCGTTCTTCGCTCTGATGCAAGGCTTTTTCTWTTTGCTGGCGTTCGCTAATATCAAGAATAAATGCCACCGACTTGTGTCGAGATTTTCCTAATAGAGAGTAGCTAATTACAATTGGTATGCGAGAACCATCTTTGCGAATGTATTCTTTCTCATAAGGAGTACAAGCACCTTTGGACTTGGCTTCGGCAATCGCCAGTTCATCTAAATAAAGATACTCTGGTGGCGTGATATCAGTCCAACTTAGTTTACCTGTCTGGAGATCCTCTTGGGTATAGCCGACAATTCGCAGAAACTCGTCGTTGGCTTCACTAATCCCACCTTTTACATCCCCAAGGACAATGCCAACTACATTCGCTTCTACAAAACTTCTCAGTTGCTCCTCACTAGCTCGAACTGCGGCTTCCGCCTGCTTACGTTCGCTGATATCTGTAGTGCTGCCAACTACGCGCACCGGGTTATCATCAGTATCCCGCTTGACGACTATTCCTTGGTCTAACACATAGACGTACTGATGAGCTTGGTTGCGAATTCGATACTCAACAGCATAGCGATCGCCATTTGCCCACGCAACCCTCGTCTCCTCCTCCATACGTTGCAAATCCTCTGGATGGACAAGCTGACGCCACCAATTACGAGTTGTTTGAGCCATATCGAAGGAATAGCCTAAAATTCGGGTTAGCCCTTCGGTTGTTTCAATCCGATCCTGTTGTATATCCCAGTCATATATCAAACAATTGACGGCAGTAGCGGCTAACTCGAAACGTTCATTGGCTAACCTTAGGCGTTCCTCTTTCTCACGCAAGGTTTGTTCTACTTGTTTGCGTTGGCTAATGTCACGAAAGAAAATGTCAAGACCATCTTCACAAGGGTAGGCATGGATTTCCATCCACAGGTCATATTTCGGTGGTAAATAATAATGATGCTCGAAGTGGACGGGAATTTGTTCTGCCATCGCCTGTCGGTATTGGCACTCTAGATTTGTACCTACCGATGCCGGCCACTCTTCCCAATACGATTTACCAATGACTTCTGAGGGGAGTTTGCCGTTAATTCGCTGTGCTGCCGCATTTTGGTGGACGATCCGCCACTCCCGGTCTAGAGTTATAAATGCATCACTCATGCTTTCTAGGGTACGCGTCACCCGTTGATTGGCTTGCTGTAATGCTGCTTGTGCTTGTTTGCGTTCGCTCAAATCAACAACAAAGCCAATAACTGTTTCTTGACCATTTTCTACGAGAACAGAACCAGCTAGAACCGGAACGCGAGAACCATCTTTGCAGATATATTCTTTTTCAAAAGGTTTACAAACTCCGGTAGTTCTCAGTTCCTCTGCTGAACGCTCACTTAATATTAGACACTCAAGTGCAGTCATCTGGCGCAAGTCCATTTGTTTGGCGGACAAATCTTCTTGCGTGTAGCCGACCATCTCAAGAAAGGTATCATTGGCTTCGATGATGCAACCGTTGAGGTCGCTAAGAACGACTCCAATAATATTAGATTGTGCGAGTCGGCTAAAGCGCATCTCGCTATTTTGCAACAACTTCAAGCTGGACTCTGCTTTCCGTTTAGCAGTTTGCAATTCTGAAAAGAGTGCAGTAATTAATAAGGATACTAGGGAGAAGGTGGTTAATCGGATTAAAACCTTGAGACTAACAATCTGCAACGAATAGACTGGTTCAATCAGAAAGTAGAGGGCAAATATAGCAGATAAAGCGATCGCTAGCATTCCCACTTCCATGCCACCATACCATGCACTAACTGCTACGGCAGCATAAAAAAAGGTGAATACACTCGGATCGAATACTGGTAGTAGCAGTCGCGCCATTATTGAAGCTGCTACGACTACTAAAATCATCACGCCATAAGTTAGTAAGCTAGAGCGCATCATCAAGAATTTTTCGAGTAATTTCACGCTCATTTCAAGAGTCCTCCCTTTTTTGTGCTTTTGAGAGATACTCGCTTAGTATCTTTTCCCTGGTTCGCCCATCTTCCTCTAACATTTCTTCAATTAGCTTCAATGCCATTTGCAAAGAAAGCACAAATGCGTTTTTCCAGCGATTGACTCTTCGCAGGCAAACTCCCAACTTAGCTACAAACTTTTTCCAAGACAGAACAATTTGCTGCCTAAGTTCACGTATTGGGTCTGCAATTTTCAGTAGCTTTCCTAGTTCCATAGTCAGCAGAGTAAGACAAATGTCATGCTATTTGTCTCCAGCTTAAGGAAGAAGTTCAACAATCATTAGTTATTCTGCATTCACAGATGATTCCATCTTTTGGTTAAAGCCGAATACTTCTTATTAGTCTTTATTATGTACTGTATAAGGTATGAATGCAGCGATTCTGTTACCAGACAGATTATTATAATTACTCAAAATAAACATGACAAAAAAGTTGCAAATACATTTAATAAATCAAATTTTAGTTTTTTAGGTATGTGATGAATAATATACTTGGTAACTATTGAATAATTATAGAATTATATTATATAACGCTAAAAGTGCCTGGATAGTACTTAAAAGTGTTCTAGTTCATTCTTGATTGAATACTTTTTCAATCAAATCGCAAGTTATCAGGCTGAGATACACGACTTATTCAAGAAACCAAAAATCTAGATTTTGTAGTTAATTTTACTTCTAGGGTAAGATGCCAATGACGAATTTGTAAAGCTAGAATATATGGCTAAGTAAATTAGTGGCTAAATTGTATTACTATTTTGATTAATCAACACTCAGAAAATCTTCTTAATACTCAATTAGAAAAAGTACCAGCCCAAGGCTATAGATTTAGCTGGTTTGATTGGTTTTGTCTTTGGTATCCTCCAGGCTGGCTGATTTTATTCAACCGCCACTGGCAACACTATCATCAAGATCCAGATGGTTGGAATTGGCTAGAATATGGATTATTTTTAATTCCTGGCGGATTTTATCTAGCAATGCTGAGTCGTTGGTTGCGTTTGGGTTGTCGTTCACCCCGTCAAGAAGTTGGTGAATTCGATCCGAATTATCAACAAGCTTTTCGCCAAGAAATTCTCAGCCCCATTGTGAAATATTATTTTCAGGGAGAATTGCAACAAATCCAAAACTTGCCGCCAACAGGGCCATTAATAGTGGCGATGAATCACGCAGGAATGTGTTTTCCTTGGGACTTTTTGACTTTAGGTTATTTATTAGGTGAAGCCAGAGGGTGGAAAGTACAACCCATAGCAAGTCCAGTATTATTCGAGCATCCTTGGATCATTTGGTGGTTACCATCTAAATGGTCACAAGTTTTAGGTGGTGTACGAGCACAATTAAATGACTTTGAGACTGCGATCGCTGAAGGTAAAATTCTCTTATATGCACCCGAAGGAATACGGGGACCTGCGAAAGGTTGGAGAAAACGCTATCAACTGCAAAAGTTTGATGTCAGTTTTATACAACTGAGCGATCGCTATCATATTCCCGTTCTTCCAGTAGTTTGCATTGGTAGTGAATTTCTCCATCCTTGGACTGTTAATTTGACTAAATTGCAACGACTAGTTAAATTACCATTTTTGCCTTTATCACCATTAATGTTTGCCTTACTTGTGTTCCCTTCAATGGGAATTTGGGCAATGAAAACTCGTTTGCGTTATTTTATTGCACCTTTAGAATCAGCAGAATTAGACGCGCACTCACACAAAAGACGTACAGCAATTTATCAACAAGCACAAAAATTGCAACAAAAACTACAACTTAAAATTAATCAGTTTTTAGGTAATTTTTAATACTGTAAATAACTTTGTATTAATAGCTGCTTAAAATCAGCCTATCTCACTATTTTTAAAATCAGACATATTTTGGCATTTTGGCACAAGATTCGAGATGATTTCAAGTATTATGTTAAATATAGTTAAATTTAATACTTTTCACAAAATTTGGTCATCGGACAATTTAGCTGTAAATGCTAGCTTCATATCTATTGCTTCTCATTTACACAAATTCTCAAGTATTGATAAATTTCTCAGCAAAAATCAAATATACACAACCGAAAAACAATCTGACTGGCTAATATTATAAAATCAGTTTAAAATTTATTTACTCCATTCTTTGTCAAACAATTATTATGACCTGAAAAGTCATTTTAATTAGTAAATAATAAAAAAAAATTAAAAATATAGTTTTCAACTCGATTATGGAACATATTTCTCAACTCACAGCCAAAATTAGAGACGAAACTGCATATCCAGATATTCTCGTTATATCCCGAATCTTCCTACCCAAAAAAGCTGTAATTGGAGAATACATGTACAATCGTTGTCTCCAAGATCCAGAACGAGTTATTGTCCTGGCGGCTGGGTGTTCAGGAGACAAAGTATTTGACGAACGTCAACAGTTTCCTATATATCGCTGGAGTTATCCTAAATACTTGTTTAGTGGCTATTTGGGAAGTGTTCTCAAACCTTTAGTGAATATTGTCTGTTCGTTTGTGCTAGCAATTAAGCTTTATTTTCGCTATCACTATCGTTACATTGAGTGGGGTCACGGGTATGACTTTCCTTCACTGTTGCTATTAAGCTATCTTTTACCGATTCGCTTTTTTATCTATGTGCATGGGAACGATCTATTGAGTCCATTACATAACCCGGTGTGGCGATCGCTATTTAAATTAACACTTCATAGAGCGGAAGGCATTGTTTGTAACAGTTCTTATACACAAAACTATCTCAGAACTGCTTTACGATTAGACACCCCAACCCATGTTATCAACCCAGTAATTAGACCAGAAAAATTTGCCAATGCAACGTCAAATAGCCTAGATGATTTACGTGTGCGCCTGCGTCAAAGCTATAACATTTCTGAAACAGCAATCGTTATTCTCTCAGTAGGAAGGCTAGTAAAACATAAGAGTTTTGACCGCGTGATTGATAACATTCCACTATTGCTAACTTTTGGGGTGGATGTCCACTACATACTTTGCGGTCAAGGGGTTTGTGAGTTGGAACTGAAATCTCTGGCGCATCGCTTGCGGGTAGATAGACGGGTACACTTTGCAGGACATGTACCAGAGAACGAATTACCAGGTTATTATGCAGCCTGTGATATATTTGCTATGCTGAGTTTGTTAGAAACTAAATCTCAGAATCTAGAAGGTTTTGGCATCGTTTATTTAGAAGCTAGTTACTTCGGGAAACCTGTAATCGCCCCTCGTTCAGGCAGTGTTTTAGATACAGTTAAACACGAGGAAAATGGTATACTCGTGAATCCAAATTCTGGTTATGAGGTTTTTCAAGCTTTTAATCGGTTGTCCAAAGATCAACAGCTACGGGAACAGCTTGGGCGTAAAGGTAAAGAATTAGCCAACCGGAGAACCCTTCATCGTTCGCTGTACAAATCAGAAGCATAAAAACACAATTTTTTCAGATGAACATTCAGTAGGGGCGTACAGTTAGTTGTACGCCCCTACAAACATTCAAATATTGGCAAAATTTTAGTTGACAGAGAAAAGTTGAAATAAAGTCTGAAGGCTAAAGTCTAATTTAATAGATTAGATGATAAGGAAACTATTGGCAACAACCCTTGATATCTATAAAACAGAAGATGCACCCACCCGCATTGAGATTACATGACGCAGCCTTAAGGATCTAGGCTTACTGGCTGAAATTAATTAACCACCACCAACAATGGTGACCACTTCTAAGCGATCGCCTGGTTGCACTGTTGTTTGTTCCCAAAACTGGCGATGTAAAATTTCGCCGTTGTACTCCACGGCTACTAAACGGGGATTGAAACCCAACTTTTGGAGTAAATCGGGTAAAGGAGTTTGAGATGAACAGCTACGGGTTTCACCATTTATCTGAAGCGTAATCTCATTAGACATAAATCTGGGGGCTAGGGATTAGGGACTGGGGACTGGGAGACAAGCAGAATGACAGATGACAAATGATTTTTTAAAGTTCTGGTTTAATGCGATTAAGTTGAGAAAGTAAATATTGTGTTACTAAGGTGGGTTGTTCAGCTTGCATGAGCGATCGCACTACTGCTACACGTTTAGCTCCTGCATCGATTACATCATTAATATTATTTGCATCTATTCCCCCAATGGCAAACCAGGGAATTGAGCAATTTTTGGCAGCATAACTGACATATTCTAAGCCTGCTGCTGCCTTACCTACTTTCGTAGGAGTTTCATAAACCGGTCCCACGCCGATGTAATCTACTCCTTCAGCAATTGCTCGTTGCATTTCTTCTTGGTTTGTGGTGGAAAGACCTACTAAACGCTGGGAACCGAGTAATTGCCGAGCAACGGTGATGGACATATCTTGTTGTCCTAGATGCACTCCATCTGCATCCACTGCTAAAGCTAAATCTACGCGATCATTAACAATAAACAAAGCGCCGTAAATATGGCATAATTGCCGCAGTTTTCTCGCTTGTTCTAGACGCAAAGAATCATCAGCGGTTTTCTCGCGGTACTGTACGAGGGTTAATCCGCCTTTGAGTGCAGCTTCCACAGTATTTAATATACTTTCACTAGGGGAAGTAACAAGATACAAACCCGATCGCCATAACAATTGATGACGCTGATGACCCATTAAATTACTTTCTAGGGTATACACCTGATAGCGCATCTGCTTACAAGCTTTAGCCATAGTTGGGTGATAAAGTTTGCCGTATTCTTCTAGCACTCGCAATGCTTCTTCTATCCGACAAAAATTAGCCTGCAATACTGATTTTATACTAGCTCGTTCTTCCTCCTGAGGATGGCTTAACTCAGTCCCCGGATCGCTTAGTGTATCTCGCGCCGCCCGTAATTCGGGGATATGCCACTTGGCTACCTCTTGTCGCAAGCGCTTACATTCAAGAGCCAACTGGGCATTATTCAGCCCAAATCGACACCATTCTTCAATAATTCGCAAGCCTTCACGAGCGCGGTCTAAATTGGCGTCTAAAATGCGGTAAACAACTTGCTGTATTTGCTCTTTTTGGCTGTATGGCTCGACCATTACAACAACCCCATTAGTGCTTTCATCGGAATGTGAATTATCATATGTCCTAATAACCATAAGTTAATTAATTTGCTTTTTTTGAGTAAATTTTGATTATATCTACGCAAAACAACGTAGAAATAAAGCTTATGTCAAATTATCCCACGTTCGTATAAGCAGCGATCGCTGATGAGGCCACAATTTAGCACTCTGGTTAGTCAAGTATTTTACGGTCAGCGATCGCAAAAAAGACTGATAAAAGCGGATACAACACAAAATCCGCAGTTGGCAAAAGCAATAGCATCAGCAAACAAAACAAAAGTTACACTATTTTTTATTTTGCAATAGTTTAGTAAATAAGCTTTTTGGCAATACATCTATGGGTTTTAAATTAGTCTGAGTTAGATGACATTTTAATTATTTAAATCGAATCAGGATTGCAATTCATTAGCCATAGCAAAAAATACATAAAAAAATTCCAATATTGCATAATTTTAGCTTGATTTACTAACTTTCAAAATTCCTCACTGCTTATCCCTATTCATTGGCTGGTTCTGCAACTCCAATTATCTTGGACTTTATAGTCATTTAATCCATCAAAAAAGCCAGAGAACAGACGAACACCAAAAGCAACAAAGTAGGAGGAAATCAAAAAATCAAACATGCTTAGTTCTCAGTTTTTTTTATTGATAGTTCTGTATTAAATATCGCCAATTGGTACAATATGTGAGTAATATTATCGGCATAATACTGTTTAAAAGTATAAAAATTTATTGATACGTCTGAGGAGTTGTGTTAAATATGATTCTAACTCGTGTGTTCTCTAAGTACCGTACAGTAGATGATATGCCCAAAAAATCAAGATTTATCAAATTAATAAAATTTTTAGTATTAAAAAATACAGTATTATCTTTTACTGTGTTTTTGGGGATCATAAGTATGGTGTTCTTAGCTACAAGCTTGGGTAGGGCGATCGCTCAGATGCCATCAACACTAAATTCTATATCTGTGAGTGAAAAAACGAATTCTCAGGTGAATGTGCTGTTTGTTAATCCGAATGTTGGAAATGACAGTGCAGGTAATGGGGGCGAATCTGCTCCTGTGAAAACGATTACCCAAGCGTTGCGATTAGCTAATGCCAATACTGTAATTATGCTTTCTCCAGGCACTTATAGCACCCAGACCGGAGAAGTATTCCCCTTAATACTCAAACCAGGTGTTTCCATTCAAGGTAACCCTAGCAATCAAGGCAAGGATATTATCATTCAGGGAGGCGATGATTATCTAAGTCGCAGTTTCGGCGGTCAAAATGTGACAATTGTTGGGGCAAACCAAGCAGTACTGACTGGGGTGACAGTGACAAACTCAAACCGCCGTGGTTATGGTTTGTGGATTGAATCTAGTAATCCGGTAGTTGGGGAAAATACTTTTATTGGTAATACCCAAGACGGAATTTCCGTCAGTGGAAACGCTGCACCCACCATTAGCAAAAATTACTTCTCCAGCAATGGCGCTAATGGGATTACAATTGCTGGTAACTCCCGTCCTCAAGTCAAGGAAAATGTCTTTCACGAAACAGGCTTTGGGATTAATATTGCCCAAAATGCCGCCCCTGTAATTATAAGCAATCAAATTCAGAACAATAGAGCCGGAATTGTCGTGCAAGCAAATGCTCACCCAATTTTACGGAATAATATTATTCAAGATAGTAAAGAAGATGGTTTAGTAGCGATCGCTCAAGCAATGCCAGATTTAGGTAACGCATCCGAGCCTGGGGGTAATCAATTTCAAAATAATGCTCGCTACGACATTAACGCCAAGGCTGCTAAGCAAGTGATTTCTGCTGTTGGTAATAACCTGGTGAGCGCTCGCATCGCTGGTAATGTAGATCTTAATGGCACAACAGCACTAACAGCCGAAAATTCTCAACCCGCCCCTGTCCCGAATAAAGTGTTACAGCAGATACCAGCATCAGGAGAAATTTCTTTCTCGGCTCCTGGAGTTCCAGAAACTAGCAACACCCAAACCAGCAACAATATCTCAGCAAATAATCTTGTTCCTGCACAATTAAATAGTCAACTGCTGCCATTGCTACCAGCGAGTGTACCGCTTTCGCCACCAATATCTAATCAACCAGCTACCTCTACCACCGGATTTCCTACTCCTAGCAGTTTGTCAGGCACACAAATATCAACTAATACTCAAGTAGCAACTTCCACCCCAGCACAGCCGCCTCAGACAGCGCAGTTAAATTACGTGCAAATCGATCCCAACACAATTGAGTTTACTGCGCCTCAAGATTCATCTACTTCTGTAGCAAAGCCAGCAGTTTCCAGTACGAATAATCAAATACAGCAGTCATCACCAATACTAGAATCTGCTGTCCCAGGTAATGAAGCACTATTGCCAGTTCCGGATCGCAGTATCCCGATTGAGGATACTCCCAATCTGCCAAAAGTAGCAGTGGAGAATTCTTCAACTATGTCCTACAGAGGAAATTCTAGGACACAGTATGGTATACGTTATCGCGTAGTAGTCACATTAGTAACAGATAAAGATCAAGATTTAGTGCGAACCCTTGCTCCTGGTGCGTTTGCCACAGTCTGGCAAGGTCAAAAAGTGATGCAAGCAGGAGTATTTAGCAGTGAGTATAACGCTAAAGAAATGCTCAAAACACTTTCTAATAAAGGCTTAAGAGTGATTATGGAGCCGTTGAACTAATTCGTAATTCGTAAGGGATTACCAAGAAATAAAATATCCACTCTGGGGTAGGGCGGACGAGACGCTCATCCAACAAGAAAATTTGTATATTTTTTATTTGTCAGTCCCTAATTCAATTACGAATTACGAATTAGTAATTACGAATTATTTTAACTTCCCAGTCCCTATCCGGATTTATGATCTAAACGAGTCGCTTGCTCTAGAGCGGCTTTTTCTTTAGCTCGGCGCGCATACGGTTGTAGTTGGGCGCGATCGCAACCTGTGAAAATACTCAGGTTTTCTAAGCTAATTCCCCTGATTAACATTTCGACTCGCCAAGTTTGTTGTGCTTGGGCGATGGCTGGCGGTTGTCCTTGGGGAGTTAATAATCCCTGACTCCATACTAGCCAACGTGTCTCAAGCTCTGATTCCGAAATTGGTTTGCCTGTTTCATTGAGAAACATGGCTGTTTGACTATCTTTACGGCTTTTGAGCCATTTAATTAGAGGATTATTAGTATAAGAACCGTAGCGTTTACCCAAAATCCACTGATTTACAGGTACTTGCCGCACAGATCCGGGAATTGTGATTTGCAGGAAGTGCCCTTGAGGATCGTAGATTTGGTGCGATCGCTCTAAGCTAATTATTTCTGTGGTGGATAATCCAGCACCAAATAATACATAAGCTAAGGCATAATCTCGGACTCCGGATTTCTTGGCTTGCTGCAAAATTGCATGAACTAAATTAGCAGGCAAATCAGCTATTTCTGCGACCATCGCGCTTCCTTGTAAGGAGTTGCTTGCTGATTCCGCTGAGGATGACATAGCTCCGTGTAAGAATAACTCTACTAAATTTTCGAGAAAATCATCCCGATCTTCCCAAAGTTCATGAAATTCACTCGTAAATTCGATTACGGCATATCCTAAAATCATTCCATTGAGCAAACTGGCTAATTTCTCTGCGGGTAGATAGGTATTTAAGTGTCCTTGTTGGATTATAGTAGCTAAATACTGAGCCACATAACGGTTGGCCTCTGTTACTCCCCTACCTAAGGCGCGGCGATTTTCCGCTGGGAATTGGTCGGCTTCCCCAACTACAGAACGAACAAATTCTGGCACTCGTTCTAAAGCATGTAAGCTATCACTTGCATAATCTTTGCTTGACTCTATCCTACGGGTTCGCCAGTTGCTAATGGGGGAAACCCCCAAGATCCTACTGGTTCACTCTAACGAACTGGTCTACAGATTGGGTAAATCCCTTGGGAGAAAAGGCAAATCGCTGGATTGTCCATCAACAGGAATTTTTATGACCACAAATTTTGGAGCGCTCGGCAAAGGCATCATCCCTGAGAAGGAAAATTCACCGCAACTCAGTTGGACTAATGTAGTTTTTTTTACTACGTTTCATGTCTTAGCACTTCTGGCTCCTTGGTTTTTTTCTTGGTCAGCATTAGGTTTGCTTGTGTTTCTCCACTGGCTATTCGGTAGTATTGGGATTTGCCTGGGATATCATCGACTACTGAGCCATCGAAGTTTCCAAGTTCCTAAGTGGTTAGAGTATGCGATCGCCTTAATCGGAGCGCTGGCTTTGCAGGGGGGACCAATTTTTTGGGTGGGTGGACACCGCCAGCATCACGCCCATACCGAAGATATCGATCTAGACCCCTACTCTGCTCAGCGAGGATTTTGGTGGAGTCATATGCTATGGATTTTCTACCCGCGTCCAAAGTTTTTTGACTACGAAACCTATCAAAAGTATGCCCCAGATTTAGCAAGACAACCGTTCTATCGCTGGTTAGATCGTTACTTCTTACTGTTGCAAATTCCCTTCGGGCTACTGCTGTATGCCTTAGGAGGATGGTCTTTTGTCATCTATGGAATGTTTGTCAGATGCGTCTTGCTTTGGCACTCAACTTGGTTTGTGAACTCTGCATCACACTTGTGGGGTTATCGCACCTTTGATGCCAATGATGGCGCTCGTAATTTATGGTGGGTATCCCTGGTCACCTATGGAGAGGGATGGCACAACAACCATCATACTTATCCCCATATGGCCAAATCTGGCTTATCTTGGTGGGAAATTGATATTACTTGGTGGAGTATCCAAGTTTTGCAGACTTTAGGTTTAGCTAAAAAAGTTGTCTCCCATCCTCCTCAAAGTGCAACTCGTGGCTAAATTGCGATCGCCGTTTGTCATTGGTCATGAGTCATTTGTATTTGCAAAGGACAAATGACTCATGACATATTTCACAATAAAATTGCAACGAGGCAAATCTCAGCATTAGATCAAGCGTGAAAACTGATAGCATTTTTTATCGCCTTTTTCAAGAATTTCCTAGCATCTTTTTTGAATTAATTGGCAACTCGCCCCAAACCGCAGAAGGTTATAAATTTTCTTCAATTGAAATCAAACAAACTGCATTTCGCATAGATGGTGTTTTTCTGCCAACACAAGATGAAGAAAATCCAATCTACTTTGTAGAAGTCCAATTTCAAACGGATACAGAAATTTATTCACGGCTAATTTCAGAAATTTGTTTATACTTACGTCAAAATCAACCTAAAAATTCTTGGCGAGGAGTAGTTATCTATCCCAATCGCAGTTTAGATACAGCAGACATCAAGAATTACAGTGAATTTTTCACTAGCCAGCGCATAAGCCGTATTTATCTTAATGAATTAGGTGAAATTGCATCATTGCCAGTTGGGATTGCTACCATGAAATTAGTTGTCGATGATGAGGATACAGCAATTATATCCGCCAGACAGTTAATAGACAGAACCCAGCAAGAAATCAATATTGAACAACAGCGGCGGCAGTTATTAGAATTAATAGAGACAATTTTGGTTTACAAATTTCCAATCATGAGTCGAGAGGAGATTGAAGGGATGTTTGGGTTAAGTGATTTGAAACAAACCCGAGTCTATCAAGAAGGCAAGCAAGAAGGTAAGCAAGAAGGCAAGCAAGAAGGAGCGCGTGAAGAAAAGTTGAGAATGATTCCTTTGTTATTGAGATTGGGATTGAGTTTTGAAGAAACAGCCAAAGAGTTAGGTTTGAGTTTAGAAGAGGTGCTGCAAGAAAAGCAAAAACAGCCTCCAAGCCAAGATGCCTAAGCAAAATTAATGAGTAAACAAGAAATTGAGAGTATGTAATTAACAGTTTAAGTAAATAGTGTGAAATATCCTGACAATCTTTGGTTCAGACAATTTTTAATTTTTAATTTATTATTATGATTTTCCTATCTCCTACTCTTCAAGCTAGACTTTCCCAACCTTTAAAAATTGGCTCCTTAGAGATAAAAAGCCGGGTTCTGCAATCGCCTTTGTCTGGGGTAACAGATTTGGTATTTCGCCGCTTGGTGCGTCGCTATGCACCCGATTCGATGATGTATACCGAAATGGTGAATGCTACTGGGTTGCATTATGTTAAACAGTTGCCCAAAATTATGGAGGTAGACCCCAACGAACGCCCAATTAGCATTCAACTATTTGATTGTCGTCCAGATTTCCTGGCAGAAGCAGCAGTTAAGGCAGTTGCAGAAGGTGCTGATACTGTTGATATTAATATGGGTTGTCCGGTAAATAAAATTACTAAAAATGGTGGCGGTTCATCTCTGTTGCGGCAACCGGAAGTCGCACAAGCAATTGTGCGAGAAGTGGTGAAAGCTGTTGATGTACCTGTGACAGTGAAAACCCGTATTGGTTGGAATGACAAAGAAATTACGATTCTCGACTTTGCTAAGCGGATGGAAGACGCTGGAGCAAAAATGATTACAGTACACGGGCGCACCCGCGCTCAAGGATACAATGGCAATGCGCGTTGGGAATGGATTGCGCGTGTTAAGGAAATACTTTCTATTCCAGTAATTGCCAATGGAGATATTTTTTCGATTGAGGCAGCAGTGAAATGTTTAGAAGAAACTGGTGCTGATGGTGTGATGTGTTCCCGTGGGACTTTGGGTTATCCGTTTTTAGTCGGAGAAATTGATCGCTTCTTAAAAACTGGGGAAATATTACCGCCACCAACTCCAATTGAGCGCTTGGAATGTGCAAGAGATCATTTACAAGCCTTGTGGGAATATAAAGGCGATCGCGGTGTTCGTCAAGCCCGTAAGCACATGACTTGGTATGCTAAAGGTTTTGTCGGTGCTGCCGATTTGCGAGGACACTTAAGTGTAATTGAAACTGTAGATCGGGGTTTGGCAATGATTGACCAGGCAATTGCCAAATTGGCTAATGGTTATGAATTAGAAGAAGCCGAAGATAATTTGGTCATGATTTAACTTAATTCTTGATAGGAAGGTTTCAATCCCTTATAGGGAGTTTTGTTAATTGCAATCACTGGCACTTGAAAGGCTTGCTGTATTTGGTTTTCGAGGTGCAGTTGCGGGGATGACAGAATCATAATACAGAAAATAATATTGACACCAGATGCAAATCCCGGAAACTCACTCCCCATAAGGTGCGCGGATGGTTTAAAAGTTCTATAGTCCTCAAAACTTTGTACACATTGAGATGCAGCGATTTTTTACTTGTTTTGATTTTCTACAGCTACCCATCCGCGCATTTGGCAACAAATTAACCTAATTGCTGACAAATACCACCATTAAGATAAGCGATCACCTAGTACTTGCACACCTGAATACAAATTATTTATAGTAGATTACCCCGTATAACATTTAACTTACCAAATCAGAAAACACCTCTTGTACGGCAGGATGCACTAATTTATGATTGTATACATTCACTCCTTTTGCTAAGGCTGGGTTAACTTCTAAAGCCTTAATTCCTAAATTCGCTAACTGCACAACATAAGGTAATGTACTATTGTTGAGTGCTTGAGTTGCTGTCCAAGGTACTGCTCCTGGCATATTGGGAACGCCGTAATGTACCACGCCCTCTTCAATGTATACCGGATTTGTGTGCGATGTCGTATGTAAAGTTTCCACACAACCGCCTTGGTCAACAGCAACATCAACTATTACCGAGCCAGGGTGCATTAGTTTGACTAATTCGCGGGATACTAGTATTGGTGCCCTACGTCCCAGTACTAAAACTGCACCGATGAGCAAATCGGCTTGTTTGACCGCAGCTTCAATATGAGCGGAGTTGCTGTAAAGCAATTCAACTCTAGAGCCAAATAAGGTTTCTAAGTAAGATAACCGCTCGACACTCACATCTAAAATCTGGACGTTAGCACCTATCCCCACGGCAATTTTAGCTGCTTCGGTGCCGACAACGCCGCCACCGAGAATTACTACTTTACCTGGTTTGACTCCAGGTACACCACCCAAAAGCACACCTCTACCACCTTGCTGACGTTCTAGAAATCTCGCCCCAAATTGTACTGCAAGCCGACCGGCAATAACGCTCATGGGGGTGAGCAGAGGTAGTCTGTTAACGCCTGGTTGTTCTACAGTTTCGTAGGCGATCGCACAAGTGCCACAATCAATTAAATGCTCTGTTAATTTGCGATCGGCTGCTAAATGCAAATAAGTAAATAATATCTGTTCTTTCTGCAAAAAATTATACTCAGATACCAGCGGCTCTTTGACTTTTACAACCAATTGTTGATTCCAAGCTGCTTCTGCTGTATGGACAATCTCTGCTCCAGCGCTCTTGTAATCGTCATCTGTAAATCCAGCGCCATTACCTGCTTGCGTCTGGACAAAGATGCTGTGACCATTTTCCCGCAGCACCCGCACACTCGAAGGACTTAAACCTACGCGAAATTCTTGATCCTTATTTTCCTTGGGAACGCCGATTTCCATGTACCGCCTCTGATAATTTTTTGTTTAATAACTTTAGCCTGCCAATCTCAAGCTTGCTACTGAACCATTGGGATAGCTGTATTAAAAATAGCTATTCTCTGTCTTGAGCTTGTCAATTTAATCTGAGTAGCTGCAAACTCTTGCCCTTGACTATTGCCCCAGTATTTATACAATATATAAAGAATAATAACAATTTATTAAAAGAGTGGTTGCATAGCTCCCTTTTAGGAAGCTTTGGCTGAAGTTCAAGAAGTCATCTTGGCATTCAAGTACTGTAATCAGCTCTTTAGCTATCAAAAGAGGCTAATAGGTTAAGGAAAGAAACTAATCCCTTTAACTTTTGAGATCGAGTCTGGCTAATCGCTTATCATTAACATCTTTGGGCGTTTAAGCATCGCCCTTAATGGTAAGTCTTCAACTAAATCACGACATTACCCCTTGCCCAACCAATACCACAAAGTCTAATATCAAGTTCCGTCTGCCAAAAAGAGGTTTCTTAAAAATGACACAACCACAACCAACAGTCACACCTAAACTAGGCGAGCCTAAGTTTGGCTTTAACGAATATGCTGAACGGTTGAATGGTCGAGCTGCAATGATTGGCTTCGCTTTGATGCTGGTGATTGAGTACCTCACCAATCAAGGAGTGCTATCATGGCTGGGTCTGAAGTAGTGCCACGAACAAGCACATAAATTGTAAGCTAGTATTTAGAAGAGTTTCAACCAGCTGGAACAACCAGTTGGTTTTGACTTTAATAATTGATAGCCAAGTACCTTGCCCTCAAAACTTTAACTTAAATTTATTTGTAAATTGTTGCCGTAGAATGTAACCAACAGAGGAATAAAAATACCTATAAGCGCTCAAAATATCCGAAACTTGTAAATAGCAGATGTCAGAAGGTTAATAACTACACTTCCTCCCCTATTAAAGAAAGTCATAATTAAATTACTTTAGGCCTTAGATAAGAAAGGCAAAATATGGGTGAGGTATTCTTGGTCAATAATATCCACAAAAGGTGAACTGGAACCAATCAAGCTGTGATGAATGCTGTATTACCTCGTTTTTTGAAGTCAACCTACCGAAAAGAACCACTGATCGCTATATTGATTACGATGGGTCTGGTAGATGCCCTGATAGGCGGATTAGATGATAGCTGGTCGTTGTTCGCTTTTGGTTTGGGAACAGCAGGGATAGCGCTAGGCTTGAAGTTATGGCGTATCCAACAGCGTCGTCCCGTACTAGAGGAACCTATAGTACAACATTACTTACCCTCTCGTTCTTCTAGTCCGTCTTTACCAATGCTAAGCGTCTCCAAGAAAAAACCACCTGTTTAGGGAGTGCTGAGTTAAAGGTTAGGAGAGACGCGATTAACCCTTGTCCATACAAGATTTATGAGTGATAATTCATAACTCTGAAAAACTTGTTTGTATGTGTTTGTTTTTATAACTATTCAAAAGGTGAGGAAAAATAGTGAGGAGTGAGGGAAGAGGTGGGGGGAATTTTGGGCGTCCGTATATTATCCTGGCATTTATGGCAGCTGTTGCCCTTCCAGTAACTACTTGGGAAGGGTTTTATATTCATCAGGCTAATGCTGCAATTGAATTTACACCAAACTCAGATACCAATAACTTTAGGAATTTTCAACTACTTTACACCCTCATAGGACATACCGGAACGGTTAAATCTCTAGCCTTCACTCCAGATAGTAGAATTCTTGTCAGCGGAGGTGCGGAAAATGAGGGTGTAATTCGCCTTTGGAATGCAGCAAATGGCAAAAAGCTGGGAAATATTACCAAAGCACATCAAACCGCTATAGAATCTTTAGTAATTTCGCCAGATGGTCAAACCCTGGTTAGTTGTAGTGATGACGACACAATTAACCTCTGGAACTTGAAAAATTTTAAATTTAGCCGCTCTTTTGTAGGACATACCAGTAACGTACTATCTTTAGCGGTATCTCCTGATAGTAAAGTTTTAATTAGTGGAGCTTTAGATGGAATTCGCTTGTGGGATTTGCTACAGCAGCGCCCACTTGGTACTTTAGTACGCTTTAACAATCTGATTTATACGGTGGCTATTAGTCCTGATGGACAAACCTTAGCTAGTGGCGACAATAAAGGTGTGATTAAGCTGTGGAATTTAAGTACTGGTAAATTAATCAGTGAATCAGTAGCTCATACTAATACTGTTACTGCTGTCACTTTTACACCAGATGGACAAAAATTAGTTAGTGCTAGCCGCGATCGCACCATTAAAGTGTGGAATGTTAATAGTGGAGAATTATTCCGCACCCTTACAGGACATAATAACTGGGTAAATGCGATCGCCATTAACCCAGATGGACAAACTCTTGCTAGTGCTGGCAGAGATGGCATTAAATTGTGGAATATAACTACAGGTGAATTAATAACTACATTAACTGGACATACAGATTGGGTAAGTGCGATCGCTTTTAGTCCAAATGGGCGAATATTAGCTAGTGGTGGATTCGACCGACAAATCAAGATTTGGGGAATTCCAGTCAAACGTAAGTGATAATTATATAAGTTTTACTAAATCATCAATTAAAGCTGGAATTCCAGTGATCCCTTTACTTGGCAATAGTAAAATATTACCAAAAAAAACAATAAACTTGTTTAAAAAATCGACGGATTTCTGAAATGATTGAATATTATCAATAGCTTTTTTTAATTTGTTTTTCACAACGTCAATATTACTTTGAAATGCTGCCATTGATAAAACAATTCCGTCAAATATTTTAAGCGTTAAATCTTTAGCTTGTCTGCGAAGTGGTATTTCATATTGTTGGCCAATATTAAGATATTCATTTTTACTTATTACTCCATCTGCTAAGAGTTGGTTACGTCTTGCTAAAGACAAATTGACAATTTGATAAATTATTGTCCGACAACATTCAAAATCAGTAACATCAGGCTGAGATGTCATATTTTACTCCTTTGTAATAAATAGATAACAATCAGCAACTCAAAAAATCAATTGTTTAATTTATCTATTAGTTCACTTGTTAATAGTGATTGCAAATAGATGCAATATTATCAAGTATCTTGGAAGTATCTAGATATGTATCTTCAGTACTGATAAAATCATCAAAAAAATTCAATAATCTTCTAGATATTGCACTAAGTGTAGAAAAATCTTCACAATTGTCAATAACACTTTGAATTTTTTGAGTGACTATTCTAATTTCTTCTTGATAACTTGTTATTGAACTTAAAATCTCTTTATCAATTACAATCGCTATTTTGTCAGCAATTATGAATAGGGGTATTTCAATATCGTCAAACATTTGATTGAATTCTTCTTTGCTGACATTTGTTTTAAATAAAAGCTTTGCACTTGTTTGTTGTACAAAAAGAATAGTTTGTAAAACTAAGTTACGACTGATTATTAAGTTAGTACAATCTTGAATTGTCATTATTTCACTCCCTGAAAGAACTAGTATTTGGTATTTTGATGTTTGATTACTCAATTTTTTTAAGCAATGGTTTTATAACCTTCATATGTTTGGCGATAATTGCTTGAACTTTTTGCATTGTTTCTGGTTTAATTTCCTGATGTCCCTTGTCTACAGTTTTGGTTTGAGATGGCTGGAATAATTCTTGACAGTAGTTGTCAAATTTTTCACCTGTTAGGGGAATATCATCATCTTTAGCCAATTCTTGTTTGAGGGATGCGTGTAACGATGCTAAATTCCTCAAAATTGCACTATACATTTGAGCTTTTTGCTTGCGATCGCGTACTAAGTCCATCGCATTGTTGTACTTTTCCTCCAAGGCGATGAAATCTAAAGGATTTTTCTTCAAATCGTCTCCAAATAGAGCAATATATTCGCTAAAGTAAGTACGAATACTGATTTCTTCTTCAGCTAGCAGTCCATTAACGTAAACTTTGTTGGCGATCGCGATTAGTCCCCCTGGTTCGGGTTGTCCCGCAACTGCACCTTTACCCTTGATATAAGCTTGAATATCGCTATCTGTGCATAAAATCGCTTGCTTTAACTTGTTGCGGCGCATTTCCTTTGTAAATAAGTTAGTCAAAAATTTAGCGATCGCCACTCCAGCCTGTACCTCTTCTGGTTTAAACACAGCTTGTGGTGCTGCTGTCCGAGATGAGGAGAACTTAAGATTAGTCAGCGAATCACCAAGATTTTTGTAACTTTCATCAAAGGAAATAGGTTTTCCTTTCTCGCTTTCTCCTTTAGCAACAAGAACAAGAGCATTCATGTAATCAATCAAAATCTGATTTGCATCCCCCATTACCAAAGATATTTGCTGATAATTCTCATTACAGAATTTTTCTTCTGGTTGTCGCTCACTTAATATAGTAGGCGAACCTGGCGTTCCAAAGAATTTAGTTGCTCTAATGCATGAACCATACATATCTGTTGAGATATCTTTAGCCGCAACATCTAGGTTTTCAACTGCCTGATTAACATTCTCCAATGAAGGAATATCGCGTCCACAACTAGACATTAAAAGCCCAAGTGCTAACAATGTTAGAGTTTTATGAGATTTAGAATAATTCTGTTTCAATTAACAAGTTCCTTCGCCTGCGAATATAACTAACTTATCTGGATTAAGCTAAATAACTAAGTTAATCCAGATGCTTTGGTGTATTAAACGATTCTAATGAATCCGGCTACATCTACTATTTCTCTTGTAAAGTTGCCACTACGGTTTACCCTATTATCTTCAGATGTTTGAATAGTAGAACTTCCGAGAGTGTATCCTCTGACAATACCTATGTGATCGAGTTGTGAATTATTTCTTTGCCAATCAAAAACAGCTATATCTCCACGCTGAGGAACTATACTTCCTTTAAGATTCCAGTAAGCATTCTTTTTAGCCCAAAACATAACTCTACTTTTGCCATCAAATACTTTGAGATATACTCGTTTGACTTTGCACTCAATTAATCTGTTTAAATAATTACCACTTAATGCTGGAAGATTCCAAATCCAGACTCCATGAGGATATTCAGCCATATTTACCTTTTTTATGTAATTACGTTATAAATCTTGGATTATGCTTGATTTGCTAGCGATCGCCTGACTGCACTCGTTTAATTATTGTGCAGACTTCTTGCTAGAACTACTTATATAAATACTCTAGTGCCTAATATCAAGTTTGACGGTCGGAAAAGGTCGGAAAAAAGTCGGATATTGTTAGTGTATTTATAGACATTAAGCTTTTGTAGATGATAAAAACATATACAAATCTCTTTTCTTGAATCACTTAATGCCCGTTAATAACATCATTAGTCACTACAGTTGCGATTGACCCAAAAAATAAAACTGCGTAGGTTGGGAAGACCTTTTGTCCTTGCAGTGACTTCCCAACTTACATCAGTTTTAGTTTTTATTCTTAGGGATTTCCAGAGAATAAATTATCCCTCTTGTGGGGTGGGCAGGAAAGCCCGCCCTGAATATAGGACGGGTGAGGACACACATCCCACAAGAAAATTTGGGATATTTTTTATTTGTCAGTCCCTCAACTGAAGTGTATTGTTATCTGTGTGTAAATTTACAAGTTAAAAATAATATCATGTTCGGATAAATACTTGCGATTGCGCTAGCAATAACGTTTTATAAGTCCTCAACCGAACATAATATTATTCAACCAGCTAGTTATCTTAATCTACTTGCTAACACCACCGAAACCAGCCCGCTCAATTGCTTTTTGCCCCTCGCTAGTTAATAAAAGCTTGGCGTAAGCATCCCCAATTTGCTGTTCTTTACCTTTATTCTGCTTAATAATCACAAACAAGTCAGTTGTAATTGGATACCTACGATTTCTAATAGCCTCAGTATTTACTTGGTTGCGCTGATTTAGACAGTTCTCAGGTGAGACCGCAGATCCGCGGTAGGGGGAAATTAGCTCACCAGAATTGAGACGTAATGGCAAAGCCTTTACAGTACACTGAGGTACTACTGAACGGGCAGAAGCATAATAAACGCCACCAGGGGTTTTGCTGAGTTGGCGCACCGCTTCTGTAGTGGAGTAGACATACTGTACATCTGAGCTAAGCGCTTGCCCCTTTAAGTTATTACTGTTAGAGAATATTACTGTATCTGCGTTTTCTGCTCGTTGGGAGAAAGGTATGATGGGTAGGTTCGGCCCGCGTACTTGCTTCCAGTTAGTAATTTGCCCAGTATAAATCTGCTGCAATTGGTTAACAGTTAAACTCGGCACATTCAGTGATGGGTTAACCACCACTGCTATTCCATCAACACCTACCTGACGTTGCTCAAGGGTGAAGCCTCGTTCTTTTGCCATCGCTTGTTCTTCATTTGTGAACGGACGAGAAGATTGAGCAAAGTCGAGTTGTCCATCAAGCAACATCCGAATACCCGAGCTAGAACTAGGGCTATCCTTAATGCGGTCTACGTAGCGTAATTTTAATTCAGGGCGATCGCTCTGGATCTGAGAATCTACTAATTGTCGGATAGATGCCCATGCTGTACTACCACCGTAGTTAAATGAGCCGGTGGGCACATCTGGAATTGTTTCAAAAGTTGATGTTCCACTAAAAGGAGTCTTTAAACTTTGCTCAGTGTAAGAGTCAGCACCGTTGCCAGCTCTTAAGTTTGGCTTCAGTAACCACCAAAGCAATCCGCCAATAACTATAATTGTCAATACTTTACCAATAATCAAACCTTTAAGAAAGAGGCCAATTTCGCCGTTAATTAAAGCTCTTCTTTGATTTGTATTGTCCATATCTTTAACTTTTGTTTAGTAATAGTACTTATACTACAGTAATTTCTCGGTATTTCCTCTAGAAAAATCTCTTGATATTTGAGTTTTAAGTAAAGATTTTATCAATTAAGTGGAACGACGTGAAAAAATCAAACTATATCAAAGCAAACAAAATAGGTCAAAACCCTGTTCCATTCTGCCTTATGCCTTATTTTAAGAAGAAATATTCACACCAACCTACTTAGTTAACAACCAGTTTTCAAATTGCTAAGAAGAGGTTTGTAAAGTATACGGTTATAGCGGTATCCCCCCTGTCCCCCTACACTCACCAGGAAATGGGGCTTCAAAGCTTATCTCCGTTACTGTGAGACGTTTGGAGAGGGGTTTTTAGTATACTTAATGACTTTCTAAACAGCCTGTTAGAAGTTCCCCCTAATTTATCAGGGGGATCTAGGTTTCAGGCTTCAGTTAGTTACAAGTAATAACCTGCTCAAATTACTCCTTAATTTCCGGAGTAATTAGGAGGAGCTAAACTTTTTAAAACATCTTCTAATAGCTGATTAACTGTTTGTTATACGGGAAAATTTAATTTACTATTTGGTAATCTTCTCAATGGCGCAATTCTTTTATCAAATCGCTTTTCGCTACTAAAGCATTGACATTAGTTAGGCTTGACCGATGGAAAAATTTTTCTATAATATTTTTAAATTCAATAGGTTGATTTGGAAATGATATACTGGTATTGAGAAATGTATAAATTAAAATTAATACTATCAAACTAGTGCTAGCTCCAAGTCCGATACCTAGCAATAAAAGAAAGTTTCTATAAGTTCCTAAATAGTTATTAACAGTTTTTTGGTTTATGCCAACATTTGATGATTGTGACCACACTAAATCGGAACTAAGTGCTTGGAGAACTTCTGTTGCTGACTGATAACGCTGGCTATGGCGATCGCAAATCATTTTATCTAAGATATCTGCAAAACCATCACTAACCTGTGCTTGATGACGCCAGATAACTTCTCCAGTATTGGGATCTTCTTGTAGTTGGTCGGGTCTTAAGCCTGTGAGAGCTTGAATGCCAATCATACCCACTGCATAAATATCGCTGCAAAGTTTTGGCTTTCCCTTAGCCTGTTCGCTTGGCATATAACCAGGAGTTCCAACCACAACTGTTAAACCGGGCCCTAAGCCAGTAATTTTTTTAATACTGCCAAAGTCTATTAACACAATTTTGCCATCAGAGTGCCGCCGCATCAAATTTTGGGGCTTAATATCTCGGTGAATAATATTATTTTCATGCACGAAAACTAACACTTTCAAGATATTTGTTAATAAATTCAAGACTGCATTTTCACTCTGACATTGACCGAGAATAATTTCTTGAGTCAAGGGATGACCATCAATGTATTCTTGGACTAAATAGAAATCTCGATTTTCATGAAAATGGGCAAATAGTCTTGGAATTTGCTCGTGGTCGTTGCCTAGCTGATATAAGACTTCTGCTTCCCGGTCAAATAATTTTTTTGCAATCTTACTAACATTAGGATTAGTATCTTTTGGGTGAAAATGTTTGACAACACAATGCGGTCGCCCTGGTAAATCTAGGTCTCTGGCTAAGTAGGTATCCCCAGATCCTCCACTTCCCAACTGTTTGATTATCTCAAAGCGATTCCGAAGTATTTTTCTAATAATAGATTTTTGATATTTATTACCTATTGCACTTGCTAACAAGTAGTTTTTACCATCTGCTGAGCTTTCCAACACTTTAACGGTCTCAAAGCTACTTCTGAATGTTTTTTTGATCAGAGGGTTTTGGCTCATTTACCATATACTACGTGTAAAATTAATGCCCATTCAGAGCTTGGGTCAGAGGATGAATGCTTGCGGCTTGATTCGTTTATTTAACATTATTAGTCACTTCTTCAGTAATTTTAGCAAAAAATAGCCATAGGATATTTTTTTTATCACTTCTTAAGAAAGAATATAACAACACAGATTAAGTGTTTGACTCAGTAGTAAAAATAAAAAAGCCCCCATTAGGGGGTTTATCAAGTTGTTCGCGTGGAGTGAACAACTAAATAATTAATACTTACAGTAAATACAGCAATCCGAACAAAATAATCCAAATTACATCAACAAAGTGCCAGTAAATTTCAGCAGCTTCAATACCGAAGTGTTTTTCGCTACTATAGTGTCCTTTAACGCGCGATCGCCACAGTACAGCAACAATCGCTAAAACACCGATGGTTACGTGCAGTCCGTGGAAACCAGTCAAAACGTAAAATGCACTAGCAAATAAATTGGTAGTTAAACCAAATTCTAGATGAGTATATTCATATACTTGTCCTACTAAGAAAACAGCACCCATTGCAGCGGTAATTCCTAACCAAATCCGCGCACCTCGTGTATCGTTCTTTTTGATAGCAGTGTCAGCATTGTGCATAACAAAACTACTAGCAATCAGATTGACAGTGTTAACTCCAGGTAGCAATAGTTCTAACTCTGGGGTACCTGCTGGCGGCCAAACACTTAAGGTAGCACGGAAAGCCAGATAGGCTCCGAACAGCCCGATAAAAATCATCCCTTCAGCAATCAGGAAGACAATTAGCCCAAATAACCGATGATCTGGATGTTCTTCATGATGGCTGATGGCTGCTTCTGCTGCATGGTGATGATTTAGTTCAGTTTTAGCTGGGTCAATTGTTTGACTTTGCATGAATCTTGATAAATGTAGAGTGGGGAATTGGGATTTGGGATTGGGGATTGGGAATTGGGGATTGGAAAATAGCATTTTTAATCTGATTCCCCAGTCCCCAGTCCCTTTATTTCCGGTCTTCAGGATTAGCAGCAACCGCTGGATCGGGTTCTGCTCTTAATACCGAGTTGGGGCCAGCAGACAAGATTGGATTAGGGTCAGATAAAGGTACACCTTCTTTAGCCTTTTCCAAGCCGTAGTCGTAGGGGCCTGTAACCAATACTGGGGTTCCTTCAAAATTTTCGATCGCTGGCGGTGAGGTAGTCATCCACTCTAAGGTTAGTGCCCTCCAGGGATTATTACCAGCTTTCTCTCCGTACAACCAACTCCAAATTGCATTGATGATGAAGGGAAATGTCGAGACTGCCAGGATATAAGCACCATAGGTACAGATTTCATTGATAAATGCGAATTTGGGGTCATATTGGGCAACACGGCGGTTCATGCCCATCATTCCTAGCTTGTGCATGGGTAAGAAGGTCATGTTTAGACCGACGATTGTCAACACAAAGTGAACCTTACCCCAAAATTCATTTAGCATCCGTCCGGTCATTTTCGGAAACCAGTGGTAAATCGCTCCATAAATGCCGAGAACGCTACCACCAAATAGAACGTAGTGTAAGTGTGCGACTACAAAATAAGTATCGTGGACGTGAATATCAAAGGGAACTGCTGCCAACATCACGCCACTGATCCCACCAATCACAAAGGTGCCAACAAAGCCCATTGCGAATAGCATGGCGGAGTTGAGTTGAATTTTTCCGCCCCACATGGTTGCCAACCAGCTAAATATTTTAATTCCAGTAGGTACAGCAATGATCATGGTGGTGATCATGAAGAACATCCGCAGCCAACCGGGGATACCACTGGTAAACATGTGGTGTGCCCAAACGATTAGCCCTAAAAAGCTGATGGCTAAGGAGGAGTAAGCGATCGCTTTATAGCCAAAAATCGGCTTGCGGGAATGCACAGGGATAATTTCTGAAATTGCCCCAAAAAAGGGCAAAATCATAATGTAAACTGCTGGGTGCGAGTAAAACCAGAACATATGCTGGTACACAACCGGATCGCCGCCCCCAGTGGGATTAAAAAATGTTGTCCCGGCAATTAAGTCAAAAGCCAGTAGAATCAGACCTGCTGCTAACACTGGCGTAGATACCAAAGTCAGTGCTGAAGTAGCCAGCATCGCCCAACAGAACAAAGGCAATTGATTGAAACCCAAACCTGGGATACGCATCCTCAGCATTGTGACCAGGAAATTAATTGCCCCCAAAATCGATGATGTACCGAGTAGGAGGACACTCATGATCCAAATTCCCTCACCGACTTGACCTGTTACTAAGCTCAGGGGAGGGTAAGAAGTCCAACCGGCATCGGGTGCATCACCGACTAGTAAACTAGCTATCAGCAACAAACCAGAAGGCGGAATCATCCAAAAGGCAACAGCATTCAAGCGTGGGAATGCCATATCCTTTGCCCCAATCATCAAGGGGATTAAGAAGTTAGCAAAACCGGCACCGGCTGGCACAATCCACAAAAAAATCATGATTGTGGCGTGCAGCGTAAATAAGCTGTTGTATACTTCCGGAGTCACAAAATCTACTTCTGGCGTTCGCAGTTCTGTACGAACTAAGTCAGCCAACACGCCGCCTATACAGTAGAAAATGAATGTTGTGACTAGATATTGAATTGCAATTACCTTATGGTCGGTGTTGAACGTAAAGTAATCTTGCCATTTTCTCACTGGTGGTTCTTCACCATGAGCTGGGATATTCGCAGTTTCTTGCAGCTGGGCTTGTGTCATAGGAGTTAGTTATCAGTTATCAGTTATCAGTTATCAGCCTGTTCACTGATCACTGTTTGCTATTGACTGACTAATGGTGAACTTGATGGAGAATTTCTGGTTGAATTCCCATATCCTTGGTGTAAGGAGCGAGAAATTCATTTGGGGATAAATCCCCAGGGTTAACGGCAATCGCTTTATTTAGAGTTTCTTTACTGGCAACTAACTGCTCTTGTTGCCATTTTTCAAATCCTTCTTGGGATTCAACTACCACTGTTGTTCTCATTGCGCCGTGGTATGGGCCACAAAGTTCAGCACAGATTAGCGGATAATCACCTACTTTGTTGGGTGTGAAGCGAATCTCACTTTGCCTACCGGGGATTGCATCCTGTTTCAGGCGGAACTCTGGCACCCAGAAAGCGTGGATGACATCGTTGGCTGTCATATTGATTTGCACTTCTTTGCCGATGGGAACGTGCAACTCACCTGTGGTTATTCCAGTTTCCGGATAAGTGAAAATCCAGGCATACTGTAGACCAGTGACGTTGACTTGCAATCCTGGTGATTTACCTGCTTTATCAGGACTTCCCCCAATGGTGGGAGCAACGCTACCGACTCCTGGAGCATTCCGCAGTTGAGGAATTTGGTCAGCATTACGAACTTCTGCCGTAGCTGGATCTTGCATCGCCTCATCAGATTTTTCTTGATTGAGGTTGGGTTCGGTGCTAGGAGGAGTATCGCTCAAAGTCGCAGCTATGGCACTTCCATGCCCAGGCATTGTCATTGACTCTTGAGTAATCGGGGCTTCATGGATAGCATGGGGGTCGAAGCCACCAATTTCATTGTATACATCAAAACTGTAAACAGAAATACCGATAACGATAATTGCTGGGATCGCCGTCCAGAGTATTTCTAAAGGTACATTGCCCTCAACTGGTGGGCCGTCTTCATTGTCACCTGCACGCCGACGGTATTTAAATGCACAGTAAATCAAAACACCTTCGACTATCAGAAATATACCTGTAGAAACAATCATCATCGCATTGAACAAACCATCGACTAAGACGGCTTCATCAGTAGCTGCTGCTGGCAACAGACCATGATTTTCACCGTACCAAATACTGGCTAGAGTTAGCACGATGCCAATGAGTAATGTCCAGATTGAACTTGGAATTTTCACGGCTTACTTAATTGAATTTACTACGTTATCTCAAAGCTGCTCACTTACTAAGGTAGTCTAGGCTATAAGAGATAGTATCTAAATGTCTGAAATTTTTATTAATTTTGCTAACTATTTTACTAATTCTCAGTAAAAGGTGACTAACAGATATTGCCAAAAATAGATGGAAATTAGGAGAAAAATTTAAGGAAAAATTTAGGATAGTTAAATTAACTGCCACTAATGGATTTTTCACATCTTGAAAAATACCTAAAGCTTCAGACAAAACGTAGCGAGAGTGATTCAAAGTATAAGTGAGTGCCAATCTATAAATCCCTAGCCTGTACGCTAGGGTGGAGATGGGGAGGACACTTGCTGGCAAGCAGAAGTCTGAGCGGAGTTCTCCTTCGGTCGAAACTTCGGGGGATTCCCCCGCCCTTGCAAAGTGTCCGTTCAGTATTCAAAATTCAGAATCTATTTAGAGATCCACTAAGAGCGGGCAGAAGGTACTGTTCATGAACGAAATTGTCCTACAACAACAAAATCAAGCGGCACTTCAACAGCAAAAGCCCAAGGAAATGATTCGTCGCTTGGTATGGAGAATGTGCATAGCCACTTTGATTTTGATGGCAATAGGCTCTGCCACCCGCGTGATGAATGCTGGGCTTGCTTGCCCAGACTGGCCTTTGTGCTATGGCGAACTAGTGCCTGCTAAGCAAATGAATTTCCAGGTATTCTTAGAGTGGTTTCACAGATTAGATGCAGCTTTAATTGGTGTCAGCGCGATCGCACTTTTTGGTTTATCCTGGTGGCATCGTCACGCCTTACCCAAATGGCTGCCTTGGGCATCGACATTCGCCTTGTTTTTAATTGTCTTTCAAGGTGTCTTGGGAGGACTCACCGTCACCGAATTATTGCGGTTTGATATCGTTACCGCCCATTTGGGAACGGCACTATTGTTTTTCACCACCCTCCTAATCATTGGTACAACCCTCACACCCTATCAGGGAACTGGAACCGTTGGTAAGTTGCCTTGGGTCGGTTTAACTGCTGCTGTTTTGGTTTACCTGCAAAGCCTGTTGGGTGCTTTAGTAGGATCTCGTTGGGCGCTACACCAATGCTTTGGCGACTCTCAACTTTGTAGTGTAATGTACAGTCATATTGCTGGTTTGGTGCCGCCAACCTTGGCAACCTTGGTAATGGTATTCTTCAGTTGGCGTACACCAGCACTACATCCAGCCTTGCGGCGACTGGCAAATATGGCTGGCGCATTGTTGAGCTTACAAATCTTGTTGGGAGTCGCTACTTTCAAATTACATCTCCAAGTCGAGCCTCTCACCGTCTCTCACCAAGCTGTAGGAGCTGCTTTGCTCGGTACTTTAGTGGCTTTTACAGTTTTATCATTACGTGACTCAGTTAGTGCTGAGCAACGAGTCCTGACTACTGAGTAGGGAGTGGAGGAGATGATGAGATGGAGATAGGGAGGTGAACACAGAATAACTCTCAACTCCTAACTCCTTACCGGAGGCGGAGCGTTTCCGGCTTTGCTCAGCACTCAGCACTGATAATGTAAACCACGCAGGTGTGGAAAATTATTTTCGTTCGACCCAAAGGCCAGCTTGAGCGGGGGCTGCATACTAAGTTGTTGAAAAATAAGGAACCAGAGCCAACATGATTGAGACTAATGTCTCTCGCCACCACGAAACTTTTCTCCAAGTAATTCAAAGTTACTACCAGCTAACTAAGCCTCGGATTATTCCCTTGCTTTTGATTACCACAGCTGGCAGTATGTGGATTGCTGCTCAGGGACAAGTAGACCCATTGCTGTTACTAGTAACTCTGACTGGTGGCACTTTGGCTGCTGCAAGCGCCCAGACGATTAACTGTATCTACGACCGAGATATTGATTATGACATGGAGCGGACGCGCCATCGTCCCATGCCTTCCGGTAAGGTACAACCACGCGATGCTCTAATTTTTGCGATCGCTCTGGCAACAATTTCGTTTACACTCCTAGCAGTTTTTGCCAACCTGTTAGCCGCCCTGCTAGCTTTCTCTGGCATCGTTTTCTATATTTTGGTCTACACCCACTGGTTAAAACGCCACAGCACCCAAAATATTGTCATCGGTGGGGCAGCTGGGGCAATTCCGGCTTTAGTGGGTTGGGCTGCTGTCACGGGCAGTTTAAGCTGGTCAGCATGGTTAATTTTTGCCATCGTCTTTTTATGGACACCGCCCCATTTCTGGGCGCTAGCTCTAATGATTCGGGATGATTACGCAAAAGTCGGCATACCTATGCTACCAGTAGTTGAAGGGGATACGGCAACGGTACGGCAAATTTGGTATTATACGCTGATTACTGTAGTTGCAACCCTGTTGTTAGTATATCCTTTGGGTGCAAGTGGAATTCTTTATGCTGCGATCGCTATAATTTTGGGGGGATTATTTATCCACAAATCTTGGCGGTTGTTGCAAAATCCAGAGGATCGCACTGTAGCTAAAGAGTTATTTCTCTATTCCATTTCCTACATGATGCTGTTGTGTTTGGGGATGGTAATTGATAGTCTCCCCATTACTCATCATCTGATTAGTACAGTAATTAATCAGCTGCATTTTATTGGTTAAGGAGACAAATGTTAATGCGATCGCGTTTGGTAAAGAGGCGCGATCGCATTTTAATAAATCAAAAACTATACATAATAATTTAGAGGTTTACGAATTTGCAACCGCAGGTAAAATTTCATTCCTAACTGAATTTATTAAATATTTATTCCACTTATTTATCCATTGTTAATAGCTATAAAAAAAGCAACCCAAGTAATTCTTCACGAGTCAAACCGAGCAGCAACATCTCTCAGTATGGCGTTAAGTGCGGCAATTTTAATCGGATCATGGGCTGGGACTGTGATATGATGCTCACCATTATCTACATCTCTGGCTTCATAGGTTCTGCTAAATCCACCCTCACCCAAAAGTCGTATTACCCGGAAGCGATTTCTGAATAATACTGTGAGTGTTTGCCCACACTTAATGCAAAACTTATTATTATCAAGATTAAAGGGATTTGAACAAGTGGGATTTAAACAATAAAGCATGTTTGGGAATTTATTAGTAGATAGTGTTATCTTAAGTTTTTCCATTTTCTGCTGACTGAATTTCACGATTATCTGTTTTTGAGGGAATTTACTTCTAATAGTGCCCACAGTCTCAAGTCACTTTTGCTAGCGTAGTGATGTAGGGTTTATTACTCCCCAGCAGGGGGTTTATAATATGGCTCATTTAAATCAGCGTCGCGCCCAAAATGCTAACGGCGATTTTTATGTAGATACTACCTGTATTGATTGCGATACGTGTCGCTGGATGACTCCGGAAGTTTTTTATCGTGTTGATGAACAGTCAGCAGTTCATCATCAACCAACAAATGAAGCGGAAAGATTAGCAGCGCTGGAAGCACTTTTAGCTTGTCCTACTAGTTCTATTGGCACAGTTGAAAAACCAAAAGATATCAAAGTTGCTCAAGAAAATTTTCCTAAATTAATAGAGGAAAATGTTTATCATTGTGGCTATCATTCTGAGAAATCCTACGCGGCAGCTAGCTATTTTATTCAGCTTCCAGAGGGTAATATTTTAGTCGATTCTCCCCGATTTACGCCGCCTTTAGTCAAGCGTTTAGAAGAGATGGGGGGAATTAGTTATATGTACCTAACTCACATCGATGATGTTGCAGATCATCAAAAGTTTGCTGAGCATTTTCAGTGTCAGCGTATCCTTCATGCTGACGATGTTTCTGCGGGTACTCGCAATGTAGAAATACAGTTAACTGGTTTTGAACCATTTGCCTTGAATGAGGATTTATTAATTATCCCAGTTCCAGGTCACACCAAAGGACACACAGTTTTACTTTATAAAAACAAGTTTCTGTTTACTGGCGACCATCTCGCTTGGTCAGAAAACTTGCACCAATTGGCTGCATTCCACGGTTTTTGCTGGTATTCTTGGTCAGAACAAACTAAATCAATGCGTAACCTGGCTAATTACTCTTTTGAGTGGGTGCTACCAGGTCATGGAAGGAGGTTTGATGCTGATAGGGAGACTATGCGCCAGCAGATGCATAAGTGTATTGAGTTGATGGAATCTTTGAAGTAGATTTGCTGCTGCTGAGAGTTGTTGATTTCGGTGTGAGGTTAAAGTTAGCGATCGCCTGCACCCTTGCTTGTTCCCTAATGTCAACATTATTTATACAATTATCTGAAGATTATTACTCTTGAACATACTCAAACAGAATTTTGAGATATTTGTCTAAAGATTTGCATGGTGTTTCTTTCCTCCACATGGCAGCTGAGCGGGCATAGCAGATGGGATGGTGAATGGGTATAAACACAACTTGGGGATGAGGCAGTGCTTGTGCCTCGTTCGGCATGATGGCTACCCCTTGCCCTGCGGCAACCAGAGCAATCATTGAGGCATGGGTATCTGCAAACAGGTGCAGGTTTGGCGTGAATCCCGCTTGGTGGCAATTACCACAGATACGCTCGTTCCGCCCAGGAAATGTTTCTTCAGACATCCCAATAAATTTTTCAGATGCAAGTTCAGCTAGATTAATCGAGGATTGATGTGCAAGCGGATGTGTATCCGCTAATAGAGCAGCAATGGGCACTTTCTTAATACATTTGACTGTAAACTCTTGTTCTAATTCATCCGGTGGATTGCCCATAAAGCTAATATCTATTATGCGATTTCGCAATGCTCTAACTTGCTCGCTAGGTAACATCTCCTGCAAACGCACAACAACTTCAGGATAGGCATGTCCAAAGCGATGTAGGGTTTTACCAAGAAAAGTTTCGAGGATGGTTGGGATGTAGCCAATAACCAAAGGCTCATCTGTATTTGCGTAATGAGTCTTGAGGGTTTGCACTGCGATATGACTACGATTCAAAATATCTTTTGCTTGTTCAAGAAAAAATTTACCTGCTTGTGTGAGTATCAATCCATCAGATTGTCTAAGAAACAGCACAATATCCAGCTCATCTTCAAGGTTTTTGATTTGACGGCTTAAGGCAGGTTGTGAAATATACAGCCGAATGGCAGCACGGCTAAAATTCAGTTCTTCTGCAACGGTTACAAAATATTTTAGATGCCGCAATTCCATAAGTTTTATTGGGTATGCCTAAAAGTTATAGCTAGGATAATTATAAAGTATTGGACTTTACACGTATATTCTATTACGCTCAAATCTTATAGGCCTGGATTTTTAGTAATTAAATTACGTTAGCTATTTTTCTGTTTTTATCTTTTAATTAGGGGAATATTATACGAACAGTTCGGTCAATTTTTTGCCGATCGCCACTCATCCAGTTCTTTTGAAAATATTATTTCACCTTGACCTATTTTTAACTTTCTTAGTTGAGAGACAATGTGTTTACATTGAATATCCCAGGATTGACAATTTTTAACGCTAAAAGATAGATGCAATAGTCAAATGTAGAGTACAAAAGAAAATACTCAAATCCTCGATTTGATTTGAGAATATACTTTTACCAGTTAAACAACACTCAACAATGCTCTGTTAACTTATCAGTAAAAGTTTAATAAAGTTGGCGGATTCATCGTTATTAATCAGTTAGCGCAACCACTAATTTATTTTAACTGCCACATCTACATTACTATAAAAGCCGAAATATTTACCAAAAATACATATTTTATAGTGTAATAAAATTTTCACTTTTTTAGTAGATTGATTTAGTAAAAGAAGTCCTGAAGAGGTATGAAAATAAAGATATTTAGCAGCAAAAGGATAATAAATATAAGAAAAATATTTTAATATTAGATTACTATTATTAAAATGCAGCAATCTAATATAATTTTGGCAAATATAAATAGATATAGGCAAGCCAAAATGGGGAAATCGATAAAAAGAGCAACCAGGTTGAAATTAGCAATTGATTTAAGAAGTTCTATTCTTCGTACCATTTGGTGGCGTGTAATAGCTACTATGATATTTGCCTTGATAATTGCAATCGCCTATCACAAAGGATTTATTGTAAACCTACCTCCTGAAGCTAGTTTAATTCCTGGAGTTATCCTTGGGTTTTTACTAGTTTTCAGAACTAATACAGCTTATAAAAGATTTTGGGAAGCTTGTAAAATTTGGCATGACTTACTCAATGCTAGTCGCATTTTATGCCGAAATATTTGGACAATTATTCTGGTAAACGATCCAGAAGATTTGAGTATAAAAATATTTAGTCTGAAATTGGTAGGAATATTAATAATAGCAATTAAATTACATTTGAGAAATGAAAATCTAGATTATACAATTGAACAAGCACTTACTAAAGAGCAGTATTTAGAATTAAAGCAAGCTCATAACAGACCGATAAAAATTATTAATTGGTTTGCCGAGTATTTTGGACATCTTTATCACGTCCAAAAATTAATGCCCTATTTATTATTTGTAGAATTAAATCGTTCTTTAGACAAAATAACAATGTTACTTAGTGGCTGTGAACTAATTTTACAAATACCCCTACCTAGACTTTATTCAATTTATTTAAAATATTTATTATTGTTATATTGTTTTGCTTTACCTTTTGAAGTTGTACAACAGTTAGACTGGTTCACTATCCCAACTGTAGGAATTATTAGCTTTGCATTATTAGGAATAGAAGATATTGGGATGAAACTTGAAAATCCTTTTATTTACGAACTCAAGGAATTACCTTTAGATAATTTTTGCCAAAAGCTACAAGATGAAATTGAAATAGAGTGGATTAGTTGTGAGTAAAATCAATTTTATTCAAAAATAAACCTTAAAGAGGAATAGCGATCGCTCCAACCAATCTAGGTTATTTATAGCAGATTTAAAGTTGCTCGAGTAGCCAAGCTAAACTTAAAAACCAGGTACCAACCGTGTTTTACAAAAAATAGGGTGTGGAGTGTAGGTTTAAAATAAAAAACTTTACCTGATGTCCATTAAATCTTAATTTTGKCAAACAAAGATTCGTATTGTTTGGTTGCTGATGGAGATAAGGGAAGCAAAAATTCGCTTCTATTTAAAACTGAGGGATCGCTTTGTAATAAACTCAGTAATGGCTTTTGGATATCGGAAGCGGTAATATTTGTAGAAATTGGAGAATTACTTTTAGTTAATAGAGAAATTTGCTTAGCAGTGTTTGGTTCCCAACAAAAATCAATCCATCTATCTGATAAAGTATTTATACTAACCCCTGCCGGACGTACCCACAAATCTGCCCAAATTGCGGTTCCTGACTGGGGAATAACCGCTACCAGTTGCGGATAACGTCCCAGAATTGGTAATACATCGCTTGACCAACCGACTGCTAGCCAAGTATCTCCGATAATTAGAGGTTCTAAGTAGTCAATGGAACTATAGAACTTTACTTGTTGGTTTAATGTTTGTAATTCCTTTTCCAAGTTTGGCACTTGGTCAAGATTTTCAGTATTGTAAGATTTTCCTAGCTTCTTTAAAACCAAACCAATAACTTCTCGTGGTTGATTGAGTAAGGAAATCCGCTGCTGCAACCCATCTCGCCACAAATCACTCCAATCTGTGGGCGTCCATCCCAATTGTCGCAACTTGTCACGGTTATAAACAATCACCGTACTACCCCAGCGATAAGGCGCACCCCAAATTTTTGCTTGAGCATCCAGGTCACCTTGGTCGTTGCGCGTTACCAATTTTTTCCACTTTTCATCTAAAGCAGACCATTGCTTTAATTGGTTTGCTTGTAACTCTTGCAGTGGTTGAATCAATTTCTGCTCAATAGCTGCTTTTAGCCAATAATCTCCCAATGTTACTAGGTCAGGGGGAGGAGTTTTTTGATCTTGGCTAAAAGGTATAAAACGACGCCATCCTTGCTGCTCATTGGCTTTTGGTTTCTGCTGCCAATTTTGCAATTGCCCAAATAAATCCTCTATCTGCTTCACAGGAGCAAACTTCAACTCCACCTGCTGCTGCAAGCCTTTGTGGAATTGAGTAACCACCTGACCTGGTATCGAACCTTTTAATAACTGTACTTTTAATTGAGTCTGCTTGTTTCCACTACAGCCAAAAAGCAGTTGTGAAGTTGTTAGCGTACTTATACCTAGTAAAAAAGACCGTCGATCCATTGATTTTGGATTTGAGATTTCTAATTATACCTATATTAAGCAGATATTCACACAGAGTGACTGTCTCGAAAGTAGAGTTGTAAAATTTTCAGCATTTTTTATTGATAATAACGATAAATTTGAACATTCGACTCAAATTAGCGAGTTTTTATGTAAGTGACTACCTCTAGACTGATTTTTCTCAACAAATTTGCTTAGTCGTACTTATGTTAAATCTTGACTTAATATTTAGAAGTAATGATTTAAATGTCACATTGCCACAAAAAATATGAATACTTAAATAATCCATAAGTATAGTTAAGATTCTCAGTAAATTGAATAACATAGAAGACAATGTGCCAATGAGGGTATTGAATGGAGCCATTACAAAAGCAAATCCTGGTTTTGAGCCAAAAACTGGATGCCCTCTGCCAAGTAATTGAGCAGCTTGACATTAAAGTAGCTCAAACTTATTCAGAGTGTTCGTTAGCGAATACGCAAGCAAAGGAAAATTATCAAGAAAATAGCGCTATTGGAGGCAATCAGCTAAAAGGACGTATAAGTTCAAATTCAGAAATGGAACATAAGGATGTATTAACAGATGGCATTTATATAGACATGCATCGTCAAGGTGGAGATAATAACTTAACACCAGAAATTCAAATACAACGACTCACAGCGCAATTAACAGCAGCATATAATCGTATTGCTGCCTTGGAAGAACAACTACTTAGAGAAAGAATTCATTAATTTAGTCAATATTCATGAGTTCAAATATTAACCGGAGCTTTATAAGTTTCCGGTTTTGTTATTAGTAATTAACCAAGCTCAGCCGTTCAAGTTGGGCTTCAATCGCTGCTAAAAGTTGGTTTTGTTGCCAATCTTGGCTAAGATGCGCTGCTATGCAAGCTGCTCCAGCACCCATACCTTCTTTGACAAAGCCCTGCTCATAAGCTCTGAGTTGGGGATAACGAGAATCACTAAAATTGAGAGCAGTTGCTAAAAGGGGAGGAGTTGCTGCAATCTGTGTTGAACTGCCTTTATTAAAGGTTAGAGCTAAGTCAACAGTAGCACCAGTAGGATCTTCCGCCACCCACCGGGTTGTACCCACAACTACTTGTTCTGGTTGCCATGAAAAAGCGTAAGCTTGAGCGATCGCACTCATTAGGGCATAAACCGCTAGCATTTGCGTCCCTCCAGCTAGCAGGACACCACAACTCCGACTAGCAGCGATCGCCATTCCAGCCACTACCACTTGCATCGGATCGCCCACAGCAGCGACGAGTTTCAGAGGATCAGGTGGGGCAGATGGGCCCAGAGTTCCCCATCTTCCCATTGCCCCATCTCCCCTCATCCTCTCCAATCCAGCTTGTACTAATGCCCACTTTTGGGCGTGGTTACAAACAGGGTGGCTACTGTTAACTTTTCCGGCAGCTTCTATACCTAAACCAGTTAAAATTGCCAAAGCAGTTGTAGTGCCTCCAACGACGCACTCACCAATAATCAGATATCCCTGTTGAATATTGGCAGCAAGGCGTTCTCCCCAAAGTAGCCCTTGTTTGAGCAAGTGATGCACCGTTGTGATTTCCATAGCATTACCTCCACTTAAGCACTTAGCCCAAGTGCCACCCAAATCAATTAGTGGCACAGCAGGAGCCTGAGGTAAGCCAGCATTAAACAAATGCACTGGTATTTTTAGTGACTCAAATACAGCACGAGAAATCAACACAGGGGAAGCCCCAGCTGCCAATGGTGGTAATGGATATTGGGGCTTATGTTCTGCCCCATAATACAAAAACTCTGCATCAGCACAAGCAGTATATTTTCGATCCTCTGGAGTGCGACCGGCTGCTGAAATTCCTGGAATTAAACCAGTTTCAGTAAATCCTAAAACACAGGCAAATACGGGCAAACAACTACGATACCGTCGCAGCCATTCTTCAGCCTGTTTTTTTTGAGTATAAATACGAATTTGGGAGGGCATGGGGCGTGGGGAGATGCAAAGATGGGGAGCAGGGGAAGAGATAATACCAATTCAAAATTCAAAATTCAAAATTAAGAAAGCCAGACATAACAAAGGTTTGGGAGTATGCATCTGTCGCATTCTTTTTTCAAATTGGTATAACTAATGACCAACGACTAATGACTAATGACTATCCTTCATAATCCATGAGGACTTGCACCCAGTGTGGTGGGCGGGAAATGGGGTTACCCAGGCGGTCAAAAAGTAGCCATGCTGCTATGTGTACTACAAAAAGGTAGATAAAGTTATTGAGTACTATTAAAGCGATCGCCCCTATTTGAATTAAAAACACACTGGGACTCGCCAATAAACTCAGCTTCAGAAATACCCACTCGATAAAGTCACTCACTTGGGTAATCACATAAATCCAGAGGTCTTCACCCGACAATACAGACAATAACCACAACCGAAAAAATACTCCTAAAGTACCCAACAGCGTACCTAAAGTGATGGAAACAATCCAGGGAACACGACGACGATACCATGCTGCCCCCAAAAGTACGCCCATAAATCCGTAGGGCATGACAAACAGCAAACTGCGGGCTGGCCCCATCAGTACCGTCAGCAGTAATCCAGAAGTGAGTGCTGCCATCCATGCTGCTCGTTTGTCCCAACGCAGATAAACTAAAGCGATCGGCACTGGAAAAAATATCCGTAAAACTGGCCCCAAGGGAAAATAAAAGTTAATAAACCAAATTAGACTAGCAGTACTGGCTAAAAAGGCCGTCTCCACCAACCTCAAGGGTGTATCAGCCTTGAGTTGAGGACGGGTAAGCTGTTGTTTGTCCAACCAATGATTAGTGGAAGTTTCAGATTCCGGCGCTGGTTCGTCCTCTGGCTCATCTGGCAGAGAATTTAAAATGCTCATATTTTGACAAGTCGTTAAACTATCATCCTTTCCAAGGCTGACATATCAGGAATACAGATAATGTCTTGATCCCGTTTAATCAAGCCTTTTTTTTCTAGCCTTGTCAATACTCGTGTCACCGTTTCCCTTGCCAGTCCGCTCAAACTGCTCAATTCCCGATGAGGTAAATTCGGGATTTCGGTTCCTGTTTGCCCTTTTTTTCCCTGTCCTTCCGCTAAAAACAGTAATGTATCTGCTACCCGTGACTGACTATGAGATTCCCGCAAGCGTAATCGCCGATTCACTTGCTGTAAACGCTCTGCCATCAGTTTTGCTAATCGCAGTCCTGCCAAGGGTTCTATTTTAAGTAAATTACTAAAATCTGTAGCCGGCATACTACCAATTACTGTTGGGGTGAGGGTAATCACATCAGTGGTTCGGCGCTTTTCACTCAAAACTGCCATTTCACCAAACAATTCCTCTTTGCCAAGAATATTCAGTGTTACCTCTTTCCCTTCCAAATTATAAGTACGAATTTTTACCCATCCTTGTTTAAGAAAATACACAGCACCACCCCAGTCATTTTCTAATACAATTACTTGATTAGCTGGGTGAGTGCGGGTTACAAGATGGGTTAGGGCTGCTTCCACAACTGCTTCTGGCAAACCCTGAAAAAAGGAGGGCACATATCGGTCTTCCATTAGGACATTTTTTATCAAGCTGCTATATACACACGACAGACAAGAGCATTTTTTTGAGCCGAAGCGATCAAAGTACAGCCCTCTTTGAACAATAAAAATAACCTATGCTTCACAACAAAGCGATCAGAGGATTTTTCTCAACAATCTTTACCTATGGGTTTAAATAAAGTATAAGTTTTGCAAAAACTAGTTTATAGCCTGCCGAAATATCGTTTAGGGGGTAGCTGCACTGCAAACTTAATTACTCTAGATTACTTAAAAATATAGGCAAACAACATTCATCATACTCAAGCTAGTAAATTATTGCTCACATATATTCAACGGTTTTGACCAATCAAGCTAAGCTTGGTGAACAAACACTCACTGAAGATTGCCACTCTTGCCAGTAATCCATAACATAATGACAGTCACAAGTGCAAGTAGCGGCTTTTGCCACTCAAAACTTCTCCGATCAAAGACGCTGCGCGAACGGTGATTGTAAATTAATTGTCACACTAGTTGACATATAGTTCTAGTTAAGGTAAATAAAAGTGACTTCCAGTGCAGATGAAATTCAAAAACTGATCGCAGATATTGACAACTTATTTGCCAGTGGTGGCAAGCGCCTATCTAGATTTTTGTCTGGTCAGGGACAAGAACCTAAAGAGTTATTAGAACGAATTCGTGACTTTCTAATTAGGCTACAACAAAAAGCAGCATTAGAAGACGGTATTGAAAATCAGTCATTGAGAGAAACGCGTTCGCCTTTGTTAACAAAATTTGTCGATCAAAGTCATAACCAGCTTTTACTACCACCATCCGAATCTACTCAAGAATGCAGTACCGTTGAGGCAGGAGAATTAAAAACTGAATTTTCGAGACTGATACAGCCGTTACGTACAGAATTAGAAGGACTATTACAAGAACGAGCCACTCTTGTACAAGAAATCCGGCAGCTAGAGCAAAAGCGATTGCAAAACTACTCTCTAGCGCAGCAGTTGACAAACCAAGAGCAGATGATTACCGAGTTTTTACAGGTACTCATGAGTCGCCTTGTGCCAACTTTCACGCCATTAGTAACACCAACTCCAGCAAATTCCCCAAGTTCTTCTGGAGAAATTAATCGCAGCAACCCAGAATCAGTAACTTTTGCAACTCAACCTTTTTTAGAATCTCCAGATCGTGTAGAGCAATTAACCCAGCTGGCTCAGGATTTAGATCAACGCCTGTTATCACTAGATGGAACTGTGAATGTTGTCTTTGAGGCATTACAACGCAACATTAATACTTATTACGAGTCATTATCGCAAGCACTGGCAAGAATGCATAGCAAGGGAATACAGGGTGAACAGTTGATGGCTAGCTTTCTTAACAATTTGACCCAGTATTTGCAGCAACAATCCCCTACTGAATCATCTTTATTGAGGGTAGAAGCTGAAACATTACCTGAATTACTGGCTCAGCCAACTGATATCAATGCCGAAGCTCCCCTCCAACTCTTAGAACTGATCCAGCCAGAAAATTCAACAATTAATCTTGAGCAACAGAATACTATCCTCACAGAAGATTTAGATGCAGTACTATTACAACTTGGTTTAGACTCGTCTCAACCTTCTGAAAGTCCAGCTGAATTACCAGAAGATATTTTTACCTTAATTGCTGATGAAGTAGACCAACTTTATGCGAGTTTGTTTGGTAGTAGTAATGCACCAACTTCTGTTACAACTTCTCCATCAACCTTGAATATTCCTGAGGAAACGCCTGTTGTATCTGCAACTGAGGCTGAGGAGATTCTGACACTTGATACATCCCTTGCCAAGGAAGAGACAGATGTTGTTGATGTGAGCAATGGCCAGGCTGCCGTAGAAACAACAAATTCAAAAGAAGGACTATTTTTTGCAGAGGATACTAATTTAGCCCCAGCACCAGAAACGGCAACAAACAGTTTGCCTGTGCAAGACACTCAGCCAGAAGTTGCTGATACTATTAATATCTTGACTGATTTACTGCCTGATGTCGGTACCCAAGAAGAAGTTTTGGAAGTACCTTCGTCTGTGAATAATGCCACAAATACGGCAGCAGTCACTCCAGAAATACCAGAAATTGCGATCGCCACAAATCCCACACACGATCGCCAAGAATCTGCTTTAGATAACTATATTCCAGCTTCACCACAAGAAAACCTACTTAGTTTAGAGTCAAATAAGGTTCCAGTTATCCCCGATATTTCCTTAAATGAAGAACAGTTGCAGCAATTAGACCAGGATTTGACTAATTTCGCTCGACAGCTAAATTCTGAGTTGCAACCAGCTAGTAAGTTAGATATTTCCTTAGATGTTGGTAAAACTCAAGACACAATCCCTACAGTTTACCCTGAGCAACAATCAGAAAATCTCCAAATAGCAACAACCAGTTTAGCAGTTCCCCAGGTAGAAACTAACTTAGATTTAGACCGAAAAACTGAAGAAAAGCAACAGACAACTTCTGTTGCAGAAAGTTCTTTAACTGCAAATTCTAACTTCATAAACAATACAGAAGTTTCAGCCGACGTTCTCCGATCAGTCTGGTATTTAGGAATAGATTTGGGTACAACAGGAATTTCCGCCACATTATTAGATAGTTCTTCTTTAGTTGTACATCCTATCTACTGGTCAGCAGAAAACCCACCGGGAACAACTTCTTTTCAGCAATCATTTCGTTTACCAACAGAGGTTTACCTACCCACAGCTTCCGTACCTCACGGTGAAAATGAAAGTATCGAAGCACATGAGCAGACAGCGCCTGCGGCTGTTGCCCAAGATAAGAATCCTGCACCATCCACAACCGCAGCAGATTCGATAAACAATCTTTACTCGGCACAGTTGAAGCCTTATTTACAAGTAGCCATTCCTTACAAGAGCGAACGGCAAAAATGGGAGCCTGTTTTACAATTAAATGAATTTTCGGCAGGGCCATTAATTTGGGTTGTGCGATCGCTCTCGAAGCTACTGTTAACTCTCAAGTGCAATCGAGCTAGTACTACTCCTAGTTTAATTGCTGCTGCTATTGGAATTAGTGAACAAAATTTTTCTGAGATTATTAATAATATTGCTGGTGTAATTTGCACTTGTCCATCTAGTTGGTCAGAACAATATCGCTTCAACGTCAGAGAAGCTCTACTCACCAGCAAACTGATTCAACATCCCCAGCAAGTCTTTTTTGTCGAAGAAGCGATCGCTAGTTTACTCCCGGAACTTGATGCTGCTAGCGGTGAACCAATAAAATTAAAATTAAGCCAAGGTGAAGATTCTCATCCGGCAAAAACCAGCGAATATTCCCTTGTGGGCAATACTCTGGTGATTAATATTGGCGCAACTGCTACAGAAATGTTGTTAGTCGATGTACCAGAAACCCTGGTACAGTTGACATACAATGATTTTATGCTCCACAGTTTTGCTTATGCTGGCAAGGGAATTGAACAAGACATTATCTGTCAGCTGCTTTTACCACCCAAATCTCGGCAATCACGTTTAGAAACCCAAAGCGAAAGCAAAACTACCGCAACTAATCCCTGGCAATGGCAACCTTCAATTCCCGGTTTAGACCAAATGCATTGGCAGAGTTTAGAATTAGAAGAATTAGAACTACCCAGAGTCGGCGAACCAGATATTACTGCTCGGATTCGCCTCCAACAGCGTCTAGAAAGTTCTTTGCTAGGACAGGCGGTGTTAGATGCAGCACTAGCTCTGAAGCTGATTTTACAACACCAAGATTCTTTTACTATGGAATTGGCTGACCAGCGGTGGATTTTACGACGACGAGATTTAGAAAGCCAAGTATTTATTCCGTTTGTCCGCCGCTTGAACCGCGAACTCAACAAGTTATTGGTTGCTCGTGGTATTCCTACAGAAGCAATTAATCAAGCTATCCTGACTGGTGGTGTAGCTTGTGTAGGAACAGTAAACCGTTGGCTACGCCAAAAGCTCCCCAGCGCTAAAATTATTCAAGATTTATATCTCGGCGAAAACGGCGCTCCTAATTGCAGTCGAGTTGCCTATGGTTTAGCAATGCTACCTTTGCATCCCCAGGTGTTAGATATACCCAGACAACAATACACTGATTATTTTCTATTTACAGAATTACTGCACCTGCTACCAGACCGACCCTTATCTTTCAGCGAGGTTATGCAGTTATTTGAAGCTCGTGGGATCAATACCCGCACTTGTCAGCAACGCCTGTTGGCTTTTCTAGAAGGTGAATTGCCTTCCGGTTTGATACCTTCAGTCACAGACTCAACCTGGCTTACCCAMAGTTCTCAAGAAAATCCTGATTATCTAGCGATCGCCACTGCACCACTTTTTGAAAAACAAGGCAGTCTCACCTATCGTCCTAATTCTCAGCAACTTTTGTCTTTACGTCGCTATCTCGATGCGATCGAAGCTACTAATCAGCAATCACTAGAGGAACCATATACAGTAAATTTCACTCTAGAGATTCATAATTAAAGTTAGTGTTGTTACGCAAAATTCAAAAGCAGCTAGATTGTAAGTAAACAATAACTTTACTCGCAAAATTTTTGGCTGTGTATTATAGCAAAATTTTTGGTATTTTTTATAAAAATATACTAAAAATTTACAATTTGACCGATTAATTAAAAGATTCTGTAAAATTTGGGTTTTCGTTTTTTTCTAATTTTAATTTTGTGTATATTAACACTCAGTAGCTATGAGAAAAATATTAAAAATCGTCTAAAAATTATGTCTAGACTACCGATGCATAAATTATTGTTATATATAAATTAACTCTTGTGAATCATCTTTATTTTTATTCCCTTGATTGCTCGCAACAGCCCTCACATCCCTCAACTGTAAGCTTGGTAAAACGATTAATTGACATTGTTGGAGCCATTGTTGGGCTAATTATTACATTAATAGTACTAATTCCTGTAGCAATTGTTACCTGGATTCACGAACCAAGTCCAATATTTTATTCTCAAATTCGTTGCGGTTTGAATGGAAAACCTTTTCGGATAAGGAAATTCCGTTCTATGGTTATGAATGCTGAGAAACTCAAGCATTTAGTTGAAAACCAAGCCCAAGGTCACATCTTTAAATCTATTAACGATCCTCGAATTACTCCTGTAGGTAAATTTTTGCGGCGTACTAGTTTAGACGAACTTCCGCAATTCTGGAATGTTTTAGTAGGGGATATGAGTTTAGTTGGCACTCGTCCACCGACTCTTGATGAAGTCAAGCATTACGATCCACATCACTGGGATAGATTGCTAGTCAAACCAGGCATTACAGGAGAATGGCAGGCTAATGGTCGTTCAAGCATTACAGATTTTGAAACTATTGTCAAGATGGATATGGATTATCAACGTAAATGGTCTGTAACTTACGACTTGAGTCTAATTATGAAAACAATTTGGGTGGTTTTGAAAAAAACTGGTGCTTATTGAGTTAGTAATTAGTTATTCTCCTCATCTCCTCATCTCCCTCACCCCTTAACCCCACTACCAGTTTCCGTAGGTACAATATAACGTTGTAAAAACACAAATAATAATAATACTGGCGTGATCGCAATTACTGAGCCAGCTGCTACCAATCGCCAATCAAGGGAAAATGTACCTACTAGTTTTGCAACTCCCAGAGGAAGAGTATATAAATTTTCGTCTTGGATGACAATTAAAGGCCATAAAAAGTCACTCCAAGCACCAATAAATATAAAAATAGCTAAAGTTACTAATGCTGGGCGAATTGCTGGTAACATTACGTACCACCACAAACCTAACTCAGAACTGCCATCCATGCGAGCAGCTTCTTCTATTTCTTTGGGAACACTTATGAAAGCCTGGCGCAGCAGAAAAATGCCAAAAGCAGAAGCTAAGCTCGGAAAAATCATTCCTAGATAAGTATTTCTCAAACCCAACTGGACTGTCAAAATATAAAGAGGAATCATCACAATCTGGAAGGGAATCATAATCGTTGAGACAATCGCTAAAAAAATCCAGTCTCGCCCCACAAATGATAATCTTGCCAAGGGATAGGCAGCTAAAGCGCAAAACAGGAGATTAAAGCCAACAGTCAGCACTGCGACTAAGGTGCTGTTATATAAATATTGTCCAAAAGGTAAAGAGTGCCAAACACTAAAAAAGTTATCTAATGTAGGCGATGCAGGTAATAACTGTGGCGGCGACTGCAAAATATTTTCTGTAGGTGATTTTAAGGCTGTACTGATTAACCACAGCAAAGGAAAGAGCATCACCAGTGCGATCGCTCCTAATAGCGCATACATTAACAGAATTTGCGATCGTGATTTTTTGGAGTTCAACATTTGATTAATAACTATAAATAATATTTGATGATGTTTGTTTCTCATCCTCAACCCTTTAGTCTTTAGCAGTCAACCCACTTTCAGTCAAAACGGCTTCTAACGGTTTATCCCAAGGTTCGATAGGTAGCTGGGATAAATAGGCAAAATCAAATACAATTCCCATAGTGGGCTTTGTCAACCACTCTGGTGAACTGAGGAGGCGATCGTAATATCCTCCGCCATAACCGAGGCGATATCCTTGATAATCGCAAGCAACACTGGGAATGAGAATTAAATCTACTTCCGTAGGATCTAAAGTAGGAGCGTTGGGATGGGGTTCGCTAATCCCATAAGCGCTACTGGCAACAGAATCGTGAGGCTGCCAAACATGCCAAGATAGGGATTGATTAACGCAGCGAGGAAATCCCCAACGGTACTTGGTGTCTGTGAATAGTGGACTCAGATCTGGTTCTTGGCGAAAGCTAAAATAAGCAAGTATTGTTTTTGCTTGGGCAAACAAAGCAGAGTTTTGTAAGTGAAAGCAAATGCGATCGCTTTTTTCTCTCCACTCTCGGATGGCCATTGCTTGACGTGTTTTGAGTAAAGTACGACGTAGTTGTGTTTTATTTAGTTGACAATTAACTGTGTCCACATTCAAAATTTGCTCAATAAAAGCTAGGGTGGGCACTGCCCACCCTCAAATTATGTCGCGTGTTGACGATACCACTCAATGGTATTGTTTAAGCCTTGCTCAAAGCTAACTTGGGCAGTAAAATTAAAAGCAAGCAAGGCGCGTTGAGTATCCAAACAGCGCCTCGGTTGACCATTGGGCTGGTCAGTTTGCCAAACAATCTCACCCTTAAACTCCATCAAATCACAAATCAAACTCACTAAATCACGGATAGAAATTTCATCACCCGTCCCTAAATTCACAGCTTCAGATTCGTTGTAGAATTGCGTACCCATGACAATTCCTCGCGCCGCATCCACAGAATACAAAAACTCCCTCGTCGGACTACCATCACCCCAGACAAACAGTTGCTTTTGTTGTTGAATTTGAGCTTCGTGAACCTTGCGAATTAACGCCGGAATCACATGAGAACTTTCCGGATTAAAATTATCTTCCGGGCCGTATAGATTTACCGGCAACAGATAAATACCATTAAAACCATACTGCTGGCGGTAAGCCTGCAACTGTACCAAAAGCGCTTTTTTGGCAATTCCGTAAGGGGCGTTGGTTTCCTCTGGGTAGCCATTCCACAAATCATCTTCTTTGAACGGCACCGGAGTAAATTTCGGGTAAGCGCAGATAGTACCAATACAGACGAATTTTTCGACTCCAGCTTCTAAGGCAGCATGAATCAGCTGACTTCCCATGATTAAGTTATCGTAAAATAACTCTGCGGGTTTTTCCCGATTCAGACCAATACCGCCAACATGAGCTGCTAAATGGATAACGATGTCTTGCTGGTCAACTGCACCCTGACAATTTTGCCAAACTCGTAAATCGCAATCGCGCGAGCGCACGACAGTAATTTTCTCAACTGATGCCCCTGCTTGAGAAAGTTGGTTTACTACTTGACGACCGAGAAACCCTGACCCACCAGTCACCAGAATGCGTTTATTTTGTAGTTTTAAGGCGGTCATATTTTTATCCTCTGTGGTGGGAATCAGAAGTGCATTGCCCCAAGTTCTTGACGAAGGGTAGCAATTTCATGTGGAAATTGCGAACCGTTGCCATTGGGGGAAGTGTAACCCAAGGCTTGCAAGTCTGCTTCTACCATTAAGCCAACTAATTGTTCAAAGCTGACCGATGGCGTCCAGCCTAAGTTTTGGCGTGCTTTGCTCGAATCGCCAATCAGTAACTCTACTTCTGCTGGACGCAGATAACGTTGGTCAAACTCGACATAATCTTGCCAATTGAGATTGACATAACTAAATGCCAACTCTAAAAACTGCCGCACTGAGTGGGTTTGCCCTGTGGCAATCACGTAATCATCCGCTTGGTCTTGCTGCAACATCAACCACATTGCTTTGACGTAATCTTTGGCGTAGCCCCAATCTCGCTTGGCGTCGAGATTTCCCATGTAAATCTTTTTCTGCTTTTTGGCGACGATGTTGGCGACTGCCATTGTAATTTTACGCGTCACGAAGGTTTCACCCCGCCTGGGTGATTCGTGGTTGAAAAGTATGCCGTTACAAGCAAACAAATTGTAGGATTCACGATAGTTGACTGTTTGCCAATGAGCGTATACTTTGGCGCAGGCATAGGGACTACGCGGATAAAAGGGTGTTGTTTCAGTTTGTGGGATTGCTTGGACTAGTCCATACATTTCTGATGAACCTGCTTGGTAAAACCGCACTTCGATTCCGGTACGTCTTTGGTAGTCTCGAATTGCTTCTAATAGACGTAGGGTTCCCATTCCCACTGCATCTACTGTGTATTCTGGCGAGTCAAAGCTGACTCGGACATGGGATTGAGCGCCCAGGTTATAGATTTCTACTGGTTGGACTTCTTCTAAGATGCGTCGCAGTGTTGTTCCATCTGTCAAATCCCCGTAGTGCAGGAATAATTGCACGCCTTGTTGGTGCGGGTCTTGGTAGATGTGGTCGATGCGGTCTGTGTTGAAGGTGGAAGTGCGTCTGATTATTCCATGAACTTCATAACCAAGTTCTAGTAAATACTCGCTTAGATATGAACCATCTTGACCTGTTATACCTGTGATTAACGCTCGCTTTTTCTGCGTCATTACCTGTGATTAACGCTCGCTTTTTCTGCGTCAT
>NZ_SZNH01000035.1 GCF_005869855.1 Nostoc sp. PA-18-2419 | reverse complement strand
GCTTTTCTCCTATTTGTTTTACCCAAGAAATTATAGTAGTATGATGTACACCTTTAACCCGTTCAATCCCACGAAAACCCATACCATTAAGATACATTTTTAAACATTCTTGTTTAAGTTTCTCTGAGTATCCTTTTGGCGGATCGTACACATCAATAAATTGGCGCTCGCAGTTATTACAGATGTGATTTTGTTTACCTCTCCGTTTTCCATTCTTTCTAATTTCCGTAGACTCACAGTATGGACATTGCACAGTAGATGACCTCAATTCATCCCTCTATTATGCAACACCGGATTGTTTAATATGAATTTCTACCAATTGTTGATGCTTATGCTCATGTTGCCATCCTATAAATGCCAACACATCTAGCCCATAGGTACTGTATAGCAGACTCTATTTTGGTACCCCAGTCACGTAGTAATGTTTGCCAAAATCTGTACAACTGGGATTGGTACATTCTTTACTCTTACCTGCCATAAACACTGCACCATCCATTGTTTGAACTATTTTACGCATATGCCTTGATCTGCGTAGCGCTAATTCTGCTCCACAATGAACACATTCGATGAGCGAACATTCTAAGATTATTCGTTTGCTATTACTGAATTTCCGTTATGGGCAATGCCGAGGCAACTTTACTATTATTAATTTTTTACTGCTGCTAGGTGCAATATTAGCTTACCTGCTTTGTATACCATTTAGACAGCTAGGGATTTTTCCTTATTCATGTAACAACGCCTTAAACAACTCTAACTGTTGCTCTTGTATCCAACGTTGCTGTAGTTGCACAATCAACTCACCGTTGTAGTAGGCTGTTCCCTGTTGCTGCCACAGTTCCTCGGCTTGGGCGTTTGAGTCTTCTCAGAAGTCTAAGCAGATGTCGCCTTTTGGCCCATCAAGATGGACAGCACAAACTAGATAAGGATTATGAGCATACAACAGACAGGGCTCATACTTAGGTATTTTAGGCATACTACCGATTTATTCAGTACAGGTAGCGATCGCACTTCGGTTATCTTGGAAAGTAGGAAGCGATCGCACTATCCTCTTCAATTGCAGACTGTTTAAACCACAGACTTTTCAGCTTTTCAAGCCTGTCATTCACCTGGGACACTTTGCTACGGCACTGATACTTCGCTGCCGTCTGGGTTGCCCTGGAATGTCCAGGTACCACCAGATCGGAAGGTCGAACCTGTGCCAAAAGTGTCCTCCATGTACTGCATGTATGTGACCAAGCCGTTCTTGACCTTCGCAAAGAAAACAAAGGGAGAGGTAAACTTTTTATCAAGTTTTACCGAGTGGGTGGTGAAGGTGCCGAAGAGCGCTACGTTCTCGCCTTCGCCAAAGGCATCTTGAACCTCTAAGTCTTCAATCATCCAAAAAGTGTTGAGCTCCTGGAAAACTTTGAGGACGCTGGCCGGACCATCTTTATGCGTGCCTGCCCAAGGCATAAGCTTTTTTAGGTCGGGATTATCATAGGTGAGTGATACGTAGATGGCTTCGGGGGCTACAAGCCGATTGACGACCTCAGGCTTGGTGGCACCTTTGAGGAGTTCCTGCACAATTTCAACGTTGATGTTTGACATGGGTGTGTTCGTTTTCAGTTACAGTTGGTTTCTAGTAGTGATTTTGCGGCAAGTCGTGCCTCGGAAGAACTCTTCGGGTCCCGCGAATCGCGGGGAAGACGCATTCAATCTTTGATAAATTCAGCTAGAAGAGCAATTACCTCAGGGCCGGATTCTTCCATCAGCCAATGACCAGATTCCGGCAAGATCACAGCCCTGAATTTCTTTTTATCTTCCACGAAACGTGCCGCCATTTGCTTGGGCAATACGTCTTTTACGCCCTTGCCACCGCTGATCGACATGGATGGAATTCTAATCAGCTTATTAGCGGATAGCAGCGCTTGGTTCTGTTTGATGGATTCAGAGTGAAATCTGTAGTAGCCGCTAAAAGCAGCGTGCAAATTTTCGATCTCAAGTAAGGCTTAATTAGTTCGTCGAGTAACGCATCAGTGAAAATATCCTTTTTCCCGGCATAGCTTTGTATAAAGTAAGCCATAAACAGTTTAGGGTCGTTCGATATCAATTTTTCGGCGATATCCCCGTAGCTAAAAAAGCCGAAATGCCAACCAAGGCCAGGACCTTTCGGGGTGTAGCCCGGATAAGTCCACATCGCCTTGTCCGGAATTGGCGAATCCATGAATACGACTTTTTTGATGTAATCCTGGTTGTTGGCGACCATTGGATAAGAGGCTGTATTGCCCAGATCATGGGAAACATATATGATGGGTTCTCTCGTCAATTTATTGATGGCTGTCAACAGATAGCTGGAGAGAGCCTGTGCGCTATACCCAGTCTGGGAGGCTTGCGATTGCCCAAGTCCGGGCAAATCGATGGCAATGACCTGGTGCGTGCCAGCAAATGCTTTCAGGGCGGGTTCCCACATTTTCCAGGTCGAACCAAAACCGTGGACAAACACGATGGGACTGCCCGATCCGGCGCTGACGTAGTGCAGCTTGATGCCGTTACTCTCCACGTAGTCACTCTTAACCCTCTTTTGTCACTTTCCGAGTAGCCAATCTTTGAAAGCTATATCAGTCGGTCAATACAGGCTTTACTATTAGAAAAAATAGGTCTTGTATTTGTTATTAGAAAATAATCGAGCGATCGCCTGGTAGATAAAAGCTCTAGAATTCACAAATGGCAAATGTTTTCGGAGAGTGACAGAACAGGGTTAAACCCCGCTGGATAGGCATATTGCCCGCGACGCTGCTCTTTTACCCTAGCGAGAACCAGCTTGGACATGGCAGCTGGTGTATCTATCGATGGTGGACTGACTTCTTGAGCTATTGCACTGAGTGGAGCAAGAGCAAGTAACACGGCAGACAAAGTCAAACTCAGGCGTTTATTGATTCCGTTCATAATTAGTCTTCACTTGGTTCCTATGGGTGTCTGCCCAAGGTATGAGCTTTTTCAAGTCGGGATCATCGTAGTTGAGCGATACGTAGACAGTGTCAGGGGAGACGAGCCAGTTGACGACCTCAGGGTTGGTAGGGTCTTTGAGAAGGGCTTAAACGATTTCTACGGGCTACTTGACATATATGTTCTTGTAAGGTCGCTTAAGCGAACCTGATTATTAGGTTTGATGGTTGTGAAGCTTATTTAGGAAGAACTCAAAACTTGGCTTCGAGCTCGACTATTGAGCAGAAATGCCAGCACCAGAGATCGTGCCTGAGTTGAAGGCGATGTGTTTGTACTCCAGGAATTCATCCATCGCTGTCAGACCATTCAGCCTGCCGTTGCCGCTACGCTTGAATCCGCCTTCCTCAAACTCGTCCCAAACGATCGCCCAATCGTTGATCCAGATCGTGCCTGCATCTATCTCGCGGGCGACGCGCAATGGGCGGTCAACATCGCGAGTCCAAATGCTTGCAGCCAAGCCATACTCGCTATCGTTTGCCAGCTGCACCGCTTCTGCCTCAGTATCGAAGATTTGCATGGTGAGGACTGGACCGAAAACCTCTTCCTGAACAATCGTCATTTTCGGATCGGTCACTTCCAGCAGAGTCGGACGGTAAAATGCACCACTGGCGAGTGGACCTTCAACAATTGGGCCGCCGCGTACAAGCACCTTAGCGCCCGCGGCGATCGCCTCCTCCACCATCTTGTCAACACGAGCGACGTTCGGCTGATCAATCAGAGGTCCCATATCACTGGACGGATCGGACGCAGGTCCTGTCTTAACGTTTTCCAGTCGCTGGGCGATCAGCGTGCGAAAGCGATCGGCAACAGCACGCTGTACCAAAAGGCGAGAACCTGTCATGCAGAATTGACCTGCAAAAGTCGTGAGTGCCTTCTCAACTTTGGGTGCAGCCGCTTCCAGATCGGCATCATCAAAGACGATCATCGGGGTCTTACCACCGAGTTCAGTTTGAAACAGCTTGAGCGTCGCCGCACCTGTTGCGGAAATTGCTTTCCCGGTCTTTGTGCTTCCTGTAAAGCTAATCACTCGAACATCCTTTGACTCCATCAGAAAAGATGATCCGCCTCTACCTTTGCTTTCACTAAAGACATTAATCACGCCCTTCGGTAAATCGGCAGCTTCAGCGAGGGTTTTACTAAACAGATAGTTGATTTGTGCTGTATTACCCGGCAATTTAATAACAGTTGTAACACCAGCAGCAAGAGCAGGTGCCAGAGAACGCACAGTCAGGACAAGCGGCGAGTTAAACGGTGCGACGATTCCAGCAACTCCGATCGCAGATCGAGTCACAAACGAAAGGCGTCCAGGTTGGACTTCCATCGCCCGTCCATAATCCGTCAGCACAACCGATGCCCAGTATCGAAATTTGCTGGGAATCATATCGACTTCAAATGCTGCTTCGTCATGGACTTTGCCGTTTTCAAGCGAGAGAATCGCGATCAGTTCATCTCTGCGGGCTTCAAAGCGATCGGCAATTTGATTCAGCACTCGCGCACGAAGTCCCCGATTTTCCTTCCAGTCTGATTCTCGGAACGCCCGCACCGCAGCATTAACTCCCTGAACTGCCTCGTCACGCCCACCATCTGCATAAGTTCCAATCACCTTGCCTGTAGCTGGATCGATGCTATCAGTATGCTTTTTTGAATCAATCCACTCGCCATCAATCCAGTTCAGTGCGGGTGTTCCTAGTTCAATGTTTGGTGCTGAGGATTTCTTATCTGTCGTTGCTGCCATAATAGCCGCTCCTTACTTTTCTACATAACTAAGTTTCTACTCATAGTCAAAGCTCAAGGTACTCTTGTTCGATTAGCGGGTAATCTTCAGCCTTGATTGGTTGTGTTGCAGAAATTTTCAAGTGATAAACCAACGGGTCTGGTTCGCATTTTTTAAGCAATAACTCCAAAGATTTCGTTAATGAACTTTGCCTAAAATACACTCTGCGTAGGAACGAAGCATTTGGTTAATAACCCATCGAAATAGAGATTTTTGGGGACTTCCAACAAATAAATTATCCAATTTCACGCCTATCAAAACGACTTTCTCTCCCCCTGCTCCCTGCCCCCTGCCCTAAAAACGATGGGATATTTTTTGATTTGGAAGTCCCTTGCCCGAATGCTTCGCCCTTACAGGAAAAAAGTTCGATGAACCAAAGTTGTACAAAAGCCTGCCTCAAGCTGGATGAACGACTTGCAAAACCAGCTTGCCGCGTGGATGTCCGTGCTGGCTAACTTCCTGTGCTTTAGCGGCTTCTGCCAGTTCAAAAACTTGCTCAATAGACGCTTTGATCTGTCCGTCATCAATCAATTGAGCAATCTGCTGGAGCTGGGAATTTGCTCTGAGATTGGCGAAAACAGGAACCGCTTCAATGCCCTGTGGAATACCTGATTCAGGCACACCAAGTGTCGAAACTAAAACGCCACCGGGACGAATGATTTGCCACGATCGCGCTTGCGTTTCTCCACCAACCAAATCAAGCACTACATCTACATCTTTTACCTGCTGTTCAAACGGTTGACTCGCATAGTCGATCGCCTGATCGGCACCCAGGTTTCTCAGATCATCAAGGTTGGCTGCCGATGCCGTTGCAATGACTCGTGCCCTCTTCCACTTGGCAAGCTGAATTGCATAGCGACCTACTCCACCCGCGCCACCATGAATCAGCACGCTCTGATCTGGCTGGAGATTTGCACCATCAAACAATGCTTGCCATGCGGTTATTGCCACAATTGGGACAGAAGCCGCGTGAATATAATCGAGCGTTTTTGGCTTCTGGGCGATCGCGTCTGCATAGCCCACTGCATACTCAGCATAGGCTCCTGAAAGCGCCATGTCTGCTGTTCCATAAACCGCTTGTCCTGGTTGCAGTGTGGTGACACCATCGCCCACACTTGCAACAACACCAGCCACATCAGCGCCAGCAATCACGGGCAGCGAATAATCAGAGATTTGTTGGAAAAACCCTTCACGAATCTTCCAATCGATTGGATTTACGCCTGCTGCATACACTTGAATGAGGACTTGCCCTGCTTGCGGCTCAGGACGGGGTACTTCGTCGTACTTGAGGTTTTCAGCCCCGCCGTAAGCATGAATTCGGATTGCTTTCATCGTTGCCATTGTGACGTACTCCTTTTCATAAAATGGATCGGCATTTCATCAATCACTGGTGATCGAAATTTTGAATATTACCAAGTAAAAGATTTGTAGTCGCTTGGAATGCTGAACTGCGATCGCGCTGTTTCAGCGTTAAACCCTTACTTACCTTTGGGTAATTACAATTCCTACTCTATTGACGCTCCATCGACATACTGCTGACCACCAATCGTAATGAATTCAACTGTGCTGGCTGGAGCAGCGAAATCCAATGAGGTAATTTCCTCTCTTTGAGCCTCGACTCGACCCAGTACAATGATCTCTTTTCCACTTGTGCCCGGTTTGAGACTTAGGGCGTGCGCGTCAAGCTGTACGACCACGCCACGCACCAAACTGTTACCCCTACCACCTTTTGTGATCACGTCCCCAAGCACGAGGATATTGCCAAATGGTTTACTGGTCTGTATCCCGATCGAGCCATTGCCATGAGTGGTAATGCTTTTGAATTCTGCATAAGCCAAGGTTCCGTCATATAGATTGAACCCCCGCGCCCCTTCGCCATAGGTCGCCAGGTCGCCTTGCACAATTAGAGTCTGCAAATCTCCAAAATTCACGAATCCGATTCCACTGGTTCCATGAGATGTAATGGACTGCCGAGCAAGCCAAAGACGGACATTGCCCCAGTTATCCAACACCATGTCATTTGTCCCGTAAGTTGTTACAGGACTGTTATTGATCACTTGTTGAGCCTTCACGCCTGAGCCAACGAACACCCCGCCTGAGATCAGATTGCCAGTACCAGCCGGGATATTGCCATTAGTATGGATTTCGCCTGTGGTCAATAATTTCAGGTCGATCATGCCACCAGGAGAACTGGGCGCTGGTCCACTTTGAGGATCAGCGTTTGCGGGAACAGTCATGCCGCCAAAAATAAAGATGCCGCTACCCCTCAACGGCACATCTCGCGTTCCCCCTGACAGGTTTTCGGCACGCAGTGTCCAGCGACTTTGGGGATCGGTACAGCGGTTGTAGATCGTTAGGGAACCCGGAACGACCTCTACGCCGTAACCGACTGGACGATGCAGCGCTGAGGTGCTGTCGCCGTCATACACTTGAACGTCAGTGAGCACAAGGTCAGCGGTCATCACAATACTGGATTCCAAGTGCAGCCGACCGTAGACGACGAGATGCTGCAACTTGAGTTGTTCAAGGGTAGTCGTTGTCGGTTCCAGACTGAGCGTTAATCGGCTCGGATCTGATCGGAGGGTTAGGTTCTGGAGGGTGTTATTTGCCGTGAGCGCTATACCGTCTGAATCTGGCTTGAAGACCAATTCTGCCTCAGAAGTTGTACCCACCAAACTTGAGCCTTCAAGAAGTGTAAATTTCTCTAAGTCATGAAGGCGACCAGCCACCTCGATTACAACATGTGTACGTTGAACCGCTTCAGCCAGAGAAGCTGCATCCTCAACGACTACATGAGTGCCAACTGTGCTATGTGCCATAAACGACTCCCATCAGTGGTTGGATTTACCTCACTCACAACACAACGGTTTTCTTGGTGTTTAACCTTTAGTTAGAGTGAAAACAATTTACGCGCATTTCCATGAGCGATATGTAGACGGCTTTCGCGAAGCTCCACCTAACCTACAAAAGTCTCACTATCAGGACGCCTTGAAGGCGATGTCTGCGCGCTCGATGAAGGGCTGGAACAAGTCTACCGGCCAGTTGGGATCGCTCTTGGAGGTGCGCTCCAGACACTTCCAAACGCCATCGCGACGTTCAAAGATGTCGTCGTAGGTGCCAGTCGAAACGATTCCGACGTGTTCAGCCTTCCAGTACACGAACCATCGCCAGTGCGCTTCGGCCCTGTCACCCGATCCGAAAATTTCAAACGCGCCCATAGAGTGGAACCACTTGTCCATCGGGAAGACACTGTGTGCGTAGTCGAACATCTGCTTCATGCCCTCAAAACCCTCGAAGGTTGAAGTACGTAGGTCGTAGACGTGGAATTTGCCCTCCGGCCAGTAAAGGCGGTTGTAGAGGTCGGCCTGCTCGCGCCCCCAACCCTTGTCGATACATCGCTGATGCATATTCAACTGCTCGAAGATGGTAAAGCGGTCGATCGCTGTGAGTTCGTTGTTCTGAGACATTGAAATTCTCCTCTACGCTGAAATTCTTGTGGGCGGTCGATGAGTTGATAGTGTTCTAGATTTGTTGTTAAGACTTTTGAAACGTCCAATGCATAAATTCTTCAGGCGAAGAGCAAAAAATATAGAATACCCCCCTTTGTTGGTTCAGTCATCGCTATTTACTTGCTCAGCTATTTGATACTGCCAGTCTTCCTCAAATTACATTCATTTTTGATCGTTGTACAAGTATCATTTTGTTGATGCTATCTTTCTTCTTAGGAAACTTTAGAACTACGATGGACACCTTAACGAGCATGAAAGTATTGCTTCAGGTGGTGGAATCGGGAAGTTTTGTGGCAGCCGCTGAACGGCTCAACTTATCCACAGCCATGACCAGCAAGCATGTGATGCACTTGGAACGAAACCTTGGCGCACGTTTGTTGAATCGAACCAGCCGACACTTAAGTCTAACCGAGGCCGGAAGGGTCTATTATGAGCAATGCCGGGAAATACTTGATAAATTGGAAATGGTAGAGGCAACGGTGAGGCAATCAGCCGTCGTCGCGCGTGGCGTACTCAAGATCAGCGCCCCAGTTTGGTTTGCTAACCCGTTATTCACTAAAGCCTTGGCGAAGTACCGCTCTCGCTATCCAGACGTTTTGCTAGATCTGAATTTGAACGATCGGTTGGTAGACTTGGTGAAAGAAGGATTTGACTTGGCGTTACGTGTCACGCCTGAGGAACCCGGTTCTTCACTGCTCACGCGACGCATTTGCCCAATTCAACTCATGTTGGTTGGCTCAACTGACTATTTGCAAAAAAATGGATACCCAAAAACTCCCAACGAACTGTCGAAGCATGTAAGCATCAGCTATTATTACTCGCAGTTTGCCGATGAGATACTCTTTGAGGGTTCTAACGAGCGGAAGACAGTCAAACTGCCAGTCTCGATCCGCTCCAACAACACTACCATGCTGTATCAGGCAACCCTAGCCGGTATGGGGTTGGCGGTTTTGCCTAAGTGGTTGATTGAAGATGATCTTACCAGCCAACGATTGGAGGTGCTGAAGCTGGACTACACGTTGGCAACCTCATCTCTTTATGCTGTCTATACGAATCGGCGATACCTATTACCCAAAATAAGTACTTTCGTAGATTTTCTCGCTGAACATTTTTCTGGCATCACCGAGAGCTTTGATTAAATTTGTCCTTGAGGATTTGTACTCGTAGTGTCACAGTAGTGGTTATAGTGTAGGCTTGCTCCTCTGTAAAAGTATTTCATGAACGAGCTTCGCTTTTTCTACCTAACTTCAACAGTTTGGCGATGGCTAAAATCTGAATGGAGAAATTCGCGCTCGTATTAATGCAAAGCTGTACTAAGTTATTAGGAGGGTTGAAAGGAGCGCTGTAATCGCACGCAAAACGCAGCTATTTTATAGTAATGTAGCTTCTGGTTGGGTGAAAACAGCAAAACAAGAGGTAGTAAATTTTGTAATTACACTTAAAATAAAGTGCTTTAAAGCTACTTTTGTAACTAAAGAGCCTTGGGCTTGCTCTAATATATTAAATTTAGAGGCTAAATATATAGCCAAGTTTTACAGATTGATTTTGGACAATAATTCTTTAAAACTGATTTGATTGTTCAAAGCCTTGAAAATGCCTAACTTATGCCGCTGAACTTCGTAAAACTGGACATTAATTCTTTAAAACTGATAATAATTATTTAATGGACACATGGAGAATAACGGATTTGAACCGATGGCCTCTGCGGTGCGATCGCAGCGCTCTACCAACTGAGCTAATTCCCCTTAATTAATTCACCAATGAATATTTTAACATTCAGTAACCGATGGCTGGGGCTGTTTTTGGGAATAAACTTTCTGCACGCGTTCTAGTTCCAAATCACTGAGGTAATCAACAGTCCAGTTACAGCAGCGCTGAAGCATATGGAAGGGGTAAGTGTTTGCGACACCCACAACTTGCATATGCGATCGCTTTGCTGCTTGAATACCAGCTGGTGTATCTTCAATTGCTAGGCACTCTTGCGGTTGCAGATTTAATTCTGGATATTCTTGGTTTAATTTTTTTACTGCCAGTAGATAACCATCGGGTTCTGGTTTACTAGCAGTGATGTCATCACCCGCGACGATAATTTTAAAATGTTCGGCTAGTTTAGCTCGCTGGAGTACCAATTCTATTTCTTTGCGAAAAGCCCCACTGACTAATCCTAATTTCAGATTCCGCGAGCGCACTTGAAATATCAAGTCTTCAACACCTGGATATAAAGGCAGTTTCTCAATTTTCTCTAGTTCGACCACATACGCTTGGGCTTTGCGGTACAGCATCTGAGTTAAATAGTTTTCATTGCCTACTCTACCACGATTAGCGAGTAGTTGCCCAAAACAAGCGCGATCGCTGCGTCCTAAAGAAGCTTGTCGCTCATCCACCCGCTGGGGTTGGAGATTTTCTTGAATGAGAATCTCATCTATCAGTTGCAGGTGGATTGGCTCATCGTTAATGATGACACCATTAAAATCAAAGAGAACTGCCTTTAAACTCATGCGATTATGCCAAACGCTGGCGATCCAAGTCCCTCCAAATTATTATTATCTATTGTGGTGTCTATCGACGTTACAGAATATTGGCGAGGATTTTCAGCGGCTATCGGTTTAATACCGGTAGTTACCTGATTTATCCACCACACATCTTGAGTTCGCACTGCTTCAAACCCTGCTGCACCCATATTCGCATCGACGCTACCATTGGCATACTCACGAATATATGGTTCTTCAAAAAGGTCACTGAGCCAATCTAATTGACGCAGAGTTTTTTGATTGCCATCTTGAATTAACACTTGTCCTCCAGCTACCAGCAACCGGAAGCTTTCTCGCAAAATTGCTAATGACACCGCATCTGGTATTTCGTGAAATAGTAAAGAAGCTGTCACCAAATCAAAGGAAGCATCACTCAAACCAGTTTTCTCAGCATTCCCGTGTCGCCAGACTATATCTAAACCAGCAGCTTGGCTTTTATGTTCTGCCCTTACCAACATATAAGGTGAGAAATCCAAACCAATAACTTCAGCTTCGGGGAAAGCCTGTTTTAACATTAAAGTAGTGGAACCCGTACCGCAACCTAAATCAAGTATGCGTCGTGGTTTTACTTTAATGGTATCAATTAAAGCCTGACGGATAACATTTTCGTTAGGCAGCAGAACATATTGGGTTATGGGGTCGTAAGTCACTGCTGCACCAGAAGTGAGATATCCCCCTGCAATCCCGTGAAAGTTTTGTTCGCTGTAGTACGATGGAATTATGACATCAGCTCGGCGAAAGCGATCGCCTTCTTTCTCCCAATCAATACTTTCTTGATAACGGCGCAACCCATCTTCATCAATAAAAAAACGCGCTACAGGGGATAAAAAACGTTCCCAGATTGTATCTTGACGCACTGCCATAGGTATATGTGTCAGAAGTGTAAAGACTGTTTTAATTAGAGTGATTTCCTTTACAAATTTTAATACATCTTTTCTTTGTGTGGCGATCGGGTTGAGACCGGAAAATTTTATATTACAATTGTAGTATACGCTTTTTATTCGGTGGGCATTGGGAGTGTTGACTGTTAACTGAGGAGTTATTATTCGCGCCCTCGCTTTTCATCTCCCCCTGTCCCTTTAACCACCTAATGCCAAATTCCTAATCTAAAAACTAAAATTAAAAATCCAAAATAAAAAATTATGCCCTACGAAAAGTTAGAAATTACCACACCAGCACCCGTTTTATCCTGGGCAAATCACCCTTTAGGGCCAGAAGAAACCAAAATGGCAAAGAATGTCGCATCCCTGCCATTTGTGTTTAAGCATGTAGCCTTAATGCCAGATGTCCACTTAGGTAAAGGTGCCTTAGTCGGTTCTGTAATCGCGACCAAAGAAGCGATTATACCTGCTGCTGTGGGCGTGGATGTGGGTTGCGGTATGAGTGCTATCAAAACGCCATTTACTGGCGAACAACTCGAAGGTAAGCTGAAAAAAATCCGCTTAGATATTGAAGCAGCAATTCCTACAGGGTTCAACGAAAACAAAGACGTTGAAAAATCTGTCACCAACTGGCAACGCTGGAATGATTTTAAGGACTTGCATCGCGGCGTGCAAGACCTGCAAGGCAAAGCGATGAAACAGATGGGTTCTCTAGGTGGAGGAAATCATTTTATTGAAGTGTGCCTCGATACAGAGAATCAAGTTTGGCTAATGCTGCATTCTGGTTCGCGCAACATCGGCAATAATCTAGCTCAGTGTCACATTAATACAGCCAAAGAATTAGCGAAGATGGCAGGTAATAAATTAGCTGACCCTGATTTAGCTTACTTTGTAGCTGGAACCCCACAATTCCATGCATACTGGCGTGATTTGCAATGGGCGCAAGAGTATGCGCGTGTCAACCGCGATGTGATGATGGCCCGTTTTAAGCACATAGTCGAGAAGCATCTTGTAGGTGGAAAGGCGAATAAACCTTTATTGCAGGTCAATTGTCATCACAATTACGCTGAAAAAGAAGTGCATTTTGACGAGGATGTGTATGTGACTCGCAAAGGTGCAGTCCGCGCCCAAACAGAAGATTACGGCATTATTCCTGGTTCAATGGGGGCAAAGTCTTTCATTGTTAAAGGTAAAGGTAATGCCCACAGCTTTTGTTCTTGTTCTCACGGTGCAGGTCGATTATTGTCTAGAAATAAAGCTAAAAATGTCTACACTCTTGATGATTTAATTGAGCAAACTCAAGGTGTAGAATGCCGAAAAGATACTGGGGTATTGGATGAAATTCCCGGTGCTTATAAACCGATAGAACAAGTGATGGCAAATCAAGCAGATTTGGTTGAAGTTGTCGCAACACTCAAACAAGTTATGTGTGTGAAAGGATAAATAAGTAGGGTGGGCAATGCCCACTTTTTTCTTTTGTAAACGCAGAGGTACGCTGAGGAATAAATGATTATTTTAAGTGAATCTGACTGAGCAAATAAAGCCATCTGCTAGCGCTAGCGAAAATAAATTAATCGTGTAACTGTGTCACGCATTAGCTTACTATCTTTTTTGTAGTAGCTCAGAAGTTAGTAGGCAACATGAAATCTGGACAACTTTCAGCCATTGATGTGGCAAGCGGAAATATTGTGCCGATGAGCAGCAAACCTCCTATTTTATCCAGCACTAATCACTGGAACGAGATTGTGCTTGAACAGCATCATTTACCTGCATTTGAATGTCCAGAGCTTTGTTTGCAGCAACACAGCATTAATATTTGGCTTGGTAATTCTTGCCAAATAGACTGGCGACTGGSAGGTGGAAAGTTACACAGTACGCAGATGAGAAGAGGTTTGGTTAACGTCACTCCAAAGGGGATTTCCACTCAAGCACGTTGGCATCAGGAAATAAAATTTCTCCTAGTCTCTTTTGATTCCAGTTTATTTAATAGAGTATTAGATGATGCGATCATTGGGAGCTATCGCACTATTGAAATTATCCCACAGCGCGGAGTCTGCGATCGGCAAATTCTTTATCTGGGAATGGCACTCAAAGCAGAGCTTGAAGCCGGATGTCCATCTGGTAAACTATATGGTGAATCAGTTGCTACTGCTCTAGCAGTCCATCTCCTCAAAACTTTTTCTAAAACACAGCAACTAAATTTAGAGTTTGAGGTCAATCTTTCTGAGCGTCAATTACGGCAGATAATTGATTATATTTATGATAACTTAGCACTAGAATTAAAGCTGATAGAACTGGCTACTCTAGTGAATATGAGTTCCTATTCATTCTGTCGTTGGTTTAAACGTTTAATGGGTATTTCTCCACATCAATACATCATTAAATGTCGAATTGAACGAGCTAAGTATTTACTTACTTATAGCCAGTTACCTATTATCGAAATTGCACTTCAAGTTGGCTGTTCTAGCCAAAGCAACTTTACTACTATTTTTCATAAGCATGTAGGAATCACACCAAAAGCATATAGAAAAATGATATAAATTTTTGGATTTTGCAAGATTTCAACATTTTGAAAGCACGTTTTCAGAAGACAGAAGTTTCACTCACAAATTATTTTTATAATTGAGCAGTAAAAATTGAGAGTATTATGCAAAATAATGAATACGAACAACAGTATAAGAAAAAAGTAATTGATTTCTTTGATAGCAGAACTAGCTACGACAACGATTATACAATTGATCGCGCTCTCCCTTTACTAAACTTAGTTCCACTGCAAAAGGGACAAAAAGTATTAGATATAGCAACAGGTACGGGTATTATTGCCATTGCTACTGCACAAATTATCGGTGATGAGGGTAAAGTTACTGGAGTAGATTTTTCTTCAGGGATGCTAGCTCAGGCACAACAAAAAATTGAAGAGTTAGGCTTGCAAAATATTGAACTAATTGAAGCCGATGCTGAGTATATTCACTTTTATGATGAGAGTTTTGATGTTATTTTTTGTTCTACAGCCATAGTATATTTTAAAGATATTCCTGCTGCTCTCCGTAAATGGTACTGTTATCTAAAACCAGGAGGAGTTCTCGGTTTTTCTTGTTGCTCTGAAGAATCTTGTGGAGCGCCACTTATTATTAAAATTTGTGGCAAACAAGGCATTATGTTGACAAGTATCAACGAGCCAACAGGCACTCCAGAAAAGTGTCATCATCTACTTGCAGAAGCTGGTTTTACAAATATTGAAGTGAACACCCAACAACTAGGTTACTACCACAATTTAGAACAAGCTAGAGAATGGAATGGAGGATGGTTTCATCCTAGAGAAAATCCCTTATTAAAGGTTTCGTCAGAGCAAATGGCACAATTAAAAGCAGAGTATCGTCAAAAAATTGAAGCAGAAGCAACTGAGCAAGGAGCTTGGTATGAAAATCTGACTTTTTTTGTAACAGGTCAAAAGGTTTAGAGCAAACTCTAACTTTCTATTGTATTCAGCCAATTAATTAAATCAGCTTTAGTAGCGAAATCTAGTAAGACTTCACCCAAGTCCTCCAACTGAGCTAAGGATAACTCTTGTAGCCGAGATTGTAACTGAGAATTAATTGAACCAAGGCGACGAGTTAATAAACCTATCACTAGCCTCAGTTGTGATTGTCTTCCTTGTTCTATACCTTCTTGTATACCTTGTTCTCTTCCTTCTTGAAGTCCCTCTTGAAGAATTTCTTGATAAATAGCAGATTCTCTCATATTTTCTTTCCTCAAAAACTGATGAATGAGTTCTGGTTCAAATACTAACCCTGCTAAAAGTTGGCTACATACCGAAATAGTTTGTTTGGTGGCTGCTTCTTCAATCATACTCACTTGAACTGCCACCTGTTGGAGTAAGTTTTGAGGAGAATCTGTTCGGGCTAAGATTGCCAGAGGTAATAAACCAGGAGATACTAGCAACGGTTGTGGATCTTGTTCCCAGATTCGGATGACGCGGTAGCGGTGGGTAGTATTGCGGGTAGTAAATTGATTTATAAATGCTGCTTGTGAAGTTGTGGGTTTAAGAAAAATTACTACCTGCTCAATATCACAATTGTATTGTCGATACAGCCGCACCCAATAGTCGAGCATTCGCAGTGGTAAAGGTGGAGTTGATGTTGGTAAGGTTTGAAACTCTAAATGCAGTATTTGATTGGCAGTTTGCAAAAAGGTTACTGAGTCAGCACGGATTGGTTCTTGGTTTAATTCTATTTTGAGAATCTGAATATCCGTTACTTCAGATGCGAGTAAGTAGCGAATGAAATCTTGTGGATACTGTTCAACTAGATATTTTAAGGTGTTGTCGTATGTCACTGTGATATTTGAGATGACATAACTTTATGTAGAGATATGTGTTGTCATATCTCTACATAGTTTGTCGATAAAAATTTCAGCGTCGATGTTGTTGGTTGTTAGCGCTAATCTTTGGCAAACTACTTCGCTAATAGCACTAACATTTAATTTTGGCGTTTTTTCAAAACTACAGTGTCAAAGAATGAGCATTTGTCTCAATCAATTTTGCCAAATCTTGCAAGAATGCAGCAGCATGGGCACCGTAAATAATTCGGTGGTCTGAAGTAATATTTACTTGCATTTGTTGGCGCACAGCAAATAAACCGTCAGGTGTTGCTACCACTTGCGGACGAGATGCCCCGATCGCTAAAATTGAACCTTGTCCAGGTGGTAAAATCGCATCAAATGTATCTACACCAAACATCCCCAAGTTAGATAGGGTAAAAGTACCACTGTTATATTCTTGGGGTTGTAGTTGTTTTGTTCTGGCACGCTCTACTAAAGACTTCCAACTACGCGATAGAGAATAAATATCGACTGCGTCTGCATTTTGCAGCACAGGTGTAATTAATCCGCCATCATCCATCGCTACAGCTACAGAAATGTTGATATCAGAATGATAAACAGTTCCTTGGTCTGAGTAGCTAGCGTTCAAAAGTGGGTGTTTTTGTAATGTTACCGCTACAGCTTTCGCCAGTAGGGCTGTCATTGTTACGCCTTTGGATTTAATTTGTTTATAAAGTTTGTCTAGCTCATCAGTGGTAATACTGTAGGCAACACGGAATACAGGCACAGATAGACTAGCTACCATATTGCGTACTACCGCATTTTGGAAGGTAGTTAGAGGCACGATTGAACCGGGAACAGATGCCACAGCTGGTGCAGGTGCCGTGGCTGGTGTAGGCGGTGCAGGGGGCGCTACTGGGGAAACGGATGGTACAGGCGTTGCTGGAGCAACTGGCGTAGCAGCGGGTTGCTTGGCTTTACTAGATAATCCTTGCACATCTTCGGCGACAATGCGCCCGTGGGGGCCACTGCCTTGGAGAGTAGTCAAATCAACTTTTAGTTCTTTGGCTAACTTCCGGGCACGAGGTGAAGCTACAAGCCTCCCTTCACGGTGGTTAGAGCCATTTTGAGACGCCAAGGCAGGTGTTCTGTCTTCGGCTGCGGGTGCGATTGGTTCAGGGGAAGAGGCACTGGTAGTAGCTGCACCACCGGAATTGGTGAGAGATTTCGCACTTTCAATTTCAGCTTCCGTTTCGGCAATAAAGGCGATCGCAGATCCTACCGGGGCAGTTTCACCAGCTTCAACTATGATATGGGCAAGAAATCCTTCATAAAAGGTTTCTACATCCATATCTGCCTTATCTGACTCTACAACCACCACTGTTTCGCCTTTTTCCACTTTGTCCCCTGGCGATTTCACCCAGGAGACTATTTTGCCTTCGGTCATGGTAGAACTTAGCGCCGGCATAAATACTTCGTGAATGCTCATAGGGTGGTTTGGGAATCAATGGTTTATGGACTTTAACAGCTTTTATCAGATCGAATTGTATCTTGATAAAAGAATTTTGGACTGGAGATTTTATATTTTAGGCTGTGCAGAGGAGCAAAGGGGTACGAGGGCTTCAGGTGCAGGGGGCACAGGGAAATAATTAATAATCGATAGACAACACAAATGACTAATGACTAATGATTAATAACCCGAGGAACCTAAATCTGATTTAGAAGTCTATATTACAAAGTTATCCTCAATGCTTAGTCAATATCTCGTTTTGGTTCTTGGCTTTCAAAAACCATCACGAGTGTCTCACCAATCAAATAAAATTGCTAAGGGACTTCCAGAAAATAAATTATCCAATTTCATGCCCATCAAAACGACTTTCTCTCCCCCTGCTCCCTGCTCCCTGCTGCCCTGCCCTCAAGGCGTTCGCGTAGCGTCCCCCAGGGATGAAATATTTTTTTAATTGGAAGTCCCTAAAGATTAAATAGATTTATATTCTTCATACTACTGCTTAAGATACAGGGCGTTGCAGAGAAAGCAGGATGATTTAGCAACTTGCAAAATTCACCGTTGACCCTTTGCCCGTCTGTTTCCCCTGCTTGCTCCAATTCATCGCATTGTTGGAGAAACGCCAGAGATAGAAATTTTGCAGGTAGAGGACATGGGATACAGTTCAATCTAGAATTCAAAATTGGTAATTAACCTGTTTGAAATTCGTGTTTACTTTTATGTCGGCAAAGTTAAAATTGTTTTTGATTGTGGTATCAACTATCTTTGCCTCTGCTGGCGCCGGAGTTTATATTAGCCAGCGCCAACAATCAATGGGGATTGTTAACAATATTGATGGGCAACCTCAGCAGTTAAAAGCGATGCATCAGGCTCACGAAGTTGTAGCATACCCAGAACGTTCTGATTATAAAATTATACCAATAGAAAGGCTCAACTCATCTCTCCAAGGTAGCGATCCTGCTACCCTGGCGTTGAATGCCTTTGATGATATACCATCAGCGGGAGGAACACGAAAGGTAGAGGTAGCTTATCCACAACAAAATCAAGCCTTGGTGATGATTACACAAATCAAGCAGGGTAATAATTCTGTTAGTACAGTTAAATATCGAGTGGAGATGACGACCTTTGGGCGATCGCTTTTTATTAGTTCACCTCCAGTTTGGCAAATTATTTGGGCTGGCTCCCAGGTGAAATGTTGGTCTGGAAGCCGTACCCACGCTAAATTAAATCAGATTTGTCATTAATCATTAGTCATTAGTCATTGGTTATTGGTCATTTGCAAAGGACAAAAGATAAAGCGCAAAGTCTGTAGAGGCTTCTGCGGTGAAGGGGTCGCGGTCTTGGCGGTTTCCGTCGATTGCGATCCCCCGAACCTGTAGGGCTTCCCGCAGGGTGCGGAGGAAACCTCCGCTCAGAACTTTGTAACAGAGAACAAATGACAAATTTAAATGTCGCCGCGAATTTCTTCGACAACGCCATCGCGCAGAACAATTTCAACCTGCATTTTACTAATCAAGTTATCTCCCGTTTCTACTTTGAAAAAGCCTTCCATTTGGAATTGGTTGACTTCTTGATCCTGCTGGAGAAACTGCACTTGCTGGAGGTTTTGCAGTAACTGATTTTTCTGCTCTAGGAATTCACTTTTCTTTTGATTGACTTGGAGTTGGATGTTGTCAATTTGTTGGAGGGTCTGAGGACCGGGTGGTTGCAAACTCTGCTTTTGAATTGCACTAATCGCTCTTTGTCCTTCAATGTCTAGCTGTTGTAGTTGCTGATCAAGTTGATTAATCTGTGCTTGTAGCTGCTGTTGTACTTCCTCTTTCCACAGGGGAGTAACAATCACTTTAACGTTGACGACGCGTTTCAGGAGCAAATGAGATTTGGAGACATCCATAAATATTTCACGTTCACTCTTAATTAGTTGGCAGGTGGAATCATCAGGCAAACATGCCGTTAATAATATCGCGATAGCGTTCCACGACGATGTGTCGTCGAACTTTCAATGTTTGGGTCATTAAGCCATTTTCGATAGAAAATGGTTCCAGAATGAATTTGAACGGCCCGATGCGGTCATCTGGTCGATAGCCTGGACGATTTTGCACTTCGCGATTTAATTCTTTGCGAAATAAATCCTGGATCATTTTACTCTCTAGGTCAATTTTTTCACCGGATGAGTCAGTCGGGCGATCTTGTGTATCCAGCGTCAGATTTTGAGTTGCTGCCCATTTTTCTAAAGCTTCAAGATTGGGGACAATTAAGGCTCCTAAGCTGCGCTGGTCTTGACCCAGAAGCATGATTTGATCGATGTAGGGCGATCGCAAACATGCATCTTCAATCGGCTGCGGTTCGATGTTTTCGCCGTTCGTCAAGACAATCGTATCTTTTGCCCTCCCAGTTAGCACTAAGTCATTTTCTGGTGTCAACCAACCCATATCGCCGCTATCAAACCAACCTTCAGGGTCAATTGCTTTGGCTGTAGCTTCGGGATTTTGGTAATAGCCTTGCATAATCTGCGGCCCCCTTAACAATACCAAGCCTCGCTTTTCTACTGACAAAGGCGTTTTTGTCTCAGGATCTACGATTTTAGCTTCTGTTGCCGGGAGTGGTAGCCCCGATGCACCAATCAAATTTCGCCAAGGACGACGCACATGAGTCACAGGAGAAGTTTCTGTCAAGCCATAGCCTTGCAAAATCTGCACGCCAATAATTTCAAAGAAGTTATCGATGTGTCTGGGAAGCGCACCCCCGCCGCTAATCATCTGCTTGACTTTTCCTCCTGTGGCTTCCCGGACTTTGGCATAAACGAGTCGTTCTCCCAAGCTGTGGAGGGGTAACAAAGCTGATGCTTGAATCTTAGCTGCTAATCGTTCGCCACCTGAGGCATGAAGATTATTTAAATCCAATCCCTGAGCAACTCGCTGGGCTTTAATATATTTCTCGCTCATGCCTAATAAAAATTTAATTAGGCGTTGCTTTTTGGCTGGTTGTTCGCGGAACTGCTTTTGCACTCCTTCATAAATTGATTCCCACAAACGCGGTACACCCACCATGTAGTTGGGTTTAAATTGTCTCAAATCTGCTTTTACAGAACGCAAGCTAGTATAAACTTGCGTGCAACCTTGAGATAGGAGGTAATATTCAACAGTTCGTTCGTAGCTGTGCCATGAAGGCAAGATACTCAGAACGGTATCGCCCGGATTTGGTTGCAATACTGTGCCAAATGTTGTCACTTGGTGCATCAAATTGCTATAACAGAGCATCACACCCTTAGGTTTGCCAGTGGTACCAGAGGTATAAATGAGAGTTGCTAAGGCGTCACGATTTTGCTTAACTGGCACAAAATCATGATTTGCACCTCCTATTTCCAACAGTTGGGAAAAGTTTAGCAGTTTTAAAGTTGTTTGTGTGGGTGGTGCTTCATCTGAAAGTAAGATGACAAATTGAATTGGTAGATCGTTGAGGCGGTCTTGCAGTTTTTTAAGTGTCTTTAAATCCTCTAGTACCAGTGCTGTAGTACCACTGTTGGCAATGATAAACAGCAGTTCTTCTTTTTCAGCTTGGGAGCTACGCACAGCATCAACTCCTCCAGCAGTCATGATACCTTGATCGGCAATAAACCACCGGGGACTATTGTCAGCAATTAAAGAAATGCGATCGCCTACTTTTACTCCCAATGCTTGTAACCCAGCAGCAAATAATTGTATTTTCTCTGCCAATTCAGTATAAGTAATTACTATTTCTGGTTTAGCATGGGGGCTGTGCAAGGCAACAACATCACCAAATTTCTCAGCTGCCAAAGGCCAAATTTCTGGTAGCGATTTCACATTTGTGTAATCTACCAACTTCTTTAATTCTTGGCGTTCTCGCTCACTGATATTAGATAAAAAAGAAGACCCGGTTTGAGTTTTTGACATAACACCTTACAATCAAGATTTTCAAGCGATCGCTTTCTAGCTTATTTTGTCATTCCGCTACAATAACCGTGCTCATTATCCACATTCCCTGTTGTGTACGATAATTCCAGGAAATCCAACTTTAATATTTACAAAAATTTATGTTAAGATTAATTTACATAGACTGCAACCTATGGATCGTGTTTGCAGTGACAACAGCGATCGCCTATTTTCAGAGGAGATGATTACCTATGAATTCCACAGACGTTATACTACTAACATTGGTTAACGTTGCTAGCTGCATAGTGCTACCCAAACTGGTAGATATTTTTCTAGCTCATAAAACTAAACTTACTCAATTGTCGCCAAACAATTCAGAATTTCAACCAGCCAAAATTCAACTTACAAGTTTTCCCTATTGTACAGCTTACTCATTAACGGGTAGCCAATACTGCAAATTTCGTCCTGATTTCTGTCCCAAGTGTTCTCCAAATTAATAGTGATACCTTCTCTACGAGACGCTACGCGAACGGTGAGCTTCTCTACGAGAGGCTCTTGTTAGATTGCTTCTCCGTAGGAGTACGTTAACGCAAAACTTTTCGGTCAACTAAGATTACTATTACTCAGAATTCCTACAAGCACTCTGACTAATTCTGCTAAACCTTCAGGAACCTGATAAAGTTTTGTGTCTTCTATGATATGTTTTTCCGGTCTTTGCAATATTCCAAATTTCCAATTATATCCATTTGTTACAGCTTCATGTAATAGAGAATTAAATGAATCCATACCACTGGTCTAGTGCTAATAATTATACTGCCAGCAGTGGCTACTACCTGACAGTAGAAAATAAGGTAATAGTTAAAAATTGATAGTTACCATTAAATAAAATATATTATTTACTTAACTTATATCTGAGAAAGGAAATCTAAAATCTAGTTTTAAGTAATTGCACTAATTTTGCTTCAAACTAATGATTATGGTGAATACAAGTTTTGCAAACGGGGGAGATAAGATAATGAGTTTGATAGATGGTTTATTCATGACGCTACTTAGTACTGTTGTTTGTGTAGCGCTACCTAAGCTGTTATCTGTAATTATGTCTGCTAAAAAGGAGAACACTGTAACATCACCGTCTGCTGTAACATTGCAAGATTCCAACTCGGAAATGCCCAGCTTTTCTTAAAAGACGCTGATTTCTAGATATCACCTTGATGAGGAGAAAACAATAGTTATTAGTACAAAGTGATATCTATTTGATTTGTGAGAATTAAAAGCGATATAACCCCGGCTTTTGAAAGAAGTTGGGGTTATTTTTTAAGTATTTTAGGTCTGGCGATAATAAAAAATGCAAGCAAAGTAAAAACTAACATTTGCCAAGTCACCAAATTCCAGCCACCAAGATTCCAGCATAATAGGCCAATGCTAGTACCCACAGCACCGCCGATAAAATAGGTAGTCATGTAAACGGTGTTGATGCGACTATTGGATTGAGCATCTAGAGTGTATATCCTTGCGACATTAGTAACCTGCGTTGCCTGTACACCTACATCTAGTAACAATACAGCAACAGCGATCGCCAGTGCTGAACTAGAAGCAATTTTTGCAATCACTAAACTTGCAATCACCAGCGATACAGCAAAAGTTAAGGAACGTTGGGAGTTACCTCGATCCGCTAGTTTACCAAAAACTGGGGCCATCAACGCACCTGCGATCGCCACAAAACCATACATCCCAATTGTGTCAGATTGAAAATGAAAAGGCGCTCCGCTTAAATGGAAAGTTAGCGTTGTCCAAAATGAACAAAAAACACCAAACAATAATCCACCAATTAAAGATGCTTCTCTTAATAATGAAAAACGTTTTAATTGGTAAAGTGTTGATTTTAATAATTCTAAATAATAACCAGTGAATTCATTTTTTATATTGGGTAAATATATATTTAGTAAGACAGTAATAATTAAAATCATGATTGCCGAAAATACATATACATATCGCCAACTTAACCATTCAGCAATATACCCACTAAAAACTCTTGCTCCTAAAATCCCAATCAATAGACCAGTAAAAATATTGCCTACAGTTTGACCTGTAGTTACTCTATCTATACTTGCTGCTAAGGGCAGAATAACCTGGGCTGAGACGGTTACAATTCCAATTGCGACGCTCAATATCCAAACTTCGACGATGTTTTGGGCAAACGTCATCAGTATTAACAAACAAAACAAACATGCTAGTAAGCTAAGAATTAATTTTTTCTTATTAATTTTATCGCCCAAGGGGATTAAGAAGAAAAGCCCAAAACCGTAACCAACTTGCGAAAGCACAGATACACTGCCTGCTTCGCTTTCACTGACTCCAAAAGAAGATGCAATATCTTTGAGGATTGGCTGATTATAGTAAATGTTAGCAACACAAACACCAGCTGCGATCGCCATAATCAGTACTTGGACTTTAGTTAATCCATTACTTGAAATTTGTTTTTCCATTCAATTTCAGTACACTATAATTTACTTGCTTGAGGACTTTTTCTTTTAGCCTCTTTATTCATCCGAACATTGCAAATGTGTAAAATATTATTCCTTAACAATCATCATAATTATTAATGAGTGTTAAGGGATAATATTTTATTTTCTTAAAGTACCTTAAACGAGCGATGAAGATTCGGCGCACCGATGAATTAATTCTGCAATCACTCCTGTCCAGCCAGTTTGATGACTTGCCCCTAAGCCAGCACCATTGTCACCATGAAAGTATTCATTAAATGTCAGCAAATTTTGCCAATGGGGATTGTTCTGAAAAATCTCAACAGCGCCGTATACAGGTCGAGCGCCATCAGCATTTTGTTGAAAAATCCGTTCAAGTCGCTTTGACAAATCAATCGCTACCTCTTTGAGCGTCATCCATTTTCCAGAACCAGTTGGACATTCTACTTTGAAGTCATCTCCTAAATATTGATAAAATTGCTGTAAGGCTTCAATCATTAGATAATTCATCGGAAACCAAATCGGCCCACGCCAGTTAGAATTGCCACCAAATAAGTTATTTGTAGATTCAGCTGGTTCGTAATCTACCTGATACTCCTCGTCGTTGACGCGCAGCATGAATGGATGCTCGGCATGAAATTTTGATACAGAGCGAATTCCGTAGGGACTTAAAAACTCGCGCTCATCTAACATCCGGCTCAAGATGCGCTTTAGCTTCTTGGTATTTAAAATTGCCAGTAAATGGCGCTGGTGTTCGCCTTCGGTGTGCATACAGGCAATTCCAGATGTGAGGTCTGGGCGATGTTTGATAAACCACTCGGTTCGCTCTGTGAACCCGGTGAGTTTTTTTAGAGTTTCGAGTTCGAGTGTTCCTACTGCGAACAAAGGCACCAAGCCAACCATCGAGCGCACTTTCATCGCGCAATGATGTCCATTTGGGAAGAGCAATGCATCGTAGAAAAACCCGTCCTCTTCATCCCAAAGGACAAGTTCATCTTTACCAATGCCATCCATCGCGGCTGCAATTCGTAGAAAATGCTCGAAGAATTTGCTGGCAATGTCTTCGTAGATGGGTTCATCCATAGCCAATTCGAGGGCAATGGTCAGCATATTCATACAAAACATTGCCATCCAGCTTGTGCCGTCTGCTTGCTCTAAATCACCGCCTGTCGGTAACGGCGCACTGCGATCAAACACGCCAATATTATCCATCCCTAAAAAGCCGCCCTGAAAAATATTTTTACCGTCGGCATCCTTGCGGTTGACCCACCAAGTAAAATTGAGCAGCAGTTTTTGAAATACACGTTCGAGAAACTGTTTGTCAGCGTGACCGTAGAATTTCTGCTCAATCTGATACACTTGCCACACTGCCCAAGCGTGTACAGGTGGATTGACATCGCTGAGTTTCCACTCATACGCAGGCAACTGCCCATTCGGATGCATATACCATTCCCGTGTCAGGCGTTGCAATTGTCGCTTGGCAAAATCTGGGTCAATCATTGCCAAGGGAATCATGTGAAATGCCAAATCCCAAGCAGCAAACCAAGGATATTCCCAGGTGTCTGGCATCGAGAGAATATCATCAATATGCAGATGTAGCCAATCAGTATTGCGAACACTGCGACGGGAATTGGGGGGAGTTAGAGTAGCCGTATCACCTTTGAGCCAATCTTCGATGATGTAGAGATAAAACTGTTTGCTCCACAACATCCCGGCAAAAGCCTGACGCTGGATGTTGCGCTGGTCGTCAGCTAGAGAAAACGGCGTAATCCGTTGGTAGAATTCATCAGCTTCTTTGATCCGCTCGCCAAAAATTTGCTCGAACTCCCCGCCAAATGGTTCGGCAATTCCAGATGAATCTGCCAACCGCAAGCGTACAGTTTGCTCTCCTCCCGGTGGAATCATCAATTTGTAGTCAGCAGCAAATTTTGTGCCGAGCCGATTCGGATTCACTGCACCCTGGCGATCGTGGACTAGATATTCATGGAAAGCATCTTTAACGTAGGGTGAGGCATTTTTCACGCCGTACAGCCGCTCAAAATTCGTTTCATTCTCAGTAAACAAAAGTTCTGCTGCACCTTGACAGTAGAGCCAATAATCCTTCATGCCAGGGTGAGACGCTTCAATGATGCTCAAATCTGTCTCGGATTTCAGCACCTTTAACACTGGTTTTTCACTATTATCGAATGACCAGGTATTGCGAAACCAAAGCGAAGGCAGCAGATGTAATGGCTTGGCTTCCGAAGAGCGATTAGCGATCGTGATTTGAATTAATATGTCTTCAGCAGAGGCTTTGGCATACTCGACGAACACATCAAAGTACTGGTCTGCGTCAAATACACCCGTATCAAGCAATTCAAATTCCGCCTCCTGCTTGCTGCGACGACGGTTTTCTTCTACTAGCTGTGTATAGGGAAATGCCTGCTGCGGATATTTGTACAAGCATTTCATGTATGCATGAGTTGGTGTGTTATCCAGAAAAAAATAATATTCCTTAACATCTTCGCCATGATTGCCTTCATTACCCGTTAAGCCAAACATCCGCTCTTTGAGGATTGGGTCTTGCTCGTTCCACAGGGCGATCGCAAAACACAACCGCTGATGATTGTCAGAAATTCCGGCAATCCCATCTTCACCCCAACGGTAAGCACGCGATCGGGCATGGTCGTGGGGGAAGTAGTCCCAAGCTGAGCCATCGGGGCTATAGTCTTCGCGCACTGTCCCCCACTGCCGATTACTCACGTAAGATCCCCAGCGTCGCCAATAGGCTTTGCGATCGCGGTCTTCTTGCAACCGTTGTTCTTCTGCCGTCATAGTTCCCCTCTGGTTAGCTGATGATTTGAGCAATAATACTTAGCTAGATTGCAATTCGAGAGATGTATATCAGCTATTTCACATTTAAGAAAGCATATATTTTGGTGTTGGCTGTTGACAGCTGACGGTTGACTGTTAACAGTCGGTAGTCAAGGAACCTCACAAGTGATTATGCAATGAATATGTGTTTTAGCTTAGTCAATATATCGCTTATCTAAATATTTATCACTTTTTGTCTAAAACGTTTTGGCAGCAAAAAATTTATATTTGGCGAAAGGAGCAAAAAACATTCTAACGCACTACCTTCTACCTGAATTCTAAATTATTAGCTAAAACTTGAAATTATTACTTACGATTTTCGCGCCGCCACTTACCCCGCACTAAGCGAATTTCGTCAAAACTGTAGCTTTCGCCTAGTTGTTCTCGAATTGGCGTCAAAGAAATATCACCAAGCACTTCTAAAACTTGCCAAATTTTTTGCTGATGTTCGAGAGATACTAACTGATTTAAATCTACAGACTGATTTTTTTCAATTAAATCTGCCAAATGACGGATAATTGTCGTGGCACGAATATTGCGTTTTTGGGCAATTTCAGTAACACTTAAACCCTGTTTATGCAATTGAAATGTCAAGATTTCGGTGTCGGAAGGTAAGCTAATAGAGGGTGTAAAATTAACTTGTGGTGCATCTACCAAACCTTTTTCTTGGCGGTAAGCACGAATTTCTGTGAGAAACTTTTCGCCATATTGGGCGAGTTTGTGAGTACCGACGCCGGAAAGTTTACCAAATTCAGTCATTGTTTTAGGTTGTACCTGCGCCATCAATTTCAAGGTAGAATCTTGAAAGACAATATAAGGTGGAACAGATTGTTCATCAGCAAGTTGTTTGCGGAGCGATCGCAATCTCTGCATTAAGACTTCTGCTTCCGCAGCTTTTTCACTTGTTTGTGTCAAAGAAATATTTTGTACTAAAGCCACAGCCAGGGAAACTGTGCGTTGTCGCCGCATTACTTCCCAACTGTGGGCGTTGAGTTTCAAAACAGAGTAACCATCGCTAGTTTGTTCTAATAGTCCTTGATGTAAAAGCGATCGCGCTAGCATTCGCCACTCATCTATAGTTTTATCTTTGCCAATTCCGTAGGTAGAAAGTTCATCGTGTTGATTTAAAATAATTTTTTGACTTTTGGCACCGCGCAAGACATCAATAATATACGTCATGCCAAATCTTTCTTTGCAACGCGCCACACAAGATAAAAACTTCATGGCTTCAATTGTCCAATCTTCCATCGGTTTAGGATTGCGGCAATTATCACAGTTACCACAATTTCCAGCAAACCGTTCGCCAAAATAACCCAACTGAATTGTCCGGCGGCAGTCTGTACCTTCAGCATAATCAATTACCTGCCGCAGTTGTTGTTTGGCTATTAATTGTTCTTGGGGGTCAGTTTTTTGATTAATACTCCATTCAATGGTTTTCACATCGGCAAAACTGAAGAAAAATGTACAACGTGAAGGTTCATTATCCCTTCCTGCCCTGCCTGATTCTTGATAATAACTTTCCAAATTACGCGGCAAATCAAAGTGAATTACTAATCGCACATCTGGCTTATTAATTCCCATCCCAAAGGCAATTGTTGCCACCATGACGCGCACATCATCGCGAATAAATCGAGTTTGATTGTTGCTGCGTTCTTCATCAGTTAATCCGGCATGATAAGGCAATGCAGAAACTTTATCATTTTGCAGTTTAAAAGTGAGTTCATCAACTTTTTTGCGCGTCAGACAATAAATAATTGCTGAACCCTCGCTTTCCCGCACCAGTTCTAATAATTCTGCATATGCAGACTTAGTTTTAGAACGAACTTCGTAATAAAGATTCTGGCGATTGAAGCTGGCTATGTGGATACTGGGTTGCTTCAGCCCTAATTGTTGAATGATATCACTGCGAACGCGATCGGTGGCTGTGGCGGTGAGGGCAAGGGTAGGAACATTAGCGTAGCGTTTACGCAGAGATATCAACTGGCGGTATTCTGGACGGAAATCGTGTCCCCACTCAGAGACGCAATGTGCTTCGTCAATGGCGAAAATAGAAATGCCAATTTGATGATGGACTAAATCGAGAAACGGCAGAAATCTTTCACTCAATAGACGTTCTGGGGCGACGTAAAGTAATTTAACTTTCCGATTAAGGATGGCTTCTTCCCGCGATCGCACCTGATAGGCATTCAAACTACTATTGAGAAATGTGGCGCTAACATTATTATTTCGCAGTCCTTCCACTTGGTCTTGCATCAAAGCAATTAACGGCGATACAACTACAGTTAAACCTTTTTTGATTAATGCAGGTAACTGAAAACACAAAGATTTGCCGCCACCTGTAGGCATCACTACCAATAAATCCCGATTTTGCAGCGCATCTTCGATAATTTGCCGTTGTCCGGGGCGGAATCTATCATAACCAAAGTAATATTTTAGCGCTTGTTCGAGATGGGGATACTGAAGCATAGCGATCGCTTTTTCGGGGGCATTCTGCGTGGATAACTCAGTTGATCTGTAAAAGTGAGATATATTTTAATAATCTTAGCTTTCTGGTTAAATTTGTGTAAGTTGACAATTGCTAATTTTCAGCGATCGCAAAAACTTAGGCTAAGATTTGAAAACACGGTAACAAATGGGCTGTCAAAAATTCCATCATAGCTTGCAGTATTGCTACAAGCTCAAATAACACTATAAATAGTGGTTGGGAAAGTTATAACAGCACAATCTAATACCGTTATACCGTAACCTGACTTTTCATGGGGTCTATAAACTCTATTTAAGTTCGGGAGTAAGGGTGTGATGATGCTAGAAGGAATGTGAAATTCCAAAATTAAAATCCAACAAGTGTGTTTTTCCTAAACCCTTACACCTTGTTTCATATGCTGTGAAAAGTCATACAGTAAATTGTTTCTATTCTGAGTGGAGGCTTCCTCCCCTCAGAATTTTATTGATGAAAACAGAATTCAATAGTCATATCATTTCCAGTTAAATACTTGTGATATCCGTGAAGGTCGGTAATGGTGAATGGGTAACAAAACACAACTGTTCACCTCTTAGCAATTACCAATTACCAAAAAAACCAACCATATTGTAAGTAATTAGCCGAACTTGATATGACTAATTACAAATTCTTTTAAGTGTGCCCTGATGTTCTATCTGAGTACATTTTACTCGTGATTGTAGAGCATCAATCTTTCGTAAAAGTGACATTCCCCACACTATTGAAATTGCCAACTTGATTGTCATACCCAGAAGCAAAAGTGCCACTATTCTGGAATTTCTTCTCTGTTGAACCATCCTTTTTTGTTGTTCTGCAAGTCGTGCTTCGACTTCTTTGGCACGTTCGGCTTCTAATACTTGCTGCACTTCTCGTCTATCTAATTCTTCGCAAGCAGCTAAAAATTGATAATCTAAGTTGCTTAAGCTTTTGCCATTTGCCCAAGTTTGGGCATCAATTAAGGCTTGTCCCCGTAATAGGCGAGATTCATCCTCTTGGTTAAAGGCCACCCATGCATTGAAATTTTCGTAGTAAGGACGCAAGTTAGCTAATTTTTTTGCCACCCATTCTAGATTGAAAACTTCTTCATAAATACGGTTTTTAATTTTCAGAAAACCTTGATTTTTAATTACCAAACCAGACAACAAAAGTTCTGCTTGTTCTCGACTATCGTCAACAGCTACTTCAATTCCTTGGAGGATTTGCTGATATATTCCTAATAATCTAGCGGCAGATTGTTCCTTTCTGAGAATGCGATCGCGAATTGTCCTCAGATGCTCTGGTTCATCTTGAGATTCCCATTTTTCGATGATATGCGATCGCACTACATTTTCTATCCAAAATTCTTCCGTGCCAGGAGGAATTTTTACCTTTCTACCCAAATCGTCTTGAGATAAACTTACAAGCACCCGACATAGCTTTTGAGTCAGAAATGGTTGTCCTTGTGTCCAAGCTAATATTTCTTTCAAAACTTTCTGGGGATAATTGTCCTGGATATCCAGCCCTAAAGCTAATGGGTGAGCTTCTTCAAATGTGAAACCATTTACTTCTATAGCTTTACCAATATTAAATGGAGTAGTATGATTTCGATATGAAATTAAGTCTGAAGGTGTCGCCACACCAAAAATGGCAAATGTTATTCGATTATATTCTGGATCGATTGCCCGATGATTATAACAAAACCTAATTAAGCTAAAAAAGTCATCAACCGGAAAATCTAGACTCAGAATACTATCAATTTCATCAATAAAAATAAACAGTCTTTCGTTAGGAAACTGAGCTAACAGAATTTCTAAAATAAATCGACTCAGTTTTTGAGCCAAAGAGATATCTTTTTGTTCTTGCCACCAGCTTCTTAAGTTAACCTTTCCTAACAGTTGGAAACCTAACCATAGGTCACCTGCAACTCCTTTATACCACTGCTCTGGAGTGATATTTTCACAACCAATATTGGTCATATCAATAGTGGCACATCGAAAGCCCTCTTCTTGCAAACGATGCTTTGTTTTCACCATCAGTGATGATTTGCCCATTTGCCTACAGCTAAGGATATAGCAAAATTCACCTTGTTTTAACGCATTGTAGAGTTGGATGTCTGCTCTGCGTTCAACATAGCTAGGAGCATCACTTGTTAGGGTACCACCTACTTGGTATCGATAATTGCTCATTTGATTTTAAATTTAAAATTTGTTATTTTAAATAAAAATTTGCATCAGTATTAAAAAAATTCATCTAAAAAGCATTTCTGCCAATAGTTTACCAGAATTATTAGTATCATGAGTGTTTTCCCAACTGTTGGCTAAAATAAAGACGATATAATTCACACATCAGAGAAACTTGATCGCCATTGATTTGAACTAAACCCATGCTTTCGAGTTTATAAGCAGCCAGTGCATCTAATTTTACTTTCTGGTCACTAGCAATTACCTGTTGCATCGCAGACATTAGTTGTGGTTCTTTTTGCAATAAGCCCAACAGTTCTCGTAAATACTGAGTGTAAATTCCTGCTGATGTCGATGCTGTTTCTAATAACAGTTCTAGGGTGATTTCTTGTCCAGATAAATGATATAGTGCTAAATTCACCAGATAAGGATGTCCTCCCACCATTGCTTGTAGAGGTGCAAGGCGTTGTGCCCCAAGTAAGTCTGCTGCCCAATCTAGTCCATAACGCAATGCTAAATCTTGTACTTGCTTGAGACTAAACGGTGGCAAGGTAATTGTAATCCCGACATTAAAAGGCGATTGGTTGAGCTTCAGGGGAATGTAAATTTCTGTGGTGTGAACCACTACCATTCGTAGTTTTTGCCATATTGGGTCTTGCTTTGCTTGTTCATGCCAAAATCGCAGCATTGGTAAAAAGTCTTGAGCAATATTATGATGTTCAAAAACTCGCTGCACTTCATTCAAAGCCAAAACCACAGGATTTGATGCAATATACTGTAGAATATACGCTTCAAAATAGATTTTGCAGCTGACTTTGCTGCCCATTTCTATATCCCAAAAATCATCTAAACAAGCAAGCAGGTTTAACTGCCTGCTGACATAGACACAGAACCAACGCAAAAATTTATCTAGGGAAGTAAAAACTTCTTGATCGGCTTCTTGAAAGTCCAAATAGACAATTTGATAACCCTGCTCTTTGGCATAAGCAATCATTCGGTTGAGCAGAGAACTTTTTCCCATCTTTCTGGGTGCTTTAATCCGGATTAAGCAGCCTGGGTGTAATATCTCTTTACAAATCAATTCTTCTATTGGAGGGCGATTGATGTATAAAGGAGAATCCACTGCCAGCGGCCCGCTAGGAAATTCTATCTTGCCGACTGAAAATATATTTGGATAAAGGCTTGTGAATCTCGATTCTCTATTGAACTGTTGCTCTGGTTGATTTTGTTGCCAACTTATGCCTTGAGAATATTTGCTCAAAACTAAATGCAGATTTTTTTTTGTTACTCTTTCTCCAGCTGCTTGGGACAAGTCTTGCCACAACTGAGAGCCAACTTGCTTAATGTAGTTTCTACCATAACCTGTTCCCTCTGCCATTTCATCGTAAGTTTTACCCAACCACGATTGATAAAGCACAAACCACTCAATGGAATCGAGAGGCTTATTTTGTAGAATTTTTTCTACTGCTTCTAGCAATTCTTCCACGGTTATTAAAAGTTAAACACTGAATAAAATTAGAGATTTCCTTTAGCTTAGTAATAATATACAACTGAAAAAATGCTCAATTCAGAAAAATCTATCAATTTCATTATCTTCGGTCAAATTACTAATTATTTTTAGTACTTTGTTTTTTATGTAACTAAGTATATAAAGTTAAAGGCTGTTTCTAAAGAAATGTAAAGACTAAAAACGGGGTGGCGATCGCTATTCGCTCTAATTATTAGGATAGCTTGCTTGTTGCCACTGCTGGTCTGAATAGAATAAATATTTTTACATATAAAATATGTAAGATAATAGCTTAATTATCGAAAATATCTTACTGATTGTGAATCTTGTGAATCCATTTTTGCAGCAAAATACATATCTTACGCAGTAGGGTGTGTAGACTAACGCACAGTGAATAACTGATGACGCGGTACTTTCAGCAATTACAAATTTATGTTAGATAATAAAGAATTTTTCTTGGATAAAAATTCTTCTAGGAAAAATATTTTGATTTTAGGTGCAACCGGCTATATTGGCGGAGCCTTGTGCCGTAAGTGTTCCCAGACAGAAGATTTAGCTGTATTTGCACTTGTGCGTCCAAGTAGTGATGTTGAGGCGATAAAGCCTTTGTGCAAGGAAATAATCCGCTCTCAAGAAGCAGACTTTTCCAGTAATGATGTTGCTCAAGCAATTCGCAAGCATGGTATCACAACAGTAATTAATGTTGCTTGGCATATGCCTCCAGAGTCAACCAAAGAAGCTCAATTTGCCAAAGACCGGATATCATTAGAAGCCGCTTTACACGGTGCTAAGGCAGTTTCACCGGATATTCATGTAATTACAACCAGTGGGAATTTCTCTTTAATTACCGCTGATGGCGGACGAATCACGGAAACGCCTCCACCAAAAGGTTATACACCACCGGAATATTTAGCATTTATTGACTTACTAATCAGTGTGAATGTGTTGAAAGATGGGCTAGTAGAAGAATATATCAGCAACGGAGGTAACGCTTCTATTGTCTATCCTGCATCAGTGTATGGTTCGGCACCAACTCGTGGCAGTTTTTGGGATTTTGCAATTCAGCAGTTCATTACAGGAAAACCACACCAAGGCTATCAGCCATTTCCACCAGATTTTATGACGGCATGGGTTCATGTTGATGATTTGGCAGACTGCTACGTTGCCGCAGCGCGAAAAGGTACTAAAGGAGGACGTTACTTGGCTGCGCCGGAAAATTTGAGTATTAGCCAGATATCAACTTTGTTTGCCGAGGCTGCTGGGGTAGAATTCGTTGCACCAGTCTTTGAAAACAAAGACAAAGTTATATTTGATGATTCTCATACCAAAGAAGTGCTTCAACTTCAATGGAAGTATAAGGTGGCTGATGAGGTCAAAGGTTGGGTAGAGAGAATAAAAGAGTTAGGAACTTATTTTTTAGAATAAAAATTACGAATTAACGCCTGATGTGAATCAGAAACGTCTCTTATCCCACAAGGGTTTCTAAATTCGCTCAAAATCATTGTTTTGGGATTAACTATGAAATTACAAGGGTTTCAAGACTTAATTCACATTAGACCTAATTAACAAAGTGCCACTGGGCATAAAAATGAGAACTTAGATTGTGCTGCGCTCATCATCGTGTCCCCACGTCAACCTAAATACTGTGAAAGTGTCAAAATATATATGTAAACTTTATTTACAAAATCACTTATGCCGAAAGCAATTTGGAATGGTGCAGTTTTAGCCGAGAGCGATGATACCGTAGTTGTGGAAAACAACCATTATTTTCCTGCTGACACAATTAATAAAGAGTACTTCCAAGAAAGTAACACCCACACTACTTGTCCTTGGAAGGGTGTCGCTAGCTACTACAGTGTCGAAGTTGATGGACAAGTTAACAAAGATGCTGCTTGGTACTATCCCAGCGCCAAAGAGAAAGCTAAGAATATTGAAGGCTATGTCGCTTTTTGGAAGGGCGTAAAAGTCGAACCTTAATCAAGATTGCTGGAAGTATTTTATTTCCAAATAATTAATTTAGTATTTACAGCAATCATCAAACTAAATTTTGTGGAGGTTAGCTTGTGTTAACCTCCATAGTCTTAAACTGGAATTGAAATTTGGATTTGAGAAAGCGATCGCCTCAGACAACACTGTTAAAATAAACCCATACTTGATGCGGTATTCATTTTATGACCATCGCGCCAGAAGTAAATGCTCAAGCAGGTATCTGCCAAGATGTTATATTTCCTCCTAGTGAGATATATAGTGACGAACCACCCTTAGAAAGTGACCTACATCTAGAGCAAATTATGCTCTTACTCCAATGTTTAAAATGGCTGTGGCAAGATAGAAATGATTTCTACGCAGCGGGAAACTTGACTATCTACTACAGTCCGCATCAGAGCAAATCAGAATTCTTCCGAGGGCCAGATTTTTTTGTAGTGCTAGGATGCGAACGTAAAAATAGAAAAAGTTGGGTGGTGTGGGAGGAATATGGCAAATATCCCAATGTCATCGTCGAAATTTTGTCTGACTCTACAGCAAATACAGACAAAGGTTTAAAGAAAACAATTTATCAAGACACCTTCCGCACACCAGATTATTTTTGGTTCGATCCTTACACCTTAGAATTGGCAGGGTTTCATTTATTAGATGGAGAATATCAACCCCTGCAATCAAATGAACGAGGGCATTTGTGGAGTCAACAATTAGGATTGTATCTTGGTGTTCATGAGGGATTATTACGTTATTTTACACCAGATTATCAACTAGTACCTACACTGGAAGAAATTGCTCAGCAAGCACAACAACAAGCAGCACGTTTGGCAGCAAAACTGCGGGAGTTAAATATCAATCCAGATACAATCTGAGCCAAACATGATTATTTATAAGTTTTGCTTAGGCTGTTGTAACGAGCGCATAAGTTTTGTCAAAAATAGATCGGCATTCTGAACGAACAGACAAGTTTTAATGACCAATGGACAAGCATTCTGAACGGAAGAAGTTGTGTTGTGAACGAACAAACGAATTTTCGTTCACAACCGATAAGCGTTCTGAACGAAACAACTTGTGTTGTGAATCAACGGATAAGCATTCTGAACGAAACAACTTGTGTTGGTAACGAACGGACAAGCTATTGTTACCACAAAAACTTCATTTGTAACGTCACTGCGGCAAAAGTACTTAAATTATTCTTGTGAAGAAGATTTTCTTTAAGCTTTGCATCGCACGAGTAGCAACATTATGCTGATGCCAAGCTTGATAAAAGGCTGGATAAGTCATAGTTCGAGCGCAGTGCCAGATTAGTTTATAGCAATCTTTGAATAGCTCAAAGTCATTTTTATAAGTTTCATTTGAGAAGTACTTCTTCAAAGCAGTGACTACTGCCGTCATCTTTTCAGGTTCGGTTAAAGTTTTCCCTAAGCTATATGTTGCTTGTCTACAGGTAGTTTCATCTTGAGCAGTACCTACTAACTCTTTTAATGCAGTGATAGCAGTGAGATTATCTTTGCCTCTTTTTTCTAAGCTTGCCAGTAGCAAATTGGGAAGTTCATTTTGAGAAGTCCAGATAAACTCTTCTAATCCAACCATAACTGTGGGAAGATTGTACTTGGCTATTTTCCCTAAGCTTTCTGCTACTAGCCAACGGATATCTTGATCTTGAGAAGTAAGGAGTAACTCCTCTAATGCAATGATAGCTTTAGGATTGTATTTAGCTATTTTCTCTAAGCTTGATGCCGCTTCTAAAGGAATATATTCATCTGGAAAAGTAATGATTAATTCCACTAATGCAGCAATTGCTGTAAGATTATCTTTGGCTATTTCTCCTAAGCTAGATGCTGCTAACAAACGCGTATATTCATCTTGAGAAGTATGAATTATCTCCTCTAATATACTGATATAGTTAGTATTGTCTTTGGCTATTTTCCCTAAGCTAGATGCCGCTAGCAAACGGGTATATTCATTTTGAGAAGTATAGATTAGCTCCTCTAATACAGTGATGGCTGTGGCATTATCTTTGCCTATTTCTCCCAAGATATAAATCGCTTGCTTACAGGTTTCTTTAGATTGAGAAGTACGGATTAACTCCACTAATACAGTGATGGCTGTGGCATTATCTTTGCCTATTTCTCCCAAGATATAAATCGCTTGCTCACGAGTTTCTTCAGATTGAGAAGTACGGATTAACTCCACTAATACAGTGATGGCTGTGGCATTATCTTTGCCTATTTCTCCCAAAATGGATACGGCTTGCTCACGAGTTTCTTCAGATTGAGAAGTACGGATTAACTCCACTAATGTAGCAATAGCTTTTGTACGGTCTGTCTGTTGCAATGTTGTCCTAGCTTCCTCTTCAATTACATAGGGAAATTGTATCCACTTTTGTTTTTTAGTGTTGAAATAACCAAAGCCCCACTTAACAATTTGCGCTACTATTTCATCTGCTCTAGAATAATCTTTAAACTCAGCAATTCCTACAGATGCTAAAAAGTAGGCGCGGTATTCATAAAATCCTTTATCTAAATCTTTTTTATTCCAATTGCCACATCCGTCTTTAAAGTTTACTAAAGCATCTATAAACCATTGCTTTTGCTGTTTGAGGTTTTCTTCTTCTCGCCCCAACCAAAGTAATATTGTTTGCTTCCATTGCGGTTCAAAGATGCGATAAGTTCCTTGACTGGGATTTTTAGGAACGTGGTTGAGAAAGAAATGCCAGTCATCAATTGCTATAGCAGCAAAGTACTCTTGAAATGAAGCATGAAAGAAAGCGTAAACAGGTTTTCTATTTGTATCTATCCTTACACAATTCAGCCAGCCACGATTTAGTGCCAATTTGAGCAGCGACTTTTCATCATCAGCATTTCCCAAAAACTGACTAACAAAATCATGTCGCAAGCGAAAACGGGTTGCTTCTTTATCTATTGCTGCTTTAGCTAATTCGCCTAGTTTGACATTGAGTTGCTGCTGCTCAGGTGTTGTAGGAATTTCTTCTTTTTTCCATTTGTAGAAGTCATCGACAAATTGCTGATATAGTCCCGCTTGGGTATCCGGTAATTTGCCATCTCCTGATTGCCAATTCAAACACAGCAGCGTTAACCGCAGAGGATTTTTCACTAAATCCTGAATCGGTTCCTTACCTGATTCTTTCAACACAGTACATAACTGCTTCCCAGTTTCAGGAATAGCAGCGAACCATTTGTGAATAAATCTCTCTACATCTTTTGGATAAGAAAAATCTAAACTGCAATAGGTATCAAAATCATCAAGTGCATTAGTGCTGCCATCCCACAGATTAACCCTACAGGTCAGCACAATTCGCGCTTGAGAAATTAATCTTACTTCACGGAATTGTCGTGCAATTTCTGTAAGAGGATTACCTGAAGATGCCGACATTTCATCTAACCCATCTAGCAGCAGCCAGACATTATTTTGATTAAACAGAGCAACAAAATCATTCTTTAGTTGCTCAGTGGGTTCAGCTTTACCTGTTTTTTCGGCAACCTGAGTTAACCAAGTTTCAAACAAATAAGATTTCAGTTCCTTCTGTCGCAAATCTGCTAAAGATACCCAAATCACAATCGACTGATAAATCTCACGAGATACCCAATCAGCAATCTGCTGTAATAGTGTTGTCTTTCCCGCACCTGGTTCGCCAATGATTGCAATTCGCTTACCTTGACTTTTAGGCGTGTTCTTCTGTTTAATAACTTCTTCAAGAAAAGCATCATGCTCAAATGTTTTGGTGATTTCTGTCTCCTTGTACAGTTCTGAACCCTGTTCTGGAGAAATATTACCTTGACGCTTGGATGGTTTTTTGCGCTCAACTAATCCCACTGGCACATAAACATCATCAACTTGCAGGGCGACTCCTTCAGTTGATGTCAAAGGATTTGTAGTCAGCTTTCGCCGTTCTGCAAGTATTTCACAGCAGACTTCACGCCAGTCATCGGGAGTTAACTTTGTCCCATCCTCCCCTTGAGACGACTGTAGTCAAAAGGTGAAGTTATTAGTTTGGTTATTTATCTGTCCTTGATTTACAACCCCAATTTTTTCTGCTAGCTGCGTCAGATTTTGAATGGTTGGCTGTTGAGACTTGAGGGTATTTTCGATTTCTTGAATTTTTTGAGTGAGTTTTGGTTCTGCTTTTGCTGCTGCTTCCACTTCTACAACAGCTTGAGCAATTTCTGGGTCTGCGTCTGCGGCTGCTTTCAGTTCCAGCACAGCTTGACCATAATTTAATCGCTGCGGTTCATTTGCCTCAACAGCACTGGTGAGTAATGGCGACTTATTCTTTTGGCGGAGTAATTTGATTAACTTACCACCTAGCGTCCATGTAGCATCACCAATGTTTTCGCCGATTTTCTCCTGTGCCTTAGTCCAAAGTGTAGTGGCGATCGCACTAGCAACAGCCGTCAATGTTATAGTTACCATAAATTCACCAAAACTGAATTAATATAGAAATTATTTCAATTAATACAAATAGTATTACGCAAAACCTGGGCAATTATTACTGATATAACTCGGTCTTTTAACCCGCGCAGGCGAATTTTGTCTGTATAGCCGCGACTTATAGTCGCCAAGGCACTATATAAAACAAGCGGTGCGTTAGCCTTTGGCGTAACGCACCCTACAAAAATCTAATTAGGAATTATTAATTTTCAATTTGATGCTGCTTTTTCTGTAACATTACGAATTATTTCTTCCAATGTTTGCAGCAATTCTTGTTCGTTATAGGGTTTAGAAAAATAAGCTCTCGCACCCAACTGCATAGCCAATTGCCGATGTTTATTACTACTACGAGAAGTCAACATAGCAACCGGAATATTTTTTGTATCAACGTCTGAGTTTACCTTACCTAAGAAGCCATAACCATCGAGACGAGGCATTTCAATATCACAAATTACTGCTTCAACTTTCAATCCATTTTGGAGTTTTTCTAAAGCATCTTGACCATCTTTAGCTTGTTCTACTTGATATCCTCCTTTTTCTAGAGTTAAAGCTAAAAAACGGCGAACATTAATTGAGTCGTCTACAATTAAAATTGTGCCTTTGAATTTACTAGATACTACAGATGCTTTCTCTTCATCAAATATCAAAAAAGGTGTCTTTAATCTTGCTGACGGTAATTGAGTCCCTCTAGGAGTGCGCTGATTACTAGCAATCCAATATAGTAATTCATTGATATTCACTAATGGAACTACTCGACCATCACCAAGAATTGTACAGTTACTAAAGCCTTGAGGTAGAGGTATATTTCCCTCAACTTGGCGAATAGCTACTTCTTGTTCGCCCCAACAACGGTCTATTTGTATCGCTACTGGTTGATTATTACCTTTGACTACTAATACACTGTTAGCATTAATTGCTGCTGGAGTTTCCAGTTCTGCGTTATCGTAACGCAGGCAATTAAATTCTAAGTACCGATTCAAGCGAATTAGTGGCAACATAGTTCCTTGCCAATTAAGGACTTCGCTACCCGCCATTTGAAAAACTCGCTCGTTTTGAAGAAGCGATATTTCAGAAATGACATCTGTGGGAAATGCCAATAGCATTTTGTTAATTTCTACTAGCAGCACTCGTGCTATAGAAAGTGTAAATGGTACTGAGAGGATGAACGTGGTACCAACTCCCGGTTCCGTATCAACTTTAATATCTCCTCGAATCAATTTAAGATTGTTGCGAACCACATCCATCCCAACACCACGACCGGATAATGTTGTCACTTGGTTGGAAGTGCTAAAACCTGGTTCAAAAATGAGTGATAATAGTTCTTCATCACTAGCATTATCGATTAGAGAAGCATCTAAGCCCATAGCTAAAGCGCGGGTGCGAATTTTATCTAGAGAAATGCCCCAACCATCATCACGTATACTAATCAGCGTGCGATTACTATGATGAGTTGCTTTAATTTCAATCAATCCTTGTTCTGGTTTACCGAGAAGGCGACGAGTGGCAGGATCTTCGATACCATGATCGAAAGCATTTCTTAATAGGTGCATTAAAGGCTCGTTCAATGCTTCTAAAATGCTGCGTTCAATTAGAGTGTTGCCACCTTCAATTTTTAGCTGTACATTCTTTCCATACTCTACATTTAAGTCACGCAAAGCTCTAGGAAAACGCTCAACTAAATCTGATAGCGGTCGCATCCGGATATGATTAAGTTTTGTTTGTAATTGTTTTGATGTTTTGTTAAGTTTACGCGCAATTTGGTCTGTATCGTCTACACTTAATTGCACATCAGTTGTGACTTCCTGTAGCTGAACAATGGTTTCCATAACTTCCTGCGATCGCAGGTTTAAATCGTTATGGCGCTCCAATTCTAAAGCATTAAATTCTCTCTCTACCTCTGGGATATGGTGACCATTTTCAAGTGGAAATTCCCCACTACCAGGTATAGTAAATTGAGTAGAAATTTTATCGTAAGCTGTACGTAATTCTTGGTTTTCTCGGTCGAGAATTTGCACTCGTTGGTTGAGATGACGCACTAGTTTGCGTAATCTTTCTAATTGGGCATTTAATCCATTGCGTTGAACAACTAGTTCTCCAAATAAATCATTAATTTGTTCGAGTTGTTTGCTGGGAACTCGAACAGTATTTTCTGGAATTTCCCGTTCTTTGCCAATAGCTAATTTGGCATCTAAAGAGTGATTGTCTTTCACAAATATTATATTTTGTTCTATAATATTTCCGGCATTAATATCATCACTAAATTCTGCATCTAAAAATGTAAAATTAGTAGTAACTGTTTCATCTTTATTACTAACTTTTATAGATGTTGATCCGATTTCTGTATCCAAGATATCTGTGTCAGTTGTATTTGTAGCGCTCAATGGTGGTATTACTTCTGTTGTTAATATTGGCTGAGATTGGATAGAATTACCAAATTGAATTTTCGTAGGTAAATTATCTAATTGATTTGTCAATACCAAAGCTTGCGATCGCCGCCATGCTTGCAATGCTAACTGAGCAATTTCATAAATGCGTTCCCCGAAGGGGTTGTCGGAGACATCGCTGCTAGCAGTGGCTAATTGCTGGGTTACTGACTCACAAAGTTTGCTAAAAGCTGGTAACTGGAGCATTTCTCCCAAACCGCCCAATTCCACTGCCATAGCCGCAAATTCTTGTTGTAAGTTAAATTGCTGGCTATTTGCTAACACAGATTCTAAACGCTGCAAACACTCTTCTACTTCTGTTTCAAATAGCAAAGGAATAACATCTTGTCCATCTTCTGGGGATAACATGGTTGTGGCATCCTCAGGGGTAGGGTCACCCAAGCGTTCGTGCAATTCATCAAAAATTGGGTAACAAAAAGTTGCTAACCACTGTTCTTCAACAACATTTCCTTGGGCAAGTAATTCGACAATTTGACGCAACCAATCAACACCAGAAAGCAATAAGCTTTGCAACTGAGTATCAATTTCTAAAGAATTTTTTCGAGTTTTTAAAACTTTGAAATAATCTTCTAAACGATGAGATAAATCACTAAGCGAGCGAAATCCCATCATTGCTGCGCCGCCTTTAATCGAATGAGCCGCCCTGAGTGCAGCATTAATTTTATCTAAATCGATGCGGTTGCTAGTATCGATTTCCAACAATACTCCTTCTAGGGTATTCAAGTAATCGGTTGCTTCTTCCAAAAACTGCATTTGGATTTCTAATTCTTTGTCATTTAACATGATTTTTGTTTAAGTCCCGTTATTAATTATTAACTATTAGTCATTAATCATTAGTCATTGTGTATGAGGTATTAGGCATTAATCATTGGTTTTGGACAAATAACAAATGACTAACAACTAATGACAAAGCGCAAAGTCTGTAGACGCTTCTGCGGTAAGAGGGTCGCGGTCTTGGCGGTTTCCGTCGATTGCGATCCCCCGAACCCGTAGGGCTTCCCGCAGGGTGCGGAGGTTTCCTGCGAATAGACGGCAATTCCTTTAAGCGGGGGAACCCCGCCAACGGACTGCCTCAACTTTGTAAGAGAGGACAAATGACAAATGAATAACGACTAATGACAAACTTAATTAACTTTAAAAGTTCCAACAGTCTCTTGCAATTGCTGGGAAATTTCCACAGTTTCTTGCAGAGATTGGGAGATTTGCACAGAAGAATCGCTGGTGCGTTGTGATACAGCGGCGACATCTTTCATCAATTGGCTGACACTTTGTGATGTTTCTACTTGAGATGCAGTTGCAGTAGAAATCGACTGCACTAAAAAATCAATTTGACGCGATACATCCAAAATCTGATTTAGACTTTCCTTTGCCTCCTCTACAATTCGAGTACCTTCCACCACTTGGGTAGTTCCGATTTCCATCGCATGTACCACTTCGCTGGTTTCTCGTTGGATATTCTCCACAATTTCTTCAATTTCCTGGGTTGCAGCTGCACTCCTAATTGCTAGTTCACCAACTTCTTCTGCAACGACAGCAAAACCTTGACCTTCTTCGCCAGCACGCGCAGCTTCTATACCAGCGTTAATTGCAAGCAAGTTGGTTTGGATGGCGATTTGGTTAATTAAAGAAACTACGCGAGAAATTTGTTGCGAAGATTCGCCAAGACGCTTGACTTTTTTAGCTGTTTCACCAACTGTTTCCCGCATAGACAGGATGTTTTGTACTGTTAAATCCATAGCGTGTCCACTCTGAGTGGCGTTGTCAGCAGCATTATTGGCAATAAAAGCTGCTTTTTCGGCACTTTCGGCTACAGCCTGCATAGATTGAGTCATTTGGTCAACAGCGTCGAGAGTGCAATTGATTTGAGTGGCTTGGGTGAGTGCTTCCTCTGCTAATTGGTGAATGGCTCCTTCGTTAGAGCTGATGGCGGTATTTACTTGAGTAGCAGCTTGTTTAACTTGGGTAACAATATCTCGCAGACTTTCGACAATCGAGTTGAAAAAGTCAGCAACAGTGCCTATTTCTCCAGCAGTCACGTCTGCACGCACTGTCAAGTCGCCTCTAGCTGCACCTTCTATGTCATCAAGTAATTCTAAAAGTTGTTGTTGCAGTGCTTCATTTTCTTGCGGTTCTTTATCAAAATCTATTACTGCAACATTCTTGGCTTGTTTTATTTCTTCTAGTAGCTTAGCTTCTTCCAATGCATAACCGATTTGAGTTGCTATATGTTGAAATAAGTTAATTTCTGGCTGTTGCCAAACACGAGGACTTTCACAATGATGAGCAATTAATAAACCTAAAAGTTGCTCTTGGACAATAATTGGTGTAATTAAACTACCTTTGACCGCAAATTTTTCTAATAGTTGAATGTAACTGTCAGCATTTTTAAAGTTTTGGTCTTGATAAATGTTGGCAACCGCTTGTACTTGATTATCTGGATTAGCTTCTATATAGCATGTCCATAAACAAGGCTCGTAGATTTGCGCTCCAATCATTTGAGACCAATTGCTACTTACTGATTCAGCAATAACGACACCATCTTTAGTATCTGGATTCAGATGATAAATAATTACTCGGTCTGTTTTTATCGCTCGGCGAACTTCTTGAACTGCTATTTGATAAACATCTTCTGTTTTCAGAGTTCCGCGAATATTTAAACTAATATTTGCTAATAGTTTTGCTGCTTCAACATCTAGTTCCTGTTTCTTGGGTAAAACCTCTAATTGTTCAGCCATCTGGTTAATATTTGCACTCAATACCCCTAATTCATCTTCTCTTTGAGTGTGCAAACGGGTATTTAATTTTCCTTGATTTAGCTTTGCTAATGCCGCAATTGCATTCAAAATTGGCTGTATAGTCAGTTTCGCTAACCAAGATGCGATCGCTGCTACAATCAAAGCTGTTAATCCAGTGCCGATGGCTATAATCCACAATAGTTGTCTTTGCGGCTCAAATACAATTGCTGTGTCTGTAGATAAAAGTACTTGCCAATTTAAATCGGGCAAGCCATCTAACTTAGTAGATGGCACGTAGCTAACTAATTCTTGTTTTCTAGAATTTTTGGGAACTTCGATAAAACTATCTACTTTTTTTGCTGTTGGCAACTTAGCTAAACTTCGATATTCTGCCTTTGCCTGTTTGCCCAATAATTGCTTTTGTGGACTTAAGAAAACTATTCCTGTTGCATCAATTAAATAATATTTTTGTCCATTAACTGCATAGTTGTTAATAACTTCATCTAAAAATTTTACGGGCATCTGCGCTCTAACTACACCAATAGTTTGATTGGTAAATCTATTTTTAATTGGTGCTGCTATATAAATATTTATCACTCCAGTATTTGTTGCTGCTTCTGGATTACTAATAACAGGAGTATCTTTTTGCAGAACTTCTTGAAAATACTTCTGGTCTTTTTGGTTTTCTAAAAGTTCGCCTGTAGATTGAACAATTAAATTGCCTTGGGTATCAAAAATGGCAACACTATCATAAGCTTGGTAAGCTTCCACAACCCGATTCAGAACTGCTTGCTTTTCTTGACTATTTGTCAAAAATGGTAAACTAGATATTACTTGAATATCTCCATAGCGTCCAAGCATGAAACGGTTAATTTTATCACTTAAACCAGTGGCTTGGGCTTGTTGAGACTGAGTAACTTGCTTCGTAATCGATTTGTTAGCAAAGCTGAAAGCGATCGCACCTATGGTCAATACTGGTAGTGTACCAATGGCGATCGCCAAAATTGTTGCTTTCGTAACTAAGGTCAGTCTTGTAAAATAGTCAAAAACTGGATTTCCAGAAGACTTACTAGCCATGTCAGTAGTAGGTTTAATTGGCAGCTTTACTGCACTACCAATAATTTTTTGAGATGAAATCAGTGATGTTTGATTTGGAGGAACACTACCGTTATTGGTATCAGTTTTATTAAACATAAAATTATGCGCTATGTGAAAAAGTACACTAAAAATTATTTTTTTTAAATAATTTTGACTCCGGAAATATTTTTAGTAAACTTTAATTACTGCGAAGAATAGAAGACTGCACAATTGCTTGAGCATCTAATACGAGTAATATTTCTTTTTGTTGCACTACGCATCCACATAAATAAGGAACTAAACTAGACGCCACTTGTCCTATGGGAGAATGAATTTCATCAGCAACAAACTTAGTTGTACCTTTGATTTCTTGTACAACTAAACCTAACAACAATGATTCTACTCGGACAACGATCGCATTATACTGTCGCACCCGATAATCAAGAGATTCTAAATTCAATATTTTTGGCAAATCAATTACCCAAATTATCCGACTCCGCCAATTCATTAATCCTAATATACAAGGAGGCATATTAGGCATTGAAGTAACAGAATCAACAGGTATAATAATTGCTTCTTGAGTATGTTTCATTGATAAAACAGCACCAGTCTGTTGATTTAACTGAAATTTTAAATAACCATCTGCTAAGTTATTTTCGACTGGTTTGGAAGTAATTGTAATTTTTGTACTAGTCATTGATTTAAATTACCACTGATTTAATAGTGCGTAGAAGATGTTCGCGGGTGTAAGGTTTAGTTATATAGGCATCTGCTCCTTGTCTCATCGCCCACAATCGGTCAATTTCCTGATTTTTAGAACTACAAATTACAATTGGCACTTTTGCAGTAATTGGATTTTTTCTCAGGGAACGGCACAACTCAAATCCACTCATTTCTGGCATCACTACATCAGTAACAATCGCATCTAGTTTTTCTAACACAGCTTTTTCTAAAGCTTCTTTTGCACCAGTAGTTTTAATTACGTTGTAACCACTTTCTTTCAGATAATGGCTCATTAATTCCAATTCGCTGGGAGAATCCTCTACAATTAAAACTGTGCCAAGCAAAATCAGGCTCACTATAAATCTCCTAAAAGTAAATTAAGGCAATTAAATTTGGTATAAAAATTTAAAATTTAGGACTCAGAATTGAGAATTCAGGAGACAGAATTCCCAATTCTCAATTAATCAAGATATTTAAAAACAATTTTTAACAATTCTGACTGCGTAAAAGGCTTAGTTAAATATCCTGATGACCTGACCATTTTAGCTTTTGCCCTATCAATAAATCCTGTTCTTCCAGTTACCATAATGATAGGCGTATTTTTAAAGGCTGAATGTTTACGTAATAATGAACATAGTTCATAGCCATCCAATGAAGGCATTTCAACATCTAGCAAAATCAAATCGGGCTTACTCCGGAGAATTTGCATTAAAGCTTTCACAGGATCGCTGATTGTTACAACTGAAAATGTATTTTCATCCAGAAAGTACTTAATGGAATTCAATACTGTTTGACTATCATCAATACAGGCAATTGTATATATATTTTTGCCAACAGGTAACGATGTTATATGATTTTCAGAAATATCAAAATTGATTTGTCTAGGAGATTTTTGCCCAAGTTTGATTTGCAATTGTGGCAAAACTTGAGAACTTCCACCAGCAGGAATTGAGGACTTGATATTTTGTCGATTTCTTAACTGCTTTTGACAATGTTCAACAAGCAACCGCAAATCCAGACGACAGAACTTTGGTAGTTCAGCCAAAGAATTTTCTGGACTAAATTCATAGCTACCTTCTTTTAAGCACAGAAATGATTCCAGTACTTCTTTTGCTAATTCGTCTATCAGGGTTGCTGCTTGCACAGGGGTAATCAAATCCTGATTTACTAGCCAGCAAATAGCTTGATAATCAGGATTTTGTATTGACTGATGTTCATTTTTTCTCTCAAACATCAGCCGCATTTGTACGCGAGTGGCGCTGTTAAGATCAGGAATTTGCTGACTCAAGCGCCGCAAGTGACTATCAAGCCGCTCAAACAGTTTATCTGAATAGGAGGCATAAGTAAGTTTACCGTCCTCTAGATAAATTGACCAATAAACTATCCCAGTAAATACGCTTAAGCAACCTGTAGCACGCCGACTAGTTAATTGTGCCAACAGAGATAGCGGATGTAGTTTTTGGAACAACTTGAAGCTACCTATAGGAGTTGTGCTCATTTTGCTTTTACTCAGCTAAATTCGGTATGTGTAAGCTAAATTCGTGCAGAGTTCTTCCACAATTCAAATTAAGTAAAAGGCTTGCAAATTTTGTATTTTAAAGTACATAAACTTGAATTATAGATTTGTGGTAAAACTCAACGAAAGCAGCGTTATTTTCAAATGCTCAAATCTCAGTAAATTCGTAAATTCTTATTAATTTACTTTCTGTTACTGAAATTTAGAGACCTTCTTGAAAATAAGACATAGAAATGTCAAGACTAGATGAAGCCACTTTCCATTGAGTAACCCCATTCTGACCACAGGAATAATACTGATTTTCTTCAAATAATATCTTTGAACTTCTGTATTTACACTTAAGTAAAATCTAGTCTTTAATCATATAAGTACTAAATAAAGCTACTGTTCATTAAATACCCTCATTATGACCACAGGGATAATACGGATTTTTTTTTTAAAAATAGAACATAATTGAGAGTTCTTATAATAAATATGAGAATAATTGAATACCAGCAATATACATTTAAGAAAAGTATAAAGTTTCAGCACAAGTGATGTGTTCCGAACGCCGATTGCTGAGCTGGTACATCTACATTCAACAAAAAACTAGCTACTGAAGCTTTTAAGATTCTCCTTAAATTAAGGCAACACAAGGATGCGATCGCTCCCAGATTAAGAGTAAATACCTGCATATAATTGATTCTGAATTCTATGTTCTTCTTTAACACTCAAAAAAATGGAGTAACATTATGCGTTATTCTGTATTAGCCACTGACTATGACGGTACAATAGCAACTGACAATCATGTAAATGAAAATACTTTAGCAGCACTTACACGTCTGCAAAGTTCTGGTTACAAACTCATCTTGGTGACAGGTAGACAGTTAGATGAATTGCAACAAGTTTTTGTACATGTAGATTTATTCGATTATGTAATAGCAGAAAACGGCGCTTTGCTGTACTCACCAGCTACCCGTCAGGAAAAACTATTAGGTTCGCAACCACCAGCAGAATTTATTAATGCATTGCGCGATCGCCAAGTTAGACCCCTTTCAGTTGGTCGTGTAATTGTTGCCACATGGCATCCCCACCAAACCACAGTCTCAGAAACTATCCGCCACATGGGATTAGAATTGCAAGTCATATTGAACAAAGCTGCGGTGATGGTGCTACCCTCAGGAATTAACAAAGCTACAGGATTAGCCACCGCTTTGGCCCAGATGCAATTATCACCTGAAAATGTAGTCGGGATTGGCGATGCAGAAAATGACTATGATTTCCTGAGTATTTGTGGTTATTCAGTAGCAGTTGCCAATGCTTTACCAATGCTCAAAGAGCGTGTGGATTTTGTGACTAATTGTAGTCGAGGGGATGGTGTTATCGAATTAATTGAAAAACTCATCACCTCCTGACTTTTCCCAGAATCTGGAAAACCTCTCTAAATTTCTCTGTTCTTAGGAGAGAGACTTTAAATTTCTATTTTTGAAATGAGATTGCCTGTAGACTTTTCCACATAACGTGAAAAGTCAGATCAGTTATTGTGTCACCGACGACAAATAGTCAGTCATTGTACAATCATGCACGAGACTGTTGGCTCATACAGCTTTAGGTAATTAAAAGTGCGGATAAAAGGACTTGAACCTTCACTCCTTTCGGAACTAGAACCTAAATCTAGCGCGTCTGCCAATTCCGCCATATCCGCATCAGTTCACTATCATACCATAATAAATTATTTTTGAGAATAGGGAGTGGAAAGTGGGGAGATGGGGTGATGAGGAGAGAATAACACCCCATCTCCCCACACTCCCAATGCCCATTACCCCTTATCCCCAGAGGGGCCCCACCTTCCCCAATTCCCAAAGTCGGCATCCTTTATGCCCAATTACATAACTGCAACACGAGGCAGACGATGCTTGAAGCCGCAGAGAATTTCCCAGGAAATAGTATTTAATTGTTCTGCCCAATCGTCTGCTGAAATTTTTTCTTTTCCCTGTTCTCCAAGCAAGGTAACTACTTCTCCTTCTTGGATATCAGGTATAGCACTCACATCGAGCATCAACTGATCCATTGTAATTGTCCCAATTTGGGGGATTCGCTGACCGCGAATTAACACCTGCATTTTATTAGAAAGATGACGAGGAACGCCGTCAGCATAGCCAATTCCGACGACAGCGAGGCGAAGTTCATGTGGGGCAATAAATTGATGACCATAGCTGACAGCGGTTCCTGCGGCAATTGTTTTGACTTGGGTAACTCGTGCTTTAAGTTGTAAAACGGGTTTGAGGTCGATCGCCTTTTGTAAATGCGGCGCTGGGTAAAGTCCGTAAACTGCTAAACCTACTCGCGCAATATCGTAGTGCAATCCTCGGTCAGTGAGTGCAGCAGCTGAGTTGGCCAAGTGCAAGCAAGGCGGTTGGATTCCCAATGCTTTGATTTGAGCGATCGCTTCTTCAAATCGTCTATGCTGTTCTGCCATTGCGGTAGTATCGGGACTATCTGCTGTTGCCAAATGGGAATAAATACTGGCAATGGAAAGATGTGGTAACCGCTGCACTAATTGCACAAATTCACCAGCTTGCTGCCAATTAGTTCCCAGCCTCGACATTCCCGTGTCTAATTTGATGTGTACGGGTACGGGAGAACCAAAATTCATCGATTCTAGAGTATCAGAAAATACTAAGGCTTGTTTCGGGCTGCACAACGTAGGCTGAAGTTTCCATTGAGCGATCGCATAAATCTGCTCTGGTGTATGAGTCGCCCCTAAAATCAAAATCGGAGCTTGAATCCCGCCTTCTCGCAATTGAATCGCCTCTGGAACTGTAGCAACTCCCAACCAACTAGCTCCCGATTGAATTGCAGTTTGGGCAACTGTTACCGCTCCATGTCCATAGGCATCAGCTTTTACCACTGCCATCAACTGGGTGTGCGGCGATAACAACTGTACTAGTTGCTGTACATTGTCTGATAACGCTCCTAAATCAATTTCTACCCAAGCTCGTTGCGAAAACCACGCGTAGGTGTCGCACTGCTGATTACGGACTACACCAGGGATTTGTTTGCGACTTAACATTTGTACTGACTCCTATCACACCGTAGCTCAACTTCAAATTATCTATCTATACACGCTCTTAGAAGCGATATCAGATTAAACAGGAAGTTTACCCTTGACTTGGAGTTAATACAATATGTTGTGCTACTCAAGTAAAAGTTATGCTTAATTCATCATTGACGTTGCCTAAGGGTTTTAGACATTTCAAATCGATGGCGTGATTCAGCCGCCCTGTACTACTTCGTCCAAGTCATACCACTCCATTGCCAACATAAGTCTGAGCGCCAACTTTTGGCGTTGGCGTTAGCTTAAGATAAATTTATTTGTGTCTATATTTTTTAGAATTATGTCTACTCTTAGGGTTAGGCGTTTTACTTTCAAATTCTTAACTCTTGAGTGATAACTCATAACTTAATTTCCAAATTATTCCGAAAGTATAATTTCTTCTCATCTCCCTAGAAGGGTATATTTGTGTTAATATTAGTAAAACTAATACCCTGAGCGCAGATCAATGGGGAAGGTTTTAGTATTAAACGCCTCTTACGAACCTCTCAATATAACGAGTTGGCGTCGTGCTGCGGTTCTGTTAATCAAGGGCAAGGCAGAACGCTTGGAACACAATGGTAAATTCCTTTACTCGGATTTCCCGTTGCCGACCGTAATCAGGTTGCGTCATTATGTCCGCGTTCCTTATAAAGAAATTCCTCTGACGCGCCGAAACATATTGCATCGTGATGGTCATGCTTGTCAATACTGTGGTTACACAGGCGATGAGTTGACTTTAGACCATGTAATACCGCGATCGCGCGGTGGGGGAGATACCTGGGAGAACATTGTTACAGCTTGCGTTCGTTGCAATGTGAAAAAAGGCAGTCGTACTCCCCACGAGGCTCATATGCCCTTGCGTCATTCTCCTCGCCAACCTTATAGCAGCCTTTATTTCGAGGTCAGTAAACATCTTAAAAGTGGACTGCACGCGGAGTGGCAAAAGTATGTTATAGGACTTTGATATGATGTAGCCTACTAGCCCAAAGAGTATAGAGCAATAGTCAGGTTGCTCTGTTGGTTAATTTTAGAATCAGCCTAAAGTCGATTTAGTAGACATTTGGCTTCAATAAATTGTGTGTTCCCTAAGGCTAGTCCGCTGATACTGAGGTCTCTTGTTTAGCACAAGCAAAGCCGTAAGACACATTAGTTGCATAACCCAAAAACCTACAATTCTTGGAGCGCAGACATCTTAACTGCTGATTATATCGAACTTTGATGTGGAGCAACTTACTCTAGCAGTTTGATGAAATCCAGGCAAAAAAGACAACAATTTTTTACCATACCTGATAAAAATGGCAAATAACTGGGCGCGGTGGTAGCGAATCGATTGCCAAAGTCCTCTACCATACCTTGAGATTATTAACTATGGGGATGAGAGACGAGGCAAAGCACGCAAGCGCCAGAGTGCACAAGGGGACAGGAAAACGCGATCGGATGAGGAAGTCTGTAGAGGGGTGGGAAGCTTTTTTAATCATCTTCCCACACTCCCTGTTTGGTTCATACTCAATGGCTTTTACACAAAATACAAAACATGCCGTGTTCGTTAAAGATATAGTTATTGATTGCTCAATAGTCAAAATAATGAGACTATTAAGCATAAGATGATTTTAAATATCAAAAACTAACTCTTAAGTATTAGATGGAAAGTATACCTTAAGTAAGATAAATTTTAAATGTCGGTTATCAACTTTGAATAAAAATCTCTTGAGTTCAATTTACAGAAAACAAAAAAGCTCATAAAAGACATTTATGCTACTAGATACAGTCAGATATACAAAACTTCCTTTTTTCTAGCACTTATATGCGTTCTAGTAAAATTTAATTGATTACTAAGCACTGTCACTGAGAAAAAATATACTTAGATATAGAGTGCTATGTTTTAATATTTTTGCGAAGATCGAAATAATGTGCCTAAATTCAGTGAATCGCTAATTGTAGCGTTGCTGAATTCATGGAGCCTCGCAGTTGAAAAAAGTTCCCTATGTATTTAAATTCTCCCGTTAATGAGTTTGAGAGTTTGTCATTGACCACAGAGCCAAACCCAGAGGAATCTGAAATAGATAAAGACACAGTGGAAGTTGCACTTAAGAGTCCATCATTACAGCCATCGCCAGGTGAAGGAGCCATCTATCTCGGTCAGCGTGGTAATTCCCTAGCACAACAAAAGTCAGAAGAACTGCAAAAAACTCTGCTAGCGCACCGACACGATCGCCAACTAGTAATTTTGCAAGATTTTCCTGACCCAGACGCTCTTTCTTGTGCCTGGACTTATCAATTAATTGCCCAGCAATACGACATCAAGTGTGAAATCATTTATGCTGGCGCTTTAAGTCATCAAGAAAATATTGCCTTGGTTAGACTGACTAATTTACCGATCCAACGCTGGACGCAGCAAACTTTGAAAAGTAAGGATTTGTCATCTTATCAAGGTTTTGTACTCATCGATAACCAGGGAACGACTTCGCAGCTACTCTGTGCAGTGCAGGAGGCTGGAATTCCCTTAGTGGCGCTCATCGACCATCACAGTATACAAGGCGATCTGCATTCAGAGTTTGAGGATATCCGTCCTTATGTACGAGCAACGGCAACAATTTTTACTCAATATTTGCAAACAGGATTATTAGCATTAGATAGCAGCATCAATCAACACGTCAAATGTGCTACTGCTTTAATGCATGGCTTGCGATCGGATACAAATCGCTTGATGCAAGCGCAAGAAGAAGACTTTATGGCAGCTGCATATTTAAGCCGATTTTATGACGCGCAACTGCTGAATGCCATTTTACAGGCGAATCGTTCCAAGCGGGTGATGGATGTGATCGAGCGATCACTCAAAAACCGCATCGTCCAAAATAACTTTTCCATTGCTGGTGTCGGTTATCTCCGCTACGACGACCGCGACGCCATCCCCCAAGCAGCTGATTTTCTCGTCACCGAAGAAAACGTGCATACTGCTGTAGTTTACGGCATTGTTCACGATGAAGACGAAGAATTAGAAATAGTCATTGGTTCCTTGAGAACTACCAAACTTACCCTTGACCCCGATGAATTCATTAAAGAAGCCTTTGGGCAAGATAGCACAGGGCGCTTTTTTGGTGGTGGAAGGACAAGCGCTGGCGGCTTTGAAATCCCAATGGGTTTCTTATCTGGTAGTAACGAAAATTCCGCCTATGCGAAAATGAAATGGGAAGTATTTGACACTCAAATTAAGCAAAAGCTACTCAGGTTAGTTAATCCCAGAGATAACCCGATTTAGTCCGAGTAGCGATCAGGAAAATTGGGAGAACTCCTAAATCATGTAGCAGTTGAAGTGTGTTTGGTTACCTAGCATTCCTTCCCGACTTTGAATCAAAGTCGGGAATTTAATTTTTATTAATTGATTAGCAATGTAATTCGTGCCTAATGTTTAGTAATTTGGTACAAATATTAACTTATACCTATCTATTTATTTCTCCAAAAGGAGGGGTATATACTATCTATCAAAGAGCCTGACGAGAGCCAATGATGGAAACAGGTTTATCAGAAGAAAATTTTGCGATCGCTCGTCCACTTTCTGTTAATGAAATTTTCAGCTTAGACTTTTATCCTAACCTTGACGAATAACTGTAATTGAATAAATAAAATTTTTATTATACAAAATAAAAGAATTAGAGTAACGTAGCATAGGCTACACCAATAAAATTTAAAGTATGGAACTATATTTAATTCGTCATGGGATCGCCCAAGATAAAGATTTAGGCATTAAGGATGAGGAGCGCAGCCTGACCACAGAAGGAAGGCAAAAAACTCAGAAAGTTGCCGAAAAACTTGTTAAATTAGGTTTAAACTTTGATTTGATTCTCACCAGCCCGTTAGTGCGTGCCCGTCAAACGGCACAAATCCTCATAGCAGAAAAACTAAGCTCCCAGTTAGAGGAATCTAGCTACCTCACCCACGATGGTCAAATTTCTGGTTGGCTCAAAGACTGGTTAGAGCCAAGAAATTATTCCCAAAATACCCAACTGGCCTTGGTTGGACACGAACCTGATTTAACCAATTGGGCAGAAATTCTCTTATGGGGAGAGGTTAAAGCAAGCTTAGTCTTGAAAAAAGCAGGTATGATTGGGATAAAACTACCAGAAAATGGTTCTCCTCTGGGTCGTAGTCAGATGTTTTGGTTGACACCACCCAAGTACTTGCTATAACAGTTTTTCAACATTTTTGATTGTTGTTAGGACGGCTACTGTTATGTCAACAAGAAATTTCTGGTAAGTTAGCTCCATCGAACATTTCAAAAAGTCAATGGTGTTGCCATGATGGTGTGCGAATACAAGCCTGGTCTAGAAGGCATTCCCGCCGCCCAATCGAGTATCAGTTATGTTGATGGGCAAAAGGGAATACTAGAATATCGTGGCATCCGGATTGAGGAACTAGCAGAAAAAAGTACATTCCTAGAAACTGCTTATCTCTTAATCTGGGGTGAACTGCCCAGTAAACAACAACTGGAAGCATTTGAACATGAAGTTCGTCACCACAGGCGAATAAAATACCGCATTCGGGACATGATGAAATGCTTTCCAGAAAGCGGTCATCCAATGGATGCCCTGCAAGCCTCTGCTGCTGCTTTGGGCTTGTTTTATTCGCTCCGGGACTTACATAATCCTGCCTACATTCGAGATTCGGTAGTGCGCTTGATAGCAACCATTCCCACGATGGTAGCGGCGTTTCAACTGATGCGAAAAGGTAACGACCCCGTGCGTCCTCGTGATGACTTAGACTACTCTGCCAATTTTCTATACATGCTCAATGAGCAAGAACCCGATCCTTTGGCAGCGCGAATTTTTGATATCTGCTTGATACTTCAGGTCGAGCATACAATGAATGCTTCTACCTTCAGTGCTAGGGTGACAGCTTCTACTTTGACCGATCCTTATGCTGTAGTTGCTAGTGCGGTGGGAACTTTAGGAGGGCCGCTGCATGGTGGAGCCAATGAAGAAGTAATTCAAATGTTGGAAGAAATTGGCTCTGTGGAAAATGTACGTCCTTACGTGGAGGATCGTCTGCAACGTAAAGCGAAGATTATGGGCTGTGGGCATCGTGTCTACAAAGTAAAAGACCCACGAGCTACAATTTTACAAAGCCTAGCAGAACAACTATTTGAGAAGTTTGGGCATGACAAGTTCTATGACATTGCCCTAGAGGTGGAACGTGTGGTAGAGGAAAAACTCGGTAGCAAAGGGATTTTTCCCAATGTTGACTTTTATTCTGGCTTGGTGTATAGGAAAATGGGAATTCCTACAGACTTGTTTACACCAATATTTGCGATCGCCCGCGTTGCTGGTTGGCTAGCTCACTGGAAAGAACAACTAGCAGAAAACCGGATTTTCCGTCCTACCCAGATTTACAACGGCGCTCACGAAGTTTCTTATCTGCCCATTGACCAACGTTAAGGGGCATGGGGCAAACAGGGAGTGTGGGAGGTGTGGGAGGATGGAGAACAAATCTTGCCCCCTTTCTCCCCTTTCTCCCCACACTCCCCCATCTCTCCTTTCCCCCCCACACTCCCCACACTTCCCTATCTCCTCATCCCCGCGTCCCCCACTCCCTCAACTCAATAGCCAATCTCAATGCCAACCATAAGTAGAAGTTCTCATCTCGCTTCAGGGTGGTAAAACCATCCAAGGATATACTAGGCATGGGAATTGGCAACAAATCTTCAATCACACATCATCTAGGCAAAAATTATTAATGAGTGAATTTACAGATATTAATTAAGTAATATTTGTAACTCACAATAACTCATGTCTTAAAGAGCATCAAACATGAATTCAGGAATTGACCTCCAAGGAACTTTCATTGAATCCCTCACAGATTTGGGTGTGCCAGCAGGAACAGCCAAAGCAATTTGGCTACCATTGCCAATGGTACTGATGCTAATTGGGGCAACAGTGGGGGTATTAGTAGCTACCTGGCTAGAACGAAAAATTTCTGCTGCTGCACAGCAACGAATTGGGCCAGAATACCAAGGGCCTTTTGGATTACTAGTGCCTGTAGCAGATGGTCTGAAGCTGGTATTTAAAGAAGATATCGTGCCAGCGAATTCTGACCCTTGGTTGTTTACCCTTGGGCCAATTATTGTTGTGATTCCGGTATTTCTCTCGTTCCTGATTGTGCCTTTTGGGCAGAACATCGTAATTAGCAATGTGGGCATGGGCGTCTTTTTATGGATTGCTTTGTCAAGCATTCAACCCATTGGTTTGTTGATGGCTGGCTACGCATCTAATAACAAATACTCCCTTTTAGGGGGCTTGCGGGCAGCAGCGCAATCTATTAGTTATGAAATTCCATTGGCGCTGGCAGTATTAGCGATCGCTATGATGTCTAATAGCCTCAGTACCATTGACATTGTTAATCAACAATCTGGCTACGGCATCCTGGGCTGGAACATTTGGCGTCAACCAGTCGGTTTCCTGATTTTTTGGATAGCTGCCCTAGCTGAGTGCGAAAGATTGCCCTTTGACTTACCTGAAGCGGAAGAAGAACTCGTAGCAGGCTATCAGACTGAATATGCAGGCATGAAATTTGGCCTGTTTTACCTGGGTTCTTACGTTAACCTAATACTTTCTGCCCTATTAGTAGCAATTCTCTACTTGGGCGGTTGGGACTTTCCCATTCCCCTTAACCTCATAGCTAGTTGGCTGGGAATCAGTGAAGCCGATCCCGTGTTGCAGATAGTAACTGCTGCTTTGGGTATCACCATGACTGTGTTTAAAGCCTATTTACTAGTGTTTATCGCTATTTTGTTACGCTGGACACTACCACGGGTACGGATTGATCAATTGTTAGATTTAGGATGGAAGTTTTTGTTGCCAGTTGGTTTGGTTAATCTCCTATTAACCGCCGCCTTGAAACTAGCCTTTCCTTTCGCCTTTGGCGGTTAGTCATTACTCATTAGTCATTGGTCATTGGTCATTACTCATTTGGTTTGGACAAAGGACAAATGACTAAGGACAAAAGACAAATAACGCTGATAGCTTAAACACAGAGAGTGAAACACGATGCTAAAGTTTCTAAAACAAGTTGGTGATTATACCAAAGAAACAATACAAGCTGCGCGTTACATTGGTCAGGGACTTTCTGTTACCTTCGACCACATGCGCCGGCGTCCGATTACCGTACAGTACCCTTACGAGAAACTGATTCCTGGCGAACGGTTTCGCGGTAGAATTCACTTTGAGTTTGATAAGTGCATCGCCTGCGAAGTCTGTGTTCGCGTTTGTCCGATAAATCTGCCTGTAGTAGATTGGGAATTCGACAAAGCCAGCAAAAAGAAAAAACTCAACCACTACAGCATTGACTTTGGAGTTTGTATCTTTTGCGGTAATTGTGTGGAATTTTGCCCGACTAACTGTCTATCCATGACAGAAGAGTATGAACTTTCCACTTATGATCGCCATGAATTGAACTATGACAACGTAGCGCTAGGTCGTCTGCCCTATAAGGTAACAAATGACCCAATGGTAACACCACTACGCGAACTAGTTTACCTACCCAAAGGCGTCCTCGAACCCCACGGATTGCCTGCGGATGCACCACCTGCGGGTGTACGTCCACAAGACTTGGCTGAACAAACTCAAAAATAAATATCATTTGTCCTCTCTTACAAAGTTGAGGCAGTCCGTTGGCGGGGTTCCCCCGCTTGAAGGAACTGCCATCTGTTCGGAGGAAACCTCCGCTCAACGCCACTTGCTTTCCGACACAGGGCGCTGAGGTAGCAGTGGCTCAACTTTGCGCTTTGCTATTTGTCATTTGTCCTTTGTTATTAAGCAAATGACTAATGACCAATGACAATTGACTGAGGACAATTGACCAATGAACCAATGACAATTGACTGAGGACAAAAAACAGTGAATCTAGCGGAAGGAGTACAGTTAGTATCCCTTGGCTTACTGGGTGTAATGATGATTGGGGCAGCTCTTGGTGTGGTGCTGTCCTCCAGTATCGTCTATTCTGCCTTTATGCTAGGGGGCGTGTTCATTAGCATTGCAGGAATCTACCTGTTGCTCAATGGTGATTTTGTTGCAGCTGCACAAGTGCTAATTTACGTTGGGGCGGTTAACGTACTAATTTTGTTTGCCATTATGTTGGTGAACAAACGGCAGAATTTTGTGCCATTTCCCAACTCTTGGGTGCGGAAGGCACTAACGGCTGTAGTTAGTCTCGGATTGTTTGGGCTTTTGAGTACGATGGTGCTGGCGACTCCTTGGGCCTACTCAACTGGAGCTGTGGCTACTCAAGGTTCTATAGTTCTGATTGGTGAGCATTTCTTCAGTGACTTTTTACTACCTTTTGAACTAGCTTCGATTTTGCTGCTGATGGCGATGGTAGGAGCGATAATTTTGGCACGTCGCGAGTATTTGCCAGACCAAGTTACATCGTCTGACCTACCACAAACCGTTTTGACTTTGCCAGAACGCCCCAGAGAACTGGTATCAAGCAGCAGCGAAACAAAAGAGTAAAATTTGCGACTTTAGTCACAAATAAAAAGCCCTGTTTTTTCAGAAGGAATACTCAAATTCATGCAACTCCAGTACTTTTTATTGTTAGCAGCAGCTTTATTCTGTATCGGTATCTACGGTTTAATTACCAGCCGCAACGCGGTGCGGGTGCTGATGTCGATTGAGTTGTTGCTCAATGCTGTTAATCTGAATTTAATGGCATTTTCCAACTTCCTCGACTCAACATTAATTAAGGGTCAGGTTTTCACCGTGTTTGTGATTACTGTGGCCGCAGCCGAAGCGGCGGTGGGTTTAGCGATCGTGCTTGCCATTTATCGCAACCGCGATACCGTCGATATGGAGCAGTTTAATCTCCTGAAGTGGTAACTGTGCGTGCAACTCAAGCAGGTAATTATTGCTTATAAGGCGCGGGATGCCCGGAGTAAAGAATGGGCAGAAATCTGTGCTAAACAACTCGAAAATCGCCAGTGCCATGTGTTGATGGGGCCTAGCGGGCCGAAAGACAACCCTTATCCAGTCTTTTTGGCCTCGGCGAGTCAACCAATCGATCTCGCTTTGGTACTCGGCGGTGATGGTACTGTTTTAACAGGTGCCAGACATTTAGCCCCAGCGGGCATCCCAATTCTGGGAGTGAATGTGGGAGGTCATCTGGGGTTTTTAACTGAGTCAGTGGATGAATTTCAAGATACCGAGAAAGTTTGGGACCGACTGTTTGAGGATCGCTATGCTATCCAACGGCGGATGATGTTACAAGCTGCGGTATATGAGGGTCATGGGTCTAATTTGCAGCCAGTCAGTGAGCGTTACCTCGCTTTGAACGAATTTTGTGTCAAACCGGCTTCTGCTGACCGAATGATTACCTCGATTCTAGAAATGGAAATCGATGGTGAGGTAGTCGATCAATACGTCGGGGACGGGTTAATTATTTCCACTCCCACAGGTTCCACAGGTTACACTGTTTCCGCTAATGGACCAATTATGCACGATGGGATGGAGGCGATCACCGTCACTCCGATTTGTGCAATGAGTCTTTCTAGTCGCCCCCTGGTTTTACCTCCTGGTTCTGTAGTAAGTATTTGGCCTTTAGGGGATTATGATTTGAGTACCAAGTTGTGGACAGATGGAGTGTTGGGGACTTCGATTTGGCCTGGACACCGGGTTGATGTGCGGATGGCGGATTGTCGAGCTAAATTTATTATTTTGCGCGAGAACAATTCTTACTACCAAACTTTGCGGGAGAAGTTGCTGTGGGCAGGTACAAGGGTTCATTACAGCAATAATCACCGTAGTTGATAAAGTATTTGAGAGCGCTTTTGTTATAAGTAGCGATCGCTACGCCTAATTCAGGCATCATAATCAAAATTATCCCAGCCCTTAGATTCTTTTAGGGGCTTGTTTTCTTAATTGTAACTTTTTCAGTGAGCCTATTTAATTAACTTAACTTACTGCTACAGATACATGCGTAAAATTGTACAACGGTAAACCCTATGTCAAAATTTTTAGAAATAGTATTACTTGCATTTATACTCTATATCAAAGGAAAATTTTGTATCTTATTGCCAGATTTTTTTGGCATTAATATCCATAATAAAAACAATCTACCTCTAATCCCAGAGAGCAAAAAATTTCTCTAAAGGATTTTTTATCGAAAACTGTCCCAATCACACTTCAACGCATTAATTTCATAATGCGATATAGCATAACGCTTAAATCTTAGTAGGATATTTTCGCAAATTTAAGTAGGAAGACAGATGGAAGTTTCTCGCTACAATATTAATTACCTACTGAATCCTTCTGTTGAAGATTTTCCTGTCCTTCAAACTAAAAAATATATCCTACGGCTAGCCTCAACTGAAGAAGAATTAAAATCAATTTTTCGATTGCGTTTTGAAGTTTTTAATCTAGAACTAGGGTTGGGATTATCTACTTCTAACGTTATTGAGATGGATAGAGATAAGTTTGATGAGGTTTGCCATCATTTGATTCTCATCTGCAAACAGACGGGTAAAACCATCGGAACTTATCGAATGCAAACCTATAAAATGGCTTCTCAAAGATTAGGCTTTGATGCTGCCGATATATTTAATCTTAATGCAATTCCCGATTCTGTGCTTCAAGCATCAGTGGAAGTTGGACGTGCATGTATAGCTAAAGAATACCGAAATAGTCAAGCACTTTTATTACTCTGGGAAGGGCTAGCAAATTATCTTATATGGAGTAAAAACCAATATTTCTTTGGTTGTGTATCATTATTAACGCAATCTCCTTGGCAAGCTAGTTGCGTTTATGATTATTTTCAGCAGAATGGCTTGATGCATCCGAGTATTTTAGTCTATCCAAATTCACAATCTTGTCTAGATTTGCCTCAAAATTATCAGAATTCATCTAATATAGAGATTCCAAAAATTTTGCAGGCATACTTGAATATTGGAGCTAAAATATGTAGCTTTCCAGCCATTGATAGACAGTTTAAGACGATTGATTTTTTAACTATATCTAATACCAAAGATTTTGGCAGATTGGGTTATCAAATTTTGTAAAAATTATATTTTATTTTCTAGTTGATTTATCATCTTATTTTAGGAGAGAGGCTATAAAACCCCATTTCCTTATGGTAAGGGGTTAGGTTATCAGGCTTTTAGTGTTTCATACAATACTTTTTAAATATCCTCTTAGCGATACTCAGTCGTGGCTATACAAACTAAAAAATAAATATTTATTCAAGTAAGTTTTGCCGTATTTGATACAACCTTAGCTAATTCTTTTTGCAGTTAATAAAGAAGAGGTTTTTATTGGCAATCTGGCAAATCAAATGACTTTCTATGACGTTGGTGATATCTGACAAACAACTGTGCTTGAGAGCGAGTTCAATAAGCCTCTTTGCCTTCAGCTTTCCTCTTTTAGTGAGATACTGCTGTCATTCAGGCATGTTACCCCTCACACCACGATTGATTTTTTCGGATTAAATCTAGCATATTCCAAAGGTTATTTCATGAGAAAATGAGAGATATACAAAATGAGGGGTGTGACCCCCTATTCTCTAGCTGTATCCTACCACGAGAGGATTTTTAGTCTTTCCCTTAGAAGAGGAGAGGTTTGAAGAAGCAAAAGTTTGAGTGGAGGTTTCATTTATGAAAGCTTTTTAAGAGAGAAATCAAATCGCCTTCCTCGAACTCTCATTAGTTGATGTTGATGTCTCAGCAATATCTATGATGGGCTACCCTTGGACACCTCATCCAGCCAAGCAAACTGGATCGTTTTAGATAAATTTTTGGGAAAATTACTTATGCGCCATCTCAAATCAGCACCGAGTTGGTTGCGATTTTTAATTGTTTTCTTGTTGACGATAGCTATATTGTTTCGCTTTTTTAACCTTGATGGTAAGGTTTATTGGCGTGATGAAACTTATAGCTCATTGCGGATTTCTGGTTACACAATAACTGAAGTAAAAGAACAACTTTTTAATAATCGTGTTATTGCCAAAGAAAGTTTTGCTAAATTTCAAGGTGCAAATACAGAAAAAAACTTAAATGATACCATTATGTCTCTGGCAAGAGAAGATTCTCTGCATCCACCGTTGTATTATATAATCGCCAGATTGTGGTTGGAAATCTTTGGTAATTCAGTTACAGCCATTAGAAGTTTATCTGCCTTCATTAGCTTGCTAGTTTTTCCCTGTGTTTATCGACTATGCCGAGAATTATTTAATGTACCGCTATCGTTTGGTAGTGTAGCGATCGCACTCATGACTATCTCTCCAATTCATCTAATCTATGCCCAAGAAGCACAAGAATATATTCTCTGGTTAGTCACTATTTTACTATCTAGCGCTTCACTCTTGCGAGCAATAGAGTTAGAATCACAAGATAAAGATGAACTAACGAAAAAACAACACCCAGATATTTTTGCTGCCTGGAGTGTTTATGCAATAATTTTGGCGATTAGTCTTTATACATTTCTTTGGAGTGGATTTGTAGCTCTTGCTCACGGGATTTATGTGATTGGCATAGCTAAATTCCAGTTAACTGAAACAGTGAGAAATTATCTCTTCGCATCACTCGTAGGTCTGTTAGCTTTTATGCCTTGGATAATAGTTGCGCTCGGAGAGTTTTTCCAATTTCTGATTTCTGGTGAGACAGTCACAATACAGTCATCTTTGATGCCGATGATTCCATTTCTGCTGATGCAGTTAAGCCGAATTTTTTTTGATATAAATTTGAGCTTAGAAAATCCTTGGAGCTATTTAATTGCATTAATTTTTTTAATTTTGGTAGGATATGCAATTTATTTCCTTTGTGTTACTAGTAGTTACAAAGTCTGGTTGTTTATTATTACATTGATTGTAGTGCCAGCACTGCCTATAATACTACAAGATTTAAGTGCTGGGAGAATACGATATTTTATTGAACCATATTTAATACCCTCTTATTTAGGAATCCAATTAGCTGTTGCTTATTTACTATCTATGCAACTAGAGAATGAGAATGCGTTACGTCGAACCATTTGGCACACAATCATGATGTTGGTGATTATTTGTGGTTTGATTTCTTCTAAGGTGAATTCCCAAGCAGAAACTTGGTGGAATAAGGGGATGAATTATAACAATTTACAATTTGCGCAACTTATTAATCAGAGTATTAGCCCACTTGTGATTAGTAATTCTTTAGACACTAATTATGAAAATGTTTTTTCTCTGAGCTATCGATTGGAACCAAAAGTGCGATTTTTGTTGGTAAATACTCAAAAAATCCCAAAATTTTCTAACGAGTTTGCTGATGTATTTTTATTCAATCCTTCAAACAATTGGCGCGAAGTGATAGAAAAAAAGTATCACTTCAAGACAGATATTATTTATGGTGATAATTATTATGTTTGGAAATTAACTAAACCTGGTAATTTACACCGAAGTGATATGCCACTTAATCATAAATTGTCTGCTAATTTATAAATTGGTAAGTAGCTCAACCTAATTAAATGTGAAATATTATTAAGAGCAAAACGCAGTGAAGCGTACGTTTACTGTCATGATGAGAATTTTACTTCATTGCGAATTTCTGGATATACAGTAAATGAAGTAAAACAGCAAATCTTTCCCCACAAGACTTTCAGGAAATTTAGATATGCAATACTAGATTTGAAACAGCTTAGCCGTTGGGGACCTTATAGCTAAAAATACCCGTTTTCTCAGATAAAATGCGATCGCCCCCTTATACCCCCCGTTTAGTATAAAAAAATAGTGGAGCCTTGCGGCTGTTACGCTGCATCTCCACTCTCAACTTACTGGATTAGATTCATTAAAAAGTGCCACAAAATAATTAATAGTTGGGAAGATTTAAATTAATTACCGTGACTCAGTTCCTTGATTTGGGCTACCTTGTACAGTATCATTTTCTGGTGCTTCTGGCGTTGCAGTAGTTTTAGCATCACTTTTTTCGGGATCGCCAGTTTTGCGGGTACTTTCATCAATGGTAGTTTGGTACCCACCAGAAGCAGCGGGGGTAGTATCTTCATTACTAGGTTTTTGTTGTTCAGACATTATTAGATTCCTAATTATTTACTCTTATTCTTATTATAAGAAGGTAACGGTGTGAGTTTATCTATCTACAATATAGTTATGGTTGATTTTTCCCTCTATCAAAAGTATTATTTAATAATAATTAAATATAGTTATTATTAATATTTATAAATATATAATTAGTAAAATTAAGAAAGGCACTATTTATAAAGTAAAAATTTAAAAATGCTTTGATGTTTAAGTAAGATACTTTTGAAATTGCTGAATTGATAGTTGACATAAAATGACAAGTGATTTAAGCATGACCGACTCAAGAATCTCCGTTTGATACTTCTGATACTTCAACAGTTTGTGCTATTCAATTTAATTTAACCTTGGCTAACTTGGCTAAAAGTTTTTATACTTCCTAAGTTATCTAAAGAATTTTTTCACGTATAAATAATTGTCAATAATTTTACTCGTTCAATTTTTCAAAACTTCAATATTCCCTATTTATATTTTTCGTCCAGTAATTCGGCTATTAAAGATGAATAGACCCAGTAAATAAACGTAAATAAAGTAAGCAATACTATCCAAACAAATTAAACCCTCTAGCTGTTATGTTTTGCTAGAGGGTTTGAGTTGAAATATGAACCTGGCATCGAGCTATTTTCACGTAGGGCAACCCCTAAACTATCGTTGCCGCAACAGCGTTTCACCTCTGAGTTCGGGAAGGGTTCAGTGTGGTTCCACCGCGCAATAGACACCAGGAAAAATTTAGTTTTTCAACAAAACCATGAAGACTGCAAGAAATGCGAAATTATGCCGAATTTAGAGGTCAAGCCCTCGGTCTATTAGCACGGCTCGGCTACATGACATGCAT
>NZ_SZNH01000034.1 GCF_005869855.1 Nostoc sp. PA-18-2419 | reverse complement strand
GCGGATCGCTGATCCTCAAGAGCGGCGGCGAGTGCTGCTCAATCTCACCGAGGAGGGAAAGCTGCAACTCAAGCAATCCCAAGATCAAACTCGCGCTCATATTACTGACCTGCTCCAAGGTCTGACAGAAGAGCAAATTTCCAATATTGAAGAAGGCTTAACTCTACTAAAAAATGTCTTCGAGCAAACAGAACTCAAATCGCCATAACTCTGAGGTTGCACAGCACGATCCTTTTGCCGCCCTGAGATTTCGAGATTATCGGTTATTTACCATTGGACGCGTGCTGCTGTTCGTGGGATCGGAAATGCAAAATGTAGCCATTGGCTGGGAACTCTATGAGCGTACTAGCTCGGCTTTGGTTTTAGGTGGTGTGGGGCTAGCGCAAGTCTTACCGATGATTGCTTTGACGTTGATTGCTGGAGATGTGGCCGATCGCCGCGATCGCAAACTCACCATGTTACTCTCGGTAATATTGCTCGCTCTGTGTTCCCTGGCTTTAGCAGTACTTTCTTATACTCATGGTGCAGTTTTTTTAATTTACGCCTGTTTGGTATTCACAGGTATCGCTAGGGCATTCCTCAAACCTGCTGGTGACGCACTAATGTGGCAGTTAATACCTGTGAGTGCTTTTACCAATGCAGCCACTTGGAATAGTAGTAGTTTTCAGCTAGCCGCAGTCATTGGCCCCGCCTTGGGAGGATTCGGGATTGCGCTGTTCAAAAGTGCCACGGGAGTATATGTAGTAGCAGGGGTCGCGGCGTTGCTGTGTTTTGTGTTAACACTGGCGATTACAGAGAAAAAAGGCATCCGCGCCAGCGAGCCAATATCGCTCAAAGCCCTTGCTGGCGGTGCCGAATTTGTCTGGCAAAATCAGTTAATTTTAGCTGCAATTACATTGGATATGTTTGCTGTGTTGTTGGGTGGTGCGATCGCCTTACTACCCATCTTTGCCAAAGATATTTTACATGTCGGTCCGGTGGAGTTGGGATACCTCCAGGGAGCTAATTCCATCGGTGCTTTGACTATGGCGATTACCCTGGCGTATCTACCACCATTACGCAAAGCAGGCCCGGCTTTATTGTGGTCAGTGGGTGGCTTTGGGGTTGTAACAATTATCTTTGGGCTTTCTCGTTCCTTTTGGCTATCTATGTTGATGCTGACGCTCAGTGGCGCACTAGATAGTATTAGTGTTGTGATTCGCCATACATTAGTTCAAATCAGAACGCCGGATCATTTGCGTGGTCGAGTTGCTGCGATCAATAACGTGTTTATTAGTGCTTCCAATGAGTTGGGAGGCTTTGAATCAGGCTTGACTGCTGCCTTGTTTGGCCCGGTGATTTCTGTTGTCGGTGGGGGAGTTGGCACAATTTTAGTTGTGATTGCTACAGCGATGATTTGGCCGGGAATTCGTAAATTAGGTGCTTTACAGGAGTATAAGTAGGTAGGAAAATTTCTTGTTGAGTAAGGCAGGGGGCAGGAGGGAAGAGGATTTTAGCCTAGTTCATTTTTCTTCACATAGTTTGGTTTGATTGTGCGGACTTACTTAAATAAGCAGGAGGTGCTAGTGGTAGCAGCAGTTTATGCAATGCCAATTAGAGACTGGCTCATAACCAGATTCATCAAGCTGTCTAGTAAGCGATCGCGTGATAAACAAGTAAGTTCTTTCCCATATAAAATTTCTTGGACAATCACATAAGACACCAGCGAACCGAAAAAAATGTGAGCCATTGCTTCCGGGTCAGAAATTCTCAATTCCGGATGAGATGCAAAATACTGACTGAGTATTTGCCGACCGCGCTGCACAACGGTTTGATTATAAAGTTTGGCTAGTTCTGGAAAATTTTGTGACTCGGTAATAATCAAACGCAACAATGCCAAATAATCGGGATTATCAGCGACTTTGGTTAAATAGATTTCAGCAACTTGGCGCAATAAAATCCCAGGTTCACCGTGCAATTTTTCTGTGGAAAAAAGGCTTTGAAAACAAGCGAGTGTTAACCGTTCGATCAACGCTTTAAACAGCCCTTCTTTATCTTGAAAGTAACTGTAGATTGTTTGTTTCGATACCCCAGCTTCCGCGCTGACACGATCCATACTCGTTCTAGCATAACCCTCCTGCAAAAATACCCGTATCGCTCCTTGCAAGATTTGCTCCTGTTTTTGAGTGGTAGCAGGTAAAGTATTTTCTAGATGGGAAGTAGGGATTTTAGCCATGAAAAGTAAATATTTTTGCGTATATCTTGCTTTATCATACTAGACAGTCTAGTATGATGACAAAAATATTTGTCATCCAGGGCGCTAGTATGACTCACACTGTCCCAACATCCCCGGAAAATTTTAAAGATACCCCAGTATCAAAGCCACAGCAGCGAAAGAAACTGATTCCTTTAGTAATCGGAGGGTTGCTAGTGGTGGGTGGTATTGGTTACGCTGTGTGGCACAGTCAACCGCAAGCTTCAGTGAATATAGTTAAAGTGAGCGGTCGGATTGAGGGTTACGAAACCGACATTGGAGTAAAGCGTTCTGGAAGAATTGAGTCAATTGCTGTGCGGGAAGGGGCAGCAGTCAAGAAGGGACAAGAGTTAATTAAGTTAGACAACACAGACGACCAATTGCTACAAGAACAACTGCGTGGTGGTCAAGCCAGAGTCACATCTGCGATGTATGATGAACAGCAGGCAATTTCTGATGTGGAACGAGTCACCAGAGAAATTCAAGAAATTAACAGCCAAATCAACGAAGCCCAACTGAATTTACAGCAATCCCAAGGGGATACCAAAGGCAGAATCGATCAGGCGCTATCAAATGTAGCAGCAGCCAGAGCCACATTAGTGCAAGCACAAGCCCAAGTTAAGCAGGCAACAGCAGAAGTTAATTTGGCAAAAATCAACCGCGATCGCTATGCTCAATTAGTCAAAGAAGGGGCAGTCAATCAACAACAATTCGACCAAGCACAAACTACTCTTGATACGGCAATTGCCACCCAAGAAGCGCGAGTTGCAGCAGTTAATGCCGAACGTCAACAGTTAAGTGCTGTCTCAGGGGCGTTAACTCAAGCCAAAACCACAGGTTTTAATCCTAATATTCGCAACGCCCAGTTAACAGCATTAATCAGAAAGCAGCAACAAAGTTATGCTCAACTGAAATCTGCTCAGGCAAAGGTTAAATCTGCTAATGCCAAAGTCAAAGATGCCCAAGCATCAAAGCAGCAAATCGTCACTCAAATTGCAGACTCCAAAAAAGATTTAAATGTAGTTAGTCCCTTAGACGGAGTAGTGACTACTCGTAGTGTCGAACCGGGTGCAGTAGTTGGTAGTCAAACTAATATTTTGAGTATTGTTGACCCCAAAACAGTTTATTTTAGAGGTTTTATTCCCGAAGGTGATATTGGTAAAGTGCGCCTGGGACAAACAACACAAGTCTTCATTGATTCTGCACCAGATAAACCACTACAAGGTAAAGTAATTGCCATAGATCCCCAAGCTTCATTCACACCAGAGAATATTTATTTTCAAAAAGATAGAGTCAGACAAGTAGTAGGAATTCGGATTAAAATTCAAAATCCTGACGGTTGCTTTAATCCGGAAAATCCCTATACTGGCTCAGACTTTCCCTGCGCCAAAATGGGAATGCCAGCAGATGCCGAAATCAGTTTGAAGGCAAGGGAGGCAAGGGAAGCAGAGGGGCAGAGGGGCAGGGGAGATAGGAGATAAAAACTAACAACTGACTCAGCATTTTCGAGTTATCTAATTACAGGAAGATCCCATAAACTTACACCCCTATACCCATTTTCAAGCTAGGAGACTAAAGGGAATGAAACAGCAAATTACTACTGTCTCTGTAAACTTACCGCAATCATCTAGTCTGCCAAATACAGCAATTCAAGTTCAGGGTTTGCACAAGCACTATGGAAAGTTAGCTGCGGTGCGAGGAATTGATTTCACTGTCAACAAAGGTGAAATGTTTGGCTTAATTGGCCCCGATGGTGCGGGGAAAACTAGCACCTTTCATATTTTGGGTGGTGTGATGGAAGCAACGGCAGGGGAAGTGCAAATATTTAATCAACCTGCACGAAATGCCCGATTAATGACTGGTTATCTTACTCAACAGTTTTCGCTGTATCTAGATTTGAGTATTGATGAAAATTTGCGTTATGCAGCAGGGTTGCGGCAAGTAGCAGCTGATTTGTTGCAAAAACGCCGCAATAAATATTTAAAATTAATGAATCTAGAGCGATTTGGCGATCGCTTAGCCGGACAACTTTCTGGGGGAATGAAACAAAAGCTGGCGCTGTGTTGTGCTTTGGTTTCGCAACCAGAAGTATTGTTATTAGATGAACCTACCACAGGTGTAGACCCCGTTTCCCGGCGGGAATTCTGGGATGTGCTAGCCCAATTGTCAGCCGAGGGAATGACAATTGTCGTCGCCACACCATACTTAGACGAAGCCGAACGCTGTCACCGCGTAGCTTTAATGTACAGTGGGCAAATTCATGAAATTGGCACACCTGCGGATTTACGGGCTAACTTAGGCTTGCATCGCTTAGAAGTGCGAACAGCAAACCTAGAAGCCACAGAAGAAATACTTTCCCAGACTGCACAAACAAATATAGTAGATGTGCAAACTTTTGGCGATCGCTTGGATGTCTTGGTTAAAGATATCAATTCCGGTGAAACCGAAGTCCGGGAATTACTGCAACAACATCACTTACCTTCTCCTAGTATTGAACGTGGCGAACCCACATTAGAAAACGTCTTTGTAACACGTCTGCGACAACAAGGTTCAGCACCGCAATTTTTTCCATTTCCTCGTTTTCGTCAGAGGGGAGTAAGGGAGCAGGGGAGCAGGGGGGCAGGGGGAATATTTAATACTCAGGACTCAGCACTAGCGATATATGCTCACAACCTTAGTCGTATTTTTGGTAAGTTTCAAGCTGTCAAAGATGTCAACGTTGAGGTGCGCTACGGCGAAATCTTTGGGTTGTTAGGTGCTAACGGTGCTGGGAAAACTACAACAATCAAAATGCTGTGCGGGTTGTTAGAAGCTAGCGGCGGCGAAATTTCTTTGGGTGGTGAAACTGGAAATTTGCGTAGCGCAGACTTACGGCGACGCATAGGTTACATGAGTCAAAAATTCACCCTCTATGACGATTTAACTATCTTACAAAATCTAGAATTTTATAGCGGAGTTTACGGCGTACCCCGCAAACTCCGGCGAGAAAAAATTGCTTGGGTAATTGCTACCTGTGGTTTAGAAGGGCAAGAAAATATGATTACTGGTCAATTACCGGGAGGTTGGAAGCAACGAGTAGCTTTCGGTGCTTCTGTAATGCACGAACCAGATATTTTATTTTTGGACGAACCAACATCAGGGGTAGATCCTTTAGCGCGTCGCCAATTTTGGAAGCTAATTAATGACTTTGCCCGTAACGGTACAGCTATTTTAGTGACAACACACTATTTAGAAGAAGCTGAACAGTGCAACCGCATGAGTTTTATGGTTGCAGGGGAAACCGTCGCCGAGGGTTCACCCAGTTCTATCAAAGCCTCGCAACCAGGACAATTAATAGAAATCATCGTTAATCAAAACCAAGCTGCTTCCAAGTTACTCAAAGAACACTTTGAATCGTGGCGCGTCTCGATTTTTGCTGACAGTTTACACATTGTTCTCGACAATCCCGAACCAGAAATAAATCAATTAACTCAACTGTTAAAAGCTAATCAAATTACTATCAACTCTCTGCGTCGGATTCCTTTTTCTTTAGAAGATGCCTTTATTGGCATAGTACAGCGATCGCAAAATTAAAAGACGTACAAAAAAAGCTTCCATATCCCCAATTCCTAATCCCCTGTCCCGAATATGAGAATTATTGCCCAATGTGTGAAAGAAATAGCCCAATTTCGTCGCGATAGCCTGACATTAGCGTTAGCATTTTTATTGCCATTTATCACTTTAATAATTTTTGGCTTTGCTATTAGGTTAGAGAGTAAAGATATACCTTTAATTGTCCAAGACTTTAACCATACAAATCTCAGCAGCAGCTACATTGAAAGATTGTATGCTACTAATCAATTTGTGCCTAAACAATGGTCTGGTGGTAATCCGACACGCGATGCCATCGATAAGGGAATTGCTAAAGCCGCAGTGATTATTCCACCTACATTTAGCCGCGATATTCAAGCGGGTAGAAGTACAACCTTGCAAGTATTAATTGATGCAACCGATGTGAATAATGCGCGAGTAATTAGAAATAGTATTCAAAGAGTAACAAACTTTTTTCTGCAAGAGCATGGATTGATACCCGCTACTAGTAGTATTACAGCACGAATGCGTTTATGGTTTAATCCTGGGAGATTAGAATCACTGTATATCGTGCCAGGAACATATGGAGTTGTCTTGTGGATTTTTCCTTCATTACTGTCAGCGATCGCAATGGTAAAAGAAAAAGAAAAAGGTACTATTTTACAAGTTTATGCTTCTAGTATTAGTGCCACTGAATTATTACTTGGTAAAGGATTAGCATATTTATTAATTGCTATTGCTGAGGCATTATTAGTTATAAGTTTAGGCTCAATTATTTTCCAAGTTGGTATAGTTGGCAACCCGATAACATTACTACTGGGCACTTTATTATTCCTCACAGATAGCGTTCTCTTTGGTTTACTTTTAGGAGTTCGTAGTAGTAACCAAAATGCAGCAGTGCAAGGTGTTTCTCTCGTAGGTTTTATTACATCCATATTACTATCAGGTTTTATTTATCCTCTCAACAATATTCCTTTCCCTCTATCATTATTACCCAATATAATTCCAGCCCGTTATTATATTGATATTAGCCGTGATGCCTTTGTGCGTGGTACAGGATTTACAGGAGTTTGGTTTGATTTACTCATGCTTGTAGTCTTGGGATTAGTATTTTTCAACGTATCGCGCCGAGTTTTAAGTCGAATGCAATTGTCTAGTTAAAATAATTCGTAATCCTCGCCAAAGGCGAGAAGTAAGCTACGTAATGATGCTCGTTCATCGCTAACATAATTAGTTATTTTTTACTGAATAATCTACATTTATGAAACTGATTCAGCGATTATTTAATAGTCCATTTTGGGCATTAGTACGGAAAGAAATTAATCAAATTCTCCGAAATAAGCAATTGATTGTTTTGCTAGTTGTTCCACCAACAGTACAACTATTACTTTACGGATTTATCCTCAATCCTGACGTTCATAACTTACGATTAGGTGTCATCGACTATGCTAACGTCAGCAGCAGCCGCGAGTTAGTTTCAGCCATGACATCAAATCGAATTTTTACTTTAGAATCTGTACCAGACAGCGAACAACAATTAAGTCGTCAAGTCGAAGAAGGTAAGTTAGATGTGGGAGTGATAATTCCCCCCGATTTTCCTCGTCAACTTGCACAAAAATCAGCAGAGATTCAAGTATTTATCGATGCTGTAAATGCAAATACAGCGGGGATTGCAGCAAATTATATGAATCAAATTATTCAACAATATAATCTGCAATTAATCCAAGCTCAAGCTAGTCCTTTAATCTCAACGGAAGTTGTATTTCTTTATAATCCCGGACTGACAAGTAGTTGGTTTTTTGTACCGGGAGTTATGGGTTTAGTTTTAACATTAATTGGCACGTTAGTATCAGCCATTACTGTTGTTCGAGAAAAAGATACAGGAACTTTAGAACAATTATTAATGACTCCTGCTGCTAACTGGCAAATACTGCTGTCGAAAATTGTACCTTTGGCATTTTTATTAATGGGAGATGTTTTACTAGCTATCACTTTAGCAACAGTAGTATTTCATGTACCATTTCGAGGTAGTTTTCTCCTATTTTTTGGCTTATCTAGTATGTATTTGTTTGTTGGAATTAGCTTAGGTATTATGTTAGCAACTGTGAGTAGTTCTCAACAACAGGTAGTGCTGACAGCTTTCTTTATTAATTTACCAATGGTACAAACATCTGGGGCGATCGCACCAATTGAAGCCATGCCTCCCTTATTCCAAGTCCTATCCCTACTCAATCCCCTCCGTCATTATATTGCGATCGTTCGAGGTATTTTGCTCAAAGGCGTTGGCTTAGATGTATTGTGGATGAATGTTTTGGCATTAGTCGCTTTTGCTGTTGTATTATTAACTATTAGTATTAATAAGTTTCGCAGTCAGTTAAGCTAAATTTTTATAAAGGTATTTTACTAATAAAATAAAACTATTAATTAGTAACAAAATCGCTCGTAATTGTGATTTTTAAGAGCTTGTGAGGCTAAAACCATGACTCATGCTTGCTGTGGCCCTGGCTACGCTTCTCCAGAAGCAGCCGTTGAGGCTGAAAGAGAAAAGGTACTTTATGCGATCGCCCTCTATACTGGTACTGGTATCGAAGAACCAGATTATCTTGCCACTGTAGACGTTGACCCCAATTCGCCAACTTATTCCCAAGTGATTCATCGTCTAGCTATGCCTTACATTGGCGATGAGTTACATCACTTTGGTTGGAATGCTTGTAGTTCTTGTCATGGGGATGCTAGTAAATCCCGCAGATTTAACGTCATACCTGGGCAACGTTCTAGCCGCATCTATATTGTTGATACAGCAGATACCAAAGCGCCAAAACTCCATAAAGTCATTGAACCACAAGAAATTCAAGCAAAAACTAATTTAACTGCTCCCCACACAGTACACTGCCTAGCAGATGGTCATGTGATGATTTCCATGTTGGGCGACAGTCAGGGAAACGGTCCTGGTGGCTTTTTGTTATTGGATGAAAATTTTGATATTGCTGGACGTTGGGAGAGACAAGCTGATGCGATGCGGTTTAACTATGACTTTTGGTATCAGCCGCGTCATAACGTCATGGTAAGTAGTGAATGGGCTGCACCCAAAACTTATTATCCGGGTTTTGACCTCAACGATGTAGCAGCTAACAACTATGGTCACCACATACATTTTTGGAATTGGTCAACACGGGAAATTATCCAAAGTTTTGATTTAGGGGAAGATGGATTAATTCCCTTAGAACTGCGTTTTCACCATAACCCCGACAGCACTCATGGGTTTGTCGCCGCAGCACTCAGCAGTAATGTTTGGCATTGGCACAAACCTAATGGTGACTGGAAAATTGAGAAAGTGATTGATATACCGTCAGTAGAAGTAGAAGGCTGGCCGATACCAGTGCCATCATTGATTACTGATATTCTGATTTCAATGTGCGATCGCTATATTTACTTTTCCAACTGGTTGCATGGAGATATCCGCCAATATGATATCAGTGACCCAGCCCATCCTCAACTCACCAGTCAAGTTTGGTGCGGTGGTTTGTTAGGTAACAGTGGTGAAGTTCAAGGTCATAAATTGGCTGGCGGCCCGCAAATGCTACAGCTGAGTTTGGATGGTAAACGGCTTTATGTGACAAATTCCTTATTTAGCACTTGGGATAATCAGTTTTATCCTGATTTATCTAAAACCGGCTCATATTTATTACAGATTGACTGCGACACTGAAAATGGTGGACTAAAAATCAACGAAGACTTCTACGTTGACTTTGGTAAAGAACCAGCAGGCCCTTCTCGCGCCCACGAGATGCGCTATCCTGGTGGTGATTGCACTTCAGATATTTGGATTTAATTTAACGTCAGGGATTTCCAAAAAATAAATTACTACTATTTGTGGGGTGGACATCTTGTCCACCCTTGACTTGGGGCGGTCGAGACGCCACCCCACAAGAAATGATTGAATATTTTTTTATTTGTCAGTCCCTATACAAACTTTTCCGTATCTAGACTCTGTTTAGAAAACAATATAGAAAATTTCCGTATAATTCACCCTGATATCTCAGATTTTTCCGAATATCATCCTGTTGTTAGATACAGACTTTTTATAGATATCAACTTATGGAAAAACGCCACAAGAAGTTTATCGAACAGGTTCGGGATGTAATTTGCCTAAGAAATTATTCGTACAAGACTGAGAAAATCTCTATTTCAAAACCTAGTTATCAAGCCGTTCGTAGTCTGGTTGATTTATAAAATCTCTCTCATCAGTGGGCAATTGTTGTTCGCTACCGCTACTCGACTGAATCGATAAAGCCATTACCAAAAGAATAGACCTGATAAAGCTCGATTTATAAATATAGCTGTATAGACGGGCAATAACGCTTTTAACTCTTTTTTTTTGGATTATGATATACAAACCCCGTCAACAAAAGCTGTTGAGATGGATGGCATTGTTCCTAGTGGGAACATTTCTGCAATTTTGGTTCTACGTCCCGACACCAGTTTTATCTCAATCGAATAACTGTAGCAGTATTACAGCCCCCCTCACATCTGAAGAACAAACTTATGCTCGTGCTGCTTGGCAGTATTTTGTGAAAAATTATCAGCCAGCAACCGGATTTACCAATTCTACTGGGGGTTATCCTTCCGGTACGCTCTGGGATATGGGTAACTACCTGATGGCGTTGAATGCTGCACGATCGCTAAATCTCACTGACCAAACAGACTTTGATGCACGCCTCAACAAGTTTTTAACGACTTTTAGCAGCCTGAAGTTATTTGAGGATGCTTTGCCCAATAAAGTCTATAACGCAGCCACCGCCCAGATGGTTGATTATGGCAACAATCCCACTGAACGGGGTATTGGTTGGTCTGCTTTAGATATTGKTCGAATCCTAGCTGCATTTGATGTCATCCGCAGCTGTCATCCACAATATAATGATTGGCTCAAAGGAATTGTAGCCAAGTGGCAAGTTGGGCGATCGCTCAAAGATGAACAACTTTTTGGCGCTACTGTTCTCCCTGACAGCAAAACATTACTCGTGCAAGAAGGACGACTCGGCTACGAAGAATATGGTGCCAGAGGTTATCAACTTTGGGGTTTTGCTGCACCAAAAGCTATTGCTTTAGAACCGTTTAAGCTAGTCGAAATTAATGGTGTGCAAATTCCCGTTGATACCCGTGATTTTAAAAGCACCAACGCTAATAATTATGTTGTTAGCGAGTCTTATATCCTTGATGGGATCGAATTTGGCTTGCAAGGTGAGTTAGCTGATTTTGCTGCGAGAGTTTTAGATGTGCAAAAACGGCGTTACGATAGCACAGGTCAATTAACTGCGGTCACAGAAGACAATATCGACCAAGCACCTTATTTTCTCTACAATACCGTCTACGCCAACGGTGTAAACTGGGCAACAATTACAGATACTAACCAGCCTTATCCCCAGTTTCGCAGCATCAGCACCAAAGCAGCTTTTGGCTGGCGCTATCTTTTTCCAGATAATGCCTATGCTCAAAAAGTTTTTGATGTTGTCAAGGATCTCCGCAGTCCTGATGATAGTGGTTACTATGCTGGTCTTTATGAAGAATCCAAACAACCCAATAAAGCTTTGACAGGTAATACTAATGGGCTAATTTTGGAGATTTTATACTACAAAGCTAGGGGAAATCGCCCCTTAATTGCCTCTAGTTCTGTGAGTGTAGCTACTACTAAGCCCAGTGAGAACGTAACACCCTCAAATCAAGCAAATCCTGTTACAGTTCCTACCCCAACCCCTGCGGATACTTCTAAAATTACAGAAGTGGTTGTTGCACCGATTCCACCAGTAGATAGTCCGCAACCATCGTCTAACCTCAAGTTAGAACGACCGCTTAGCGTTGTTGAACGGCGCTATGCAGAGGCAGCTTGGGGATACTTTCAAGCAAATTATCATTCTAAAAGTGGACTGATTGACGATCGCAGCGATTTCAAGGGTGCAACTCTCTGGGGCTTGGGAGATTATCTGGCAGCACTCCACGCAGCGCGATCGCTCGATATAATTACCCCCAAAGAATTTGAAGGGCGCACCCGTCATCTTTTAGCAGCCTTGACAAAATTACCTTTATTTGCTGAGGAATTGCCGAGTCGGGGTTACGATACCAGAACGCTGCAATCAATAGATTACGGTGGAAATCCAGTCCCAAATGGAAATGGCTGGTCAGCTTTAGATTTAGGCAGAATACTGGCAGCGCTTTACAACTTAAAAACCTGTCATCCAGAATACACGGCTGCGGTAGATAAAATTGTGCTGGATTGGTCATACTTACGTGTGGTGCGCGAAGGTATTCTTTCTAGTGCTACTGTCAGTAAATCGCCAGATGGGCAATATATTACTCGCGTTAACCCTGAAACCCGCTTGGGTTATGAAGAATATGCGGCGCGTGCTTTTCAACTATGGGGGTTTAATGTTGAGCATTCTGCTGTTGGCGGTGAATATCAAACAGCCTCAGTAGAGGGAATACAAGTACCAATCCAACGCCGTCGCACAGATGCTAACTCTCAAAACCAATACACAGTTAGCAATCCTTTCTTACTTTATGCTTTGGAATTTGGACTAGATCCACAAATGCGATCGCTCTTTGAGCCAATTTTCCAAGTGCAAGCCGAACGTTACCGTCGCACCGGCATCCTCACAGCCTCAGCTACAACCTTAATTGATCGCCAGCCTTACACTGTCCATAGCACAATTACTGGCAAAGGTGAATCCTGGCCAGCTTTAGGAGATAACGGTCAACCTCTACCAAAGGGGCGATTGGTAAGTACAGCAGTAGCTTTTGCTTATCATGCTTTGCTGCCAGAGAACAAGTATAGTCAAGAGTTACTCCAAGGAACGACTGACTTATATAATCCATTGGCTGGATTTTATGAAGGCTTTTATGAAACCACAGGTAAAACAGCGGTTGGTTTCACTAGCAGCACCAATAGTATGATTTTGCAATCCTTACTATACACAGTGATGAATCAACAACCCCTAATTCGTCCGACTACCACTATGAAGTCTCCTTGGTGGGTAGCAGTTAGTAAGGGAAATTCTGGGCGAGGTTTACCCAACACTGCAATCCAACGAACCGAGTTAATTTCTGATGGTTCTGGAAGTTACTGGGTTTCAAGTAGCAAAAAGGCTTGAGTGCGTAAGTCGTGTATTTGTCACTCCCTAAATTGAAAGGGAAATTACTGTAATTACAAAGGCGTATTTGTTAATAACCAGTTGTATTTGGGAATACTTGTACATGAGTCAATGCAGTCAGTAGTTTGTACAAGCAACAGACATCATGATTCAAAATCCATCCAAAAGATATTTCCAGAGGCTGGTGTATATTCACAGGCAAATCCGTTGGCTGTTTATCCCCTGCGGAGTTGGCAAAGAAGACATAAATGGCAACAAGAGGCATCAAAAGCATGATTTTGCAATCATTTTTGTACGCGATGACAAATCAGCAATCCCCGCTTTGCCCTAGTACTGTGACATGGCGATGCTCTCCTACACCATCTGTGCTGATTGCTGCGCCTGATAACTTTAACCTTGATATCCAAACACCAGAACCTATTGCTCCCAAAACACCACTGCTGCTAAAACCAAAACCAACAGCTAACCCAGAAAAACCTGTTATTCCTTCGCTAAAAATCTCACCACCACGATTGGCCGAAGAAGCGGATCGAATTGCGGCTCAACAAGCTTGGAAGTATTTCGATCGCAATTGGAATGCCCAAACGGGTTTAGTTAATTCAGTAGATAATTTGCCCTGGACAACTTGGTGGGATCAGGGTAGCGCCTTATTAGGAATTCATGCAGCTTACCAGTTAGGCTTATTGCCGCAAGACATGTTTCAACAGCGGATGAACGCCTTACTACGGACATTGGAAAAACTGCCGCTACCTGCAACTAATTTACCCAACAAAGCTTATAGCACTCACACTGCCGAAATGCGCCATCTCGATAACACTCCCGACCCCGAAGGTACAAGTGGTTGGTCGGCTCTAGATATGGCGCGATTTTTGATTGGATTGCATGTTATGCGATCGCATTATCCAGAGTATCGCGATTCGCCTAAGGGCGACAGCTTCGCTTCACGGATTAATCGCATCGTCGCTCGTTGGCAGATATCGAAACTTGTCAAAGATGGTTGGTTAAATGGTGCTATTCCCCAAGCAGACAAACTTCTCGAAGTGCAGGAAGGGCGATTCGGCTACGAGCAATATGCTGCTCACTGTTTAAAGTTGTGGAATCTTCAGGCTACTAATGCTTTGAATAATTCACCAACAAAAGCGGTTCAAGTTGATGGGATTACGCTGCAAATCGATGAGCGGAATTTCAAAAACTCTGGAGCTAGTAACTACCTGACAAACGATCCTTATTTACTGTGGGGTTTAGAAATAGGTTGGAATGATGCTATTAAGCCTCAAGTACAAAATCTTTTTCAAGTGCAATTACAAAGGTTTAAACGTACTGGAATTTTAACTGCTGTCAATGAAGATTCTTTAGATCGTCTCCCTTACTTTTTGTATTACAGCGTCTACTCCAATGGTCAAGCTTGGCAAGCCGTTAACACAACAGGAAAAGCCTATCCTCAATTACGGTTTCTCAGTACAAAAGCAGCATTTTCTTGGTTTGCACTCATGCCTAATGAGCCTTATGCAAAAAAGCTACGAGATTTTGTTCAAAATTTAGCAGATAAAAATCGCGGCTATTTTTCAGGACGATATGAAAATTCCCAACTTGGTGTTAATGCTTCTGTTGACGTAAATACAAATGCAATTATTTTAGAAAGTCTGCTTTACAAAGCTAGAGGTAGACATCCACTAGCCGATTAATTTAATTTTTTAGATTGATATGAATTGAAACCATGATTGTGAAAAACAAAATTTGAAGCAGACTAAAATCAAACTCCTCAATCTCAAATAGTACTAATATGACTTCAGTTTCTATTATTGATAATGCACCAAACTTTTCTGGAAACAGCCGCTCGTTACTTAAAAAAAGAACGCTGTTATTTCGCTATTTGGCAGAAATCAATTTAATTTTTGGTATCTGGTATTTGCAATGGCGTATCACCCATTCGATTAATTTTGATGCGCTTTGGATCTCTATTCCTTTGCTAATAGCTGAAATTTATAGCTATTTCGGTGGTGTGATGTTTGTAATTGGGTTGTGGCGGCCTTTAGTTCGACAAATTAAATCCCTCGACCAGATGACACCACCGATACCAAGATCCGACTGGCCAACAGTGGATGTGTTTGTAACGTGTTACAACGAGCCACCGGAAATTGTAGAAGAAACTGCCAAAGCTGCTCTAGCAATGGATTACCCGCCAACAAAGTTACGTGTTTATGTACTGGATGATGGTAACTCGCCTCAGATGCGAGCAATGACAGAAAGATTGTGTATTGAGGATTTGCTCTCACCACAACTACAGCAGGAAGCAGAACGAATTGATGCAGAACACTTTTGGTTGTTAGAGCGCTTGAAGCAACTAGAAAATCTTGCACCTAACACTCAAGCCGCTGAAGAATGGCTGCAAGCTTCATCACAATCACAAGAAAACCAGTTTACTAGCGGATTTATGCAAAGTCTGCGAGAGTTTATTCTTTGGTTACCTCCACAACATCAAAGTATAAGCGAACGCCTGACTACCGAACGCAAAGCCTTAGAAGAAGCTATTCGTAAGAAAGAAATAGAACTAGTTGAACTCGCTCGTTTTCGCTACATTGCTCGTCCTAAACCAGCTGGTATACCGCATCACGCTAAAGCAGGTAACCTCAATTATGCAATTTTTTCTGGAGAAACTTCCGGACAGTTTATTCTCACCCTAGATGCTGACCATATTCCCAAACCACAATTTATTAAACGAGTTCTGCCTTATTTCTATACTTATAATCTTTTCACAGGGAAATATGACCAGAATCAAATTGCTTTTGTCCAGACCCGCCAGGATTTTTACAACATTCCTGCGGGCGATCCTTTTGGACATCGAGCAAATTTATTTTATGGGCCGCTTCAACAGGGTAAAGATGGCATGAATGCTGCTTTTTACACAGGTACAAATGCCCTTTTGAGGCGGGAAGCACTAATTAGTGTTGGACTGCAATATTTTGCTGATGAGTTTGCTAAAGACGAAAAACGTTTAAATGAATTTCAATTAATTGGTGGCGTATCGAGCAATAGTATTACAGAAGATATGAATACAGCGATGCGTCTGCATGGTGCGGGATGGAAATCTATTTATCATCATGAATTACTGGCAGAAGGTTTAGCACCAGATGACCTAAGTTCTACTCTTAAACAACGGCTACGCTGGGCACAAGGAACAATTCAAGTACTATTGAGAGAAAATCCGTTAACAAAGTCAGGGCTAAGTTTTTGGCAAAGGTTGCATTATTTTAAAACGATGTATAGCTATTTTTCTGGTTTTGCAACTTTGATTTTTATCTCTTGTCCAATTATCTATTTTTTCACGGATATTATTCCAGTTAAAACCTACGGACCTGACTTTGCTTTACACTTTTTTCCAGCTTTTATTATTAACCGCATGACTTTTATTGCAGCCAGCTGGGGCATTCCAGCAAGAGAGGTTTGGCGTTCCGAACAATACGCGATCGCTTTATTTCCTTTATTAATTAAAGCCGTCTGGAGTGTATTCACAGGACAAAAACTTAATTTCCAAGTCACACCTAAACAACGGCAATCAGGCATTTATCTGTCGCTAGTTTGGCCACAAATCGTCGTTTTTATCTTGACCATCTTGGGAATATTATGGAGCCTTTATCGGTTCGCAATCGGCCATCTTAATTATCCTGAAGTCCACCTACTCAATGGTGCATGGGCTATTTATAACTTATTACTTTTGTCGGCTATTATCCGCGCATCTGTTTGGCAACCTCCGAAAGAGGCGTAAGAGCTATGAGGGGGATTAGGAAAATAGGGAGGCAGGGGAAGAAATGACAAATGACCAATGACTAATGACAAACTCGAAAACAGCCATGAATACTCATTTAGACTGTAACAACTTTAGTCAGCAAACTGTGTTAACAATTTATGCTCATGCTGATGATGAAGTTTTACCTGCTGCTGGTACTCTCAGTTTGATGTCGAAGGCAGGGTGGAATGTTCGTTGCTTAATTTTGACTGATGGTAGCCTTTCTAGTTCATCTGTTAAGGGTACACGTCATCAAGAAGCAGATGCAGCTGGTAAAATCATCGGTGCCAATTATGAATTTCACGCACTTGAAGAGTGCAATTTCTCAACACAAGCAGTAATTAAAGTTACTGAAGAAGCTATTGAGCGTTGGCAGCCGGATTTGATTATTACTCACGCACCACAACCTGAAAAATATGGACATAGAGATCATGAAGTGTGTGCGATCGCAGTTTCTAATGTTGCTACCCGTAAAAACATACCTTTATGGTATTCAGCACCACCTGTTTTTTTACGTGGCTTTGAACCGAACTTTTTTGTAGATATTACCTCTGTTATTCAAGAAAAAGTCGCTGCTATTGGTTGTTATGAATCCGAAGCAAACAAAGCATTTATGCAACTCGATGCAATCCTGATTTTATCTCGATTTTGGGCACGAGAATTAGGTCAAAAAGATGGGTATTTTGAAGCTTTTGAAATTTCTCGACAATGGGTTGATGCTAGCTTCTTTACTGCAATGGCAAATAGTAACAATAGACGAGTCAAAGAGAATTTTTCAAGCTAATCAATGAGAAATTTTAATATAGTTATTTTTCATTGACCGTTAGAGAAAGGATAGTCCTCATTAATCAGACAGCATTACATAATATAAATAAAATTCTTATTTTATCTCTTGCGGTTTATATTAAGTAAATGCCAAAATATTAATGTATAATTTTGAGTAAATTCTTGGAGCTTTTATTCATGAATATGAGTGTGACAGTACTAGAATTATCTGGAATTTTAGATGGTATTAGAGGGAATGAATTGCGTCGTGAAGTTAGCACAATTGTAGAAAATGGAGCTGATATTTTGTTGTTGGATTTAAAAGAAGTAAAGTTTATTGATAGTTCGGGTTTAGGTGCTTTAGTATCAGCAATGCAAATGGTGCGAAAAGCCAATGGTAAACTTTTTGTTTGTTCTATCAGCGATCAAGTCAGAATGTTATTTGAACTGACTAAAATGGATAGAATTTTTCAAACCTTTGCTGACCAAGAGGAATTTAATCGCCAAGTACTAGCAAGACAAAATTGAAATACGTACATTTGAGTAAATTAACCAAAGTTAACTTTTACCAAAGATAAATCATCATCAAGATTATTTTGAGCATTTAATGTGAGAATATTTGCTAATAGTCGATTTAGATTATAGGTATCTTCTTGACTACATTTGATTAATAAGTCAATGAAAGCATCAATTCCTAAAATATTCCCATTTGGCTGATTAATTTCATAAGCCCCATCACTAAAAATATATAAAGAGCTATTTTCTTGGACTTCAAAAACAGCATCCTCAAATTCGACATCAGGTAAAAAGCCAATCGGTAAATCTAAAGAAGTTAGCTGTTGAACTTGGGTATTTGTTGTTGAGGTACTAGATAACAGTAAAGCAGGTGGATGTCCGGCGTTGGCATAAATGAGTTGACGTTTGAGGCGGTGATAAACTCCATACCAAATTGTGAAGTATTTATCACCGTGCTTCCTCATTTGGAAGGCGTGATTGAGCGCTTTTAGGACTTCACTGGGTTGACAAAAGTTAGTGTTTGGCAGAGATTGCGATCGCAAAACATTCAGCACCGACACAGATAAGAGTGCTGAACCTACTCCATGTCCTGATACATCTAGTAAATAAATTGCCAAGCTATCGTCATCGATCCAATTATGACCAAAGCAATCACCGCCTAGCTGTGCAGAAGGAATAAACAAATTTTCACTAGTTACTGTTCCTACAAGCGGTGAGGGTAGAAGCGATCGCACGTAATCAGCTGCCTCAGTCAATTCTGCTTCTAAAATCTGCTTTTGGGTTTGCAAATCTTGATTGAGAGTCTCCAAAGCTTGCTTTTTACTTTGTAAATCTTGATTGAGTTGATGTAGCCTTAATCCTGCTCTGACTCTTGCTTTCAATTCATTCATCTCTATTGGTTTAGAGATAAACTCGTCTGCTCCAGCATCAAGTCCTCTAACTCTATCTTCTTCCTCTCCTCTAGCGGCTCCCCTAGCTGTTAATAAAATAAAAAACGTAGTTGCCAACTCTACATCTGCCCTAATTCGCCGACACACTTCTAGCCCATCTACCTCGGACATCATCCAATCACAGATAATCAGAGCAGGACGTAACAGTTGTGCTTGTATAATTCCTTCTTCACCGTTACTGGCTACAGTAATATCATAACCCTGTTTTTTGAGTGTACTTTTGAGTACTGCTCGGACTGTAGGATCGTCATCAATAACTAAAATTTTAAACATAATCAATACTTTTATAATTACAATAAGAAATCAGTATTTGCTCTTATTTAACTTATATTAAATTTAGTTTGTAATGTATAGTAAAAATACTCAAATTAAATAAACTGATTAGCGAATATGATGATGTTAAAATATTTTATTATTTAAGAAGTGAATAAGAAAATTTCTCTAAAAGTCAATACAGACCTGACAGCTTCGCCTGAAGTTTTGTCTTGGTTCGAGCAGATAAATCAACCAAGTTTTCCCAATAAACAAATTTGGTGGCAATGTCAAACGCTTTTGATAGAAGGCTTTACTAATATTGTTGAACACGCCCACAAAAATTTGCCCATTGAAACTCCCATTGAGATAGAAGCCGTGCGTTTAAATGAGTATATAGAAATTCGTATTTGGTCTCAAGGTAAATATTTTAATTTAGAGGAGCAATTGGGCCAAACATCAGAATTTGAGGAGAATGACCAAGAGCGTGGACGTGGATTACAAATCATGTCTGCCATTGCTGACAAATTGAGCTATGAACCGACAGTAGATAATCGTTACTGCTTATTTATTGGTAAATATTACTAATATTGGATACAACCAAATTACAGATTTGACAAACTTTTTTAATAATTTCCTACTTTTGATGTTTGAGTTCTTAAAAAATCTTTCAATAAAGCAGATAGTTATTAATTTAAAATAGATGTTCAGACTGTAGCTTCATCTCTTGATTAAAAAATCTTGGATGTGCTTAACAAACTCTTCCAACTCTGAGATGATATTATTAGTACCTCGACGTTCTTGATTGCGAGCTAGTTGTTCTAATTTTTCTGCTGCTAGATGCATAGTTGTAATTCCCATGTTGGCGCTAGCACCTTTAATTTGATGGGCTTCTCGCGCTAATTGCTTAAAGTTATGAGTTGCGATCGCCATTTTAATTATCTCTAAACGCACTTGAATATCTTCAACAAATATTTGCAGTAACTCAATTTCAAATTCTGGGTTATTTTCTGAAAGTTGATGCAAGCGTTCCCAATCAATTGATAGCTCGACTAAAGTTAGATCTGTTTCTTTTCCATTCAAAATTATAGTTGCCCAATGCTCTAGAACTACCACCAAATCTTCCTTTAAAACTGGCTTACTTAAATAGTCATCCATACCTGCATCTAAACACATTTGTTTGTCTTCTTTCATTGCATTAGCTGTCATTGCAATTACTACAGGACGACGACCACTTGCAAAGCGGCTTTCTTGCCAACGATGAATTTCTTTTGTAGCTTCTAAACCATCAAGAATTGGCATTTGGCAATCCATCAAAATTAAATCATAAGGAATTTTTTCTAATATCTCCAAAGCTTCTTGCCCATTATTTGCAATATCAGCACTATAGCCCAAATTTTTAAGTTGTTTTAAAGCAATTTTTTGATTAACTAAATTATCTTCTGTTAAAAGGATTCTTAATTTAGAAGAATCAAGAGCAGAAATATTGCAGTTATTCTCGTAGTTTTTCACTTCTGACTCCTGAATTCTCAATTCTGAATTCTTAACGCCAGTTGCTCCACTTGGGTAGCCACTGTGTGCGATAGAGTTGTCTGTTGCATTCGTAGAGAGACTTCCTCCGTAGACGCCTGAAGGATGGCAAGACAGAGGTATGAGAACTTCTCCTATGGGAGGGTCAACAGCGGGTTCCCCACGTTGTAGAAAGTGGCGTGAAAGCCCAAGATTGTACTGGCTGCTCTTAAGTCCTACCTCTTCTGGAATCACAGAAGCGGTAATTGTGAAATAAAATGTACTGCCTGTATTCAGCTGACTTTCAACCCAAATTCTGCCACCCATTAACTCGCACAGTTGCTTGCAGATGGCAAGACCTAAACCAGTACCGCCATATTCTCGAGTGATAGACGAGTTAACTTGACTGAAAGCTTTAAATAAACGTTCTAGGCGATCGCGTGGAATTCCAATACCTTTATCTTTAATACTAAACTGAATTTCGTAAGTATTTACAGCGAAATAATTATTATCGGTTTGTTTGCGGGCTGTAACTGAAACTTCTATGTTTCCATTATTAGTAAATTTGATAGCATTACTGAGTAAATTAATTAAGACTTGGCGCAGTCTAGTAATATCTCCCACAATCGTAGTAGGAAGTTTATGATTATCTATAAATGTAATTTTTAATCCTTTTTCTTTAGCTTTAGGCGCAAGTAAATCAAGAGCCTGATTAATACAATTTCGCAAAATAAAAGGTTGTTCTTCTAGTTCTAGATTGCCTGATTGAACTTTGGAAAAGTCAAGAAAATCGTTAATAATTTTAAGTAAGAAATTTCCACTTGTGTAAATAGTTTCAACAAAGTCTCGCTGCTCAAGAGTCAATTCACTATCTAGCAACAAGTTTGCCATACCAGTTACTGATGTTATTGGAGTCCGAACTTCATGGCTAATCATTGCTAAGAATTGCTGTTTAGCAAGTTCTGCTTGTTTTCGTTCAGTCATGTCTCGTAAAATATAAACATAACCTTGAAAATGTTCAATTTCTGTCTTAATAATTGAGCATGAAAAATTTATATTAATAGTTTTATCACTTTTAGTATGACAAACTGTTTCTATGTCTTTTACTAAATAATTTATCTCTAATTTTCTGGATATATCAATACTTTGAATATTATGTTGATTGACTTCTTTGATAACTTTAGCTATAGGTTGACCGATAAGTTCTGTTTCATCATATTCCAACAAGACTTGTGCAGCTGGATTAACTTTTTTGATATTTCCTGACAGCGTTGTTACTAACAAAGCATCTGGAATTGATGTCACAATTTGGTCAATGTATTGTTTAGAAGCCTTTAAGTTACGTAACAAAAGATTTGCTTCATTTGCACCTTGAAATAAAGATTGCTCAAGCACCATCTGTTGTGTTACATTTTGTACAAGAATAATAAATGAATTACTATAATTGTCTTCTTGGATATTTTTAGTAATACAAATATCAATGTATAAAGGAGAAGTACTATCTGGCGATCGGCTAATTCCCTTTAATTCAAAACTACTTTGTTCTCCCTGTTGAATCGCATCAAAAATATCTTCAAGTCCCTCTAATTCTGGAAATACAATCCGAACATCACCATCTCGCCTTACTTGCTCAGGAATATCAGCAAAACGATTTAGTCCCAGAGACATCTCTAGAATCCGAAAGTTTTTATTAATAATCAAATATTCAATCCCCGATACAGACAATATATTTGTCAATAATAAGTTCATTTTCCTAAATTAAACGATTAGCTAAAGTTTGAAATATCTCATTAACATTATTGCCAGTTTTAGCTGAGGTTATATAAGTATCTAATATATTGTTTTGATTACTGAAGTGATACATTTTGCGGATATTTTCTAAATATTCTGCTGCAATCATATCTGATTTATTCAGTGCAACAATAATATAACTTTGAGGATTAACAGTTAAAAAAGTTTGAATATGCTCTTGGAGATGGTTGAGGGTTTCTGGTTGTGTCACATCACCAACTATTACAGCAGCTTTAGAACCTTGAAAATAATTTTGAGCAACTGCTTTAAATTTATTACTACCTTCAATATCCCAAATTATAAGTTGTAAGTTTTGTTCGCTATATATACCTTTATTAGAAAAAGTAACTAATTTTTTAGAAATTTTTACTCCTACAGTTGAGAGATATTTATCACTAAATTGAGATTCAACAAATTGCCGAATTAGACTAGTTTTGCCAACCCCAAAATCACCAAATAAACAGATTTTTTTAGAGATTGTAGACATATATAAATTGTATTTATCTGAAATTGAAAATTATTGGTTTATCGTTTTTAAAATCACACAGCGGCTTAACCACGAGGGTTGAGTTGCATCAATTCCTGGTGGTAAATTTGTTCTAGCAATTATTTGTAGACGAGATGGTTCAATACCTAATTTAATCAATGCTTGTTGTACAGATTTTGCTCGGGTAAGTGCTAATTGTTGAGAGGTATTTTTATTACTATAGTCATAACTATAACCAATGATTTCTAAATGTTCATTTGGGTGCTGATTGAGAAAAAATTTGACCTGTTTAACTTTATGTCCTAAATCAGCTTTCATTAAATTAGCTGACTCAGGTTGAAAGTAAAATCGCACTTCAATCTGTAAAGGTTCTACTTGCATTGCACTAGACACAAATTTTACACCTGGAATTTGCTCAAATGCATGAGAAGTGGTTCGAGCATCTGCAATCCGGCTAACAGTACCTTCAATAAATACTTTACCAGCAATGTATTGACTAAAAATAGCTGTACCCTCTGTTTGATTTAAAATAGCTGTAACTCGTTTTACTTCAGCAGCAGCTAACACGGGATCTGCTGGTATTTCTACTAATAAAATTTGATTATCAATCAACCAATTCGGAGAGGTTAGTTTGACAATTTCTTCAGCTTTCCGACGAAGAAGCTGATTTGGTAATCGTCCAGTTAATTTTAATTTCTTGTGTTCTACTTGCACTGTTAATCGATACACAGCTAATTCAGGAGTAGAAGTTAGAGCTAACAAAGTTTTATTTTCAACAGAACGTATCACTCCAGTATGGTATTGCCAAAAGCCCCAAGGAATGAAAATACTACCGATAACTGTTAAACCGAATATTAGTAAAGGTGATAGAGTTTTTTTCTTTTTATGCTGAATAGCTATCTCTTGGAGTTCTTGCAAAAGTGCATTAACTTCATTAGGAACAGTATCTAAATCCCCATCAAAATTTTCAATTAGTTCGCCATGCTTTTTAATAATTTTGCTGAAATTATGCCGCATTTTATCAACAAAAATTTTACTTGGTTCTCCTTGAATAACAATGGCTAAATAACAGTAGCCTGCAACTTCTAAAATAATTTTTGAAGTTCCATAGACAATTGTATCTAATTCGGTCACACCTCCAGATTGATTAATGCAATCATTAGCAAAGCTGCGAATCGCAGTCAGCATTCCTGCTACCATTTCAGCCTCAAGCTGCTGTGCATCAGAGCGTTGAATATTTGAGATAATTAAACCAGATGCTTTATGAATCAAGAAAATGGCTTGAATTGCAAATGGCAGAGCTTCTTTAAGAATTAATTCTGCTTCTGAAACCCCCTGTAACTTGGCACGAATTTTACGTTTAATTCCTTCTACACTGAAAGTTTCTTCAACTTGTCGGTTAATAGCACGGATTGTCTCTGCCATATATTTGGCTATGGTACTACCAATAATTGGGTAGAGTGCATCGACAACAATATTTTCTTCAATTTCAACTTGCTTTTTAATTGCTCGTCCTATTGCCGGAGCGATCGCATCTGATACCTCCTGTGGTGCAACAATAATTTGTTGGGAAATTGCTAGAGGAACAGCAGGTGCGATCGCTTCACTCATACTCGCTCTATCTTGTTCAGTACGACTACGGATAGCGCGATCAATAATAGGAGCAATTATCTCTATAATTTCTTCTTTTGATTCAGCCAGCTTCAGTTTTAAAAGCTCAGAGATCCAGGGTAACAATAGATTGATTAACTCTTTTGGTTCATAAATTTGATATTCTAATTTTGTTGTTTTTTCTTGAATTTGATTAATAATATTATTTAACTCTGCTAGTTCATGTCCAACTAAAATTTGTTGTAATTTTTGAAATGCATCCTCTGATTTTTTAGGAATGTTCTCATACTCTGTATATATTTCAATAGATTTCTCTAACTCTTGTTCGGCAATTTTTGAAAAACTAGGTACGTGATGAATAGAATTAAAAGTAGATTCTAAATAAGCTTCACACACCTCCAATGGAACTGAAGGAAGTTGCAAAAATTCATTTTTGATAGGAAAATATTTATAACTGTTATTATTTTCTAATTCTAATGGAGAAAAAGATTGCTGAGGTGAATCAATAATTTTGAGTTCGACAAGTAAATCTACGAAATTATCAAGCTGTATAACTTCTTCTTCTTTTAATTCAAGAGATTGAGAAATTGAATGTTCCACCTGAGTCATATCAGTAAATCTCGTCTTTAAAAGTGCTGTTAGCTTTCTGCGGGACTTTTAGACTGTGCTGGGTTAGGAATTAGGAACGAGCCGGAGACTTTGAAAGCTCCGGTTAAAAATTATTTACCTTATCCCCTTCATCTTCTACTGTGATTAAGAATGTAACTCTACCGTACTGTTGAACTAAGTTAACATTTTTGACAACTTTGTAGTTTCTAGAAGCGGTACGGCAGTATAATCGTTGCTGCGTTCATCGGCGGCTTCTCGTAGCTGAGGAATAAATTCAGTTTCTTTCAGGCGCATTCCTAAGGCAAACAAAGTTTCAGCTATATCGTCTTTAGAAACCTTAGTGTTTGTCAACTGTGAAAAGCGGCGATCTATTTCTTCTAAAATTAGATCTCGCAGGGCGCTAACATCATCTTGTAATTGGACTTTAGTTTGAAAGATTTCATCTCGGATTGAGGTAGTTTGGCTATCTAACGCGTCATCAAGGGACTGAACACTACTAGAGAACTTTTTATTAAGTCGATCGACTTGTTGACGTAAGTCAAGAGTTTCTTCTTGAGTTGTAATATTGAGTGACTTTAGCTTTTTCTCTACTGCCTCAAACCCCGTTTTGAGTTCAATGGAAAAGTTGGACTTGAGTTGCTCAACATGTGATCGCATTTGTTGTTGCAACAAAGAAATATCTGACTCCAGCTTACTAAATCGATTTTCGTACTCTCTTAGCTGTGTACCAAAAATAATATCGCGGATCTGATCGATATTGCCCAGCCGTTCTCGGACATCGTCTCTACTCATCTGACTCATCAGGAAAACCTCAGAACCTACTTTGAGGACATCAAATTTATTATTCCCATCTGTTGACAAGTTATATCTATCAAATAAAATTAGTTATTTGCAAATTAAAAATGACTAATTAGTAATCATTAAAAACTCTTGAATACGTTTAACAAAATCTTCTAACTCGAAAACGAATTTATTAGTACCTCGACGCTCTTGATTGCGAGCTAGTTGTTCTAATTTTTCTGCTGCCTGGTGCATAATTGTAATACCCATATTGGCACTAGCACCTTTAATTTGATGTGCTTCTCGCGCTAGTTGCTCAAAATCATGAACTGCGATCGCCATTTTAATTATTTCTAAACGCACTTGAATATCTTCTACAAATATTTGTAATAATTCAATTTCAAATTCTGGGTTATTTTCTGAAAGTTGATGCAAGCGTTCCCAATCTATTGGTAGGTCAACTAAATCAGCATCTTTTGTACTAATTGTCTTTGAAATAACAGTTTGTTTAGGCAAGATTAGCATTGCCCAACACTCTAGAGCTGCTGCCAATTTTTCCTTGATTACTGGCTTGCTCAAATAGTCATCCATGCCTGCATCTAGACACATTTGTTTGTCTTCTTTCATCGCATTAGCTGTCATTGCAATTACCACAGGACGACGACCACCTGCAAAGCAGTTTTCTTGCCAACGATGAATTTCTTTTGTGGCTTCTAAACCATCAAGAACTGGCATTTGGCAGTCCATCAAAATTAAATCGTAGGGAATTTTTTCTAATAACTGTAATACTTCTTGCCCATTAGCAGCAACATCAGCACTGTAGCCGAGACTTTGGAGTTGCTTCAAAGCTACTTTCTGATTTACCAAATTGTCTTCAGCTAAAAGAATTCTTAATTTAGGAGAGTTAGAAGTGGCAGTGACAGGGAGATATGGGGACACGGGGAATGGACTAGATAGATTCTGTGCGTCTTTCAACGCTACTTGGTTTAAGTTGGGGAACCCGTCCGATGCAGTGGCTTCTGTTTGCGTCACCGCCTCCTCTTGTTTTGGTTCTAATTGCGTTTCTAAAATAGCCAAGATCGTATCGAGAAGTCGGGACGGCTTTACAGGTTTGACCAAATAAGCTGCAAATCCAATTTTTAGCGCTTGTTGGACTTCATCCCGTTGATTAGTAGAGGTGAGCATAATCAAAGGTAACTGGGCGATCGCCCAATTGTTCTTAATTTGCTCTCCCAAAGTCAGGCCATCTATTTCTGGCATCTGCATGTCAATCACAGCAATGTCATAGAAACTGTTGTGCTTAGCAGCTTGTTCAATAGCTTTGAGGGCAATAGTAGCAGAAGCAGCTTGGTCTACTACCATCCCCCAACGGGTAGCTTGATAGTGGATAATTTTGCGATTAGTAGCATTATCATCGACTACTAACAAGCGGCGATTAGTTAGAAGTGCGCGTTCACCCTTGGCGTTGGGGAAGCCATCGTGTATTGAAGAAATTGGGTGAAGTTGTTTGGCGAGAGTTATTTCAAACCAAAACTTAGATCCTTTACCCGGATGACTTTCTACGCCAATTTCTCCTCCCATCAAGTTCACTAGTTGCTTGCAGATGGCTAATCCCAAACCTGTACCGCCATATTTACGGGTAGTGGAAGCATCTACTTGGGTAAATGGCGTAAACAGTTTGGATTGGTCTTGGGAGCTAATGCCAAGACCGGTATCTATGATGGCAAAATAGATGGTTGCTGTAGTCGAGGAGTGCGATCGCAATTCTACTCGCACTATTACTTCTCCACTGCTGGTGAATTTGATCGCATTGCTGATCAAGTTCATTAAAATTTGCCGCAAACGACCGGCATCACCTTGGAGATCGGTCGGGACGTTAGGATAAATCAAGGCTGCTATTTCTAATCCCTTGTTGTGGGCTGGGGGAGCTAATAATTCCAGCACCTCTTCCACACAGGTAGATAAGTCAAAATCTAAAGTTTCTAACACCATCTCCCCAGCTTCAAGTTTGGACAGATCCAAAATTTCGTTAATTAGACTTAACAGTGCATCTCCACTAATGCGAATTGTTTCCATAAAATCCCGTTGCTCCCAGTTGAGGGGAGTTTCCAACATTAAGCCTGTCATCCCCAATACAGCATTCATGGGGGTACGAATTTCATGGCTCATGTTAGCTAAAAAAGCGCTTTTAGTTTTAGAAGCTAATTCAGCTTCGTGACGAGCAACTTCGAGTTCTCGTCGCTGTTGAGTTTCTGCATCTAACATTTGGGCTTGGGCTAAGGCGATACCTACTTGATCGGCTATTTGCCGCAAAAGATGAGTTTCAAAGCTAGACCATTGGCGAGAACTACCACACTGATGAACAATCAGTAAACCGCAGAGTTCTTCTTTGACAAGAATCGGCACAACTAAATTGGATTTGACTCCAAATTGTTGGAGTAATTCTATGTGATTTTTTTGCACTTCACCTAGATCTAAATCTGCAAGCCCGGAATTTCGTTTTTGACGATACTGCTGTAGATAGTACTGTTGTAGATACTCCGCTCGAAAGTAAGTATCAGTAAGCTTTTTCTCTTTGATTGTCAACCACCCAGAAACCACTGCTTCGACGATGGTGCTTGTAGATCCATCAGGCTGATAGATTAAGACTCGATCGCTATGGAGAATTTTTTGTACCTCTGTAACAGCAATTTGCAGAATTTCTCTAATTTGCAAAGACTGGCGAATCTTCAGGGTGATTTCAGTAAATAATTGCGATCGCAAGTTTTGGCGTTGAAGTTGTTCTTCTGCTTGTTTGCGCTCAATAAACTGTCCGACTTGCTCGCCAATAGAATTCATCACTTCTGCCAAATCTGGGTCGGGTTGCTGGATTTCATGACTGAAGCAAGTAATCACACCAAGGATTTTTTTCCCTCCACAGATGGGAAAACCAAAAGCTCCATGCAGTCCTGCTTCGGCAGCGATTTTTAAGCGCATAAAACCGTTATCTTTAGCAACATCAGCAATCCAAACAGGTTCGGCATTAACCCACACACGACCAGGCAATCCAATTCCGGGCGCAAAAGTTATCTGCCGACTGAGTATGTCAAATTCCTGCATCTCCAATGATGTTTTATACCAATTATCTAAAAAAGTCAGTATATTAACTTCCCGATCCACCATCCAAATTTCACTTACAGCCGCTCCCAAACTCTCGCAGATTCCTTGCAAGAGTTGGTGCATGGCTTCTTCGATGGTGTTAGACTCTGCTAAGACACGGGTTGTAGCATATTGTGCTTTAAGATGCTGTTCGGTACGTTTGCGCTCGCTGATATCAATACCTGTGGCAACAATGTATTCCACACGACCCTCGTAGTCTTGCAAAATAGTGTTAGCCCAGGCAATTAGTCGCCGACTCCCATCCTTGGTTACCCAATAGTTTTCGTACTCATTAGGCCCTTTACCATTTCGTAATTGCTCAAACACTGCTTTGACCGGCTCTATCTGTTCGGGCACTAAAAATAAATTCCAGAAATACCTGCCTCTGACTTCATCAAATGAGTAACCAGTTGTTTGCTCACAAGCTTGATTGAAGCGAATTATTTGCCCTTGGGTGTCAACAACTACTACCAAAGCACTGGCTGTATCAAGAACTGCGGAGATAAAGTTGCGTTCTTGGTTCAGTGTCTCTTCTGTCAATTTACGCTCTCTGACTTCACGATAAATGAAGTAGTAGAGTATGGCTAGAATAATAAAACTCAGACAAATAGCGATCGCAAGTGTCAAAATCGTGTTGTTAGCACTGGCTTTGGCAGCTTGTGATTGCTGCTGAAGCAATCCTTTGTCCTCATTCTCCATCTCATGGATCGCCTTGCGGATATCATCCATGAGATTCTTTCCCTGATTTGTCTGGATTAACTCCAACGCCGCCTCAAATCCCTGATTTTGGCGCAAGTCTATAGTCTGCTTGAGTATGGCGAGTTTTGTAGCTATCAGGGGTTTAAGGATTACGAACTGCTTTTGTTGGCTGGGCTGAGCTGCGATTAAATCCTCCAGTTCTTTAATTGTTTGATCGATGTTTCTAAGTGCTGCTTGGTGAGGTTCTAAATAACTTTCTTGCCCAGTTAGGATATAACCGCGTTGTCCAGTTTCAGCATCCTTCATCTCAGACAGTAGTTCTTCAAGCTTATTAATTTTCTCTTGAGTTTTTTGTACCTGATTATTATTATCAATTAATAGAATTGTGTTCTGATAAGAAATTACCCCAATCAAGACTAAAATTGCTGATGCTAACCCAAATCCACCAGCAACTCTTTGAAAAAATTGTTTGCGTTTCTTTTGTACTTGTTTGCGCGTATCATTCGCCAAAACCAAACTTGCTAAGTTGCGCCGCATTTCTAATTGTTTGATTACCTGGCGACCAATAATTTGTAATGCTTCAACTTGTTCTGGAGATAGATTTCTAGGTACATCGTCAACTACACAGATTGTTCCTAATGCATATCCTTCAGGATTAGTCAACGGTACACCAGCATAAAACCGTACATGAGGAGCGGAAATAACTGCCGGGTTAGTAGAAAACCTTTCGTCTTTTGTGGCATCAGGGACAATAAAAACTTCAGGTTCCAAAATAGCATGGGCGCAGAATGCCTCATCTCTGGGTGTTTCTAGGGCATCTAAGCCAACTTTTGACTTGAACCACTGGCGATCGCGATCAATTAAACTAATTAAGGCAATGGGAGTTCCACAAATATATGAGGCTAGACGAGTCAGGTCGTCAAAAGCAACTTCCGAAGGAGTATCGAGTATTTTATACTGCAAAAGAGACTCAATTCGCTGTGTTTCGTTATCAGGTAATGGTGCTTTCATCTTTAAGCCTTATACCATTTTGGATTTTCAAAAAAGAAAATTCAGGAGTTAGGAATTATGAGTCAGAATTTAAAAGTCAGGAGTTATGATTTAGGAGTCAAAATTAAGAAGACTTTAATACTCAAGCTTTATAATTTGAAGAAAATCAGAAATTTATAGCACACTTGATTCTGGATTCTGACTTTTGAATTCTGAATTCTTTTTGTTAAAATTTGACACGTAATTGTCCTGTTAAAGAGTTACCGCCGTAAGCGCTTTCTCCTGTATCTTGATTGCGGACATTACTAAAGCTATAGCCCAAATCTGCTTCGATAGTGGGTGAAAGCTTTACGGTACAGCGTGTTTGATAGGTATTGGCGTTGTCGAATTCTCCTTTGAGTCGCTGTCGTCCTAAGTTGGCTGCTAAACGACAGCGTAAGAATTTGGTAATATCCCCTTCCCAAGCTACCTCAGCGTTGTAAACTAAGAAATCTGGTGGTGAAAAATAGCCACTTGTGCGTTCTAAATCGCGGTCGTAACTCCAAGTAAATAAGTTGGCTGCTAGAGAAAATTGTCCGAATTTCCGCTCTAGCCTACTAAAAGTTTGTACGTCAGAATTACCATCGTTGTAGTTACCCAAACGCAATGAAGAAAACAAGCTGGTGTTTTGGTCAATTTGCCAGTATAAATCAGGCCCAAATCGCCAAGCAGTAATTTGGTTTTCTAAAGTTCGGGCATTGGATTTATAAGGCCCTTGTTCCAAATTACCTGATAGTACTAATAGCGATCGCAATTTGCCTGATGGCGAAACTCGTGCTGGCAAAATCGGAGCCTCTACCTTAGCATTGAGATTAATCGCAGTGGGTAAACGGTCGAACACATCGACTCCGGCTGCTGTTTGCAATGTCACTTGCCCAATTTTTCCTTGCCATCCAACTTGTAAGGGAAAATTGCTAACTGATTCAACACCGCGTTGCTCAAAGAAATCAAAACCTGTCTTCAAAAATATTTTATTACCATTTCTCAATCGCAACTGTAACGTTGGTTCGATGAATAAATTGGTTTGCCCAAAGTTGTCTGTATCATAGCGATAGTCTGTATCAATACTTTCTAAAACTGCACTCGGTGTTCCCGGTTTGGTGGAAGTTGTTGGGGGGTTAGAATTCTCTGGTGGTTTGGGTGGTGGTGGCGGTAGTCGCAAATCAGGATTGAAGTTTTCCGGCGCTGCAATTAAAAATCGATAAGGTAGAGGTTTTGAAAGTTCTAAGTCATACTGAGTTGCATTTAATGGAGAGGATGAAGGAGGTTTCCTGTTTTCATATAGTTGGGCAGCTTGTAACTTAACTTCTGAAAATATCCAAATATTTACGCTGAGGATGACTCCTAATTGAATCTGTAAGTATCCCAAAACAAACTTAAGTAAAAAACTATATCGATAAATAAAGAGATAATGCCTAAAACTATCTGCCATCAGCCGATACTGTAGTTGTATATCAATGACAAACTAGCTGCCAAAATCTTTGGCAGCCAGTTTATGAATTCTGCTGGGATTATGATGCCCAGAATATATGCTGATTACAGCAATTTTTAAATAATCAGGTGTACGGTTGCGATTCTATACCATGACAATGCAAACAGATAACCTTGTAATACTGCTCTCACTGAAACATAAAGCAGCCTAAGTAGTAATTATACTTATAATCGTTAAAAAATAAAACTATCGACCCCTAAGGTCTCAGTACCAGATTTCACAGTTTAGAAAAATGGATCGAATCAAGCTTAGCCAAGTATGTTTCCTCTAGTACAACTGACGAATTATTCAATCAACTCTGCTCGCCACGACGGTGGTTAGCGGCTTGCAATAACAAAGATTCGGCAAAAGCGATCGCATCACTTGCTGATTTTCCACCAGCTAACTGCGCTAATTCTTCCCGGCGAGTAGTTAAATTATCTAAAGTTGTAACTCGCACAACGGTACGTTGTTCGCTGTTGCCATTGTTAGCTTTTTTACTCTTATCTTGATTGATTGTTTGTTTATCCACCCGAAAATGACGGTCTGCCATTGCCGCAACTAAAGGTTGGTGGGTAACACATAATACTTGGTTATGTTGACTTAACTGGTGTAATTTTTCCGCGATCGCTTGGGCAACTCTTCCGGAAACCCCGACATCAATTTCATCAAATACCATTGTCCCAACTGCATCGACTTGGGAAAAACAAGCTTTCAATGCCAGTAAAAAACGGCTCATTTCTCCACCAGAGGCAATTTCTGTTAAAGGTTGCAGTGGTTCTCCAGGGTTGGGACTAAACATAAAGGTAATTTTATCTGCTCCCATAGCAGTTGGAAAAGTCGGCAAAATTTCAACTTGAAACTTCACCTTTTCCATTGCTAAGGGCTTAAGTTCAGATATTAAACGTGATTCTAAATTAGCAGCAGCTTTACTACGCAGTTGAGTTAATTGATTACTTGCTTGAGTGAGTTTCTCAAAACACGCCTTTTCTTGCTGTTCTAGATTTTCGATCGATTGTTCGCTGTCGTTAAGTTGGGTTAATTGGGCTTGGATGCGCTGGTAATAGGCGATCGCTTCTGTTAATGTCGGTCCATACTTGCGGCAAATTTGCTTTAATTCCCGAACCCGTTCTTCCACTTCTTCCAACCGCTGGGGATCGGCTTCTAAATTGTCGCCGTATGCATTAATCTGTCTTCCGACTTCCATGACCGCAGCTTGGGCGTCCCTGACTAATTCCAACAGGGCTTGCAGTTGGGTGTCGTATTCTACCATGTCATTTAATGTCGCTTCGCTGTCTCCCAATAAATCTGCGGCGGCGGGAGTTTCATTGTCATTTTGATACAAAGCCTGATAAATTTTGTAACTCATTTGTTGCAAATCAACAACATGATTCAGGCGTTCTCGTTCTTGTCCCAACTGTTCCAATTCATTCGGTTCGCACAGATTGGCTGCTCCCAATTCCTGCACTTGATAAGTGAGCAAGTCTAGTTGTTGCAAACGTTCGCGTTCTGATGTGCGGCGTTTTTCTAGCACGAGATGCGCTTGTTGGTAAGCACTAAAGCTACTGGCAACCTTTTGGCGTTGCTGCATTGGTGAGTCACCGCCATACAAATCCAACCAGTCCCGGACTTGAGCAGATTGTCCCACTTGCACCGTTTGACCTTGAGCTGTGATTTCCACCAAGCGATCGCGCAGTCCTGCTACGATCTGCCGATTTACTAACACGCCATTGACTCGCGATCGACTGCGGACATTACTAGCTGTGACAGTGATTTCTCGACTAATGACTACAGAGTTTTCATCAAGCAAATCGATTTCTTGTTCGGTCAACCAAGCAGCGAAGGGGGGGGTTGAAGTGAAAGTAGCTTCTACCATTGCCCGACTTGTGCCTGTACGAATCACTCGACTAGAAACTTTACCGCCCAAAGCCGCATCAATAGCATCCAAAATAATCGATTTTCCGGCACCGGTTTCACCCGTCAACACATTTAGTCCGGCACTAAATTCTAATTCCAGTTGGTCGATGAGGGCAAAGTTTTCAATTCGCAAGCAAAGCAACATCAAGCCAAATTCTCCTTCCATAGTGCCGAGTGTTGTTAGCTTTCTTCTCTACCTTAGGCTACGCCAACAAGGCGTCGAGCCAGTGCTGAGTTGTGGGTCGGAAAAAATTTTGGAGTTAGTAAGGCTGCAAGCGATGTCTTTACTTAAAACGACTCAGCACTGAGAAAAGCAGCAATACCTACTATTATTAAATTAATATGCCCATATTAGTTTAGCAGAGCAATGGCATTGGCGACTGGGGACTAGTACCGCAAGGCGTAATTCGTAATGACGCTCGTTCCTCGCTAACCTAATTACCTGTTGATAAGGGTTTCAGACATTTAAAATGGTTGGTTTATTTCCGCTCTGCTGTACTAGGGGATATAAAAATAGATAAGTAGTTGCACAAAATTAAATTCATTCGTGTGGAAAGGGAACTCTTAACAGAAAACAGAAGAACAATTTGTGTGATTAATTCTGTTTAGATTCTTATTTCGGAATACTTTGTTGGTATGGAGCCCCCATTACCCCTTGTCCCCAATCGCCAATACCCAGTCCCTCAACATATTGTTACAATGCTTAATACGAACGTTCTGAACGGTGGCCTTCTTCCATGATTGTTAAGACACTTCCCCCTACTTCCGAACCAGTTCAGGAGGACAGTCGCAACGGCAAAAGTAGCCAAGGCGAACTGCATATGATTGATGTAGTGCCAGAATCTGGTACACAAGACTTGGTAGTGCGATCGCCAAGGCTTTTGGCAGCCCGAGAGGATACTAAAACAGTCCAACCTGAGACGCGTTACAATCCCGTGGAGATAGCGGCGCATTACCGAAACAGATCGCTGCAAGTTTTAGGGCGGATTTTTGCTGTGTTGAGGCCAACCCTGTCCTTCGCTTTTGGGTTGTGGTCGGATAGTAAACGGGGAATTGTCGTCAAAAATGACCGCCGTCGAGCCGTTCAATTACGAGAATTACTGACGCGACTAGGGCCTGCTTACATCAAAATTGGTCAAGCTTTGTCCACTAGACCGGATTTGGTTCCTCCGGTATACCTGGAAGAATTAACCAAGCTACAAGACCAATTACCACCTTTTGCCAACGAAATTGCTTACCAGTTTATCGAAGAAGAACTAGGCGCACCTCCTCAAGAAATTTATGCCGAACTTTCGCCCCAGCCAATTGCTGCCGCTTCCTTGGGACAAGTCTATAAAGGTAAGTTGAAAACTGGTGAAGAAGTTGCTGTCAAAGTCCAGCGCCCTGACCTTAGAGAGCGAATTACTATTGATTTGTATATTTTGCGTAACCTCGCCGCTTGGGTGCAGAAAAAGGTCAAGCGGGTACGAAGTGACTTAGTTGGGATTCTCGATGAATTAGGCGAGCGCATTTTTGAAGAAATGGATTATATCCATGAAGGTGAAAATGCGGAACGATTTTTTGAGTTATACGGTCACATAAAAGACGTATACGTACCGAAAATTTACTGGGAGTATACCAATCGTCGTGTGTTGACGATGGAGTGGATTAACGGCACTAAATTAACTCAAACAGAAGAAATTCGCGCCCAAGGTATAAATGCTCGTTATCTAATTGAAGTGGGTGTGCAGTGTTCTCTACGCCAACTGCTAGAACACGGATTTTTCCACGCCGATCCTCACCCTGGTAATTTGTTAGCAACAACCGACGGTAAATTAGCTTATCTTGACTTTGGGATGATGAGCGAAATTAAACCACCACAGCGCTATGGTTTGATTGAAGCGATCGTTCATGTCGTTAACCGCGACTTTGAAGGCTTAGCGAAAGATTACGTTAAATTAGATTTCTTATCACCAGAAACAGATTTAACACCAATTATCCCAGCTTTTGCCAGAGTATTTGCTGATGCTCAAGGAGCTAGTGTTGCGGAACTTAACATTAAAAGCATCACCGATGAACTATCGGCTTTAATGTATGAATATCCTTTCCGCGTACCGCCCTATTACGCTTTAATTATTCGCTCCCTCGTAACGCTAGAAGGCATTGCAATATTTATAGACCCGACTTTTAAAGTTCTCAGCGAAGCTTATCCCTACGTTTCTAAACGTTTGTTAACTGACCCAGCACCATCGTTAAGAGCATCATTGCAAGATTTGCTATTTAAAGATGGCAGATTCCGCTGGAACCGCTTAGAAAACTTGTTACGAAATGCGCGTAATAGTCAAGATTATGACTTTAATTTAGTGCTGAATCAAGGCGTAGAATTTCTCTCGTCTGAACGTGGCGCTTTCATTCGTGACAAATTGGTGGATGAATCTGTTAATGGACTCGATGCTTTAGGTAAAAATATTTTACATAACTTTACCTATTTACTTAGAGAAAGAGTAGGATTAACAGCAATTAATGAAACTCCAGCCGCAACAGTTGAACAACAACAAACCTTAGAGCATATCAAACGGATTTTAAATATTCTCCGAGAAACACGAGGCTTTGACCCAGTAGAACTTGCACCTAAAATTGCTCAGCTATTGGTAAATCCAGGTGTGCAGCGTTTAGGTCAACAAGTGACCAGCCGCTTTACACAAAAGGCTTTAGCCAGGATAATTCGGCAATTATTGGCATCGTAAGTTTTGTTAAGGGAAAAGCTAACTGCATCCTAAATATTTTGTCTGAATCTAAATTTTATTCCTCATCTTTGTGATAACCATTTTTCTCACGTTTGAGGCTTTCTTCTAAAGCTTGAATTTGTTCGCGTCTGGCTTCCAATTCCAGAGAACGCCGTGCTAAGTCTTGGTTTTGCAACGTCAGCGATTGTCGCCAATGTTCTGCTCTCTCAGCTTCGTGCAGTAAAAATTCTGGTGTAATACCGGTGGTGAGGTAGGTTTGTACTAAATGAAGTACCCAATTGGTGGCATCTTCTACTCTTTGAATATCGCCTGTGGGAGAAAGTTCGACTAAAACAAGAAAGTTCTCGCTCATGGGATTTCCCTTTCCTAGCAGAATGAAAGCCTCTTCTGGAATTATCGCCCACAAGTTATCAACTTCCTGACGCGCCAATAAACGTAATTGGTGCTGGTCTAAAAAATCGTTTTTACGCACTTGGGCTAGGTATAGCATGAAAGTCGCTCCGCTTCGATTCAAAATTCCAAATTTCAGAAATTATTTTTAATCAACAAAAAGTATAAATATTGATAAATAAGTCAAAATTTAAAAGAATAAAGTTGAGTTACAGTCAGAAATTTAGCTAGATGAATTGTACTTTCAAAAAATGCGCAACAGCTTATTTGAAGGTGCTTAATGGGTAATTGAGAATTAATTACTTTCCCATTACCCATTAGATCATTACAGTTATCCTAATCCACGCAGGCGATACCTACGGCAACGCTTTCAGGCGTACATGCAGAATTTCTGCTTGTTTTTCGGCTTCTGTTAAAGCATCTCTGGCTCCTTGAACTACGTCGGCTCTAGCTTTATCAACAAAATTTGGATTGTTTAATCTGGCACTCAAAGATTGAATTTCCGCTTCAGCTTTACTTAAGCTTTTCTCTAGTTTGGCGCGCACAACTTCGATATCGACCACGCCACTGAGGGGAATTAGTACTTGTATTGTACCTGTTACACCAGCGATCGCATTTTCTGGTTCTTGTGTTTGTTGTAATTCTGTGGCTTGGAAAAACTGTCTCCATAGCTTTTGTCTAGCTTCGGCAGTCAGTAAATTTTGGCTAACAAACCACGCTGTGTACAGAAAACCAACTATTTTAAAGAAAGTTCCAACTAGTGGAGTTTCATCAATCGTATTCGCTACATTAAAACTTAACTTAGCTAAGACAATCGCCAAAATAGTTAAACCAATTATTTTCAAACCCCTCTGAGGTTTTTTCGCAGCAACAGTTTGGCTTTTTTGCTTGTCAGTAATAGTTAAAGTTTCAACCTTCGCCAAATCTTTAATGTAAACCTGTCCAGCAGTAAGGATTTGTCTTTCTTTTTCACTTTCAGTTTGTAAATTAGCTGTCACCTTCACCCCTGGTTTGACATCCGCTTCAGCGCGCAAGTTGCGAATTGTACGGATAGTATCGATTAGCAATTCAAACTGTTCTTCTAAAGCTGAATCAATTAGATTTGCATCTACTTGGGGATAAAGTTGTAAAGCTAGAGTTTGGTGGGAATCTGCTGGTTGTTGGGTGAGAGTTTGCCAAATTTCCTCCGTAATATGAGGCATAAAGGGATGAAGCCGTTTTAAAATCCCTTCCAGTACGTGGGCGAGGGTTTGTTGTGCTACCCGTCGCGATCCGGGGTCTGCATCTGGCTGGAGGCGAGATTTCACCAGTTCAATATATTGGTCGCAGAAATCACCCCAAATGAACTCGTATAATCCCTTTGCGGCTTCTCCTAAACCGTAGTTGTCAATGTAATTGCTGGTTTGTTTGACAACTTGATTGTAGCGAGAAATAATCCAGCGATCGCTTAATTCTGTGCTGACTGGTTGACTCAATTGTTCAGGAGTTTGTCCATCCAAATTCATCATCACAAACCGAGCAGCATTCCACAACTTGTTAGCAAAATTGCGCGACGCTTCTACAGATGGTGATTCATCCTTTTTGCGATCATATTCCAAGCGGATATCTTGTCCCGCCCCCGCCACTTCCCTAATTAGGGTATAGCGCAGGGCGTCGGTACCATATTTGTCAATCAATAACAACGGGTCAATCCCATTACCTTTGGTCTTTGACATCTTCTGACCTTTTTCATCCAGCACCAACCCGTGGATGTAAACATCTGTAAACGGCATTTGCCCAGTAAATTGTCCAGCCATCATGGTCATTCTGGCAACCCAGAAAAAGATGATATCAAAGCCTGTCACCAAAGTAGTGGTAGGGTAGTAAGTCGCTAAATCTTGAGTTTGTTCCGGCCAGCCTAAAGTTGAAAACGGCCAAAGTCCAGAAGAAAACCAAGTATCTAGGACATCTGGGTCTTGTTCTAACTTGACATTTTCCCCAAATTGCGCCTTAGCTTTTTCCCAAGCTTCGGCTTCTGATTTCGCCACCACAAACGGCGTGTTATCGGTAATTTGCCCATCAGTTTGACTGACCGCGTACCAAGCAGGAATTTGGTGTCCCCACCACAATTGGCGAGAGATACACCAATCATTGAGTTTGACTAACCAATCACGATAGACCTTTGTCCAGCGTTGGGGGACGAACTCCGGCGAGTTTTGCTGGTCGAGGAATTCTAAAGTTTTGTCAGCTAAAGGACGAATTTTGACAAACCACTGAGTTGAAAGCAGGGGTTCAATGGGTACTTTACCGCGATCGCTGTAGGGAACAGTATGCTTATAATCTTCAATTTTCACCAAAAAACCATCTGCTTGTAAGCGAGAAACCACATTCTTCCTCGCAACAAAGCGGTCTTGTCCTTGAAATTCTCCGGCATTGGCATTAAGAGTGCCGTCTTTATTCATAATATTTATTAACGGCAAATTGTGACGTTTACCCATCTCAAAATCGTTCAGGTCATGGGCGGGAGTTATCTTCACGCAGCCTGTGCCGAAAGTGGGGTCAACGTATTCATCCCCAATGATGGGAATTTCTCGGTGTAAAATGGGCAGAGTAAGAGTTTTGCCGATGAGATGTTTGTAGCGATCGTCATTAGGATTAACTGCCACTGCTGTATCGCCGAGCATCGTTTCTGGTCGAGTCGTCGCTACTTCCACAAAACCAGAACCATCTGTCAGCGGATAACGGAAGTGCCACAGATTGCCATTAACCTCTTGATTTTCTACCTCTACATCAGACACAGCCGACTGGGAAGCTGGACACCAGTTAACTAAATATTCACCACGATAAATTAAGCCTTCTTCATAAAGGCGAGTAAATGCCTCAACAACAGCCTTGGATAAACCTTCATCTAAGGTAAACCTTTCTCGCGACCAGTCTGCCGAAACACCCAAGCGTCGCAATTGATTAACAATGGTTCCTTCAGACTCCGCCTTCCATTGCCAAGCGCGTTCTAAGAATTTCTCGCGCCCCAATTCGTAGCGAGTCTTACCCTCTGTCTTGAGTTGCTTTTCCAGCATAGTATGCACAGCAATGCTGGCGTGGTCAGTTCCAGGTAGCCACAACGTATTACGTCCCTGCATTCGGTGGTAGCGCACGAGAGTATCAATCAAGGCACTTTCAAAAGCGTGACCCATGTGCAAACTGCCGGTGACATTAGGCGGCGGAATGACAATGCAGTAAGGTTCGCCGCCTTTGTTGGGGTCAGCTTTGTAAACTTGGTTATCTTCCCAGAATTTTTGCCACTTGGCTTCAGTGGAAAAAGGGTCGTAGAGACTGGGGAGATTGAGAATGGTTGCGGTCATGCGGGGCAAACTAACTATGGAAGGACTCTAATAAATTTTGCCACAGGCTTGGAGGGGGTTTTGATGACTAAGGACAAATGACCAAGGACAGTCATTAAGATAATTTTTGCTTTCTGGTTTAGAATTGCTAGACGTTAAAGGTCAGATTTAAGATACTGCTGTAATTGTTGGGTACGCTCTTTTGTAGTATTTTCTAAGCAACCAAAGTAAATTGTCGGGGCTATAGTCCCACCCTCATATTGGCTTTCCTCAAACTCACAACTGCTATCTCGAAACTTAATCCATGCTTGTTGTGCAGCAATCAATTTTTGTTTTCTATTTCTCTCTAACTTAGGCAGCAGTTGTTGATAAACTGTATTCAATTTTTTATCAGCATTTTGATAAGATAACCTACTGCATTCATTAATTGCTACTTGAGTTTGAGCATTATTGCAGTTTAGCTTTTGAGCTAAATGTAATTTTGGTAAATTCGGCGTTGTACTTGCTTTTGTTGCAGTAGGAATGTATAAACTGTTAAGAATTAGTATATTTACTAATAAAGGCAAGAAATAGTACATTAATTTTACCTAGTACATTAATTATTTTAGCAATTTTAGCCATCTTTCAATCGGTCGAACATCTAATCCCACCAAACCACGAACAAATCAAGGTCGAATAAAAGCCCTTGAAATCTTTAAATCTGATAATTCAGAGTATGGTTGGTTTGGATACTGGGTAAGTTTTCACCACGACTTTAGCCTAGCAAGCAGCATAAATTAGTTATTAAGTCAAGAATCTTAATTCGGCAAACATAAAGGACTAGAAGTCTCAGTCAGAGCTAGAAAAATGCCGTCTGTGTGCGAATCTCCTGTAGACAAGGATATAAAGCCTGGGTAAGTTTTAGCGAATCGAAAGTGTACGGTTAGCTGCGCTTATTTATAATACTTATTGTAAAAGTCAGCAAGGAGAAAATTTTTCTTTGCCCTTTACGTACAAATGTGCAAAAATTACTTTTGCAAGAGATATCAAGTAACTATAATCGACAAATCACAATGAAAATACCTCATTCTCTATTCGCTACTCTTTACTCTGATGACAGACCTGATTTACTTATTTAAATATAAATTTAAGTATTTGAAAATTTAAACAATTCCGAATATTCGCTTTTTGATATCAATTTCATTTAAAGGGATTGAATGCAAGCTAGTGCTTAAATAAAATCTCAAAATTAAAAATTATCATCAAAAATTTAAACATTATAAATAAATAACATATAAATTTTTATAAGAAATATAATACTTCTCTCGAAAATATTCCCATTATATAAAATTACTACCAAAGTCTTGCCTTAAGTAATCAAAAAACTGTATTGTTTATATTGTTGAAAATTGTTTTTTACAAAAGCAATAAGAAAACACAAGTTCCGCACGTGGAAAAAAGCATTATTTTGGTGAATCGGTAAATATCGATATCAAACCAAAATGTGTGTATCGTTGCTATTGACATCATTAGTAACAGAACCAACCTCAAAACGAAAATCCAATTTTTCGTTGGTGTGTGTAGTATATTTTCTACAGTACACCTGTTACAGTCCCTACATAATCATTAAGAACAGTATCGGCTAGATTTTCAGGGTTTCATCTCTCTAATCAGAGCAAGAAATCTATTCTGTGCTGGCTCAATAAAGGGATTTCAAGCTCATTTTATCAAGGAACCGCGACCAGTAAAAAATTATGACCTCTTTAGATCCTAATTTTTTTGACATTCCAGCCGAAAGCCTAATCATCATTGACCCAGCCGTTGATGACTATAAAAAGCTAAATGGCAATAACTTAGAAGTCAGCTTAGAAGACGTAGCAAATACAGAATTAGAAACGCTCACCTCTAAAACTCACAAGCTCTTAAAAGTCCCGCCTAAGGAACTTTTAGCGCCTCCTGGTGATTTCAATCCCACTTTAGTGCTATTTTTAGCATCTGTGGCAATATTGGTGTTATCTAACTTTGGTTACTGGCTTTGGCAATGGCCGCACTGGTTGTGCTTTAGCATTAATACTATTGCCTTGCATTGCGCGGGGACAGTAATTCATGATGCTTGTCATCAATCTGCCCACCGCAATCGGATAATTAATGCCATGTTAGGACATGGTAGTGCCTTGATGCTAGGGTTTGTTTTTCCAGTGTTTACCCGAGTGCATTTGCAGCATCATGCTCGTGTAAACCATCCTAAAGATGACCCAGATCATTATGTTTCTACAGGTGGGCCGTTGTGGCTAATTGCGTTTCGGTTTTTGTACCATGAAATATTTTTCTTTCAACGACGATTGTGGCGGAAATATGAGCTATGGGAATGGTTTATTAGCCGTTTAATTGTCGTTGCAATTTTTTATATAGCAATTCAATATCATTTTTTAATGTATGTTCTCAATTTTTGGGTTGTACCTTCTGGGATAGTAGGAATAGTACTGGGTTTCTTTTTTGACTATTTGCCCCATCGTCCTTTTAGAGAACGCGATCGCTGGAAAAATGCTCGTGTATATCCTAGTCCAATTCTTAATATCTTGATTTTAGGACAGAACTACCACCTAATTCATCATTTATGGACTTGTATTCCTTGGTATAAATATCAGTCTACATACTATTTGATGAAGCCTCTGTTAGATGAAAAAGGCTGTTATCAAACTTCAGGATTATTACAAAAGAAAGACTTTTTAGAGTTTATTTATGATATTTTTGTAGGAATTCGATTTGACCATCAAACAACAAAAAATAAAGAAAAATTACGCAATTGATAATAATATCATGTTCGTTTGAAGACTTATCATTAAGACTGACGCTCTGACACCAAGAGATTTTAATAATAAGTAATTATCCGAACTTGATATAAGCTGTACTTTATCAGGGACTAAAAATAAAAAAATATCCCGTTGTTGGCAGTAAACAGTCATCAGTCATAAACTTCAAACGGGATAATTTATTTCTTCGAGTTCCCTTATGTATCAGTTTGATTTAAATAACTAGGGTCTTCAGTAGCAAGCAGCTTGTCCCAGAACGTAAAATACAAACCGTAGTGTACTTTATATTTGCGATGATGTATTGAATGATGCATAGAACCAATCAGCCACTTTCCAATCCAATGGCTCTTGTATGAAGTAGGAAATACTTCAAATCCGAGATGGGTAAACACAGCCCATACTGTCATAGTTATGAGTGCGACAATTAAGGTAATAAAATGCAATGGAACTATAAAGCTCACACCTACAAAAAAAAGTGCTTGTACAATTGCCTCTGGCAAATCAAATGCAGAAGAACTCCAGGGCGTTGGTTCTCCGGAACGGTGGTGTCCATAATGCATCCATTTAAAAATTAGATGGTGGTGAAACATCCGATGGATAAAGTAAAAGTATGTATCCTGAAGAATTAACACCAAACCAAAGCTAGCTATCAAATACCACAATCCGTACTGATATAAATCAGTKTATAATAGCGTTGCCCCCGAAGTATACTCTGAAATAATAAACGCTCCACAAATACCAAAAACCACTGCGGAGAGTATCGATAATTCAATATCTTTTCTAATAGAAGAATTCATCAACGGTTTCAAACGCAAACTCTTGTTCGCGAGAGACTTTCCCATAACTGAATAAAAGAGCAAGTATGCTCCTCCAGCTATCAGAAAATATCGAGCAAGAGTGATAACGAAGAAAAAAAAGCAGTAATACCAAAATGAGTGACTCGTCAATCAGACCCATCCCCAATATTAATTTAGTGAAATGAAAGTGCTGATTATACAGCAAATTTCAAATCAGTGAAGTACACAACCTAAGTCTGGTAACTTAGCGTCAAACCTGTTTGACTTGTGAATTATGACGCCTTGGCAGAGCGCCTTTGCTTTGCTCCTGGATTAATCAATTATGCTGTATTAAGGAATTCACATTTAATAATCTCAGTATTTCAAAGAAAAAGCAAGGACATATAAGGCTGTTAACAGATAGTTAAAAAGTCTGTTGAAATAATTACAATACAGTTAAGACAGTCAATAACCAGAAAATTGTACAACCAACGATAAAAAAATTACCTTACTGCTAACTCCTCACTCCCTATTTTTAGCTACTAAATCATAGGAAAATTTTATAGTCTAAAACACGAAAAAGGTTTATAACCCTACTTTCCATTCCCTAGTGCATTTTTTAAGTTAGTTAAGACAGTTAAATTTGCTCGAAAACGGTTTTGGGCTGAGTGTAACCAAGCCACTAGAAGGAAGCCGATATCTGATAAAAATGGTAAAAATAATTTGATATCTCTAGCGATCCAAGCTAAATTATAATTTTATATGAATCGTTCCGCCTGCCTCATATTCAATCCAGTAGCGGGTCAGGGTGACCCAGAATTAGAACTGGCAGAAATTCGAGCAATATTAGAGCCTGAAATCGATTTAGATATTTATCTAACAACTGAAGAAATTGGTGCCGACGCCTTGGCGTATGCAGCAGTAGAGCGAGGGGTAGATGCGATTATTGCTTCCGGGGGAGATGGCACCCTCTCCGCAGCGGCCGCTGCAATAGTGGGTAGTAATATTCCATTCGGTATAATTTCCCGAGGTACGGCAAACGCTTTTGCTACAGCTTTAGGAATTCCTGACACGATCGCAGCTGCATGTCAGACAATTTTGCAGGGAGGAACTCGCAATGTAGATGTAGCCTATTGCAACAATCTTCCAATGGTATTACTAGTAGGCGTTGGCTTTGAAGCTGAAACTATAGAACTCGCAGACAGAGAAGCCAAAAATCGTTTTGGAATGATGGCTTACGTCCTCGCAGGAATTCAGCAACTGAGAAACTTAAAAAACTTTGATGTTGAAATTGAAACCGAAGACAGAATAATCAAAACTAGCGCTTGTGCAGTAACGGTGGCAAATGCCGCACCTGCCACTTCAGTTTTGGCACAGGGGCCAGCAGGGATCATTTTTGATGACGGGCTACTAGATTTAACGATTGTAGCTCCAACTACCAAAGCTGGAGCGATCGCTGCTACATTTCATCTATTTCAAACAGCTTCTACAGGCAACGCAGCAGAACGCAATGACATTGGTTACCTGCGATCCAAACAATTTAAAATTACTACAGACCCACCACAAAAAGTTGTTTTGGATGGCGAAATCATCGGCACAACACCGATAGAAGTTAAGTGTGTACAAGCAGGCTTAAAAATCTTTGTGCCACTAGTAGAAGAAGTAGAGCCAACAGAAAAACTAGAAGGACTCCCCAACTTGATTATTGAGATGAAAAATCCAGTTGAAGAGTGAGGGTTATGGCATTGGGAATGTTAACTGTTGACTGTGCAGTGAGGAGTTCTTCTCCTTTCCACCTCCTCACCTGCTCATCTCCCCACTCCCTTACAATTGAAGATTCAGGAGTTAGATTGCATTGAAACTAGTATCCGATCCACCTATTGCTAAAAAAATTCGCAAAATGAATCAGCGGGTACGATGGCAAGACCCGTTGATTGTAGAACGCAGCATCGACCAAACTCGATTAGTGCTAGATGATGGCCAAGCAGACGATTCAGAGTTTTCGTTTTTAGTTGTAGGTGATAGTGGTTCTGGAAGGCATGGGGGACAGAATCCCCAGCGACAAGTGGCCGAACTGATGCTGCCCCATCACAATGAATGTCGTTTTATGCTACATACGGGGGATGTAATCTATTTAGTGGGGTCGAGTGAGTACTACCAGCAGAACTTCATAGAGCCTTACCGAGAGTTTCTCTTGGGTGGTGAGCATCCCAGACAAATTGCTTATGACCAGATGGTTTTTAAGCTGCCGATTTTACCTGTGCTGGGAAATCATGATTATTACGATCTGCCGATTTTCTTAGGCTTAGTGTCTGTGACAACATTACCCATTCGTAAGTTGTTGCGATCGCGGTTAGATTTAGATGTAGGTTTGCATGGCTCAGATACAGGTGACGCCTATGCACGGGCGTTTTTAGACTATCTCAAAGCGTTGCGGCTTCCAGGAGAGTTAGACGAGCATTTAAATCGCTACTACACTGCCAAGACAGACACAGGTCGTTGTCTTTGCTATAAACCAGGGCACTTCACCCGTCTTCCTAATCGCTACTATACTTTTCGCTATGGCGGTATTGACTTTTTTGCCTTGGATTCTAATACATTTAACGATCCACCACCCCTACCAAAAACAAGGCAAGGTGAAGCCGACCGCCAAATCCTAGAAAAACGCCGTCAGGATTTAGAGCAAGAAAAGCTGCAAATCATGGAAACCTCAACTAAGCTCAATCCCGAAAACCCCATCGAAGTCGATGAGTTAGAGGACTTCCAAGCCAAACTGTCGCAAATTGAAGAAATTATTGTTGATATTGAGAAGCAACTGGCCACAGACCGACCAACCCAGACTGATATTGAACAACTCGATTGGCTCAAGCAGAGATTAATTGAATCTTGGAACACTGACGAAGTTCGAGGACGGGTGGTTTATTTCCACCATCCTCCTTATGTGACTGAGGCGACGAAGTGGCAGCAGGCACAAACTTTGACAATTCGTAACCACCTACGTGATGTTCTCGATGGAGTAGCTGAACAAATAGGTTCTCTCAATCAGGGGCGTCCTTTGATTGATTTGGTATTGAATGGACACGCCCACTGTTTAGAACATCTGCAAACAACGGATACAGGGCACGGTGATTCTCATATCCACTGGCTTGTTTGTGGTGGTAGTGGGTTTAGTCTGCGACGCCAGCGAATTGAAGGAGCAGATTTGATGGAAGAGAATAGATTAGTAGCGCGATCGCATTTGTTTATCGGTCGCAATGGTTACCATTCTCAGAAACGACGGCCTTATTCAGGTTTACGCATTGATGTCAAAGGCAAAGATCATCCCAAGTTTATTGTTCGTCCTTTGGTTGCCGAATGGTATCAACGACAATGGCATAATAGCGAACTTGAACCGTTGATTGTTTCAGGAACGGGACATTGAAGTGTTGACTGTTGACTGTTGACTGTTGAGCAGAGCCGGAGATGCTACGGCTCTCTGCTTTCCACATTCCTCATTCTACAGATTCCATCACAATATCAATACTTCCCAGGATGAGGAAAATATCTGCTACTTTTTAACCTCAGATTAATTAAGATAAAACTTGTAAATTATCGCCTCGAAGTACAGCATCACGATGTCTGCGTCCATCAGGGCGGCCGCCTCATGTCAATAAAACTGTTATATTCTCAATAGACTGAAAAAGAATCTCATTAATCCCTGCTTCTTGACGAAGATTTTAGTGATCGCATTGAGGTTTAGAAAATAAATCAAACGATAAATGCTGATTTTTTCGTTGATTCTTAACCTCAGTGGTGAAAAGTATAATTTAGATGCGTTCGCCCTGCTGCGTCCATCCATTTTCCGTTCGGCATGAATTACCCGCGCTCCATGAGTGAAAATAATTGGAGAGTGCCATTAGGGAGTGGAAACTTCAGGAAATGCACAAGCAGTTTAAGACGTAGTATGCAAGTGAGATTCCATGCCAACCTGCTTGAATAGTCGTGAGAATTGCTAAACGTGGGAGTATATTATCTTCTTTAATGATAACTAAAGGTTTTTTTCTGACATAGGTCGCCATAAATTATTCCAAACCCAATGTATCAAAAGCTAAAAAATCTGCCAAAGATAAGTCGAGATTAACTAAGATTATATGCAGTTGAAAACTTATTGTTTAGATTTAAGCAATAATAAATATTGTTGTAGAGCTACTGATTAATTTAACCACAAAAACAGAGACGCAACCATTACGTCTCTACAAACTTTCTCGTTAGCCTTTATTACGTGTAATTGTACCCAGGAAGAATAAGGTTTTTAACTTTTATCAGTTATTAGTTGTCAATCTTGTCCCTCAACTCAAAATTCCACACAAAAGTCGGTGGTAAACGTTGGTGTGGAGTAATACCACACCATACGCCTGTTTTTTGTTCACTGATTTTATTAAATTGCTCCTGGCCCTCTACCGCGCTGGTCACCTTTTTCTGTCAACTTGCCATCTTCATCTTGGTTAACTTCTCCAAGTTCTTCAATACGTTCTGCTGTATCTTCTGCTGCTTCTTGGCGTGCATCACCCGGTGTCTCGTAGTACATTTCAGGTTCAACTGCATAGTTATTTAATAAACCCTCTTTGTCTACAGTGTAACCGTCAGTAGTACGTATACTTTCCGGATCGGTTTGGTCATCAGTAGGTGCACTTGCTTCTCTTTCTTCTGTAGGAATTGTTTTAAACTTATCTCCTTCTCTTTCTTTGCGAGCAGCTGTTTCAGCGGGGATAATACCGCGATCGTATGTATCTTCTTCTGCGCGTTCGGATGAATCTATACCTTTTTTAGCTGCTTCAGCCATAAATAATGTCCTCGTTAAAAAATGTATTGAATAACTTCGAGAACTAGAGTAGGCTGGTTTTGATTTACAATCTACTATCTTGAGAAGTGATTTAAGTTTCAATAGATATATTTTTCTCTATCTTTAGATGTATTTAAAACATTAATATTAAAGCTAATTCAATAATTTGAATTTACATAGATTAAATAAAATAAACATTTTAGCTAACACTACTTTTTCGTTAAGCGATGGCATTTTTTTTAAATTTGTAGCGGTTTTCATTTGAATGAGGTACGGAGATAGATTTGTAGCAACTATTTTAAAAGTCAAGCGAGGATATAACTATCAACGATTCTATAAATCAACCCCTGCCTAGTTGATAGCTACTTCTAGAAGGTGTAGTAAGTGAACAAAATGCTTTTTGTAATCAATAATAATTTATAGTCATTTTCATTTTGGATTATGAAAATGGCTAAAATTTTCTTAACAGATTCTATGCAGCTAATTATTCATTACTGCATCCAATAGCACATTAGCATCAAAGCGGACAACATCGGTACAAGGTAGCCCAGTTTCTACTGCGATTTGAGCGATCGCTTCATGAGCCGCAAATTCATCTAGATGGGCTGTATTTAGTGCTATACCCACTACAGGTACACTTGCAAAAGCACCACCAGCACTGGCGACAGTTTCATACAACTGGATCACTTTACGTAAAGGTGGAATTACTACATGTGGATGTTTACGTATATGAACTTGTCCGGCTCGGTGTACCAATAGCAGTTGGGTTGGTTGGGAACCGCGGATTAAAGGTAGGGTTGCTGTGGAACCAGGATGTAGCAGCGAACCTTGTCCTTCAATGTGCAGAATATCGTAGTTTTTGCCATAGCGCATCACCATCTGTTCCACAGCACCAGCAGCAAAGTCCACCCGTACGGCATCCAAAGGCACACCGTCGCCTTCTAACATCACACCAGTTTGACCTGTGGCTAAGAATTTAGAATTCCATCCGCGCAGTTTTGCCGCCCAATGTAACTCTAGGCTAGTTGACATTTTACCGATCGCCATATCGGTTCCCACAGTCAATACCCGCCGACACGGCAGGGTGCGTGCCATTCCACTAGCAATATTTATATTAGACGGTTCTTTGCGCACATCCCAAATTAGTTGCCCTGGTTTGAGGAGTGCATTTAACTCTGGCATATTTGCCATCGGTGTGTGTAAACCATTCACTAAGGACATTCCAGCTTGTAGAGCGTCTTTAATTTCCAGCCAGTAATCATCTGGTACGATGCCACCTCCTGGGGCTATACCTATTAACAAGACTTCCGGCTTATACTCCAAGGCTGCGGCTAGTGATGCTACAATTGGCACTTCACGCTTGATACCGGTTAATTCTGGTAGGGATTTGCCAGTAGAGTCGCGATCAATAACTGCGACGATTGGGGCTTGACTATAACGTAAAATTGCTAGCCCTGTTTTACCATCAGTCCCGCTAATTCCCTCATGAAGTAAAATAGCTATTCGTTGATTAAGTCCCAGACGCACTGTGTTGTACCCCCAAACCTGGTAATTCGTTTGGCAAAACTCTCCCTTGTTCGATCAATGCACCTGTAAAGGGGTCATCAATTAAGTTAAGGTGACTGTCTAAATCTAAATAATCAGCTAGTGGTGCTAGCTGTGCTGCTGCTGTATTGGCTAACGAGCTGTCAGAATAGCAACCGAACATTACTTGTAACTTATAGGCCCGGGCTACATCTACCATTCGCATTGCCTCGGTTAGTCCCCCTGATTTCATCAGTTTGATATTAATACCATCCACGTAGTTTGCTAAATCCGGAATATCAGAACTTGTAAAGCAACTTTCATCGACAAAGATGGGCAGAGGAGAATTTTGCTTGAGTTTTGCTAAACTTATTTCCTGCCCCCGTGGCAATGGCTGTTCTACATATTTTATACCTAAATCAGCCAACCAATTGCACATGGCGATCGCATCTGCTAAAGTCCACCCACCGTTAGCATCAACAAAAAATTCTACTTTTGGTGCTACTTTTTGGACTGCTAAGAGCATTTTTCGGTCTGCTTCTATGCCATCTGGATTACCTAGCTTGACTTTGAAAACACGCACATCTGTAAAGTTTAACCAGTCTTTTGCCCTGGCGATCGCCCCTTCTGGTGAATTAATCCCGATTGTCACAGAAGTCGGTACAATAGCGTGGCGATTTAGTCCCCAAATTTGCCATAACGGTAACCCTACCCGTTTACCAAGCCAGTCGTGCATTGCCATATCCAAGGCTGCTTTCACAGCAGAAGGAACCTGGTTTTGGGTTAACACTTGCTCAATTTGCTGGCGTTGTAAGGGACTGAATGCTTGTAACAGTGGTATAACTTGCTGTAATGCGTCTTTGATTGTATCAGTTGATTGTCGATGATTACCCACACCGAAGGGTGACGCTTCCCCCCAGCCTTCGATTCCATCTTCTGAAATTCTCACCCAGACATTTGTTGTCTGTGCCGTAGTACCTCTACTAATAGTCAATGGAAATCTCTTATTAACTGTAAATAAATTTATATGTATTTGCATAAATCTAGAGCATATTATGTTATTGCAAAAGCCAGTGTAATTTCAAAATTTAGACTATCGGAGGTATCTGTTATACTTTTTTACATTCACTAGTTGACTGGTTATTTTATTTGTTACTTAATTTATGAGCAACTTAAAAAAATGGAAAACTTTGAAATCAAAAATGGTTTTAGATGATTATTGGTGTCAGGTCAGACAAGATGAAATAGAATTGCCCAATGGGAAAATTATTGATGATTATTTTGTCAGTATTAGACCTGACGTTGCAATGGTTTTACCTATAACTAGTAGCAGAGAAATTATTTTTGTTCAGCAATACAGACACGCCGTCGGTGATTTTTTCTTGGAACTGCCAGCAGGAAATTTCGATTCTACAGAAGAGAGTGCTGAAGTAGCAGCAATCAGAGAACTTACAGAAGAAACTGGTTATATTTCCCAAGAATTTAAAAAAATAGGAACTTTATACGATAAGCCAAGCAAAGATACTAATCAAATACATTTATTTTTAGCAGAAAATGTGATAAAGGTTAGAKAACAAAAACTTGATATTACAGAAGAAATTGAAATTGTATTAATTCCCGTAGAATCAGTTTTACAGAAAATTATTCAAGGAGAAATTTCTGTAGCGGGAACTGTAGCCGCCCTCTTTTTAGGTTTAAAATTTATAATTTATTAGTAATCAATAGACTTTTTTAAATTTAGTAAGAAGAATCCTTTAAGCAGATTTAAACTTTGCGCCATCTGGCATCGATAAATCCATTGTCAACAGGAGCATAGTTGCTAAATAATCATCTATACCACCATCACGATCTATTAATACGAGTTGTTTTGACATATTAAGGAGAATAAAAAAATGGATGAATTTATACAGGCTGCAATTCAACAAGCAAAACAAGGCAGACAAGAAGGTGGAATTCCTATCGGTTCGGTTCTTGTCAAGGATGGGAAAATTCTTGGCAAAGGACACAATAAACGCGTACAAGATGGCGATCCTGTCACCCATGCCGAAATTGATTGTCTCCGCAATGCTGGGAGAGTTGGCAACTATAGAGGTACAACACTATATTCAACTTTAATGCCGTGCTATTTATGCGCTGGGGCAGTGGTACAATTTGGCATTAAAAAAGTTATTGCTGGAGAATCCAAAACTTTTCCTGGTGCCAAAGACTTTATGATATCTCACGGTGTAGAAGTAATCGATCTCAATCTTGAAGAATGCGAACAAATAATGAATGAGTTTATTGAAACTAACCCCGAACTTTGGAACGAAGATATCGGCAAGTGAAGTTGAATAACTGGAAAATTTAGCTCAACTTATACCAATTTTGATTTTGGATTGTCTTAGTCTAGCCTCTCAAAGAGAAAGAGTTAATGATAATTGCTTTTACGAGCTATCTGTCATAATTATTTTTCAAATTGGTATTACTTATTCATCGGCTACATAGAGAAGAAACCACCACAACTCTAACCCAATTAAAGCTAAACCAGCGATCGCCACGCCAACTTTTAAGCCCAAAGGTTGCTCTATGTGCTGAAATTGGCTACTTTGCTCTGAATGAACTGGCATTTCTGCTAAGGTTACGGCTGATGTTCCAGTCAGCAGGAATAAACCAGCCAGATTTCCCCAAAGCATTTTTTTGCTGAACATTTGCTAATACCAAAAAGGGACTGGGGATTGGGTATTAAGAACTGGAGAGGGGGTAAGCATTCCCAAATTTGAGAGAAGTTAAGTCTCAAACATAATTTTGGAGTTTTAAACCCAATCTTCATTCTCTTTTACATCGAAAATCAGATAGTTTGTCTTGGAATTTATGAGATAGCTTTTGGTTGAAAGTTACGCAATCTTAGGGCATTGCTAACAACAGAAAGTGAAGAAAGCGCCATCGCGGCTCCGGCAATAATGGGATTGAGTAACCAACCAAAAATTGGGAAGAGAATTCCAGCAGCAATAGGAATACCAATAATGTTGTAAATAAAAGCAAAAAATAGGTTTTGCTTGATGTTATTGATAGTCGCACGACTAAGTTGAATAGCCGTTACAATTCCTTCTAAATCCCCAGAAATGAGAGTGATATCGCTAGCAGCGATCGCCACATCTGTTCCTGTACCGATGGCAATCCCCACGTCAGCCTGTGCTAGTGCTGGCGCATCATTGATGCCATCACCTACCATTGCTACTAGCGATTGGGGATTGAGTCCTGGGGATTGGGTACTAGGAAGTATTTTTTCTAGTCGCCAGTTCCTAGTCCCCAGTCCCTCTTTTTGCAGAGATTGAATAATCGCCGCTTTTCCATCAGGACGGACTTCGGCAAATACTCGTTTGATGCCAACTTGCTCGGCGATCGCTTGGGCTGTTTTTTGATTATCCCCGGTAAGCATGACTACTTCTAAACCTAACTTCTGTAGTGCTTTGACTACTGCTGTGGATGAAGGTTTGAGGGCATCGGCAATACCCATTACTGCTTGGATTTCGCCATCTACGGCGATGAAAATCACTGTTTTGCCAGCAGTTTCCCATGCATTTTTATACTGCTGGAGAGTCGTAGTGTTAATTTCGAGTTCAGTCAACCAGCGTTGAGTTCCGATTTGCACCAAGCGATCGCTAACAACTGCTTGCACGCCACTACCTGCAATTGCTTGAAAGTTTTTAGCCTCTATTAAACTCACCTGTTGAGACTGGGCATATCTGACAACAGCTGAGGCTAAGGGATGTTCAGAATTTCGTTCTACCGTTGCTCCTAACTGTAAAAGCTTGAGTTCATTACCATTGGCTGTACCGTTGAGAGTGACAAAATCTGTAACCGTAGGTTTACCCACAGTTAAAGTACCAGTTTTATCTAAAACGATGGTTTGGATTTTGTGTGCTAGTTCTAAGCTGTCTGCGCCCTTAATTAAGATGCCATTTTCTGCACCTTTGCCGGTTCCCACCATTACAGAAGTAGGAGTAGCTAAACCCAAAGCACAAGGACAAGCAATAATCAATACACCTACCGTTGTCATTGTGGCTAGGGTGAGGTTGCCTGTGAAGTAAAACCAAATCACAAAAGTGGCGATCGCAATGGCAATCACAGCTGGTACAAACCATCCCGTGACTCTATCTGCTAAGCGCTGAATTGGTGCTTTAGAACCTTGTGCTTGTTGCACTAATTTGACGATTTGAGCCAAAAACGTATCTTTTCCGACTCGTGTCACCCGAAATTGAAATGCACCTGCACCGTTTATCGTCGCCCCAATCACCTCATCTCCTGGTTGCTTTTTCACAGCCAAACTTTCACCCGTCACCATCGCTTCATCTACTGTGGAAACCCCTGCAATGATTTCGCCATCTACTGGAATTTTTTCACCAGGACGTACCAAAATCACATCGTTGATTCTGACTTCGGCGATGGGAACATCGATTTCCACACCATTACGGATGACTCTGGCATCTTTGGCTTGGAGTCCCATGAGTTTGCGGATAGCTTCAGAAGTTTGTCCCTTGGCGCGGTTTTCCAATAATCGCCCCAGCAAAATTAAGGTAATGACAATAGCGGCAACTTCATAATAAACATGACCAATCAAGCCCTGAGCAATAAAAAATCCCGGGAAAACAGTAATAAACAAAGAATATAGATAGGCTGCACTTGTACCCAAACCAATCAGCGTATCCATTGTCGCCGTATGGCGCTTGAAAGCTTTCCAGCCATTGCGGTAAAAAGAGCCACCACACCAAAACACAACCGGTGTTGTCAGCACCAGCTGTAGCCAAGGATTCTCCAGGAAACTGGGAATCAAAGGCAAATTCACCCCAGTCATCATGGGTAGCGATCCCAAAAATAGGAAACTGCTAATTACACCTCCTACTATTACTTTCTGGGATAGTTCGCGTTGTTTTGCTTGTCTAGTTGCTGTCTCCGCATCATCTTCTTGAGACAGCATTTCTTCGGAGAGTGAGTCGGAGGAGTAACCAGCCACGGCGATCGCCGCTTGGATTTTCTCTAGATTGGTGAGAGAGCGATCGTATTTGATGGCGGCTTGCTCTGCTCCAAAATTAACGTTACAGTCAATCACTCCAGGAACCGAGCGAATAGCCTTTTCCACGTTGTTGGCACAAGCAGCACAACTCATGCCTCGAAGTTTGAGTGTGAGAGTATCCATATTAAGGATTGGGAGTTGGGGACTGGAGATTGAGGAATAGGGAGATGGGCAGAAGTTGTAGCAGTTTTTCCTCTGCCCATCTGCCCCATCCTCTCTAAGCGACTGGATAGCCAGCAGCAGCTAAGGCTTCCTTAATCACTATTTCTGATGCTTGAGTTTCTACGCTGACAAGCTTGGTTGTTGGATCGGCTTGAATGCTAGCATTGGCATCGACTGCCTGAAGTGCTTTGGTAATAGTACTTGCACAAGCAGAACAAGCCATGTTGGGAACTGTGAGTTGGAAAGTCATAGATTTACGGGATAAAATGAACAACCTCGCCACGCCAAGCTGGATGACTGGGACGTATACCTTACACTTCAGAAACTTCTGATTTCTGGCTGAAGAATCGTCTTAAATTTATCCTAGACTCTCCATCTGACTGGAGAGTCTAGAGATTTTTAAAAGTTTCAAAAATACAACACACTACAAAAACTTGTTATCATATAAAAATGTGTGCTATTAAGTGATATATCTGTTGTTTTTCCCATAATTTTCGGAAAACGACCTTCCTCACCACATGAGACGCGGCTGCTGAACCCAAGTCTTGTTATCTCTTCACAACAACGGGTCTTTTTTAAGACTCTATTTTGGAGTTTTCATGCAGCCAAAAAATTTAAAACGTCTCCTGCGTGCTTTAGGGCGGCAGGGTTTGGATGTAAGTTACAATAATCAGACTTATTGTGTCCGTCTAATTAATTCTCCTGATGCTCCTGTAGCAGAAGTACTATTACCGGAAGGTTTCCCTGTAGAAGCTAAGGCACTCAAGCAGTTAGCGAATTTGGCAAGCGTTCGCCACCCATCCGGTGGATGTGTATGTCGTGCCTGTGCTACACCTGATTTTCATCCTGGTGATGCAGGGGTTGCTATTGGTTCAGTCGTAGAAACTGTCGGTCAAGTAATTCCTAGTGCTGTCGGTTCTGACATCAATTGTGGAATGCGCCTGCATGTTGCTGATTTGACAATCGAGGAATTCCTCGCAAAGCGTGACCAATTCGTAGAACAGATGAAAGGGGATTACTTCTTTGGTACGCGTGATGTAACGATGACTGCTCAGGCAATGCAAGCTTTATTTCAGTACGGAGTTCCTGGTTGGCTGGATGCCATGCTAGATAGACCGACAGGGAGTGTAATTAAGTCTGATTTGCAACAACTTGCCGAAGAAAGCGATGTTATCTTCTTAAGTGGTTCAATGGATGGTGACTGGAAACTCGCACCTGAAGAATTGGTTCCCAATACTGGATTAGTGCGCGATGGTGGACTAGCAACCATCGGTGGTGGCAATCATTTTGTAGAAGTGCAGCGAGTTGATAAAGTCGAAAATCGCACGCTTGCCCACGCTTGGGGAGTACGCGAGGGACAGTTGGCTTTTATGATTCACTCTGGTTCTCGGAATGTGGGTAAGTACATCGGGGGAATGTGGCGCGATAAAGCTAAGGCGGCTTGGCAAAAAGGTTTGAAATATCCAGATTCTCAAATTTTTCCTCTTTCTACTTCTTCTCATCCTCAACTAGTAGCGAGTTACCTGCAAGCTGAGGCAACAGCTGCTAACTATGGCTTTGTTAATCGCCTGCTGTTAGCGGAACTGCTGCGTTTGCGTTTGCGAGAAGTATACAAAGATGTGGAAGCACCTCTAGTTTATGACTTACCCCACAACATCACTTTACCTTCTGCTAAAGGATGGGTAACACGTAAAGGCGCTTGTCCGGCCTATGCAGGACAACCAGTGATTATCCCTGGTTCAATGGGTGCTTATTCTTATCTAATGGTGGGTAGAGGCAATTCAGTATTTTGTGATTCTGCTTCACATGGGGCGGGAAGAATTCGTTCTCGTTTCGATCTCAATCGCAGAGGTGCATCCCAAAGTGAGGCACAACTGGGATTAACTGGAGTAAACTGTATCACCTTGCGTCAAGAACGCCGCATTGAAGAAGCACCCGCAGCTTATAAACCAATTCAGTCTGTAATTGATGTTCAGGTTGAGGTAGGAATGGTGGATGTTGTGGCGCGGTTGAGTCCGGTGTTAACGTTTAAAGCGTAAAGCCTTGTTAAACGTTGACTGATGACTGTTAACCATCAACGTGAAATCCCATCTCCTTTTAGAAGTGGGATCAGCTCAACCGTCAATTTTTAAAGTTTCTTGGGAAAGGGTAGTAATTATGTCAGATAGTGGCCGATCGCCAGCACTCTCTTCCGGAGTTTCCCTACCCAAGGATGTTTCTTTGACTAACCGATAAACATCCGCTGCTCCTTGAAAAATCTGCTCTGTCAAATCTAAGGCCTCAAAGGTGTCTGCAATCTCTTCCATTTCCCCCACCCATCGATGTGCTTTCGGTGTCATCGATGGCAAGGAGCGAGTAAGTATTTTTGCTAGTTCTGACTGGCTACTGGACACTTCAGCCCACAGTTCTTGGTCTAAACCTAAGCGATGGGCTGCAATCAGCAATTCTGTACCGATCGCTGTTAATCCTTTTGTCAGTGCTGCATAGCACATTTTTAACCCAGAAGCTTGACCAATTTCATCGCCAATAACCCGCACATCTAATCCATACTCTCGCAATTGTTCGAGTTGAATTGCCTGTTTTCCGGATGCATAGATGCGGGTGCGATTGGGAACTCGTGGAGGCGGGCCAATGATTGATGCATCGACAAATTGTCCGCCGTTTGATTCAATTATTTGGGCAATGTTTTTAACCTTTTGGGGTGCGATCGCATTGGCGTCAACATATAAAATGCTTTTACCAACGCTGCCTATTACTTGAGCTACTTCTTGAGCTGCTTGTGTCGCGGCCGCGGGAACTAGCACTGACAGGACTACATCAGATTCAATCACTAATTGTTTGAGCGAACCGACATCTCGGATGTTGGCTGTGGCGGCTAATTGTCGAGTGCGATCGCTTCGGTGATCCAATGCCGCAATCATCTTCAATCCATGTTGATTGAGTACAGCAGCGATCGCCTGCCCCATGTCGCCCGGACTTAAAATACCAACAGTTTGAATTTGCATGGCAAACTTGATTCCAAATTCCTGCTCAAAGAGTACTGATGTGCTTCGTTTATCTGGGCACTCAATACTCTTTGTTTAGCATGGGTGGGAAGATTGAGTTATCAGACAAAATACAGTAAACTGATTGAGTTTCCGTACTTTCCCTAAATACGAAGTTATCACAAATTCATCTTAGCAAGCAAGCTATTGCAGTGAAGCTGACAATCAGACTAGCCGATGAAAACGATGCATCACAGATGCTCTTAATTTATGCACCAATTGTCCAGGAAACCACAATTTCCTTTGAATTAGAACCACCCAGCGAAACGGAGTTTCAAAACCGGATTAAGAACTATCAACAGCAGATGCCTTGGCTAGTTTGCGAAATTAACGGTGAACTTGCAGGCTACGCTTATGCTAATCCTTATCGTACCCGTGCAGCTTACCAATGGTCTGTAGAATCATCTGTGTACGTCGCTGAGAATCATCGCCGAAAAGGAGTTGCCAAAGCCTTGTATACAGCGCTATTTAAGTTACTGCAACTCCAAGGATTTTATAACGTTGTAGCTGCGATCGCTTTACCCAATCAACCCAGTGTGGCTGTACATGAAGCTGTTGGTTTTGTGCCTGTAGGAGTTTTTCATCGAGTCGGGTTTAAACTTGGTAAGTGGCGTGATGTAGGTTACTGGCAATTATCTTTACAGCCTGAGCAATGTAGTAAGAGCGATAGTTCCATACAACTTGTAAATCCACCTCTTTCTGTAGTAGAAATACAAAAATCACCTCTGTGGAATGAAGCTTTAACGAGTGGACTTTTGCTGATGTAAGTTTAACTAATGGAAGTTTTAAGCCGTTCAATATTCTGAAGTGGATGGTATACCCTTTACTGCCAAAAGATATTTGCAACACTTTCATGAAAACTATGATTTGCTAATTACTCCCACATTACCTATAACTGCTTTTCCCATCGGGCAAAACAGACCCCAGTCATATATTGATAATCCCCAGCGAGATTGGTCGCCTTTTTCTTATCCTATTAATCTCACATAACAAGCCGCCGCTTCTGTACCTTGCGGTTTTACTAAAAAGGGTTTGGTAGCTATACAAATTGTTGCTGCTAAATACAGAGATTTACTAGTATTGTAAGCAGCTAAAGCTTATGAAAATGTATCTACTTTCGTTATGCCTGTAGCGTTTTTTAAGGCGAGTAAAAAACTCTCGTAGTCATCATAGTTGGGAAAAACATTAGTCGCCCCTTCATTGAACAATGCTTTAGCTTGATTATTTGAAGCAATACCAATGAATGAATATCCTGATTTGCAAGCCGAACGAATATCCCAAACACCATCGCCAATATAAACAACTTCAGAGAAAAGTTGATTGTAATATATTTCAGCTCTAGAAAAGGCGATCGCCATTATCCCCTCACGCGACTCATCATCATCTGAGAAAGCACAAGGAATATTATCAACAGGAAGATTGGCAGATTTTAACTTGAATATCGCTGATGCTGCCCAACCTCCTCCAGCATACGCTACCTGATAGTCAGAAGATACAAGTAGCTTTTTCAATATATTAGATGAACCTGGTATCGCTTTTACTCCACTGCTTGCTTGGGCATTATCAACGAGTAATTCTAAAAAACGCTGTTGAAATGCTTCAATTTCCCTAGATGAAGGAATACGACCAAGTTTACTTTGACAAACTTCCTTTAAAATGCAAGCATCTGTTACATAAGTGTATGATGTCCAGTCACTCGATACTTCCGAAAAACCAAATACCTCATACAAGGCCTGTAAATATGATTCATCGTCCAGATTATTCGACTCAGTAAGAGTGCCATCAATGTCAAACATTACTAATTTCATCGTATTCACTTGAATTCAGACACTCGTTCCGATGCTCTTGCTGCAAAATAGACATAATAATTAAAGAATCATACTTGCCATCTACTTTCAAACATTCACGCAACGTTCCTTCTACAACAAAACCTGATTTTTTATACACAGCTTGGGCAAGTTTGTTTTGTACTTTGACATCCAGCCATAATCTATGAGCATTGTAAGTCTCGAATACTAATTGTTTAACTATTTCAACTGTTGCTTTACCATAACCTTTTCCTTTTTCAGTAATCACAATTCTCCGAAATTCAATGGTTTGATTGGAATCAAGCAACCCTGCTAGGATAACGTAACCTACTCTTATTTCCTTTTTAACAATCAGATGAGCAATATTAGAGTTTAAGATAGCTTGTAAATGTTGTTCGCGTGACCAAGGAATTATATACTGGCGATTTTCATCAACATTTTCAGCAGCCACAATGTAATCAAGGTCAGCTTCCTCAGTTTTACATAGGCATAAGTTCGATTTATCTACTCTCATACACCTGTAGTCTTTCTAGTAACGCTGTATTAGATGCTGGCTACACAGTTTATAAAGCAGCTCAAGATGTAACCAAAGAATCTCCCGCTAAAATAGTTTGCATTTTAGCGGGAGATTATCAATATTTAGTACTCAAAATTTAGTATTTTGTAGTACTTAATTATTCCGGATAGAACACGAATGTCCGCAACTCGATACTTTCCCGTGGAGGTGCATTCACTGGGCTGGTKGGATCTTCAAATGCTGTATGGAGTGCAAAGCGGGCGCGTCCGTCCTCTGCGGAGTCAAAACACTTGATTAATACTGCTTCGTTCCTTTGCATTTGCGGGAAGTAGTACCACTTATGCTTCGGGTTGTAAGTGACGGCGTAGGTTTCCCCAATGCGATCGCGGTATATTAGGTCATTAATTACCACATCTGTTGGTGCAACAGTTTGGGCATCACATAGTGTTAATGGTGATTCTTGAATTATGTCGCCAATTCCTCGCCAAACATTGATAACCGCAAACCGCTGTTGTAATAGACTATCAATGTTATCTATACCCTGTGCTGCCAACTCCCTGCGGAGGCGTCTATGTCCGCTGGAAGCGGTAAAGTCATTATGTACACGCTTCACAGGTTCCCTAATGCCACTGTTAATGTCTTGCTTCATTAGTGCGGCATTACGCAAGGTGCAATCGAATATCACTACCTCAGTTGCACCAGTTACTTCTTTTAATAACTGTTTCGCTTCTGGGTAGTAAACTTGGCGTATCTCCTCTTGATTGTAAAAGTTACGCACGTTGGTATGATGCTCAGTAAATGCGAAACCTTCTCGAGCTAACGAGATATTCTCTGCGATCGAACGAGCATTGTAGATTGGCAGCTTGTATGACTGATAGCTGCCATTAGAACGGAGAACACCTGATGGTGGTTCATAAGCGTAGCTGAAAAGCTTGTCTGTAGTTGGCAGCAGGTAATTGAGGTTAGCCTCTACAGATGACAAATCTTCAAAAATCGGTCTGTCTAGAACTTGGTTATTTAAGCTCATAAGTCATACCATTTGTAACTTTGTGCATTCCTCTGGTTTGTTGAGGTTGCAAACCGCTGTTATACATCCAGCCATGAGTGGCAACCATCACCGCAGCTTCCTACCTTGGGACAATTTGGCTATCATCCGGGGCTTGGCTGTTGCGGATTTATTACCAAAGGTCGTTACACTACGACTGAAGCTAAAAGGCGATCGCCAATCACCAGGATGTGAATAACTTAGCTATATAATACTTTTCCCCTTATAAAATACTGTTTATCTATCGACTTTAAGGTGTTTATTTTAGGATTATTACATAGCTCTCAGTAAAATTCAAGTCCTTAGACAACAAATATACGATTGTTTAAATTTATGGAAAGCTAATAATTAGTTAATCTAACTATACTCTGATTATTAAACGCATCGTTATATAAAGGATAAAAAGACTAGGCATGTGAAGAGGCAAAGGAGAGGGGGAAAAACTCTTCGCTCATCTGGGTTGTCTTTCCCAGTTACTTTTGATAGATAATCTAGGCGATCACTCTTTACTTTTAACTGGACAATGAGTACACAGACAACAATGCCAGCGCTCGCTACACTTTACAGGCAAATAAAAACCCCCGGTCAAATCAACACCAGGGGTATCCATCTTTATTCCCTGATACTACAATCGCATCTGTCAGGCTATGATAGATAGGCACTGATGCAATAAAAGCATAATATTGATGATAATTTTGCAATCTTTTTCAGAAAAAGGCTTAGCCTAATGCTAAGCTAAATCTATATATATTTAGTGCTTAAAAAGACATCCCAGATTAATTTAGACTTACTGTTGTTTTAGTTCATCTTTTTATAAAGTCTGTCCAAGTATTCTAAAAACTGATAGATAACTACTTAATAAGTTCTAATAAAAGGCTTGGCTAAGCCMAGCCTCTATATATACCAAGCATTTACTACACCAAGATTAATTTAAACTTACTCTTACTTTAGTTCATCTTCCTATGGGCTGTGTCCAAATATTGGAAAATTTGGTATACCACTTTTAGCTTATTAATAAAAAAGGTTTGGCTCTAAACCAAACCTAAATAATTGCTGTGCTTAACAACGTACTAAATTAATTTAGTTCCAGGATGTTGATAGATCATCATCCTAGAGGATGTGTTTAAATATCATAAAATTTGATATTTCATTATTTTGTCAAAATATTAACTTATTTATTTTAAGTATATATAAATGTACTATTAAAGGATTTTAAGTACAAAAAAGGACTATCAACTATTTTGTATAAAGTATCTATAAAACTTTGTACTAAGAGCATGTTTGATAAGTTAAGATATACACTCCAAAACTCACTTTAATTCCTCTCTCCTGCTCTTGAAAGGCTTTGAAACACTCATGGGATGAAATCCCATGACCAGACTGGCTCTTGCGTCGCTACACAAATAAGTTCAAAAATAAAAGCAGATTACTATAAGACACATACTTGTACCAATGCCAAGCATAAACAGAATTTATAACAGATAGATTTGAAAGTCTCTGTTTGGCTTATATCAATTTTGAAAAAAAACCCTGGATATTATTCCAGGGTACATACACGTTTTTCAGGCATTAACAGGCTGAATATTAACTCTGGAAAATAGTTATTTCTACTACCTTTAGAATGATACGAAAATTGCTCTCTCTATGATATATACATCTTTTTGAGATATAGTCTATTTATAGATAGTATTTTAAAATACTAACTAGTAGTTTTGAATGAATTTTTATATTCCTTTAGTAAGGTGTCAAATATTTTGTAACTTGATATTAATCTGTTATTTCAAGTAAATTAGAATTAGAGACAATAAAGAAAATATTTTACTAACTTGTTATTGCTCTTTTTCGGTATTGGTGACGAAAAAGGCATGGCTAAAAGCCACGCCTTACATATACCAAGTGTTTACCATACCTAGCTAATTTAGAATTACTTTTATTCGAGTTCATCTGTCTATAGTGTGTTTACAAAAATAGTCCAATCTGTTGGAAAATTAACAAGTTATGGATATCAAAAATATTTTATTAATCTAATACCCGTGCTTGATATAGTAATCCTATTTGAGCTTGGAAATTAACAATGGATGTAGGCAAGAAGAAATATAGGCATTTTGACAATTTTATTTGTTGATAATATTAAATTATTTTTAACTGTAATTTGTCTTAATATATATTAAAATAAAATTTTATAAATAAATATTTAATATGAAGATTTATATTTAATTATTTTAAATTTTAATAAATTACTTATACTTAATGTCTAATATCAATAATTAATCAATAGATTTAAATAATAAAAAACAATAAAATATTATTTATATATTAGTGATTTTTTTATTATTTATTCTGTAATAATTCATATTATACCAGTCCATTAGTAGGGTAGAAACTATAGCTGTTGTTATCTATAATAATTTGATTTGATTTATCTATTTATCTGTATAGGCAAGTAAAAGACACTCTTACAAGAGGGTTATGGAAAATTAATGTATACAATTTTTTTATTTAAATAGGATTGCTATGCTTTAGATAAGAGTTAACTAATACTTTCCTGATTTTATATTGCCTAATTTTACAAGTAAGTTCCTTCAAATCAAAGCGGATAACTGTAGTAAGTTAAGTTAATCAAGAAAGGCTTGGTTATTAACCAAGCCTTAGGTAAGAGTAGAGTCTATCAGCAGAATTTAGTCAATTTTGTTGATAAATACATCTATCTTTAGAGAGTATACCAATATTTTATATAAGTATTGAACCAAACTATAGTAATAATAAAAAAGGCTTAGCTGAACGCTAAACCTCCATAGAAAGCAGTTATTCGACACACCAAAATTAATTTAAACTTAGTCTTAATTATAATCATCTTTCTTTAGGATGTGTCTAATAATTATGGAATATGATAGAGCATAATGTAAATGAAATAATTCAAAATCTAACCATCCTAAGACATATTTTTTTAAAATATAAATACTAAAAGGAAACTTTTTTCACATATTGATTAAACAATAATAAATTTATATACGCATTAAAAAATCTAAAAATATTGTATTTTAGTTTAAAGTAAGTCAGGAGTTAAATTATGCTTATTATATTTAGGTAAATATAAGTTACAGCATATTTGAGGTTTATGAGGTACAGTAGCAGCAATTAGTAAACCAATTTTTTAGATGTTTTGGATCAACTAGTTTCAGCGCAATTTTAATTAAACCATCAACGACAGATGAACTCTTGGGAGAAAATTGTTTCAGAAAAGCTTTTAATTGTGACCACCAATGTTCAATTGGATTGAATTCAGGAGAATAAGGAGATAGATAAAGAATACTTGCTCCCACTCCTTCAATCAAAAGCTTAATCTCTTCGACTTTATGAGCAGGTAGATTATCCATTACAACGACTGCACCAACCCATAATTGCGGAAGTAAAAAATGTTCTACAAAAACTTTATATGCATCTCCATCCATTGAGCCGTTTAAAGTCATCACGGCTAACACTTTCTTTAAGCTAATTCCTCCGATTACACTTATTTTTGCTCCCCGGTAATATGGTTTAAAATTATACGCTCTAGTGCCGCG
>NZ_SZNH01000033.1 GCF_005869855.1 Nostoc sp. PA-18-2419 | reverse complement strand
AAAAACACGGTTGACACTATTATCATTAATAGTTGGCGATTTGTCATATCTGCCTGCAATAATCAGGCTATCCGTGATGGTCAGACTACTTCCAGTCAGAGTTATAGTATCAGCGATGTTATCACTAAACACTCCACTAAAGTTGATAATGTCTCTTCCTGTAAGGGCATTGGCATCCAGAACTGCTTGCCGCAGCGAACCAGCACCACTATTGTTGGTGTTAGTGACGGTAAATGTAGCCATTCAAATGACTCCGATTTTGTTTTAGGTGTATAAATATACGCTCAAAATTTGTCTTTGTAATGCTTTAAGTCTTAGGCATTTTTTGTAGTGAGTTTTATCAAACAACATGAACTATTGCACTGTTGAGAACAGCGCATTGCTAGATGTATGAAAAAGCGATGCCTGCGGTGAGCTACGCTAAAACTCACAGTATTTTTAGTTGTAGCAAAGCCTAAAAATAAGTTGTTTTGCTGCAACTAAAATTCAATTTTTTATTCCTGTTTTGATTTGATTTGGAGAACTTATTTACTTGGGCAACTAATAAGATTACAGACAATAGGTACTTGCAAAAGCAATTATTACTTTTGCAAGAGCGCTTTTTATCTATTGTCTAAGATGTAATTCATGCTGTCACATAATCAGATATGAGGCCTACATAACCCAATTTCTAAATAATTGCTTTCTCACTATCAAGAGTTGTGAAAATATGCCTGAAACTCTGAAAATCGTGTATAGCTAATTATTATAGAAACACAAAGTTTTAATTTAAAATTTTCTGAGAGTTTATTATAACTTTATTATTATGAGAATTCAGTAAAGTTACTGTAAACTAATTCTTGAAAAGTAACCTATAGCAATCCTATTTGAGTTATGAAAAATATTAGTGCGATCGCAAGTGAGCTTGATACTGCTGCAAAAACCAGAAAAGCCTCTTTTTGCCTACCTGTAGTCTTAATGATAAGTCTTTAACAACTGACAAATAAAAAATATCCTATTGCTCGCACTCAACAGGGACCAGTGCGTTGTAAGTGTTCCCCTCGTTGAAGCAACTGCCTCTCATCAGTCCTCAGTCAGCAAGTTGAAGTGGTTGTTATTTCTTGGAGTTCCCTTAATCCTGGGTTAGCGATGCTCTGAGACGGAAAAATTTTAATCAGTTGTGCTAAAATACCACCTTTTGTCTGCTAAATCAATACATTTTTACTATAATAAATATATAGCGTTCACCAATCTTAGTTAAGTGTAAAGCTTGTCAGTGACAGCCTTTGGGAAAATGGATTCCGGGGTTTGTTTTATGCTTAAACATTAAATTCTTGACCTTAGAGGAAAATTATTAGATGATGCAACTGAGTCATTATCCAGGTGCGATCGCTCAAGCTGCCCAACGGGCTAACGAAATAGACTCTGAGTTGATGGCAGTGCAGCACCAAATTAACCGATTTGAAGGCAATGCAGATCGTGTTGCTGCTTTTGAGATGGATTTGAAAAATGATGCTCAACGCAAGGCGCGACGTTTTGAAGTGCTGCTTGTGAATCAGGAATATCAAAAAGCGATGGATACTTTAATCCGCTTGACTGGGGAAAAGGCAAATGCCATCGGTCATTTGGAATATCTGCGTAACCAGTTTAGTGTAGCAAAGTTGGAAGCCAGATTAGCGATCGCTCAACAACTCACTGATTTTGAGTCTCGTGAATTAGTCGGTTTGTAGTTACACCTATAAACCCTAAATTTTCAGCCAGGGCGTTTGATAATTGAAGTATAAATTATGCAATGCCAAAAATCGCCGGACATGATCTCCTTTGTGGAGATGGCCTATAATAATCTGGAAAATTAGGATTAGATATTAGTAGACATCCCCAAAAAAGAATGTAGAGGCATAGCACTGCTATATCTCTACAAGGGTTTTAGATAACCCATATTTAATTTCTGGAGATGTCTAGCACTGATTTAAGTAGTTGAGCAATTTGCTGATTAATAGTTGCGATATCAAAACGCTCACTAGCAGTAATGCTGGCGTTATTAGCTATACTTGCAGTTATTTCTGTTTCCTGAAGACAGGTAGTAATTACTTGTGCAAGTTCTTGGGGTTCTCCTGGTGTGACTAAAAAACCATTAAGTCCGTGTTCTATTAATTCCATCGCACCTCCAGCTTTTGCTGCAACGACAGGTTTACCACATAGCATCGCCTCAACAATCACTCTACCAAAAGGTTCTGGGGACGTGGAGGTATGTGCTACTAAGTCACAAGCTGCCATTAATTGGGGAATATCTGAACGAAATCCTAAAAATTTGACGCGGTTTTCTAGCCCCAATTCAGTAACTTGTTGGTGTAACTGTTGGACATAATCTTGTTCACCAAATAGTGCATCGCCGACTAAAATTGCTGTGACTTCTTGCAGAGATTGGGCAAGCGCAGCAATTAAAATATGCTGCCCTTTCCAAGGTGCAAGACGGCTAAAGTGTCCAACTATAAACTTTCCTTGTAATCCTAAATGTTGCTGCAATTTATTGATGTCAGACTGATGATTTTGATAAATTTTTGGTTCAAACCCGTTATAAACAACTTCGATGATATTTGGGCGTCCTCCTGCTTGCATAAATGCTGCTTTACTAGCTTGAGAATTAGCAATTATTAACGAGGCGAAATTATTAGCTAAGTTAACAGCAATATGAATATTAGTTTGGCTAAAATGTTCTGGAGAAAGAATATCATGTAAATGATAAACCAGAGGACGATGACTCAAAAAACTTGCTATTGCTCCTACAACTAATGCTTTTTGAGTGTTAGCGTAGATTAAATCGTATTCATGCGCTTTTTTAACTACTTTAGTAATTAAAGGTGTAAGTTGTCCTAAACTCTTTAAACCTTGTATCAAACTGCTTTCTTTGCGAACTTGAATCGCTTGAGTTGTGAGAACTTCTACTGGAATACTATTTTGCTGTAGTAAATGTTTAAACGATCCATCTGCAAATAAACCTACTAAAGCATCATGTCGATAGGGTTTAGCAATATCTAGTAAACACAATTCTGCACCACCTGGTTTACCGCTTTGGTCTAAAAAAAGAATTTTCATAAAACTTATATTTATTTAGATAATTTTATTCATATTGCTACTGTAATAGAACATTCCTTACTTGCTGAGCAATTTGATTCCAGTCATAGTGTGTAGTAGCATACTGGCGACAGTCTACTCGTGATGGGATGCAAATATTTCCTAGTAGTATTTGTTCTAATTTTTCACCAATAGCTGATGCATCGGTGGAAGTAGTAATTAAATCAGGTGAAAATTCTGCTAAAATTTCTGGCATTCCGCCGACAGGGGTACATAAAACTGGAGTACCACAAGCGAGAGATTCGATGATTACTAATCCAAAGCCTTCAAAAGATTGACTAGGCATAACAATTAATTCAGCAGCTTGGTAAGCTATAGGCAATTGCTCATCAGGTAAAAAGCCTAAAAATTTAACGTTGTCCTCTAGTCCTAATTCTGTAGCCTGTTGTTGTAGTGCAGCTTGGATGTGACCACGAMCAGCGATCGCTAGCCAAATATCTGGTATTCTGGGCTTAATTATAGCGATCGCTTGTAATAATTTGTCAACCCCAGTTCGATGTACTAAACGGCGTGATGTAAATAGAATCCGACGATTATCAGGCCAGCCTAATTGTCTACAAGCTTCTTGGGGTGATAAATTTGGTTGAAATGAGTTAATATCAACTCCACCAGGAATAACATTAATTTTATTCCACGGTACTTGATATTTTTGATGTAAAATATTGCCAAATGCTTTGCTGAGAACAATAAAGCGATCGCAGCGATTATAAGTCGTTTGTTCTATCAGCCGATGCTTAATTGTCAGACTAAGATTTTTATTAACCACCTCTTGCTTACTCTCGAAAGCCCAAGGACCATGAAAGTTAAAAGTAACTGGTACTCCTTTGGGCAAAATATCTAAAAGAGGAAAGCTGTATAATGCAAAGTGTAGATTAATTGCATCTGGTTTATTTGTTCTGGTTTTCTGGAAGTTTCTGCGAATTGACCATAATCTTTGACAAATATTAGTATCAACAGAGGCTAAGTTAGTCAGCTTAATTGGGTAATTTAGGTCAGCCTGTGGTAAACCAACTCCGCATAATTCAACCTGGTCTTGATTTGCTGCTAATTTATGTGTTAGTTCATAAATATATCTTTCTAATCCTCCGGGATTTTTCGGAAACCAACCTAATCCCAAGGTGAGAATAGATGCAGATGTGGAAGCTAAATTTTCTTTTTTATTTTTCATGAATGCTTATCATACAAATATCTTCAAAGAATATACACATTATCAATAATATTTTTTGAGAGAACACCAATTTATAAACTATTTATATCTTTACGTCAACAAGCAACTTAATTTTGTCTTTTAATTAACTGAAGAATACTGAGTATGATAAATATGATACTTGTTGTTTGAAGAAGATGAATCTTCGATAGCTAAAGGTAAAAAATCTATCAATTAATCAATATGTTTAAATTTAGTATTCAATTTTACTAATATTCTAAAATTGATAGTAGTTATTAATACATTATTTTGTGAAATACATTCACAGTATTTTTATCAATTTAAACAAATTATTTTTTTACTGATTTGCAAAATAATGATTGTATATACAGTTATTCTATTTAGATTGTGAACATCAATTAGAAAAAATATCGTGCAGAGGCACACAGAGGAGATAAAAATCTGAAATATTGGCAAAAATAAGATTCTGTAAAAATTTAAATTAATTTGAATGAAGAAGAAATTAATGATGCAGTTAAAGAGACTCTATCAAGAGTTCAAGCAACAAATTAAAAAGTTATCTAATTTCAGATATTTGCAAAGAAATAAATTTTTGAAATTTTTACTCAGTTTAATTGTGGGAGTGGTGGTTACTACCATTGGCATTACAACAGATTGGGCGACAACTGGAACATCCACACTCACTTATAAAACATCGTGGATAGGTAATAGTATTGGCAGTGGAAATCTGCGGATACAAAATAATATAGAAGCAATGTATGTTGCCCCCGATGGTACAGTCTATACAAATAGCCATTGGGATGAGGCGGCAACAGAAGCAGGAATATATAAGGATGGTAAAATTATTGGTGCTGTCGGTGATACTCACGGTTGGGGACGTGGTGGTGGCAAAGCTGTAACAGCAAATAATAAATATATTTTCATTGCCATGACTCAAGGTGCAATAGGCAATACAAAAGAAGATTATCCATCACAAGGAATAAGTTGGCACAGCGTTAGACGCTATGATTTATCCGGAAAACCTGCACCGTTTGCTGAGGGACGGGGCTGGGATAAAAGTATGTTAATTATCAGCACTAAAAGCGAAGTCACTGGATTAGCAATTGGAGGAAGTGAGTTATATGTGAGTGATTTTGCTGCTAATCAGGTTCGGGTTTATGATACTGACACGATGAAGGAGCTTCGCAGCTTTAGTGTTGCTAATCCTGGTGCAATAACTATTGATAAACAAAAAAATCTCTGGATTATTCAAAACAAAAATGGTAGTAATCCGCCAAAGATTTTATATTATTCCGCAAGTGGAAAGCAATTACCTCAACAGATTGCAGATATCACCGAACCAACAGCGATCGCCATCGATTCTCAAGGTAAGCTGTTAGTAGCAGAAAATGGTTCGCGTCAGCAAATCTTGATTTATGAGATTAAAGAGCAGCCGATACAAGTAGGCAGTTTTGGTTATAAAGGCGGTATCTATGCAGGTATTCCTGGTGAAGTTCGAGATTTGAAACTTTATGGACTTACCGGAGTTGGTACAGATGTATCAGGTAATATCTATATAAATAGTAATGGTTTCAACAAATCAGGAACAGATTTGCGGAAATTTGCGCCGTCAGGTAAACTACTGTGGCGATCGCTAGGTTTAATATTTGTCGATAATGCAGATGCCGATCCGAAGACTGATGGTATAGATTTATTCACAAAACAAGAACAATATCAGATGGATTATAGTAAACCTGCTGGTAAGCAATGGACTTACAAAGCCTATACTTTAAATCCTTTTAAATATCCTCAAGATCCACGTTTGCATACATCGGCTGATGGAACATTTGTGCGCCGCATTCAAGGCAAGCCGTTTTTGTTCCTCACAGACATGTATAGCAGCTTTCTTTTAATATATCGTTTCAATCCAGCTACAGATGGTAAAATCGCCATCCCAGCCGGCATGTTTGTTGGCACTAATACAGATAAAAAATTTCTTGCAGGAAATTGGCCGCCACAGCAACCAGAAAAGGGAGAATGGATCTGGCGAGACAGCAATGGCAATGGCAGATTTGAAAAGAACGAATATGATACCAGTAAAGATTATCCTTATCTCGGTGGCTGGTGGGTAGACAGCAAAGGAGATGTTTGGAAAGCTTTGCGAACCCAAGATGGTACTGCTATCCGACATTATCCTTTAAAGGGAATAGATGCTAAAGGTAACCCCATCTACAGCTACAGCTCGATGGAAAAGCAAACTACTCCTAAGATATTTAACGATTTGCGGCGCATTGAATATTTCCCCCAAACAGATACGATGTATTTGTCAGGCTTCACAGTAGACCGCCCTGCATCCGGTGATGATACCGGAGTTGTCGGATCTGAGATTGCCCGTTTTGACAACTGGAGTAAAGGAAATCGCACCCCCCGGTGGCGAACTGTGATTCCCTACGATACCACCGGCAAACGCCAAGTTTCTACAGCTGCGATGAGTGTCGCGGGAGATTATGTCTTCGCTGTCACAGTTAAAACCGCAGAAGTATATGTCTATAATGCAACCACAGGAGTCCAAGTCCAACAATTAAAACCAGGGCCAGAGGTTGGCAGTGAAAGTGGTTGGATTGATATACCCTACGGTATCCGCGCTTTTCGGCGTTCCAATGGAGAGTATTTGGTATTTGTGGAAGAAAATTGGAAAGGAAAAGTAATTATGTATCGACTGACAAGGTAAGCATTTAAGGGAACTCCAAGAAATAAATTATCCCATTTGAAGTTGCTGACTGATATCATGTTCTGATGAATGCTTATAATTAAGGCTGACGCACAGAGAAATCAAAGCGATGGCTTGGGCAGTCTGAACTTTGGGGGATACGGGGACGCTCTGACGCGGAGAATTTTGAATTATAAGTAATTAAGCGAACTTGATATGATGACTGTTGACTGTTGAGTGTGAGCAGGGTGATATTTTTTATTTGTCAGTCCCTGAAAGCAATATTGCTATATAACTTGATTTCGATTTGATATTCGCAAGCGCTTGAACCTGTCTTAAAGGAGAATTTAGAAGTCAGAACAGAATGCTATTTTAAAGTAGAAAGTAGTTTACTTGAAAGCCTTCGTTATTACCAATGAAACTTTTATGGTTAGTCTTGTCAGGCCTGTTGCTACTAAACACCTCGGCTATGGCTGTTGAGTTTAAAGGACAAAATATTGACGGTCAAAAGCTGCCTGCAAAAGCTTACTATTATGCAACTGGTGGTGTCTACAAAGTTCAGGTACGCTTTCATCACAAACGAGCCACAATTTACTTTAACGACGGCAACCAAATAACTATACAGTTGAAGGGGCAGGTAATCACTGACTCAAATAATATTGAAGGCTTTGGAATACTAGGACAATATCCTCTAAATGGAACATTCAGTGTTGGGTTGGTGTATGGCGATAATTGGCTCGGTAGCAGCGATAGTCAATTACAACAGTCCAATCCGCTCTCTGGTTTGTGGAAAATTAGTTTAGAGTAAATACCAATGTTTCCTAATTTTCTGCCATTACAAGTTAATCAACTAACAGACCCAAAAGCGATCGCTTTCGTCCAAAGTATTCAGAGAATTGCCCTTACAACTTCCCTCAGTCAACACCCCATCCTCACAACCTACATCCACAAAGGTAGGGAAGGAACACCAATTGTGCTGCTACACGGCTTCGACAGTTCAATCCTAGAGTTCCGTTTCCTGTTGCCATTACTTGCTACTCAAAATGAAACATGGGCATTAGATTTGTTAGGTTTTGGTTTTACACAAAGGCAAAAAGAAATAACCTACAGCCCAACTGCAATCCAAATTCACCTTTACAATTTTTGGAAAATTTTAATCAACAGACCGATTACACTAGTAGGTGCATCAATGGGAGGTGCAGCTGCAATCGAGTTTACTCTCACTTATCCTCAAGTTGTAAAATCGCTAGTATTGATTAATAGTTTAGGTTATACTTGCGCTCCCGCCTTCAGCAAATACTTGTTTCCTCCTTTTGACTTTCTTGCTGTAGAATACTTACGTCAACGCCACATTTTGGCATTAAATTTCGGCAGTATTTTTGCTAGCTTTAATCCCAAAATACTTTTGGCTATTCAGTGTGCGATGCTACACCAAGAAATGCCTAATTGGCATGATGCTATGATTTCTTATGTTAAAACTGGTGGTTATATTAACTTGGCAAATAGAATTGCCCAAGTTGATAAACCAACACTGATTTTATGGGGAGAAGCTGATGATATGCTCCCATCTGAAGATGCAGAAAAATTTCAGCAAGATATTGCCAATTCGCGGCTAATAAAGGTCAAAAATTGCGGTCATGCCCCCCAAATTGAACAGCCACAAATGACATATCAATATATTTTACAGTTTGTAAATAATGGTAAATTTTAATTGGTTAAAAAGTGAATGTTTAACCTTCAGTAACAAGTTCAAGCTGTTAAGTTTGCTGAGATTGGCACGGTCAATTACAATAACCTAAATGAAAGAAATCTCAAAGCCAAAAAATTTTCTTTAGGTTTATGGCAAATCTCCACAGCGTCATGCCAGAGCGATCGCTCTTGGTTAATGTTGCTCAAAGCTTCTCCACTAATGCAAATATCGAGTTGTTAACATGTATACATAACACTGAGTATTAAAATTAACTTTATCTAATAAATTTAGGTGACATTTTTTCTCAGTGTGCTATAAGTATATAACTGTACAAATAAATTTGTTAACGACAGGTATTTAGTTAACTAAGTATTAAGGATAAATCCATAAAATGTATCACCCATATTTTAAGTTTATTACATTTTCTACATTATTTACATCAAGTTTGCTTCTTTTAGGACTCAAACAAGACACAGCAGATATTACTAATACACAGCTAAATGAAGAGTCCATACTAGCAATTAATTGGGTACAGCAATCAGGGGAGTATCAAGCTCTGACATACCAAGCTTTCAATGTAGGTAAACTCGTATTTGAGCAAGCCAAAGCTAAAGAAGTACGCAACCCAGCCGTTATTGTTGATATTGACGAGACAGTTCTTGATAATAGTGCTTATCACGCTGGTTTGATTGATACTAATAATACTTTTGAACTAACAACATGGAATAAATGGGTAGCGGCTGCCAAAGCTAAGGCTGTCCCTGGTGCTGCCAATTTTGTAAATTATGTTAATGATAATGGTGGTAAAGTTTTTTTTATTTCTAACCGGGATAAAAGTAGTAAAAAAGATAGCCAAAATAATGATTTAGAAATAGCAACTATCAATAATTTAAAATCAACTGGTTTTAAAGGAGTTAATACTACTACAGTATTATTAAGGGGTGAGTTTAGCAAAATTATTGATGCTAAAGAAAATAGTTCAAAACAATGGCGACGAGAAGCAATAGAAAATGGTAAGGCCGATGGTAAAAAATATACTGTGATTGCTTTAATAGGCGATAATCTCAATGATTTTGATGAGACAGCAGGCAAGAATAATCAACAACGACGCAATCATGTAGATCAGAATCGTCAACACTACGGAATATTTGATGCAGATTACAACAGTAAAGTGATTGAACCTGCATACATTGTTCTTCCCAATCCGATGTATGGTAATTGGGAAACAGGACTGTATAATCCCGAAGTTTTCAAAAAGCAAAGTGCTTTAGAATTGAATCCATCTGAAAAAAATCAACAACGTAAACAAGCTTTAAATTCTTGGTCATCAGGTAGATAACTGATGACTGATGACAGTTGATTGTGAACAGTGGGATATTTTTTATTTCTCAGTTTCAAAGACAAAAAAGCTTGCAATGTATAGATTTGCTCAACATACGAGCAGTAGGCGATGCCTGCGGTGTTAGCCTACGCTACTATTAATGGAAAATTGAGCATACCGCTTGCTGAGTCACAAGTGGATGGGGTGATTTGTTGGGTTGTTATTCAAGATTCGCCCTGTTCTCCTAAACGCTCAGGATTTTGTACGCCGATTAACCGATTCCAAAGCTGATAACTGACCTCAGTCTTCGGTACATACCAGTTATTAGAACCCGCTTCCATACCACCCATTGCTGTAAACTCGTTACGTTGTGGGTCATTCAGGTCAATGTACTTTGCACCTTGCTCCAAGCGACTTCCAACTGGTAGCAATGTAATTTGTTTTAGTTCTTCGTGTGTATAATCTGGGAGTTTGTCATGCAGTTCTTTAATCTCATAGGCATTTAAACCTGCTTTCTCTGGATGCGTTCCTGACGAACCATAATTTTGACCAGCCATAGGTTGTGGATTCAAGTCTTGCTGCCACTCGTCTGGCTGACCATCCGTTGGTTTTCCTTGTTTTTGAGTCTGAGCCATTGAACAATTATCCCTTTGCCTTACTACCAGTACACCTAATTTTGGTTTAGATGCCGACTACTAAAAGAAAGAGGTGAAAGAATGTTTTCTTGCAACAAAATTATTGATACCTTATTAAAAAACTAGTCCCTAGATAGATTTCATCTCAGTACACAACTGATCGGACTTGTTAAGCTATTTAATGCAGAGTAATGATTACTAGTAGATAACCTTTTGTTTGATTAAATACCTTAAATATATAGTTGTTATCCTTCAGTAGGAGGACGCAATTAGACAATAGCTTTCTTAGGATAATAAGGGTTAAAAATTTATCATCGGCTCAAACAGTCTGATAACTACACACAATTAAGGTATTGCAAGTGAGTATTAAGCAGTTACCTAAGAGTTTGACATTTATGAATCATTCGTTGACCCGTCAGCTGTCGATTGTAACGCATATCTCTAATGCTATCGGCAATCAAGTCTAATAAACAGCCTCTTTTGCATTCGCATCAATGCTCAAACTGTGCTACTGCGATGAATTCTTCGATGCAGCTGATTGTTGTTAAAGGAAATACACAATGGGATTAAATATCAAGGATCTACAGATTTATAGCCTTGCATTTACATCTTTGGAACATATTCCAAAACAGTATACTAGTGATGGTGAAAACATCTCTCCTCCTTTGGAATGGAGTGGACTGCCTGCCGGAACTCAACAACTAGCACTGATCTGCCATGACCCAGATGCACCTCTGCCACAAGGTTTTACTCACTGGTTAGTCTACAATATTCCGCCAACAATTAATCAGATTACCGAGGCAGGTGGTAGTAAATTTACTGAAGGCTTGAACAGTGAGAATCAGCCAGGATATACTGGACCTGCTCCACCACAGGGACATAGACTTCACCATTACTATTTTTGGTTGTATGCCCTGGATGCAGAGCTTAACTTAAAGTCAAATATGAACCGTGAGCAACTACTTAATGCGATCGCTGACCATGTGATTGAACAGGCGCGGGTGGTTGGAGTGTATGAGTCCTGACATCTGTATAGTTAGTGTTCAAATACATTTGCTTTTTGAAATTGTTCGGTTGAAGAATTCTTGTTAGGACTGCTACAAACAGAAGTCTGAGTGGCGACTTAGGGTGAGCTGAACTTCACATGTAGCTTTTTGACTATTAATAAATATTAAAAAATATTCAAGCGATCGCCAATAACTATATCTAATAGAATCTTTATGTTAGATCATTTATAGAGGCTCTATTTTTCGTTCAATAGAAACAAACCTTAATTTTTTGTTTCACTGCGTAATTCCTACTTTTTGCCAGAGCTTTACATCAGTTGGCATTCCCTAGCTAAGCCAGGGAACAACAAATAGGAGCATGAAACAATGTTTTGGAAATTTGTAATCAGTGTTTTATTATTGCCCAGCTGCTTGGGATTGGAAATAGCCGCAGCATCTGGAAAAAATCAGTTGCATATGCTACCAATTTCTGAAGAATTAACTGCCCCAATTGTTCAGACAAATGTAAATCCAGATGTCCTAAATTCTTTATATTCCTCAGTTTCAAATGATTCACAAGCTGATACTAAAAATTTCAAACACCGAAAATACCGACGCCACTATTACAGGTATCGTAGACAGTATCATCAAAGGTATAGAAATTATTACCATCAAAGACTTTATTATCCCCAAAATATTTATTATCGGAGACAGTATCACAATCGATACAGAAATTACCATCAAGGAGTTTATAAGCCGCTATACTATCATTATCTGAGAAATTATGACTATCTGCATAGGAATTACCATCACCGTTGCTATTAAGTTAATGCACTGAGATATTGCACTCTTGTTTGTGAAGATTGTCATTAGTTATTTTTCACTTGTAAAGGACTAATGACAATTACATATTTATCTCAAACTACCTTTTGGTGCTTTTGAGTTAAATACATCGCAATTCCTTTTTCATAATAAGCTGCTTCATTAATAAAAATAGGATAAACAGTAGATAGTCCCTCGTATAAAATCTCTTTTCCAGCAAAATTTAGAAATATTGGCTCACCTGGATTCAGAGGTTGATAATCGCGAAACTGAAGCTGGGGATGAATCATAGCTTGAATTTCACCGTTTTCATCTCGGGGATAATCAATAGTCTTAATGTATTGATAGAGTATAACTGTATTGTCTGTCTGAGGAATATTACCTTGATTGCACGATTCAAAATAGTCCAAGATTGAATAAATAAGTTGTTCTGTTTTTTGAAATAATTCAGCATTTAAGATATTTTGAGCAACAGTACCTACTTCGATTACAAAACCCAATTGGCACAAAGAACGCAGAAATCCACCTTTTTTTGATTGTTGATTAACACAAACTCTTACTAAAGGATTTTTTGAACTTAAATAAGCAGCCAAACGAAGTAAGAAAGGATGCAGTTCGCCAAAAATCAAACTTAAACCCATATTGGCAGTAGTGCTATGCAAATCAATGATTACATCAACAAAAGGCTGATTTTGCGGTTGCAGTATTTGTTTAATTTCTTTTGCTCGCGTATCTTCGTAACTTAAGAGATTTGGATTTTCTAAGTCTTGATGAGTGAAGCAACGATTTAAATCTTTGTCAATGTAACGTTTACCTTCTGCAATAGCTTTGGGATTACCAAGTAATACTAAAGTTTCTAAATTTTGTCTATTAATTAAATTTGGAGATTGCTGAAATTTTTTAACTAAGTGTACTCCTGTTAATTCATTACCGTGTGTTCCTCCAACAATCGCTATTCGTTCAATCTGACTCATAAAAACCTCACAATAAAAGCTTATAGGCTAGACATTATCATGCTCACCCTAGTATGGTCTTTTCAGATAAAACCTACTAAGGGAATGAGGCATTGGTCATTTGTCATTCTCCACGTCCCCTTGTCCTGTGAAGTTCTGTTCGTTATTAGTGCAGCGTCTCGTTCGCCCAAAGCGTCTACTAAACAATAGACAGACACCGTCAATCGCTACTCTAATAGCCAAAAACCTACGAGTTGTGACTTCTGTTTTTATCCCCTCACCCTTTGCACTCCTCCACTAAGTAAATCGGGGAGAATAAACTTAGCTATATTAAGAAATATAAATATAGTTTAAACCTTTACAAATGACCAATGACGATTCTTGCTAGTTAGCTTTATTTGCGTTGCTCTACTTACATATCTTTGCTTCTTTCTAATTGGTAACTTACGATGACTGTTAAGTTGTCGCTCTTAGGAAAAAGAGAAGAAAATTTATGGAGTATAATTTTCAAGCACTTGCTCAACTTTACAAAAACGCACTCCTCAACGATGTCCTGCCATTTTGGGAAAAATATTCCCTAGACTGGGAGCAAGGCGGCTATTTTACCTGCCTCGATCGCCAGGGTAAAGTTTATGATACAGATAAATTTATCTGGCTGCAAAATCGTCAAGTGTGGACTTTTTCCATGCTTTATAACCAGTTAGAAAAACGCGAAAATTGGTTAAAAATCGCCAGTAATGGTGCTAATTTTCTCGCTCAACATGGTAGAGATAGCGATGGTAACTGGTACTTTGCTCTCACTCGTGAAGGCAAACCACTGGTTGAGCCTTACAATATCTTTTCTGATTGTTTTGCGGCGATGGCATTTAGCCAATATGCACTCGTATCTGGTGAAGACTGGGCGACAGATGTGGCAATGCAAGCTTACAATAACGTTTTACGTCGCAAGGATAATCCCAAGGGCAAATATAACAAAACCTATCCCAGCACACGCCCGATGAAATCATTGGCTGTACCGATGATTTTAGCCAACCTCACTCTAGAAATGGAATGGTTATTGCCCAAAGAAACCCTAGAAAATGTCCTAGCTGAAACTGTCCGGGAAGTAATGACCAATTTTCTCGACCAAGAACGGGGACTAATGTATGAAAACGTTGCTCCTGACGGCTCCCACATCGATTGTTTTGAGGGAAGGTTGATTAACCCTGGTCACGGTATCGAAGCGATGTGGTTTATCATGGACATCGCTCGTCGGAAAAATGATACCAAAACTATTAATCAAGCTGTTGATGTGGTGCTAAATATTCTGAATTTTGCTTGGGACAGCAAGTATGGCGGGTTGTATTACTTTATTGATGCAGCCAGTCATCCACCACAGCAACTCGAATGGGATCAAAAGCTGTGGTGGGTTCACCTTGAATCTTTGGTTGCATTAGCGATGGGTTATCGCTTGACGGGGCGTGAGGTGTGTTGGAAATGGTATCAAAAGATGCACGATTACGCTTGGTCACACTTTGCTGATTCCGAGTTTGGTGAGTGGTTTGGCTATCTTAATCGGCGGGGAGAAGTTTTGTTGAACCTCAAAGGCGGCAAATGGAAAGGATGCTTTCACGTACCGCGTGCATTGTATCTTTGCTGGCGTGAGTTTGAGGCGTTGCGAAGTTTGCGGCGGTAAATAACGCAATCAATTTAATCTCTGCTAGCGTACAAATAAAAGTAAAATCAGCGTGATTAAGATGAATGTTGTCACACCTAAAAGATTTACGATCGCTGAATACCATCAGTTGATCGAACTCGGATTTTTTCCAGAGGGCGATAGGATTGAATTAATTCGAGGAGAACTGATTCAAATGACTGCAAAAGGAACACCTCATACAGTTTGTAGTTCTATTTTATGCCGTCAATTGGATCGGCTTTTAGGAGAGCGAGCAGTCATCCGGGGACAAGATCCGATCGCACTTCCTAATCAAAGCGAACCTGAACCGGATGTCGTTATTGCACGAGGAAAAGATGAAGATTATCTCGCTCATCATCCTTATCCAGAAGATATTTTATTAGTAATTGAAATTTCAGACAAAACTTTAGATTACGACCAAACAATAAAGCTATCTTTGTATGCAGAAGCCGGAATCGAGCGTTATTGGATTGTGAATTTACCAACTCGTCAACTTGAGTGTTACAGTCAACCGTATCAAAATGCTCAAAGCCAGTTTAGCTATCTGAGCAGACAGATTTTTTTATCAAATCAATCAGTAGTTATTCCTGGATTTGAAGATGCATTATTGAACTTGAGCAGGTTATTTCCAGAAGGTGTTGGTCAATGATTTGGTAAGTGCGATCGCCTAAAAAAGTGTTCTATTCTTCCAAGTATATTACAGCAGTTTTTATTTATTTAGACTACACTCTTGCTTCTTCTGTGCATCTTTGCATTTCTGCGTGAGATAAATCTTGTTAATTTATCTGAAAATACCTGTAGTTAGTGGTAAGCTTACGGAACACAATCAAGATCCGACTTTTTTCCGACCTTTTCCGACCGACAAACTTTCTATTTAGCAGTAGAGTATTTCGATAAGCAGTATTCGTATCCCCAACTTCTTAGAGGGGGTACATTGCTAACTGCACAATTACAGGGTAGTGAAACTTATCTATTTTTATTGGGTGAGTTCATTTCATCTATGTGCAAACTGCATATTAATTTGATTCACACATCAACCTAAGTTTAAAGAGAACTTTTTATGAGTAATTCAGATCCAGTTGATGCTAGTAGTGGCGCCTTTAACAGTGGTGATGACTACTTTGTAGGATATAGTAACAGTAGCAACTACATAAATGGTGGCTATGGCTCAGACACGATTTATGGTGGTAGTAGCAACGATACCATTTATGGTGGTTACGATTTTGACTCTAACTACATCTATGCTGGAGCTGGTAACGACAACATATATGGTGGTTATGGTGGCGACTTAATAAAAGGCGACGCTGGTAACGACTACATCCTTGATTACTATGGTGGCGATAGTTTACTGGGTGGTGATGACAATGACACCATCTATGGCGGTGATTACTATTACGCCAACAATTACATAGATGGTGGCGCTGGTGACGATTATATCTATCTATTTTCGTTCAATGGCTACAGCAACACCATAGATGGTGGCTATGGTTCAGACACCATCTATGGTAGTACTGGTGATGATCAAATCTCTGCTGGTTACGATTACGCTACTAACTACATCTATGCTGGAGATGGCGATGACAGAATCTATGGTGGTTATGGTGGCGACTATGTAGATGCCGGGGCTGGTAACGACAGTATCTATAACTTCAACAATACGTACAATAGCACCCTTTTAGGTGGAGCTGGCGATGATGACATCTATGGTGGTGCTGGCAATGACACCTTAAATGGTGGTGCTGACAATGACTACCTCAATGGTGGTGCTGGCAATGACACCTTAAATGGTAGTTCTGGTAATGACACCATCTTTGGTGGGACTGGCAATGACTTTTATTATGGTGGCACTGGCAATGATGTCTACTATGTTGATAGTGTTAACCATGTGGTGAACGAGTATAGCTCTGCGGGCACTGACTTGGTAAATTCTTCTATCACCTACACCTTGTCAGCAAACGTAGAAAACCTGACTCTCACTGGTTCTGCTGCTATCAATGGATATGGCAATACTCTCAATAACACAATTACAGGCAACACTGGTAACAACTCGCTTACTGGAAGTGCTGGCAATGACACAATCAATGGTGGTGCTGGTAATGACACAATCAATGGTGGTGCTGGCAAAGACGTACTGACTGGTGGCACTGGAACTGATAAATTCACCTACACTGCTTTGAGTGACTCGTTGTTAGCTAGCTATGATGTGATTACTGGCTACACGAGTGGCGAGCAAATTGACCGTGTTGGTGGTTCAGCAGTAACGTTAACTACCTCCGTTGGTAAGATAGCTAGTTTAACTGCGGCAAATATCTCTGCTTTACTTAAGAGTAGTGTGTTTACAGCCAACAGTTCTAAAGCATTTACTGTTAATGGTATTAGCGGAACCTTCCTCGCTTTCAATGACGCAACTGCTGGCTACAATTCTGCAAATGATTCCATCATCTTACTCCAGAGTTATACACTTGGATCTGTTTCCATTGTCTAGATCAGGTTTAGACATTATCTAGATCTAAGCTCGACTTTATCCAAAATTAAGAATTCAGTTTTCTTTATCCTGCAAAAACCCTGGTTTTTTGGCAAATACTTTTTCTATATCAGGGTTCTCAATGAAATCCAAAAAGTCAAATATCTGTCATCCCACAAAGGTTTCAGCTTAGGCGATTACCTAAATTAAAAAATGGATGAAGTCGAGCTAAGGGACTTCCATTTTAAAAGATACCCAATTTGTAGCTATAAAAGCGACAAAGCTTTTCTAATACAAATTTATTTCTATACTTAGACGTATTGACAAAATTTACTCCTTTTTAACTTGTTGCTAATGGTGGTAAGCTTATGGAACACAATCAAGATCCGACTTTTTTCCGACCTTTTCCGACCGACAAATTTCCTATTTAGTCGTAGAGTATTTCGATGAGCAGTATTCATATCCCTAACTTCTTAGAGGGGATAGATTGCCAATTGCACAATTACAGGCTAGTGAAACTCACCTATTTTTACTAGGTGAGTTCATTTCATCTATATGCAAACTGCATATTAACTTGATTTACACATCAACCTGAGTTTAAGGAGAACCTTTTATGAGTGAAGCAGGTCAAGCTGGTATTGATGACTCCGATTATGGTAATGACAACGATGCCAATTTTGATGTTGATGGTAATGTTATGACTTATTACTATAACGGAACATTGGGTTCCGACTACTTCGACTATCTCTCAGAGTACAACTATTCTGGTGACTACTACTACTATGTGTATGATGCGCTAAATGCTATTGGTAATAATGGCAACGACACCATCTATGGTGGTTATTACTATGACGACACCATCTCTGGTAATGAAGGTAATGACTACCTTTATGCAGGGTATAGTAGCGGGAACAACTTCCTAAATGGTGGCTATGGTTCAGACACCATTTATGGTGGTAGTGGCAATGATACTATCGGTCAAGAGGAAGACGGTTACGAGGATAGTTCCTGGTCGAACTACATCTATGCTGGAGCTGGCAATGACAAAATTAATAGCGTTGGCGATGACTTTATAGATGCCGGTGCTGGTAACGACAGCATCCAAGATTACTACGGTACGGATACTATACTGGGTGGTGATGGCGATGACGGCATCATAACTTTTGGTGGTATTAACGATTCGATAGATGGGGGCGCTGGTGACGACTACATCAATTTTGACCGCGGTGGCGGTACTGTAATCGGTGGTGATGGCAATGACGAAATCTATAGCGGTTTCCTGGACAATACTTATAACACCACGATTTTAGGTGGAAATGGCGATGACACAATCACTGGTGGTTATGGTGATGATACCTTAAATGGTGGGGTTGGCAATGACTCCCTCAATGGTAGTGGTGGCAATGACACTTTAAATGGTGGTAGTGGTAATGACACCTTACTAAGTAGTATTAACTATAGTCCATTAGATGTCCCTGGTATCACTGACAATGATTTCTTATATGGTGGTACTGGCGATGATGTCTACTATGTTGAGACTGTTAAAGATGTAGTGACTGAGTATACCTCTGCGGGTACTGATTTGGTAAATTCTCCTTTCACCTACACCTTATCGGCAAACGTAGAAAACTTAATCCTGACTGGTTCTGCTGCTATCAATGGATATGGCAATAGCCTCAGTAACACGATTAAAGGTAACACTGCCAACAACATTATCTACGGTTACGACGGCAATGACTCCCTTAATGGTGGGCTTGAGGGCAATGACTATCTCGATGGTGGGGCTGGCAATGATACCTTAAATGGCGCTAATGGCAATGACACATTAGTCGGTGGGACTGGTAATAACGCCTACTATGGTGGCGCTGGCAATGACATTTACTATGTTAATAGTGTTAACGATGTAGTAAACGAGTATAGCTCTCCGGGCACTGACCTAGTAAATTCTTCTATCACCTACACCTTGTCAGCAAACGTAGAAAACCTGACTCTGACTGGTTCTGCTGCTATCAATGGATATGGCAATAGTCTCAATAACACAATTACAGGTAACGCTGGTAACAACTCGCTTACCGGAAGTACTGGCAATGACACAATCAACGGTGGTGCTGGAAATGACATAATCAATGGTGGTGCTGGCAAAGACGTACTAACTGGTGGCACTGGAACTGATAAGTTCACTTACACTGCTTTGAGTGACTCGTTGTTAGCTAGCTATGATGTGATTACTGGCTATACTAGTGGCGAGCAAATCGACCGTGTTGGTGGTTCGGCAGTAACGCTGACTACCTCCGTTGGTAAGATAGCTAGTTTAACTGCGGCAAATATCTCTACTTTACTCAAGAGTAGTGTATTTACAGCCAACAGTTCTAAAGCATTTACTGTTAATGGTATTAGCGGTACCTTCCTCGCTTTCAATGACGCAACTGCTGGTTACAATTCTGCAAATGATTCCATTATCTTCCTCCAGAGTTATACGCTTGGATCTGTTTCCATTGTCTAGATGAGGATAAGACATTATCTTGGTATCAGAGATTGTTTGAAAAGTTGTAAAGTATACTCAAAACCTCTTTTCACGATAAAGAAAGAGGTTTTGAAAATTCTATTTATTTGTAACAATTAGCTAGGCTTAGGGACTTCCAATTAAAAAAATATTCCATCCCTGCGGGACGCTACGCGAACGCCTTGAGGGCAGGGGAGCAGCGAGCAGGGAGCAGGGGGAGAGAAAGTCGTTTTGATGGGCATGAAATTGAATAATTTATTTTCTGGAAGTCCCTTACCAATTACTAGAGAATCAATTACAAACTAAATTCAGCTGCATCATCCTCATCTCCATCTGTATCTTTACCCACAGCAGTAGGTTTAAATTTAGAGCCATGAATTAAATCACCAAATATAATTTTTGAATTTTGAAAAAGAATATTTAACACACTCATAAAATCTCGTACAATTTCCCCTGGTGTAAGTAATGCTTCTGCACCCAAGCGATTAACAATTTCTTGTACAAACTCTTTTAATTCCCGATTTGTTAAAGTTTGTTGATAAGCAAAATTGAGTGCATGAATTTCAGCTAAATGTTGCAAAAGTGTCAAAATTTCTACTTCACTTAACGGATTTAGCCGAATCACTGGGCCTAAAATTTCTTGAACATTAGCTTGTGCGACAAAACGACTTTCTTTGGTGCGTCTTCGCCAAGCTTGGTCTGCAAAAAGTCCTCTATTCGGATCTTCTAAAAATTTAGTTGTTCCACCAACAACAATACCAAGATATTCTGCTTTGCACTGCATGGTATCGTTAAACATTGTTAGAAGTCGATTATAATTTTTTTCTCGCGTAACTGTAGTAGATATTTGATATAAGTTTACAGCTTCATCAATTATAATCAATAGTCCTTTATAGCCAATCTCAGCGACAAATTTAGCAAGCAATTTGATATAGTCATACCAACTATCATCATCAATAATGATGCGAACTCCTAAAGCTGCTTTTGCCTCGCTTTTAGTAGTAAATTCTCCACGCAACCAGCGCATTGCAGCATTTTTTAAATTATCATCATCCAATCTGTAACCACGCCAATAAGCAATAATAACACTAGCAAAATCAAAACCGTGAACTAAATCTTCAATATATTGAACTACTTCCCTAATTTTTAATTCAACTTGGTCATCAAAACCATCGTCATTTGGACGCATTTCAGTTTCTTTAACCACCTCTTGTTGAATTTTATTAATCCATCCTTCTAAAATTGAGACTATAGCACCACCATCAGGACGAGTTTTTGTAGCTAGATGGCTGATTAATTCTCGATAGGTTGCTAAACCTTCATTCTTACTTCCTGCTAATCGGCGTTCAGAGGATAAATCAGCATCAGCTACCACAAAACCTTGCTCCATCGCTCGGTTACGAATTAATTGCAGTAAAAAGCTTTTGCCTGAACCGTAATTACCAATTATAAACCKAAATGCTGCTACACCTTCTGCAATATCGTCAAGATTTTGTAATAAGCTTTTGAGTTCTTTTTCTCGACCTACTGCTATATGTTCAACTCCGACTCTTGGTACTACTCCCGCACCAAGGGAATTAATCAAAGCAGTGGATATTTTTTTCGAGATTTTGAGCTTTGCCATGTATTACACTTTAGTTTATTTTAAACGCAGAAGCACGCAGCAACTAGGTAAGGTATATTATCACCTGATTAATAATCTGACAACATCAGAATTCAGAATTGGTCAATTTCAGAGTTATAACTTAGAATCCAGAAGTTAGATGAAGAAGACTTTTCTCATCAACTTGAATAATTTTTAATAATCAAGCGTACTATGGATTATTAATTATATAATCATTTTGAATTTTGACTCCTGACTCCTTAATCTTCACATTTGAGCATGTTTAGTCATAATCTCGTCATACATTGCAATCATTTTGTTGACATGGATTTTATACTCTGAATAAACTTCTGGAATTTCTGAATCTGAATCGATTATTAATTCACCAATAGTATCATTTGCTCGTTCATTGATAGAATCAATTAGCAGATTTGGCATAGTAATATTTGCTTCAGCAATTTTTTTAATAATAGCTTTGGTATTCTCTTGTTCAACTATAGCTTTTAATACTTGTAATTCATATTCTGGTAAATTTAGCAAAAAATTAGTCCATTCTTCAGGGATACGTTCTAAGGGATCAACTTCTGGGGAATCTATTGTTGTTGAAGATTCGATTATTTCTGTAAAAGGAAACAATTCATGATCATCTTCTGTTAAGTTACCAGTCACATGTTCGGGATTGAGCGTTTCTATCTGTTGGAGTAAATCCCACACTTGATTTTGCAGCAAGTCTCGCTCTTCTTGCAATAATGAAAGTTGTGCCTCTAATTGCTCTAATTCTTCTTTTTGTATAGCTATTTGAGTTTGTGAAGAATTCAGGAAAGCTTGGGCATTTTCTCTCTCAGCTTTTGTCCTTAAAAGTAGTTCATTTTCTTTGTTGACTTTGATTTCTAGCTCTTGAATTGTAATTCTTAGTTCGTATAATTTTTCTTCTAGTTGGGGTTTTAGTCTGCCTAAAAGAGTCAAATTGCTTTCAACTTCTTGTTTTTGATGTTGAAATTCGGAAATTTGACTTTGCAATTGGGTAATTTCAGCACGGGATATAAGACAATTTGATTCTAAACGACGTTTTTCTGCTGTTAGGTTAGAAAAAGTATTGTTCAATTCTGCTTGGTTTTTTTCAAAGTTATTCAGTTCAATTTGCAAATTGCTGATTTCAGTTTCTAACTGCTTTTTTTGCCCAGCAATTGTTCTTACTTCTCGATGCAAACTGTCCCTTTGACTACGGTTTTCAGTTACTTGATTTTGGAGCTGTTTTGACTCTGTATATAATAAATTATGATGTTCTTCTATTTGATTAATTTCTCTAACAATACGAGCTTTTAATCCCTCCATTTCTTTAATTCGCTTCCGGAGAGAACCTAAAATAAACATTTCGTAATTTCTACGTCGCTTATCTACGAATAAGGCTGTTCCATAAATAACAAGTCCAGTAATTACACCCGTGAGAAAGGCTTTATTAAAATCCCAGTTGGGAACAAGGCTAAGTCCAAAACTCACACTAAAGGCAACTATGCCTAAAATAAATCGATTACTGATCGTTACTGATTGCATATTGCTGATTGTTAGCGTAGTTAACCGATTGGAATAAGCAGTTTTCATACTAATTTTAAATTTAAAATTTTAATTTATTGTTTTTTATCATCATAATTATAAAACTTATAATTATTTGTACATAATATTATTAAGTAATAAACAAAAAGTGTCATGATCATTGAATGAATATTAATTTTCAGTCTTGGATGTATTACTGTTTGCTTCATGAATAAGTGTTAAATCTGCTTTTAAAAAGTCGATAAACTGCCGTGCTGTGCGTCCAGAACGACCATTATGACGAGTTGCCCACTGTAATGCTTGAAATTCTAAATCTTCTTGGGTAATATTAATTTCAGCTTGTGCTGCTAGGTGGTGGACAATATTTAAGTAGGTTTTTTGATTAGCTGGTTCAAAAGTCAAGGTTAAACCAAAGCGATCGCTAAACGAAAGCTTCTCCTGCATCGTATCCCAAGCATGGATTTCATCGTTATCCTTAGGCGCAGGTCTATCCACAAAAAATTCCCGAATCAAGTGACGACGATTAGTAGTAGCATATACAACTACATTTTGGGGTCTTGCAGTTAAATTACCTTCTAAAACTACCTTAAGTGCTTTAAAAGCATCATCATCTTCTTCAAATGAAAGGTCATCAACAAAAATAATAAATTTTTGTGACACTCCCCGTAAATGTTCTACAATTTCTGGTAAATCTTTTAGATCAGATTTTGCAACTTCCAACAAACAAAGAGAGCGATCGCTATATTCATGTAACAAAGATTTCACCAAAGAAGATTTTCCCGAACCGCGACTACCATAAAGTAATACATGCAGTGCTGCCTCTCCTGATAATAAAAACTCTGTATTTTTAAGCAAAGTATCTCGTTGAGACTCGTAACCTACAAGGGTGCTAAGCTTAATCGGATCGGGATATTGGATACCAATAAACTGTCCTCCTTGCCAGCGAAAAGCGCGATACTGGGCAAATAAACCAGAACCATATTGCCGATAATAAGCTGCTAATTTCTCTACAGCATCACCCCAGTTATCTAACTCTTGGAGGTATGCAGAAAATTTTGTCTGTTTTTTTAGCTTTTCTGATTCGTCATACCACACTACTGGTGAAATTGGCATGTGAGCAACAGTTTGTACCCACTCGCTCAAAAAAGCGCTGCTACATTCATACAGACTTTGTAATACTTGTAAATCATGCTGAACTGCTGCTACTAAAGCAGTGGGTAAGTCCTCAAATTTCTGTTGTTGAGCAAGTATTGTAAAGGGATTTTCACAAAAGAGAATTTGAGTAATTATATAATCTTCCCAGTTTTGATTTCTTGCAGCCAAAGCATAGAAATAACTGCCATAAGCTTGCAGACAACCCCGGGCATCGGCATCAATGTAACGTATAGCTTGCAATAGGTCAAGAAATGCTACCCCGACTTCGTCTTGGAGAACTGACTGGTACAGTAAAAATGAGGCTGCTTGGCGCTGGAGATATTGAACTTTCGTATGGGAGGAAGTACTTACCATTGGCATCGCTTGATTATTAATCAACTGAGTGATATAGCTCAACAGCTATGGTAAATTGTCTGCTGACCCTGGCAGCAAAATCAAAATCTACATAGGTTTTAACAATGAATTTAAGTATAATCGGTGCTTTTGCTTATGGCATATTGGCGATCGCTGGTGGCATTATTGGCTATATTCAAGCTAAAAGTCAGGTTTCGCTCCTCAGTGGCGGTATTAGCGGTTTATTACTAATTATTGCCGCTTATTTCCAACTCCAAGGACAAACTCTGGGTTTGATTTTTGCCGTGTTGATTACTGCTGTTTTAGTAGCATTCTTTGTATTTAGACTGGCTAAAACGCGCAAGTTTATGCCTGCCGGATTGATGACTATTTTAGGTATACTTACGCTGGGGGTGATGGTGAATCAAATTGTCTCCATCAGGTAGCATCAACTTTGAAGTCCCTAACCACCCTGCTGTTTTTGACATAGCATCACTCTCCCTGCTTTGAGTCCTTGTATTAGTACATTTATATTACAGGAGACTTGCTATCCTTGCCTAATATCTTCGAGTATTCTCAATAGAATCAGGTGTTGACTGATGAACGCCAGTTGTAGCAACTGGCGGTCAACAGTCATCAACTTCAAACGAGATAATTTATTTGTTGAAGTTTCTTAAGTTGACTCAATTGTGACATTACTTGCTCTTGTCTGCGCGGCTAAAGACTCGGTAGTATAGCCAAGTGCTAGTTTCCTTCAAGGGAAATAAGAAATACGTCAGAGGATTGATTGTCACAATAATATTTCGGAAATCTCGCCTTGCCAAAAACAAGATGATACGAGCAACCTGCTGTGCAGACATTACTCCATAAGGGTTAAGTTGACTCTTAAAGGGGCCAAGAATCAACTTACGAATTACACAATTCCCATCCAAACGCTTGAGCGTAACAATATCTCCTAGCGCTCGTTTGCTGAGTTCATAAAGGGGACTCAGTGCTGGCGACACTTCAGCCTCAGAAGTATTAACCCAAATTTCCTTAGTTGCTTTGGCTTGTGGTCCTGTAACAGTTGTCAAAAATATATCTATCATCCGCAATGCAGAAAAGGTATTCACTTCATAGGAAGAGTTGATGGCCTCTGGTGTGCGGCTGGTGTAGACGTTGACTCCGTGGTTGATAATTAAAATATCAATTTTTTGTAAACTCTCTTTTAACTCAGCTTCATTGCCCAATTGCCAAGGAATCACTTTTACGCCATTTTGCGGCTCTAATTTTTCTGGGTTTGTAGTTAATGCCACGACTTTAGCATTACACTTGACAAGTTCAGCTGTTAATGCTTGTCCCAAAGCTCCTGATGCTCCAGTTAAAGCCACGGTTTTACCCTTAAGAGATAGTCCTGTTCCTAATATTTTATCGACCAAGGGAAAGACACCACTGTAGTAAGCGTTGACATCATCAAAATGATGCCGCCAATGATAAGACCGATTCACCCACCAAATGGATGGAATAGTCTCTAAAGGGCCGGGTAGGTGATTGTAGTCTGTGTCAATTTTTCCCTGCAAATATCGTACAGACGCGCCATATAAGAAGGTGCAAGCATAAGCTACTCCCAGCCATAACCCCGTTTGCGAAATAATTAAGGCAATTAAGGTTAATACGACTACTAGTAAGCTCGATTCTAAAACGTCGTGATAAAGTTGGGATTCTTGGTAAATTTTTGAAGAAACAATGGATAAATCCCGGCGATAGGCCATGTGGTGCTTGTTGTGCCATTTAGCCAGCCAATTGACTTGGTGACACAATGCATGATAGCTGTCTCTTAAAATTTCCGCGAGGAAAAGCGAGAAAAGCCCCCAACTAGCAAACTGCAAGCAGGCGTTTACTAAAACCCAATTTATCTGTAATCTAGCCCCAATCTCAATTAAGCTCTCTGCGAACATTTTTATCATGTTTGTTAACACTCGTTTTTCTTAATTATTCTTCACGAATCGACAAAGAAGGATTAAGGTCGAGTCTAGAGCAAACAAAAGTCAAAGGGAATAGGGGAGTGTGGGGAGTGGCAAGAGATTATAAAAAAGCTTTCCATCCTTCCCATTCCTCCTACCCCTGCCAATGCTCTATTGCCTGTGTAACTTAGGAACGATAATGGTAATATTTGCCTCTTGATTAATAGCCTTTAACTGTCACCATTCATTCATGACTCCAGTAGATATTCTCATTCTCTCCAACGGCCCAGGGGAAGTAAGCACTTGGGTGCGTCCAGTAGTGAAGGCATTGCGGCAAGAATTAGGGGATGACCGCTCTGTTGTGAGGATTTCTGTAGTTTTATCTCCCTGTCCTAATGCTACTGGTAAAGAAGCTGCGATCGCTCTTTCTTACCCAGAAGTAGACAGAGTTCAGTCAGCAGAGCATTTTTGGCAATTTTTGCTTTGGGGCAAAACATTTGATAATTGGGACTGGAGAAGTTGTGGTGTAGTCGTTTTCCTCGGTGGCGACCAAATTTTTCCTGTAGTCATTGGCAAAAAACTAGGATATCGCACAGTTGTTTACGCCGAATGGGAAGCCCGATGGCATAACTGGATTGACCGCTTTGGAGTTATGAAACCTCAAGTTGGTGCCCGTGTTTCCCAAAAATATGCCCACAAATTCACTGTTGTGGGAGATTTAATGCTAGAAGCTAGTAGTCATTCGTCATTAATCATTGGTCAAGAGTTAGTAACAAATGACCAAGGACAAATAACTGACTTAATTGGTCTGTTACCAGGTTCAAAAGCGGCAAAATTAACTCAAGGAATACCTATAATGTTGGCTATTGCCGAACACATTCACGCCAACAGACCCCAAACCAAATTTGTAATTCCTGTGGCTCCAACGGTGGATTTACAAACCTTAGCTAGTTTTGGCGATTCCCAAAAAAACCCTTTTGTAGAAACTTTTGGTATTAGCAATGTTTCCTTATTCATTCCAAAGGACGGAAAAAGTAAGGCATTATTTAAAACACAGACAGGTCTAACTGTAGAATTATGTCAAGAAAACCCTGCTTATGATTTATTATCCCAATGCTGTATCTGCCTGACTACAGTGGGAGCAAACACCGCTGAACTCGGCGCTTTAGGAGTGCCGATGATTGTTTTGCTACCTACCCAACAATTAGATGCGATGCGCTCTTGGGATGGTTTACCAGGTTTATTAGCGAATTTACCAGGGGTGGGTTCTACTTTTGCTAAGGTAATTAACTGGCTATTCCTGAGACGCAAAGGTTTATTAGCATGGCCAAATATTTGGGCACAATCAGAAATCGTGCCAGAACTTGTAGGCAAACTCCAGCCAAAAGAAGTTGGAGAAATGGTATTAGATTTTTTAGCTCATCCAGAAAAATTGGACGAGATTCGAGTTAAGCTACGTCAGGTTCGTGGCGAAAGCGGAGCAGCTCAGAAGATAGCAAAGATTATTGGTGAGGAAATTAGTAAGTAAGGAAGATGGGGTCTCATCCTCTGTTACTTAATCCAAAGACCCACCATTGCGTCTTCCTAGTTCAAAAATGCCACAACTAATACAAGCAAGTATACCTAAGCTGATTCCCCAGCTACGTCCTAAACTGATTTCCACACCCCAATTAAATAAAGCGCCAACTACCAAGAAAGGTATGATACTAAACAGTGAGGCGTAAAAAGCGTTTTGCGATTCTCGAGCTTTACGAGTCTTTTCAAATTCTGACTGGCTGGTATAAAGCGATCGCTCTGCAAAGTTAAACCAGCGGTTGAGTTGCTCGATTACCCATTCACTGGTTTTGGAAAAACCTAAATATAGCGCTAATGACCACAAGCTAGCTCCAGCTATGGCGATCGTGTCTAATTCAAAGCGGAAAGGTAAAATTTCAGTCAACATGTCTTGGGGGAGTCCTGCAAGGGTCAAGTTTAGCTTTTAGTAGATGCTAAATAAACCTCTTGTGCAATTTTAAGCATAAAGGTTAACAAAATCTTAACTGCTTTGCAACCTCTTACTGCTAAGTCTACTTCAGCTCCGTCAACTAGCTTAGTGCATAATTCTATAGTTTAAGATGACAAATAAAAAATGTCCTACTGTTTGTAGTCAACAGGAGCCAGTGGGTTGCGTATTTTCCAAAAGTTGTTCGTCGTGCGTCTTTGTCAGGAGAAGGAACTGGCTTTCAACACTGATTACAGCTATTTTCAGGTAAATTAACCACGGCTTTTTTTCACGCTCCAGGCGCAGCAGAAAGTCTGAGCGCCGACTTCCGGCGTAGACGCCAGGAGGGCGGCTTGCCGGAGGCCTCAGAACTTTCCAAGACAAAGTCGCACAGAGGAAGATGAGTATGTGGTCTAAATAGATGAAAACTGCTGTAAGTCATCAATTTTAAACAGGATTATTTAATAATTATTTTGACTTGGAGAATTCTGAATACTGAATTTTTCGGAAATAGTATAATACGTTGCTGATTAAAAATATGAAAGAACTTTACGCTTTTAGAAAAACTAGCTGAGAACTTTTCTAAATCAGTTTTTGTAATCGTTCACATTCAAAATCAGCAACGCTACAAATCGGTTAGGATTACGGTTTATCAGCTTTGACAGTTGTGGTGGTTAACAGAAGATGTCTTTCACCAAGGCTATCAAATGCAGGTGTCGGCCAGCGATCGACTACTTTACCTATAACTGACATTTCTTGAACCAAGCGGTCAAACTTTTCAGGGGTTAGAGACTGAGGCCCATCGGATAAAGCTTTGGCTGGATTGGGGTGAACTTCAATCATTAAGGCATCTGTACCAGCAGCGATCGCAGCCATTGCCATTGATGGAACGTACTCTGACCTACCTGTACCATGACTGGGATCGATCATGATTGGTAAATGGGTGAGCGATCGCAACACTGGAATCACCGACAAATCTAAAGTATTACGGGCATATTTGCTATCAAAGGTTCTAATTCCTCGTTCACAAAAAATCACATTTGGATTTCCTGATGCCAAAATATATTCTGCTGCCATCAGCCATTCTTCAATTGTGGCAGACATTCCTCGCTTCAGCAGCACTGGCTTATCTTGAGCGCCTACTTTTTTGAGCAGCGAGAAATTGTGCATATTCCTAGCTCCGATTTGGATTATGTCAGCTACCCGCGTCACTGCTGGTAAATCCGCAGCATCCATGAGTTCTGTAATAATGCCCAAACCCGTAGCTTCACGAGCTGCTGCTAACAAATCTAAGGCGCTTTCACCATAACCTTGAAAAGCATAAGGTGAAGTGCGGGGTTTGTAGGCTCCACCACGCAAAAACTTTGCTCCTGCTGCTTTTACTCGCTTTGCTGTCTCGACAATCATCGCTTCATTTTCAACAGAACAAGGCCCAGCTACGACTACGATGGGATGATGTTCTCCAAAATAGACATGACCGTTAGGCGTGGGTACAACAACCTCGCTGGCTTCTCCATGTCGGAATTCTCGGCTAACCCGCTTGAAAGGTTGTTGCACTCGTAATACTTGCTCAATCCAAGGGCTGAACTCCTGGACTTGCAATTTATCGATGGTAGAAGTATCACCAATTAGCCCCAGCACTACTTTATGAGTGCCGATGCTTTTTTCTACAGTGACTTTCCAAATCTCGCTCAGTTCTTGGCTGATGCGAGTAATTTCTTCAATGGGCGTAGCATTTTTCAGTACTATAATCATCTGTTTTTCCTTCGGTATAATTTTGGGTGAACGTCACGACTCCTCTCCAAACCTCTAAGAGGATGTTTGAAAAATCCTTTTATTGGTAGTAAGCAGGTCGGTGACTGTTCACTGTTGACCGTTGATTGTGAACAGTGGAATATTTTTTATTTGTTAGTCCCTTAAGATTGCAGGTCAATGCATTAAGAGTGCAGGTCGATGCATTAAGAGTGCAGGTCGATGCATTGAGAGTGCAGGTCAAGAGAATTGTGTGTAAACTTTAGGTCATGAAGCAAAGGGAAGCTTGAGGAGAGATTTGTCTAGTGCAGAAATTGTGCAAGTTGTTCTAGCTTTGCCCAAGCAGCACCACTTTGCAGAATTTCTTTTGCAAAGGCAATACCTTTGACATAACTTGTCAAAACATCAGTTTCTCCATCAATAGCTTTGCCTACTTGTAATGCTAAGGCTGTATTTAAAGCAACTACATCCTGTTGCGCTTGAGTGCCTTTACCTTGCAAAACTACCTTCAAGATTTCGGCATTTTGTTGGACATCTCCACCATGCAAGGCCGCAGTTGGTGCAAAATTCAAACCAAGTTCTTGAGGATTGAGTGTTAGGCAATACATTTCCTTACCTCGGAGTATAGCCAAGTCAGTGACATCTGCCAAACCAGCCTCATCTAAACGTTCTCGTCCGTGGAGAGCGATCGCTTGCTGACATCCCAATTGGGATAAAGCTTGAACAATCTCTTCAAGTAAAAGCGGGTCGTTGACACCAATAATTTGCCCTGTCGGTCGCATCGGATTTACTAGTGGGCCAAGCAAGTTAAAAATAGTCCGCACTTTCAAAGTTTGTCGCAAAGTTGCAACGGCTTTGAGTGCCGGATGCCACCCGGGAGCAAATAAAAAGGTAATTCCCACCTCACCCACTGCTGCTTGTACTTTCTCAGGAGTGGCGTTAAGATTTATACCCAAAGCTTCCAACACATCAGCAGAACCCGCCTTGCTAGATGCGGAACGATTGCCATGCTTGGCAACTTTAACCCCTGCGGCTGCGGCAACAAAAGCAACAGCAGTAGAAATGTTAAAAGTTGAAGCGCCATCTCCACCAGTTCCACAGGTGTCAATTAGAGGAGTTGGGGATTGAGTACTCAGTACTGGGGACTGGGAAAACTCTTGCCCAGTTTCTAGCCTTTGGGATTGCAAGACGCTGGCCATGCCTACTAATTCTTGAGCAGATACGCCTTTAGCTTGAATCGCAGCTAAAATCGCTCCTGATAGAACCTGGGGAATGGCATTTACCAGCCAACCTTGCATCAGATCCGCAGCTTGGGAAACCGTCAACGATTGCCGATTGAGCAATTGTTGCAATAAAGCTGGCCAGTTGTAGAACTCAGAAGCGAGGGAGATGTTATCAGATGGTATTTGAGTTAGAGCTATCATAATCGGTTATTAGCAAAGGACTAATGATTAATGACTTTTGCTACAGTTTGCACATCTTTATCACCTCTACCAGAGCAATTGATGACGATGTGCGGACTGCCTTCTAACTGAGGACAAAGAAATTCTAGATAAGCGATCGCATGAGCTGTTTCTAGAGCTGGAATAATCCCTTCTAGTTGTGAAAGTCTCTGAAAAGCTTCTAAGGCTTGCTTATCGGTAACGCTGTAATATTCAGCGCGACCACGATCCTTTAAATAACTATGCTCAGGCCCGACACCAGGATAATCTAGTCCGGCACTAATCGAATGCGCTTCCACTACTTGACCATCATCGTCTTGCAGTAGATAACTCATCGCACCGTGTAGTACACCTATTTTTCCTTTTGTCAAGGTAGCAGCGTGTTTTTCTGTATCTACACCTTCACCAGCCGCCTCTACTCCAATTAGGCGTACAGTTGGTTCATTCACAAACTCATAGAACAAGCCGATCGCATTGGAACCTCCACCCACACAAGCCAGTAAGATATCTGGTAGCCCTCCCCATTTTTCCTGACATTGAGCGCGAGTTTCTACCCCAATTACAGCATGGAAGTCACGTACAATCATTGGGTAGGGATGGGGCCCTGCAACAGAACCCAGGATGTAATGGGTTGTTTCTACGTTGGTCACCCAATCCCGAATTGCCTCGGAAGTTGCATCCTTGAGGGTTCCCGTTCCTGCTTCCACTGGGCGCACTTCTGCCCCCATCAACTTCATCCGAAACACGTTGAGGGCTTGGCGTTCCATATCGTGGACGCCCATGTAAATCACGCATTTCAAACCAAACCGCGCACACACTGTTGCAGTTGCTACCCCGTGCTGACCTGCACCTGTTTCTGCGATAATTCGTTGCTTGCCCATGCGTTTTGCGAGTAACACCTGAGCTAAAGCATTGTTGATTTTGTGAGCGCCCGTATGATTTAAATCTTCACGTTTTAAGTAGATTTGCGGACCCGTGCCATCTGGTCTAGCATAGTTTGTTGTCAGACGTTCAGCAAAATATAATGGGCTGGGTCGTCCCACATAATCCCGCAGTAAGTTTTGTAGTTCTGCTTGGAAACTCGGCTCATTACGATATTGATGATATGCGGCTTCTAACTCACTTAATGCAGGCATTAAGGTTTCGGGGACATACTTACCACCGAATTGTCCAAACCTGCCTAAAAGGTCAGGTAGCACAGCCATAGGTGAAATTGTAGTGTTGATGTTTTGTATGCTTACCATAGTCGAAAATCCTTTGATTTTAAGTTTTTTACTTTCGTTCTAACTTTTTTGCTTTTGATTTTCAGAGGTTTTGTAGGTATAGCCCAGTTTTCTGTGATTCAAAACGTCTATAGGCCGCACCAAATCGTTAGAGTCAAATTTTGGTAATAGGGGTACTAAATTTCCTAACGCCGTAGCTTTAGGTGTAGACATGCCACCGTCCCAAGGCCACATTAAGTCTTTAAGATTGTGTCCATAAGGCTGACCACCATCAGCAGGATAAAAATTGCTACCTTGATGGCCGTTGTCTTGCCATTGGGCCCAGAGGCGGTCTACATTGGCATGATGCAACCAAAACACAGGGTCATAAGGCGAACTTGGAATATTGGCCATCGTACCCAGACTTTTAAAGGTTATGGGTGTGGTACTCGCGTCTATCTGCACGCCACCGACTAAGCCATGAATGTAGTTGTGGAGGAATCCTCCGGGAGTGACTTTACCTTGCTCATCTACAGAGATAAATCCTTCCAAAGCAGGGCGAAATAGAGAATAGTTATTAAGACTAAGGACACGCTGAATATCTTTTTTGGGCAAAGGATAATCGCTGGCAGGGGGTACTCTCAGAAACCGCACTAGTGATGTGCCTAAGGATGTTCCGGTATCTGGATCAATGTTTAATGCTGGATTCATAACCCAGCCATTTGCCGCCGAAAAAGCCCCAGGCACAGGCCCACCTGTAAAATTGCCCTGATTTGGAATTTTGATGGTTACTCCTTGACCGTTAGAACCAAGAAAGTCATCATTAAAAATCACATCGAGTGCTTTGGCGTCTGTCCAATCCCAGTATGGCAGACTAACAGTTGGGTCTACTGCTTGTAGAGCTTGTTCAAATCTGCGGATATATTCTCGATGCCAAGGGAAAAATGCGGCATTTTCATGAGCAAGTTCTTGAACAGAACCATTGGAATGCCCTTTATGGTTATGAATCAAGCGTGTTGCCCCTAGATGTATGGCAACGAATTGGTCATAAATACTGATTTTGCTACCTGCGGGAATTGTTGTTTTTAAGGTTTTGATAGCCTTGACTAAGGCTGTTTTCTCTGCTTTAGTCAGGTCATTTACGTTTTTTCTGACAGTTGAATAACCCTGTTGTCCGGGTAAATTGTAATTCCAATGGTATTTGTATTGTCCGTGGTCAGTGGGATCATGCGCGAAGACTGTAAGCGCACAGGTGCTAACTAGAAGTAAGCTATAAATTAATATTTTGACAGATTTCAGCAGAAGTTTCATTCTCTTAATGGAAGCAGAGGGCAGGAGGGCAGACGGGAGAAAAAGAAATTAATCCTTTATTCGCTATTTACTAAGTCTGCGGGTGAATTTATCTCACCTCTTGAAGAGATGGACTTTGGCGCTGACTTTCTGTAATCGCTGTTTTAAGTTCTTGACAAAGCTTTTCTAGTGCTTGCAATCCTTCAGTTGGGCTACCTTCGGCTAAGCGTTTGACAAAGGCGCTACCAACAATCACTGCATCTGCACCCCATTGTTTTACTTGGTGTGCTTGTTCTGGTTCTGAGATGCCAAAACCAACGCCAATGGGTTTATCGGTGACGCTTCGCAAATCTGTGATTAAATGCTTTACGCGGTTTTGGAGTTGAGAGCGGATACCTGTAACTCCTGTAACGCTCACCAAGTAGATAAATCCTTGAGATTGACGAGCGATCGCTTCAATTCTATCTCTAGAACTGGTAGGAGCTACAAGTAAAATTACTTCAATTCCAAAAGATGCAGCAGTCTGGATTAATTCTTCTGCCTCTTCTAAGGGTAAGTCTGGTACTACCAACCCTTGCACCCCAGCAGCAGCAATTTCTCTTAAAAATGCTTTAATACCCCGGTACAAAATGGGATTGTAGTAAGTAAATAGAATTATTGGTGCTTTCAGGCTAGGACTCACCCCTTGTAACATCTCTAACACTTGCTCTAATTTCGTGCCTTTTTGCAAAGCGCGAGTTGCTGCTGCTTGAATTACAGGCCCATCTGCTAGAGGATCGGAGTAGGGAACGCCCAACTCAATGAAGTCAGCACCATTGCGATCTAAAATGCGTAAAGCTTCGGCAGTAGTTTCTAAGTTAGGATCGCCTGCGGTGATAAAAGGGATTAAAGCACACTGTTGGCGATCGCGTAAAGTTTGAAAGTCAGCAGAGATAGAAGTCATCCGGAAAAATAGTTAATGATTGGTTAATAAGTTCTGAAATAATCAACAATTAGTAATCAGCATGTTGGCGCTAGATTTTTTGTTGTCGAGCTTTTGTAGCAGGAGACTGGGAACTGAGGACTAGGCGAATGAGCCTTTTACCTCCATTAATGAGGCTTTGAACTTCATTAATGAGTCTTTTAGCTTCATTAATGAGGCTTTGAACTTCATTAATGAGTCTTTTAGCTTCATTAATGAGGCTTTGAACTTCATTAATGAGTCTTTTAGCTTCATTAATGAGGCTTTGAACTCCATTAATGAGCCTTTTAGCTCCATTAATGAGTGTTTGAACTCTGTTAATGAGTGTTTGAACTCTGTTAATGAGCCTTTTATCTCCATTAATGAGGCTTTGAACTTCATTAATGAGTCTTTTAGCTCCATTAATGAGTATTTGAACTCCATTTTTTTAAGTTCGAGATTTGAGTCATAGGTAATGCTTTACAAAAAAGCAGAAACTAATAACCAGTGATAAATTATAAGTATTAATTTATACAATTTGCACAATAATTTTGCCGCGTACACCCTCGCCGCCTTCCTCTAAGGTTTTATGAGCTTGGGCTAACTGATAAAGTTCAAAAGTCTTTCCAACAACGGGTTTAATTTGACCCCGTTCAATTAAGGTTCTTAAGGCATCAAGCTTAGGGCGGGTTTGGTCTAAGTGTGTAAAGTGGACAGTAATATTTTTGAAAATAGCGAAGTTGAGGTCACCCGTCACGCCTGTTATAGTTACAGCGCGACCATCAGCTTTTGTAACCGCTAAACTTTTAGCTAAAATTTCACCACTAACGGTAGTAAAAATTACATCAACTCCTTGACCATTGGTTTCTTGCATAATGATGTTGATAAAGTCTTCGTTCCGGTAATCAATTGCTCTATCTGCGCCAAGAGACTTGACAAAATCGCTATCATAACTACCACAGGTTGTGTAAACGTAAGCGCCTGCTGCTTTAGCTATTTGAATGGCGAACGTACCGACACCGCCAGCACCACCATGAATTAAAACAATTTCACCGACTTTGATATTTGCCCTGGTAATCAGTGCAGCCCATGCTGTACCCCCCGCTACAGGTACGCTAGCAGCTTCTAAATGCGATATATTTGCAGGCTTTTTGGCAATAATTGATTCATTTGCGACATGATACTCCGCATTAGCACCGCCGCCTTGCTCATGGGGGATCGCATAATAAACTTCGTCACCTACCTGAAAATCCTTAACATTTTCGCCAACAGCTTCAACGACACCTGAAACGTCAAATCCAAGAATTGCAGGTAATTTGACTCTGGGGCCGAAACTTCCTTGACGCATCCCGCAGTCGGCTGGGTTAACTGAGGTGGCATAAACCTTGACTAAAACTTCGTTGTTCCTTGGTGTCAGTTTATTCACTTCAGTTTCTACAAACACCTCTGGACTTCCGAAGTTGGCGATCGCCATCGCTTTCATATAATTGCCTCAAAGCAACATCGGGAATAGATGAGTAAATAATTAGGAATTACGAATTACCAAAGTGCGTACAGCTTGCTCTACATCGGTTTGTTTAACTAAAGATTCTCCGATTAAAACTGCACGGGCACCAGCTTCGGCGACAAGAGCTAAATCAGCGGGTGTATACAATCCAGACTCGCTGACGACGGTGATATCCAAGCTTTGTAATTGTTGTTGACGCTCTGCTAAAAGTTGCTGTGTTGTTCCTAAATCAAGGGTAAAATCTTCGAGGTTGCGGTTGTTGATTCCTACTAAACGTAAGTCGTCAAGCTCTAAGACTCGATCCAGTTCAGCCAAGGTATGCACTTCCACCAGTGCATTCATGCCCAAGTTATGAATTAGTTGTAAAAAGTCTTGGAGTTCTTGGTTTGATAAAATGGCGGCAATCAATAAGACTGCATCTGCACCTGCTGTCCGTGCTAAATAAATTTGATAGCGATCAATGATAAACTCCTTGCACAGTAAAGGTAATGCTACTTCTAATCGCACAGCCCGCAGATTATCAAAACTGCCCTGAAAAAACTTTTGGTCAGTCAGGACTGATAAACAAGCTGCACCACCTCGTTCATAAGCTTGAGCAATAGCTACTGGGTCAAAATCTGCGCGGATAATTCCCCGGCTTGGTGATGCTTTTTTAACCTCGGCAATTAAGCTAGGTTGGCTAGGATTTTCCTGCAAAGCAGTCAAGAAATTTCGCACAGTCGGGGCTGCATTTAACTGTTGTCGCAAGGAGGTTAAAGGCAGTTCTTGCTGCATTTTTGTGACTTCTTTCTTTTTATGCAACACAATTTCTTCGAGAATATGGCGGGGAGGGGCAACTTGGTTAGTCATAAACTGCTGGGGGGAGTAGGGGGGGCAGAGGGGCGGGGCAGAGGGGGCAGAGGGGCAGGGGGCAGGGGGCAGGGGGAGATGGGGGAGTGTGGGGAGTGTAGGAGGATGAAGAAGAAATCTTTCCCCCCACACCGACCACCCTTCCCACACTTCCTTTTCCTCCCACACTGCCAATGCCCTGTTTGGCTAATGACCAATGACCAATGACTGTTGAGTTTGCGTATATGCACTTACGACATTTTTAATGATTTCCAGCCCGACTTCTCCGGCTAAAGTCATGATTGATTCGGGATGAAACTGAACGGCGGCGATGGGAAGTGTCTGATGTTCAATGCCCATAATTACATCGTCATCAGAAATCGCTGTCACCTTCAATTCTTTTGGCAAATGTTGGGGTAGAGCAAACAATGAGTGGTATCTGCCTACTGTAAATGATTGCGGTAAGTTTTGGAAGGTCACGGAATTTGAATCAGTGACGAAAATCCGTGAGGATTTACCATGTTGAGGATAGTTGAGAACTCCTAATTCTCCACCAAAAGCTTCTACGATGCCTTGCAGTCCTAAACAAACTCCGAAAATGGGAATTTGGCGATGGAGAATTGCGCGGACAGTCTGCGGAACCCGAAAATCATTTGGTCTACCAGGGCCGGGAGATAAAACAACTAAATCAGGTCGTTGGGTATCGAAAAGTGAGTCAGAAAATCCATGACGAAGTGTGGTGACGCTTGCACCAGTTTGGCGAATGTAATTGGCTAAGGTATGAACAAATGAATCTTCATAGTCTATTAATAAGATGTGTTTGTCAGATTTTACATCTGGGATGCGTTTACTTAATTTTATAGACTTAGATTCATCAATTTTCTTACTTGCTTGCTTAACACGCCGAATCGTCTCAAATAAAGCAGCAGCTTTAGTAATTGTTTCTTGTTCTTCTGCTTGTGGTATAGAGTCATAAAGGACAGTAGCACCAACTCGCACTTCGGCGATGCAGTCTTTTAATCGGATTGTCCGCAGAATTAATCCAGTATTTAAATTGCCATTGAAATTTAAATAACCAACTGCTCCACCATACCAACGTCGAGCGCTTTTTTCATGCTGTTCGATAAATTCGATTGCGGCTCTTTTGGGTGCGCCGGTGACTGTAACTGCCCAAGTATGGCTCAAGAAGGCATCTAAAGCGTCGAATTGCGATCGCAGTGTGCCTTCAACATGATCTACTGTATGAATTAAGTGGCTGTATAATTCAATTTGACGACGCCCAATCACTTGTACCGAACCGGGTTCGCAAATCCGAGATTTATCATTGCGATCGACATCAGTACACATCGTCAACTCTGCTTCATCTTTGTGGGAGTTGAGTAATTGACGAATTTGCACCGCATCATCAAGAGCATCTTGTCCCCGGCTAATGGTACCACTAATTGGACAAGTTTCTACCCGCCTCCCTTCTACCCGCACAAACATTTCTGGAGATGCACCAATCAGATATTCTCCACCTAAATTAAAAATAAACCCATAAGGACTAGGATTTATTTCCTTTAAGGTTTCAAATAGTTTGCTTGGTTGCTCTTCATAGGCTTCAAAAAAGTTTTGACTGGGAACAACTTCAAATAAATCGCCTCGGCGGAAGTAATCAAGTGCAAGTTCAACCTTTTTAGCATATTCGCCTACTTTATGGTCGGCATTTTGATTTAGCAGAAGATGTTTTCCGCGATAATCTACAGACTCACCTGTTCTAGGTAGATTCTTAGTGCTACCATACACTGTTTCAAATTCATATTGTAGACGAAATCCACGTTGCTGATAGTAGTCAACAACTATTAGTTCATCAGGTAGATAAAGCACTAAATCTCGCTGGTCTTTAGGACGTTCTAAGCGATGAGAAATTGGCTCAAACTGAAAAACTAAATCATAACCAAACGCACCATACAATCCTAAATGCTCGTCTTCTTGACTAGAGAAAATATGTAGGATTTCGCGGATAACTGTAAACGCTGAAGGTTGTTTACTCCGGTCTTCTTCAGCAAATAATTTTTTTGCAGGTTTAACAAAGCCTAGAAGATAGTTATTAACTTGAGTAATTTTATGAAGTTGTGTGGAGTTGGATAAGCACTCTAATAGGATTGGTAAAAGTACCTGACCACGTTCATTTAAGGCTATCACAGTGAAAGTATTATCCTGTGTAGTCAATTCCAATGGAGGATTAACAAATCCGATCGCCCATCTCTTGTATCTCCCTGGATATTCGTAACTGCTCTTGAGCAAGCCGCCTCGCTGAGAATTTAAATAGAAAAGAATTTCTTCGAGAGCAGTGTCCATCTTCACTTCTGTGATGGTGCGAGAAACACTTACATCGCCAAGAGTTGTGTATGAACGGGAATCAAAAATCATGGCTAATTTCTCATAGAGATAGTTATGAGTCTGTCATCAGTCAAAAGCTATTAATCCTTATTAGTAACTATCTGCGGATCAAGGATAATTTAGATAAGTTAATGCCTATCTAATTAAACCTCTATAAATCCGCATATTTGGGAATTAAAAGATGTAATTAAAAAGTTTTTGTTTCTGATTTAAGAGTACTAGATTTGCCGCAGACAGTACATTGAATAATTTTTCGATGAGGTGTCAATTTATTAGCTTTTTATTGGGTTTCTCTAGTACTTTCACTAAGAACACTATTTGAAATTATCCGCCTCCCTCAAAGGGAAGAATAAAATGAAGCAGTAGCCCTACTGTGGTTCTTCCCAAGAGGTATTGTAAAACTCGCACAACAACGATATTGCTTGCCCGTACAAAGACAAATCTACTTTGTGAACTTCTATTCTTTTTCCAATGCCTTGTAACAGCGTTAAAGTTAATTCTCCACCCAAATGTTCGCGGAACTCGGTTAAACCTCGAAATAGACAATCAGGATGTTCCGGTTGTGATAACTTTTGAGCTAGTTCTGGCACATACAACGTGAAACCCAAAGCTGATAAAGTATTCATTATCCGTTGCCAATCTGAGCAATCCAGCAGTCCTAATAAATAGGAATAGGTGCTATCCAAAGCAATCCCGATCGCCACTGCTTCGCCATGACGCAAGCGATAATTTGTCAAATGCTCCAGTTTATGAGCCGCCCAATGTCCAAAATCCAGGGGACGAGAGGAACCCATTTCAAAAGGATCGCCGCTATTAGCAATGTGTTCTAAGTGTAACTGGGCGCAACGATAAACGATCTGTTGCATAGTCTCCATGTCTCGCTGGCCAAGGGCTGTGGTGTGAGACTGGATAAAATCAAAAAAGTTAGCATCCTTAATTAGCGCCACTTTGATTGCTTCTGCAATTCCACAACGCCAATCGCGATCGTCTAGGGTTGTCAAAAAGGCAGAATCGTTTATAACTGCATAAGGTGGCGCAAACGTACCCAGAAAGTTCTTTTTACCAAAAGCATTGATGCCGTTTTTGACTCCAACCCCAGAATCATTTTGGGCTAACACAGTCGTCGGAATCCGAATCAGGCGAATTCCTCGGTGAGCAGTTGCAGCAGCATATCCTACCAAATCCAACACAGCCCCACCGCCGATGGCTAACACATAGGAATGGCGACATAATCCGGCTGCTTCAATTAGTTGGTGAATTTCCTCTAACAAAGTGGGATCGTTTTTAGCAGCTTCTCCTCCGGAAATTATCATTGGTTGAGCGGCGATCGCTAGTATCTCTGCATAAAACTGGGTATAGGCTACTAATTGCTTAACCAATTCAGGTTGAAACTGCAATATTCCTGCGTCTATTACTGCGACTACTTTCTTTGGCTTTGTCTCTCCATCTGCTGTAATCGCTTGGGCTAAGGTAGGATTTTTTAATTCAAATAAATTTTGGGTGAAGTAAACTCCGTAGTTAAAAGTAACCGAAACACGTTGATTAATTGGTTGTAGATTGAATCTACTTTTTTGTTTGATGTCAACTACCATATTTTTGCTGATATCTCCAAAAGTGCGGCACGATTCAAAGCTTCAAGAAATGTTTCTACTGACTGAGAACCATTTATTTTGACTTTATTATTGATGATGAAGAACGGCACGCTGTTGATGCCATTGGGGTAAGCAAATATCGATTCAACTACAAAAGCTTTAATCGCGGCATCATCGCTCAATTGCAGCCGTAATTCCCGAGAATCCATTTGATAAGCTCTACCTATAGCAATTAGAACGTCAATATCTCCAATGTTCAAACCGTCTTCAAAGTAAGCTTTATAAATGGCTTCTACAACATTATTTTTAACCTTTGCTGGTGCAAGTGTAATCAATCGATGCGAAAGCTTAGTATTCACAGCCAAACGGATTTTTTCAAAATCTAGCTTGACTCCAGCCGCCTTACCTGCATATTGTGTAGAATCAAACAGATATTGCAGTTCTTTTGCTTTGATGCCTTTTCTATTTTGCATAAAACTGCGAAATTCGTACCCGTCAGCAGGAACTGTATTGTCAAGAATAAAGGGATGCCAGCGGATATCTACTTCTTGTTTTTGCCATTGTGCTAGTGCATCAAACAAATGCTTTGTCCCGATTTTGCACCAGGGACAAACGGTATCGTGAAAGATGTCTATCAGCATAGTTTTTGTGCTTCAAATGCTAATATTTGTCTGTATTTGTGGTTGAAAATCTCGTGAAACTGTTTGAGAAATTTTATTTATAGGTTGGAGAAAAGTTTTGATTTTTTCAGTAAAAAAGCTTTGAGTATTTTCAAATTCTTGAATTAATGCCTCTTTATCTTTACTGACTACCAGTCTTGCTAAACGGCTATAAGTATTAGCTAAAAAGCTAATTGTATTACACCTTTCTTCTGAAGCTAGCATAATATCCACACATAAATGAGGGTTTTGAGAAAACAAACGTTTAACAATTTCAATTTCTTGACGATAATTAGGAGTTGACATTGTTAAACTCTGTTCTATATCAATTCTTGAATGTGCCAAGAAAACACCAAGACTAAATCTACAGAAGTGCTGTGTTGCTTGAACAATCACCATTATTTGGTCGTGTTCTTCAGGCGTACAAACAATTAACTCTCCACCTTGACTTTTAATCAAGTCTAAAAACCATTCAAATGAATCATCGTTGCGCCCTGGACAAATTATTACTTTTTGTCCGCAAAACGATTTGATATTTGGCCCAAACATCGGATGTAAGCCCATAACTGGGCCTGAATGATATTCGAGCATTGCTAGAGTTGGCTGGGTTTTAATGCTGGTGATGTCACACAAAGCTGTAGTTGGGGCAAGGTATTTAGCTGCACGCTTGATAACATCAACTGTATATTCAATGGGAACGCTTACTAAAACTAACTCTGCCTGACTCAACAATTGCTGTGCATCCTCCCAATCCTCGTGTTCGAGAACGCTAACATTGTGACCTACTAGCGAAAGTTGCTCTTTGAATAATCTTCCCATCCTGCCACGTCCACCGACGATTGTAATTTGTCGAGGTATGACAGGATTTACTGATGCAGATTTAGGGGTAATGGCATGACAACTGTTGAGTATACTTGCCCAAACAGACTCAGGAATACCAGCTTCGGCGAGTAGGGGAGCCACATCAGCCAGTTGTTCATCTAAAGAAGGAAGTTCTGATGCTGCTAATAATGATCGGCGATCGCTAAGTAGAGCGATCAAGCTTTGGTCAGTTTTTTTAAGCTTCTCTAAGCTCATAAGTCAGTCATCTTGTAAAGGTCGCTTTGCTCTAGAATTGCGTGTTGGGCATTATATACAGCAGTTTTCGTTTCTATGAAGTACAGAATTACAGGTTTTCAGGCAGTCCTGATGAAAAAAGTTTCTTCCTGTATACCCCACACCCCATACTTTTTTTCAAGTCAGAAGGTAGAAAGCAGAAACTTTGTATATGTGATGCGTGAGTCCTGGATTTCATACCTTACTTGAAAAGCAAACTGCTATAAATCTATATACTCCCAGTTCCTAGTCCCCAGCCCACAATTTTCAAATATCAACAAGTGATTCTTGAGAACTCAATTCAGGTAAAATATCCAAAGTTGATGTTTTATTGGCGATCGCATCAGAAAATAATTCTTCATACCGATCCATCGCTTGCTCAAAGCAATAGTTTTCTACTGCAAACTTTCTTCCTTTTTGTCCTAATTGGGCTGCCAGTTTTGGATGCTTATATAAATCTAGTACCGCAGTTGCCAAAGCATCTGCTGACTCTGGCTCAACAATCATGCCGCCACCACTTTGTTTGATAGCTTTGGCAGCAGTACCACTGGCGGGAACTGAACCTACAATCGGGCGACCACTGGCTAACAGCAATGGTATTTTAGAAGGCATATTAAAGGAAATTACATTCCGTTTTTGCACAATCAACCCCACATCTGCGCCTGCTAACATTTGCGGTAGTTTTTCTCGTTCTTCCAATGGCAGCAGTAATACGTTATCTGCCCCATAAGTAAGACAATGTTTTTGCAACGTTTTCAGGGCTTCGGATTCTCCGGCGATGACAAAGGCAATTTCTTTGATATGACGCAAGCAAGCTGCTGCTTCAACTACTGTCTCTAAACCTTGCGTTAAGGCAATATTACCTGAATAAAGTACAACAAATTTATCATCAAGTTGATGAGTAGCTCTCCAAGAGTTATTTTCCTTTGGAAAAGGGCGGATAAAATTTAAATTTACCCAATTTGGAATACAGGCAATTTTATTAGCAGGTACACTTTTATTTATTAAATTATCTACAAAGCCATCGGCAATCACACTAATAGTATGTGCAGTTTGGTAGACAAATTTTTCAATAACTTCCAAAGTTCTAATCATGAACTTATTTTTTATTAACCCAACACGCACGGCAGCTTCCGGAAGGATATCTTGCACATTCAGCACTACTGGGCAGTTGTATAACCAACCAAGTAAGATTGCAGGTAAAGAAATCAATAGCGGCGGCACTGTTAAGAGAATGACATCAGGCCGTTTGCCTTTAAGGGCTTGTGGGAAACTTGTAAACACAAAACTCAACTCTAGGAGTAAGCGGTCTACGAGATTAGGTTTGGACTTAATTCGCAGATAACAACGCTCAATCGTAACACCATTTTTTTCTTCAGTAACGTATAATTTACCCCGATACTCATCATAAATCTGACGCTGAGGATAGTTAGGCATACCCGTAATCACCCGCACTTGGTGACCTCGTTTGACTAACCCTTCTGCTAGTTCAGTCATCAAAGGTGCAATACCAATTGGCTCTGGAGAATAGTTGTATGAATAAATCAGAATGTGCATAAGCTCTTAATCCCCGGAAGCACCTTGATAATGTTGGCTTTGTTGTGTTGCCCAGTTTTTATTTCCCTTGTTTGTAATTCGTAATTTGTAATACTTACCTGAGTGTGAGAAGCAAGTTATATATTCGTAATTACAATCAGTGGTAGCGGCTGAACTCTCCACTGTCTTATTCACCACTGAATTACAAATGAGCGTCTGAGCTGCTATACCCTTTTTAATTACAAATTACAAATTACGAATTACGTAGCTTGCTTCTCGCTGGAGGTGAGTATTACGAATTAGTAATTATTTAGCACTGTTTTTGCAGTTCCTTCTCTAAACTCAAGACTGGCTTTTGTTGCCCACGTTTCCGCAAGGTGACGGTAGCAGCCCCAAGTCCGAGTAATGCTAAACCCAATGCTGAACTAGGTTCAGGTACTTGAGTTGTGCCTTCTACATTTAACACTTGAACGCGACCTTGGAAGAAATCGCCCACATAAAGCTTGCCATCTTTAAGGGCTGTCCCACCCGTCCAGTTAAATCTGCCAGGAGTGAGGTCGAGGGGATTACCAAAAGGAGGACCAGTTAATGCTGGAGGTGGGACTAGGTTGCCTGATGCATCTAGGGCGGGTTGACCGTAGGAAGTCAGAAACTTACCGTTTTTATCAAATACCTGAACGCGGCTATTGATAGAATCAGCTACATAGACATTCTCTTGGTCGTCCACTTCGATGCCAATTGGCTGAAGAAGCTGTCCAGGTCCGCTACCTGCTGAACCAAATGCGTACAGAGGTTTACCATTTGGATCGAGTACTTGAACGCGGTTGTTATACTGGTCAGCTACATAGATATTTCCACTAACTGGGGAAATTCTTGTACCGGCTACACCTTGGAATTCTCCAAGTGCAGTGCCAGTGGTGCCACCAATGACACCAATTTGCTGTCCGTCTGGTGTGAATTTAAAGATTCTTTCACCGTTAAAATCACCAACGTACACGTTGCCAGCTTTGTCAAATGTCACACCAGATGGTCCAAAGAAAAGCCTACCTTGAATCAGACCGGTAAATTCTCCATTTGCAAAGGATCTAATAAAGTTACCCTGAGAATCGAATTGATTGATGCGGTTGTTGTAAACATCACCTGCATACAGATCCCCTGTTACAGGATTAAAGTCTACAGTTGTTGGCTCGTCAAACTGTCCAGGTCCTGTGCCCCCGGAGCCAATTGCTCCAATATACTCACCGCTAGGACTAAATTTTTCAATTTTGTCACCGAGGTTGAAATTAGGAGTACCATCCGGGTTAACTCCGCGTCCGTTAGCTACGTAGGTATTCCCTTGGTCATCCACCGCTATGCCTTGGGGCACAAAAAGCTGTCCAGGTCCAAAGCCTGGGCTACCGATACTTCTGTCGTAGGTTAATGTTACAGCCTTGGCTTGAGCTCCTGTTACCAATACCATGAAGCCAGTACCGAGAATGCCGATTGATATATTTTTGACTAATCCCATGAGTTTTAAGTCCTGGTTGTATGAGTTATACTCTTTCCTAGACTAATTTCGTTCCCAGTCCTAGTTTGGGAGCCCTGAAATTTGGGCTGCTGCTTCTTGTTTGAAATGCAACTTTCTGTATGAGGCAGCAGCCTTTCTGTAAGCATTCCCTGACAAAGCCAGGTAAAGAGGAATTAGACAGTTTCTGCTTTAGCTACCAATTCACCCAACTTTTGTTGGCGTTTGCGCTTAGTACAAGCAGCAGTTACGCTTACACCAGCAAGTGCGAATAAGCCGACTAGTGAACCAGGTTCGGGGACTACTTGTGTAACGAGACCATCCACCCGAACAACCTCCCCTCGTTCTGGACCAACACCGCGATTGGTAATATAAATCTTGCCGTCAGGGCCAATATCAATTCCATCAGCCGAATCTAGCCCTTGACCTGCTGCGACAAGTGTTGTGCGAGTGCCATTAGGAGCAACTTGGATCAGAGAACCAGGTAGATTTGTGATGTCACCCCCTAATTGGGAGGTGTCGCTGAATTGTAAGACCAGCAAATTGCCATTCTCATCAAACGTTAAGTCTGTGATGTGCGTAAACCCATCCAGATAAAGTTCTGGGTTTCCATCCTTACCGATGCGATAAATCCGTGATTTACCTTCTGGATAAGGAAAACCCGTATATTCGCCAACGTACAAATCTCCATCAGGGCCAATTGCGCCACCTGTGGGTACTGCTTGAATTGCGATTTTTCCTCCTGGAAGCTCCTCTAATAACCCAGGAGGTAATTGTAATCCTGGTGGTAAGTCGGACTTACTAATGATAGTTTTAGGAATTGGAATTGCCTGGGAGTCACTTCCGTCAAGTTTGATTTTGTAAGCAGTGTTTCCACCTCCGTCAACGACATAAGCACTATCGCCATTGATAGTCAGGTCATAGGGATTAGTAACGATATCCCCACCATCTGGATTTTTGGTGATTTCATTCTTAGCAAAGTCAAAAATACTGGTGAGAGCTCCTGTGTTCAAGTCAACTTTGGACAGTTGTGCTAAGAGCGGTGTATTCAAAACTTTATCAGGTGTTGATGGCGGAAAAGTAGCAAGTTGCTGCGGTGGGATAGGATATTGAGAACCAAGGTTAAGTGTTGCTAAATCACGGTTTCCTGGATAACCAGCAAACCCAGTCAGAAGATAGGCTTGTCCTGAAGAGTCGAATTGTATGTCTTGAATACCAGCGCCTTGGTTGCCAGTAGGTTGTTCTGCTAGAGACTGAAAGTTATTAAGTAAACGCTGTTTGGTACCATTAGGTGAAACTTTAACTAGTGAACCAGTGTTACCAGCACAGATAGGTTGAAACAACGTACTCGGAGATGGTTGGCAATTTCCGTTTCCGCCGATACCTGGTTCTGCTACGTAGAGACTGCCATCAGGACCAAAGCTAATACCCCGTGCATTACTAATTCCATCAACAATTGTCGTCAGGGTTGCAGCTTGTACAGATGGGATTCCACAAATAGCAGTAAAACAAAATGTAACAGATGTAAAAGCAAATGACTTGAGTTTCATACTTTTGGAGATTGAGAGTTAAATAAGTGGAAATTTTTATGGTTTTAAAGACAACGAATCCCAGTGTTTGAGGAATGGAGGGGAAATGTTCTGATTGAGAGGTACTGGTATTGGTTTAAAATTATTTACTTGAGCGCCATGACTTTATCTATTGAAGGTTTGGGATTCTTGTGCTTGTGCAGCCAACCAACGCCCAAAGCACCGATCGCTAATACACCTAAAACAGAATCAGGTTCTGGAACAGACTTGACATTTTCAATTCTGAGAATTTGTCCTTGTCCTGGGCTAGCGCCTCGGTTTGTGACGTATACTGCACCGTCAGCACCAATAGTCAAGGCGCTAGGCGACTCTAATCCATTGCCGCTCAAAAGAGTTGTACGAGTCCCATCGGCAGCTATTTTGATTACAGAACCATCAAAATTACCCTTCCAGGCTGACTGATTGGCGTACTGCAAAGCATATAAATTGCCCGCAGTATCAAATTGCAAGTCTGTGAGTTGGGTAAAACCATCTGCAAAGACTGTTGGCTTACCATCAGCGCCAATTCGATAGATTTTAGCCCCACCTTCTGGAAAGGGAAAACCAGTAAATTGGCTGACATAATAAGCACCGTCAGGTCCTTTGGCCACACTTGAGGGTACTGCTTGAGTTGCAAACTGCGATGGCGGCGGGTCATTTTCCGATGGCACCTGTGCAGGTTCATTGGATGGCGTACCAGAAGGCGGAAAGACTGGATTAGTCAATATTTCTTGAGGAAATGTGGTAAGAGCGTACAAATTACTACCATCAGTATTTACACTCAACAAGTCGTTTGCACCTGCATCAGTTGCAACTAACTTATTGCCGTCAATTACAAAACCTAAGGGATTGCTATCGACATCACTACCATCGGGATTGTTGGCGAGTTCATAGTTAGCTAAATCAGCAACACTCGTCCAGGAATTAGTATTAAAGTCAGGAGCAATAATTTTACCGAGGTCTGTGTTACCCAAATTGCGATCGCGAAAGGCTGGATTAGCCCCATACCCAATCAGAACATAAGGCTTACCTGTAGCATCAAATTGGATATCACGAGCGCCAGTCCCTCCAGTACCATCTGGTAATGCTAAAGAAGGAAGCCCTGTAAGTATCCGCTTAGTCTTACCATTCTCAATTTTGGTAACTGCACCAGTTGTGCCATAGCATAAAGAATCGCCTTGACCACTTGGTGGTGGAACACAAGCTCCATTTCCCCCGATTCCCGCCTCTGTAACATAGAGATTACCATCGGGGTCAAAGCTTAGACCTCCGGGATTATATAAACCGTCAGCAATTACCGAAAACGATGTAGCTGAGGCAGCTTTGATTCCACAAAAAGCAGCAATACAAAGAGTGAGAAAAGTAATAGTAAGTTGTTTGAGTTTCATATTTTGCCTTTTGTCATTTGTCATTTGTTATTTGTTAACTGACTAATGACCAATAACGAATGACCAATGACCAATGACTAATGACTATTGACCAATAACTCTTGAGTTTTTGGCAAATAGCTCATTCCGCGATCAAATGATTTGAGATTGCCAGCTTTGGCTTCGAGTAAACGTTTAATGTTCATGCTCTCAGCCCCAAAGTCTTCAATTTGAAGTTTGCCGTGGGTGACAGTTCCATCTGCTTTCCAGAATGTGATTCGATGCAAGATAAAACCAGAAGCCTCAGGGTCAGCGAAAGCATAGGCAGTTGGAATAAGTAGCGCTACAGAACGCTGATAATATTCGTAATCTGGATAAAAATATTCTTGTTCAAGTAAGTAATATTTACTCAAACTATGAACTCGTACAGAAACTTTTACCTTCTGGTCATATTCATCTTTGAATTCTCCTGATTCCAGACCAATCTCACCATTTGGTCGTAATAAATGCGCCCACTCATTTATGTTTTGTAAGTTTTTTAAGTATTCAATCCCAATTTCAACAGGGGCATCAACATAAATGGTGTCTGTATCGATAAAGTAGCGTCCTTTGGCTGCTGCACTCAGACCAGCCTTGCGTTCCAAATTACCTTTGAGAGAACGACATTCGGAAGTGTGTACTGTATGAATTCCCTGCATAATCATCTGAGTCTGCCGTTTAGGATCGACAAAGCTCAACCAGTGAAAGTACACACCTTTTTCATCTGTCCCCGGCTCAATGTAGTCTGTAGGAAAGAGCAAAACAGGGTAAACCTGAAAATATTTCTGATACTCTAACCCGCAATGCCACTCGATACCGTAGAAAAGTGGATTCTCTAGTTTTTTAACGTGGTAGTAGAGATTGTTGTGATAACCAGAGGCACTTCCCAACCAGGTATCTTCATCGATTTGCTCTTTCATCCGACTATAAAGCGTCCATTCATCCAAGTTTTTTAAACTACAAAGGTAGTCAAAGGCAATCTTTGGTGAAGTAGCAATATAAGCTGATGTTGCAAATGTATTTTTTTCCACTTTTAACTCCTGAAATTAACAATTAAGCTGCAACAGTTTTAGTTTGGTTTCGTTTAGCCTTGGCAATTCTATCTTCTGCTAATCGTTTGGCAGCATCATTAGTAGTAATTCCTTGCTGTTTAGCAATATCAAAAATTGCTAGTAATGTGTCATAAATGTTATGGACTTGCTTCAAGGCTTTTTCTTCGTCATAGCCAATCATTTCGTTGTAAACATTAATTAGTCCTCCGGCATTAATTACATAATCTGGGCTGTAAATAATTCCTTTTTTAGCAAGCATTTGACTATGTAGTTGCTCATTCTCTAATTGATTATTAGCTGCACCAGCAACAATAGAAGCTCGTAGAAAAGGAATTGTATGGCTATTAAGAGTTGCTCCTAAAGCACAAGGAGCAAAGATATCTACATCAAGAGAATAAATTTCTGATGGTTCTACAACAGTTGCACCATAAAGCCGTTTTACTTCTTTTACTTTTGCTGGATCTATATCACTGATAAAAAGTTGAACATCATGTTCGTGCAAGTGTCGGCAAAGATTTTTACCTACATTTCCTAAACCTTGAACTGCTACTTTCAGTCCATCAAGTCTTTGAGTTTGCCAACGAAACCAGACAGCAGCTTTAATTCCAAGAAAAACTCCTAAAGAGGTTATCGGAGCTGGCCCACCAGACTTTTCAGATACCCCAACAACATATTTAGTTTCTTGACTGATTGTTCGCACATCTGATGGGGTAATATTTACGTCTTGTCCAGTAATAAAACGTCCATTAATACTGTTAACAAAACGTCCATAAGCTCTCAACAAGTCGTCTGTTTTATTCTCTGGATTAGCGATAATAACTGCTTTTCCCCCACCAGCTGGAATGTTGGCACAGGCAGCTTTATATGTCATTCCACGACTTAGACGAAGAGCATCTTGTAAAGCAGCTTCTTCACTAATATAAGGAAAGAGTCTTGTAGCTCCCATTGCTGGCCCCAAACTTGTGTCATGGATGGCAATAATCGCCTTAATTTCTGGATTTTTACCATGACAGAAAAGAACTTGTTCGTGACCCATTTCTCTAACAGTTTCAAATAGCAGCATTTTGGTTTCTCAATATTGATTTTGGGTTAATTAACGCAGGTTTTTTGTTGCCCTCTCTAGACGTGTAGAGAAGTCGGAAGGGTAGCGTTAGCGTGTAGGTTCTCAGAAAAAAGTACTGCCAAGAGAAAGATACTAATTAGAAGGCTCTTAAAGTCAAACTAAGGGAAATGAAACTGGTTTGGCTGGAGTTTGAGTTGGGCTTGATTTGACTCCTTGTGCTGCCAAACTCTTATTACGTCCACCAGAAGGTGCTGAGCGATCGCCATCAATTACTACATCGACCAGAAAAGGAACATTTGAGGCAAGTGCTTGTTCTAATGCGGCTTCAATATCCGACTCTCTAACAACTACGACCGCTTCTGCTCCCATCCCACGAGCAATCATGGCGAAGTTTGTCGGTGGCAGTGTTGCGTCTGCACCTTTTAATCCCAAGATTTTCATCCCTTGATGGCACATGTTGTAACGTGCATCGTTGAGTACTATCCAAATAGCCGGAATTTTGTATTTTACAGCAGTGCTGATTTCGTTATTCATCAGCATTGCCCCATCGCCGACAATACCTACAGCTTTGCTATTGTTCGCTAACGCTGCACCCAACACTCCTGTGACAGCGTGACCCATTGCTCCAACTCCGGTGCTGACTCGGTAACGATTGGCTTGGGTAAATTGTAGTAGATGCGTTGACCAAGTAAATGAGTTACCACACTCTGCCATGACTATGGCATCGCTACCCTCAACAACAATCTTTTGAATTGCTGCCATCAATACTTCTGGTCGCACTGGATAGTCTACTTCCAAAGCAGGTTCGATTGCTTTGTTTTCTGGACGAGGTAGGGGCAGTACAAAATTATCAGGAGCATCTGGTAAGCGCTGCAACAGTTCTTGAACAAATGTTTTGATGTCAGACCGAACCCCGAAAGTTTGGGCGTGTGGATAAGCTATTCCTGGCACTTCTGGGTCAATATCTACATGGATAAAGCCACCTCTAGGAACTAAGGCCGAACTCCAAAAGGAAGTTGGTTCGCCAAGACGAGTGCCTAATACGAGCGTGCGTAATGGAGGTTGCTGTTCCATGTAAGTCAAGACGGAAGCATGACCGCCTAAACCCGTGACACCGATAAACTGGGGATGATCTTCAGGAAAGATGCCTTTACCACGGGGTGAGGACATCACAGCTGCTCCGGTTTTTTCGGCGAGTTGGCGGATTTCCTCTGCTGCGTCACGCGCACCGAAACCGACCCAGATAGCAAAGGGGCCGGATGATAGTAACTCTACAGATTTAGCGATCGCTTCACTAGAAGGAGTTACCCCAAAATGAGAAACATCTAGTTGGGGCAAGGCTACATCTTGAACTAAACTTGTCTGCACAGCGGTAGGAATGCTCAAATGAGCAACAAATCCTTCTGGTTGCGCCAAAGCTAGGGCAAGTTTACGAAAAATCTGTGGGAGTTGAGCGGCAGATTCGATGGTAATCGCATAGTTGAATAGCGCTCCTGGCGTAAAAATTCCTCCGCTCGGCAATGTGTAGGTGCTGGTTTCTTGAATTGCCCAACGTCCACGCTGTGGTGCGGAGGTACAAGCCGATAGCAAAATCACCTTTGCACCTTCGCCACGAGCCGCAAATAAGCCGGTGAGGGCGTTGGTGATCCCCGGGCCTGCTGTGGTGAAGACTACACTAGGGCGATTACTAGCAAAATATGCTTCGGTCGCTGCAAAGGCGGCTCCTGCTTCATGACGGAAGTTCAACACCTCTATGGTGCTATTCGATAATGCGCCCCAAAGGCCTGCCATCGCCCCACCAGCAACACCAAAGGCGTAGTTTATTCCCAAATCGACTAACATCTGGGCGATCGCATCTGCAACTGAGAGTGTTGGGGTTGTTTCATTGGAGAAAAAAGGTTGAATTTCCCCATTCTTCTGGGATTCATCAATTTGATGAGAGTTAGACACAGATTCTACATATTTGTTTGGTGGGAATTCGTTGTATGGCTCAGTAGCAATTAGAGGAGAGTTTGAACCTGTATAGTTTTGACTCATAGATTTCACGTAATTACATCAAGTTACATAAATGCTGCTCGGTTTACAATCACAGCAGTGAAAATATTTAATACAGACGACTCTATATTTTTCACAGTTATCACCAAGCTTAGTAGATAGTAGAAAGGCTCGAGCGCTACTGATTAATGGTTGTAAGCCGATTACTAAAAAAATTTTGCAAAGCCTATAGTAATCAAAGCTGTGCTTCCAGAAATTAGAATAAAGGAGATAAATAGAGATGTGCAATCAAAAATCTTTTGATCAGCGTGTCAAATTTTTCGCTGATATGATGATTACACTAGTTACCTAACACTCAGCGTGTATAAAGTTTGAGCAACTGATGAGATTTAATCTAATCAAGATTAGTGTGCAATGAAAAATCTTTCGATTACCATGTCAAATTTTTCGCTTTTGTGGCGATGGCTACAATATCCATTTAACTACTTAGGAAGATTAGTTGATTGCGATCGCTCTTTAGCTATATGACTAGATTTACAGTAAAAAATGTTTTAATTTTGATGTACATCAAAAGTGTTTGAGCTTACTTCTCACATCTGGCTAGATTGTATTGGTGAATAAAGGTGAAGCTAATAAGTTCGTTGATTTAACTCATCACCAAAATCAGACAAAATTAAAGCCTGAGCAATCACAACAGGTTTCTAAGCGTTAAGAAAGTCGGTGGGAATAAACAAAACTATATTAATAAGATTAAGGTATAAGAGGACAAAGAAAATAACCTTTAGTTTTTTTCATAACAAAGATTTACATAGTTTAGTTTAATCACGCTGATTTACTTATCCCTATAAAATTACTTCCTCCAGAGTAAAATCATTAATTCTTGGCAGACAAGACTTTCAGCTAAAAGAGATGATTGTAGCAATGTACTACAAAATAAAGCTTCTAAGCTAGAAACTCCAACAAATAAATTGTCCCATTTGAAGTTGCTGATTGATGACTGATAACTGTTGAGTGTTGAGTGTGAGCAGCGAAATATTTTTTATTTGTCAGTCCCCTAATTACCGTCTGTTGTGAAAAAGTTGCCTTTAATTTTTCGCCCAGAATCAGCAAAAATTACAATGTATTTCTTGAGACAGATGACTAGAGGCATTTTTCTATAGTTAAATCCCTGAGAGTGCACGTTAAAATAAGTTAACAATACCTTTGCTAATTTTTAAAATGTCTCCATAGTCCCGCTTTCGGGATATGGTTTTCAACACAAATTTAAGAGCGGGAAACCTTTACTAGCTAGGGAATTTAGCTTTTTTATTTAGTTCTAATACTCTAATTTTGGCGAAGGTATTGATTAAAAAATGAATTGCTTAGCAAATTTTTGCTTATCAAAGCCTATCCAACCAGGGCAAATTCATTTATGTTCACAATCAAACGACTATACACTAGTACCGTATTTGTATAAGAAGCTGCGCTTAGCTTGCTTGTTTGCAAKATTATGTGGAATTCAAAATCAAAAAGCTTAGATTATAGGTTTTTTAGGAATTTTCTAGGTTGCTCTCAGGTACGATTCTGGTTGGTGTATCTATGTCGTTAGCTACTCGTTAGCTGTGATATTGACGCAATTAAAATTTTAAATAGTTTTTAACTTAATAGATTAAGGGTTTTTAACTCTTACCTAATAAGCTTGATGGACTAATCTTGATTTGATTAGTCTAAATGTCTTATATGCATAAAAAGTTAATTTAGTCAATAATCAACTTTAATTATCTTAATTTTTTTTTAGGATTTTTGGGTTAAAATCTTAGCTTTTTATTCTTTTTGTTGATATGATAAGTTTTGTAAAGTTAGTTAATAATTTTATTTCATTCGCAAAATAACTCGATTTTCAGCAGCCTAACACTGTATTAAGGATTTTAAGTGATTGGGATTATTAACTCATTAACAGCTATGGTGCTGATTGCTTACAAGGAGCAAGTAGAGATATGAATCCTAGCGATTATACATTAACTACATCCAACACACAGCGGCTCTTACAGCCAGAAGTAGAGATGAAATTTGCTCACTTCCTGATAAATCAGGCTGTAGATGCTGCCTTCTGTTTAGGAGCAAACGCGCAGTTTCTCTATGTCAATGATGCTACATGTCTGATGACTGAGTATTCGCGTGAAGAATTACTTTCAATGACACTGGATGATCTAGATGTAGACTTTTCGCTACACAATTGGTCAGATATTAGATTGCAAAATTCTCTTACTTTTAAATCTCGGTATCGGACAAAGGGAGGTCGGATATTTCTAGTAGAAATATCCATTACCTATGTAAAAGACCAAGATATGGAATTTGGTTGTGCCTTTGTCCGAGAGAAAACTGATGAAATAGTAGAATTAAGTCTACAAAAGTGGACTGATGGATTCAAGGGTGCTAGAGACTATTTACAACAGGAAATTTCTGAACTCAAGGCCAAAGAAATAGAACTAGAAGCATCCCTATCTTTACTTCGCTCCACTCTCGAATCTACTGCCATTGGGATTGTTGTAGTTAACTTTGAGGGAGATATTCTGAGCTTAAATCAGAAATTTCTAGATATGTGGCAGATCCCAGAATCCTTAATGCTATCCAAAAAATGTCCTCAATGCAAAGCCTTTTTTGAGAAGCAACTTAAAGATCCACAAGCTTTTAGTCGGCTCGTTTGGGAAGTATCTAGCCAATCTGATTTCGAGAGCTATGACATTTTAGAATTAAACGATGGAAGAGTCTTTGCACACTGCTCTAAACCTCACTGGCTTGGAGGCAAAATTATTGGTAGGGTCTGGAGTATTTGGGATATTACTGATTCTAAACGAACTGAAGAAGCATTACGCACGAACGAAGCTAGATTTCGGACTTTAGCAGAAACAACGGATGCTAGCACTTTCTTGATTCAAGGTACGCGGCTTTGCTACGTAAATCGAGCAGTAGAGCAACTTACTGGCTACACAAAACAGGAATTGCTAACAGGTTTTGATTTGCGCCGACTAATTAAAAGTAAAAAACGCAGACACGGACGTAACCAAGCTGAGGCAGCTAACTTTGAATACCAAGAGATGAATATTCTCACAAAAAATGGTACGGAACGCTGGCTAGCTTGTGCAGTTGTAATGCTGGATGGAGTGCTGGATTTTGGTGGAAAGCCAGTCGAAATGATTGCAAGCATCGATATTACCGATTACAAACATGCAGAAATAAACCTTAATCAAGCTTTAGAAAAAGCAAAACAATTGAGCGAACTTAGAGCCAGCTTTCTTTCTATGGTTTGTCATCAATTTCGTACTCCACTGAATATTGTTTCATTTTCTAATAGCTTACTAAAGGAAGAAGTAGATAAACGTACACAGAAGAAAATACAACCATTACTCGATCACATTCAAATAGCCACTGAAGAACTCAGCCAGATGTTGGATAATATTCTGTTCTTCTCTAAGGCAGAATCAGCAAAACTCAACTTTGATCCAAAGCCGCTTGAGCTAGTTCAATTCTGTCATGATATAGTTGCCCAAATGCAGATGAATGTTAACCAAAAACAGATAAAGTTTATCAGTCAAGAGAATTCTTCAATAGCTTGTATAGATAAAAAACTATTAGAACCTATTTTGAAGAATTTGCTTGATAATGCAATTAAATATTCTCCTGGCAATTTAGTAGTTGATTTGCAGTTATCTTGGAATAAAGAGAAAGTAATTTTCCAGGTACAAGATAGAGGTATTGGTATTTCGCTAATGGATCAACAACGACTGTTTGAGCCATTTTTTCGAGGTAGTAATATTGATCATATACCTGGTACTGGACTGGGGCTATCGATTCTGAAAACTCTTGTAGACTTACATCAAGGTCAAGTTTCTGTAGAAAGCGAAGTTGATGTGGGCAGTACCTTTACTGTGATGTTGCCAATAATGAAATCATAAGTTCATTAATTCTGAGTTATGAGTGTTGAAATCAAGATAATTGTTTATTTAATATTTGAACATTCCTAACTCTTAAAAAAAGGCAATTAATCTTATTTCTATTTTTACCTGAGGCAAGAGTCTAGCAATTATTTATCGCAAAAAGTTTTGGTGAGACTAAATAATGTATCAATCGTCAAAGAAAATTCTTGTCATTGAAGATGATAACGTGACGCGCAATCTTTATTTAAAGGGTCTTAAAGCTAAAGGTTTTGAGCCGATAGGTGCTAATAATGGTCTTGCTGGTATTCAACAAGCACAAGAGTCTATACCAGATTTAGTAATTTGCGATATTACAATGCCGGATATCGATGGTTATAGCGTTCTAGCTATGCTACGCCAAAATCCTCTGACAGCGATTATTCCCTTTATTTTTCTGACTGGCAGTAGCGCCAGAGCAGATGTTCGCAAAGCTATGGAATTGGGGGCAGATGACTATCTTACCAAACCCTCTACACTAGAGGAATTGCTCAGAGCGATCGCTACCCGACTGCAAAAGCAAGCTAATCTCCGATCCTGGTGTGCAATTCAATTCGATAAAGCTTCGAAATCAGTATTTATAGATAATCATAGTATAGCGATCGCACAAGATAGTAATGTTGAGGTTAGTGTTGGCGTAGCGTCCCCAACTGAAGCCTCCAATGGAGAATCCATTATCTTTCCTTGCATTCCCGAATTAAAAGAAGTTTTTGACTTCATCGAAGCCCATTACCACCAAGGAATTACTTTGTGTGATGTGGCTGTTGCAGTTGGTTACTCACCGGCTTACTTAACTAACCGAGTAGCAAGGCAAACAGGAGAGACTGTTAACTGCTGGATTGTCAAACGCCGAATGGCAGGAGCTCGTTCCTTACTGCAAAATAATAATCAGACGATAGAGAAAATTGCTAAAGCATTGGGTTATCAAGATGTATCCCATTTCTCCCGCCAGTTTCGCCAACATCACGGTTTGCCTCCTCAGGCTTGGCGCAAAGAGCATCAGGTTGTATCGTAAAAACAGTCACTTTCTCATACTTAGGTTAATGGCTTTTAAACATCTTCCTGTGTCTGTGTTGCAGCTTGTTCTCGTTGTGCAGACATGATTTGTTTTTGTTGTTCTTGTAGCCAAGTTTCAAATAGTTCATTCAGTAGGCGGGTTTTCATCAATTCATCCAATTGTGCGGGGATAAATTTTTCTAGCCGTAAAATCACAAACCATTCAGCAATGCGGGTAGGGGGTAATATTTGACCTGGTTGACTGCTAGAGAGCATTTGCACCATTAGCGGATGTAAGGCATTCAGTTCAACTGGGCCTACTAAACCGCCAGTTTGGGCTTCTGGCCCGAGTGAATATTCCCGCGCCAAGTCAGCAAAAGAGTTTTCTTTAGCTTGAATCCGAAAGTAAAGTTCTTGAGCAATTCCCACATCCTGGGTTCGCAATAGAGAATAAATTACTTTGTCAAGTTTTGACTTGGACTGAAAAAAGTAGGATTCGAGCTTATTACCCCAAGTCGCTTGCTTAAATTTTTCAATTTTCAGCTTTCGAGTGGTAATCCCTTCTAATTGTTCATAAGTCACACCTTGACGTGCCATCCAAGCTTGAACGTCTTCTTCATTTTTCAACTGTTTTTCAGCGTAAAACTGCTGTTTAGCTTGGGCTATTTCTTCAGGTGTAAACTCGATTACGACATTGGCGGAGCGTGAGCTTTGCTCGATCGCTTCATCAACGATTAATTCTCGCTGCAATTGTGGCAGCATTTGATAACTCGCCAGTAAAGAAATCAGTTCACTAGCTGCGATTGTACGATTACCGATTTGGAGCGCTTGAATCATTAGCTTTGGGGCATCTTAAGAATATCTGGTGTGTCAAAGAAGCTATACCGTAGCCGATGGGAACTTTTGCCTTAATCCCACTGAGTTAGGTACGCTAACCTCAGTTTGGGAATAATTAATATAGTAATTCGCTAATATACTTTAAAATATACAATTTATCTGAGTTTTTATCATAGATTCTACGTAAAAACCAGCAGATATAAATAAAGAGTAAAGTACATCTGGAAATTCTGATAATTTGTTAAGATATATTAAAAATTTTCATGTACTGAAAAAGGCAGCATATTTAATACTACCTTTTTGGATGAGGGGTTTACGTATTTCGCAACCAAAGAATCTAACGTGTTACAACGACTCTAGGTAGCTCAAAAGGTCTGCCATTTCTTGGGCACTAGGCTGGAACTTTGGCATTGGGGGCGTTTCGCCACTAATGACTTGATGAATCAGTCCATACTGCGACTTGTGCTTAGAGACAGCTTGCAAACTCGGCCCCACTCGTCCGTCTGCTTCCAAGCCATGACAACCAGCACAATTAATTTGAAAAATAGCGTGTCCTTGAATTGGGTTTCCTGTTAGGGATAAAACGCTTTTGACATAAGGATCAGAAGCTCGAACCAAATGAACACCAAAAAAGCCCAAAGGGACTGCTAGCAGGATGGCCAGCGTCAATAAAACGATGCGCTGAATCAATATTTCAGGTTTGGTAATCTGGTTATTCAAAAGGTTTGCGGTGAAGGTCTAGGTGTGCTAAAAAGTTTTCATTTCCTACACATAGCTTAAAAGTTCTTGATTGTGTCTGCAAGCACAGAAGACAATTTTAATCTGGATGGTCGTCCTTGCAAAAGGTTATAGAACGCAGGATTCATACCGAATTTGGTAAAATCAAAAACGGGAAACAAATATTGAATAATTGCAAAGAGGAGACTTACAGTGGTTGAACCCCTGCTCTCAGGTATTGTCCTTGGCCTAATTTTCGTTACTCTTTCTGGACTGTTTTACGCTGCTTATAAGCAATTTAAGCGCTTCAATGAGCTAGGAGGGTGATGGGGTGATGGGGTGGTGGGGTGAAATTCTCTCGCCATTTCCCCATCTCCTCATCCCCCTAAGGTGCAATTCTATAAAAAGTAAGTGATGTGTTGCCGTAAACTTTCTGGCGGCAAATTTCCCAATTAGGAATCTCTGTTAATGTCCAACCTTGTGAAGCGTGTTCAACTGCGATTTCACCGTTAGGATCTAAAAGTTGATGGTGAGCGATCGCTTTTAAAACTGGCTCATACAATCCACTGGCATAAGGTGGATCGAAGTAGATTTTATCAAATTGCTTGCCTGATAATGTCTTTAACTGCCCAATAATATCTCCCCGCATGATCCGAAATTCTTGTTCGGGATTAGCTAAGAGCTGCCAATTTTCTTGAATAGTGGCACAGGCTCGGCTCGATTTTTCAATTCCCACGACTAAGACGGCTCCTCTACATAAAGCCTCTGCGCCCATTGAACCAGTACCAGCACACAAATCTAGCCAGTGACAACCTGTAATTTTTCCCTGCCAAATATTAAAGACTGCCTCCCTGACTCTAGCACTAGTAGGTCTAGTCTCTTTACCTGGTAAAGTTTTTAGCTGGCGATTTCCGTAAATTCTCAGGCTCATTGGTCGTTAGTCATTAGTCATTAGTCATTGGTCATTAGTCAATGTTTACTGGTCAGTGGTGATTTTCATTTTTTCACAAACGACAAAGGACAAATGACGAAGGACAAAAATATTATTAGGCAGGAATTTTTTCCCGTACTTGAGCAACAAAATTAGACAGGATTTGCAATCCGATATTAGAAGATTTTTCGGGGTGAAATTGTACTGCCATCAGGTTTTCATGGGCGATCGCAGCTGTTACAGTTTGAGTACCGTGGGTGACGGTTGCTGCACGCATTTGCTCTTCTATGGGGTCAACATAGTAAGAATGGACAAAATATACCCAAGGATTCGAGGGTAAATGCTCCCATAAAAGACTTTTTGGTTGAGTCACTTCCAGCTGATTCCAACCCATATGAGGAATAGTAATGTCTGGTTCTGGACGAAATCGTCGTACTTTTCCTTTGATAATTCCCAGTCCCGGTTGGATACCTTCTGCACTTGATTCAAAAAGAATTTGCAATCCCAAACAGATGCCTAAGAAAGGTTTGCCAGAAGCGATCGCTTCTTTAATCGGTTGTTCTAAACCACGCGATCGTAAATGTTGAACTGCGGGATCGAAAGCTCCCACTCCCGGCAGAACTATTGCATCTGCTTGCTCTAATTCTTTTGAAGAATAAGTAACATTAGGAGTTGCTCCAGCTTTTTCCAACCCTTTGCAAACTGAATGCAAATTTCCCATTTCGTAGTCTACGACCGCAATCACTGGCATTTACCTGCTCCTTGTAAAATTATTATGGAGGGTTTTTCTATTCTAAATAATATTCCTATTTTAAATAATATTTGTTATGTTCAAAAGAATTCTATTAACTTCCTTTGACACTTGGCTAAGCGATCAACAGTCAAATTCATCTGATGATTTATTAATAGAAGTTACGAAACTTCAGTTGATTCCCCATAATTTAACTTTTTTGCATCGGTTACCCGTAGATGTGCAACTGGCCAGTTCTCAGGTAATTGAAAATATCAAGTCTATTCAACCCGATTACATCGTCTGCTGTGGTATGGCTGCAAGTCGCGCACAGTTAAGCGTGGAATTAACCGCTAGCTGTGGAGAAAGTGTTTTGCACACAGATGTTGATTTAGAAAAATTAATCACAGGAGCCGCAGCAATTGAGATTAGCCATGACTGCGGTAAATTTGTTTGCGAAGGTCTTTACTATTGTGTGTTGGACTACTTAAACCAAAGCCAACTGTCGGCGCGTTGTATCTTTGTTCACATTCCGGTTCTCAATGGAGAAAATTTAAGTGGTATTCTTGCTGATTTCTTATTAATTATTAACAATCTGGCACTTTCATCAAGTTATTAGTGTCTGTGTGTTCAAACTAATACTTAAATAAATGTTGCCATTGTTACTAATTTCCCCAATAGCCCAATTCACGCCTGTTACACCACCGCCTGAAGAAGTGGTGCAATCACAACAAGTGCGTTCTTTACCAGGCAAGTTGGATACAGTGCCAACTTTTAATAGCAATAGTCCGGAATTAGTTTTGAGAGAAGGAATTTTACTTTCGACTTTTCCAGCAGATGGTAAAAAAGTGCCAACAGCACATTTAAATTTTCCCTTTCGAGGGCGATTTGATATTTTTGCTCACCATATTGCGAAAGCTGAACCACCAGAAAATTTACGTTCTCTTTATCTGGGAATAATTTTGCATAACCCTGGTGCGGAATCGGTGAAAGTAAATATTTTGCAGGCGGCGAGTTATTTGAGTCAACCAGATGCACCATTTATTGAGTTACCATCTTTTAGCCAAAATCCCTTAGGGAAAATTTTTGCTGGGCCGGGCGATCGCGTTATGACTGATATATTAAGGGGACAACGACAACAAATTTTCCCCGCCCAAATAAACATCCCACCAGGGCAAAGTCGGATGTTACTAAATTTACCAATTCCGGTACAGGGATTGACGCCACCTCTTAATGGTCGGTCTACATTAATGCGACTGCGGAGTAATGGTACTGTTTATGCTGCTAGCCTAGCGATGTTCGCCCAAATAAATCCTGATGGTAGCGAACGTGCGCCGACTTTGGAAGAGTGGGAAAATTTATTAGATAATGGTGATTTGGCTGGGCCGCGGGATAAAACTCCCACTCCCCTAGAAGAAACTAACAAGCCAATAATTTATGGGCGTGTTGCTGGAGTGGTTGCTGGTTCCCAGTGGAGAGCCTTATTAGTAGATAATCCTAAAGTCAAGTATTTAACGATTCCCCAACCTGGTGAAATGTTTTCCTATGCTTTGAGTACCCTGCATGGCGGTACTTTAGGAACTGGTCAAATTCAAAGTGCTAAGATGCTGGTGCGCTATCCTGACACTGCATATCGTGCTCATGGTAACTATGGAATTCAATATAGTCTGAAGTTGCCGTTATATAACAATAGCCAAAGTCCGCAAACTGTGAGTGTATCGATCCAAACTCCACTCAAAGAGGAGCAGTTAGTTAAACCAGGATTACGCTTTTTGAGTATACCAGCCCGTGAAGTATTCTTCCGAGGAACAGTGCGGGTACGTTACACAGACGAGGAAAATCAACCAAAAACAGAGTTTGTGCATTTAGTACAAAAGCGAGGTCAGCCAGGAGAACCCTTAGTTTTATTAAATATGAAAGCTGGCGATCGCTCTTTAGTAGAAGTAGACTTTCTCTATCCACCCGATGCTACACCACCACAAGTATTAACAGTGTCAACTCAATCTGAACCTCGGTAATCAGTTATGGGTAATGGGTAAGAGCTTTTCTTTAATTACCTATTACCAAAAAATATTTGTCATCAGTACTACAAAAATGCAGCGTCAAAATATAAAATATTATAAAAATTATTAAGATTTTTAAACTTATAAAATTTATTTGAAGTTTTTCTCATTCAAAAATAAAGCTTACCTTGGTCAGAGGAATACTTGTATAGTAGATTGCAAAGCCCTGTACTTTAACTATTCGAGAATACAGCACTTTGCTTCTGGATTCCTACTCTCTGTGTTAGGCAGTTCAATTCTGAGAAAAAATGTTGCTAAATGTTAAGGAAAATAAGGAAAATCTTATTTTTTCTGAAACTAGACTAATTCTTAAATTATTGTTAGATAGTAAGACATTCACTTACAGTGAGACTCCTAGTCATGGCAATTCCTAACATTTCTACACTCGACGGATTGCGAATACTATTGGTTGATGACGATCTCGATTCCTGTGTCTGGATGACTTGTTTGCTTGAGTTTTATGGGGTCGAAGTTCATTCAACTTTCACGGTAGATCGAGCCTTAAGAGCGTTTGTCGAACTTTGGCCAGATTTAGTAATTACTGACATTGCCATGCCCGATGAAGATGGTTATTCGCTACTACGTCAGATCCGGCAAATCGAAGAGCCGCTCGAAAAACCCACTCCTGTTATCGCACTCACAGCACTCGGACAGTCAGAAGCCGGATTTTCAAAGCCGGAAGCAAGGTTTGACCAATGGTTCTTAAAGCCTGTGAACACAGAAAACTTAGTCGAGGCGATCGCTAATTTGACAGGGCGGTCAATGTTGATTGATAAATTAGTTTCTTCATATTGATAAAGCTTTTCACCTCAAGTTTGTGTATTTAGGGTGAATACTTATTCCGCTCCATGCGCTGCAATAGAAATAGCAGAATATAGCAGGCAAAAAAAGGACGGTATGACAATCGAGCAAAAATTCAACCAAGAAACTAAGGTAAATTCGCTTCAGCAACTTAGTGGCATTCTGATCTTACTGGTAGAGGATGAGCCAGAGATTGCAGATTTACTCATCTTTATTTTAGAAACAGCTGGCGCACAGGTGATGGCTTTGAGTAATGCAGAAGCAGCCTTTGCCTTGATCGAATCGCTTCATCCCCATCTTCTGTTGTGCAATATAAAGTTGCCCAATCATGATGGAAATTGGTTAATTAAGCAAATTCGAGTGCATTCTAACCCATCCCTAAGAGAATTGCCTGCGATCGCCATTACTTCTTATACACGGGAATTCTCAAGTGATAAAGCTTTGAATGCTGGCTTCGATAGATTTCTAGTCAAGCTTGAGAGTCCAGAGGAAATTGTAGATGAGATTGCTCAGTTGATATCTAGCGCTCATTAAATATGTATAGCAATTCTATTTCAGAGGAACTTCAACGAATAAATTATTCCGTTTGAAGTTGCTGACTGATGACTATGAACAGTGGAATATTATTTGTCAGTCCGTAGACAATATTTATCAAGTAAATCTTAAGTAGTAGCGTACGCTAAATTGTTACAATAAATTTTTTATTCGGGATCTTGTTCGCACTGGACGGGCTAGAAGCCCATCCTACATAGGTAATGAGAGGGTTTTCTATGTACCTATTAACTTCTTTGAAAACCCTTTGCTGACTTTTGTTGCCCCTTACTTTTCGGTTTAGATTTATTAACTTCTGCTAATGCTTCCTGAAATAAGTTGTGTAAATGTATTGGGACACTAGCAATTTCCGGTAACTCTGGTTCAAGAGGTTTGTTGAATTCTTGTAAAAGTGTGTCCAAGTCACTTTCAAGGCGAAACTCTGGACGTTGGAGATATTTCTGCAAGACATTTTCTAATTGAGTTGGATATTGTTGCGCTAATCGATGCCAAATAAAGGCATTAATACTTTTGTCTTCGAGGTAGTAGCGAATTAGTTTTTCGCCACCTTCAATACTTTGCCAATCCTCTGCCAGTAAAATTGTTTGTACCTTACTATATGTTGGTAAAAACATTTGTCCCCAACGAGGATGAGAAAGAGCCGTTACCTGTTCTGCTTTCTTAAGTTCAGCAGGTAAATCAACCTTGGGCATCACCATTTTAGAATTGCCCTTTTTGTTGTTAAATATCTGAGCAACGGCGTTAGAGTCGGCACCAAATTCTGCTGCTGCGGCTTTGATTTCTTCATCATCAATGCCAGCTTCCTCTGCTACTTCCGCCAGAGATTTGGAAGTATCAATTCCTGCTGCTGCCAAGGTTTTTTCAGTAATTACCTCTTGGAATTCTGCTATTTTTTTATTTAGCTGGTAACCAGGTAATGTAATCTCATCAGTACCAAAAAAGTCGATAAACTGTTGATGATATTGTGCTACCGATTGCCAAGCTTCCTCTAGCAAGTCGGGAGCATCGCTGTAAAGATTACTTTTATAGTTTTCTTTGAAATTACCAATTGCCACAGCCAGTTTTGGCTTACCTAATTTACCCATGAGTGTGTAAGGGCCAGAGAATATCCAATAGCTGTCAGTAACGGGAGAAATGCGAGTTAATAAGATTTCTCCAACTTTCAAGCGAGATATTGCCTGTAATGTTTGAGGATTGTTTGGTTTGACAGTGTAGTGTTTGTCTGTCAACCAGTTGGTTAATTCAAAGCCATCAGGTAGGATGTTAGTAATGGCAAATAAGCCAATAAAACTACGATGCCAACTGTTGATTAAGTTGCGATCGCTCTGGTCTAAATCTGGCTCGCTTTCAATAAACAACTCTAATGGTGAGTGTTCGCCAACTTTTCCTTCTGTGAGAAAGCGATCAATGATTAAGTCCTGCTGTGTACTGTCACCACTTCCACGGCGCAGTTGTGCAGCTGCATAAGTTTCCAGTGCTTGCGCGAGCTCGCCTTCTGCATCTAAGACAAAATCAACTAAGGCTTGTTTTAATTCGTGCGATCGTTCTAATATAGCATCCACAAGTTAATCTCTCGGTGCAACAGATGTAAATTATAGCTTTTAACAAAATTGCAGCATCTAACAATAGCTAGATTTATAAAGAAGTTCAGAACTCAAGAGCAAAGCCAAAGACGCTCCGCTGAGGCATCATAATTGTGCATAAATTGGAGTTTGACTGAATGATGGGCAACTAAGCCAAGTCTGCGTATTATTACGGAGAAGGAAGCTAGCAAGAGCGTTTCCTAGAGAGCGTCTGAATATTAAGCTATTTCATCTTTAAATTTGCAAAACTATAAAATACTTGGCCAGGAGAGAGTCAACAGCATGATTAAATTACTTGACCAAAACCCAAGCAGCAGCCACAAGACACTACTAATTATCTTCAAGTTGAGTTGAGATAAATTAGTAGTTTTAAGAGATTGCTGCTCGTACCAAAGTTGCCAAACTCGAAATGTAGTGTAAAGTGTACCAATAATAACTACTAAACTTTTTAACCAAAGACTACTAACTATATTTTCAGTGAAAATTTGGATGACAATCACTAATAAATAAAAACCAAATATTTTCCGAACTTGAGGATTTTTTAACCAAACAAGAAATACAATTGTAGGAAGAACAAGTCCAATTGCGATCGCTAACAATATCCAGACATGAATAAATCTCAGTCCTGCATCGCTATAGTTAATCACTGGACTAATTGGTAATATTCCAATTGAGGTCAACCAACCTACAAGTACGGTAACCAGGGTTGCCAGTACAATAAAGATGAATGTCGTTCTCCAAGTCATTAATTGTTTGCTCCCCAGTCCCCGCGTCATCATTTATAATTTTATTTTTGAGAATTGGTATTAATTATTCAAAAATTCCCACAAAAAATTTTATCTAAGGAGTGGTAGATATTATGAGAAATACAAGTTAAAAATTCAATAATTCCAAATTATCTTGGGGGGTAATACTGTGGATTAATAATTGGAGATGAATAACCATTTGTGGGTACAGGACTGATAATCGGAGCTTGATAGCCGTTCATGGGTACATTGCCTGTGGTCCCGTTGGGTAAAACAGGATTGACAATCTGGGGTTGATAACCGCTGGCAGGTATAGTGCTTGTAGTACTGCTGGGTGTAACAGCATTTTGGCTAAACTCTTGGTAAGCGACCCGAGAAATCGAGCTAATCAGTTTTTCAGCGCGAGGGTCGTTGTTGGGGCGTTGTACCATGACAGCAGCTACGTAGCGCTTGCCAGTGGGAACAACAATTAAACCTGCATCTGCCAGCATTGTGCCAATATCACCTGTTTTGTGGTACACTCTGGCACCTGTTCCCAAACCAGATGGCAGCAGAGTGTCTTTCTGGGTACGACGCAAGATATCGAGCATTAAATCGCGTGATGGCACACTAACTAAATTTCCCTGACTGACGATCGCCATCAAATTCCCTAGTTCTTTGGGACTAGTGGTGTTTGTGCCTTCCAAATCTGGCAGTTGATTGCGAATCACTGTCGTTGTCAATCCCCAACTGCGGAAACGCTGGTTTAAAGCGTCTATCCCTCCTAATCGGGCGATTAGCATATTTGTGGCTGTATTATCGCTGATGGTAATCATTTTAGTGACGACTTCCAAAGCAGCGTATTGGGTTCCGGCTGATTTGTATTGCAGATTTCCTGAACCACCTGCGATCGCATCTTGCTGCATGGTCAGCATTTCATCGAGGCGAATTTTTCCTGCATCCACATCTTGGAAAAAGGCAATTAGAATCGGCAATTTGATTGTGCTAGCCGCAGGAAAACTGGTAGAGGCATCAATATCTACATAATTACCAGTATCCAAATCTACTAGGAAAACTCCAGGTTTCAGATTTAGGTTGCTGGTGGTCAAATTCTGCACCGCATTTTTTAAGGAAATAATTTCCTGAGATAAGTATAGGCTTGAAGATGCAGCTGGGGGAGTAGGGGTGGGTTGCGGCTGCGATTGTCCCACATTACTATTACTAGATTGGGGCGCTGAATTTGTAGTAATCCGATTAGCTGGGTCTAATATAGATAACACAGTGCCCACAATTGCCCCCATACCAACACCCACAATCAACAACCGCAGAACATACAATATGGCTTTAGCTGTTGGCTTTAACCGCGTCTTGTGGGATGAACGTCTGCTGGTTCTTGGCTTTTCCATCCGCACTGTTTTAACTCTTGCAGTACTTCGTTGCAAGGGAGTTCCCTTTACGGTCGGTATTGGTTTGACTGCCACTGGCATAAGTAACTCCGATTTTACCTTGCGTGTAGCCGCTGGGGTTGCCGGAGGACTGATGCGATTTTTTGGGCGTGCTAGCGCCGTTTTTCCAGCAACAACTTGCTGCTGGTTATTAGCTTTCACTTTCTTCGGTGCCACTTTTTGAACCTTTTGTGGACGCTGGCGGCGGTTTAAGGGTTGACGCCGCGAGAAAGCTGTTAGTTCGTCACTCGACTCTGACACTGTTACTCCTTGTGACCCACTGGACTGTTTTCTGGCAGACTCCTGACCCAAAACTTAACCTTCAAGCAATAATAATCCTCAAATTCCACTTTGCCACTAAGTAGCGTTTTTGTGTTTAATTTAAGCCATATTAAATATTTTGGGGGGATGATTGCGTATATATTAAACTAATAATTATAAGTTTTCACCATCCTTCTCGCTTTCAAGCATCCATTCTACCTGGCGTAAAATTCCTCGCAGCATTCCTACTTCCCCACTTTGCAGCCCAACGCGATTATACAGTTGGCGAAATTTTTCCATGCGACTAGCTGCGGTATGTGGATACAAATAACCAATTTTCAATAATAGTGATTCTAATTGCTGGTAGTATGCTTCCACAACATCTAAAGATGCGAGTTCGGTTTGGGGTAAGGTTTGAGTTTCTCTTGGCTGGGCAGATTGTGACAATTCATAACAGCAGATTGCTACAGCAGTAGCTAAATTCAAGGATAGATAATTTTGACTTGTGGGAATGCAAACAAACCGCTGAGCATAATTTAATTCTTCATTGCTTAATCCCCGGTCTTCTCTACCAAAAATCAAGGCTGCGGGTTTTTTTGGTTCCTCCAGTAGCCATGGTAGTGCAGTGCGGGGGTTTTCTAAAGGTATTTCCCAACTACGAATGCGACCTGTGGTAGCGATCGCCCTAACACATCCATGTAATGCTTCTGGTAAGGTTGCCACTACTACCGCAGATTCTAAAATTTCTTTAGCATGAACAGCCATCTTCAAAGCTTCTGCTGATAGGGGATCGCATTGGGGATTTACTAATACTAAATAATGTAACCCGAAATTTTTCATTACCCTGGCGATCGCTCCAAGATTTATCGGCCCAGCTGGCTCTACCAACACAATTCTTAATCCAGCTAAGCTCATTTTTTGCCTCCGGCGATCATACTTAAAAATATTTTTAGGCTAGTTCAAAGTATTCTTAAGATTATTGTAGCTGTGTAAGTAAACCCTACCTCAAGTCTGAACACTTATTCGCACTTTTTTACGGAGCGCAATCTATGCCGTTCGGCTAATCTGAGGTAGAGCAGTTGAACTCACGTGATATTAACAAAGCGATCGCTCATTAAAAGCTGACTTACAAGTATTCGTGGCACGCATATCCAAAGATTAAGCAGTCGGATAAATGCTGCTTAACTCGAACAAAAACGAACCTGTAATGTTTTAAGCTGTATGATGTCGCTTGATTTCACTCGAAAATGCCACGGCAAGCCAAAATCAAAAGCTCCAGGAAACGCTGGTTTCCTCAGATTCTTCAAAGAACTTTGATTATGTTATTAGTCCTGGGGCTATTGTTAATCGGACTTGCCACTCACATTGTGCGTCAATCATTTCCCCAAGAAAATGGCACAATTCAGCTACCCGGATTGAAAGCCGAAGTAACCGTTGAGCGCGATAAATGGGGAGTTCCCCATATTTATGCTGCCAATTCCCACGATTTATTTATGGCACAAGGTTACACTCATGCCCAAGACCGCTTTTGGCAAATGGATTTTTGGCGACACATTGGTTCTGGGCGACTCTCAGAAATATTTGGTGAGTCTCAAATTGATACTGACAAATATCTGCGAACAATGGGTTGGGCGAGAGTGGCGCAGCAAGAAATCCAGCTGATTAATGCAGAGATGAGAGCGTACTTGGAAGCTTATGCTGATGGTGTCAACGCTTATTTAGCAAAACATCAAGGCAGCACCTTGAGTTTAGAATATGCTGTGCTAAAATTCCTCAATCCGAGATATCAGCCAGAGCCTTGGCAAATACTGCATTCTCTGACTTGGGGTAAGGTGATGGCTTATGATTTGAGCAGAAATTTCCAGAATGAGATTGAACGTGCAATACTGCTTAAAACCCTCACTCCTGCTCAGGTAGAAGAACTTTTTCCGCCGTATCCTCCAGATTTACCAGTGATTTTGCCGGACTTCGAGAACAAAGAGGATAAAAAGAGTTCTTTCCCCACATTGCCGCGTCTTTCCGTTGCTGCGTCTTCTTCCCTCTTCTCTGCTTTAGAATCAATTACTCAGCCAATGATGGCTTTAGAAAAATTAATTGGTTCTACGGGAATTGGCATTGGTTCAAATAACTGGGTGATATCTGGCAAACGCACGGCTACAGGGAAGCCGATTTTGGCTAATGACCCCCACTTGAGTGTGCAAATTCCTTCTATTTGGTATGAGGTTGGCTTACACTGTACCGTTAAGAGTGCAGAATGTCCTTATAATGTTGCTGGTTTTTCCTTTGCAGGAATGATTGGAGTAGTTATCGGTCATAGCGATCGCATTGCCTGGGGTGTAACTAATGTCCAATCTGATGTTATGGATTTATACATCGAGAAAATCAACCCGAAAAACCCCAACCAGTATGAGGTAAATGGTAAATGGGTTGATATGCAACTCGTTTCACAGACGATTCAAGTTGCAGGAACTCAGCCAATCGTGCAAACGGTGCGCTATACCCGACACGGGCCGATTCTCTCTGATGTTTCACCCAATCTCCAGCAGTTCCAACCCAGCCATACTAAGTTACATTCAGAAATAGCATTCAAAAATAAAGAATATACGCAAGTAACATCCCCTTCATCTGCCTCATTTTCCTCATTGAATGTAACTCGCTATCAGCCTCTAGAATTGCCACCAAATTATGCGGTTGCTCTGCGTTGGACAGCTCTACAACCTTCCAAGCTAGGGTATGCCATTCCCCAAATGAATCGTGCCCAAAACTGGCAGGAATTCCGCACTGCTGCCAGCAATTACGATGTCCCGGCTCAAAATTTGGTCTATGCTGACGTTGATGGCAACATTGGCTACCAAATGCCTGGTAAATTTCCGATTCGAGCTAAGGGAGATGGGCGTTATCCGGTTCCTGGTTGGACGGATGAGTATGAGTGGCAGGGCTATATTGATTTTGAGGAATTGCCCAAAAGTTTTAATCCAACCGCAGGTTTTATTGTTACTGCAAATAATTCAGTTATGCGTGAATACCCTTATTTAATTACCGCAGACTGGGTTTATGGCTATCGGGCAAAGCGGATTGTGGAGATGATTTCACAACAAACTCAACCGATTTCCCTTAAAGATGTACAGCACATACAGGGTGATAATCGCAATCTCAATGCACAAACCTTAGTACCACTACTACAATCAATCGCAGTCGATACACCCCGCTTGCAAGCAGCCCAAAAACTGCTACGAGATTGGAATTTGCAGTTGGAAATGACATCGCCTGCTGCGGCTCTATTTGAAGTATTCTGGAAACACTTGCTAGCAGATACATTTGACGATCAATTGCCTCAAAGGTACTTTCCTGATGGCGGCGATCGCTGGTATGCTGTGGTAGCAAATCTGGTCAAACAGCCTGATAGTTCTTGGTGGGATAATCATAACACCCCAAAAGCTGAGAACCGCGACCAAATCCTCCGGGAATCCTTTACTAAAGCTGTGGATGAACTAGAACGTATTCAAGGTAAAGACCCGAAAAACTGGAATTGGGGCAAACTGCATACTGTTACTTTTCGTAATGCCACCTTAGGTAAATCTGGGGTTGCACCAATTGAAGCTTTATTTAATCGTGGTGCTTTTGCCACGGCAGGTAATGGCGAAACAGTGAATGCTAACCGTTGGGAAGCAAACAAATCCTTTGAAGTTACGGATATTCCTTCACTGCGGATGATTGTAGATTTGGAAAATTTGGATAACTCACTCTCGATTCACACCCCCGGCCAATCAGGTCATGCGTTCCATAAGCACTACAAAGATATGGTTGAGCCTTGGCGTCAGATTGAATACCATCGGATGTGGCAACTAAAAAATGTTACAGCAAATATTACTGTGACATTGAAGTTAATACCAAAATTGACAGAATAAATTTATTTAAGTAAAATTACATACACACATTCGGAGAAATAGAGTATAAAGTAGCAGGGATAAAGAAGTTATATCAAGTTCGGCTAATTACTTACAAAGGAGTTGGTCTTTTTGGTAATTGATAATTGGTAGTTGCTAAAAAGTAAACAGTTGTGTTTTTCTTCACCATTACCCATTACCCATTACCCATTACCGATCCTCACAGATATCATAAGTATTAAACCGGACACGATATTATATCATCTGCGGTTAAAGACTATTGTTTAGATTGACTAAATAATTACTAATTCGTAATTCATAATTAAAGAGGGTTCAAGCCACCAGCAAATAATTACTAATTCGTAATTAAAGAGGGTTCAAGCCCCACTGATTGTAACTACGAATTACTGTCTTCGAAGCGGTAGCGATAGCGAAGCGTTAGCGACGGAGGAGCGTCGGAACGAGCGTCATTATCAATTATGAATTATTTTGATACTCTCAAGGACAGAGATTTTAATCATTAGTGATTAGCCGTACAGGATATCAGAAGCAGAAATAGAAATTTTTGAGAAAAAAGCATTTTTGCTAACTATCAATTTCCGTTCCCGAACTTTCAAAGAAACATAGTCGGAGATAATAGAACGTATGCAACATGGATTAAAGCAAAGTTTTATACTTTCAATCACAACTGCGATCGCATTATTATTTGTAAGTTGTGGAGAGAGTAAAGTTGCCCAATGTAACAAAATCATTAAAGTTGCCAATCAAGCATCTACTCTCGGTCAGGAATTCGGGAAAAATCCCAATCAGTCAAAAGGTTCTAAAGCTTTAACTGAACTTGCCCAAAAGATAGATCCACTTGCCCAACAGATGAAAGCACTAGAAATTAAAGATGAAAAACTCCAAGGTTTTCAAGGACGCTTTCTTAAACTTTATCAAGACATTATTAAAGAATTGAATAATGCCGCAACAGCTATAGATAAAAAGAATTCCTCAGCAGCAAAGAACTCCTTGGTATCTCTGCAAAAGAGTGGGCAGGAAGAGAATTCAATAGTCAGTGAAATTAATAGCTACTGCTCGGGTAAATAACAAAATCCAGACGAAATTTTGATAAGTAGAAGGCAGGAGACATAAAACAGTCCCGATGAAACAAGTTTCACCACCAAGCGTGAAAAATGTATTTTCCCCTACACCCCACACCCTACACCCTACCTCCTACCCCCTTTCTTGACAGAGGTTTTAGGACTTTCCGTGAAAACTCAGGCGTTGTCGCAAAGGGGTTGAGGTTAGGTTCCATCGAACTCAGCTAGAGTTATAGATTCTTTACAGCGCGTTAGTCTAAGACATAAGCTGGATTTATCAAGAGGACTTACACAGGCGATCGCCCGATGTCTATTCCCCAAATTAGTGAGTTTACTATCCGCCGTCATGCCAACGCCAAATCTTTCCAACGGGGCGAGGCATACTATCAAGCTGGTGCTGTCAATGCTATCACCCAACGTGGCTGTTTGCTTGAGGCAGATGTTATGGGCAATGAAGCCAGACCTTATCATGTCAGCCTCAGTTTTGATAGCAGTGGATTGAGTTCTGTAAACTGTACCTGTGCTTACAACTTTGATGGGTGGTGCAAACATATTGTGGCGACAATGCTCGTCTGTGCGCGTCATTCAGAACATATTCGGCAACGCCCTACCCTAGAAGAATTACTTAATCGTCTAGATAATGTCCAAACTCAAAGGCTGCTCGAAGAGTTGGTAGCAGAATACCCGCGACTGATTGAGGCGATTGACCGCCGTGTAAACTGGATGACTAATGCTGTCGGGGAACGAATTATAAAACCTGTGCGACACAGTACTATCGATGCGGCTTCCTTTCGGCGGGAAGTGCGGCAGATTCTCCGGGAAGCTGTGCAGTATTTTGAGGAGGGTTACGAAGAAGACCCGATTGCTGAAGAATTGCTGAGTGTAGTGCAAACTGCGGTAGATTTCAGCGAACGGGGAGAGGCTGAAAATGCGATCGCTATTTTAGAGGCGATTACTTCTACCTGCGTAGAAAATTGGGACGATGTTGCAGAATACGGTGCTGAAAATGATGAAATTGTCCAGGAACTAAATCAAGCTTGGTGTGATGCAATTCTCAGTGTCGAACTCACCCCAGAGGAAAAAGTAGATATTCAAATAAATTTAGAAGCATGGCAAGATGAGTGGAATGCTGATTTTGGGATGATTATGGAGGCTTTACGCCAAGATTGGGATTATCCACCGTTAGTGCAAGTTCTCCAAGGGGATATCACCGAAAGAGGAGCTTGGGAGGAAGATGTGCCCGACTATGCAGATGATTTAGCACAAATTCGCCTGAAAATTCTCGAACGTCAGGAACGTTACCAAGAATACCTGTATTTAGCCGAGGCAGAAGGGCAAACCCAGCAGTACTTRACAATGCTGGGGCGTTTAGGCAGAGTAGAAGAAGCAATTGATGCTGCTCAAACCCAGATGATCTCAAAGGAAGAAGCCTTTGCTCTTGCTAAAACACTCGTCAGCGTTCAAGGAGCATTACAGCAAGCATTAAATATCGCCGAGAATGGCTTAAATTTACCGGGTAATTGTCAGTACGAGTTGGGAATTTGGACAAGTAATTTAGCTCTACAGTTGGATAACAGTGAAGCTGCTTTATTAGCAATTAAGGCAGCTTTCCAAGTCAAACCCTCGTTTTTTGATTACCAAAAGATGCAAGAATTAGCTGGCGAAAATTGGGAAAGTGTCAAAACAGACTTGTTAAAAATTATCCGTAATTATAGTGGTTGGGGAACAGAATCAGCCAAGGTGGATATTTTCCTGCACGAGGGGCTAATTGATGATGCTATTGTGATCGTTAGCGAACTTAGTTCTTATGATTCTGAATTAATTTACCGGGTAATGGATGCTGCAATCCTCAATAATCCTGATTGGGTGATTGCCAATGCTGGTAGCCGTGCTGAAAAAATTATCGATGCAGGTAAAGCAGAATACTATTACTATGCGATCGAATGGCTAAAAAAGGCACGTACTGCTTATTTGGAATCTGGCAGAAAGGCTGACTGGTTAAGCTATCGGCAAAATTTGATGCAAACCCACGCTCGTAAGCGTAAGTTGATGGCAATGTTTCAGCAAAAGGGTATGGAGTAATACGAATTCAAAGTTCAAAATGACGCTCTCTACAAGACGCTGCGCGTAGCTTACTTCTCTGTAAGAGTACGCAAACACGGCTTAGCTGCGCTAACAAAATTCACGCATTAAGAAAGCCAGACATAACATTTCATCCTTCATAGTTTGGTTTTGAGTCAAAAATTGGTTCCAAAATTTACGCTTCATTTCTTTTGTGACAGTTCTGGTGCGGAATGTGGGTCACAACTATAGCGAACCAGGCATTAAGTTCTTGAGTGGAAATGGAAGTGAAATCGAAAGAGGAAGTTATTCCCCAGAAGTTATCGTCTGCTCCTTTAAAACCCCAAGTGTCATTTAAAGGCTGGATTATATCTGTTGTTTTGTCAATTGGTTGATTTTGCAGCCCATTCTTCTTTTGGCTTAAACCCATATTCAAAAATTCCTTTTAAACCCTCAACTTCGCTTATTGAACCAAACCGTTCCTCCCAACGTCGTAGGGCATTTTCCAGTAGCGGCTGATTGACTAAGTAAAGTTCGCTATTGTTTGCGCCGTTATGATAGGAAAAAGGATAAAAAAGCGTGTGATCCACAGAGAAGCAGAAATCTGGCTCTCCATACTCTAGACCACCACAAATCAACAACTCGCCAAGGAATCTCACCCAAGCTCGAATTGGCTGATGGGGGGATTCTTCAGTGCGAACAAATACTAGCAGTTCGACTTGCATCGCTAGCTCTTCAATAGCAGCAGGATACTCGCGTATGGCTTTTAATACGTGTTCAATGTATTCTTCATAAGAGTTTCTTGGTTGCCACTCAAGCACCACTCCCTTAATATCTGATTCGCTGCTTGGGCTAAAAAAGACTTTGACGAATTGAGTCGAGAGGGAAGTAAAATCGAATGGTAGAACTATACACCACCTGCCAGCACTTTTTTTACCCCCCCAAGTGTCATATAGAGGTACGATTGGATCTGCTATTTTGTCAATTGATTGATTGTGCATATTAATCTATTTAGAATCTCTCAATTTTTATTAACAACGCTGCAACTCGGCTAACAAAACGACAATTTCATCAATTGCTTGGCGCACAACTGTCGCAGGTTGTTCCGATTGATTGACAATAATACTAAAAACTAATGGTTGATACTTAGGCGCATTCACATATCCAGACAGAGAAACTACACCTGTTAACGTACCTGTTTTAGCTTGCACAATACCCTCAGCTGGTGTGTTTTGAAAACGGTCTTTTAAGGTTCCACTCTTACCAGCTACGGGTAAAGATGCGCGATATATAGATGCTGCTGGCGTTCTTGCCATTCCCCGCAAAGTTTGTACAAAAGCTTCTGGTGTTACTAAGTCACGACGTGATAAACCCGAACCATCTACTAAAACATAATTTGCTGGATCGACTCCCAATTGAGTTAAACTTGCTTTCACAACTTCCAAACCTACATCAGTGCTAGTTTGATTTTTAATTCGCAGTTTTTTTGTAGCTAATGCTCTTAACAATGCCTCAGCATAAAGATTATTACTATTTTGCAGAGTTTCCATCAATAATTCAGATAAAGGTGGTGATTCTACAAATGCTATTTCCTGTTGATTAATTCCACCAGATACTACTAATGTTTTTCCTAAAGGTATTTTTTCTTTTGCCAAAGCAGTACGGAAGTGTCGTAAAAAGTAGTAATTAGGATCAACTACAGGTAAATCTAATGAGTAAGGTTCAGAATTTGCTGTTAATTGTCCTTGAATTCGCAATACTGTTCCCGATAACTCGCGGGTGACATTGATATAAATCGGTTGATTTTGGGCAATGGTTACTGACTGATTAATTGTCTGCCACTGTCTGGCTTCGTTAGGGTCGTCCCAAACTATTTGTAAAGGCTTACCTACAGCTTGGGGTACTAATTTTAAACTAAAAATATTCTGATTAACAATAAAACTGTCGACTGGGGCACCATAATCTGATTGTACATCTTCCCATTGCCAAGTAGGGTTAACAATATCTCCTTGAATATAACTATCATCGGCAATTAATTCTTGAATTTGAGTAATACCTTTGTGTTTCAATTGTTGTGCTAATGCTTGTAATTGAGTATCACTTAAACTAGGATCTCCCCTACCAACAACCCGTAAAACACCATTGCCATCTTGATAAATAGAAGTACGAATCCGAAAATTAGCACCCAACTGTTGTAATGCAGCTGCTGTTGTTAGCAACTTCATGTTAGAGGCTGGAGTAAAGTATTTCTCAGCATCTCGATTGTAAAGAGTTAACCCCACTGACAAAGGTTGCACCAAAATTCCCCAACGCATCCGACTAAATAGAGGACGATTGATAACAGCATCTACAGCTGTTCTCAATTGACTAGAGCAAATTGATTTTGTAGTAGTTAGAGGTGCAGCTGGGGTTTGTGCTTTACCAACTCTAGAACTAAATGCTATCTGGGTGGTTAAAAATATTAATAAAATAGCCAGTGATTGATTGAAAGTCTTAAGTTTCACCTATACTCCTTATCCCAATGATAAATAATTTTACTTTGCCAGCAATTTTTTTTAATAGAGAAAATGCCTCAGTAAAGTTACTTAACTAGTATAAAGAAGATGTTTACATATTTACAGCCTTTTTGATGTATTTGAAGCACAATTTTTTGTAACGCTCCACGGCTAACTACACATCACCGTAAAATAGATCAGAAATTTGCTTTGTGGTAGGTTAGGTTGAGCAAAGCGAAACCCAACATTTGCAGGTTTGTTGGGTTGTGTTACACGTCAATACACCCTACTCTTGTTTTAAGAGGACACACACAAGTCAACAGATAAGGCTTGCTAAATTGGAACTGTGGTGAAAATAAGAGTCAAGAAATATAAATCACCCTTCTAAAGGCATCATCTCAGATTTTAAAAGTATTGACTAATATGGTAGTCAATGAATTCACTACGATTTGACCACTTAGCTTGGGGAAACACTAACTTTTTAGTCATGTTGATAACCTCATTTACGAAAATGATATAGTCATCACCTCGTAAAACTAACTCATCACCTGTTATGTGGTCAGTTAATACTACAGACTGGCCTACTTTCATATATGTGTATCGTTGCATAAGTTATTGCGCCACTGGTTGCTCAGTTTAAGTAGCCGTGTTCTATCTGTAATTTGGATACAAAAACGCTAACCATTCCGCAGTTAATTAAAAATTTTTCGATGAAAAATTAGCTCTTTGCTGTCTATATCTCCTTATTTATATAAGGTAGAGACGGCTTTTGCTCAAAAGCAATCAACCTATATTCTCAAAGTGAATCATATCAGAGAAATATTGCGATCGCTAATAGATACGAAACAGAATTTTATTTATCAAATTTCAGATAATACTGACTTATTTTGACTTCTAAAGTAATTAAATGTTGACAAATCTAATAGCTATACCTCATTTAGAATGAAGCAGAGAGTTATTTTAGTAATTGCTCAGGCAGACTAATTATTGAATTAAATGTTCCAGCTTTTGACAACCAAGCTTTTTCTTGCCAATGAAACTTACACTACCAGTTTGGGAATAATAAATCGTGCTGGAGAAACATTTGAAATGAATTCCAGCGCATTAAGTGTATTTTTATCGGCGATTACGGGAGCAAGTTTTTCATGAAAGCAACTTTATCAGGGGCTAAGCTGGGTAGTGTAATTGTTAGCAGTAGTTTGACCGCAGCAATTATCGGTTTGAGTAGTTCTAGCGCTTTTGCCGCTCAATTCATCACAATTAAAACCACTGGCACATTATCAGGAACTATCGAACTTCCCAGAAATAATCCTAATTTTAATAATAGTATTACTCGTATTGATACGGATGACACTGGAACTTATTACCGCAACTTAGGTACTAAAAATAATCCTAATTATGTTCCTGTGTACAAGTCAGACTATTTCCAGGTAGGAACGCGTTCTGATGGAAGTCTGCATTACTTCGTTGACTTTAAAGGCATTCCTTTTGTCTCCTTCGATGGTGTCCTCACATCACCGATTCTCACTGGTGGTGAGTTGACTCCCTTTGTTTACCAAGGACAATTGCCAGGAACCACATTTCAAGGAGTAGTCCAAGATGAATTTAATTTTATCAAAGCTTTCTACACTGGGACTGTCACCGACCCAGACACCAAAAAGCAATATCAGGGCACTTTTGAAATAAATGGGTATGGAGAACGATATAGCAATCGTAATGGTGGTTTAACTCCGACAGTTTTTGATTTCCAGTCCGATATCCCTGGCTCACCAACTATAACATCTTTGACTTTGACTAACATTCCCTTGGTGAATTTGAATATCAAAGTACCTATACCTGTGAATGAAACTTCTATCCCAGAACCCGCTAGCATTCTCGGAACTCTGATAGCAGCTGCTTTTGGTACTATTCTTAAAAGGAAAAGGCTGACTGATGAGTGATGACCAGCCCCTTCAGGGCGAGGTGTGGGCTGAGTGGGTATTGGGGGTGCTGAGAAGGAAGGGTGTGGGGAAAAGAAGGGGTGTCGGGGGAAGATAAGGTTTGTAGTAAGAGTTATTGAGTTATTTCTCTATTCCCTACACCCTACACCCTACACCCCCTTGATTGTTAAGCCTCAACGAGCTAAAAAAGCGTCTTTCATCCCATCCTGACAAAGAATGGATTTTCCTGAGGCCTATTTACAAATTTTCTTAGCCATTAAAAACGCGACTGCGCCACTTATTTAAACGAGCTTCCCCAACTGCGGCTAAGCGTCGAGCATCAGCAATTTGCTCTTGCAATGAGGTAATCTGTTTTGCTTGGGCGTCGGCTTGCTCTTGGAATGATGCAGATTCATTTGCACTCTGAAAACTAGAAAACTGCGAACTAGTGGTAAATTGTGTTGTACCGATGCTGGCAAAGGGTCGTAACTCTGCTAGTTGTTGTTGTAAAGCTGCAATCTGGCTTTCTTGTTCTTTAATTTTTTGTCGCAAACTTTGTTCGGCTCCTTTACTAGCTGCAACAAATGTATTAACTCCAGCAGATTCAGACTTGGGTTTGAATAGTTCAGCTAACAATGCACCAACGTCTGTGGATTTAAGTTTACCGTAAGGAGTGTTGGTAATTAGCGATCGCACTAACTGGGGTTTATTATTTGATGCTGGATTCTTGTCGCTGCTGGAATTACTCCGTACTAGTTGCAGCATATTGGTAAATTCCAGTATTTTTTGGCCAGTTTGGGTTTTGTAACCCCGGTAATATGGCACTATGTTGTCGCCAAAAGCATTTAAATACTCGTCGCTATCAAGATAAGAATCAATATCTGCTTCAAAACCCTGTTCGTCTAAAATGTTGCTGTGATCTTTCATCTCGGAGTAGTCATCAGGAGCGCGACCCAACAGATGTTTGAAGTTCAATTCTATAGCACGGTAGCGATAAACTTTATCAAAAAATCTGGAGCGATACAACTCTGATTTGGCAAGTTGACGCACGAACTCACGAACACTAATTATCCCTTGTTTGAGCTGTGATTCTGGGGTAATGAGGCGTTCGCTTTCCATCACGTAAGCATTCCCCAAAACTTGCCGATAAACTCCCGCAATCACAATTTCGATATCATTAACTGAAGCACCAGACCACAGTTCAATGGTTTGTGTTTGGGAAAATGCTTGATATTGGCTTTGTCTAATTTCGTCATCTGAAAGGCTTGGCATAATTTGATTATTGTGGGTAGGTGTAAAAAATGGTTCAGACTTGAGGTTGAGAACGTTGGCAAGGGATCTATTGATATCCGTTGTAATAATACTTTGTTTGGGTTTATATAGCCCCGCTAAAACAGCACTATATCTTCGCCAAATGCAGCTTTGGTATTCATCGCAATTGATTTCTAATACGATATAATTTATCAAGTTCTGAGATATTTTTTAGTTACATTTTCTAACAAACTCAGACGGCTAACGGTTAATAACTAACAACTAATCATCAAAAAAATTAGCAGCGAGATATTAACAGTTAGCCGTCAACCCTCTATAGGAGGAATTAAAAATTCAATCCTGATTGATTTTTGAACTTTTCATGAGAGCAGATTCCCAAGGCGAATCAAGCTAGCAAGAATATTTCTTAAGCACGTACATCAAATCTAGTGTAGAAACCACCGTATTTTATCCAGTATTGTTTCAAGGTGTGATGAGGTGTATGTAAACTTGCTTTTGCTTGATATAGAATAACTTGCCGATGATCGCCCATCCAAATTTTATTAACTGGGTCAACAGATATTACAGTTCCTCCTAAAGAAGCAACGCATTCAGAAAACCTTTCAATCGTCGTATATTCTAGTGTCTCGAAGATAAAAAAGTTACCCGAACAAATCAAGTGACGACTGCGAATCCAGCAGCGCATTTTTTTTTCAGCCTGTGGAGGTAACATTATAGGTTTAACAAATTCGAGCTGAATTAACATCATCCGCTCACCGCATCTAATTCATCAGCAAAACTTTCTCGTTTTTCAAAGTGTAAAGGGCCAGTAGTTGATCCCCATACTTGTTGATGGGTTTCAATATCCATACCTTGATCCAAACTTATCCAAGTATGCTCAGTTATTTCTACTTCGCTAACAAGATATGTTTGGCGACCATTGCGAAGAATTAAGCATTGATTGCCTGCTTCCACGCTACCGCGAAACATTTCACGTTCTCGGACAAAAACCATCGAACAGTGATAGCGCCGTTGAATACTTTCTGGGGTAATGGTTTTGAGGATATCTAGTTCACGAGCAGCACCTGCATAAAGTATAGGATCTTTCAAGCTGTAATTTTCGATATAAATGCGATCGCCCCAATCTACTAATTTATGTACTCCCTGGCGGTAGGGTGTCCATAAATCATGGTCATATGCTTGTTCTGAATAAAAACCAATGGCTGAAAAAAACTCAAATGGTAAAGGACGAAAAAAAATGTGAATGTGCGCGTAAAGTTGAGGATTTGCAAAAGATTGCTTTTGGTTGCTAAAATCTCCTGCCATCCAACAAGCTAAGGTGAGCAAATCGCTGGACTTGGTGCTAGAGTCACTGGGAGCTATTGTCATATTTAACCTCAGGAGTGACAAGACAAAACTAGTGCAAGAAGGCAAAGGGCAAAACAAAGAAGTTTTATCTTTTTGGCTTTTTACCTATTTATCAGATGTAGGTTGATTTTGCCTTATTGTACTAAATGATTCCTTTAACAGCTATCAGTAAACATTGTTACTGATTTAATCTTTTAACCCAATATTGCTAACTTGTTGAACTTGACAAAGACCGAATCTCTGAAGAAAAGGAAGCCGTTGTCACACCTTTACCATTGCTGGTTTTGATCAGCGATACACGAAATCGCAGATTTGGGTTAGCAAACCAAATTCGCTCTTCGGCAGCAGCCAGGTCATACTCAGTTACCAAGGTAAAAATACCATCGTCACTCAGGTGATATTTACCTACTGCGGGGATTATTTCGGCATATCCCTTTTCCCGCAGGAGTTTACCTGTAGAATGATTTTCGCTATCGGGAATTGGTACCAGCACAGTACTACCAGAGATTGGTTTATCGTCCCAATCTGATTCACCTTCCCAAGTCATCCGAAAGGGATGAGTGATACTGCTGAGGTCAGCATCATATAATTTACATATTTCTTGCACCGCTGGATCGTCATGAGACAGAGACTCAATGTCGATGGTAGACAGTACTTCTTCAAAATGGGCGAATGCTAAATGATGACCGCTACGCTGCGATCGCCATCGTCCAATCGAAAGTTCAAAAAATTCAATAATTTTCATTACAAAAGCGATTTCAAAAAAACGGCTTATAATCCGATAAATCTTTTGGTTAATGAGTTATTCTCTGAGTCTATTTACTATTGATATACGATTTTCCTATCTTTAAATATATTCATTACCGAAATTGGCTCCCTATTGTTTAACTATTTTGGCTCCTGGATTTTGACTTTTGAATTGGAATGTTTTTGTTCAATACCATAAAGACTCTAATAAATTACGAGTCTTAGTTGAATAAATTCACAATCCTAAAATGATAAAAATGTTTATTTTATTTTTGATCGAACGTGGGAATTGAGAACTAGGGACTGGGTACTAGGTACTAGCGACTAGGGAAACAAGGAGAATAATCCATGCCCTATTTGACCAATAGCCAGTGCCCAATACCCAATCCCTATTTTTTAAACAATCTCCGTGATACTAACAATCTTGCCATTAGTGCGATTAATCCGCTGAATTTGTGGTGTCATCTTGCTAGCAGGAACAATGTATTCTGTTGTAGCACGGCGGCGGGGATTATCAAATTTTCCACTTCCACCCTGAACGAGGATTTTAAATCTCTTTTCAGTACTACCAATCACAGAAGGTAGCTTAATTTTAATCGGGCTATTGGTTGCTACTGAGTACACCAACTGAGAAGACTTGATGGCACTTGAGGTTTCGGCTACACCGCGAACAATCCCAAAAATCCGGTTATAGCCGACTTGCTTTTGTCCTACTTGGCTACTGTTTCCCCGATAGTAGGGTACAATGTTTTCACCAAAGGTAGCCTCGTATTCAGGGCTATCGATGTAGGAGTCGATCTCAGCATCATAACCGCTTTCAACGGTACGACGGATATGCTCAGAAACCTCTGTCTGCTCTAGAGGAGCGCGACCTAGCAGATGTTTAAAGTTGAGTTCAATGAACCGATAGGGAGCAGTGGTTTCAAAAAATCGAGTCCGGTAAATTTCGGACTTAGCAACAATTCGCACAAACTCACGGACGCTGATTTTGCGATCGCGCAATTGCGATTCTCCAATTACAAGGCGCTGACTTTCTAACAAGTGAGCGTTACCCAAAACTTGCTTATAGACGGCTCGAATCACTGCTTCCACTTCTTCAGTAGAGTTAGTTGTCCGTAGCTCTACCTGAGAGGAATTTATCACTATGCTTCCCATTTTTTACGTATTTCCCAAGCTTCGTTTGTGGTTAATTTTCTAGTTAACAGGAGTAATACTGGCAATTACACCGCCCTGTTTGTGAATCCGCTGATATTCTTCTGATAGCTGATTGTAGGGCACGAAATATACCTGGTTACTGCGGCGAAACTTGGAAATGCGATTTACTGTATTCGCTTTGTAGCCAGTGACTTCAATCCGGTAAACTTTACCATCTTCACCCGCTCCTACACCTTGACGAGTACGAGGAGTAGAGGTGGGATTGCGAAATGTCGCACCACTGCTGCCTGGTGAAACCACAGGGGTAGGTATGTTTTGAATCAGCAGACTATTTAATTTTGGCTGTTTGCCAGCTAAGTCACCTTTAAGACTGCTGCTAGCAGAACCACGTACCAATTGAAATAAGTGGGTAAACTGAACCAAACCCTGAATCGCTTCGGTTTTATAACCCCGAATATAAGGTACGGTATTTTCTCCAAAGGTTTCTTGATATTCGTCGCTGTCTATATAGGAATCAATCTCCGCTTCAAAGCCCTTTGTATCCAGAATCGTGCTATGTGCACGGGTTTCTTCTAGATCCAATGGCGCACGACCAAGTAAATGTCTAAAATTCAACTCAATCGCTCTATAGCGAGCAGTGTTATCAAAAAACCGCGAGCGGTAAAGCTCTGACTTTCCTACTTGACGGACAAACTCGCGAACGCTAATTTCACCCCGTTTAAGTTGGGATTCAGGAACCGTCAGCCGCTCGCTCTCCATTACATAAGCATTGCCCAAAACCTGCTTGTAAACTGATCTAATTACGGTTTCAACTTCCTCATTAGAGCGACTTGGCCACAAATCGATCGGATCGGTATTCTCAAACGGAGCCACCCCTAATCGTGATGCTGGTCCGAAAGCCATTCAAACTATCTCCCAATTAAAAACTAAATTTTATGAGAACATTGTGCAGCAGATGTTAAAAAACTTTACATTACTTAACAAAATCAGAACCACTAGGTCTTTGAAAGTCTTAATTAGCCTTCGTTATTTAAGTTTTTTTGAGTTTTTTACATCGTTTGCCTTCACACATTTTGATACGATGCTGAAGCGATATTTGTTAAAAATTGTTAAGTTAAATGATACTTTTAAGAAATTTAAGCTTTTTTTTAGTATTGAATTGATTATTGTCGTACAAGTAGTGGTAAAGAGGTATGCAAAAGTATTAGTCGTAAATTGCCCATAGCCTAGCAGTCAGAGAAAAAGGGTATGGCGATCGCATAAGGAATTCGGATCGTCAGTGCTGATGTTGCATTTGATGCCTATTCATTTTACGGGTGGTGTAAAAGTACAAAGGATTTAACTTGCAAGTAATTTCTTAGTTAACTAAATTGTTCGTTTTTATTTGACTTTTAGCACTACTGAATTTTAAAAGTAGCTAGTTGGGTGATTAAATGGTCAAAATACGGAGCAAGGATTTCTTGCTGACTTGCTTGGCAGCGTTTCAAGCTAGCAGCTTTGATACTTTTTAAGCCCAAAACCATCGCATCCAAAGGAACTTTTAATTCCTGATAAAGCAAATTTAGATAATGCAGTCCTGTGGGGCTGGTATATTCAGTGTGGCTACCTGCGATTCCATAGGTAATGCAGCGAAGAAAATGCCAAAAGTCTCGCCAGCAAGCTTGGGCGCGTTCAGGCGGATAAAGACCTCCTTCAGGCTGGGTAATTTCCGGATAAGTCAGCAAAACCTGAACTCTTGCTTCATCAACAATTTCGGTTGCGCGATCGCGTAACAACTGAGCAACAGGAATCAAAGTAGAATTATTGGGTGCTAAAGTTTCGATTTGGAGTAAATCTTCGTCACTCAGATAGCGAAAACTATCATCCGCAGCCTGGAATATAGCGATTGCAGCTTGAGGATAGGACTGTTTCCACTCAGCAAAGCTGACAATTCTAGCTTTAGCTATTAATTTTTTAACGATTTGGGTTAATTGAGTCATGGATCTAGGGGATTGAGTACTGGGTATTGGCTATTGGGTATTAGGTACTGGGGATTAAATTTTAATTTCTATTCCCCAGTCCCTAATCCTGGATTTTTCACAACTGAGAAATCCAAGGAGTGTAGGAGGAAAAGAAAGTGTGGGAAATTCGGTTAATTTCCATTCCCTATAATCTTCCTAGAAGGCGATCKTTATTTTTTGACATTTGTAAAATAAAGTAAAGAATAACCACTATTAAATGCACCTATGCAAATCGATAAAATTAAAACTCAACTGGAGAATCCAGATTTTCAGTATCGGTTGAAAGCGATCGCCGCACTCAAGGATTATGAATCAGAAGTTGCAGTTCCTCTGCTAACGAATCTACTGCATGACTCCGAATTTTTAGTGCGTTCTTTTGTCGCCAGGGGTTTGGGTAACCAGCAATCAGCGGAATCTTTTGCAGCCTTAATGCAAATTATGAAATTCGACGATACCCCCAACGTGCGAGCTGAGGCAGCAAATTCGTTATCGTTATTTGGTAGAGTAGCAGTTTCTCATTTAGTTCTAACATTTTATCAGGATGACCACTGGTTAGTACGACGTAGTATTCTCGCAGCGCTTGCTGAAATGGATTGTCCTGAAGAATTATTTGATATCTGCGTTCACGGTTTAAAAGACGAAGATTTCACAGTTGAGGAATCCGCTGTTGATGGACTTGGGTTATTAGCTGATTCTAGCCAAAATGCTGCGGCATTATCCCAACTACTAAGCTTAGTGAATGCTGAATCCTGGCGAATGCGCGTGCGAGTAGCCTATGCCCTCAAACGCTTTGACGCCGCCGAAGCAAAAACAGCCCTGAACCAACTCAGACAGGATCAAGATCATCGAGTTGTTGGAGCTGCTTTAGAAGACTTGTTGCCACAATAGCAAAGTGGGCGTGTTTGGGATTATTGTCAATAATCTCAATGATGCGATCAAGCTCAACAAAAACTAGCAACCTTTCTCTTGTGGGATGGACTTCTAGCCCGTCCGGGTTTAAGGATGCCCACCCCCAAGATGTGTATTTCATCTGAGTGAGAACCGCTATATGGAGTCCTGCTAACTCCTGCTCACCCACTTAAACTTTCACGAGTTGTTTTGCGGGTGTAAGCGTTCCAAACATCAAGTTCTGATGCTGGACGGCTGTGAAGCATGAGTATGGTAGCTTGTGTTAGTCCTTGGGCAAGAGTGAAATCTGCCCCAGCAATACTATGAAGATACTCCATCTCTGCGTTACTCAGGTCAGTTGCTCGCAAATCTGTACCCTGCAAATCGGCTCCAGTTAACCGAGCATTCCGCAAACAAGCTCCTGTCAAATAAGCTTTACTTAAGTCAGCACCACTTAAAGCTGCACCTTGTAAATTGGCTCCGGTCAAGTCAGCACCGCTGAGGTAGGCTCCCCGCAGATTAGCCCCTTGTAAATCTGCATCGCGTAAAAAAGCTGTATTGAGATAAGCACCGTTGAGATTAGCACCCGGCCCCACTGCTCCCGAAGCTTTGTAGTTATATTCTTGAGGCCATTTTGTCTGTGTATCATAACGCGCTACTTGGAGTTTAGCTCCTTGCAAATTTGCGCCACTAAGATTTGCTTGTTGGAGGTCAGCACGGTTTAAGTAAGCTCCCTGCAAATTCGCCCTACTCAAATCGGCTCCATGCAGGTTAGCACCTCGTAAATCGGCTCCACTGAGATTTGCATCACTCAAGACCATCTGACTGAGGTCGGCTCTTAGTAGCTTGGCTTGACTCAAATTAGCTTGTCTTAAATCAACTCCCCGCAGATTGAATTCGTTTAAATCTACTTTTTCTAAAGGAAGTCCTGCTTTCAGGGCTGTTAATATTTCTGGAGTTAGACTGGGACGTTCGTTGGTAATCAGGTGAATTTCACTATTTGTCATTAGATAATTAAAGTAGAACTTTTGGAGTTATTCTACACTTTACCTAAATTCAGGGTTCATCTTAATTGCTTAGAAGCAAACAAATAGCCAATTACAGCAATCAATATCTCAACCAAATGATCAGAGATTGAGAGAAAACTGCTTTTGCCTGGTTAATTTACTTATTGAAAAAGTAGATAAAACTAACAATAGCAATTGAATAATTCTTTAACTATAGGAATCAAAAAGGATAGAATGCAAATTATCATCTAAAAATTCTACATCAGTACAAATAATACAATGTAGTAATTAGGAAAAAAATTAAATTATGTGAAGAAAAATGAACTAAGCTAAAATCCTGATGGTTATTGCTTATTGTCTGATCCCAACAAAAATTATTTACACCAACTTAGTTACTATTTGTGCATAGTGTAAGAATGCAGATATTAATGCCTAGAACTACAAAGAAGATTTTGCCAAAGGTATTGTTTTAAAAAACGAGGTTTAAATTACATGCATATAATACCACCCTTGTCAATGATTGACTTCTTCCGTAAAAGTGAAGGGACATGGTTTACGGAACGTTCGGTTCATCATTTTGACTCAGCTGCAGATGAATCGGGTGAATCAAATTTAATTGTTACAGTTATAGAAAAAGACGATCTTAAAGTCCAAGAAGTCTGTAAAGCACAAGGAATAGAGCCTGATAAAGCAACTGGAGGTGCTAGCTTTGCATGGCAGGCTAACCTAGATACAAGGCCACCGAACACTGATAATGCTGCCATTTTGGTTGATATTCCCGACGATGAAACAAGGCTTTCTGGGAAATTAATCCGCAATCAAGGTTATGTAGAGAGCATTCCGGTTGTCAGTCGCTATCGATTTGCTGATGATGGAGTGCTGACGATTGACACTGATTATGACAATAACCAAGGTCAGGAACGTTGTTGGTTTGTGACTGATGATTTTCGTGTCAGGGTTAGTACCGTGCGAATGATGAACGGAGTCAACTTGATGACTTATTGTTCTGAGCGTCGTTGTGTTTCCCAACAAGTGCTGGAGCAAATGATTAGTCGGAACCATGCTGGGGAATAAGGGATGGGGGGATAGGGGGATGGGAGAGAATTACACCCCAGCACCCCACACTCCCCCCCATGCGCCATGCCCCATTAAGGAATGTTGCTTTGTTTCTAAGAAATGAGACGTGTATGATTCACATCCTTTATTTTCATGCAAGGGTTAATGAGTCATGCTCTATGTATAAGCCTTTCCTGGAATTTTTAGAAAAAGAGCTATTTGAACGCTTTGATTTAGAAAGTAGGGCTATTCCACCTGGTTTAGAATTCAAAGTTAGCGATCGCGGTAGAAACCCAGCAACCATTCGTAGCTGGTGTCACCAATCTCAAGAACTGCGGAAAATTCGCTATACATACATTGATGCTGGGGAAAGCGCCCAAATTTTTAACAGCGTGATTTATCCTAGCCATAACTACGATTTACCACTATTAGGGATTGATTTTTTATCCTTTGGTAAAATTAAAAATCTGATTGTTCTTGACTTTCAGCCTTTATTTCAGGATGAAGATTATCAGAAAAAATATATACTTCCACTGAAATCTCTGCATGATAAATACCCAGATTTATCGCAAAACTTAGAAATGAAGTTTTACGATGCTAACCAATATTTTTCTAAATACCTGTTATTTGCCAAAACAGATGCTCAAACAGTAGCAACACGAGTTTTTGCAGCGTTTCAAGATTATTTAAATTTGTATTGGCAAATGCTAGCAAACGCTCAACCACTCCCAGAAAGAGAAAATATCCAACGCATTGTTAAAGCTCAAAAAGACTATGACCAATATAGTGCAGAGCGCGACCCCGCATCTGGTCTATTTAGCAGTTACTTTGGTCATGAGTGGGCAGAACGCTTTCTCCACGAATTCTTATTTGAAGATGCTGTACCTTTAGCAGTCAGTGCAGGCAAAAGATGATTGCAGGGGTATGGGGAGAGGCAGGGGAGCAGGGAGCAGGGAGTAGAGGTAAAGATTTTTTCCCTTGCCCCCTACGTCTTCCCAATGCCCAAAATAAATCTTTACTAGTTTCAAATTTTATACCTGATACTTAAAATGACACTTTATCAACCATTTCTTGATTATGCGATCGCCTACATGCGATCGCGTTTGGATTTGCAACCCTATCCTATCCCGATTGGCTTCGAGTCCAAAAGCGCTACTGTGGGCAAAGGAAAGAATCAGGAAGAGGTTGTCACCACAAGTTACGCCTTTCAAACCCCAAAACTGCGGCAAATACGTGCAGCCCATGTACAGGGTGGCAATTCGCTGCAAGTACTCAATTTTGTGATTTTCCCTCACCTCAAGTATGATTTGCCCTTTTTTGGAGCAGATTTGGTGACATTGCCAGGAGGACACCTCATTGCCTTGGATATGCAACCCCTATTTCGAGATGACCCAGCATATCAAGCAAAGTATACTCAACCAATCCTGCCCATTTTCCACGCTCATCAACAACATCTGACTTGGGGAGGAGATTTTCCCGAAGAAGCACAACCTTTTTTCTCTCCTGCTTTTTTGTGGACTCGTCCTCAAGAAACCGTTGTAGTAGAAACTCAGGTGTTTGCAGCTTTCAAGGACTATTTAAAAGCTTATCTAGATTTTGTCGAGCAGGCGGAAACTGTAATAGATTCGCAAAATTTAGCAGCCATTGAGCAAGCCCAATTGCGCTACCTGCGATATCGGGCTGAAAAAGATCCAGCACGAGGCATGTTTAAGCGCTTCTATGGTACTGAATGGACTGAGGAGTATATCCACGGCTTTTTATTTGACTTGGAGAGAAAATTAACAGTCGTCCGCTAGAGGACAGAGGAGCTGACTGGTAGGGTAGCAGAGGGGCAAAGGAGAAATATCCCAAGTGTTTCTCCTGTGCCTCTTAACCCATGTTCTCTATAGTTCTGATAAATATACATATAAATATTAAGTTATGTAAAGCAAATTAAAAGACATCACAATAATTTTTAATAAAAAATGACCCGAGACCATTGTATAAAGAGGACTTGGAGGAAAAAACAACATCACAAGGTAAGTAGAATGCCTACTGACCAGGTTTTCAAATCCCTGATAGAAATATGAAGTTTTGTAAAAAAAAATTTAATTGGAAACCCAGAAAACATTAAACTTATACCTTGGATGTCTGTTATTGGTCTCGCCAATCTGGTCAGACAGTCTCAACTCAGACTTAAGGTAAAATACTTCTCAGTTTGAAGTCCGACGAGTCTGTTAATTAAGCAAATTTAGGAGATAAAAGCAATGGTGTTAGATGCATTTGCCAAAGTAGTTTCCCAAGCTGATGCACGTGGTGAATATCTCAGCCAAGCTCAATTGGATGCCCTGACCGCCATCATTAAAGATGGTAACAAGCGTACGGATACCGTAAACCGGATTACCAGCAACTCCTCTGCTATTGTTGCTAACGCTGCTCGCGCTTTGTTTGCTGAGCAACCTCAGTTGATTGCTCCTGGTGGTAATGCTTACACCAGCCGCAGAAATGCTGCTTGCTTGCGCGATATGGAAATCATCCTGCGCTATGTTACCTATGCAATCTTTGCTGGTGATGCCAGTGTACTCAATGACCGTTGTTTGAACGGTCTACGTGAAACCTACTTGGCTCTAGGAACTCCTGGTGCTTCTGTAGCAGTTGGCGTGCAAAAGATGAAAGATGCTGCTCTAGCAATTGCTGGTGACCCCAACGGGATCACCAGAGGTGATTGCAGCGCTCTGTTGGCTGAAGTTGCAAGCTACTTCGATCAAGCAGCTGCTGCTGTAGCGTAATACCAGCTCGAAGCTATTAGCTGACAATTGTCAGTTGACAAAATAGATTTCAACAAAATTGTAAATAGGGAGATACTAAACCGATGAAAACACCTCTTACCGAAGCAGTCGCCGCTGCTGATTCTCAAGGACGCTTTCTCTCGAGCACAGAACTTCAAGTCGCTTTTGGTCGTTTTCGCCAAGCTCCTGCTAGTTTAGAAGCAGCAAAAAGCTTGACCGCTAATGCTCAACGTTTGACAGAAGGTGCAGCTCAAGCGGTGTACAACAAGTTTCCCTACACCACTCAACAGCAAGGACCTAACTTTGCTTCTACCAATACTGGAAAAGCCAAGTGTGCGCGTGACATCGGCTACTACCTGCGGATTGTCACCTATTCCTTAGTTGTAGGCGGTACAGGTCCATTGGATGATTTCTTGATTTCTGGCTTAGCTGAAATCAACCGCACCTTCGACCTGTCCCCCAGCTGGTACGTTGAAGCTCTCAAGTATATCAAAGCTAACCACGGTCTAAGTGGCGATCCTGCCGTAGAAGCCAATTCTTACATCGACTACGCAATTAACACTCTGAGCTAGAGAGTGTATTTAGCCCGGAAAGGCAAACAAGCTCTGTTGGCTAGTAGCTAAGAGTTGGTTTACCTTTCTGGGCAGTTTTATTTTGAAAAACTGTTAAAAAACTAGAAAAAATTTTTCTAAAAAATTTTCAGTTTTGCAGCTAAAAAACTGAGGAGGTTTAAAAATGGCAGCTTTGGGGAAAGCAGCGAGATTAGGGATTGCACCTATTGAAAACTCAGAACTAGCAGAACTACGTCCTGATAGAACAGAAGCGGATGTAGAAGTAATTATTCGAGCAGCTTACCGTCAAGTTTTAGGTAATGCGTACTTGCTGGATGAAGAGCGTCTAATCAGTGCTGAATCATTGTTACAGCAAGGTGTAATCTCAGTTCGAGGATTTGTGCTAGCCATTGCTCAATCAGAACTGTATCGTGACAAGTTTTTCTACTCCAACTCGCAAATCCGGTTTATCGAGTTGAATTATAAGCATTTATTAGGGCGTGCTCCAGAAGACGAATCAGAAATTTCCTACCATGTTGAGCTTTACAACTCACAAGGTTATGAAGCCGAGATTAACTCGTACATAGACTCAAGAGAATATCTTGATAGTTTTGGTGAAAATATTGTGCCTTACTATCGGGGTTTCAAGAGTCAAGTAGGACAGAAAAACGTTGGCTATAGCCGATTGTTCCAACTGTATCGGGGTTATGCCAGCAGCGATCGCGCTCAAGGAAAAAAACAAGGACAGCTAACCTGGGAAATCGCTAAGAATCTCGCCTCACCGATTTACCCAGCCTCTACAGGAGCCTTAACAGGCCTCTCCACTGGTGGTCGAGGAGAAACTTATCGAATCAGAGTCCTACAATCAGCTTCCCCGAACTCAGCTGTAGTGCGGCGCGCTACAACGGAATTGGTCGTGCCTTACGAACAACTATCGAGTAAACTACAGCAGCTCAATCGTAAGGGTAGTAAAGTAGTGAGCATTACACCTGTATAAATGGGGAATAGGTAAGTTGGGAGTGAGGAGTTAAGAATCAACAGTTAGAAGTTAGAAGTTTTGAATTCCTAACTCCAGCTTTATTCTTAACTCTCAACTTTTAACTCCTAAATTTTCCCAATTATGAAGTACAAAAGGATAATTACCAATGGCTATTACAACAGCAGCGTCCCGTTTAGGAACAGAAGCTTTTAGTGATAACGCTCCTGTAGAATTGCGTCCAAATGCAACTAAAGAAGACATAGAAAGGGTAATATCTGCTGTCTATCGTCAGTTGTTGGGCAACGATTACTTAATGCAATCTGAACGCCTCACCAGTGCTGAATCTATCCTGCGTGACGGAAAAAATACAGTCCAAGAATTTGTACGTCAAGTAGCTAAATCAGAACTGTACAAATCGAAGTTTTTCTACAACAGTTTTCAGACTCGCGTTATTGAGTTGAACTACAAACACTTATTGGGTCGTGCCCCCTATGATGAGTCAGACGTAGTTTATCACTTAGACTTGTACCAAACTAAGGGATATGAAGCCGACATTGATTCCTATATTGATTCGCCAGAGTATCAAGCTAGCTTTGGTGAAAATATAGTTCCTTATTACCGCGGTTTTGAAACTCAAACAGGACAGAAAACCGTAGGATTTAGCCGGATATTCCAACTTTATCGCGGTTATGCCAGTAGCGATCGCTCCCAACTCAAAGGCAATTCTTCTCGCTTAGCTGTCGAATTAGGTCGCAATGGGGCATCTACTGTTGTTGCTCCTTCTGGTAGTGCTTCAGGCTTTGCTTACGTTGCTCCTGCCAAAGGCGTTACCCCCAACAGTACTTTCGGTGGTGCAGGAACTTTTGGTAAAGAAGGCAGACTCTACCGCATTGAAGTGGCAGGCGTTTTTGGAACTGGATATCCTAGCACCCGTCGTGTCAATCAAGCTGTGGTCATTCCATACGAAGAACTATCTAGTTACTTCCAAAGAGTACAAAAGCAAGGTGGTAAAATAGCCAGCGTTAAACCACTCTAGGGTCATTAGTCATTGGTCATTGGTCATTAGTAACTGACAAATGACAACTGACTAATGACAATTTAAAATTTGGAATTAAATTTATGCTTGGACAAATTACAGGTAGAACTACTAACCGCTACTTTCGTTATGAAGTAGTCGGTTTGCGCCAAAGCGAAGAAACCCAAAAAGTAGACTATCCCATTCGTTCTAGTGCTACTGAGTTTATTACAGTGCCTGAGAACCGGATGAATCAAGAAATGCAGCGGATTAGTCGCTTAGGTGGCAAAATAGTCAGTATTCAGCTATTGAATGCTGAGGCTAAAACAAATAGCCCACAAAGCACTCCTTCTTCTGATGAATCCAAGTCCACAGAAAATTGAAGATTTATCACTAACAAGTGAGTTTGCCGACGGTGAATCTTTAACAGTAGAGCAAGCGATCGCCAATCTCCAAGGTGTAGACTTAGGGCTACGCTTTTATGCTGCTTGGTGGTTGGGTAGGTTTCGGGTGTGCGAACCAGCTGCGGTTAGAGGATTAATTCGAGCCTTAGAGGATGAAGCTGACAGAACACCAGAAGGAGGATATCCTCTGCGACGGAATGCAGTTAGGGCTTTGGGGAAAATTGGCGATGGTCAAGCAGTTGTACCTTTGATTGCCTGTTTAGACTGCTCAGATTATTATGTGCGGGAAGCAGCAGCACAATCGTTAGAGATGCTAGGCGATGTTGTTTGTATTTCTGCTCTCGGCAAGCTATTAAAAGCAGGCTTGGAGGGAGAACATCTCAAATCAAAGCAGCCTGATTTGTCTCAACCCTACGACGCTATTTTAGAAGCTTTAGGAAGGTTGAAGGCAACTGAGTACATCCCTTTGGTGAAGCCGTTTCTTGAGCATCCCATAGAAGTAGTGCAATATGCTGCCGCACGAGCTATGTATCAGTTAACTCAAGAACCAAGTTACGCACAACGATTGGTACAGGCTTTGGCTGGTGATAAATTACAACTGCGTCGAGCAGTATTAGCAGACTTGGGAGCAATTGGGTATCTACCCGCAGCTGAAGCCATATCTGAGACTTTGGCAGAAAATAGCCTGAAACTAATTTCTCTCAAAGGATTACTAGAACATCAAGTTAACCATACAACAGCAAGCAGTTTATCAGAAGGTGCAATCAAAGTCATGAATTTGATGGACTCGCTGTTATAGTCTTAAGTTTGAGATAATTAGTTGTCATTAATACGTTAAAACCAAATGTTTACCAAATATAAACCCCCAACCCGACTGCAAAGCAAGGGTTAGGGGTTTATGTATGATGTCAGCTACGGAGAACTTAAGCTACAATTAGCTGACCACTAATAACTCATGAAAAATTATTATGAATAATAATGACCTTGCCCAAATATTGATTCGTGCTGTGGAAGAAGCGGATTCCTCAGAGCGCTTATTAGATGCAGTTCAAGAGTTAGCAGCAGCAGGTATAGAGGAATCTGTTCCCACTCTGATTGCTGCTTTGGGCTACAATAATCCGGGGGCGGCAGTGGCGGCAGTAGATGGATTGATTGCGATCGGAGAACCCGCAGTAGGGCCATTATTGAAACTCATTGATGATTACAACTATGGTGCTAGAGCCTGGGCAGTTCGTGCCTTAGCAGGAATTGGGGATTTACGGGCGCTGGACACTTTATTAGAGGCAGCAAAAACTGATTTTTCCTTGAGCGTGCGCCGGGCAGCAGCTAGAGGATTAGGCACATTACGCTGGTATCAACTACCATCTGAGAAAGTGGAATCTGTCCAAACTCAGGTAATAGACGCACTACTGTTAATTTCTGAAGATCCGGAGTGGGTAGTACGCTATGCAGCGGTTACGAGTTTAGAAACATTAGTAAAAGCGATGCCTGCGGCGGTGAACAACGCCATTACTTTACCCGATGGAGCCTCGCGCATTACACATCGACTCGAGCAAATGCTAGATACAGATGCAGATCTGGGAGTGCGTACCCGTGTAAAGTTTGCACAGCAAAAAATTCAGCAGCAACAGCATCAAGAAGTATTTGCACTTAAAACAAAGCAAGAACAGCCTGAAGTGCCTCATCGTGGTGGTGGCAGACGTTAGGGACTCCGATTAAAAAATATTCCATCGTCAGGGCAGGGGAGCAGAGGGGCAGGGGGAGAGGAATACGATCGCTTGCCATTTTAATCGCATAGAATATAACTCTGGTTTAAGAAGTAAAAAGATAATCCTTAGAAATAAATTTTCTCGGTGGCTGACGAACCGTTTTTTCTTTTTCTTTCTTTTGTCTTATTTAATGACGTTTAAACAGTGTTTATCAAAAACCATATCCCGAAGTCAAAGACTTGATTTCCTCCTGAATATTGCTACGAGCAAATGGTTCGGCGAATTCCAACATTAAAGGCGTAAAGTAAATTGACCGCTGTAAAAATCCTTCTAAAAATTGCCGCCGTCCTGCGATATATTCTGCTTGTAATACCCAGGCATATTCCTGGCGAATCGCATCGGAGTATTCTGGATAATCAACTGGATTAGTAGCCAAAACCGCTAAATCTGCATCTAATAAGACTTGGCTATCACAATCATCCGCCGCAGCTTGGTGGTTTTTAGTGTTCAGAATCAAACGACTGACAGTAGCGATAGTACTTTCGGGAATGCCTAAATGACTCAGCAGATCAAAAGCATAGTCTGCACTTTTTTCTTCATTATCTTGAGCCTTAGTGTCATAGACTACATCGTGAAACCAGCCAGCAAATAGAACAGCAGCTAGGTTGTTTGTGTAGCCATGTAAAATCTCAATTGTGCTGAGGACATGATGAATATGTTTGAGTGTATGGTAATAGCGATCGCTGCTAGAGTAAGCTGCAACCAAGTGATTAAAGGCTTTATCAGCAGCTATTTGGTCAACGCCAAAGGGTTCGAGTGTGCGTTGCCATTTAGAAAATAAGATATGCGTGAGGTTTTCTGTAGACATAAAGGTAGTATCCCCACTGTTAATATGACTGAGCTAATCTCTTGTGCCGCAACATCTGTCCAATCAAGTTAAAAATATATCAACAAAAGGATAACACTTGTAGGTAAGTGAATAGGGTATGGAGCATTGGCAGTGAGGAGTTATGCCAATTCGTAATTCGTAATACTCGCCTCTGGCGAGAAGCAAGCTACGTAATTCGTAATTAATAAAGTCTGATTTAGTCTGGGTTCTTGGGTTTGGATCTGTATCATTATTTTTGGAAAATGGTATTAGGAGTGGTGGGGTGGTTGGGTGATGGGGTAAAATTCTCTCTCCATCTCCCCATCTCCCCACCTTCCCCATCTCCCTAATTATGGTGACAGCTAAATGAAAACGTCAAAATAGAAGACACAGGTTTTCTACAAAAACCCTTGCCTTGATTAACGGAGTTTATTATCAGTGGTATTACAAGTACAGACAAACATCTACGAAGCTAAAACCCAAGAAATTGCTAAACAACTTCTAGCAGCTACACAGGAAAATCGTTCATTTTTTGCTTCCCTGCGCGATCAAATGCGCTGGGATGATAAATTACTAGCTTGGACGATGAGTAATCCTGGGTTGCGGGTGCAATTATTTCGGTTTATAGATACTCTACCTGCTTTGAATAGTAAATCGGAAATTGCCTCACATTTACAAGAATATTTAAGCGATGAGTCTGTAGAATTACCGACGGCTCTGAAGGGAATGCTAAACTTTGCTAACCCTGAGTCTATGCCAGGACAAGTTGCTGCTACAACTGTTGGTACAGCAGTTGAAACTCTTGCTCATAAATATATCGCTGGAGAAAATATTAAACAAGTCATCAAAACAGTTGAACGGCTGCGAAAAGAGAAAATGGCTTTCACTATTGATTTACTTGGTGAAGCGGTAATTACTGAAGCCGAAGCGCAATCTTATCTAGAACGCTATTTAGAATTAATCCAACAATTGGTAGAAGTATCGAAGAATTGGACAATCATACCAGCGATTGATGAGGCAGATGGCGAACTGCTACCAAAAGTCCAGGTTTCTGTTAAATTAACGGCGTTTTATTCGCAATTCGATCCATTAGATGCTAAGGGTAGTGAAGAACGAGTTAGCGATCGCATTCGTATTCTCTTACGTCGTGCCCAAGAATTAGGCGCAGCTGTGCATTTTGATATGGAACAGTATGCCTATAAGGACATAACTCTTAGTATCTTGCAAAAACTATTACTCGAAGAAGAATTTCGCCAACGCACAGATATTGGCATCACAATCCAAGCATATCTGCGTGATAGCGAGCAAGATGTTAAAAATATTATTTCTTGGTTAAAACAGCGCGGTTATCCCCTGACAATTCGTTTGGTGAAAGGCGCATATTGGGATCAGGAAACGATTAAAGCAGCCCAAAAGCACTGGTTACAGCCAGTTTACAATGATAAAGCGGCAACTGATGCTAACTTTGAAACTATTACTCAATTATTGCTAGAAAATCATCAATATGTATATTCTGCCATTGGTAGCCATAATGTGCGATCGCACGCTCGTGCCATTGCCATAGCTGAAAGTTTAAATGTCCCCCGCCGTCGCTTTGAATTGCAAGTTCTCTACGGTATGGGTGATAAAGTTGCCAAGGCGTTGGTTGACAGAGGTTATCGGGTGAGAGTTTACTGTCCTTACGGTGAATTATTGCCTGGAATGGCATATTTGATTCGGCGATTGTTGGAAAATACGGCTAATAGTTCTTTTTTACGGCAAAATCTCGAAAATCGACCAATTGACGAATTGTTAGCACCACCAGTTGTCAAAGACGCAGAGAATGAAAATTTCCCCGTATCCTCTTCCTTTCTTGGGGCGGCGGATACAGATTATGCAAAGGAGGAGGGAAGAAGGAAGGTGATGGAGGCTTTTGCAGGTGTTCGTGAAAATTTGGGTAGAACTTATTTACCGCTGATTGATGGAGAGTATGTTAATACGCCGGAATTTGTTGATTCTCTCAATCCTTCTAATTTCAGTGAGGTAGTTGGGAAAGTTGGGTTGATTAGCGTTGAACAAGCCCAACAAGCGATGCAAGCGGCTAAGGCAGCGTTTCCTGGTTGGAAGAAAACACCAGCTAAACAACGCGCTGATATTTTGCGGAAAGCGGGTGATTTGATGGAAGAACGCCGCGCCCAACTCTCAGCTTGGATGGTTTTGGAAGTTGGGAAACCAGTTAAGGAAGCTGATGCAGAGGTTTCTGAAGCGATAGACTTTTGTCGGTATTATGCTGATGAGATTGAACGATTAGATGAGGGTGTTAATTATGACATAGCTGGAGAGACTAATCGTTATATCTATCAGCCACGGGGAATTGCTGTAGTGATTTCTCCTTGGAATTTTCCCCTAGCGATCGCTTGTGGAATGACTGTTGCAGCCTTGGTTTCTGGTAATTGTACTCTCTTAAAACCTGCGGAAACATCTTCTGTAATTGCTGCAAAATTCACAGAAATCTTGGTAGATGCTGGTTTTCCTCAAGGTGTATTTCAATACGTACCAGGGAAGGGTTCACAAGTTGGGGCTTATTTGGTAAATCATCCAGATACTCATGTAATTGCTTTTACGGGTTCTCAAGAAGTAGGATGTAGAATTTACGCGGATGCCGCCACGCTAAAACCCGGACAAAAGCACATGAAGCGAGTAATTGCTGAAATGGGTGGCAAGAATGCAATTATTGTCGATGAAAGTGCTGATTTAGACCAAGCAGTTGTCGGGGTAGTGCAATCAGCATTTGGTTACAGCGGACAAAAATGTTCTGCTTGTTCGCGAGCGATCGTGTTGGAACCGATTTATGATGCTTTTGTGCAGCGGTTGGTGGAAGCGACAAAATCTCTGAATATTGGGGAAGCAGAGTTACCTAGTACGCAAGTCGGGCCGGTAATTGATGGCAATGCCCGCGATCGCATCCGCGAGTATATTGAGAAAGGTAAGGCAGAAGCCCAACTAGCCTTGGAGTTACCAGCACCGGAACACGGCTATTTTGTCGGCCCTGTGATTTTTAGTGAAGTATCGCCAGATGCAGTCATCTCTCAAGAAGAAATTTTTGGGCCTGTGCTAGCGGTAATTCGGGTAAAAGATTTTCAAGAAGCGTTAGCAGTCGCTAATGGGACTAACTATGCATTGACTGGAGGACTTTATTCTCGAACACCTTCGCACATTCAGCAGGCACAGACAGAATTTGAAGTTGGAAATTTGTACATCAACCGCAACATCACAGGTGCTATCGTTGCACGACAACCCTTTGGAGGATTCAAACTTTCTGGAGTCGGTTCTAAAGCTGGAGGCCCWGATTACCTACTGCAATTCCTAGAACCACGTGCAGTCACAGAAAATATTCAGCGCCAAGGTTTTGCACCGATTGAAGGTGCAGATTAAAGTATAGAATTAGGTGGGGAAAACCCACCTTTTTTGATATACTAACTACAAAAACAGTTTGATGAGTAATTTAGTTATAAGACTTGCTGAATTATCTGAAGAATTTCCGGCGATCGCTGCAATTAGAAAGTCAGTTTTTCAGGAAGAACAAGGAGTAGATCCGGCTTTAGAGTTTGATGGCAAAGATGAAATATCTAACCATTTAATCGCTTATTTGGATGACAAAGCTGTGGGTACTACTAGAATTAGATATTTAGATGAAAGAACTGTCAAGATAGAAAGACTTGCTGTTTTATCTACAGTTAGAGGGCAAGGTATTGGTAAGCAAATCATGGAAAAGGCACTTTTATTTATAGCTAGTAAAAATATTATAGAAGTTGTGATTCATTCTCAAGAATATATCAAAGTTTTATATTTAAAATTGGGCTTTATAGAAGAAGGAGAAATATTTCAAGAAGCTGGTATATCCCATGTAAAAATGAGAAAACTTTTACACTCTTCGTGATTATAAAACTTTTAAAATATCGTATTATTTGTAATACTTTTATTAATAAATAAAATGCGAAATCTATAACAGCATCTCGCATTTCCCAAATTTCTTATTTTTACCTGGGTATAATCATGAAGCAATCATCATAATTAAGCAGTTACATAAAAATTGTTATTGGTTAGTGAAACTCCACCAGATAGTTGGGCAAATTTTACCTGAGTAAACGCACTTCCACTGCCATCTTGGTCAAAGTATAATCCACCTGTAGTGTCATCATAGATAATTCGCTGAGCGCTAGTTGTTGCAGATGTTCCCAGGGTAAACTGACTAGCTGAAAGGTAAATTGGTAATAACCCCCCACCAAAACCACCAGCTGATATCCAAATAAGTTCATTACTTGCGTTGAAGTCATAAATACTACTAACGCCTTGATTGTAACCATTGAAAATAAAGGTATCAGTACCAGTCCCCCCATAGAGGGTATCATTACCGCCTCCACCTATCAAGGTATCATTCCCAGCACCACCTTTGAGGGTATTATTGCCTGAGGCGTTAGAAGCTGTGAGATAATCATTGCCATTACCTCCATCAACTAAATTGTCACCTATTGAACTAGCGACATTTAAGAAATCGTTCCCAGTACCACCGCTGAGGGTATTATTACCTGAAGCACCGTGAGTCTCATAATGGTAGGTATAAACAGAGAGATAATCATTCCCGTCGCCCCCAATGAGCAGATTATTGCCTGTTGAATCGTCAGCATTCAATCTATCATCACCGATGCCACCGTTGAGAGTATTATTGCCTGTTGAACTATCGACATTTAAGGTATCATTACCAGCATCACCGTTGAGGGTATTATTGCCCGAAGCAGTATAGTATGATTCATCAGTATCGCCATACTTATAGTAGCCAGAGGCAAAGAGATAATCATCGTCATCTCCTCCAGAGAGTAGATTATCGCTTGTTGAATAGTCAACACTCAATCTATCATCACCAGTGCCACCATTAAGAGTATTCTTCCCAAACAAACCAGGAGTATACCCGTATTGACCAGAGGCAGAAAGAGAATCATTGCCATCACCCCCGTCTAGTAGGTTATCCCCTGTTGAAGAGTCAACACTTAATTTATCGTTCCCAGCACCACCGTTGAGGGTGTTATTGCCTGAGGCACTAACAAAATAAGAGTCTGTTGGTTGCTCTTGGTAGTAGCCAGAGGCAGAGAGAGAATCATTGCCATCGCCCCCAGAAAGCAGATTATCGCCTTTTGAATAGTCAGCATTCAAGGTATCGTCACCAGTACCACCGTTAAGCGTGTTCTTACCAGAAGCGCCTCCATAGACGTAGGTGGAGTTATCGACGAAGTAGGCAGAAGCTCTAAGATAATCATTGCCACTGCCCCCGTCTAATAGGTTATTTCCTGTTGAAAAGTCAACACCCAAGAAATCGTTACCAGCGCCACCGTTGAGGGTATTGTTGCCAGAAGTGACATAACCATCATAGACGTTGTTATCAGACCCCAAGAGATAATCATTATCATCGCCCCCTTCCAATAGGTTATCGCCTGTTGCAAAGTCAACATTCAAGGTATCGTTACCAGCACCACCATAGAGAGTGTTATTGCCTGAAGCTGCGGCGTTCCCGTATCTAGTTGCGTCACCAGAGGCTATGAGATAATCATCGTCATCGCCCCCAGAAAGCAGATTATCGCCTCTTGAATTGCTAACATCTAGCCTATCGTCTCCAGCACCACCGTTGAGAGTGTTATTTCCAGAAGCACCATCACCGTCGCGGTAGAAGACATAGCCAGAGATAAAATCATTGCCATCGTCTCCATTGATGAGTTGAGTGCCTGTTGTAGAGCCAAAACCAAAGGTATCGTTACCAGCCCCACCGCTGAGAGTGTTATTGCCCTCACCACCGCTGAGAACATCATTCCCCGCACCACCAATCAGAGTATCATTCCCCTCGCCACCAATCAGAGTATCATTCCCCTCGCCACCAATCAGAGTATCATTATCCGTACCACCACGGAGTAGGTCGTCGCCACTCTTGCCGTCGATGCGGTCATCACCGCCCTGACCATTGATCACATCATCTGAGTTGTCAAAGCCGTTGACATTGTTATTCAGGTCGTTAAAGAAAGTGACTGTATTTTTGTGGAACAGGTTCTGTTGAGTGGAGTTAGCATTGACGACATCAAAGTTGTCAGTGATGTTGAGTTGTCCATCAAACAGAATATTGCCCACTGTTGATAGGTTATCGAAGTTTTCTAGAGTAAAGTTTTGCAGGATAACTTTGCTATTAGCCCCCTCAAAGCTAATTTCCAGATTGCTGCCATTCTGCGTCAGCAGCAGATTTTGGGCAGTTAAGCCAGAACCTTGAAATATTAGGGTATCCACTTCAGCTATAACTGCTGCCGAGGGATTTGAGCCTTTACCTACGCCACGAAAATCGGTAATGATATCAGTCCCGTTGTCGTAGCCGAAACTGCTGTAAATAAATCTATCATTGCCACCGCCACCAGTTAAGGTGTCATTACCTGCATTGCCTATGATAATATCGTTCCCAGCTTTACCGTTAATCTTGTCCGCATCGTAGCTACCCACTAGGGTATCATTACCGTTGGTTCCATTGATATATGCCATAACTTTTACCTTCCTGAATCGATTTTTCAGAGTAACTTAAGTTCTTATCCTGCTATTAATGCTGTTTGAGAACACAATGAACTCGCCAAGAGTCTACATTTGCAACATACTTTCATGTTACTTTTAACGGTTACTAACTTTACTCAATGAATTACGCTGTTGAGTAGGTTATAAGTAACACTCATGTAAATATCTCAGACTATCTAAGTCTTATGCTCTGTCAAATTTTTAGGATGTGAATTAATAAAAATAGGTTGTTTCAAGCTTTTTAAACTATTTTTGATTCAGTAGATATTACTATAAAGCACAGCAAAATAAAGTTTGAATGCTTCAAATTCACACTTCATCTTTAGTTTTTTGTCAATGCATAAGTCTTACTATCTTAATCAGAGAGAATAACTTACAGATGAGAGGCAAATAAATTTTGCTTTGGCTCTCAGCTATATCTCTGTGGTATTTAGTTTCAAAAAAGGGAACATCTAAATAACTTACTAATAATTAACTACAAAATATTACTTAGATGTCTACACTTCAAAATACATCTTTGCATATTCTTTATATTTTGGAGTAATAAATGTATATAAAATTGCTTATCTTTGTGTAATCTTTATATTTTTAGATTAATTACAGCGATGCCTGGGTTGAGCTATACCTAAGCGAAGCTCAAAAGGAATCACACGCTTGGTATCATTTTACAATACTTCTTTAGGATTAAAAATATAAATGCGATCGCTGCAATTAGAAAATCAGTTTTTTTGGAAAAACGAGTGGTAGATGCTGGTTTATAATTTGATGGCAAAGATGAAATATCTGAGCATTTGATTGTCTATTTAAATGAAAAATGTTTTCTGATTAGTAGAATTTAGGATTGCTAGATTAATGGGTTTAAATAAATAAAATGCAAGATGCCTGTTACAGCATCTCGCATTTCCCTAATTTTTTATTTTTCTATGACTAAAATCATCAAGCACCATCGCAATTAAGCAATTACCTCAAAATTGTTCTTACTTAGTGATACTCCACCGAATAATTGGGCAAATTTTATCTGAGTAAACGCACCACCACTGCCATCTTGGTCAAAGTACAATGCACCTGTAGTGTCATCATAGATGAATCGCTGAGTGATGGTTGTTGCAGATGTTCCCAGGATAAATTGATTAGCTGCAAGTGTACCTATTGATAACCCGCCACCAAAACCACCAGCGGATACCTGAATCAGTTCATTAGCCTGGTTAAAGTTATAAAGGCGATCAACACCTTCATTGAAAGTATTGAAAACAAAGGTATCAGTACCAGCCCCTCCATAAAGAGTGTCATCACCCTTGCCACCTATGAGGACGTTCTTACCAGAGGCGACATCGACAGAGAGATAATCATTACCATTACCACCATCAAGGGTGTTATTTCCTGAGGTACTATAGCCGAACAGCTCATAAGCCGGACCATTATTATTGGAGCCTATGAGAGAATCATTGCCATCGCCTCCCAATAGTAGGTTATCACCTATTGACAAATTAATATTCAAGGTATCGTTGCCAGCACCCCCGTTGAGGGTATTATTACCAGAGGTGGTATAGATTTCGGTAAGGTCTGGAAAATCATAGTCGAAAAAGCCGGAAGCAACAAGATAATCATTGCCATTGTCCCCAGAGAGGAGGTTATCGCCTGTTGAAAAACTAGCACTCAAGGTATCGTTACCAGTACCACCGTTGAGGGTGTTATTGCCAGATGAATAGCCAAAAAAATCGTATCCTGTCAAGTAGCCACCGATTAATAAGCCAGAGGTGGAGAGAGAATCATTGCCATCGCCTCCTAAAAGTATGTTATCACCTGTTGAATCGGAATTATCCGATAGAATATCGTCACCAGTACCACCAATGAGAGTATCACTGCCCGCACCGCCCCTCAAAACATCGTTACCGCTCTTGCCATCGATTTTGTCATTACCCCCTTGACCATTGATGACATCATCTGAGTTGTCAAAGCCGTTGACATTGTTGTTTAGCTCGTTCAAGAAGGTGACTGTGTTCTTTTTGAAGACGGTGCTTTGGTTGGAATTAGCATCGAAGACATCAAAGCTGTCCGTGATGCTAGTTTGTCCATAAAACAAAATATTGCCGACTTGAGCTAAATTGTCTAGATTTTCCAGAGCAAAGTTTTGCAAGACTATTTTGGGATTAAATATCCCTCTGAAGGTTATTTCTAAGTTGTTACCATTTTGAGTTAATTGCAGATTCCTCGCAGTTTGCTCAGATTCTGTAAATTGCAAAGTATCCAATGAGGCAATCACCCCTGCTGATGGGTTTGAGCCTTTACCAATGCCACTGAAATCGGTGATAGTGGTAACAGTGCCTACATAACCCAAAACAAATTTATCCTTGCCGCCGCCACCAATTAAGATTTTATTGTTCGGATTGTAAAAGGAGATATCGTTCGATTGACTATAGAAGGTATCGTTACCAGCGCCACCATTGAGGGTGTTACTACCCAAAGCGCCAGAGGCAGAGAGAGTATCATTACCATTGCCTCCAAGGAGCAAATTATCACCTGATGAATAGTCAATATTTAAGTAATCGTTACCAGCACCACCGTTGAGGGTGTTATTGGCAAACGTACTAGGAGAGGAAAAGTAAGAGCCAGAGGCTAAGAGAGTGTCATTACCATCGCCTCCAAAAAGCAGGTTAGCGCCATCATTATCTCCCAAGATAACGCCACCAATGAGACTATCATTCCCCTCGCCACCAATGAGAGTATCATTCCCTTCGCCACCAACGAGAGTATCATTGCCCGCATCACCAATGAGAGTATCATTGCCGGCATCACCACGCAGCAGGTCGTTGCCACTCTTACCGTCGATTTTGTCGTTACCCCCTCGACCATTGATGACATCATTTGAATTGTCAAAGCCGTTGACATTGTTATTCAGGTCGTTAAAGAAGGTGACTGTGTTTTTGCGGAACGGGTTTTGTTGGGTGGAGTTAGCATTGACGACATCAAAGTTGTCAGTGATGTTGATTTGTCCATCAAACAGGATATTGCCCACTGTTGATAGGTTATCGAAGTTTTCTAAGGTAAAGTTTTGCAAGATAACTTTGCTATTAGCCCCTTCAAAGCTAATTTCCAGATTGCTGCCATTCTGCGTCAGCAGCAGATTTTGGGCAGTTAAGCCAGAACCTTGAAATATCAGCGTATCCACTTCGGCTATAACTGCTGCCGAAGGATTTGAGCCTTTACCTACTCCACGAAAATCGCTGATGATATCAGTCTGGTAGTCAGAGCTGAAAGAGGAGTTATAAATAAATCTATCATTGCCACCGCCACCAGTTAGGGTGTCGTTACCTGCATTGCCTGTGATGATATCGTTCCCAGCTTTACCGTTAATTCTGTCAGCGTCGTCAGTACCCACTAGGGTATCATTACCGTTGGTTCCAATGATATTTGCCATAACTTTTACCTTCGTAAATCGATATTTTGGAGTAACTTAAGTTCTTAACCTGCTATTAATGCTGTTTGAGGACACAATGAACTCGCCAAGAGTCTAGGGGGAGCAACACACTTTCTATGTCACTTTTGAGAGTTACTAACTTTTTCTAAAGATTTACACTACTGGGTAGCTTGTAAATAACACTCATGTAACTATCTCAGACTATCTAAGTCTTACAGCAGTTTTCAAATGAATAGACCACAGTGGGCAAACCAACCCCAAGCATCATCAGAGGAAATTTGCTGATTCACAATCTGAGTTAAAAGTTGATTTAGTGCCTCATGTGTTGTAACTTTTGCTGCTCGCAAACAGTGCTTCAGTTTTGACCAGCATAATTCAATTGGAGATAAGTCAGGTGAGTAAGGAGGTAAAAAGACAAGACGTGCGCCAACTGCTTCAATTGAGTCTTGAATCACCGCAGCAGTATGTACTGATAAATTATCCATCACCACAATTGCTCCAATCCATAACTCCAATCCATAA
>NZ_SZNH01000032.1 GCF_005869855.1 Nostoc sp. PA-18-2419 | reverse complement strand
CGGCTGTGATGTAGTCATCACCCAGCCCACCCTTGACAGTGTTGTTGCCATCTCCTGCACTGATATTGTCGTTACCATCTAGTCCATCAATGACATCATTGCTGGCTGAACCATAGAGATAGTCATTAGCTGCCGTACCAGTTTGGCTAACYGACAACTGGCTGATTTGAGCATTAGTCAAAACTGTCGCATCAGCAAACTGAAGTTTYGCCAATTGGTAATAAGCACCGTAGTACCAGTTACTGACTCGCACTTGGTCGCCGTTGCTGCCAATCTTAAAGATCAAATCGGAACCAGTGCGTTCTAACTTTAAGCTTGCTGCTGTAATCCCTGCACCAAACTTCAGGACATCACTGGGGACACCACTGGACTCGTAAGTGCTGATTGTGTCAGCACCATCACCGACGTTGAAGACAAAGGTGTCCGTTGTGCCGTTATAACCAGTCAGCACGTCATTGCCCGTACCCCCAGTTAGGATGCCTGCACCGCTAATCATGTCATTGCCAGCACCCCCCAGAAGGGTGTTAGTTCCAGTACCACCCTCAATCAGATCATTGCCATCGCCACCATCGATCAGGTCATTACCCACGCCGGCTGTGATAATGTCGTTACCTAGTCCAGCTTTGACAGAGTTGTTGCCATCTCCTGCACTAATATTGTCGTTACCTGCTAGCCCATCGATGACATCATCGCTGGCCGAACCAGTCAAATAGTCATTGCCCACTGTGCCGGTCAATGAATTGAATCCTAAAGTTGCCAAGAGGGAATCAAATCCAGTAGCATTGACGTTGCCTAGTTTACGCAAATTGGAAATCACTTCAGTACCCAAAGTACCGATAGTTTTTAGGCTAGTGGCAAAGTCACCCAAATATACTGCGCCCTGATCTGAATTAGTGTTATATTTGGCGCGGAGTGTGGCTACAATTTGGCTAACATCTATAGTCACTGCGCTATCACTGATGTTCACTTTGATGCTTTCGAGCAAAGGCTTATATTGCGTTTGCAGCATCAACTGACTATATACGTAGCTCGATAGTAGATCAAAGGCACGAAGCAGAATAGGGGCGGCTTGACCATGCGGATTGGGGTCGCGAGTACCCCAGCACCATGTACCTAAGTAGCCTTGGCCTAAAAATGCCTCTAAGGTGGCAAGCTTACGAGCATCACCAATTGCATTGCCGTAAATCTGAGTCGCTGCACGACTATTAGGATCAACGTCTTGCACTCCAGCCCAGCGGTAAAGCAACTCGTTCATTAAACCTTGGCGCACTTGAGCATCGGTTGTTTGTCCAAATTGCGTCACCAAACTCTGTAGTTTGCCACTGGTATCTCGCGCCATAGCTTGCTGGAGGCTATGCACATTTCCAAAACCCTCTACTTCAGGCAAAGCAGCTATAGTGGCACTCACCGCAATCAGGTTTTGATCGACTGTGCGGGCAGTATCTGCCTTGAACCATACATCTTCCATTTTGGCAGTGGTGCCATTGAGCCGGGTGTAGCTGCCTACTTGCCGATGCTGGTTGCCGTTGGCATCAATGACGCTGGCGGGGACATCACCGTTAGCATCAACCACGCCAGGTTCAGTATAGGCTGTATTGAGGCTTTTAACGCCTGCGTCAGTTAAGCTGAGGAGTTCACCTGCCTGCACGAATCCGTCACTGTTACCGTCTTTCCAGACGCGCAGTTGGGCGAAGGCGGCATCGGCTGCATCCACCTTACTGTCGTGGTTGCTATCCAAATCAGCGAGTGCGTTGAACCCATTGCTGGCTTTGCCGCCAGCGCCTAAGGTGGTGCTGTTGCCAAATAGCTCTGATCCGTTGTCGATACTGCCGTTGCCATTTTTATCCCAAACCAACAGACCATCATCTTTGCCGACCCAGCCTGTAGTTTCTGCAAACTTATTGCCGTCGTGGTCAAAGTGAATGCCTGCACTGGTTCCAATAGTCTCTACGCCGTCGCCATCAAGATCCAAAATGAGAGGGCTACGGGTGACTTCAGCAGTATTGAAACTAGACAAAAGATTAGTGATCAAGTTGCCAAGACCCACTCCACCCTCATGCCCCAAGTAGGAGGCAAGCAAGGTGGAGCCAATAATGCCTACCCCCGCCACACCAATGCCAATCGGCCCAAGTAATGCCAAGGGGGCGAACAGAGCTGCCGATCCTTCAAATGCCAATCCACCCGCCAGCAGAGCTCCGGCACTACCCAAACTCCAGTCGCGCACTAATGTAAGTGCGCCAGCTGTATCGCCGGATTGATAAGCATTGTAGGCATCATACGCCATGCTAGCGAATGAAGCTGCCATCATTAACCCGCCAACAGTGCCCAGCAAGTTTCCTGCGCCTTCTACATAGCCCCAGTATTTTGCGTTTAAGCCAACCTCTTCAAAGGAAGCAGACAGGTTTTTTATTGAGGCCATGTAATCGGCAGTCGGCTTACCAGCAATTTCACCTAGAATGCTACTGGTTGCACCACTAGGTATTGCTTTTGGTGATTCACCTGTGTACCGCGACAAGTCAGCCCAGGTAATTTTACCTCCTTCTGTTGCAATTGGCAGGTTTTCAGTAGCCATGCGAGAGTTAAAGGAGACCAGTTCTGTCACACGAGAGTTGGCATCGCTGGGACTTAACCCTCGACTAATGAGTGTATCGCGGAATTCTACCAACTGCTGACGAGACAGGCCTTCGATGCTCGGTACGTTTGGATTTTCAAGCGTGGTGGCTATTTCTACCGCACCAAATGTGCGGGCGGGGTCGGCAAATGGGGTGATGGAGACGACAGGACCCTGTGCAGCTTCAACAAAGTTTTGGGACACCACTGCCCAAGGACCTTTGGTGGCATCATAAAGCCAAGCATCTCTTGCGGCTATTGTTGGGAAGGCTTTTCCCATCGCAGTCTGAAACGCACCACCCTTCAAAAATTCTGCCGCAGGCGTACTATCAACTACACGCACGCTACTGGAATAATTTTCTTTAATGTAGTCGGCCAATTCCCCTGCCCTAGGCCCGGTATCTCCAGGGCCAAGCCTACCACTGTAAAGCAATGTGGTTACTCCAGGACGATCCGCTGCTGTTGAGACCGATAGTTGTCGAACCAGATCGAGCAATCCGTTCGGCGTTTGATATTTGGGATCGCTGAGTAGGGCGTTAGCTTGTGCAACTGTCAGAGGCATTAGCGTGATCCTTAATTAATTAGAGTTTTCAACTGTAATTTCACCCACCACCGTTCCCCAAGGTGCTTTATCGCATTGTGCTTGCAGGTGAACAGCGAGAGCTTCTCTGATTTTTTTTGTGATCAAATTTTTTTCAGGATGTGAATCAAACCAATTGCCTGATGACCAAAAATTGATGATCTTGCCGTTTATGGTTGGCTTACCATCTTCTGAGTTTGGTCCATCGTTTATGATGACGGCCACACCAACCACTTGTCCCTGCCACCAAAAGGCATACCAATGTTCATGTGGCGGTTCTCGTTCTTGAATTAAAAATATTAAAAAAGCATCTAATTCATGGTTAATCGCCCATTCATCGCGATTAGGTGTCAGCAAACCAACTTTAATTTTTGAAAAATCAATCCGTTCTTTGTCTTGCTCACTGATTTTTTCGTATACGAATGTCATGTTGTTAATGGTTGAAATGAGCAGTAATTCCGAAAGTTGTGCGCTTGGGCTTGATGAGCTGCTTTCAATATCAGAACGCCCCGCACCGCTAATTACTTATTTGCCCTATAATCCATCTCTTCTTTGCATTTTTGGCAGTTTGTTTAGTAAATAGAAATACATCTTTACGAATAGTTAATATCAAAAAATGTACCATTGGGAAAGATGACCTAAATTTAAAATCTTTATAAAATCTGCTAATAAATTTATGAATTTTGTATAAAATTTGTTGTGAATAGTAGTATTTTTTCGTAATATATGTACATTTTTAATACCAAAAATAGCGAATTTGGGGGCACTGGAGATGGCGCTGCCCGAATGAGAGGTGAGTGAAGCGATGATTTATGGTTCTTTGCTTCGTCTCATGGTCAGGCGATTAGCTACTTAAGATTTACTTTACGAATCAGCTCTAAGAGTGTAGAAACCATCAAAAACTAACCCGCTTTGGGTCAATCATGCTCAAAAGTGGTTGCTCTACCACTTTATACTTAGAAATAATAATGACAAATTACTACGACTTTTTACTTAAGAAGTTTTGTGTTTATAAATAACCGTGATGCCCCGGAAAGACTAATACCCTTTTTTTCAATCTCTCTCTTAGCTACAACCGCACCTAAAAGATGAATTATTCTTACAGAGAATCCAAGGAATAGTCAAATAATCCCAACAGAATGACTTTTTTTGGGACAGTTAGATCAAGTTTGGGGCAACGAGGTAAAAAAGCTAGGCGAGAGGTGACAAATTGGGGTATAAGGTTACGTAAAGAACTATTATCGTCACCTAGTTTTTATGTCCGGTCGCATCCTGAAAGTCAATAATAATACTCTGCCTTCCGTGATGGATTGGTGGACTCAGCCGGATGTGTTGGCGATGTTGTTGTCAGAGAAGCGTAGTGAGTCCACGCGGAAAGCTTATGATCGGGACATTAAAGATTTTTTTACCAAGATGTTTGGGGTGGAATCGACGGCGGAATGGGTGGTGCGATTTTTGGCACTACCGGGGGCGCAGGCGCTCTTGTGGGTGGTCAAGTACAAAGCCAAGATGATTGAGCAGAGGTTATCGGAGGCCACGGTTAACCGGCGGTTGTCGGCTCTACGGGCGCTGGTGCATAAGGGTAGGGTGTTGGGGGTTTGTGGTTACACCTTGGAGGATATTAAGGGTGAAACTGTCATTAAATACCGAGATACCAGTGGCGTTACTCCCCAAGAATTTAAACAAATACTTTTGACTTGCGATCCAACGACGGCGAAGGGGGTCAGGGATTATGCTTTGCTGCGCTTGCTTTGGGATAATGCGCTGCGGCGGGGGGAGATTGCGAAGTTAAAGATGGGGGATTTTGACCGTCAAAATAGCAAACTGCTGATTTTGGGTAAGGGAAGGGGTAGTCAACGGGAGACGATTGATTTAACTCCCAAGACTAGGGATGCAATTTGTTATTGGTTGGCGTTTCGGGGGTTGGCATCAACTAAGGATGCGTTATTTGTGGCGTTGGATCTGAATACGCCGGGGCATCCTTTGACGGATACGGGGATTGCCAAGATGGTAAGAACGCGGGCGAAAAAGGCGAATATTAGTAAGCCGTTAAGTCCGCACCGCATTCGGCACAGTTCGATTACGGCGGCGTTGGATGCGGGGCAGAGTGTGCGGGAGGTGCAGAAACTCAGTCGGCACACCAAGTTGGAGACGTTAATGATTTATGACGATAATCGACAGCAGCACCAGTTGAAGGTGAGTAGTGTGCTTGCGGATTTGGTTTGAGGTTCTCTAATTCACAAAATGAACGGACACGAACCTTGTTATCTGTTTAGGATATCTTTTATCATTCATTAAATAGTATCTTGAATGTTAATCATCAATTTCCGTAGAACATCGTTCGCAGGCTGATATAAGCTCTTGTTTTAGACGTTCGCGTGCAACCTTTGGCGATACAACTACAATGCTTGAAGCATCTGGCAAAATTTCTCGAATAAACCAGTAAGTACTAGAAACTTTTCTTATTACTTTTCTGGTTGGTTCTTTACCAGGCAGCAATTCACTAATTATGTCCTCATTTTTAATTTTATAAGAAACAGCTAATCGACCAAATAAGCGCATTTCTACTTCTATATAAGCTGAATTAGAATGCCACTTTCCCGAAATTGGCGTAATGCCTGCTTCCAGAATTCGGTCTAAACGCAAACTCCAGTTGTGAATAAGTTCAGGTATGTCTAAGTTGCCTTCAGTTTCTTCACACCAGCAGTCGAGATACTGCCGTTGTTCGTGAGGGGCAACCTGGGCATGACGCACAGTAAAGTTCAACCAACGACCTGTTGCATCTTGATAGGAAAGTTGGAATGGTTGTTGACGACGAATATAACGGTTAATTTCTATACGCCAAGCAGGTGGTGGATTTTCTTTAAAGCCTTCTATTTCTTTTCGCAAAGGTAGGGGTAGTTCGCTGCGTTCAAGGAGTAAATCAGCAACTATTAGAGCTTCTTCAACCTTGCCAGCATCGCTTAAAGCATCGATAGCTTGTTTTAGTGCTGTAATAAGGGTTCCCGACCAGTCATTGTTAGGACCAATAATTAATTCACGACGAGCGATCGCCTCCACCAATTTAGAGATATTTGGACGATTCCCCCACTTCATACCAAATTCGAGGGCGATTTTCTCTAACTGAGCTTTATCTGTCTCCGATACAGAAAGGTTAATAGCGCGACTTTTTTTATCCACGATGGCTCTTCCTAGATTTGTGCGTACACTTTATGCTTATAATATTTGACATACCTTGTTTTCGATGCCATGATTGTGACATCAAACGATTTTACGCACAAATATATGCCCATAATATCAAAAATCGATTTCTTTCCTGTGGATAATGGCGATATGACGTTGATTGAGTTGGAAAGCGGCAGGACAATACTTATCGATGTGAATATTCGAGCGGCTGCTGACGACTCTAACGACTCAACACCAGATGTGGTAAAAATGCTACGGGTGAAATTAAAACGTGATAGCCAAGGACGCTTGTATGTTGACGTGTTTTTGCTCTCGCACCCTGACCTAGACCACTGTCGGGGACTGGACAGGCATTTTCATCTGGGTTCGCCGGACACGTACTCCAAATCTGACGATAAAATTTTCATTCGAGAAATATGGTCATCGCCAATCGTGTTTCGCCGTGCCTCAAGGATATTGACTCTATGTGAAGATGCCAAAGCATTTAACACGGAAGCAAGACGACGGGTGAAATACTATCGGGATAACCGTTTGTTCGGCGTAGGGGATGGCGATCGCATTCAGATAATGGGCGAAGACGAAAATGGCAAAACCGATGATTTAGGTTCCATCTTGGTAAAAATTGATGGTTTAGTTACCAAAGTTAACGGTGTTTTTGACTCCAGTATGACTGCTCAATTGCTTGGTCCTCTACCTAAATCTAACAACGAGGAGGAAGAAGAAGCCCTAGCCAAAAATCGCTCAAGTGTAATTCTCCGTTTTGACATCAAAGTTGGTGGAGTTGATGCTGCTTGCCGCTTTCTCACTGGTGGCGATGCAGAGGTAGCTGTTTGGGAACGTCTGTGGACGGAACATAAAAATACTGATTGGCTTGAATACGATATTCTTCAGGCTCCACACCATTGTTCTTGGCGCTCTTTGTCCCACGATAGTTGGAGTGATTTGGGTCAAAAAGCTCAAGTGAGCGAAGATGCTAGAAGCGCTCTTTCCCAAGGGCGTGATGGTGCTGTGATTGTGGCAAGTTGCAAGCCTATTAGTGCAAACGATTCTGACCCCCCTTGTATCCGCGCAGAGCGAGAGTATGAGGCGATCGCCAAAGAAGCGTCTGGGTCGTTCAAATGTACGGGGGAATATCCAACTAAAACATCCCCAGGTATTATGGAATTTGAAATTGGACAATATGGGCCCCGACTGAAGAGCCAGCCAACGCGGGGACCAATTATATACACTAGTGGTGCTGTTGGTCGGCAACCACTAGCTCATGGATAAAGGAAAGGAGCGTGCTTATAATGTCTGGCATTGAAGGCAAACAATTTTCTTTTTCTGACGGTATCAAGGCAGAAATTCAGCGCGGTATTGCCTCAATTGCAGACCACCCATCAGTAAATGAAATTATACGGGTGCATCTAAGTACTGAAAATAACAGTGTTGATGCGGTGGTTGCAGTACAACTTGGACTTCCAAACAAATGGATGGCGGCGGGTGCTAGTCCAAACGGAGTTTTTGCAGTTGAGGCTGTGACTTTTTCGTTCCCACAAAGCTTTCCCATTCACGCACCAACAGTAAAGCTACGCGCAGATTTTGACAGATCCCTTGCCCATGTGCAGCCTGGTTTATCCGACGAAGGTGTTCTTCCCTGTATTTATGATGGCGATATCAATGAACTACTGCACGTTCAAGGATTGTGGGCAATTGTAGACCAAGTGGTGTTTTGGCTTGAGAAGGCTGCAATGAACCAGCTAATTGACCCTAATCAAGGTTGGGAACCAATCAGGAGAGATAGCCTTGAGGATATTATCATTGCGGATAGCGATTATTTACGTAGTTTGATAAATAGTGAAAAAGGTTACGTAGTTTTAGAATTTGGGTACTTAAAAATCAACAAGCTCAAGTCACCCAATAGTTTGTCCAAGAAGTATTTTATCTACGGACAGGTAGGTACGCGCCCTCTGAAATTAAAAGAGTTGGATGTGCTTTTCTATAAAATGATGGGCACTAAATCTTCGCACGGACGCAGCCTTGCTGTTATTGTTACTCCTGATAAGCTTCCAAAAGGTGAACTTCAAATTGCAGATAGGTATTCTCCAGAAAACGTAACTAACGTTGGTAGCCTGCGGGAGCGAGCAAAAGAATGTGGGTGTTACAAAAACTTTGAAAGAGCGCTTTCTTTACTCAAGCAAAGACTTAGCTTACTAAATTCTAAAGGTGCAACATTTCCAATAGCTGTTGTTCTATGCGTTCGCCGCCCATTTCATCTCATTGGGGAATCATCTGACATTGAGTTACTTCCCTACATTGTTGAAGTAGGGGCACCACAATTATTAGTTGAAGGAGATAAGACACCTGTTTGGAGTGCAGGTCATAAATACGCCATTACTTCAAAGCTGCTACGGGCATTTTCCAGTGAGCAACCACTACCCGCAAATCAAGATGTTGTTCTTGTTGGTTGCGGAAGTGTGGGGTCAAAAATAGCAATCCACATGGCTCGCTCCGGTGCGGCACCATCTATTGTTATTGATAAGAAATATTTGTCACCGCATAATGCAGCCCGTCATGCACTTTTACCTGAAGCCAGAGATAAGGATATGACTTGGCTTGGCTCTAAAGCTAGAGCATTAGCACTTGCCATCAAGGGCTTAGGGCAAGACTCAAAAGACTTTGATGCAGACGTTACCAAAGCAGTACACGACACAAAACTATTACAGAAACTTTTTCCCAGAGAAACATGGGCAGTTATCAATGCAACAGCATCCTTCCCTGTACGAGAAGCCTTGGCTGCAATTGAACCGAAGAAATTGCGATCGCGAGTCATTGAGACGTTGCTGTACGCTAACGGCAGAGTAGGACTAATGACTAGCGAAGGACCAGGAAGAAATCCCAATTCTGTTGACCTTATTGCTCAAGGATATGAGGTGATGAGGGCAAATGAACAATTGAGGGATGCGGTATTTGCAGTGGAAGAACCAACTCGTCATTACAGTGTAGGTCAAGGGTGTAGCTCAACAACGATGATTATTTCTGATGCCAGAATATCAATGCTGGCTGCATCAATGGCTACAGGTATTGCTCAAATGCGTGCTGAAGGTCTGCCAGATACGAGTGGTCGTATTCTTGTGGGAACAGTAACAGATGATGGCATGGGACTTAACTGGACACATATAAATGTCCCGCCTGTTCGTATTGTGCCTATAAACAGTAACTCATCATGGACGGTTAGGATATCTGAATGCGCCCATCATAAAATTTTGAAAGATTACGCTGGCAATCCTTTTGTTGAAACAGGCGGTATTCTGGTTGGGCGGATATCCGAGACACAGCAAGCATTTATAGTGACGGATGTCCTGGCAGCACCGCAAGATAGCCAGCGCTCAAAGTATGAGTTTGTGTTAGGTACTTCTGCTGTCAAGAAGATGCTGGAGCAATATTCATCATCGTGCAATTACGCGCTTTATTGTCTAGGAACTTGGCATAGCCACCTTAGCGATTCTGGACCATCTGAACGCGATTTGCAAACAGCAATGGAAGTTGCAAGCAGTCGGAGTATTCCTTCTGTTCTACTGATACGAACTCCATCAAGTTACTGTGCAGTTTCGGCATCGATTTCTTAATTTTTTCAGTGAGAACGTGAGGTATATCCTATGTCCGATGACGAAAAAACCTTGAACCAGCAAAATCATCTATCTACTGGTGCTTATATTGTCATAAACATTTTAGTATTTATAGTTTTGAAGCTTGGGGTCTCAGCTAACGAAGCTACTGAGTCTATTCTAGAGAAGTTTCTGACATCAGCAACATGGTTACTTGTTTCTGGTATTTTCACAAAAGTCATAAATGGTCAGCTTAGTTCTCAAATTAAGGCAGTTATAGTTTTTTGGAGAATCAAAGAAACACTTCCAGGCTGTCGAGCTTTTTCATATTTCATGGATAGAGATCCAAGGATAAACCCGAATGTCTTACAAGCAAAATTTGGCAATCTTCCAAGTAACCCAACCGAACAAAATCGGCTTTGGTATAAGATATACAAAAAACATGAATTAAAAAAATCGGTTGAAGATGCACATAAAAAATTTCTCCTGACTAGAGATTTAGCTAGCTTAAGCTTTTTAGGTTTTGGTGTTTTAGGTATATCTGGATATTTTATGTTCGCCAATTTTTATACCTGGATGATTTATACATCTACACTATTAGTTACGTTTCTTATCACATCTCAGGCTGCCAGAAATCATGGCATAAAGTTGGTCAGTAATGTATTGGCGGAAGAAAGTAGCATTTAGCTTTGAATTAGATCATGTGCGGGAGAGAACGTCAAGCCAGAATTGTGCGATTGCCTTGCAAACGACGACATCAGGGTAAAAGTCTGTACAGTAGAGCGTTAGTGAGAACCTTTGCCTTTCTGTGACAGTTAATTTTCACGGCGATACACCACCCACAATGGTTAATCATGCTCTCAAAATATTAAGATGAAGTCCTCTCATCAGCGAAAACTTTAGTGATTCATGCAGAATCAAGTAAGATTCAACACAACATTATAGAAGCAAACTGCTATAGCCCCATGAAACAGAAAAGCTATCAGGAAGCATACGCCACCAAAATCAAAAAGTGGGTTGAAACAGCTAAACAACTTCGCACCGAAAATTTTAGGTTGGCGCTACCTATCACGCGATTGACTAGCATCAAAAGCCTTTGTCATGATGAAATTGCCGCAGAGCAATTTGCTCTCTACCTCTCAAAACGGGTTCAGCAGCAAGTAAACAATGCTGACTGTGCTAGCCATCTCAGTCCTGAAGAATGGGACCAGTACAAAACTCTGATTACTAATACTGTTACGCAGATGGAACGTTACCTGGAAACTCCCACTCCTGATGGGAAGCAATCCCTTCGTCAGCTGTTGAGACAAATCGATGAATTGCAAGGAGATGATTATCGTAATGTCTCGTGGGCTACTGTACGTTTTGTCAAGAGCGGTGAGCTGCTGAAACTAGATTATGCTATACGCTGTTTTGTTGAGCAGGATTTTTCCTACTATGCTTATAAATTAGCTAGGGAATTCATAGAAGGCTATAAACCTCAACATGGTACAGGTTTGATTCCCGAATCCGTTCCTATGCTGCTGGAAGTTGCTGAGTTTTGGTGTCAGTATTATTTTGGGGAAAATCTGACCCAGAAGTTTCCCAAAATGATGATCTCAACATAAACTATGCTGTAAAAGCAGAATCAAAAGCTAATATTACACCAGTGACTAAAGTCATCACAGTCTTCAACCAAGCAGGTGGAGTCATGAAAACAAGCCTCACCATGAACCTGGGCTACCACCTGCACCTGAAAAAACATAAAACGCTTCTCATCGACATGGACCCACAGGGAAGTCTCACAACTTTTATGGGTCTAGAACCACACGAACTTGAACATATTATTGGTGATGCGATTCTCAATGAAGAAACGCCATTACCAATTCATCATGATTTGCATGGCATGGATTTATTACCTGCCAATATTTCTCTTAGTGCGGTGGAACTACAACTAGCTAGCGTGATGGCCCGGGAGATTCGTCTCAAGCAAGCTTTAGAACCTATACGCAATCAATATGATTTCATCCTCATTGACTGTCCGCCATCCTTGGGAGTATTGAGCATTTTAGCTCTGACAGCCGGAACTCATGTTTTAATTCCTATCCAGACACACTTCAAAGCTTTCAAAGGCACGGAATTGCTACTCGATACAATTAAACAGGTGCGAAAACACGTTAATCCTCAGCTAGCGATATCAGGGATAGTTCCTACACTTTATAGCAACGCCAATCAAGATAAAATTATTCTAGAAGCTTTAGAACAACAGTTATCACCTCTAGCTAAGGTATATCCTGCAATTCCTCGCGCCACTGCATTTGCTGATGCGGCAATGAGCCGTCAACCTCTAGCAGTTTATGCCCCAAAACATCCAGCAATTACAGTTTTAAAGAAGATTGCTCAAGGAATGGAGAAGTTGTAATGTCAAGAAAACGCCTGGAAGTCCCCAAGATGCGCGGCGTTGAAGATTTATTAACTATGGATGTGGACGCATCTCCAATTACTACTGTTTCTATCCACAAAATTCAAGTTGCCAAAAAACAACCACGCCGTTGGTTTGACCCCGAAAAAATGTCACATCTTGTTCAGTCGGTACGGGAACACGGGGTTTTAGAACCCTTGTTAGTCCGTCCGCTCGGCAATGGAGAATATGAATTAATTGCAGGGGAAAGGAGACTGCGGGCAGCCAAGGAGACTGGATTAGCTGAAGTTCCAATCGTTAGTAAGGAACTGACTGATAAACAAGCTCTGCAAGTCGCTTTACTCGAAAACTTACAGCGCGAAGACTTAAACCCAGTAGAAGAAGTTGAAGCAATACTAGAACTTTTGGCAATAGATTTGGAAGTCAGCACTGAAGATGTCAAATCGATTCTCAACGAAGCTGCCAATGCAAAAAAACGTAATTTGGAATTGACGGGAAACGTTTCCCGTCAAATCGAACAAATGGAATTTATCTTGGCTGGCATTGGGAAATTCAATGCGGAAAGCTTTCGGACAAGCCGCCTGCCATTGCTCTCTTTGCCAGCAGATGTAATGGAAGTGTTGCGTCAGGGTCAGCTTGAATTTACTAAGGCACGAACCATAGCACGAGTCAAAGATCAGCAACAGCGTGCTGATATCCTCTCCTCAGCAATTACTCAAACTCTGTCGTTAACTCAAATAAAGGAATTAATCAAGCAACTGGAATCAGCCCAGACTACACCAGCAGCGACACCAGAAAAGGCATTGAGCAAACGTTATACAGAAATAGGCAAGCGTTTACAACAAGCCAAGTTGTGGAAAGACGATAAAAAACGCAAGAAGTTAGAGCGGCTGTTGAATGACTTAGAAAAGCTGCTCGACGAATCCGAGATGCCGAATAACTAATTATTGGTCGTCTTGACAGATTAATGCGACTTAATGCCACTTGGCGGTGGATATACCAAAAGAATGTACATCAAGAATTAGCCAATTCCATGCAAAAAACGTGATTTGGAGTTGACGGGAAACGTTTCCCGTCAACTGGAACAGATGAATTTATCTTGCACCAGAACTAGCGTAAACAGTATTTACCTATCAACGCAGAAGCTAATTGGACTGAGCAAATCACGTCTCAAGTTCTTGGCTTACAGTGTCGCTATGCTTTGATTACAGCATCGCTGAACAGTCTGACAGCTAATGTACCAGTAGAACTGCTGATTGCGTTAATCAAAAAAAATAAAATGTGTGGACACCTTCTCAAGGACTAACTTATGCCCTGCAAGGCTCGAATCCACAACAAAATGCTCACTTGCTTACAGAGCTAGTTAATTATTTGCCACCAAATCTGAAAGAACTGGCGCTTGAAAAAGCACTGGCTGCTGCCCAACAGATTCAGTCTGAGGAGTATCGCGCCCAGGCACTAGCCGCCTTAGCTCTGCCTTTATCTATGATGCCAACAACGCTACTTTTCTCTAACTGGCAACAGACACTTCATGAGTTATCACTCCGTACTCGTCAGGATTTACTGAAAAATATAGAAGTATTAGTTCCAGTGATCTTTGCGTTAGGAAATCAGTCCACAATAGCAAAAGTTAATTGTGCCATACAGGAATGGCACTAAGAAAAGGGAAAATCGTTGAAGCAGCAGGGGTGCAGAGGAGAGGAGGAGCAGGGGAGAAAAAAGAAGTTTTAGGCATACGAACGGATATTTAGAAATTCCCCTCTGTACCCCTGCACCCCTGCCCCTCTGCAATCCTTACGCTGCCTACCTTTCAGCTTAACTTAGTGCCATTCGTGCCATACAGGATGTAGCACGATGGTGGCGTTAATAATAGATAACCCCACAGCAACTGCAACGTTACTTGGAAGTGAAATCAAATCAGATTCGGGACGCGATCGCGATGTTAAGTATGCTGACCCTGGCGGCAATGAAAGTGGAAGGTGAAGCCCGTCCGAAAAACGAATAATACCAGATGCTCTAGCATAATGTCGAGAAAAGAAGGTTAAGCGATCTAGCAGGGACGGATATTAAACATATTGAAAAATATACATAGCTTAACATTCGACATTTTTTGGAATTTTAATTGGAGAGACTTATACTTGTAATATTTCTGCGTTAATACAATCGCTCACACACGTTATAGACTTATATAATGATGGGCAAAGAATTATGAATGAATTAGAAAAAATAAAAGTTATTCAAGAATTAAATAAGTTGAGTTTACCTGAATTAAAAGCTTATATATCTGTATCTAGTAATACTCTTATTAAGAAAATGGCTGTAGAGCTTTACAATAGTAAAATACAAGAGAATAATGCTTTAAAAGTAAATAAACGCATTCAATATCTCAAAAATAAAATTAGTAAATATCGTTAATCATGCCTCTGCTTGTATTTAAAAATAAGCAGTAAGCTCGAATGATTAGCAAATTTACTTATATGTTCAGGTCTGGAAGTATATAATCCTGTAATTACAATTAAAAAAGAACGTATGGATGCAGATTTTGAAATAAAAGAAAATAACTCCAGCGCGATAGAAATTAATTTACCAACAACGTGGTTTGAATCTCGAATTACTTTTGAACAGGTACGCCGTTGTTTCACAGAAGGTAAAAAAGAAATTCGCATTGCGTCTGGATTTTTCACTATTAGAGGTTGGGGACTAATCCGAAAATCAACAATAGGTAAGCAAGTTTACTTGCTAGTGGGAATTGAAGACCCAGGCGAGGAACGGGCGCGAAAAGCTTTAGTCAATGAAATTCTGCGTGACTTGCGTACTGGTTTAGACCGTTCTCGACGGCAGACCGTATCTAATTTAGTTCAAAAAATGGCAGCAGGCGAGTTTCAAATTTTTGATGCCCGTGCTATGGATCATCATGCAAAACTATATATTATTGACCGTGATATAGCAATCATTACTTCTGCTAACACAACGGGACGTGGTTTTATTGAGCAGATTGAATCTGGAACATTGGAAGACAATGTTAAAAAAGTCACGGACTTGGTTGATAAATTTGATACATACTTTGTTAAAGCCAAAGACATTACGGCTGAACTCTTAGATGCTCTTCAAAAGTGGTTGCAACTAGCTTGCCCGTGGGATGTTTATCTCAAAACCATGCTTGCTTTAGAAAATTTGCAACCTGTTAAATCCAGATATAAAAAACAGCCTGTTTCCTATCAGGTAGACATGATTTCTCAAACGCTACGCCACATCCGTGAACATGGTGGCTCAATGCTGGTTGCTTCAACAGGATTGGGGAAAACAGTAGTTGCGGTTCATGTGGCAATACATCTGCGCCAAGAAGATTTAATTGATAATGTAATTGTTATCTGTCCCGCAGCTGTTCGTAGTATTTGGAAGCGCGAAATGCATTCTGCTGGGCTGTGTTCAGACCTCTTTACTCTTAATGCACTTGATAAGAAAGCAGTTAAGCATGACCGCACCCTTAAGGAGTTTGAAGAAATCGCTAATAATATTGATAGCGACGGACGTTATTTTCTTATTTTGGATGAATGCCATAAGTTACGAAAACGTTATTCAGATGAGTTTTCTAATAGAAAATATCGTCAAGAAGATAGGACTGAGAGATTAGCTTTTACACGTTTGAGAAAGATTATAAAGGATGGTAATTTAAAAGTTTTACTTCTTAGTGGTTCTCCATACGCTACTGATATTGATAATATTAATACACAACTATTTTTACTACCTCATACAGCAGAAAGCCGTGTTTTGTTACCAGAATTTTTTGATAATGCACGAGCATGGCGCATTGAAGAAACTGGAGAATTTACGAAATTACCTGTAGCTTCTCAACTGACTACACCACACGTAGCAAAGTACTATGGGCAGACTGATTCTTCTGGTATCTACATTGACTTTAACGGAGACAAAAAATATATTCCTCAAGTAACTCTACACAGTATTTATTTCCCTTTACCCAAAGAAAGCGAACTTATTCCCGTTTTTGTTGATGGTTATTTCGATTTAGAAAATACTCATCCAATATACAGAAAAAATATAGAAAACTTGGTCAAAATATCTTGGGCTAGTTCCCCAGAAGCACTTTTATACTTTCTAGAACGTGTTGTTGATACACCTGGAGGAACAAAGGAATTTGAGTTTGCAAAAAATCAAACATCAAAATTTAAATTTTCACGTTCTGAGCGGCAAAAAATTATTAACCCTATTATAAAAAAATTGAATATGCTAGGTTTTGAACATGATATAAAATTCCAAATTCTTGTTAATCTTGTTAAAGATATTCATGTTCAAAACGAGAAAATTATTATTTTCTGTGAACGCTTACCAACCGCAGCATATCTAAAAAAAGGTTTAGCTAGATTAATGCCCGAACTACGGGTATTTAGCACAATAGATGAAAACTACAATACGAAAAAAAATGATGAAATCGAGTCAGCTATAGCTCAGTTTGCACCTCATGCTAACAATGCAACTGATGAATACGAAAACACATATGATGTTTTCATTGCCACCGATGCTTATGGTATTGGTGTAAATATGCAGGATGCTTCGGTTGTCGTAAATTACGATATCGCTTGGACTCCAATTGAACCAGTGCAAAGAGCGGGACGCATATTACGTTTTTGGCATTCAACTCGAAAAGTTCAATTGTACACGTTCATTCCTACACTGACAGCAAAAACAAGACTCGGACATGAATTGTTGAATATTCAGCAACGCTGGGATAATTTGATGGAGCGCCATAGCGAATCTAGAAAGTTAATTGATTTGCCTGTTTTGACTACAAATACAATGCAAGAGATTTATATGCCAGATTTGGCTTCGGAAAAAATCTTTGTAAAATCAGGCAGTCTAAAATTGGACACTGCGGACGATGATGATGTTTCACCCTATTACAAACACACTGCCCAGCTTCAACTTCATCGCGGTTATGCCAGCAATATCAACAACGATATTATCAGTGCTAAAACCTACCCCGGTTCGCATCCTTTAATTTATGTCCTGCTCAAGCACAACGATAAATATTACTGGTCGGTATACGAACCAAAATCCAAACGATTGCGATCGCCAACGGTTGTCAAACTTCTTGATTTAATTGCTTGTAACGAAAATACTGAGACAGCATTGGTTGATCCCGAAGAAATTGAGGCATTGAGCGATGATTGCATAAATGCTTGGTGCAAGGAGAATGATGTTTCAGAGCAAGAGGTCATTCGAGAATGTGCTTTGTACTTGAAGCCTCTAGATGAGGGGAATACTGTATCTGATTGGCTAAATAATTTATAAGCAATGGGCATTTCAAACCAAACTGTCTAGTTTGTATTTCATGAGCATCAACAGTGTCTTTGTCACATCTACCCCAAGCCAGCGGAAAATGAGGCATTCCTGTTCCATTGCTACCAGAACCCCATATATTTATTGCTTGCGATCGCAAGAGAGCAGGGCGTAGCCCATCACCAGAACGTGAGGCATAGCTCATCGTCTTCAGTTAGAATCACTTGACTGGATAATATAATCCATCGTCACCAAAACGCCAACCACGAGAAGCGGGGTCTCTATGGCGGCTCCATGACTCAAACTCGGATGGACTTTTGCTTTCTCTCTCTCTGGAAAGGCTTAATTCATCAACACCCAATCTTCGAGCTAGATTTTCCCCAGTCAAGGATTGAATTTCTACTGATTTAGCATGAAACTGATGAGATGATGATGAAAATTGCCTTCTGCCCGTATTTCCTTGGTGTCGAAGCTGCCCAAGTGCATTGTTGAGTTGGGCAAGGTTGTTGGCGACAGTTTCTAGCTTTTCTTCCAAGTTATTCAGTTGTTGTGCTTGGTGCTGGGTGGATGTTGATTCTATACTTTGGGTGAGATGCCCCAAAACAGTTTCTATTTGCTGTAAGCGGTTCTCTATACTGCTTTCTATACTCGAAGTATTGTTTACTTGATTTGCTTCCAGTGCCGAGAGTCGGTTAATGATCTGGTGTAGAACATCTTCTATACGATTGTCAGCAACTTCTATCTGCCCCAAGACGTGATGCAGACCCTGGACTACCAACTCTGTTGCTGAGGTGTTGCGTTTTTTTGCTTCGGCTCTGAGTAATTCAACTAAAGATTTGGGAAGTTTAAAATTTACTGATTCCCGTTCTATAGCCATTAAAACACCCACGCTTCAGCAAGACCTACCCTTAGTTAGCTTACAGCGTACTGAAAAACAACTCAAACTATTTCTTCCCAATCCTCAACTTGTAACCCATTCACCCGATTAAACTTTCTTTCCAGTTTTCTGGATATAACCCTTGACTCATGAAAAATATTTATCACAATTTAGGCAGAAGTCCTGAGAATTTAAGGATGTAGTAGCGATAAGCTATGCCCCATCGGAGGCGATCACCAAACTTGGTTCATTTATGCCATACCAATATTTAATCCTTACAACTTACCTTTGATATTGAAATTTTACAGACAACAATTCTTATCATCTCTAAACCTTACAATTTTTACTGTTTATAAGGTATAAAAAGATATCAGATTTTATAAATTTTCATCACTATGTCTATCTTTCAGCAATTATAAGGTAGTAGATTCACAGAAGGATACAAAAAAATGGACACCGGGTTTAGATACCTGTAACAACATGAAAATTGATCAACTGAAGTCGAATGTAATTGTTCGTGGGCCAATCCTTCCTGAACCCGTACAAGTGCTGATGGTTATTCCAATGGGTGCTTCGGTCAAACTCATTGGTAAAGGACTCAATACTAATCAGGTTCACGAACCAATTCTCAGTGCTGAACAGTTGGAACAGTTGGAATCTACACCTGACAAAGAACCTTTTGATGGTAATGCACAGCATTTCCGTCTAGGTGTGGAAGCCTTACGCTTAGGGTTAGCCTACGAATACGATCCTTATTTTGCTTTGGCGATCGCACGAGTAGACCCACTACCGCATCAATTAGAAGCAGTTTATGACTATTTCCTGAAACAGCCCCGCATCCGGTTTTTACTCGCTGATGACCCCGGTGCTGGAAAGACCATTATGGCCGGACTGCTGCTTAAAGAACTCAAAGTCAGGGGATTAGTTAAACGCACACTCATTATTACCCCCGCAAATCTCACGTTTCAATGGCAGCGCGAACTCAAAGATAAATTTCGGGAAGAATTTGAAGTAGTTCGTGGTGATGTGCTGCGGGCTAATTATGGTTCTAATCCTTGGAAAGAGAAAAATCAAGTTGTTACTTCAATATCTTGGGTTTCTCGTATTGAAGACGCTAAAGATAGTTTATTAAGAAGTAATTGGGACTTAATTATTGTGGACGAAGCACATAAAATGAGTGCTTACAGTTCCGATAACAAAACCTTGGCTTATAAACTCGGTGAAAAACTTTCAGAAATTACTGACCACTATTTATTAATGACAGCCACGCCCCACAAAGGCGACCCCAAAAACTTTTGTTTATTTTTAGAACTGTTAGACCGAGATGTTTACGGTGATGTCAGCAGTTTAGAAGAAGCAATGCTGCGGAATAATGCTCCTTTCTACCTGCGTCGTACCAAAGAAGCTCTCGTTACCTTCCCTGAAGAAACAGGTATTGTTAAAAAATTATTCACTAATCGTAAAGTTGAAACTATTGAATTTCAAATTGATGCTGAAGAATTGGAATTTTACAATGCACTCACTGATTATGTAGAAGACCAATCTATCAAAGCTTCAACCGATGATTCTGCTCGTGGTCGGGCTTTAGGTTTTACAATGGCGATGTTGCAACGTCGCTTTGCCTCTAGTATTTACGCTGTACGGCGTAGTTTAGAACGGATGCGCGATAAACGCCAGAGGATTTTAGAAGACCCAGATGCTTATCGTGCCGAGCAAATTAATAAGAAATTGCCAGAAGATTTTGATGATTTAACTGAAACAGAACAACAAAAGATTTTAGATGATTTAGAAGGTGTAGTTGCTTCTGTTGATCCGATTGCTTTAAAAAGAGAAATTCTGCAACTAAATGAATTAATTAATCAAGCACTGATCCTAGAGAAAAGAGAAATTGAATCTAAATTAGTCAAGCTTAAAGAAGTAATTACCCAAGAGGGAATATTTGCAGATCCAAAGATGAAGATGCTCATCTTTAGTGAGCATAAAGATACTTTAGATTATTTGGTAGGAAAATTAAAAGAATGGGGTTTATCTGTTACTCAAATTCATGGGGGAATGAAAATTGGTGACAGAGATACCCCCAATACCCGCATTTATTCAGAACGGGAATTTAGAGAAGATTGCCAGGTATTAGTTGCTACGGAAGCAGCAGGAGAAGGTATTAACCTACAATTCTGCTGGTTCATGATTAATTATGATATTCCCTGGAATCCAGTGCGGTTAGAGCAGCGTATGGGACGGATTCACCGCTATGGACAAGATAAGGATTGTCTGATTTTTAACTTTGTAGCTATTAATACTAGTGAAGGTAAAGTATTATGGAAACTGTTCGAGCGGATTCGAGCCATTGAGATAGATTTAGATCCAGAGAGGACTGGTAAGGTATTTAACGTACTCGGTGATATTTTTCCCGCTAATCAGTTAGAACGGATGATGCGGGATATGTATGCTCATAACCTCACCGAGTCTGTAATTCTCAATCGGATTGTAGAACAAGTAGATACAGAACGCTTCCGGCGCATTAGCGATTCTGCTTTGGAAGGATTAGCCAAGAGAGAATTAAATTTATCACAGATTATTGGTAAATCTGCTGAAGCTAAGGAAAGGCGACTAATACCAGAAGTTATTGATGACTTTTTTATTCAAGCTGCACCTATAGCTGGAATTCATCCCAAAGAAACGGCTAAAGGTAAGAAAATATACAGAATTGGGCGCATTCCTCGGACTTTATGGGGGACAGGCGATCGCTTGGAGAATCGCTTTGGCAAGTTGGGACGGGAGTATAAAAAAATTACTTTTAATAAAAATATCTTGACAGATGATCCGACACTGGAATGGGTAACACCAGGACACCCACTATTTGAATGTGTACGAGACGAAGTTTATAAACAGGTAGAGGATGATTTGCGTCGGGGTGCGGTGTTCTTTGATTTGCACCGTTTGTCACCATCTAGGTTAGATGTTTTCTCGGCGGCGATCGCAGATGGTCGGGGTAGAAAACTGCATGAACGTTTATATGTGGTGCAGACTGATTTAGATGGGACAATGACTATCCGCCAACCAACTTTATTTTTAGATTTAGTACCTACAAAGGGTGTAGATTCCAGCCTCCAGAATGGGGAAGGTATGGACAATGGTAACTTAGTTAATTGTTTACCAGATAATACTAATTTACCTAGTCGAGAACAAGCAGAACAAGCATTAATTGAACAAGAATTAAATAGCTTTCTAACAGAAAATCGTACTCAGCGACAGAAGGAAGTAGAAACAATATCTAATCACATGGAAATTAGTCTGAACACGATTATTGATAAAGTGCAGATTCAGTATGCGGAGTTATTTCAACTGAAAGAATCAGGTTCTAAAGAAGCGGGGTTAGATGGTCGAATTAAGCAGTTAGAAGACAGATTATTTGAGTTAAATGGCAGGTTAGAACAACGACGGGAAGAATTACAGCAAGAAGCCAGTTGTGCCATTACTGATATTCGCCATTATGGACGTGCTTGGGTATTACCCCATCCTGATAGGAGTTCCCCAGAAATTGCGCCGATGGTGTGCAATAAGGAGATTGAAGAAATAGCGGTTAATACTGCGATCGCATACGAAGAAGCTAGGGGATGGCAAGTGGTGAGTGTGGAGAAAGAGAATCGAGGCTTTGATTTAATATCGCGTCAACCTGATTCTAGAGATCCACAGAAGGCTAGTACAGTTCGATTTATCGAGGTTAAAGGACGTGCAAGTGTCGGGGAGGTGGCGTTAACGACAAATGAATATAAGACTGCTGAAAGATTAAAGGAGGATTACTGGTTATATGTAATATTTAATTGTGCTTCATCTCCAGAAGTCCGCACTATTCAAGACCCTGTGCGCTTGGGGTGGGAACCGTTAATTAAGATTGAGCATTATCACGTTTGTGCAGAAAAAATTCTAGGAGTAAATCATGAGTAAATCTAAGACTAACATAGACAAATGTAACGATTTAAAATCAAAATTTCAAGAAGGTAATCGTTCTAATAACTTTGGTAATATTTTAGTTAGGATGCACGTTCAAGGATTTCGCTGTCATACAAATACTATTATAGAAATTGAGAGTCCTATTACAGCTTTTTGTGGATTAAATGGTGTAGGAAAATCTACTTTAATACAGTTAGCCGCCACTGCATATATTGGTCAATCTCAGCAAGATACTTATTATCTCAGCAGTTTTATTAATAGTCATAAATTTGATCCACATCCTTTTACCACTCATGCAAAAGTAGAGTATAATTACTATCAAGAAAACAGTGTTTCTAAACAATTAACTATTTCTCGAAAACAGGAAGGTGGATGGCAAGGCTATAATCGAAGATTAAAAAGAAAAGTATTGTATATAGGAGTGAGTTCGTATCTGCCCAAAGTGGAAACATCAGATTTTACTACTCGATATCCAGCAGAAATAGAATTAGTTAGTTCAATCTCTGTTGAGCAACATATCAAAGAATGGACTTGTAAAATTTTGGGTAAAAACTATGAAAACATTGAAACCCACACATTTAAGTTGAGGAAAAGAACGGAGAAAATAAACTCTGTTCAACATAATCAAGTCAATTATTCAGAGCCACACATGGGTTACGGTGAAGCTCGTAGTCAATATTTAATCAGAGTCATAGAATCTTTACCTGAGAAAAGCTTGATTTTAATTGAAGAGCCGGAGATATCGCTTCATCCTAGTGCCCAATATCAATTGGGATGTTATTTAGTAGATGTTACTCTTAGAAAAGGACATCAGATTTTTTTAACAACTCATAGTGAGCCATTACTAAGTGCGCTCCCATCTCAATCAAGAAAGTATCTTGAAAAAACTCAGAATGGAATTAGATGTTTAGATGGATTACCGCCTTCACAAGCTCATAGCCTCATGTCAGATGGATATTCAAAAGCTCTAGTGATTTTTGTAGAAGATGAAAAAACAAAATCTACAGCTAAAGCTATTCTTGCTGAAATTATTCGGCGTATCGATCCTAACTTTTTAAGCACCGTTGGAATATACCCCGCAGGAGACTGTAACACAGTAAAAAATACAGTTAAAGCTTTAAATGATACCAAGATTAAAGTCGCTGGTGTCTTAGATGCGGATCAACAAGCTATCCCAAAACAGAATATTTTTACTCTCCCTGGGAAATTAGCTCCTGAAAAAGAGCTATTTAATAATCAACAAGTTAAAACTCATATTCAAAAAGAATATCAGCTAAATTTAGATGATTTTCAGTATTCTTGCTTAGTTGACATAAACCACCATCAATGGTTTGAAAAGTTGGCGCAAAAGCTTTCTATAGAAGAAATAGGCTTAGTTACTGAATTGTCTAGAGTTTATGTTCAAAGTTTACCAGAAATTGATATATCTTCTCTTGTATATCAACTTAAGGAAGCTTGTTAAAAATGACTAAATACCCTAAACGTCTAATCGAAGTTGATCTACCCATCAAACGAATTTCCGCCCATGCACGACGCGAGAAATCAATTCGACATGGGCATATTTCTACTTTACATATTTGGTGGGCACGACGACCTTTAGCTGCGTGTCGTGCGGTAATATGTGCAGCGTTATGGCCTGACCCAGTTGATGAAAATTGCCCCCAATTATTTCGTGATTTAGCTGCGGATTATATCACTAACTTTGCTAAAAAAGCAGTTACAGATAAAGAATTATCTAAATATTGTTCTACTGATATTTGGACTAAATGGCAGGTTTTAGCTAAAGCAGAAAATAAACTAGATACTAATAATCCTCAACATTTGAATATATTAAGAAATAGCCTACTTGATTTTATTGCTGATTTTGCTAATTGGGATAATTCTACACAATCTGATTATTTAGAAACTAGTCGGAATTTAACTCAATCGTCACACGAATCTTTAGGAGGAATACCGGGAACAAAACCGTTAGTTGTTGACCCGTTTGCTGGTGGTAGTTCTATTCCGTTGGAAGCCTTGCGCGTCGGTGCAGATGCTTTTGCTTCTGATATTAATCCTGTGGCGGTACTGTTAAACAAAGTGGTGTTGGAATATATTCCTAAATATGGGCAAACCTTAGCAGATGAGGTGCAAAAATGGGGACAGTGGGTTAAGGAAGAAGCAGAAAAAGAGTTAGCTGAATTTTATCCAAAAGACCCAGATGGTAGTACACCAATTGCTTATTTATGGGCGAGAACTATTATTTGTGAGGGTCCAGGATGTGGGGCGGAAGTGCCTTTGATAAGGTCGCTTTGGCTGTGTAAAAAAAGTAATCGTTCTATTGGTTTAAGGATAATTACTAAACTAGAAGAGAATCGGGTAGATTTTGAGATTATTGAAAAGCAGAAAAATAAATGGGTAGTTACAGATAAGCCGGAAGTAGAGATAAAAAATCCTAGTTTTGAGGGAACTGTAAAAAGAGGTTCTGCTACTTGTCCCTGTTGTGGTTACACAACTCCTGTGGCTTCTGTCAGAACACAACTTAAATCTCGTCAAGGTGGCAGTAATGATGCCAAATTATTTTGTGTGGTGACAACTAGAACTAGTCAACAAGGAAGATTTTATCGATTACCAAATGAGCAAGATTTAGAAGTAGTGAAAAATGCTCAAAAAGAATTAAATAAACGAGAAAAACAACATAATCAAGCCTTAAGTTTAGTACCTAATGAAGTATTACCTGTCATGAGCGGTGTATTTAATGCACCAATTTATGGGCATAATACATGGGGTAGCCTTTTTACTTCTCGGCAAGCATTAACACTGACAATACTAGTCTCTAAGATACAGAAAATGGTAAATATTTTAGAGATAGATGATAATAATAAGACTTTAGTAACAGCAGTGCAAACTGTTTTGGCTATTTCTATATCCCGTATTGCAGATATTAGCAATAGTTTATGTAGCTGGAAATCATCTATGACTCAAGCTATACATTTATTTACTAGACAGGCAATTCCCATGTTGTGGGATTTTGCTGAGACAAGTCCTCTTTCTGATGCTGCTGGTGATTTAGGGGTTACGTTGTCCAATATGACAAGAATTCTGGAACGAGAATCTAATATTTATTATTCAGGACAAACTGAACTTTCTTCCGCTACAAACCATCCTCTTCCTAATGATTCAGCACAATGTTTTTGTACAGATCCGCCATACTATAATGCTGTACCATATGCTGATTTATCAGATTTTTTCTATGTTTGGTTTAAAAGAACTTTAAATGATATTTATCCAAGCCTATTTGAAACTGATTTATCGCCGAAAGACGATGAAATATGTGAAATGTCAGGATGGGATTCTGTAAGATATCCTCATAAAAATGCTAAATGGTATGAACAAAAAATGGGTTTAGCAATGGCAGAAGGTAAACGCATTCTGTCAAATGAAGGTATAGGTATAGTTGTATTTGCTCATAAATCTACATCTGGTTGGGAAGCACAATTACAAGCGATGGTAAATGCTGGATGGACAATTACAGGTTCATGGGCAATTGATACAGAAATGGGTAATCGTTTAAGAGCGATGAACTCAGCCGCCCTTGCCTCATCCGTCCACCTTGTCTGCCGTCCCCGCAACACCAACGAAATCGGCGACTGGCGCGATGTACTTCAAGAACTTCCCCAACGCATACATGAATGGATGCCCCACCTCGCCGCAGAAGGCGTAGTTGGTGCAGATGCCATCTTTGCCTGCCTTGGCCCCGCTTTAGAAATCTTCTCCCGCTATTCTAGCGTCGAAAAAGCCTCTGGCGAACTTGTCACCCTGAAAGAATACCTAGAATACGTTTGGGCAGCAGTATCCAAAGAAGCCCTAAGCATGATTTTCTCAGATGCAGATGCCACTGGCTTTGAAGAAGATGCCCGCCTCACCGCCATGTGGTTGTGGACACTTTCCACAGATGAAATTGACAACAGCAGCGACACCAGCGAACCCGAAACCGACGACGACGAAGAAACTAGTAGCAAGTCCAGCAAAACCGGGGGTTACGTCCTCGAATTTGATGCAGCCCGGAAAATAGCCCAAGGACTCGGCGCACATTTAGAACAACTCACCCGTTTAGTAGAAGTCAAAGGTGAGAAAGCTCGATTATTACCAGTTGCAGAACGGACTCAATACCTATTTGGTAAAGAAGAATCTAAAGCACCAGCCAACAACAAACGCAAAAACAAAGATGTCCAACAACTAAGTTTATTTGAAATTATTAGTGACAAAGAAGACAATGATACAGATTGGGGTGAAAAAACAGTACCGCAATTAGGGAATACTACATTAGATCGTATTCACCAAAGCATGATTTTATTTGCAGCCGGACGCAGCGAAGCCCTAAAACGTTTCCTAGTAGAGGAAGGGGCAGGAAATGACCAACGCTTTTGGGGACTTGCTCAGGCGCTTTCCGCATTGTACCCCACTGGTACAGATGAAAAACGTTGGGTAGATGGGGTATTAGCTCGCAAAAAAGGGTTAGGGTTCTAATGAGTCAAAGTATAGCCTACCAGTGGCAGACTAAATTCTGGCAAACCCTACAACAGCCTGAAAATGCTGACCCTTTAAAACAAGCTGCCTTAAAAGGACAACTTGGTAAATGGACAACAGCTTTAACAGCTACCGTTGTCTCTACTTCTACAGCAATGGGTTGGCAGTCTTCCGCCAAGGGACATCCACTAGGCTTGTTTCCCGTTTCACCTAGTGAGTACCTAGCTTTAGATGTAATGTCTTTTGCTTCTGGTGAGACTCGCTGGCGGTTCCCTATGGCCGTGATGGAATTAGAGAACAGTAGCGATATTAACCGCAGTGCCTACTCACTATGGAAAGTGCTATGCGTGCGTACAGATTTAAGAATAGTATTTTGCTATCGCCGGAGTGCAGAGGAACGCGCCTCCCTGATTACTTTCCTGCGCGATGAAGTGCTGCAAGCCATAAGTCTAGCCGAAAGAATGAAACTCGACGGTGAAACCCTTGTAGTGGTAGGTAGTCGAGATGATTCTGCCACCTTTCCCTACGGCTTTTTTAAGTGGTGGCAGTTGGAAACAAACACTGGAAAATTCAGCATAATCTAGCAGGTGAATCACGTATGGCAATCAAACCTTGGTACAAAATTGACGGATTAACACCCCGTGAAGACTTGCGGGAAGGTAAACCCCTGGATGCTTCCGAATTTGCTGTTCACCTCGACAAAGTACGAGATAAAACTGCACCTGCTTACTACCAAGATCCAGAACAATTTTTTAATCGTACCTATCTCACCAAATATTTAACAGAGTTTTCCGCCCAAGTAGTCCGTCGTCTCTCCGGTGAAAAAACAGAGACATCTGCCGTGTTTAACTTGGCTACCCAGTTCGGTGGCGGTAAAACCCACGCTCTCACCTTACTTTATCACCTAGCAAAAGGTGGTCCCACTGCTAACAACTGGACTGGTGTACAGAAGATTTTGCAGAAAGGAGGTATTTCCTCTGTTCCAGAAGCAGCAGTAGCCGTGTTTGTGGGTACTGAATTTGATTCCCTTAGAGGACGTGGTGGTGATGATGGTACAAGCCTGCGTAAAACTCCTTGGGGAGAAATTGCTTATCAACTAGGTGGTGAAGCTGCACTGGCTGTATTAGCGGAACACGAAGCAGAGTTTATTGAACCCAAGGGCGACGTGATTAAACAATTTCTGCCCAAGGATAAACCCTGTTTGATATTAATGGATGAAATTATTAATTATGTTAGTACCTATCGTCGCAAGGGTTATCACAACAGTTTATACAATTTCATTCAGGCACTATCAGAAACTGTTAGGGGTTTAGATAATGTAGTGCTAGTAGTTTCCATTCCCGCTTCCGAAATGGACTACACCTCAGATGATGAAGGCGATGAACAACGCTTTAAGAAAATGCTGGATAGGGTGGGTAAACCTATCATAATGTCAGCCGAGGCAGAAACTTCAGAAATTATTCGCCGCCGTCTGTTTGAGTGGGATGCTGGGGCTGTGAGTGCGGATGGCAGAATTCTACTGCCTAAAGATGCGATCGCAACTTGTAACGAATACGCTGATTGGGTATTAGATCACCGCCAGCAGCTTCCCAGTTGGTTTCCCCTCGACAATCCTCGTGAAGCCTTTTATGCTACCTATCCTTTCCACCCGTCAGTGTTATCAGTATTTGAGCGCAAATGGCAAGTTTTACCCCGCTTCCAACGTACTAGGGGAGTGCTGCGGCTGTTGGCCTTATGGGTAGCTAATGCCTACAATGAGGATCATGCCCGCGCCTACCGTGATCCTTTAATTACTTTAGGTACTGCACCATTGCAAGATCCACAATTTCGCGCCGCAGTCTTTGAACAATTAGGAGAAACCAGATTAGAAGGTGCTGTCACAACAGATATTTGTGGTAAAAAAGATTCCCATGCAGTGCGCCTAGATGCGGAAGCTGATGACCAGATTAAAAAAGCAAGACTCCACCGTAAAGTCACAACAACGATATTTTTTGAATCTAACGGCGGCATTCTGCGTGCAGAATCTACTATCCCAGAAATTCGATTAGCAGTAGCAGAGCCATCTTTAGATATTGGCAATGTGGAAACTGTTCTAGAGACACTGGCTACAGACTGTTATTACCTTTCAATCGAAAAAAACAAATATTGCTTTAGTCTGTCACCTAACTTAAATAAAATTCTAGCAGACCGTCGTGCTAATGTTCAATCATCAAGAATTACTGACAGAGTAAAAGCGGAAATACAAAAGGTTTTTACTGGTAATCAAGGAATTCAATTAATTTATTTTCCAGAAAATTCTAATACCATCCCTAATCGGGCTACCCTAATTTTAGCCATATTAGCACCAGAGCATTCTAAGCAAGATAGCCAGACTCTAAAAATGATAGAGTCCATGACACGAGAATGTGGTACATCTGACAGAACATTTAAAAGTGCCATCATTTGGGCAGTTGCTGATACTGATACCAAGCTACGAGAAGAAGCGCGAAAAGTTCTTGCTTGGGAAGATATCCGTGATGAAGAACAAGGATTAGATGATAACCAAGAACGCCAGTTAGAGGAAAATCTGAAAAAATCCCTATCTAACTTAAAAGAAAGTGTGTGGAACGCTTATAAATTTGTTGCGTTACTGGGGAAAGATAACAAAATCCGTGTGATTGATTTTGGTCAAGTTAACTCCAGTCAATCGGACAAATTGGTTAATTTAATTATCAACCGTTTACGCCAAAGTGATGATGTTGTAGAAACTATCATTCCTCGGTTTCTGGTGCGAAATTGGCCGCCAGCATTTACAGAATGGAGTACCAAAGCTGTCCGCGATGCCTTTTTCGCCTCACCAATGTTTCCTAGATTGCTGAATGGGGAAGCTGTGAAAGATGCGATCGCGCGCGGTGTCAAAGATGGAACTTTAGCCTATGTAGGCAAAAGCAGCAATGGTTATGAACCATTCCACTACCAATGCACCTTTAATGCTGCGGATATAGAAATTTCTGAGGATATGTTCATCATTACCCAAGAAACAGCAGAAGCTTACCAAAAAGCTTTAGCTGCAAGTGTTGCTGTCCCTAAAAACCCATCAACACTACCCCAAACAGGGCAAACTGGAACTTACACACCAGCTAATACTAACAGTGGTTCTGCACCTATTACAAACACTGTGGGAGAGAATCCTACATCTTATGTTAGCAATAATACTAATCAGCCCAAAGATGAACTAGAACCAACAGATGAACCTGAGACTATAAACCCAGTTCTATCACCACAATTATTAAGATGGAGTGGTGCAATTACACCGCAAAAATGGATGAACTTTTACACAAAGGTGCTTACCAAGTTCGCTACTAATAAAAACTTAAAATTGGCATTAAAAGTGGAATTTTTAGTTGAGGGAGAAATTACCCAGCAAAAGGTTGAGGAAACTAAAGTTGCGCTTGCTGAATTAGGACTGAATAATGATGTTGAAACTGATATACACGAAGCTCTCTAAAATTTGAATTTTATTTTCATATAATGGATATGCTACCAGATAGAAAAATTACTGAGATTAACCTCAGATTTAATAAATTAGGTTGGGATAAAGAACAAAGAGAGGAATGTTGTAGGGCAAGATATGGTGAAAGCCATTTAACATCACTGTCTAATGAAGAATTAGTAGATTTATTATGTCTTCTAAATAATTCAAATCAAATCTTAGAAAATAAGTTGGATGTAGTCATGAAAAGCCCTATCCAAAAAATATTATTTGGTTGTCCTGGTACTGGTAAAAGCTACAAAATTGAGCATACAATTATTCCCGGTTTAGGAATAAAAAATACTTCTAGTAATGTCATCAAAACAGTATTTCATCCTGAATATACTTATGGTGATTTCATGGGTAAACTAGTCCCTATAACAAAAGATAGAAGAGTAGAATATAATTTTCATCCTGGGCATTTTTTAAGAGCATTAGTTCAAGCTTATAAAAATTTGATTACTGCTTATGATAAGCAGAAGAACGAGATTAATAATCCTCAGAATGTGGTTTTAGTGATTGACGAAATTAATCGTGGTAACTCTTCAGCTATATTCGGCACAGTATTTCAGCTACTAGATAGAGAAATTAAAGCAGAATTCAAAGGATGGTCAAGCTATTCAATTAGTTTAACTGAAATTGAGTTTAATCAATTTAGTTCCATGATAGGTATAAAAGACTATGATAATAAAAACAAATATGAACTAAATCCTTTGACAGATCCTGTTCTTTTAAAAACTTTTGAGGAAAAAATAAAGTTTTTAAATATAGATATAAAAACAATGAAAATTAAAATTCCTTCCAATCTCTCCATTGTAGCAACCATGAATACTTCCGATAATTCTATCTATTTCATGGATAATGCTTTTAAAAGACGTTGGGAATGGGAATATGTAGATTGGGATGAAGATGGTTTTACAATACCCAAAGCAAATTATGGAAATCCCAATGGATGTTTATCTTGGAATGTTGAATGGAAAAGGTTAGTTAAAAATTTAAACCAATTTATTAAAGATAATCACAATTCTATTAGAGGTGGCAGAATTGAAGATATGCAAATTGGCTATCGCTTTATAAATACAGATCCAGAACCAGTAACAGAAAGCCAAATACAAAATAAACTCATGTTTTTTGTTTGGGATAGTATTTTCAATCGAGATAAAAAACCTCTTCGTCAACTTTTAAAACTTAATGAGCAACAACCTCTTGTTACTTTTGGTGATTTTATTAGATACCATAATCAATTTGTTTCCAATTTATTAAATTATCAGTAACAAGCAAGATAAACTTAAATAATAATCTCAATCCAGACAAGGCTTAAAGTTATGTTTGACTTTTCAGCACTAAAATTAGTAGTGGGAGCAAAAGATTCGTTTGTCGGAATACGAAAATCTGAAAATTTAGATATTTATGAATTCTGTTTACCAAAAGGCTTTGAGGATTTTGTAAAATATCAATCTAATTTTAACCAAGTTCGAGATTTCTTCTTCCTAATGTACCGCACATTAAGAAAATTTTCTCAAGATAGCTTATATTCTAGCCGCTTTCAAAATAATGATGCTAAATCTCAGACTTCTCAAGATAAACCTACTCTTTCTTCTAGTGGAATTAGTCTAAAAGCTAATGATGAGGAAGAAGAAGGAAGCAATGATATTTTATTATATAGTAAACTCAACATGATTGAGCGAGTATTAGAAGCTTATGATGATTTAGCAATTTATTCAATCCAGAAGAAAATTAGACGGACAGAAGAAATTGATTATTCTAAAATTCACAAGTATTTAGACCGAGCTATTTACTTAGATTACTCAGATGAAGAACATACTATTTATATTGAAGCAATGGATTTACCTCGGTTGATAATTCATTATGAAAGCACTGATATAATTCATCTTTATTGTTTTATACTTAATGAAATTATTCAACAACTACAAGAAGACGTTCCCGAAAATGTTCAAGATAGAAGTCAAGATATTCGTTTTTTAGGTCAAAGATTTAGAGATGATTATTTAACTAATAATCAGTCTCTATTTGCCCAAGATACTTTTGATGAAACCATTATTATACTTAAAGAAGCCCTTGATAACATAGATAAAAATACTCATTACAAAGATGCTGATTATTGGGGACTATATGAAGCAGTTGAAACTTTTTTATATGGAGAACTTAATCCAGGACAAGAAGACGGTGAATTTTGGGGAATAAAAGGTGAACAAGGTTTCTCTTATCTTTGGGAAGATATGTGCCATACTTATTTCTTTATAAAGAATTTTGACCCCATTCAAAAAGATTTTAAAAATATTTGTTTCGCTGATGCAGATATTATTATAGAGGGCTATATTAATCCTCAAATTAACAGTATAGATAAAAATTATAAAAGACTGGAAACAGAAAAAAATAGAGTTGGAAATCGCAGTAAATCTTTTAGACAGCAAAATTCTCTAGATGAATCTGAAACCCAATGGACATACCAAATGGAGTCTAATATTTACCATCCATATTACAATAGAAATTTGTGGTGGGGTGAATTATTTTGTATTGAATTAGATTTAAATACTGGCTCTCATGGTCTCGATAGTAAAATACAAGGACATTCTTATATTAAGCGTTTACTATATTATCGTCGTTTTCCTCAACCAGATTTAGTTATTGAAGAAGAAATTAATGGACTAAACATCTTAAAATTAATTGATTACAAAAATCATTCTCTTCAATTTTATAAAGATAATTCACGATTGCCTATAGAAAATACTGATGAAAATAAATATATAATTCCTTTAGCAAAGCAGCTTGCCTATGAACTAGCACTGCAACAAAGTTTCCCGGATTACATAATAGATAATATATTTTTTATACCTTTTTATTATCTAACTCCTCCTGAAGATTCTCTAGGTGAAGAAGAACCTAATTTTGAAATTAGKGGTATTAAAATATTTAAAGCTAATTTTTACTTAATACAAGAATATTACTTAAACCCTGTAAATTTAGAAAATAGTTAAGGATATATAACAATATGGACTTGATTGGTGTTAGTGGAAACAGCAAAGAATTTCAAAGTAACTATGTGCCTTTAATTTCATTCAAAACTCAACAAGAAAAAGAAGTTGCAGAAAACTATATTATTAATAAAGTTGAAGAATTCTTCAATGTAATAGGAGAAGTCAATATTTCAAATATTATTAACGCTAAATTTTCCTATTCAAAGAGTATTACAATAGAAGATTTCAGTCCTCGAACCACAAAAATAGAATATTTTTACAAAAATTTATTTTCTGATTTAGAAGAGCGAGACAAGAATGGTAAATTAAAGCTCAAAATTAAGTGGTGCATCACTTTTGATATAAAATTTGCTCCTATTGAAGTTCCTCAGATTCAGATTCCATCATCAGATAGCAAAAGTTATTTATCTCGGCGGTTTGGAACTATAGATATTAGAGGTACACCCGTACTTTACTATATCTATTTTACACTTCAAGAACTTATAGATGTTATTGCTAATAGAACAACCAAAAAGGTGTAAAATATTATTAAAATAATCTTTTCAATTACAAAAGTAGCAACATTTGTTCTATTGATTTTCCGTAAATAGGCACTTAATTTCTTACTTTAGTAGTTACAACTCGCGTGTGAATAGCATTGGAACAAAAATGTACGCTAACGACTGATTCCTGTGATAACGATAAAATTTTTACCTTCTTCAATGCCTCATTCTCATCGATAATTCAAGCTTTGAGCGTATTTTTCCTGTGATAAGAATCTTTATTACAGGAATAGACAGAATTTAGGATGACGGCGCAAGCTCAATTACAGTAGGCATCTTGGGCTTAACGTACATTCCTGTTCCATTGCTACGAAAGGACGCAACCGAGCAATGGCAAGGAATTGAAGAGCCAGTGTTGTAAAATACCCCTGCACCGTCACACCTCACAAGAGAATTACAAATATACAAAGCGATCGCCTCCAACACTGCGCTACGTGCAATCGCTTGAGCAAAATTCACAATCAATCTTCCTGGGAAGCTGAAGCTTGTTCCTTAGCCACAGCCTCAGCAATAACCTGCCGCAACCACTCGGAACGATTGGGCTTGTTTCGCACGTAGGCATCTAAATCTTCTGGGAGCATCACAGATATAGGTTTTGTATCACATTTAACACCTACTCCTTTTGATTTAAAGCGAGTAGCAATATCGTTTCTTGCCATAGTGATTATCCTTTCTTTCTACAACTAGAATAGCAAAACCCACATATATGTGGCAATATATTAGATATTTTTATCATGAAAAACGGCTGAAATTCTTTTCTGTCCCACATATATGTGGGATAATAAAAGAGTAAGAAATAGGATCGGAGCGCCAAAAAGACTCCCGGTAACGGAACCGAACCGAAGCGTGAAATTTAAGATGTAGCGCCAAGTCCAAAACTCTTACATCAAAAACAGAAAAAGCACCCCCGACGACCAATCTAAAGGTGCTTTTTCTGAGTTTCAAGACTAGAAGGATTCTAACACATGAATTTGTTTTCTAACACTCTAATATTTCACTCAGAAGTAGAAGCACAATTAGTTGCTGAACAAGTTTACAACTGCCGCCTTGAAGGTAATATTTTAAGCTGTCCCATTAAGGAACAACGGGCAGTAGATTTAGCAATTAGTCTAGCAGATGTTGCCTTACCAATAGTTGAAGGTGCTAACTGCTTACTTCCATTCCCCAAACATGAGCGCGAATGTCAAGATGATGATGCACCACAGGTCTATGTAGCTTGTTTATCTGCATACAACAATGGCAAATTACACGGAATGTGGATTGACTGTACACAAGATGCAGATGAAATTCAAGACGATATTGAATGGATGTTATCATGGTCGCCCTGTAATAATTATGAAGCCTGTGAGGAGTGGGCAATCCATGATTTTCAAAACTGGTGTGGTATTCACATTGATGAATACGAAAGCATAGAAAAATTAGCCGAACTTGCTCAAATATTATCAGAGCATGGTGCAGCCTACGCCGTTTATTATGAATATGACAGTAGTGAGGCTAATGTAGAAGGTTTTCAAGAACATTACTGGGGTGAGTACGAAAGTGAAGAGGATTTTGTTTATGACCAACTCGAACAACAGGGATTGATTAAAAACTTAGAAGACATGGGTATTCCTAGCTTCTACCTTAATTTGGAAGCAATAGCCCGTGATTGGTTTATTGATTCCTACTATTCAGTAGAGGAAAGTTACAACAAAGTCTACGTTTTCAGCCGTCACTAATAAAATCAATGGGGTAGCTAATAACTACCCCCACACTTTTACAAAATGACTACAACAATTCGGAAGTCGGCAGTAAAAGTATTTCCGAATTCCGACCTCCAAATTTCAACTTCAGCTAACTAGTTGACAAATGAATTTTCATAAAATTCATTTGTCAATATTTAAACCAGTCCGACTAACTAACGTTTACGCTTGGAGTCATTTTGAGATGACTGTTTGATGTAATCACTAGGGATAACTATCTTGGATTTATCCCAGCGCAACAGATAGCAGTAACTTTTAGTGTTAGGGCAGGCTACAAAAGCTGGAAAATTCACACCGAAAGTAAAAGCTAAGGATGTAAAAATTCCAAGCGAAATTAGATAAAGTGACCATCCTGACCACCCAGAGCCAATCCAGCGTGCAAAGTAAATCAAATTGACTTTGAATTGCTGCGATCGCTGACTACGTAGTTTCGCTTGCTTCTGCTGGGCCTCAATCCATTGCTGAGATTCATTGAGTTTGTTCAAAGCTATTTGGGTTGCCCGAAGCTTGGCTTTTTCCTCAATAATTTTGTGCGCTTTGACCTCAATAGTATGCTTTTCCTCATCTATTCTGATCTTGACCCATTCTCCAATGTCGGCGGCAAGCTCATTAAAGGCGGCTGCGGCTGGAATACTGGGGAAATCGGCTTTTTTCCCATGACCTTAGCTCTAAACGCCTCTCGTAGTTGCTGCCATTCCTGTTGAAAAGCAGGTGATTTCATCTCCTCTAATAAAGACTGCAAATACAACTTAGGCAACCCAGCCATATCACCCTTAGCCTTCTGTCGCACCATTTCCCTAATTAACTCTCGCTCCTCCTCGCCCAATAAAGCCGTAGTATCTCCAAGCTGTTGCAGAAGTTCATCTGTATCTACATCTGGTGTCGAGTTATTCAGCCCGAAATGTTGTGCAACCTCCTCAAAGGATTTGTATTGATTTTTGATTAAATCACAAGCCTCAAAGAAGCGATCGCACTCGGCTTGGTTATATTCATCCTGGTCTTGAAGTCCACAAGCCTGCAAAATTGAGAGAGATTCACCTAGCGAAATTTTAGCGCCTACTCGCTCCTTAGCTCTAGACAACAATGCAGAGATATCTAGAGGTTCAGCAGCAGGTTCATTCTTCTCATTTTTAGATTTTTTCCCTCTAGGTTTTGGGCTAGTTTCTGGTTGCTCCTTAACTTCTAATTCTTGTTGAAATAAATCCGTAGCTTGTTGGTAGTCAGAGACACGTTCACTTGTAAAGTATTGACGGACAGTATCAAAACCAGATTGGATCTCTTCATCTGCATATTCATTACAATCGGTAGACAACCCACAGGCGCTGAGAGTCGCATTCACATCTTCCACAGAGAGCGAATAAAGATTTTGCAGAGCTTCTTTGGTGTATGGCATGATTGTTAATTCMTACTTGAATGCTTCTTCTAGTAGCTCGTCATTTTCAAGACTCATTACTGATGTCAAATTTTGCTCACCATCACTTTTTACGTGAGTGGGTACAGATTTTGGTGTAGAAACATCAACATTGGGATCTAGGTCAGCATCTGATTGAGTTGAATTGCCCAGCATCCCCTGATTCCCTAACTCATTTTCCAAACCAAAAGCTTGGGCTAAATAAATAATTTGTTGTTGCAATTGATAGATTGCAGTTCTGGCTTTCAGCTTCAAGTCAGCATCACTGAATCCCCCAGACCACTTACAGGCTAAAGGATACCAAAAAGCCACGAGCGCCCAGGTAATCATATTTTGGCGCGGAAACTCAAGAAACTTATTCTTGGGACTGAGATATTTAATCAGCGTGATATAAGGAGAATTGACACTAATTTGAAAGCGAAAATCGACTTGTTCAGGCATGAGTCGTCATCCTTTCAGAAGTTCCACACAGGTAATAAAAGAGTCCGTAATTATCTGTCAGCCGAAATTCCAATCCATTACGGGACACATCAGCTAAAAAGTTACGGTTGATTTGTGCTTCCAGTTCGTTACACCAGATTTTCTCAGTGTGCGGCAACAGACTATTTAACTCACGAGATAAATAGTGGGCTGTACCACCAGCAAATATCATCTCGTCCACATCAGAGGGGACGCGACTACGTAACCAACTAAAAAGACTAATCCAGTATTCCTCTCGTGCAGTTGCTACTGCTGACCTAATTTGAGAAAGTTCTGTATCTCGTAAACCAGGGTCTTGAACCCGGACTAAGTGAGCTAAAGCCTTAGTGCTGATTTTAGAACCAGCCTTAGAAATAGCCGCCGCCAACTTCAAAGGCTTCTGTCCAGATACCAACCGTTGCACACAGCCAACTAACTTGTTGAATCCTAAATCTTCGGTAACGCCTTGAGAAATCATACCTCTGTCCATAATCAGCAAAGAGATATTGCGATAACCAATCATCACTACCGCGATTTTACGTTCTTTGAGACTGGAACCGGGAGCGCGTCCCCGCGAAATCAAACCAAAACCTTCTGGACGACAGAGGAAAGTTTCCAACTCAAACGAGCGTTCCACACCGCGAAACCGAAAACCAGCCAGAGCTTCAGTTACTAATTGTTCAAATAATTTGCGGTCTTCGTACTCACCGTAAGGCAACAGCACCCCCAAACGGATAGTTGCGCCATTAGAGAGAGAGTTTTTTTGTGCAAGAGCGCCTACAAGAGCCAAAGTCTTGTAAAGAGCCAGTTCAAACTTTGGTTCAGAAAGTTTTAAATCTGCATAGAATCGGTCTTGGGCGAGGAAACCAACAGCCCGATATTGTCCTTTGTACTCAACCCAAGCAGAATTTTCAGCAGCCGGACTACCAACACAGCTTGACTCGTAAGCTATAAGACTAGCTTTAGGAACTTGGGCAACTTCCGGTTCCATCAGTAGTAGTTCCGGGTGGAAGGATTTGAGAGTATAGAAAATCTTGCTCAGGGATGAACCTGGATCAAATGCAATTGTTAAATCTGCCATCGCTATTTGCTTGGCTGAAACCCTTTAATTATTAAACAACAAACTGCCAAAAAAAAGGCAAAATTAAGGAATTTTACAAAAAGGTAAATATAAGGAATTTCAATGGTAAATCAATGGTAAATCAATGGCATTTCAATGGCAAATACAAGGAATAACTCCATCCGATTTCCGTAAAAAATAGGAATTTAGGGAAATTTTCGCTATTCAGGAAAAAATAAGGTAAATCAATGGCATTACCAAGGTATTTGCAAGGTAGTGGTAAGGTAAATATAAGGATTTTAGCTTTGAAAACCCAGTTTTCCAAAGGGATTTCTCCCTCTGGACTCCCTCCAAAAAATTTTCGCACAGTACGCCAAAAAGTTTGTGCAGAAAAATCCAGTTGGATTTAAAATTTGATTATGCAGAAAACCTGTATTAACAAATATTAAGATTTGAATTACTCAGCACTACAGAAAGTAAGTTCAACGCTTATAAAGACCCAAGCGCATCAAATGATGTCGATGTGTTTTTGGGAGAATAGCCATTATTGGAGTAGCTGCCCATCTCCAAGAAAACAAAATTATTCTACTGTAGTGATTCGGGTAGCTTATTTTAAAAAAGTCAATTGGGTAGGTTTTAATTTTTGTAAATACCATGCAGAGGCAGTGGGAATATTCCAAGAACTGCCAAAGAGTGAAAAATTCTTTTATGAGCTAAAACCTAATTGTTATATTTCTTTCAAAGTGTGGTGCGTTGATGGTAAGCACTTTGAGAAGGTAATAAGCGAACTCAACAATTATGTGGATATAGGACTTGAATTTATAATTAGCAGTCCCGATCAAGTACCTGAACTGTTTCAACCACTAAACCTAACCTTTTATGAAAGGAGTGGTCAGTGTTAACAGGCAAGAACTCAGAACCACAACAAGCAGTACATTACTTCATGGAAGGGTATTACCAGGAAGGTACTTCACGCTGGTCTGGGAAAGGTGCGAAAAAATTGGGACTATCTGGAGCAGTTGATAACCAAGAAACATTTTCTAATGTAGTCAATGGGCGATCGCCTGACGGCAGCCAAAACCTCTGTGCTAGAAAGTTAGACTCATCACAACGACGGGCGGCAACTGACTTTACTTTCTCTGCACCAAAGAGTGTCAGTTTACAAGCGTTAGTAGGTGGTGATGAAAGGCTAATTACTGCCCATCAGTTCGCGGTGCAAAAAACCTTAGAACTGATAGAAGAACGCTATAGCTATACCAGAGTAACAACAGACACAAGACGGGAAACTACCAGAACAGGAAATTTAGTAGTCGCGGAGTTTGACCACATTGAAACCAGGGAACTAGACCCGCATCTGCATACTCATGCCCTGGTTATGAACATGACGCAGCTAGACAATGAGGAATGGTACAGTCTCCTGAACGATGAGATTTTCAAAAATAAGAAATTTCTGGGCATGGTGTACCAGAACTACCTAGCAGTGGAGGTACAAAAATTAGGGTATGAGGTGGAAGCTAGGAATCATAGGCAGTTTGAGATTAAAGGTTTTCAGGAAGCGGATTTAAAGGAGTTTTCTAAACGACGACAGCAAATATTAAGTGCAGCAGGTAAAAATGCGACTTGGGCAGAACGCGAAGCAGCTTGGACTGCCACCCGTAACTTGAAGCAGAAAATTAACCCTGTGGAGTTAAAAGCCAAGTGGAGAGAGGAAGCAGCAGCACTGGAAATCAAGTTTGTACAGCCAAGAGAAGCGCAACCAGAACTACAACCCCGGTTAGTGAGCTATGAAAATTTAGAAGATGCGATCGCTCACTGCTCGGAAAGAAATGTCGCTTTCACCCAGGAAGATTTAGAAAAATTCATCCTAAACCAAGGGCTTGCCACGGAAGTTAGTCAGATTGAACCGCTAGTTAAAGCTAACCCGGAATTACTCAGCCTGTCTCAAGAAAACCGCGACTTTACCACCCTGGCAGCAGTTAATCGAGAACTGGCAACCATTAAATTGATGCAGTCTGGGATGGGTAAAGTTAGCCCACTTGCTCACCCAGAAGTAGTTGAAAGCCACCTGGAGAAAACAGCTTTAAACCCAGATCAACGTCGCGCCGTCCTAGAGGCAGCAACCACAACAGACCAATTTATGGCATGGCAAGGGGTAGCTGGTGCTGGTAAAACTTTCGCCCTCAAGGAATTAAAAGCGTTAGCGGAGCTTAACGCAGTTATCGCTGCCGCTTCTGGCCATACCATCAAAGGCTTTGCTCCTAGTTCGATGGGCGCTAAAGTCCTGGGCCAAGAGTTGGATATTCAAGCTGAGACTGTTGCTAGATTATTGGTCTCTGAACCACCCCAAGAGATTGAACCTAATCAAATTTGGATTGTGGACGAAGCAGGCTTACTCAGTGCTAAAGATGCCCTTGCTCTTTTAGAACGCGCAACCCAAGAACAAGCTAGGGTGCTGTTAGTGGGGGACACAAAACAGTTGTCAGCTGTAGAGGCTGGCAATCCCTTCAAGTCTCTACAACAGGCAGGAATTAAAACCAGTCATCTCAACGAATCTTTGAGGCAACGTGCGCCAAAACTGAAACTGGCAGTAGACCTGATTGCTTCTGGCCGTATTGAGGAGGGATTTTCACGCCTCGATGAAAACGGTTGTATCCAGAGTGTAAAAGCAGAATCCAAAATTGAGACGATTGCCCGCGACTATGTAACAGCCACACCAGAACAACGAGCGCGAACTCTGGTACTGGCTGGAACAAATTTTGAGCGTTTGGCAATCACTCAAGCCATTCGGGAGCATTTAAAGGCTGAGGGTAGTTTAGGAACTGCGATCGCCATCACCCAACTGCAAGCCAAAGACTTAACTTCAGTACAAATGCGCTACACCCACAACTTTGAACTGGGTGATATGGTCATGCCCACCCGCAATTACAAGCGCCGGGGGCTGTCCAAGGGCAAACTTTATGAAGTGGTGGATAAGGACAGTGACCAACTAACACTCAAAGCTAGTGATGGTAAGCATTTTCAAGTAGACACGGGATTTAAAAAGGCGGTTTACCAACGTCAACAGATTGAACTTGCCGAGGGCGATCGCCTACGTTGGACGAAAAACGACCGACAATTAGGACGGCGCAACGGTCAAGAGTTTGTAGTTAAAGCCATTGCAGGTTACAACGCGCAAATTCAGTATTTAGAAAGTGGTCAAACTGAATTTATTAACCTGCAACAAGCACAACACCTAGATTATGCGATCGTCAGCACTACATATAGTAGTCAGGGAAAGACGGCTGACCAAGTATTGATTGCTGCTGACAACACCATTGGACAAGAAAGCTTTTACGTTGCGGTCAGCCGTGCTAGGTATGAATTGAAACTCTACACGGAAGATAAAGACAATTTACTAGCCTTGGCGCAGTCGAGTAGGGCTAAAGAAAATGCACTGGTGCTACTGCGACACAAAGAGTTAGAGAAGCAGCACCAATCAAAATTAGAGAAAGAAATGGTTGTAACTGCTCCGATTGTAGCTAAAACATCCACTACAGAGCAGGAAAGTAAAGAAGCGGAGGGGCAGAGGAGCAAAGAGGTGGAGGCAAGGGAGCGGAGGAGCGGGGGAGCAAAGGAGCAATCTTATACTGAGTCCTCCCCTCTGCCCCCCTGCCCTAGACCTCTGCCAAGTTCTTCCCCTCTGCCTCTTGTTTTTAAAACTCTACCGCCGGAAGCACCAAAAACTGTTGTTCCTACTCCCAAACCATTTATTAGAAAACCAGTTCCAAAAACAGCACAGCCAACGGTAGCATTTTGGACTCCTAATAATATTGGTGAAGCCCCAGAAAAACTTGATTCTAAACACTGGCAAGAATTAATACAAGGTAGTGCCATCCACCCCGAAATTGCCAGCCTTAATTTCACTAGCTTGCATCAAACTCTTGATTGGGAGCATGAAGCTTGGGAATACCTCATGTACAGTGATAAACTGCCACGCACTAACACTGGTAGGCTGTCTTCAGGGATCATAAGTAAATATGCTCATATTGAATCAGGCGGCTGGTGGTGTGATGCTGGCGTTAATCCCAACTCCTTCGCCAATCTCCAATCAGGGGATAAACCTGATAGAAAGATATGGGGATGCTACAAACCCAATAACCCCAGAGAAAAAGCTGATAAACCCGGCAAATTCATCAAATATGAACATCCACCACAAACTGAACTCAGTATTTTCTTGCTCGATGTACCTGATGATATTGCTGGGCGTATCTATGAAAAAGCTGGGGTACAACCAACCGATTGCGATCGCCAAAGTGGATTTTGGTATTGTGTTTGGAAGCACAACTTACCAGTCACAATTACTGAAGGAGCAAAGAAAGCAGCCAGTTTGTTGAGCCAGGGTCATGCAGCGATCGGGCTACCGGGAATCTATGCTGGTTATCGCAGTAAAGATGAGTTTGGGGAGCAGACCAAAGCTCGGCTGATGGATGAATTAGCTGTTTTCGCCACTCCAGAACGGCAGATAACTTTCTGCTTTGATTACGAGACACGCCCGGACACTCAGCGAAATATAGAGATTGCTATCTCACGCACTGGTAGATTACTGGAGGAAAGCGGAGCATCTGTCAGTGTGGTGACATTGCCTGGCCCAGATAAAGGCGTTGATGATCTGATTGTGGCTCAGGGGCCACTAGCATACGAAAAGGCGTTTTACGAAGCATCAACCCTCAAAGCATGGCGGGATAACAATAATAAACAACGACACTCACCGCCAGCACCACCTAAAAAGTTGAGTGATATTGAGCGCAAACAACGGCTTCAACAACGTTTTTCTGGTCAAATCTCTCAATTGGCATTTAAGAAGGCGATCGATGCACTGACTGACCGAGAACTATTGTACTTAGAACAAGCGGTCAAGGAATATTTTGCCCAGCCAGTTGCTCAAGTAGCAGCACCTATTGATAAACAGGCTATTGAAAACGAAATTACTCAGCTTGGGCCACAAATTGATAGTTTGTGGTTAGAACACGCTATCCAAGAGAAAACTATCAGAGCAATGGAGCATTTTCCGCTTCATAAGTTGAGTAATAAGTATAACTTGAGACTAGAGCAGCAATTACAAACTATTGGAACTATCAAAGAATTAGTCACGTATCAGCAGCAGCTTCAGTCCAAACTTCAGGAATACGAAACCCAGGTAGAAAATCATCACTCCTGGGAGAACCAACAGCAAACTATTGAAATGAAGACTATGGCTGAAATACTAAACTTTCCTCAATTACAGTCACGACTAACGAGTATTTTGGATGAGATAGAACTTAAACAACAGCAAAGTCAAGCTAAGTTGTCTATTTCTCAGCAGTCATCACCACAACCGCGTCGAGGTTTGAGAAGGTGAATTATGTGCAACCTGAGTTACCCTTAAATCAATGGGGACAAATGATCTGTGAAACTAATCAAACACAGGCGGTTAAACTATATCGAAAAGCATTGCTTTCATCAAAATGGTTAACCGTTTACTGATACAACAAGGAATTGACCCAAATTTACTATGAACTACCCCTGGCTCAAACTTTCGCACAGCCAGAGGTAGTTCATTATCTGAGTTTTATACCTGCACAAGTCAGATAAAACCTATTACCTTCTCAATTTTGTTGACTGTGATTGAGTATTAGTATGTTTTAAATAATCAGAAACTACCTCTCCTACTTCCTCTAACGATTCAACATCATTCTCTGTAGCATTAGCAGTCAAATCACCGTCAACCATCACAGCCCGACCATCTTTAGCTGTAACAGTAATACTATCCCCATTTTGGTAAAAGTTATAATTCTTACTCTCATAACTGCGTGAACCATCAGAATGCTGATCACCAAAAAGACGCAGCATGGAATCTACACCCTTGGCAAGAGCCTTGCCTTTAATATCCATCACGCTGTTAGTAACTTTTTCTACATTCTGCTTCACAGTATGATTAGTTGCTGAGTGTATATCACCAACAGCTTGAGTTATCTGTTTATGGACTGTATTAACTTCCTCTGAAACCTTACTTTGGATAGCACCCATAGCAGCTTGATGACGCTCCATGCCATGCTGAATCTCATCACTGACTAACTGCTTGACTTCACCAATACCATCCTTAACTACACCCACCTGTGATTCAAATTCATTTTTAACAGCTGCAACTTGTGACCTCATCTCAGTTTTAAGAGACTCCATCTGTTGATTCATCTGCTCTTTTAAGGTGGTAATTTGAGTCTCTAATGTAGCTCTGACTTTATCAACTTTGGGAGTAAGGGCAGTTTTTACGTGTTCATAGAGACTTTTGGCAGTGTTCTTAGCCTTAGTCTCAATCGAGTTTATCCAATCATGCAAAGTTGCATTCTTGACCGCAGGATTATTTTGATTATTTATAGCTTCTAGTGCCTTCTGCAATTGCTCAATAGTTTTTTGTTGAGCATCAAAAGCTTGTTTCAGACTAATCAAATCAGTCGATAACTGTTTGGTAACTTCAACGCTTGATTGCTTTTGATTGGCAAAATTATCAATCAAGCTTTGCTGGTCTTGAAGCTTCTGCTGTAAAGCCTCTACCTGCTTTTGTAAATCCTCAATGGTGGAAGATTGTTGTACTGGTTTGGCTGGTTGTTGAGACTGGGATTGATTCTGGCTAATCTGGCTACTTAAACCCAGTTTATCACTTAAAACTTCTCCATCCTTAACATGATAGACCTTATCCTTACCAATCATGATGCGGACAGAACCTTTCAAGTTTTGCGGGTCATTGATAGCCGTCTTGATTTTATCTACCAGTTCTGGAGTCATCAAATTTACGGACATTTCGCCATCAGGATGACCTTTATACTTGGGTTGATTGCCAACGTAAATTGATAAGTCTTTAGTAGTGTCTAACTCTTGAAACTTGCCCTTCTCTAACAGCTTATGCAGAATGTAATTAAGAATTTCTAAATAATCATGTTGCACAACTTTCGCCTCCGATTTTATTTCATCCATGACTTGTGACTCCTACTAAGGAATTAATGAGAGTCGATGGACTGACTAAGACATCTGGTAAAACTACACCTCCTAAACGATTGAGAATTACATCCCCTTCAATTTGGATATAAGCCCATTGGTCATCAATCAGAACTGAAATTGACTTTGTGTTATCAGGTAAGTTGGTCACGTTATAATCTTTTAGCTCTCCATTTACTATGAAAATATGAGGACTTTCTGCATCGCCATAGTAAATTTCAATGAATTCTGGGACATGATTTTCAGGGAACGGTGGTTCATCCCAAAACTCTGCTGCATTGAAGATATCAGTTCGATAAGTGTTAACTAACGAGGCAATATCAAGCGGCAGTTTGCTTARCAATCGCAATTCGTATTCAGATAAATTAGTCACGTTGCTTTGCTCCAAATTCAAGAATTCAAAAATAAATAATTTTAGGAATTTGTAACCCTTTCATCTGAGGGAAAAATTTATCGAAGAAGGCAGTTCTTGCTCCCGAATTTCTCACTCATAGGGTGGGGAGTGTGGGAAGCAGTTTGCGCTCAGGGTAAGCGCCCATTCTCAATTCCTCCTCATTCTCCCCACATCCCCGACACTCTGCGAACTGCGTTCTGCCTTTCTGCGGTCATAAATTACCTCCTAAAGATTTTTCAATCTGTTATTTGCCTCTGCTTTTTTATCAACTAAAGACAATAACATCTCTGCCTCTAAATGCCGGATTTCTAACTCTTCCCCAGATGGTTCACGCAGAGTAGATTGTGAGATAAACTGTTGCTGGAGTCCATACCACTTTTCAATACTTTTCGCCTCCAAGTTAATATCAGATTGTGGAATACGAATTTGCTCTAATAGCGGAATACTTACATCTCTACCAGAGCGAAACCCAGGACTAACAATTACGGCTCTGCCTTCCGGTAAGGTATTAAATTGGTTAACCTCAAATAAATTGCGGGTACTGTTTTGCTCAGAAATTGAGGTACTTGCACCACCTTTACCGCCGGAACTGCGTGAACGTTCTCTGTGCTTGATTTGCTCGTCACCTAAGAAGTTACTAAAACGTTCCGCCGCCACATCATCTTGGGGATTAAAGAAAGCTTTTGTAGCGCAACCGCCAAATATAGCATTGGTAGTTTCTTTGGAATAAGCCTTCTCAAGCTGTGATAAGTTTTGCAATCCCAGTAAACAAATCAAGCCATCTTCACGATTTTGGTTGAGCCAATCAACTAAAGCTGGTAGATATAAAGTAGGTAATTCATCCAGTGCCAAAACTAATGGTTCTGTGCGTTTACCAGCTAAATTTCGAGAACATAAAAGGTGCAAGATAGAAACTAACAAAGGAGCAATTACATCTCGTTTCTCCTTGTCCATACCGAAAACCACCATTTTCCGCCCCTTCAAATCTAAGGGGATATTTGTTTGACCACAGAAGCCAGAAAGGGTAGATGGGGTCATAAAGCGAGTAAATAATCCGCTTGTTGTACCGACAATACTAGCGGCGGTTTCTGGAGAACCGGCTACAGATAGGAATTGGTCAAAGGCAACTTTTACCCAAGGATTTAAAGAAGCTTGTTGAATGCGGTCAATTAATTTAGGCAAACTGAGAATGGCATGGCACATCATAATGTCAGGAAAACAAGTACCCCGCGCCAGCATGAAGATTGCTTGTGCCAGCTGATCCCCTGCATTAGCAAAAAATCCACTATCTAAAGCATCACCACTTGTTAGCTTAAAATTACGATTGAGGACGATCGCTAACTGACGCGCCATCTCTGCATCAGTTTCACTCCGTAGAAAATCTAAGGGATTAGCTACGCAGGATTCAGGAAAACCAGGGGAGAGGATAGAAACCTCATACCCACGCATGGCGGCGTATCCTGCTAGTTTGGGTGCTTGCCCTTTAGCGTCAGATGTAGCCGATTCTTGGTGAGCATACTTAAAATCGTAAAGGATAATTGGTAGTCCCTGGTCGATAGCAGAACGCACCAGAGGGTTAATCATGGAGAAGGTTTTACCAGAACCAGCCCCGCCACAAATTAAAATTCCACGTTGTACATCTGGCAGATAGAGTCTGCTTTTATCTTCTGGAATATTGATAATGCGTTTGTTGTCAACAACCTGAAAAGTAGTACCTTTAGGTGTACCAATGTATAAAGCTACCCTGTTATGTTTGCGTTCAATCAGTTGTTTGCAGGCCAGCTTACGAGCTGCTGTTTTCTCCCTACCTCCTGCCCATCGCGCCCGTGCTAGTTTGTTTGTTGCCCCTCGCCCTTCCATTGCTTTCGCTAACATTAATGCCCCCACACTTACAAGTAATCCCAAACCCATTGGGGAAAAAAAGGCATCCTTAAAATTCTGAGGAACAAGGTTATAAGCTGGGGGGGCAGGGGTCGCCGGGGAGTAAAGAGAGCTATTTCTCAATGGATCTTTCTCCCCCTGCTGCACACCTCCCCCTGCTCTCTTTACTTGTTGGGTAGTTTTGGATATTTCAGCCATTTTCACCCCCTCCCTAGAATGACTAAATCATTCTCTTGAGTGGGAATCCAAGGTACAGGGCCAATAAAGTAGGGAGTGCAAGATTTACCACCCCAGAGAAAGCTAATGCAAAAACGAAAAAATAGCCCAAAGTTGGCTGTACCAGTGGACTCATTTACACCAGTTAGCACAACTTTGAAACCAGAACCGTAGACAAGCCTACCTGTTGGTTCTTTACCACCGTTAACACGTTGTAAGATCCCAAAACCACCGTCTACTTTCTGAGCAGAACCAGAAGCCCATCGCTTACCGTAAAGGTTGCCAGCTTGCCCAGCAACATCACCTAGTTCTAGGAATGGACACTCTTTACCCACATTACAGGCGACAACAACATTTTTGTTGGAACGATTTACCCTACCAGAAACAAAGTAATTCTCTCTTGCCCTAGAATCACCACGTTCCGAATTACCTAAAACCACAGAAGCTATACCCACCACATCCAAACCCGAATTAATCGGCTGTGGCATCTTGTCAAAAGGTACTTGATTTAGCCCCGGCACTTGATTAATGTAGCTTTGCTGCCAGCCTGGAAATCTTGATAGTTGCGTCTGATTAAGTCTAGGAATTGAGTTAATAGGATATCGACCTAGATCCAGTTTTTTACCCAAAGGGGTATTAGCAGCTTGTGGATTAGATTTTAAAATAGTTGAAATCTTACCGTTAAGTCCAATTTTGAGCGAATTTTTGTCAGGTCTGTTTGACTTTGGAGTAGCTGCGGCTATTGAATCAGAAGTTATGCTACTGTAACGAGATTGCAAGAATAAATCATAAATAGGTGGAACTTGATTAATATCAAGATTGCCCAAGCTGGGAATAGCTTTGACTAGGGTGTTGGGAGTTTGCCACTGCATTAATCCCAAGTCTTTGAGTGTAAGCTTGGGCCCCAGAGGTACGATGACAGAGATAGTTTTCAGGCTGAAGGCAGACATTTGAAAAGCATCATCTACGTCCCCCAACATAATTACAGAATCAATACTCTGTCCGGCTGTCCAAGAACGGGAGGGATTATAGCCAATTTTTGCGGCTATATCTGGGGAAATATCAAGATATCCGGGCTGTTGTAATGGATCTAAGCTACTCCAATTGATTTTTGACCAGTCTGGAGACTTTAATTGATATTTACCGGAATTATAAGTAACTGTTGGAATTTCTGCATTGGCGACGCTGGGTAATTCTAGAAGTGATGTCGCAACCATTGAGGCAGAAATTATTGATAATAAAGCTCTATTGTTAATCACTGAGTTTGCCCCCATTGCATCAGTTTATTGAACATTTCTTGGAGAATACCTGATAACCTAATAGCCTCTGTCCTACTTTTACCTCTCCTCAATAAACGGATGGTATCTTGCGTTTGTCGCCATACTATAGACTTAGGTTTGATTGCGCCATTACCCACCGCCACTGCTAAACCATAAGCTACGGCATTAGCATCATTTCTTTGTGAAACAGTGCTGGTTTGCGAAGAAGTATTGACTGTTAAACGTGGTTTTTTATCAAAATTTCGAGGTGCGGTGTTATTGGTGATATTATTGGTATTGTTTAATCTAGTTTTATTAACTAATGGTTTTTCAGCTATTAATAAAGGCTGTGGTTTATCCGAATCTGGCTTAATAATTAAACTGGTATATTCTGGTTTACCTTTAGCCGGAATCAACTGAAATTGATATTGTTTTTGACCGTCAGCACTAGCTGTAATCACGGTAATTACGGTACTACCATCTTGACTAGAAGTTAAAACCGGAAAACTAATTGGTTTAATTTGTCTGAGGAATAAAATTGTAGCTCCTCCACTACCACAACTTTCATCTGATGCACCACGCTGACATAAGTTGCCATTGGAAGTTAAAGCAAAGCGGGAAGGGTCTCCTAACCACACTTGCTTGATGGTTTCACCTGTGGGAATGAAATTGAGAGTCAAACCGTAACCAGCCCAAATCTTTAAGTCAATTCCATGAGAATTACTACCTTGAGCATCTTGTGAATAAACATTTCTCGCGGCTGGTAGTGCTAAAGCTGTGCCTGTATTAGCGTTGATAACTAACGTAGTTAGCAGTAAAAAACCTAAACGTTTCATATCACAACGGATTTATCTGCAAGAAATTGTGTAATAGTTATAAATTCAGAATTTGAAATTTATCCTTTTAACTCATTACTCATTGCCTAATTTCATATCGAAATTGATTGATTGACAAAGATTTGTACTGGTTTACCTGTTTCAATTACAAAAACTTGTTGTTGCTGTTGTACTTGTTGTAATTGCTGCTCATTGGAATTTTTCATCCTACTGAGAATTTGATTAACACTGCCTTCAGTAAAACCAGCCAGTAAATTCTTATCACTGTTACTTGTTGTAGTGGTTGTTGTACCCAAAGAGCTAATTGTTGTCTCTGAATTAGCTCTATTTTGAATCTCAGCCACCTTAGATAAACCAGACAGCATAGATGCCATAAGCGAATTGCCTAAATTACTGCCACCTTGACGAGATTCAGCTTTAAGTAAATTACCATTTTTACCCAATACCAAAATCGAATTCTGAGGCAGTGGCTTTTCCTCTGTTTTACCGTTGATGTTCACTAATACAGAAACAGCCGTCATTTGCACTATTTCTAAGTTAGTGGGATTGATCATAGCTACAACATAAGCATCTTTGGGTAAAACTTCAGACCCATCAAATGCTTTCAGGGGTTGAGTTAAACGAATCAGGCTATTTTGCTGCTGCTGATTACTCACACCACTACCCACCCAGGCTACAGGAGTTTCCATCACACCCGCCGCACGAGTTCCGACTAAAACCCGCTTGCCATCGTAGTTAGTCGGTGGTGGCTGTGGTGAAGAATTGCGATCGCTCCGAGGTAAGCTATCTGGTTTTATCCCTATACCCCCATTCACTTGAACATTACCCAATTCTGCCTCTTCCTGGTTTAAATCTGCATTGCCAGTGTCAGTAGAGGAGTAATTACCGACATTAGCAGCTGCTAACCATTCCTGCATCGGGTCTTTGGGAGTGGTACGAACGGGTAAGGGATTGGAGACAACTTGAGATTTTACGGGTTTGGGTACAGGAGTAGGCGCAGATTGTCTCACCACTGGTTGAGCAGCCACGCGATCCCTTCTACTAGGTCTAGTAACAATAGGTGGCGGTGGTGCTTGATGAATAATTAATGGTCGCGTTGGTGTAGGCTGAGTTTTGACGGTAGGTGTAGGAGTGGCTGTAGCTGTAGGGGTAATTGTTGACGTTGGTGGTGCAGTTTCAGCGTCTTTTTTAGTAACAGCTTGTAACTCCCCTTTTTGAGAGGTGAGAGCGATCGCTGTTTTTAGGTCTCCTTTTTCATTTTCATCATCTGATTTAATATCTGTCTGAATACTTTTTGCATTTTGCTGGGCTGGCTTATCACCGGGAGAATTCAAAGCCCCTGTAATTGAGCTAATCATCGTCCCAAACATGACAACTATTAACAGCACCCCACCAGAGACTGTTAACCCTTTTAGTAATGGGTGATTAGCTACAGGGCGAGTAGTGACAATTTCTTCTGGTTCAGTTTTTTGTTCATCCACAGGTGATGATGTTTCTGAAGCATCAGGAATTTCTACCCCATTCATCCGAGCAAATTCTTGGCTTCTATGGAGAGTATCACCAGTAGTAGCTTCAGAATTCGTATTTACAACTTGACTTTGATTTGACATAAAGCTACTTTCCTAAATCTAAATCTTGGATGCGGTAAATTTCCATTCCCGCTTTTCTAGCTCTATAAGCCTCTATCTGTGGTACAGAAGGATTATTCGGTAAAGGTGGTGTATCTACCGCTCTCACAAATACAGTTTTATTAAAAGAAATAGCCTTACCTAATTGATCTTGACCTTTAAAAACTACTAAGTTGGCAACCATTTCTAATCGCCATTTACCCTCTTCTATTTTCTGAGGAGGTGAAAGATGGCGTACAAGTAAAGCTGATTGAGTATTACCATTAAACACATCAGATGGTGTTAAAGCAGCTATTTCTCGCAGAAAACTAGCGCGAAAATCTTCTGATAATGCAAATCCTGCACTCCAGGTATTTGTAGTGAGTTTTTTATCAGATACTTGTACACCAGGGTCAAGTTTTAGTTTGGTTGGATCTAAGTTACTATCAGACGATTTGGGAACGGCATTCCAACTCATCAAATTCATCATTATCCGCCCCGCAAAGTCCATAATTGCTTGGTCAGTACGGTCTTTTTCTCCTACAGCAATTGCTGTAATGGAAGTACCATCTTGAAGTTCTACTAAGGTAGGTTTCTGGTTAGATATTTTACTTAATTTACTGGAATTAGTCAGATTTATCAGTAACAAGAAGAGTAAGATAACAGCTTGCCCTATTGATACTAAGGGAGTAAAGTTTATCTCTTTCTTATCAAGTAATCTCATCTGAATACCCTCCCTGAGATTAACCTCCCACTGCTAGAGAAACATGAGAAAGCTGCCATTCCTCCCCCAGACCCCATTGCTAACGCCAGTATTGGAGACAAAATTGCTTGTACTAGCTGTAAGAACAAGGGATTATTGTTACTAGCATTCACTATTGCACTAGCAGCCATTCCACAAACAATTGAGTATGACATGAGTACCAAAGTCAGTGCTAACCATCCTGCAACCCAAGCATAGATGGGTTTAGCTCCAAAAGGGAAAAGTGAAAGCACTAAAAAAATAGGGGCTATATAGGCATTTAGTAAGAATGCTACTTGCACAACATATTGAAAGGCTGCTTGTAAGCCACTGAATATAATCCATGACAGGGCTTGCACCATTGAATTAATAGTTTGCCCAGCTATATCTAATGGATTCCAACTATTTGAATAAGAGGATATACCATACTTATTTTTGTAGGCTTGAGCTTGCTTTTGAATCTCATCGGCTTTCTCTTTTTGACATATTTCTCTTGGGTTTATAATGTTTCCTTGGTTATCTTGTCCATTTGTAGGCTTTTTTTCACACTCTTGCATTTGTGCTTGAACTGAAAGAGCAAAAGCCTGATCCATATTGGCAGTACGAATAGCATCTCTCAAAGTAATGCCATTTCTCGTAATACTTAATACTTTGTCATTCAAATTAACCGCTACATTACGAAACATCAGAGACGTGGTAGCAAGTAACTGTCCATTATTAACTGTCAACATTAAACAGACTAATAATGGATAGACCATCTCATTCAAAATTTCATGACTAAATCCTTCCTGAATTAACCTAGAATACCAACTGATAGACCAGAAGGAAACAAAAACCACTCCACATAAAGCAGAAACAGCAACTACTGCTTTAAAAACTTCACTGTTCCCGTTAGCTAAATCTTGCCAGTCTTGGTTAAATGAAGATACAACCATGCGAGAGCCGTTAATCGCACCATCTACTATATCTTCCGCGTTTGTATCTCCAGTTAGTTCTAGTAAATACCAAAAGTTAGTTAAATTATTTAGCATTGCTTTGTTCCCAAAAAGCATCAGCGAAAGCGGCACTACCTATAATTTGCTTGGCACTAGAATTATTATTAGCTTGCTCTTTTCTTGCTTGCTCATCCAACCTACTGGAAATATCACTCAAATTGATATTGGCTGCTGATAAAGCTCTAGTTTGTTTTTGTGCTTCACTGTGAATTGATTTAGTAATAACTGTTGTTTGTAGATTCTGCACTGCCATCTTTTTCAAGATGTCTTGAGTGATGACATCATTTTGTACTTCATCAGCAGTATTAGATGAATTTTCTACAGCATAATTAGAGATTTCTGCTTCTTGCGCTTGAGTTTTTTGCCCTTCTCTGCCTAAAACAGATCCAGATAGCCCATAAGTATAAGCTTGATGCCATTGTCTCTGGGCATTTTCACCTTGGGTTTGAGAATCAGTTTCTACTAAATCAGTATCTTGCTGTTGAATAATCACCTTGATATTTTTACCTGCTTTTAATGGGTCAGGTATACCCATAACTCCATTTGTAGAAGTGATGGCTATATCTAGGTCTTTATCTTTGTTCAAGTCTTTCGATAGCTGGCTAAATTCTTGGCTATACAGCTTAATGTATGACTGCAAGCTTGTCATGACTTGCTGAAATTGTTCTAGGAATGAAGATTTGGCTGTGGCCGGTAAAACTGAGCAAAAAATGAATACAATTACTAAACTACTAAAAACTGCTAAACGGCGGTAGATAGGGGCTAATGTCAACTGGTTGAGTGATTTCATATAAATTCTCCAAAGAGACTGTAAAAGATTTGGGAGCGCAAGCAGATATCACCTCTGCTTTATTTCCTAAAATTTTCTTGCCAGTTACTATTAGTGGTGCTGGAGGTTGTTTATCAGTTCTCTTAGATAACCTTTCAAACAAACTTCCCTCATACCGTGGATGTTCAGGTATTAAAGATGCTGGCTGTGAGTACATTAAAATATAGTCTTTTTCAGATATAAAATCTGTATTTATTCCTGGCTGTTTTAGCTTTATTTTAAATGGTTGCTGCATTAAAGATGAATAGTAAGCAGCTTTTAGAAATCGATTATTTTGTACATCATTGCTGGCATTTTCAATCATTTCTTGACAAGCTTGCTGTTTCTGGGCAATATACTTATCATGCTGTTGCTGATGCCGCTTCCACACTTCAAATGATGCCCATGAAGATAAAACTCCTAAAATAGCCAACAAGACTTTATATTGTGCAAATCCCGTAGCAATTTCTAACTTTTTCATAAAGGCTTACCCTGCTTAATGCAACCAACATAGTATTTGGCAAATTCAGACACCCACTGAAATTTATCTGAGTACATTGCTTTAAATCTGTCGCGTGCCGCTTGTTCTTCTCTGCTATTAGCAACTAACGCCAACATTGGGTAGGAAGGATAGTAACGACAGCGTATATATTTGTTGTTGTAATCCAATAGCCACAACGTATATAGCTGTTTGATATTGGGACGAAAACTTTCATTCTTATCAAGAATTTGCTTTGGTATGCCTAAATGCTCTGAAAAACTTTTTGCAGCCCCTGGTACTATCCGCCCTATTAACCGACAGGGCATATTTTGTAAAATTTGTTCACCCGCTTCTGAGTTAGCGACCGACAGAATATCTTGACCCGCAAGTATGACCCGACAGCCAGATTTTCGAGCAGTCGCGCATTTACGACCCACTAACCGCGATAAGGCAGCAAACCGCAACAATACACTGGATTCATCCATGAAGAAAACGCTATTGGGTGCTGATAGGGATTGCCTGGAAGCGGCAATATAAGCAGACATCCCGAAAACTTCAGCGTCTTTACTTGATTGCAGGTTGGTGAGGGCAAAGGTAATCAGCTTGGCATCAGTATCAAACGTGGAAGGACGGCAGATAGCATTGCCAATGGTACTATTTCTCCAATATTGAAAGCGTAGGCGGATATAGTTCAACGCCCTATCTACGTTTTCATCTTCATAGCCCAAGTTTATGTGGTCTGTAGAAAAGAAATACTCCATGTCTGCAAGGGTTGGGGTATTCTCCCAAGCCGCAGAACCTAATCCTCCTTTCTTGGCAAGAGCAAAACGTCGTTGAATGTCGGGGTCATCGTAAAAGGCTTTTGTCCCTAGTGGGATGAGGGATTCGATTGTCTGGGACAAGAAACCATCAAATGATTGCGAACCCAAGACTAACTGAAGAACAATCAAGTTGACATCGTTTCTGTGGGCTTTAGCTCGTTCCTCCCGTTGTTCTTCTGGGATTTTTGATAAATCTAACGGCTGCACCAAATTGTTAGACTCTTTAGAAATATCAAAGTAAAAACCGTTGTGATAGGGTGTGTAGTCCCCAAAAGTCCCTGTACCGTCATCATTGGGCAGGTCTATCATTAAAATGCTCATGTCCTGAGCTTGGCACTCGGCGATGATGGAAGCTACCAAAACTGATTTACCTGAGCCGGTTGTACCGAGAACTAAAATATTCTTAGTTTTTGATAGGTCAATTTTGACGGGTGAATCACTCTCATCTGCGATTAACTCAAACCCTTGATGATCTGCGGGACTATTCTGCACTATATTAGTTAATCCCAAAACTTCACTTGCAAAGAAAGTTTGCCGACGATTATATGGGCGCATCAAAATCGGTTCTTGCCTGATGAGCAATGTTTGCAGCCAGATTAACCAAGCATATTCATATTCACGGGTTAATTCTGTGGGTTGGTTAATATAGCCAGCTATCAACCTACAGGCATCGTCTACTTGCTCTGCTGTATCTCGGTAAACCAGCACTACCAAGCTTAAATTTAGTGGTACATCTCCTGTATATAGTTGCCTTTGTGCTTCCACTGAGCGTTCCACATTGATTTGGGCAGAGACATCTATTGATTTTTTCTGCTGAACATTCAAATCTAATGCCCTAGAACGTTTGGTAATCATCTGCTGGGCTGCACGGTTTATCCCTCGGTCAGCCGGGGAGAATTCTGTGATGATTTCTACATCAAAAATGTTGTTGCGTGAGAATAAATCCCACAGGAAACGAATTTGATGTTTAGTGGAAGCAAAGATTTCTGGTTTCCGGGTTAGTACCATTACTCCGACATACTTCTTCTCATCACCGTTTGGTAAGCAAATCCATCGTTTGTCGGCGAAAGGTACACCATTATTGAGAATGATTGAGGTGAGATGCGGTTGACTGATGATTTCTAGTGGTTTATCGAAGGCGGCTTTCTCGTCAATTTCTTCTTTCAACCCTTGCTCATCAAATACCAATGTATGCGGGATGATTACTTCCTTTGCTCCGATGTTTTTACAAAGTTCTCTCCATAGGTCTTTGTCGGTTTTGGGCTGAGGATTCAACCCCATCTCTGAGAGAATCTGCTGGTATCTTAATGAGGCTTCTAGTGCTTTTGTTAAAATCTGCGTGAATCGCTTTTTGGTGATTTGACTAACTCCTGAATCTGTGAATCTTCTTTGGAGGAAGTTAGTCAGTTTTGCCAAAAACTTATCTACTGGGTCTGAAGTATCTAGCGATTCTGAGGTGACTGTAAATGACCAATAAATATTTAATTTCATATCTTTACGAGCTTTCTCCTTTGTCAGTTTTTGAGTTCTTGCTAACCTCCCCCAGTCTAAAAACTCACTTTCTAGAGACGTTGGGTTATTCAAACGTTGCATTAAATAATCTGTACTATCACTATCATCGCAGAATGAACTCCAGCGACAAGTGATTTTTTCGCCTTGGGGAATTTCTTTACAGCCGTTTTCAAAGGCTTGAGCCACCGCTTCTATTTCTTGTTCTGAATGGAATAAAGGATGAATTCCAGTACAAGCAAAACCAAATATTAATTGCAGAGTGTTACTACTTTCTGTCAGATTCTTTTTACTTAGTAGATAAGCTCCAACGACATAAGAATCTTTTTTGAGTCTGACTATAGTAGTCAAATCTAACCAATCTTCAAAGGGATTGAGGGTTTTAGGTTTAGATGAACGAGTTAGCTTGACTTTTCTATTACCGACTTTTTTCTTTTGCTGTGGTGAGGTGTAATTAGCATATCCTCTTGTCCATCTGGGGAGAATTGGATAAACCTTTGACCAGTACAGGTAAGGTTTATCTCCTGATAAAAAAGCTACTGATAAACTAGCCCAAAATGCCAAGCCTAAACCCCAAAATATATCTAATCCGAGAATTAAGCAAAGCAGTCCAAAAACTACGCAGAATACCCCGGCGAAAATTACGAACTGTCTGCCTGTAAATGGGCCAAACTTTGGGCTTTCACCTAAGCTCTGATTGACTTTGATTATCTCTTGTTTCATGAGCTTTTAAAAATTGCCATTAAATCAGAAATCAGAAGCCAGAATTCAAAATAAGTACAGGTATTATCAGCATCAATAAGGCGGTGCATCCTCGTAATTTTTTGATTGGTAGCAACTGCCGTTAAATGCTGTTTAGGACTCAGTATGGATTCTGATTTCTGAATTATTCGGTCATTAGTTACAAGCTGTGTTATTGCCAAAAAGCAGTGATTGGAATACTACAATCAATATCACAGATATGAAGGTAAAAATTGGCTGCTGAATGACATTACTAACTTCTTCACCACGTCCATACGCCGCAACGCCTTGATAAATAGAGAAGCAGAAATAACCGAATAAAACTATTGTCAAGGCGGTAAATAAAATCATTGGCAGACTAGTTAAGACTGCATTAGTAATCGCTCCACCTGCTGAGGCACTAGTAATTATACATTCCATTGCTTTTTGTGCATTAGAAAATATGGAATCTGCTCTAGCTGCCCTCGATTGTAAACCAATTAAAAGCGTTGTAGTGACTGAAACAAGCTGCCAACGTACCTGAAAAAATATCTCCAATAAGCTTTTTGAACTTTTATTTTTTGTCGCTCTACTATCAGCACGTTCATCTGCTGATATAGATGCTTTGAGCCGAGCCAAAGTCAAAGGTAAGTGTTTTCTCTGCATAACAAAGACTAGGAAACTGCTTAACTGTCCTGGAGCATCCACTTTTGGAAGAAAAATAATTATTTCGTACCATAAACCCACTATATGGGTTGTCTAAAAAAGTCTATCTGCCAAAACTGAATGCTCCCAACTGTCCTTTGCCAAAAAGACACACTTTAATTACTAGGGATAAATCTGATTTCCTGTCAAAATCAATTATTTTGCAAAGGAACAATAAAGAAACTCTAGTGCAACTAACTAGAACCAAACCAGTTTTGTAAATTTAATTCAAATTTCTATATATTTTTTTACTATTAAACCCGATTTTAGCAAAATTTTTATTCCTAATAATAGTTGACAAAAGACTTTACCTGTGCAAAATTTACTATTTATTTCACTTATACAAAAATAAATTTTACTACAACTTTATTTATCTATTTTTATTAGACATCATTTAATATCTATGCTTGGCATCAAAAACAGTTATTTTGATATCATAATGCCCATTTCTGGGACATAATTATCTTTTTTGTGACAAAAATGCCATAAAAACTAAAATCAGTCACAACAACGCACCTATAGTTGCGCCGTTGCATATCTTTAACCGCTTTTATGCTCTTGTTTATCCAGAATGGGACAATTTATTTTTGTTAATTTTTTATAAAAATGGTTCATAGATACAAAAATTTAAAGGCTTTATCTTAATGCCGATTGAGTAACATTTTCCGTAATACTACGTTTAGAAAAAAAACACTGCAAAAAATTTGCTTTCTATCACTTAGATAGTACATTCGTTCTAAAATCCAGGTTCTGATTTCCCCACTTAGTTGTGGGGTTTTTATTGAGTTTTTGCAGCTAAGTCAATCATTTTTAATCAAAAGCCTACACGATCGCAAATTCTATAGCCTGTAGTCATGTCTGCTTTGTTTTAAACGCTCTGCCATCTCTAGGGCAGAGGGGTTACTTGCCAGCCATTCCTGCGCTTCCTGTTGTAAAATCAGCGACGGCGATTCTAGCATTAGCAAACGCATGGCCACCTTTTCTAGTTTGATTCGCTCCTGGGGCAGGAAGGATAACTTTTCTATAGTGCAGTATAATTTCAGCCAATGACGTGCTTGAGCAGTTGCCTGAAGTTTCAGTCTGATTGCCTGACGGTAATCATCTGGGCTAAAGGTTTGCTGTAGAACTGGATCATCCGCTTCTACAGGAATGGGTAGTGAATCTACACACCCGAATTTCGGATGTGTAGTAGTTGGTATAGAAACTGGTACAGAGGGTTCGGCTTCTGAGGTATGTTCACCCTCTAAAGTGTTCTCACAGGTGCTATCAACATCACTATGAGCAGTGGTTACTACGTCTGAAATACCTAACCCAGTAATTGTTTCCTCATTTGATAAGTCTTGCTTATTGTCATCAAACGATTCGCTTCCGAAAGGTTGGTATAGGTTTTGCTTATGATTGATAAAATTTGAAGTTTCTAAAGAATTAGAACTAGGATCTGAAGAATTAAAACTGGGAGAAAATTCTTGAATTTGAATTTGAGAAGATTCTTGAATTTGATTAAGTTCAACTATAGGCGTTGCTGGTGGCAACGCTTTAGCTGAACTCAAGTACAAAACCTTCATATATGGGGGGAGTGTGTAAATTTTTGCTGTTTGCTCCTGTATCCCTTGTTTAATCTGAGTTTCAGACTGCGGTTCTTCTAACCACGGGTCTGGTATTTGGGGATATTTTTCAGGAGATAAAATCGCTGGGTTGCTGTCTAGAAGGTCATTTACAGGCTGTTTTGATGCGTTTTTTTCTTGGTGGTCGGGATGCCATAGGGGTAGGTATATTGCTTTGTGCAGGGTTGTCTGACTTACTCCTTTGCCATACTGGGCTTTGGATGCGGCGATTATTGCTAGAGCGCGATCGCTTGTCCGTTCTGGAAATGTTAGAGTCTGTTGTAACTGTGCAACAATCGAACGAATCCGCTCTATTGTCTCTTGCTGACGTTGTTCATTAGGGTKCAGGTTGATGATTTTATTTTCATCTACTCTGCCAAATTGTTCTTTATAACTGTTTACCCGTTGCGGTGTGCCTGGGTACGGGGTGTAAAATCCTTCACAGCACCTTGCCCATTCTTTGGCTCGTTGTTCGATTTCGTGTTGGTGGCGACACCAGTTTACATAACCTGGGGATTGGCAGGCTGTGATCACTATATGATCTACTAGTGTCTGTCCGCTTAATTGGCGAAAGACTATGCCGTAACACGCTATGTCTTTGAGCAGTTCGTTGGTCTGTCCGTTTCCTGTCCATCCTTCAGAGATACGTTGTTGTAGGTCTTGCTTCCATTGCTCGGCTGCACTGCGCTGACGGTAGGGGAATTTTATAATTTTTTTGCTGTTGGCTCGGACTAGTGCTTGGGCTAATGCTTCGTAGTCTTGCCCTTTTGCTGACCAGTTGGCGGCGTTGAGGAAGTCTTCGATGTCGTCTGACCACGGTTCTAGGCAATCATCGAGTACATAAGAGCCTGTCTGTAAGGGTAAGCGATGGGCGTTGAAGTTACTGGGGCTGCCTTTGCTGTACACTTTGCAGTTGGGGAATATTTCTAGTTCTCCTCCTTTGATTTTGAAGCCTGCTGCTTCTAGGGTCTGCTGGATGGCACAGGCTAGGGTGTAGGAATGTTGTTTTTCTTCTAAGAAATAATATATATGCAGTCCGCCACTATCGCTTGATTGTATAGGGATTGGTCTGCATAAGCCGATTTCTTCTAGGCTGGCTAGTAGCTGTCGGTATTTTATTTGGCTGTTTGATGGGTGTAGCTGGCTTTTTCTGTCTAGGTCTATTAGTAGGTAGTTGGTTTGTTTGGTAAACCGCAGTCCTATTAAGACATCGGGGTTTAAGTATTGTTGCCACAGGTTACGCGGCTGTAAGGGGTAGCGGGTTTCTGTTTGCCACTGTGGGCGTTCACCACTTTTTGGGGTGGGGGCATAGATGAATCCCCAACCATGATGGAAGTATTCTAGAAACCTTTGTCCTAGTTGATCTAATGGCTCTAGGGTAGATTGTGCTGCTGTGTTTGCTTTGGCTTTTGCCATTTTTCTCTCTCCGATGATGATTGGTTCATCGGAGCTACCTACACTTTTTAGGTTCGGAGTGTATCTTTCTTGGCGTGGGGTGTTGGCATAGGGTGTAATTGTTGAAGAAGAATTCAGAAGTCAGAATTCAGGAGTCAGAATCAATCCGTCGGGGATTCATCCGCCAGTCATACAGAATTCATGCTGAATTCTGACTCCTGACTCCTGACTCCTGAATTCTGTTCAATAATCTTTTCCTACACCCAACATCCAATACCCTAAGCCCTTCTTGGTTCTTAAACCCTACCCCCTAACCTCTCATTTGAAGGTTCATTAGCGGTGCTTATATCAAATGTCACCAACGGCTACAAACAAAAATTTTCCAATTTGCTTAAAAATTAATTTTCTTGTGAAAATGGCTGTAATTCTTAGCCTGAAGCTCTCATAGTTAGTTTTAGAGGGTTGATGCCACCTGATTCAAGTTGCACTAATTTTGCCTTTATGACCCAGACATTGCTACATTGAAATTGCTTATAAAAAATATTTTACGGTTGGTTGTTAACCGCTAAACGTTTGTCTGGCGTGTGGGCAGCTGGCCGATTTCTTTTTTTACCTACTTGACACAACTTGACCAGCGACTGGTGTAATCCTTGGCGCTAGCTTGTGGGTAGTAAAGAAAGCAGAAATCAGCCCTCTGTATTATTTTTTTAAGAAAAAAAGGTGCAGTTTTTGATTGAAAAAATTCATTATTCACGACGTTATCCTCATCTGCGAGGCATCTAGCCGTCAAATCATCCCTCAATTATTTTTGGCTCAATAGCTTTTGCCAATACTCCGCTTGAATTCAGAGTGGGGATAAATTATAGCGGTAGATGCTTTTTTACTATTTGTCCAAAAAAAAGCATAAAGTGTCCCGCCCTGTGTGCTAATATTGGCAACAGGTACGAACAGGTACGATAGGTTGGTTAGTTACGAGTGGTGAGTCCTCGTTAGTCTGGAACAATTTGGTGTTTTGACCTGGCAGTCTTTATGGCACCGAAACCGTTCTACAACGACTCACATTTATTTTGATTATCTGAATATGCTGTTTTGGTCGTTACTTCCTCCCTTGTAAAGACTAATTGCAGTTTTACGTGCAGACTTACTCTCGCTAGAGTAGCATGAAAAGCGGCTCGACCGTATAAAAACAGATTTGTCTGTCTGGTCTTGTAGGCTTACAAACATTCAAGCGAACATTTAAACAATTACATACAAACAGCGATCGCTCCTTGGTTGGAGTGGTCGCTTTTTTAAATAGCCCTCCTGAAATGTTAAGTAATTTTAATGATGTTTCATTCATGCTGCAATCAGCCCATTTCTTGTATTTACGTCTTTTGAAGGCATTAAGTTAATTTTGTTTTTATTAACGTGCTGACCAGTCCCTTGGGTCTGTCACTAGATCAAAATCATAATCTGGCTTGTTTGGTTGATTTTCCTTCGTCACGTTTGGCGAGTGTTAGTTTTGTTGCATATATCCCAATTCGGTTAATCGGTCTTTTAAAAGTTTATTTACGGCCGCATTAGAACTAATCATTTGGTCTTCTGCGTATTTGTCCAGAGCCTCAACGATTTCATCTAAATATCGAGTTGTCCTATTTGTTGTCGGTTTTTTCTGGCGGGCCATGAAAGTAATCATAATTTTTCTATCTCTACATTAGATTGATTACATCTACTCTAACTAAAGTGATACCACATTAGTATCAGCAAGTCTAATAGTTTTTAAATAAGATATTTAAAATAGTGATACTAATTTATAACCAAAATGATACCATCTTAGTTACACATTAGTTATTATATTTATATGCGTAAAGCGAATACGTTAAGCCTGAATCATGACAACTAGGATGTGACAAGCACCTTTGAGGTAACGTGTCTCTACAATTTTGAGTAAGAGTTTAGCAGATCTAGACTTAGGGAAATAGTAGAGAAAAATACGACCAAAATAGCTATCTGTATAGGTTAGCAACAGCCAAAAACGGCTGCTACTAGCTTTATTAGGAGATTGCAAGTGATCAATATTTACTGTGCAGATATCGGAAACTACAGCAGTATCACCGCCCTCAAAGGTGAAAAACCTCGTGTCATCCGTTCAGTCTTCCAAGATGTGACTTACACCAGTGCCAGAGATTTGGACACTGATAATTCACCCTCTGTCAAACTTGATGATAAGGTTTTAGTCCTCGGAGACCGCGCTACTAAGCAGAAAAATTCACAAACCGCAGCAGAAAGGGGTAAAGACCTGCCAGAATTTTTTAAACCGTTCACTTTGGCGGGATTGCGGCAGGATTTTGATGGTATTGTCCGCTTTCTCGTCCCAGAACATTCTCAATGGCACGAAGACACAATCAGACGGACTCTAGTTGCAGAGCATCAAATTAACGTCAACGACACAAACTACAGACACCGAATCAAAAACGTTGAATTTTTCCTTGAGACAGATGTTGCTGTAATTAATGCCTACAGAAATGGCAAGCTTGACATGGATGGCGACACACTCGCTATTGATATCGGTGGCGGCACAACTAATTATGTCGTCATCACCCCATCCTCGGAAGTTCTCACCCGTCGTTCAATTCCCAAAGTGGGCGGTGTCTCTCTGGCTAACGACATCATCAATAGTGATTTGATGCAGAGTTACGCCAAGCGCGATAACGTTGCTTTTAAAGTGGCGAAGATGATGGACGCGATCGCAGACGGTTCTTTCACCTACGGACGCAAATATGACTTTAGTTCCGTCTTTCCAGGGTTGTTAGAAAACTGGTTTAACAATCTGATGGACAGCATCTCTACAGCTGCTAATGACTATCTTGCAGACGTTACCAACGTGATGCTGATTGGTGGATGTGCTAATTTAGTCCGTCAAAAGCTGAGTGCCAAGCAAGGCTTTTACATTCCTGCCAATCCACAATTATCAAATATTCAAGCACTGTTGGCTATGTGAAATGCAAGTACGTTTAGCGGCTCAAGTCGCCAGCAAAGTTGAAGGAGTCCGTCTTTCACTTAACTATTCCAAACTGAGTGATACTGTAAATCTGCTATTGGACGCAATCAAACATCAATGGCATCTGAATCTGTCATCCTTGCCCCAAACTGGGACAATTAACCCCAAAGTCAGACTAGATGAACGTCATCAAGCCTGGGTGTCTCAATATGCAACCGAGAGGGGAATTAGCGTCACATCTGCCACAAATCTCTTGATTAGTGAATATCTAGCAGGCAATACGATGAATGTTTTGCCTCAGATTCAAAAAATTGAAACAGAAAATCTTGCATTAACTCCACAAATATCTCCACAAGAACAAACGACCGAAAAACTGAAAGGTCAGCTATTAGTTAGGAGTCTTAAGTTATGAATCAGACCCGTGTAGTCTTGGACGAGAAGCACATACCTAAAGCCAAGGAAATCATTGAGCAAACAGGAATTAATACATATTCACAATTATTTACCATCCTATTGGTGAACTACGGTGACACTCTTGTTCGTTCGTTAAAAGGTGGGAGTGAAAACTAATGCAAAATCTCACTCGCATCCATGATTCAACATTACTGACTCAATCGGGCGTTTATCAAATAGATAGAACTTTGTACCGATATCTAGAAAAAATAGGCACAGTCAAAGCACCACAGTATATCTTCCGTCCTCTTTCTGGAGAGAAGAAGAAGGCAGATATCAAGCTGAATGATAAAGCTTTAACTACTCGTTGTTATGCCGTAGAAGGCTTATCTACAAACAGTTCTGTCGTCAATCAACAATCACAGCAATTGTCCTTATTTTGAGGTGAATATGAGTCGGCAATCATTACCCCAATTGATTGTACAAGCCCAACAATTGCTCACACAAATTCCTCAACATCCACAATACCAAGCTTTGCAATTTTATTGTGATATCACTCTGGCTGATGTTAGTCAGTTTTTCAATACCTTGCAATCTGAATGTCAAATCAAAGGCGATTCGCACCCACTAACGCCAATCAGTAATGCGAATCGCCAGCTAATAGCATCAGGTATCAATATAAAGGATCTTACAAGATGAGCGACAACATCTTCTTTGCAGCCCTGAACGCGCTAACTAACAATGGATGCCCCCCGGAACTGGCACAGTCAGCCGCCTCCATTGTGGCTAATGATGATCCCTCGAAACCAGATTTAGGCAGAACCACTGAAGATCAGCAGATTATTCAAGAGACGCTGCCATATTTGCAGAATGAGACTTGGGACTCAACAGGAGCTTATGACAGCTATCAGACTATTGATGATACACCGCATCCCCTAGCTCACGGGCAGTTTTTAGCTAATTTAGGTGGGTTAGTCCCTGACAATCTGATTTTTGCACTGGCAGAAGGTGAGGATTACCCGTTTCAGATAATGCAGGAATTGGGCATTGGCGAGGATGTGATTGAACGTGCTGAATCCATCCAATCCAGACTGGGTGAGATGAATTATTGGGGTGAAGAGGCATGAAAGCTTTGATTACATTGTTGATGCGAATCTTGCCAGATGAGTTGGTAGAAGAAATTAATGCTGTCAGCCTGGATGAGTTGGATAAACGAGGTTTAATTATTTGGGCAGAGGAGCAAACATGAGCAGAACAGTAAAACTCAAGCTGGATGCACCCGTCACATACGCTGCTTTACAGTCCCTAACGAACATCAGCCAAGAAACCATATTCCAAGCACTCGACGGCAACGAGACCGCCGCCGCAGAGGTGGCAGATTTCCGAATCAAACAAACTCAACGCGCCCAAAATGCCAAGGCGGTATTCGGTAACTTAAACCAAGGGTTGCAGGCAACAGAAGCTGTTATGGCAGAAGAAACCCAGTTTCTCACCGCCGCAGGTACAAGCATCAACAAAATGGCTGATAGTTGGTCAAAGGTCAGAGTCAGCGATGCGCGTTTGGGCTATGGTCTACAGGAAAAAGTTATTGCATCTGACAACCAACTAGCCCAAGAACAGTTTCGGCATGGACGGACACTTAACCTGCTTGGTGAATCGCACCGTGCAACGCTCAGAGTCATTGAGATTGATGCTACCAAAGCACAATCTCAGGTTTGGCAGCAGGTAAAGGACAAACAGCAAGGACTTTCACCCGCAGACCGAGCCAAAGAAACACTAAAAGACATCCACAGACACGGTTCTAACGCCATGCGAGGATTGAAAGGTTTCTTTAGACGGTTGATTGACTAACAACTAAATTCCCAGGGGTGAACCCTGGGGATAACTCTTTACAAGGTTTGGCCAATGCTAACCAAAAATCAGAAAACGCCTATTTATTTTGATGCTGAGATTGTTGACGATTCGCCTACTTCTGTAACTGGGGATGAATACGACAGTGAACAGGTACAACAGGCGATCACAGAAATTGACAGTTCTATCACTATATTTCGTGGTATTGCCCAAGGTGCAGTTTTAGCAGGTTTTCAACTCACGTCAACGCAATCTCTGTATCTGGCTGGCAGTGTGGGACTGTTCCCCGCCGTTATTGCTGGCTTACCAGTGGGTGCTTCTTTCGCTGCTACCCTCTGCTACTTGCGCTTTGAAAATGGTTTGATTCCCAAAATTACCAATCGTCAAAAGTTGGCTATTGGTGTGACTCGCACCGCGATGCTGGCTGCTAGTTCTTGGAAGCTAACCGGGGATGCCCAACAGATGGACTTTGTAGCCCGTGGCAGTTTTCAAGTATTTACTCAGCAGGTGAGAGAGTTTGAAGGTATTCAGCAACCTAGTCAAAATCATTTTGGCTTCTTGCTGGGCTTTTCCGTATGTGCAGCTATTACATTGTACTTATTTTTACGGAAAAAGAGATAATGAAAGATGTTAAACCAACAGAACTTAATCAACGCTCCTACAGTCTGCTACCGCGTTTAGATTTAGCTATCAAACTATCTGTGGCAAGTGCTGTAGTTTGTGGCATAGCTGCCCATAGCGGCGACGGCATAGCCAAGAAAGACATCTGTTTCTACCCAAAATCAGCCAGAATCCACGATGCGCCCATTCAAGCTGGTGAGGGCAATCCAGAAGAACTATTGCTGGGTAAAAAGTATTGTCGCTATGAACAGCGATCGCAAATCCCAGAACCATATTTGAAGGCTAATCAGTACCGCACCAGCAACCCAAACTTTAACCCTTGGGCATTCCTCCAGCATGAAAGCTTGTACGTGTTCCGCGAACTGCCAGCCGACAACCCATTTAAGATTCATTTGGGTATTGCAGCGATCGCGTTCGGGGGGATAGGCTTGTGGGCAACCAGTAAGGCACAGAATTATTTAGCAGATATCAGACCTCATTACCGAGCTACCAAACAGTTTGAAGGTATTAGAGCGTCTTATAATCTAAAACTTGGTGAGCAACTGTTAAACCTCTCTGGTAACGAACTGCTGAAATACTTGCGTGGCATCAAAATTGCAGAAGCCAGACAGCAGTTTATGGCCAGCATTACCCCACAACAGCAGACAGCCCTACTCATGGCAATGTCGGCTGATGATTATTACGAGTTTGGCCACTTGTTAGATGGGGGGCAGAGCTTTGAGAAATTTGAGCCACAGCAACAGCCAGCCGCACAATTACCACATAGCACACCCGGAACTGTGCAAGAACAAGTACAACAGTCAACATTTGCGCCTCAACCAGTGTCAACAGGTGATTATCTTCACCCATCAGAGACTGAAGCACTAACAACATTGCAAACCATTGCCCGTTCTGATGGTTCTACTGCCTTAGTTGCTGCTCCAGGCTCAGGGAAATCCGTTACCCTTGATTACCTGATTCAAAGGATTTTGGATGATGACAACAGTGCTGATATTTGGGTAATCAGTGCGAAAAATGATAGCTTTTGCGGTTTACGGGACAAAGGTAGAGTAATTGTCTTTGATCAGGAGCAACCAGAATCAGCTAAACGCACAATTGATCGCTTTTACGACTCCTACAAACAACGTAAGCAGTTACCCGAACATAAGCGGGAATCATTACCGCCGCTAATACTGATTTTGGATGATTGGTTAGTTATCGCTGACCAACTCAGTAAAGCTTACTCCGACTGGAACTATGGAGGTAAATTACTAGATGTCTTACTGATTGGCAGAGAATTTAATACCAAGTTTTTTGCTTCCCTTCAGTCTTTTAATCTAGGTGCATTGGGGATTGAAAAGATGGATTCTCAAACTCGTCTCTGCCTAAATTTACTGTTATTAGGTAACAGGTACATCAAAAATGGTAGAGAACAAGAATCCTATGGAGTGCTGGAGTTGATTTTAAATAGGGGTGACATTATCCCTGGCAAGCAAGAAAGGGAAGAGATTAAATCTAGATACCTTCAGATCAAACCCATATCCTATAAAAATTTACGTCCCATATTGATTGCTTCTGTGGGTGGTTTTGTTGTGGCACTGATGCCTAAATTATCAAAACAGTCTAATCCTGTTGCTAATGAAAAAACTTATCTGGATAGAGTTTTTGACTTAGAATTTGATTTGAGTGAGATAAGTCAACAATCAAAACACCAACAGCAATTAAGTGAAGTAGCCAACAAGGTTTTAGAATACTTCCAAAATGTGAAAAATAAAGTCCCAAAGACATTACGTGATTTGAAGAAAGCTGACAGACTCACCAGCTACTCAGAACAAGAATTAATTGCTGGTTTAAAGGAATTAATTCAAACCGAGAAGATCAACACTGGTGAAAACAATACTTATTTCTTACCTGATTGGTAAAGTATCTGCTGTAGTGCCGTAAATTTTAGAGGCTGTATCAAGTGGTTTATTGTTTTTGTACGGCATACGCTCAAATCATGGCAAGCCTCATGATAAAAGCATCTTAGCCTACGGCATAGTTACGGCACATTGGAAACTTACGGCAGATATTCAGCATTAATTAGTTTTAGATAAAAACTCATATTCATACATATTTTTCTCGGTGACTATTACTATATTTAATCACTAAAAATGCTCAATTAACTTCATTAAATGAGGCATGAAATATGACAGTTTTTATCAAATTTCGCCAAAATAAATTTTCTGCAATTGAAAGCCTAGCTCAAAATTTAAAATCCACACTTCAAGAACTAGTCAGACTGGAGAAAGATCACAAATATTTATTTTTACAAGCTGAAGCGACAATGGTTTACAGTCTTGTAAAAAATGCTGCTAGCTCAATCAATCATTTAGTACGTATAAATTTAGATAATGAAAAAGCTATTGCAGTAATAAAAACTGTAGCTAATTATCTACATACTGCCTATATTCGAGTTTGCAAATATACTGGTTATATCGCACAGAAACTAGAACAGCTATTGCATGAAGCATTTAATCTGTTACCTTCAGGTATGACATTACAGCCTGAACTTTTTGCACCCAATGAAATCAATACTGTTATAGAAAACAAAACTACCATTCTTGATGTTATTGCCAAATGGTTCAAAGATAATGCTCAACGCTGGGCTTTTCAACAGCAACAAAAGTTAGATAAACAGTATTTCGATTACATCAACAACGGTAAACAAAAATCCCCGATTGCAGTGCAGCTATGTCTTGATTTAGAAAGTGTTACTTCTGCCCCGCCTGTTGATTCACCTCAAGTCGTTGCTCAAAAACTTACTGTTTTAGGCGATGTGGAATTGGAAGTAGAGAGTGAAACTACACCTTATAGTTCTTGGAGTAGAGGAGATCGCCTAAAAAGCGGTGGGTGTTCTGGGGCGATCGCCGACGTTAAGGGTAATAAAGCCAAAATAGATTGGGATAACGGATATTCAGAAGTTTATACCTTCTTTCAAATACACTGTTACGGCTATCAAAAGCTGGAAGCGCCGAAAAATCATACTTTAACTATCGACAATATCAAAAATTTAACCCTACGGGCTGCGCGAAAACTTGCTAGGAAGTTGGGACTGCCTCAAAAAATGAATGGGCAGGATTTGAAAAAGGAGGCACTGATTGCTTCTCTACTCGACTGGCGGCAGCAGCAAGCTTATCAGTTTTGAGTTACGCTTCAACAACTGGGAGTAGGTGTGACTGTGACTTAAAGTAAAAGTTTGCCGCAATGGCAAGCTTTTACTTTAATTTGACCCCGGTTTCTTTATACTTGAAACAGCAGACTGGTAATTGAGTASATGAAAACGGCAGCAGTTCGTATGCAATGCTGACTAATGCATAAGACTCTCCTTAACCTTTTTTGATTACGCTGTTGTAAAGTTGATTAGTCCGAGGGTTCCGGTGAGACTGGTCACTTCTATAATGGCGTCGGTGCTGGCACTGAAGCCGGGTGTGGCATCGTTAATGGCAATAAAGGTACGGCTTCCGAAGGTGAATTGGGCGGTGGCATTGGCGGCGAAGAAAGCGGTGGTGAGCTTGGCACTAATGCCTGCCATATCTAAAGTAGCTACGGCTCCGCCATTGCCAAATGCTGTTCGGGGGGTACTCACTCGGAAGAGATCGTTGTCGGTTGCTGCATTGAAGTCGCTAATGATATCAAAGTTAGCTAGGAGTGAATCGCTTAGGTTGCGGTAGTCAAAGCGATCGCTCCCTGAACCACCAACAAGGACATCTTTGCCACCTGAGCCAGTAAGAATATCATTCCCAGCTCCCCCCTGGATATTGTCATTGCCATCACCGCCATCAAGGGAATCGTTACCCACTCCGGCTGTGATGTAGTCATCACCCAGCCCACCCTTGACAGTGTTGTTGCCATCTCCTGCACTGATATTGTCGTTACCATCTAGTCCATCAATGACATCATTGCTGGCTGAACCATAGAGATAGTCATTAGCTGCCGTACCAGTTTGGCTAACTGACAACTGGCTGATTTGAGCATTAGTCAAAACTGTCGCATCAGCAAACTGAAGTTTTGCCAATTGGTAATAAGCACCTAATAAGCACCGTAGTACC
>NZ_SZNH01000096.1 GCF_005869855.1 Nostoc sp. PA-18-2419 | reverse complement strand
TGGTAAAACTGATTGATAAGATTCTGTTACGCAAACGTGCTGTAATTGAGTCAGTCAATGACCATTTGAAAAATATATGTCAAATAGAACACTCTCGTCATCGTAGTCCATTTAATTTTTTAGTTAACTTGATGGCTGGTTTAGCTGCTTATACCTATTTGCCTAAAAAACCCTCGATTGACATTTACCCAAAAAATTTGCCTGTACTACCTCCTGCCATTTTTTAGTTCCGTCGAACTCACGTTAACTTTATTTATCGATTATCACTTGCGACTTGCGACTTGCAACTTGCGACTTGTTTTGACCCAAACATTTCGACTATTGTAAAAATCTCCACGCTGCTCTAATTGAAAGCCACCCAGCAACAATCCCAGCCATACTTCTACAATCGGCATTTTCAAACCACGTTGCAGTTGAGCAAGTGAAATTTCATCTTTTACTTGCGCTAGATAAAGACTGATAGCGCTTTGCCACTTTTGCACATCCTCATCACCTGCCAGCCGATGAACATCAACTAGCGTCTGGATATCGAGCATTGCCAACACATTTTCTTTCTCCACTGAAGCCACCACTGAATCGCTACTAGTAGTTGGATGAGTAAACTGATGTGGCCCATGCGCTCTAAAAGTCTGCACTGGGGGTTCTTCGATTAGGTCATCCAATTCTAGGTGCATGGTTGTCCGCACCAAACCAGCAAAGATGTCGGTGTTGATAACTGGACCTTCAGTATCCGTTTGGGCGCGTACATCTGACAATAATAACTCTGCACGGGATTTGAGAATATCTGCTATTTGATAAAACGCTGCCGCGGCTGTTGTTAACTGTGCTTCTACAGGTAAATCTGTTAGCTCAGTATCTAAGCATTCCCACACTGCATCAAGTGTTGATGTCGTTGGCGCTTCTGATATCTCATCTAAAATATCCCAAATAGTTAATTGCCGATAGCTGGTCATGATTAAACTTGTGGCTGCAAAGGGCAAGGTCGCACTGGGCAATGCGTTGGACTAACCTCAAACATATCTTTATACTGATACAGTGAAACATTGTATTCTTTAGCAAACGCCTGTAACACTTTATCTGTGTAGGCACGTATTTTGCCAGGCGTTAGTCCAAAGCAGTGAATCGGCTCTAGGCGGCAGATTGGCTTTTGCCCCAGCCATAACTCTGCCGACATAGCGTGCAATGGTTTATCCCCCAGTTCTTTATATAAGTACAATACAGCAAAATAATTGGCTGGTGGCTCAACGGCGATCGCCTCAATCTGCCCAGAATCATCTTTACTTTTGTTCCGGTAGAAGGAACGGCGATTGTGACAAACCCTCGGATTCCAGCAATCATCACCTTCTGGCCCATGAAGTACCTTAGCCTTAGCTGCGGGTAGCTTGGCGCATAGCTGGCATTTGGGATCAAGTGGCTTGGGCATACCTCACTCCGCTTCGTCTTCCCCTATGGCACGATAGTAAGCAGCGATCGCCGCTTCTTGTTCGCTACGGAGTGTATAGCGCCGAAACGCTTTCTCACGATCGCCGCTTCTTGTTCGCTACGGAGTGTATAGCGCCGAAACGCTTTCTCAC
>NZ_SZNH01000031.1 GCF_005869855.1 Nostoc sp. PA-18-2419 | reverse complement strand
ACTCGATTTTGAGTCAAACTCAACGCTTGCGAGTTAGTGATGGAGAGATTAAACCCGTTTTAGATGGTTGCTCGAATACATCAAAGTTGCTCATACTTATTTGGTCCCAGTTGGGAGATTTTGATAATTTAGAATACGCTTGGTGGCTGCAAAGAGAAAAAGAAAAGATTCAAGCAAGAGGAATCACAATTCGCGCTATTGGAATTGGAAACCGCAATTCTGGTGTCAAGTTTTGTGAATATACGGGATTTCCTACTGAATGGTTGTTTGTTGATCCAATAGCTGAAATTCACCCTCTTTTAGGGCTTTATCGCGGTCTATCTATACAATTCCCAATGCTATCAACGTCACAAAAAGCTTGGCTTAATTTAATGTTAATGTGTGCTGGGATTGGTAGTCCGGGAACTTTAAAGGAAGTTTTTCGGGGTTATAAAGGTGATAAAAAAGCTCCTCAGTTAATTGCTGATGAGGAAGTTATCAGGGGTACACCAATACCCGCAATGAAAGGTTCATTTTTCAAAGCTGCTGGAGGAAAAGGCTTTCAGCGTCCTTTTGAATTAGCAACCCTGCGCCTGAAAAACATGACCGAAGTTTTGAGCAACTGGAATATTTATGTACCAGATTCATCTTATTTGACACAACGGGGAGGAACCTTTCTATTTGATGAAGAAGGGAAATTAATTTACGAACATTGCGATCGCGGTATTCTTGGTTTTGCCGAAAATATGAGCAATCCCTTATCTTTTTTATATAAGTAATTCATATCAACGGTTACTTTTGAGCGATTGGATCGCTTAATTATAAAACCAAAGAACTATACTTTTTTGGTATTTGAGGATGCAAGATATGTTGCCCTGGACTAGTCTTATAACTGCTCTGACACTGCTGCTGTACTTGGTCATCACAATTAATGTTGGTCGAGCCAGAGCCAAATATGAAGTACCACCTCCTCAAATGACAGGAGATCCCTGCTTTGAACGAGCGCTACGCGTTCAGCAAAATACAAGCGAGCAAATGGTTTTCTTCTTGGCTGCTTTATGGTTATTTTCTTTCTACGTCAGCCCATTGTGGGGAGCGGTTGTTGGTGCTATCTGGCTTGTGGGTCGAATTGCCTACGCTTGGGGATACTATCAGGCTGCCTCCAAGCGGATGATTGGCTTTGTCATCAGTTCTTTTAGCAGTATAGTGCTAGTTTTGGGTTCGCTCGTTGGCATCATCCTGTCTTTAGTGCAGCCATAAGTCATTTGCATTTATGAGGCTATCGCCCTCTTGCTTAAATTTCCTCTCTACAAGACGCGCTTACGCGAATGCTTGAAAGCACGGTAAACTGTCTATACCTGCGTATATAAACAGTGTAGAAATGGCAGACCGGGAATCAATCAACTTCAAACTGCCTAAGCCTTTAGCCGAAGCGCTTAGAGCCGCAGCCAAAGAACGCAACACCACCGCCACCAATTTAGTTATTCAAGGACTCCATCACGTCTTGGGTGCTGTGGATGGTGTAGAAACTGATGTAGAAACTCATCTACATCAAATAGAAAGCAGTTTGGAAGAGAAGTTTGAAGCGAAACTAGAAGCTATAACTACCAGACTTGCTCAATTAGAAGGGGCAATGATGATGCTGCAGCGCAACCAAAACACAGCACGAAAGCCCAGGTCTGCATACTCAAACTATCATTCGGGGCAAAGTCCCCAACTGAAGCCGCATAAAGAGGAAGATTTGGCTTGGAGGCTTGGTACAAGTGCTGACAATTTACGCTCTAAGCAACAAAGCCTCAATGCTCAAGATTTTGTGAGGTGGTGTCAAGACCGCGACCCCAGTAAGGTAGCTTGGCAGTACGACTCCAAAGATGGGCTTTACCATCCGGTGAAATAATTTCAACTGTCCCCTAACTTGGGGTTTAATGAAAGAGCATTCAACATAAGAATAAGCAATGTTGAATACTCCTACCTCTCTAAGCAACGCCGAACTCATTGACCTGTGGCTACACGGTAAAAGCAAAAACACCGTTGATGGCTACCGCCGTCATGCCGAGCGGTTTTTTTCTCATGCCAATAAGCCCCTCTCGGATTGCACCCTCATGGATATTCAACTGTGGGTGATGACACTAAGTAGTTCTAATAATTCTAAGCGGGTGGCTGTGGGGGCAGTAAAAAGCTTGTTTTCCTTTGCTAAACAGCTTGGCGTCATATCGGCTAACTTAGGAGTGTTAGTCAAGTCACCCAAGGCAAAGAACCGATTGGCAGAGCGAATTTTAACTCAAGAGGAAGTGCATTTACTGATAAATTACACTACTAATGGACGTGATCGCACGATTATTCGTTTACTTTACTTTGCAGGTTTGCGGGTATCAGAACTGTGTGGCTTAAAGTGGCGTGACCTGAAAGTGCGGGGGGATGGGGGGCAGATTACGGTATTTGGTAAAGGTGAGAAAACTAGAACTGTATTAGTGGGTGCTGGGATTTGGCGGGACATTATCTCTTTAAAGGGTGACGGGAGTAAAGATGACCCTGTGTTTGTTTCAGGTAAGGGCGGTCATCTGTGTAGGTCAATGGTATTTCATATAGTGCGGAATGCTGCCAAACGTGCTGACATTGAAGCTAATGTATCACCCCATTGGCTCAGACACAGCCACGCTTCCCATAGTCTCGACCGGGGAGCGCCCATTCACCTGCTGCAAAAAACATTGGGGCATAGTTCGGTAGCGATTACTGAAATGTATCTTCATGCCAGACCGACTGATAGTAGTGGGTTGTATTTGCCCGATGATGATGAGTAATGGGAGGGCGTAGCTTGACAAGCGGCGTTGGGGTCATGACTAAATACGGATAAGGATTGATTGGAAATATGCTTTGTCGTTGGAGTTAACAGATCCAGGTTTTGACTTTAGTGTTTTAAGCGAATTCCGGAACCGATTTGTTTTCCGAAAATTAGACCATTATTAAACCATTTATGTCCCTAATCTAACGTGAGTTTGACAGACATTTACTTGGTTAACTAATAAAAATAAAAGATATAACAAAAAGACCTAATTTCTCCAACTAGCGTTGTCTTAAGAGAATCAGTTAAAGGTAATTCCTAAACAGCAACAGTAAAGTCACTTTGGGATTTCCTAGATTTGGAAAATAATTAAAAATCTAAGTGATTAATTAAATAATCCAAATCAAACCATTTGATTTTGGTAACAGCCAAATTGATATAAAAGGAGACATGGAAATGGCTAAACTCACAATTTCTGACTTACATCACAATAGTTCTGCTCTGTTATCTGATTCAGAAAACTATATTCGAGAACTATCTGAAGAAGAAATTAATGTTAAAGGTGGGTTCCTTGCAGTGTTAGTAGGCTTGGCAATATTGTTGTATGCAACCGATGCCTACTAAAAATTTCACAGATTAGTAGCGTCCTGACCACAATCTCAAGGATATGGAAAAGAATTAAATATCACTGATACCCAACTTAATCTTTTCCATATCTTCAAACTGACTGCTATCAGAGTAATTAGGCATAATGCTAAAAAAATTGCTATTTGAATGATTTTATAAAATCTGAGAAAAGCTACAGAACTATTTTCTTAGAAGATGAAAGGCGATCGTTTTTTGCTCTGACTAAACGTAACTGTTTCATTATGTAAAATGGCTGTATTAGTACAACCATCCAATTATCACCGGGAATCTCATCAAGCTCTTTGTAAAATCTGATTTCCGAAGCCTCTGTCCAAGCCTCCACTATTTCTAAGTTGTTGTGATAGAAAGCGTGTGCAACTTTACCCAAATTTAACTCATCCTTGGTTATATAAACCCATGCATGAATTTGTGAGATATAGCGGTGTAATCTTCTGCGGTCTGCTGGATCTGCAAGTCCTTCAAAATGTGAAATTGTAATCATATTTTCTTAGAGGATAAAGAGTAAAGGGACGTTCTGTCAGGTTGCCATAAAAATTTAATTCTGCTCAAATTGATTTAATTCATCTTCATAAATAATAAATTTTCTTCTTCTCATTTCCTCGAAACATTCTTCATGAAATAAGTAAAGCGTATCATCTGGTAAGATTTTTAATAGAATTATAGTTAATTTTTTAATTATAAGTTTAATCAATTATTCTGAAACCTTGTACAAGAGTATGAGTTAACCAACAAGCTTTTATCTGTCGAGTTGCAATCATTACTTGATTGTAATTTATGCAAAGATACCAATGTGTTTTTTGACTTGAATTATTCCAAACTTTAAGTAGATACATTTTTCTTAGAGGAAAGGGGCGATGTCTACGACGGGCTACGCCTACGCAGTTAATTAATCATTGACTAAAAAATGGTTATGTGGTTTAGAGAAAATTAATTTGCAACCGAATTCAACTACATAAACTTTTGTTAGTTCAAATTTTTCTGCTCTTTCATCAAAAAGACAAGTAACTGTTTTAATTTCTTCCGTGCCAGAGTTACAGTATTTAAATGTTGCTGTAATAGTTCTTATCTTAGATGGCTTATCTTCACCCTCAAGCATAGTTTCTCCTAAAAATTAATATTAAATTTAAACTAAGGTACAAAATCAGGGCAGAAATCTAAATCACATCCATAAGGATGAATTGCACAAATTAATTGATTATCTCCATAAAATTCGCCATCATAATTACTACATTCTCGATAAGTCAGAGGAATAAAATCATCATAATCATCATCGTCTTTATTTTCATCTAATTCAATTAATGCGTAGTTACAATTTGGACAATTTTCTATTTCCAAACCTTGACTTTCTGTAAGACAAGTAACGGGCTGCCAGTACTCATCAGCCTCCCCATGTCTGTTAATGAAAGTTCTCAATGAGGAGAAGAAAGGATAACTGCATCGACATACAACTATCTCGCCATCAGTATTTTTGTCATGGTGAGCTTTTAAGTACTCCTCAGCAATTTTCCAATCTTGTTCTTTAGAAACTTCCCAAGGCTCACCCATAAAGTCCACTTCCCAAAGTTTTTGATTATGGAAGATTCTTAAACTATATGATGTGTAGTCATGACTAAGATTTTGAATACTACAATAATCTCTTGCTTCTTTATAGTTGAAGCTTCGTTTATCTACTATTAGCCTTTTTTCACAGGGGTAGGCTTGAATTACTAAATATTCACCCTCACAGAAAGGGTTGAAGTTTGCAGTAAAATTTTCATTTAGAAACAGAAAATCTGTTGGTGTATCCATAATATTTCTTTTGATTTTGTTAGAGGAAATCAAAAATCAAGCAAACACTTAAAATAATTATTCCCACAATCAACAGGAGACTACTAGTGGATAATTACCAGTAACCAAAACTTAAGCCTTAATTCCCAAGCCTTTCTAGCAGCTTGATGATTTTCAATTCCCCCTTTTTGAATCCAATGCTTATAGTAGTGAACGATGAATGCGGCGCAGTGACAAACATATCCCCCCAGCCTGTCAGCCTAAGACTGACATCACTGGAGGGATAAGTGAGGAATTGCCAATTGTATCTATTGAGCGCAGCAAGAGAATTTTAATTTTAACTATTACTCTTATCTAAAACCCAAGGTTGATTTTGTTGAATCAACTGGTTAATTACTTCTGGTTTTATCGGACTGTAATAGCAAAATATGACAGCATTATGTATTGTTGCAGTTTCGCACGAATGCATATTGTCAGGAGCAACTAAAACCATCTTTTGAGGTACAAACACCTCGTAGCTAACTAGCTTCCATTCATGCAGTGGGTTGTTTTTGTAACCAGCAGTCCAGACTATAGCCTCAATCTCAGCAATTGCATCATTGACTCCAGCACAAACTTCCATTCCACCCGTAAGTTCATATCCTGGTGCATTGAAGCTAGGAAAAGTCAGGATGGATGTTAAAAGCGTGTCGCCTCTTAGCTCGTTGAACTGTTGTAATTCTTGCAAGTTCATCTGTTATCTCCAAAACTTGTTTGTTCTCCAGGAAAAATACACCAGTATCCACCACCAACGGCAATGTGATGTCTCTTAAGTGTTTTACCTATCCTTTTACCAACCTTGTAACAGTCGGTGACTGTATTAGCCCAGTGAGCATCTCCTAGTTTTGCTGCTTCTATCCCAGAAATAGCTGAACTCTGCAAAGGCTTTGCTGTACCAACCAATCTCTCGGAATTGTTAATCTGTCCATTTGCGTCTGCTGCATAATGCTTCCCGTCTGTGGATTGCCAGACATAGTAAACAGTGCCACCTATAATAGCAACTCCAACAAGCACACATCCTACCCCAGCCGTGCCTGCACAAAAAGCGGCGGGTGCAAGTACCGCCGGATTCGCGTTAACTGGGCGCGTATATAAACCAGTCCCAGATAGAACAAGGCTTGTTGTTATGGCAATAACTTGACGAAAATTCATTTTTGGCTTGAATTTAAGCATATTCTAATGGCTTTGGCGGCTTTTTATGTACTTCTGCATCCTACCAATAATGGGCGTATATGTACCATAATTGGGTCAATATTGGGATGAACTATTTGAGTACTCCTTTTTTGTGCCAATTCTGGGGCAGATTTGGAAAAATAGAGGCACTTAAAGTAGCAATATGGATGCAGTAGGTTTAAACCCCAGAAAGGATGAAATGCCCAAAAAGGATGAAAGGTTAGCGATTCCGGCGCTTGGTGAGTATTACAATGATTTACTCACTGTAGATGCGTGGGTAAATGGTCGTACTAAGGTTGTGCAGGCACAATCTCTGTTATGTGCCAAGCTTCAGGAGCGGGATAAGTTAATTAAAGAGCGGGTTGAGTACCTAGCCAAAAAGCGGGGTATTACCTTTGATGAAATGTGGGAGCAAATTCTTAATGGCACCGCTCAAAAAATAGTCCCCGGTGAAGGTGAAGGGCTGGAGTATAAGCCGGGGGATGAGGGCTAGTTTATGGAAGGGGAAAACTTTCTTACCAGATTGGGAAGCGAGGAGAGCAGCGGTAAACTACGCTGCTGCTCTCAACTAACAATTTTTCACAAGAGGATAAAGGCGATCGCCGATTGGGGGTGCGATCGCTTTGAAATTTCATTAGGAAACATTATGAAAGAAACACAAATTGTACCAGTTATTGAAACTCGTATAGTCAATGGAAAGACCGAGTATCGTGCAACCTATTATTCTTTTGAGAGTGAGTGGTGTAAATCAGAAGAAGATGCTTGGTTATAATTTGAAAATTGGGTTACTGCATCTTTTCATAGTTATGGGCTTTGAAGATTGAGTGCGATCGCTGCTATTGCGCCATTGTGACCAATAACTCCTAAAATCGATAAATCTTTCACCAATTGTGCAGCTACTTCTATCGCACTCTTGGGACAAGTTTAGGAATCTTCTGAAGTAGAGATGACTTACCAATGCGGATATTCGGATATCCAGATACGCAGCAATAATTTTGAGCAATGCCTACGGCGGCAAGCTATGCATCAACACTACAAGGAAAAGTAAGGGAAGTGATCGCCATAGTACCAGTGCCGCAAGATGGGTCAGATACAGTTACGCTGCGATGACCTACGGTCGGTCGTAGACTATCGCCTACTCAGGAGGTAAAGTACTCTTAATTGCAGATTAGACAAAATCCAGGGAATGTGGAACTGCTAACTATATATATTAAGAACGCATACATTAAAGATGATGAAGAAACTCTGGGCGAGTTACTACGATGCTGAGTTTGGACAGATAAGAAACGAATCCAACCACTGGACTCTAGGACAATGTGCTGTTTTGGGCGATCGCTGTGTACCAATTTGCGTGGATTTTGAACAGGGGCAGATAGGGGAACTTTCATCGCTTCAGCGTGAAGCTATTCGGCAAGCTCTAGCCTTGCCAAGCGATGTGTTAAGCATCACTGCGCCTCTGGTGCTGCAAAATTATGATGTATATCGTGAGATGATAGGGGATGAGGAAATGCCACAGCTGGCTAATCCCATTCAGGTTTGGGATGAGGTGACTTTCTCATATATCTATGTGCCGCCCCACGTTGAGTATGAATTGGATATTCCTACTTTTAAGTTGATAGCTGAGTGTGACTGGGAGCCAGAACACGGCTTAGAAGTGAGCTTTCGCAATGGAGTAGCAGACGATGCAGATCAGATAGGTGAAACAGGACGGGTCTAATATACCCATGCGTAGGCATAGCCCGTCGTAGACATCGCGGCTGCTCTCAACTGACAATTTTCTTAGAGGAAAAAGGCGATCACGGTTTGGGAATGCGATCGCCTTAGCCTAACTTTGGAATATGCGGATACTTAGATACTTGAGGGGAGCAGTAGGGCGGAACTGCCTTAATATAGCTCAACTATTTAGCCACCATGTCAGGCGATCGCTCCCCAGGACTATGCACTAGACAAACACATACTACAAATGTATTATTAATATTAATCTCAATTACAAGCACTACAAACCTTCAATGATAAGCGAATTCTCTTCAACCATTAGCAGCGTGATGCATTGCCGACCCAACAAGGGTTTAGGCAGAGTATTCGTGCTGTTTGCGTTTGAGGGAGCATATCGGTTTTTGGGCGATAAATCTGCAAGTGTTGGCATTTTTGGAGCGATTACCGAATGGCTAAATCCAGATCAATTCATCCAGAGCGGGAGGTGCAAGTGTTTTATAGCACCCATATAGGGCAAAAAGTATCAACTATGTGACCCCCGCTACTGATGACCAGAGGCGGGGGTTATTTTTTTAGGAGTGAATTAACTTATGGAAGCTCAACCACCAAGTCAGCAATCACAAATATTACAAAATTCAGTGGTAGTGTTCTCGAAAAACTACTTACCACTGGCACGCATCAATATTAAACGCGCCGTTGTACTGTTAGTCACGGGTCAGGCAGAATCGTTGGATTTGAGCAGCGCCAAGCCTTGGGAAATTCGCTCTCCCAGCCTCGTACTACAAGTACCATCACACATCCGCTTGACTGTTGGCAATCCCGAACGGCATTGGAAAGTACCGCTTGTAAACCGTCGTGAAGTGTTAAGGCGAGACAACCACACCTGTCAATACTGTGGTAGTAGCAAGCATCTAACGCTCTTACATGTGATACCTCGTTCCAAAGATGGACAGCATACCTGGGACAACGTTGTAACAGCATGTGAGAAGTGTAATTCAACGAAAAGCGATGTCTGACGACAAGCCGCTTCGCGTCTACGCCTTCCACATGAAGCAGGAATGGTACTGAAAACCAAGCCCAAAGCCCCAATCCACCCAGCAGTAGCATTTGCTGAACAATTCTGGAGCGCACAACGCTTGAGTGAAACTGAGTAATTTACTCAAAGCAAATCACAGAGGGCAATACAGCCATTAAGCAACCCTTGCCCTCTCAGTTCTCAAAAAAGTTTGTAGTACGCCCTTGACATCTTATAATACATTAAGTATTATATATGTAGTGGAAGACTACAGCCTCTCAAAAAGGCATAGCGTCAACACTTCTGAACCTTGAAAACTAAATAATTGCCATCCAACGTGGGGGTGTAGCTTAGTCCGGTTTAAAGCAGTCGCCTGTCGAGCGAAAGAACGTGGGTTCAAATCCCATTATCCCCGTGTAGCCTTGTGGACAAATAGACAAGTCGCTGTGCCTCTCAAGCACGGAGGAGCGGGTGCAACTCCCGTCGAGGCTTCCAAACGTCGCAGTGTAGCTTAATCGCAAAGCCCCAAGCTCATAACTTGGCCAATGTGGGTTCAAGTCCCACCACTGCTACCAAATGCACAGATGGTGTAACGGCAACACCACAGTCTCCAAAACTGTTGTTCTGGGTTCAAGACAAGCGTCTGTGCGTTGCCGTGTCCTGACCGAAAAAGCTTACATACTCGCCTAATGGTAAGGCAACTGTCTCTAAAACAGTCTATGCAGGTTCAATTCCTGTGTGTGAATCAACAGCTTTTTCAACTTACATGGCATACATGGTGCAGAAGCGAAGTGGCCGAGCGGCACGTCTTTCAAGCGTGTAATTAGCGGGTTCAAGTCCCGTCTGCACTACCAAATCCATGGGTCAGCTCACCTATTGGTGTAGGTAACGGTCTGTAAAACCGCCACGTTCAGTGTTGCTGGTTCAATTCCAGCCCGGCCCATTATGGAGAGATTGCTATTGGTAGGGCAAGCTGTTTGCTAAACAGTCGTGAGATTCATCATCTCACTGTGGGTTCAACTCCCTCTCTCTCCACTGCGTGAGAACGTGGTGTAACTGGATAACATCTCAGATTACGAACCTGAAGAGTGAAGGTTCAAGTCCTTCCGTTCTCGCCTTATCCCCTGGTAGCTCAGTTGGTAGTAGCGCCTGTCTGTTCGCGTAGCGTCTCCAATAGGAGAAGAACAGGAGGTCATCCGTACCCTTCGGGAAGCAAGCTACAATCCGGATCTGGTGGGTTGGCACATTGCCCTATAGCTCAATGGCAGAGCAAGCGGCTGTTAACCGCGAGGTTGCAAGTTCGACTCTTGCTGGGGCAGCCATTTATTGGGAAGTAGGCAAACAGGCAAAGCCGTCGCACTTTGAATGCGAAGTTTGAGGGTTCGATTCCTTCCTTCCCAGTTCTGCTTTCATAGAGCAGCCAAATTATACTCCTGTAGCCCAACTGGAAGAGGCGGCTGTTTCAAAAACAGTCTGTGTGCGGATTCGACTTTCGCCAGGAGTACCAATATCGGGATGTAATTCAGTGGTCTAGAAGCCTTGTTTTGGGGACAAGGAGTCGTAGGTTCAAATCCTACCATCCCGACCATTTGCCCTTGTGACGAAACTGGCAAACGTGCTGGTCTTAGAAACCAGATTTTGTGGGTTCGACTCCCACGCCTGGGTACTAGGCAATTGCCCAACCATACTCCCGTGGCGAAATTGGTAAACGCTTCCGTTTGAGGGACGGAATTTTTACAAGTTCAACTCCTGTCGGGAGTACCAAATTGGGTCGTTGGCAGAGCGGATATGCAGCCGCTTTTTAAGCGGACTTATCCAGGTTCAACCCCTGGGCGACCCACCAAGCAAAAACGGGCTGTTAGCTCAGTTGGCAGAGCAGCTGCCTCTTAAGCAGAAGTGCGTAGGTTCAAGCCCTACACAGCCCACCTTGCCCCTGTGATGCAATTGGAAGACTAACCCGCTTAAAACGCGTTTTCTACAGGTTCAAGTCCTGTCCGGGGTATTTGGTAACATCGCGGGGATGGAGTAACAGTTGGCTCGTCAGCCTCATAAGCTGAAAATCAGTAGGTGCAATTCCTACCCCCGTCACCAAAATTAGTGCTGGTGTGGCTCAATGTGGCAGAGCAACTGATTTGTAATCAGTAGGTTGCAGGTTCAACTCCTGTCACCAGCTTCAATGCGATTGTGGTGTAATGGCAGCATTTGAGTCTTCCAAACTCTAGGTACGAGTTCAAATCTCGTCGATCGCTTTCTTAGCCCTGTAACTCAGTTGGGAGAGTGCCTCTCTTACAAAGAGGAAGTCGCGGGTTCAATCCCTGCCGGGGCTACCAACTTATGGGAGTGTCGCCTAATGGATAAGGCAACCGTCTTCTAAACGGTTTTATGTAGGTTCAAATCCTGTCACTCCTGCCACATGGGATCATAGCTCAACTGGCTAGAGCGCCTGCCTTGCAAGCAGGAGGTTATGGGTTCAAGTCCCATTGATTCCACTGATGGTGTCTGAAGCCAAAGTGGTCGCGGCGCTGATTTGTGGAATCAGTCATTAGGGAGTTCAAGTCTCCTCAGATACCCCTTGTTTATATGGAAGATGCTGCTCAAGGGAGGGCAACTAGTCTTGAAAACTAGAGCAGGGTAACACCTGGGGGTTCAATTCCTCCATCTTCCGCCTTCCACTCTTATGCCGAAAAGTGAGGCGCTGTGCTGATAACACAGATACAGGAGGGGCAGTACCTCGCTTGAGTGGATTCTTTCTGGTAGGCGTAGGTCGCCGCAGGCATCGCTCAGACTATCAACTAACAATTTTCTTAGAGGAAAGGCGATCCAGTGTTTCCTACTGCGATCGCCTACCTCATACATTCCTGCGCCATCGGTATTTGCCATTGACAGAAAAGATTTCCCCCGAACCTCGGTACTTAACGCCGGGTTTTTTTGCTGTGGAGTGGGATAGCGGCTGCACTCAATTAACAATTTTTCACTCATAGTAAAGGAGATCCAGGGTGCGTAGTTTACCACCGTAGGCATCGCCTTTTGTCGCGTCTTCTGACCAACAAGCTTGACAACTACCTTACAGCCCTTACAACCTTAATTTCTGACAAATGTACTGTTCCCAGTTGTATTACCTTTATTCCAAAGCTACAATCTGCCTGTATTAGAGGCATTGTTAATTACAACTGTAATTTATCACTCGTGAGCAAAACCCGTATTATTGCGCTATTCAATCAATCAGGGGGAGTAGGAAAGACAAGTTTAACTATGAACTTGGGCTACCACCTCGCTCAAAAAAAGAAAAATCGCGTTCTCCTCATAGACCTTGACCCTCAAGCATCACTGACGACATTTATGGGGCTAGAACCGGACATTACCGCCAAAACTGTCTACGAAGCAGTGGTGGGTGAAGAACCATTACCAATTCACACCGAACCTATTCACAGCATGGGTTTAGTGCCAGCCAACATCAACTTAAGTGCCGCAGAACTGGAACTAGTTGCTGCGTTGATGCGAGAAATGCGTCTAAAAAATGCACTTGCCCCTATCTTAGATAAGTATGATTTTATTTTGATAGATTGTCCGCCATCTTTAGGCATCCTCAGCGTTATTAGCTTAGTAGCAGCAACCCATGTCTTAGTGCCTATTCAGTGCCAGTTTAAATCCTTTCAAGGAACTGACTTACTATTAAGAACTGTAGCCACACTCCGCAAAGGTGCTAATAAAACACTCAGTATTGCTGGCTTCATCCCCACAATGTATGATGCACGTACTGCCCAAGAAAGCAGAACCATGAAAGCTATTACAGAACAACTTTCACCCCTGGCGACAGTCTTTGAACCTATTCCAAAATCTATTGCCTTTGCTGATGCAAGTGAAGCACGCTTACCTTTAGCACTATATAATCCCAAACATCCTGCCGTCGCTGTACTTAAAAAAATCACCCTTAGTTTAGAAAAACTACAGTGAGCAAAAAAGACCAACCCTATAGCAGTCAATTAAAAGGTGTAGCCGCCCTACTGGGTGAAAGCTTTAACCAAACTGAAAGTACTGCTAATTCACCAAACACTGTTGCCATCAACTTAATCAAACTACCTCCCTCACAGCCCCGGCGCTACTTCGACCCTCAAAAGCTGGAAGAACTATCACGCTCAATCAAAGAACTGGGTATTCTCGAACCTTTGTTAGTGCGTCCGCTCCCTGGTGGCGATTATGAATTAGTTGCAGGGGAACGACGCTACAGAGCCGCATCAATGGCAGCATTAACCGAGGTTCCCATCATTTCCAGGGTTATGGACGATGGAACTGCATACCAAGTGCGCCTCGTTGAAAACCTGCAACGCGAAGACCTCAACCCCTTAGAAGAAACTGAAGGTATCCTCGAATTGTTGGTGTTGCGGTTAGAAATGGCACTCCATGAAGTAATTAGTCATCTCAATCGCATGAGAAACGTTTGCGATCGCTATAAACAGGAAAATTCCGAACTGAGACATAACGTTATGTCTCAACCCCAAACCAAGATAATTGAAGAGTTATTTGCGTCTTTAGGGCGAATGAGTTGGGAATCGTTTGTCAAAAATCGCCTGCCACTGCTCAATCTTCCTGCTGATGTGCTGGAAGTGCTGCGTTCTGGACAAATCGAGTATACCAAGGCAAAGGCAATCGCACGAGTTCAAGATGACGAGACACGCAAAGAACTCATAGAAGAAGCGAAAGTCCTAAATCTCTCACTGAGCGAAATCAAGCGTAAGATTCAAGAAATTGAGCAGCAGTCTAAATTAAATTTGTCATCTCAAACAGAGACAGCATCTATCAAACAGCGTGTTGATGATACCTTCCAACGCTTCAAGAAAGCTAAAGTATGGGATGACCCGAAGAAAAAAGCTAAGGTAGAAAAGCTTTTGGTACAGTTGGAAGCATTGATGAAAACTGAATAGAAAATTGTGATGCTACTTTGGAGCCGCCTGATGGCGAACGCACTTAAATATGTTCTTGTTGGGTTCTCCCGATGTTAATTGTAGCGGTCAAAACTAAGACAATTGCCAAAAACAACGCAGTATTTCTGAGCATTGAATTATCAGAGTGCTTGAGTGCGTTCGCTACCAATGCCCAGAGTATTACTCCTGTATAAGCGATGTCTCGACGCTGGATAACTATAACTGCTGCAATTGCTGTTGCTATCAATAACATGATTAGAGTCCATGTAACAGCAGAAATCCCCCAACCGTCCCACCCATGAAAATACAAGGCACAGGCTACGTTGACAATGGTTGCCACGCTAATCCAGGCTAGATAAATGCTAATAGGAAAGTGAATACACCATTTTTTCAGCCGTGGTACACGGTTGTTAGCAATTTCTAATTGCACATAAACACCAATCAGGGGCAACAGAATCAAGAGCATTGCAACTACAGAAAGAGCAAAAAGCCGAGATAAAAACAGATACACCCAGATACTTTGAGCAACACAGGCAATCACCAACAGATAACCTGTCTTACGTAAATCAGGCTCATGTCGTTGGCTAGGTAGAGCTTGGTATACCCCAAAAGCAAACAACCCAAGGTAAATCAGCCCCCAAATAGCAAAGGCGTAATTAGCAGGGATAATCAGTACATTTTTAAACAAAGTATTGGAAATTTCTCCTATGCTGAGTCCATTGAGCGGAAAAATGTTTGATACTACGTTGACAACGAAAGCACCAAAGATTGCAGCCAAAGTAATAAGCTGCCGCCAAAGATCCCGGTAATTGCCTCTTGTGGACTGCTGCATAGGATGTTAACTCATATCTTTTGTGCTTTTAGCTTACATCCCAAAAAGTGCGATGCATACAACCCACAGTCATATCGAGCAAGTCATTGAGGAACCAGAGCGATCGCTCTTTATCTACCTCAAATTCCTTTCAAGGTGTTGCACAGGATAACTCCAGCTGCCACCTGAAATTTCCTCTAAGAAAAAAGGCAAGCGTTCGCACCTTGGCTTATTGCCAAATTAGTTGCTGAAGTTTTTTCCAATAGTGGTCAAGCTCAGTGATATCATGGCTTTTGAGAGCCAGTACTGTTTCCCCTTGTTGCCTGGTCGCGGTTTAACTGTATTTGTTATTTATTTATGATTTCTTTATGATTATTAGAATTTGAGTGATTAATCGTTGCATTATTAGAAATAGCACTATCAAATAACTCACACGAAGTACTATTAGTACTTTTTAACTCATCTTTATCCTCTTGATTGTTTAAAACCTGTATATTAGCTGCTCGTGGACTAAGGGATCTAGCTTCATTATATTCATTTATCAACTTAGTAAGCTCCTCATTTTTTTTCATCAGAAATAAGCATATAAGCTTGAATTCATCAGTATTATTTAACTTATTTTGTAAGCCTCCTTCATGTAAGATTTGTAAGTCTAATTCCCGTTTAAATTGGGAGAATTTACTATTAAATTTAGCAGAAGTATCATAATTTTCTGCGGGGCGAACAGTATTATTTATCACACCTAATAATATGGTTATAATACCAAATATAAATATTATTTTACCCAATAATATTTCAGCTTTCTTCTTAGCTAAAGTCTCATCTAATTCTGTCTTTTGAGTATCTTGAGATGGAGTAGAAGTTTTTTGTAAAAATAAAGCAAGTTGTTCTCTTGAACTTGTGAGACTACCAAGTATTACCAGAGAAATTGGTACTGAATATTGCAGAATAAAAAAATTGATTAAAAGAATACCTGAAAAAAAAATTTGAAATTGACATTCTTTTTTAATTTCATAATATGACTGAATAAGATTAGGCTCTTTTTTTTTTAATAAGTGAAATAATTTCATTTTGCACCTCATTTAAGTAGGAGAAATTACTAGTTTTATTTCATAACTTGTTCATGAAATTCCTTACTTGGCATTGAGCCGAAATGACCGCTAAAACGGAAACAGAGCCTGGTATAGCCCGTCCTATAAAACTTTTAGCTTTTTATTCCCTTCAGTTTTACCCATTTACCCAATTGTGGGAAAGCTCAATTTAGTACATAATTACTAATAAATTCAGTTTTAAATCTTTCAAATACCAAGATTTGGGTGAAAGTTGGTAATAAGGGCAGAGTAACATTGATTTTTTAGGGGTTCTGAACAAAAGTTACTACACGGAATTTTTTGACTATTTCCCGAAAATATTTTAGTTATTTAGGTCTTAGCAACCATCAAAAATCGTCAAATTAGTAATTTTTTAGTTCAGTATTAACCATCTGTTAGCTTGATTCTATTCACAAGAACGTAAAAATGACCCGTATACTTTGATTCCGTATGCTATTTAAAAGTCCAGTATTTTTATCAACTATTTTTTAAATCGTTATCCGCGTAGGCGTTCGCGCAGCGTCTCGCAGAGAAGGCATCGCTCACCCACCTGCCTAAAATTCCTCCAAGAGCGCTGCGCTCTCTTGACCCAAACCCAGCCACAGCTTGAGATTTCCTCTAAGAAAAAGGAGAGCAAGTGTCTCACCTTAACCATAGTTACTATTTCTCTTTCCTTGGATGGAGGATTCGTGATTGGGAGGAATCGACAAGCGATGCCTACGGCGGTAAACTACGCAATGATGTGCATAGCGTCCGGGAATAAGTGTTAAATGTCGAGACTTGTAGGTTAAAACTTCACAATACAACCCGTATCTTTACCGTACAGTCTGCCGGATTGCATGCCCGACAATAGAGTAAAAAACTGGCATACAACCCACTCTTTATGGCAGACAATCAACCAGATACCACCCAAAATGATGTAGAAAATTCCAAAATTTCCATATTAGAATTGCAAGAAAAATATGGAATTGGTCGAGATCCACTGTACGCCCGGATGCGCTACCTACAAATTAAGACTTGGAAGGTGTCAGGTAAAGCGTACCTGTACGCCGATCAAGTGGCTCACATGGATGCACTACACGATCACATTAAAGCTACTGGACGTATGGAAGGCTACCCAGTGCCAGAACCATCCGGGCCAATTGAAGAGGAACAGCCAGCACCTACAACTACTTTGACTGTCGCCTCAACTCAGCAAGTTACCCCAAGCTACGCACCTAAACAGAAGCGAACGCAGTCCTCACCACAAGACGACGTAGCAGCGATTGTTACCAGCGCACAGAATAAAGCAGCTGGTACTTTAATAGCTGAGAATGTACTAGCTCAACACTTCATTCAAAATCCAGAACTGCTACCAGACGAGCTAAAAGCCAAAATCCAAGAATCTGCACAGATGCCAAGTGTTGACCCTTTCGCATACGCGGACTCATTGATCGGTATCGCAATGGGTTCTATCATCGCAGCCTGAAGTTCTTGGGAATGCTGGCAACTGGGGCGATTGTTGTTGTTAATGGGCTAAATCCTTTTTCATTACTGGCATTGGGGATTAGTGGAGCGTTCGCTATACTCCCCAAACTTTCCTCTAAGAAAAACGAGACTCAGGACTCAACACCAACAATTGACAATATATCCACACCTGGAGAGAAGCGCCTTGCAGGGGTGGGGGAGTTTGTGGCAACTTCGGGGGAATTCAAGATTTACCGACAAGCCGAACTCAACCGGACTACAGCCTCACTCCTAGCGAATGGGGCTATTCTCATCGCCGGCGAGGATGGTAGTGGTAAATCTGTACTAGCTGGTGCAGTAGTGGAGAAGCTGCAAGCTGACGGGTTCATGGTGGCGTTCATTGAACCAGCGACACCTAAACAGATGTTGCTTGAAATAGCCCACCAGTTCGACATTGCAACCGAAGACCTAGAGGGGAAATCATTAACTGCTGACAAGTTGAAAAGGGCGATCGCAACTTTCTTAGACGAAAATACAGCATTCCTAGTACTGGACGATGCCCACGCTTGTGATGCCAAATTTAGGATGTGGCTCAAGCAGATGAAACGAAATGGAGTACCCATGCTGCTTTTAGCTACCGACCCCCCGCGCAGTGATGTTTTTATAAATGTCCCGCGTATTGAGTTAAGGCCACTGCCAGAACAGGCAATTAGGGAAATCATGATCCAGGCAGCGATAGAACGAGGAATTGAACTCAAACCCTCAGAACTTGCCAAACTCCAAGAACGCGCCGGGGGCAATCCGATGCTAGCGGCAAGAGCTGTAGATGAGGAATACTTAGGGCTAGAACTGGAAGGAGCCGACCACCGCCGCTATTTTGACATCACACCTTTAATACTCTTAGTCGGTGTGGTGTTTGTAATAATGCGGTTTATCGGGCTGGGGACTTCAGACCAAGCACTTTATATATTTGGAGGTATCGCCGCCGCTATCTTCCTCGGTCTTTCTCGCCTTCTGTATAATCTGCCACGCGAAAGCCAGAGGATACGTTAAGTAATTCGTAATTAATAATGACGCTCGAGGACTCGCTAACGCTACGCTATCGTAATTCGTAATTATGTTGGGGATATCGCATCTATTAATTAGTGGAACTGCAACTAGTTTGCTCTTGGGGACAGCAAGCCCCACACTAATTGCGGCGGGTGCGATCGCTGGCTTATTACCTGACATCGATGTGTCCACTTCCCCGGCTGGTCGTGTCTTACCTTGGGTGAGTGCGTTTTTTGAAAGCAGAATGCCCCACCGCAGCTGTACACACAGTCTCGTTGCCAGTGGTGCGATTGCAGTGGCCGGTTATGGTGCAGCACTGTTTAATCCCAGTTTCATTAATCTTGTCCACGCCTTGAGCATCGGCTATTTCTTCGGCTGGTTTGCGGATGTCTTTACACGCGGCGGTGTGGAAATGTTCTGGCCTTCTCCAGTGCGGTGCGTTTGTCCGGGAAACCGTAATCTCCGCTTGCGAACTGGTAGCAATGCTGAGTATTTTGTGCTGATTATTTTGATTGCGATCGCCCTGGCTGTCTTCAACATAAATAACAGTGGTGGACTCTTCACCCAGTTCAATCGGTTAATTGCCTCGCCGTCTGGTGTCCAGCATATCTACAACGAGTCTGGGTCAACACATCTCATCAAAGCCAACATCAAGGGGGTGAGAACAAGCGATCGCTCCAAGGTAAATGGGCAGTATTTAATTATCCAGGTGCAGGGAACTGGGTTTTTAGTGCAGAGTGACGACGGGCGGATTTATAAAGCATCAACTGAACCTGATGCACAGATTTTCTTAGAGGAAATCACCGCCGATGTTGGGAAGCCTGCCATCACTAATATTGAGGCGCTGACCTTAGAAGATGAACCGATTGGCTCGGCGATCGCCCAATTCAACCGCACCGGGGCAATGGTATTCATCTCTGGTCAATTGTCTGTAGATGGATTGGAAACCGCAGGTTTACCGCGCGACCCTTACCAATTCCCTACCATCAAAGCGACTGACACCAGCATCACTCTAGAAGCTGCACCCCTTGCAATTGTCCAAAGTAAATTGGGTGAGGAATTTGCCACAGGTCAACTACAAGTGAGGGTGATTAATAGCGCCAGTCAATAATCCTGCCTCCACCCCCACCCAATGTCTAATACCTAACTCCTAACTTAAACACGATGTCCCCTAAACCACTACCAGCAGCCACCTTAAAACCTAATCAATCCAAGAAAAGTACTACAGAGTCAACAACAGACGGTATTTTATTAGGTGACAAAGTTTACTGGAATCCTTCAAATTTACCTAACGGTCACGTTGCTATCATTGGCGCTTCAGGTTCTGGGAAAACGCAAACCCTTAAAGCCATCGCTTATGAACTCCCGCGCTTTATACCGAGTGTACATATCATTACGCTGGATTTTCATGGCGACCAAGAGCTACCAGGCGAGATGTGTTATCCCCTTAATATGGAGTCACCACACGGTATCAACCCTTTAGTGGTGGACTTGGATACTAAAGGCGGGGGGCCATCACTGCAAGCGATCGCAGTCGCCGCCATCCTCAAAAAAGCGCTGACAATGGGCGTAAATCAGGAAGGAGCCATGATCGATATCCTGACTACCTGTTATAAGCAAAGGGGGATTATTCAGGATGAACCCGCCACTTGGACAGAGAAAGCCCCAACATTTGCTGATGTAAGAATTGAGATTGAAGCTAGGATTGAGGACGGTTGCAAGGAATCATCAAAACTTGCCCTGAAGCTTGCGGCAATGTTTGAGTATGGAATTTTTACTCGTCCTCAGCCGTCGCTTGATGCTCCGATTATCCGGTTTGATTTGTCAGCATTGGGGAAAGTGCCGGGGTTGAGTGCGATCGCAGCAGAAGCCTTAATTAAACAAGTAATGGATAGTCACAGAATCATGGGGGAAATTGAGGGGAAAATCCCCAGGACATACTTATTTATAGACGAATGTAAAGAAGTTAAAACATCTAAAACATTAAATCTTTTATTGGCAGATGGCCGTAAATTTGGTCTTGCTGCTGTGGTGGCTTCTCAGCGAGATGCTGAAATATCCAACGAAGTTATTGCTAATACTGCAACCAAGGTTATATTAGGAGTCGATCAGACAGAAGTTAAAAGGGTTGCCTCACGCTTTCGTTTTTCTGACCACTTAATAGCCAATCTAGAACCTCTTCAAGCTTTGGTGAGGATGGGCAAAGATGGGCATAAAGTTAATATCAAGCCCTATTATGAAAGAATTTAATGTCAATAATTTAATCACTTATCTTTGCATTGGACTGGCTGGACTAATTTTTACGACTAAATATTATCCCCAAAATCAAATAGCAGTTGCAGATAGCAAAGCGTTAGCGAGTCAGCGAGCGTCAGATCAAAGTAAGACAATTATTAAAAATAATACTGAGTCTGATACAACAGACAATAGCGAAGGGTTAGCGAGTCTACGAGCGTCTGAAGTAGACGATTCTGACATTTCAATCCTTCAGCAAAACCGTCCTCTAAGAATGACTTTATCAGTTGAGAGTCCGTCATTTTTAAAGGTAAAAGTCGGTCAAGAAATCCGGCAGGGCGACATAATTACCGATAATTCTTTAGAGCGTACACGACTAGAAAAGCAGAAAAAATCAGTTACACTCCAAATTGACAATCTGAAAAACAAGGCTATTCCCAAGCCCTTTGAGCCAAAGCAACCTGTAGGACTAAAGCAACTACCAAGAGCGATTTTCTCAGAGGAAAGTGCTGCGATCGCCCAATCTCAAATGAAGTTATCCCAAGCTGAGGCCGTTTTAGAGGCACGTACACAGTTACTAAAAACCGATAATCCAGAGCGACGGGCAGAGTCGGAGAACGCTGAAGCTGGATTTCAAATTGCATCTCAAAAAGTGGCAGAACAAGAGCAATTAATTCAGTCAATGAAGGATATGAAATTATCGACTGAGATTTTGCAACATGAAGAGGCTAAATTAAAACAATTGCGATCGGAACTCGATCAGGCTAATTCTGCTCTTGAGCAAAGCAAAGCCAAGCTCAATGCTTCAGCTATCAACCAACAGCAGGAATTACAGCAATTACAAATGAATGTGAGACTGGCTCAGTCTGAGTTGGAATTGGCAAACTCACGGTTAGTTGCTGCCCAGAATCGGCGTAACCTTTTGGAGTATGATGCTAGTCTCAACGAAGCACGGCAACGCCAGCAGGAAACGCAGACTCAACAAGAGTATTCGCGCCAACAACAACAATACGCCCAAGATATCCGCGATCGCGATTACCAACTAGCTCAACTAAATATTTCCCTAACCACAATTGAAGATAAACTAGCACTTATCCCGATGATTCGTAGCCCCCGCAATGGCTACATTAAGCGGATTAAGCCTTGGGTCGGGAAAGATGGGAAATATACAACGGTTGTTACTATTACTGCTCCTGCTGTTTCCTCTAAGAATGGAGGGGGCGAACGCTCAACAGTCTCCAGTCCCAATCCCAGTAGCAAAGCCAAACCCTAAAACTCCGACATCACCGCCGCAGCCAACCACCCAAGAAGAACAGACACCAGACGAGACAACCTCCGAAGAGGAACAACCACAAGAGAATTTATCACCAGAGGAGGCACAGCAGGCTGACTTTGAATCTGATTCTAAACTCCCAAAGCCCGAACAGAACCCTTTTAACAAGCCCAGCATCGATGTGATTTTGCAACGTGAAATGAATGATGATATGTGGCGACTCTTACGCGGGGGGTTGCCGTGTCTGGAAACGTCGGCGGTGTGTTTGCAGCAGTTGCAGGATAAAGCGATCGCCCAATCTCCCCTGCTCAAAGAAATTGATACTCGGATTGCTGAAGCCAACGAGCGAATTAATGAGGCGAAAGTAAGGAATAAAAAATCTATTCAATTGTCAATACTTACTCCAGCGCTGCAATATCTTTTAGGCCCTACTCCTACAGCAGGGCAATCACAAGCCCCAGGCACAGGATTAATTGATAATATCGCTGGGATATTTAGTGGAAGAACTAGCCTAATTAATGGCTTATTAAACGTAATAGGTATACCACTATTTCAAGGTTCTCAAGGCGGGAATGCTGAAGCACAAAGAAATGCGATCGCTATCTCTGATATTCAAGTAAAGGTGGCAGAATTACAGAGAAGTAGGGCACAACTAGCTGATACTATCAGGGATAAAGTAGCTCAATCACTTATCAGTTTTGATGAGGCAAGAACTGATTTTCAAACTGCTCAAGTTGTAGCGAGTCGAGCAGTTGACCAATTTAAAGTATTTGAGTTGCGTTATGTTCGTGGCAACTCTGATACTGAAAGTTATTTAACTAGACAGAATAATTTAGATAATACAAAAGCCCAGACTTATAGAGCTTGGGCTAAAATGCGGCGGTCATTATTTGAAATTAAATTATTAGTTTTGTCAGTTAAAGATGCAGAGATTTAATTTATTGGCATGGGGCTAAGACTGGAATAGAAACTCTATAACCAGTCCCTACAAATTGAGATTCATCGTCAAATGGGTCATTAGGCGTGCCTCCATCATCTAGCAATTTATGAACCTCAATTTGACCTGGGCCATCGCTATAAGAGGATTGCGTATTATCATTGAACTGTAAATTATTAAAAATTAATCTTCCTTCACTATCAGGATTATTAGATTCTGAAGCCCTATCAAAATCAGTATAAAGCTTATAAGTTCCAGTACTTCCGCTTGGAATCATGGCAACTATTTGAGAACCAACCCTGCACATTTTTTTCCCTGCTGGTGGTGTTGGTTTTGATGGTTCCTCTGGTGGTGGTGGCGGTGGTGAGGGTGGAGGTGGAGGAGGTGGGGGCGGTGCTTCGCAATTAGGCGGAGTGCCTGTAGTCCCTTCGGGGCAAGTAGGCGGTGGAGGCGGTGGCGGGTCGCAGTTTACCCCTACAGTACAAGAATTACCTGGCTCAGGATTAGGATTAGGATTTGATGACGGGGGACTCCAAGAGGTTGAGCGACCAGTAATACTTGCTATTTGAGTACTAGACGACCAAGATATAGGATTTTGCTGTTTCCAACTAGCAGCACTAACAGCACTTGCAAAAATTGGAGCTGGATACGCTACATATAATTTCCCTTTTCTGCAAGCAATCCCCCCACCTGATTGCAATCCTGAAAGCACAAAAGCTTGATTATCAACAATGATTGCACCTGGGCGCGGGTCACCTAATTTAAAAGATAAGAATCCACAAATATTTGCTCTGATATTTCTCGTAGGGGCTGAAGATAGCAGTCTGATAGTTTGAGCGCTACTTGGCGTTAAACCAGAAATATAAGTAGTTCCCTTTACATCTTTCCAAATTTCTCTTTCAGCTTTGATTGTCCCGTCACATCGTTGGGTTTCTTTTACTGGAACATTCGTATTCTCAAAGCCGTAAATGTTCCCTGATTTCTCATCTTTAATTTCAATACGTTCGCTTGCCTTTATCGTCCCTGATGAAGCTATTCTTAATATCCCACAGCTATTAGAAATCCCACTTCTAATTAATGGCATTCCTCCTAGATTTATTGAATATGATTTATTAGCTTCCAAACCTTGAACATGAAAGTATCCATCAGTTCCAAGATAGCCTTTCATGTCAGCTAGAGCCGCTGTTGGAGATAAAGCAATTAGAGTAATAATAAATAATAGTTTTCTCATTGATAAGGAATATATTTAATATTTTTTAAGCATATAGGTGGTATTTTTTCTGGCAAAGTATTCCATCTTTTATCATCCATCACTGTTGAAAAGGATGATGATGGATTAAACACTAAATAATTAATCCTCAAAAGACTGTCATTAATTGCATTTTGAGGCTTTGGAATTTTGGCAAATCCACAAGAATTAGGAGTAATTTTTTTGTAAATCATTCCATTAAAAACAATACTGTAACCAGCATTAGGATTTAATTTAAATCCGTAAACCGTCTCATGTACGTTATCATTTACTGCAAAAATTCCAGAATTTACAGTTGTCTGCAAAACACCATTTTTACAAACTGGAGTTTTATTAATATCTTGCATCCCTCCTACTATCGTAAAAGTTTGTGTTTGTCCTGAAGATAAATCAAGAACATCTACAGGGCTAGATTCTCCATTTAATTCCTTAATTAAAGCAATTCCACAGTTATCAGTTTGAAATTGTTTGAGTTTTTTTATTCCTTCTATAGATAGCTTATCTAAAGGATTAAAAGGAGCATTTTCAATATATAAATCATCTTGATATTTGGATAATATCTGTGCAGAAGCTTTAGAAGGCAAAAATATTAAAAGCAGTGCCAGACAAATTTTAAGAATTTTCATATTGTTAATAACTAATAAATTTTTTTAAATGCGATCGCCCAGATTCTTAGAGGAAAAAAGAGCGAAGCTCCCAAGGGGAGCCGCTGCGCTAACGTAATAACTCAATTACCAAGATGCTGGAACGTAACCGTAGGGAGTGCCGTTAAGTGTTCGACAGTATGGAGGTGTTCCAGCGTTGGGCAACGATGCCACAGTGTAAGAAGTTGCACCTATTGCAAAGGAAGAAGGTAACGGGCCAGATGTAGATGTAGCTTTAAGAATTCCAAAGCCGCAGCCATTAACGGTTACTGTGCGGGTTGAAGGAGAGGGGAGGGTAACTGCTACTGCTGCACCTGGAGTCTTGCCAACAATAACAACTTGACCTGTTGGAGTTTTAAAATTTGTGCTTCTGGTTTCGCTGAATGAGCCGCTTAGGCAGCTTGGTAATGTTTGAGTCGAAAGAGAGGAAACATCTACAGCGGTTCCGTCAACTTTTAAACCTGTGAAATCTCCTGATGAAGGAGGAGAAATCCTAACCTCGCCACAAGACCCGGCTAACCTTGCTGTCGATTTATCCGAGCTACCAAGACTAACAGAAATCTTGCTACCAGACGTGCCACTAAATACTATTACTTGACTATCTCCATCCATCGCTTTATAAACACTTGCCCCGTTGTATTCAATAGCAAGAGCCGGAGCAACAGAAGAAGCGATCGCACTAAGTGCAGCAGTCGTAATTAATCCCAACTTAACTATTTGTAATTTATTCATACATCACCAATATTGAAGTTGAATTTCGTCTTTTCTTGAAACCATATTCATCTGTAGTTTTATTTTTTATAAATAGTAAAGTTACTGAAATTTAACCTTGTATTTCAAACAATAATGTATAAACTTTGTTTGAGAAATTATCCCGTTAATTATGTAAAATTAATGTAAACCTGGCTGTATAAATCAGTGTTTATTTATCTGGTATACAAGTATTTTTATAAATTATTGTCCGGTGGAAAATTATTAAGATTTAATCTTCATCTCTTGAATGAAATGCTTTCTATCTGGCAGACAATTGCATAGGATTAAAAGTATCTGGCAGACAAATAAATAATAGTCTTAAAAAGAGAAAACCCATAGCCATGAAAAGAAAGTCAAGATAATTGGGCAAACTGACTCATATAAGCATCACAGCGGAGATAGTTGTCAATGTGGAAAAAAATCCTAAATAGCCCAGCTTTCTTACTTGCCTGTGTCACTGCTGTCATTGCTGTAGCAGGTACATCACCCAAAACTAGATCGCTTGTAGAAGCGGCGGCAGACTCCACCTCACCCCACGCAATGCCACTGTCTGAAGATTGGACAGTGGTCAGCGTTGCTGATGGGGACACGATTACTGTCCGTCGCGGTGGCGAAACTAAAAAAATCCGGTTCTGTGGGATGGATGCACCGGAGATTAAACACGGTAAGCAGCCTGGGCAACCATTTGGGAATGAGGCACGGGAGAAACTGCGATTGCTTGTTGCCTTAGCAAAAAATGAAGTACTTATCATTCCTATCGAAACTGACCGTTACGGTCGAACTGTAGCTGAAGTGATGGCCTCAGTTAGTGGCGAGTGGGGGCTGGAAATGAGTTTCCAAGAAGAGATGTTAAAAAGTGGCATGGCTTACTACTACAAACAATATGCCTCTAAATGCCCAAACCATGATGCTTTTGCAAAAGCCCAGGAGATAGGAATTACAAACCGCGTCGGGGTATGGAGTCAATCAAATCTAGAGAAGCCTTGGGATTATCGCAAGCGTTATCGGTAGTTACAACGGGACACGATATATATATTTATAATAATCCCGCTCCCAAAGTTTGACTTGTTAAATGACCAAAGTCAAAATAAATAGTGATTTATATTACATACATGATTATAATAATCTAGTAATACTGTGTAAAGCCAAAAACTAATTACTGAACTCTGTAGAGTTTTGCAACACTATTTAACGGTTATATAAATGCATTTTTTTAGGGGAAAATTATATGATGCATTACGATTGTTAAATCGAAGATTATCGTTAAAAGATAAGATAATATGCTTAACAGTAGGAATATTATTAATAGCTGCGTTAATTTATGATTTATTTATTATCAATCCTTATGCTACCATAGCGGGTTTGATTTTAATTTTATTAAGTATCTTTTTGCCGTGGAGAAATAAGGCTCTTTCTCAAAGGCACATAAAACAAATCACAAGAACACCCAAAATATATAGATTGAGTAAGACTCAAAAAACTAATCAAACCATTATTGATACTAAAGGTGGCAATTATAACGAAAACTTTCAAGGAAATTATATTGAGGGGGATTACATCAATCAACACGTCACTATCCAAGACCGTCAAGTAGAACTTAATTCCAATATTTCTCATACACTTGATGAATTTAGAGAAATTCTTAATCAGATTGTAGTTCAAAGCTCAAATCCGATTGAGGGCATATCCAAATTTGCACAAGAATTAGCTGAAGAATTACGCAATCATCCAGAAGTTAAAGAATATTTTAACGCTAATGAAGATAACAGCGAACAAGAGTTGGTTAATATTATTCTTAAACTTTTGCTTACTCAAAATAATTGCTACAAACTTAATAATGTAAATACTAATAGCGACTTTTACTCTATAGAATATTTTGAAGATGATTACGATGAATACGAAAAAGATAGATGTATTTTATCATACAAAGGCTACACTATTTATATAGCAAAAGACCAAAATGATTGGTGGCATTACAGAATTAAAAGAAATGATTTATCTTTTTTAAAAATAAGTCTTTTTGATTCACACAGTTATTCTAAAGAACTTGCTATTTCAAACGCCAAGAAGAAAGTTGATGAAGAACGGTTTAATAATTGGCAAAATAGTAATTCATTTTTTTGAGTATATCAGGCTTGCTACTTAGTAGTTAATTAATTGTTACCAGTTTCTTAGCTTCCTAAAAAATAGGTACGATGGCATGTAGCATTTAGCATAGCCAATCACGATCATCACCGCAATCTACACTAAAGTACGTATGAATTAACGAATAACAAGCTTTGTATCAAATGGTAGAACAAGTTTCGTAGTTTTAACTACAATATACGCAATGAATTGTTTTTGGAAATAAATAAATGGCAGGTGATCGCACCATTAATACTGGCGGCGGCAACTACAACGAGCGCATCGATGGTAGTTATATCGAAGGTAACTATTACGCCGCAAGACAACCGCAAAGCCTAGTCCAAGCCGCAGCCGAAATACAAGCGCTGCTTAAACAATTAGAGACTAGCTATCCTGCCGACACACCAGCAAGAGATATGGTAGTGGCAACAGAAGTTGTTAAGCGCATCGAAAGCGACCCAACTTGGAAACAGCGGGTTATAGGTGCTGTTAAAGAAGGGGGCTTGGCGGCATTTGAAAAAGCGATTGATAATCCGGTAGGGGCATTTATTACTGGAGCGATTAAAGGCTGGCAGGAAGTGAAGAATGTCTGATGAGTTGATTAACACGCTTGCAAACGGATAGATATCACCATGACAGAACCGCAAATGCCAGAAGCGAAAAATATAACAACAAGTGGTGGTAATTACAACGAGCGGATTGACAAGCACTATATTCATGCAGAAACAGTACATATCTATGAAAATGCTCCGAACCCAAGCTCTCCTAACACAAACAACGGGAAAATAACAGTAAGTCCAAAGCAACTGGCGTTTGCGATCGCAGGTAGTATTGATGAAATTGACCACGCCAAATTAAAAGCTATTCTTGCACTGTTACAAAAAATTTCTGGTGATGCAACTATAGAAATTATTCGAGTTGAGGAAGGCAGTATCAGAATTATTCTTAATGGTTCAGATGAAGGGTTAGAACGAATTAAGGAATTAGTTGAATCGGGGGAACTCACTGAAGTATTAGGTAATCCTGTTGAGTACGTTGATTTAACAGAATTAGATGAAAAATCTCGTTTGATTCAAGATATTGTCCAAAATGGAGCCAGCAGTCAAAATCTGAGCAATGCCGACTTGAGCGGTGCCAACCTCAGAGGTGCCAACCTCAGAAGTGCCAACCTCAGAGGTGCCAAGCTTAATAGTGCTAACTTGAGTGATGCCGACTTGAGTCGTGTCAAGTTTTTTCAGAGCGACTTGAGTGATTTCAACCTGAATGTTCTGAATGTTACTGACTTGAGTAATGCCGACTTGAGTAATGCCAACCTCAGAGATGCCAAGCTGAATGATACCAACCTCAGAGATGCCAAGCTGAATGGTGCTGACTTGAGTAATGCAGACTTGAGTGATGCCAACTTGAGTAATGCCAACCTGAATAGTGCTAACTTGAGTGATTCCAGACTGATTCGTGCCAAACTCAGAGATGCCAAGTTGAATGGTACCAACCTCAGAGGTGGCAAGCTTAATGGTGCCAACCTGAATGTTGCTGACTTGAGTAATGCCGACTTGAGTAATGCCAACCTGAATGGTGCTAACTTGAGTAATGCCGACTTGAGTAATGCCGACTTGAGTAATGCCAACCTCAGAGATGCCAACCTTAGAGATGCCAACCTCAGAGATGCCAACCTGAATGGTGCTAACTTGAGTGATTCCAGACTGATTCGTAAAAAACTGAGAGGTGTCAACTTAAGTGTTCACAACTTAAGTGATCACAACCGGATTCGTTATAAACCGCTTATTGCCGACTTGAGTGGTGCTAACTTGAGTGGTGCTAACTTGAGTGGTGCTAACTTGAGTGGTGCTAACTTGAATGGTGCTAACTTGAGTGGTGCTAACTTGAGTGGTGCCGACCTGAGTGGTGCTAACTTGAATACTGCTAATGTAGAAAATGCTCGATTCGGAAATAATCAAGGAATTTCTGAAACCACAAAACTTAACCTAATTCAAGAAGGAGCAATCTTTGAGGATTATCCTGGCGATCGCTCTGGAATTCTGGTTCCTCACTAAGGATTGTAGTTGTTAGCGATCGCTGAAAAGAACTATTATCGGCGCTTGGTTGAAAGTTTCATATCTAGCCAAAATATAGAAGCAAGTGTAGAAACAGCCTTTCAACGGCCCAAGCCTTCGGGATAACTTTTTAGTCACTGAGAATAGGGTGGCCGCCGAAAGGTATCTCCTTATACTTTATAACAGGTTTTGATTATAACCTTCCCCTCATGAAAGGGTTGTATTTTCTTAATTCCGCTTGAACTCCATTTGCGCGAAGTGGTCTTGTAGCAGTTTGTGGATGAAGCGGTAGCCCCCACCGACACGTTGGAGTAATAAGCGATCTGTACAGTAGTCAAGGAACTTAGCATAGTTCCAGGGGATATAACCTCTAGACCAAAGAATTATACGTAAAATGAAGTGTTTTATAACAGGTGTTCCACTTCTAAATATCCCCAAGAATAATCCTAAAAATAATCCCGATACTAAGCTAAAAATTAAGACTTCATTTAAACTACTGTTACTTGATATAATAATTAGCTGAATCAAAAAAATTACTATTGTGGACGGAAAAAAAATCAATACTGATAACTTTACCGTATTTTTAACAGCTTGCCAAATACCTTCATTAGGAATAGTTTTATTTTCAATTTCTACCCCATACATCCCATAAGAAAGCATAAAAATCACCCCTAAAACCAGCCCTAAAACCAGCCCTAAAACCAGCCCTAAAACCAGCCCATAACTCAGCCCATAAAACATTTTATTAATCAGCATCTCCTGATGATTCATCCCCGAAATCAGCCCAAAAATCAGCCCGAAAATCAGCCCGAAAATTAACAGAGGAACCATTCCCCAAATCAGCCCTAAAATCAACCCTCTTAAAGTTTTATGAAAAGAAAATTTTAGAGTTTCAATTGCCTCAATTTTATCTCCAATTAGCCCAAAAATCAGCCCAAAAATCAGCCCTACAAACATTCCATCAAAAAGCCCAGAAAACAGTCCATCAATCAGCCCAGGGATTAGTCCAGCAATCAGTCCAGCAAACAGCCCAGAAATCAACCCCAAAATTAGCCATTTTATAATTGTTATGTTAAAAAATCTCTGAGAATTAATTAAAGCATTTCTTTGAAATTTATCTACTATCTGCTTACCAATTAGCGCATTCATCAGCCCTAAAATCAGCCCTAAAACCAGCCCAAAAACTAGCACCAAAATCAGCCCATCAACCAGCCCAGGAGTCAGCATCCTCCGATTAATCAGTTCAAAACTAAACCCATCAACCAGCCCAAAAATCAATCCATCAACCAGCCCCAAAATCAGCCCAGAAAATAGCCACTGTATAACTCCCCAAGCAATCAAATTATAAATAATTTTGTCAAACTTCTTTTTTAGTAAATCCGGCTGCATTCTTTCAATTAAAAATTCCGTTGATTTCTCCTCAATTAACACCTGTGCCAACCAACTTAACCAAAGTTTTATATTTTTATGCTGAGGTTGTTTATCTTTGTAGTGGCCTTTGAGCATCCGATGGATATAAGCATCAAATAAATAAGCAAGGCGTTCTTTAGAAGACTTAATTGACTGCCAAGTTGGTACTGATATCTCTTGAGCGGAAAGAACAATAATATTTAACAGAAGTGGTGTTTTGGCTAATTCGGTTAAATTTTCATCCTGACTAATACTATCCCATAGGTCTACGTTATCCGTTTTTTGTAAGTATTTACGAACCTGTTGAGAAGTAAAAGGGCATAATTCCAGTGAGTTATTTAGTTGTAGTAAAGTTTGATAGCGTTGATACTCTTCTGTCCGGCTACAAATTACTAAAGGATTAATCCAATTCTCAGGACGAAGGAAATCATTAATTTTTTGAACACACAGTTCCTGGCGTTCGGCTGCTAACTCGTCTAAACCATCTAAAATGGGTAAAATTTCTTGATTATTTATCCACTGTTTAGCAATATCTTTCCGCACCCCATATTTATCTTTTAGCTGGTCAATTAACCAATTCTTGATGCTTTAATTATTATTTTTCCAAGTGGGTAAAGAGAATAATACTGGTATAGCACATAATGGGTCAGAGTAAGCGCGTTTAACTAACTCCTCAGCTAATTTAAGGACTATAGTAGTTTTTCCGGCTCCTGGCTGTCCTAAAATTAATAATCTGCCTGCAACATCTGATTGGTCAAAAATTTGAATAATTTCTGTATTATTTAAATTGATTTTAGGTTTAGAACCTACCTTAACCTCCATCTCCCAAGGAGAGTCAATATTATATGGGTTTTGCTCTGTATCAAGAAGAATATAAACCCGATTATGCAGCGAACTATTTATCCGACTTTCTACTTCAGTACTGACTTGCTTTAACAATATTTGTCGGACACGGTTTCTGGAATCAGATAATTTAGTAGTATCCCCTCGCCCAAGAGAAATATTCCAAGCAAGCGACTTTCTATTATCCTGAAATACTGTGTTGTTGTCACCCAAAACAGCTTGGTTATCATTACCCTGAACGGCTCGGTTTTGATTACCTTGAACTGAATTATCAGATGTGGAACTATCACCCTGCTGCCTTGAGCTTGCATCAGGCTGTTGTGGTTCAGAGTTATCAGGTGGCTGCTGACTCATAATTCAGTTCTACAATCCCAATAGGTGAGAACCAGCAGCAACACCTAACCAAGTTGCAATTTTTACAAGAATTGGCTTGGCTGTTGTCCAGATTTTTTGACCTGCCTCTACACTCTTGCTAGTTTTTTCAAGTGTTTCTGCCACACCTGTTAAACGGTCTAATGCACGTTGTTTGTTCGGTTCTTCTTTGTCTGTGGCTTTCTTAGCAGCACTCAAATCTTCAATTACTTCTTCTTTAGTATCAGTTGGTAATTCTGCCCCTTTAATCAAAGTTTCCAGTTGAGCCAGTAATTTGACTACATCTTCTCTAGTGAGTGATTCTCCGGTATCTGCACCCACTTGATTTTGTTGCGTTATCTGATTATCATCACCAAGGACAGCCTGATTATTATCTCCTTGAACAGCGCGGTTGCCGTCCCCTTGAACGTTGTTAACATTGCCACCAACTGAACCACCAACTGAAAATCCGCCGGGGTTATTAGTCATACTATTTACCTTATCACCTTGTATATAATCACCTTCAATACGCTCGTTATAGTTGCCGCTACGTATGTTGATATTGCGATCGCCAGTCACTGTTGTATCTCGTTGAGAGATTTCGGTATAATTTCCTTCTACGTAAGCAACATCAATGAAAACAAAATCATCTGTTCTTTCTGAAGCAATTTCGTTAATTCTCTTCTCGATAAAACTATTTACGGCAGGTGGTAACTGATGGGTATTTCCTGACCATAATTTCAAATCTTCATCGTACCTAAAGTAATAATTTTCTTTAAATTGATCTTGAATAATACGTTCAGAAACCTTAACCTGAATAAAAACTTTGTCTCCTCTCTTTCCAAAAGCTACAACATTCAGAGGTTCATCATAGTCTTTAGACATTTTTTGCAAAACAATTAGAGCTAATCTGGGATTAATGTCTTTCTCATGATAAAGCTCAACAGTATCCAGGATGTACTTGACAAAAGTAACAAAGCCACCCTTTTTGAATTTACCTCTAGGTGGCATTTGGTCACGTTTATCTTCATCAATCCACTTTAAATAAACGTAATCACAAACAATTCCATCAAGCTTAGTTCCTGTGGAAATTATCCAATCCTGGATACAGCTTCCAGTTAAGCAAGCACCTCTTATATCGGATCTTTCAAAATTTGTTCGTACAAGTATAGATCTAGACAAATTAGCTTTTTGTAAATTAGCTTGATAAAAATCTGTATCAATAAAGCTAGCATTTTCTAAATTTGCTTCATATAAATTAATACCTCTTAAATCCAAGCGATCATAGTTTTGATTCTCTCCCTTTCCTGTGACTAGTAACTGCTGCACTTGTATATTATGAAGATAAGTTGTTCCGGGACGAATACAATTAAGTTGTGCATTTCGCCAACAAGTACGAGTAAGAGTAGTTTTTCTAAAATCAGTACTTTTAAGTCTAGCTTCTCTAAAACTACCATCAGTTAAATCAGCATTACGAAAGCTTGTACCTTTCAAAGCAGCGTATGCGACAGCAATATTGTGAATAAAAGCGTACTTTTCACTTCCTTTCATTGCATACCAAGCAATATAAGCACTGAGTAAAGTTCCAACAACGACTCCAGCGATGGCAAAAGATCCTTCAAAAATGAAGGCGGAGGCGAAGAAGAAAATCCCGGTCCCAACTCCACCAAGGAGTCCTGCAAGGATGAAAGAGCAGGCAAGGGCCATGGGTCCAGCAAGGGAAATGGCAATCATGACAACTTCAGCAACGGCGAAGGCAACAGCGATACCTCCAATGTCAGAGGAGAGATCAATATTACCGGAATCGGCTCCGCCAATGAAGAAGGCGATGGCGACAACAACAGCAAAGGTGAAGGCAAAGAGAACAGCGATAGGGACGACGGTTGAATTTAATCCTCGGTAAATTATAATTATAAAGAAAACAATTATTACTATTAAGGCGACCCAACCTCCAAGCTGAAAAGTAAAAATTGAACTACGTATAAACCCTACCACTACTCCAAGAAAAGCTGATAAACACCCACATATTCCAGATAGTAACCATAAGGTAATGAGCAGTAAAGTAGTCCAACGCTTTTGCACCCCCGCTTCAGCATAGCTGAAGTTTGTACCCCTTAGAATTACGTAGCTAAAATCTGCACCTCGAATATCTGCACCGCTAAAGTTAGCCCCCTCAAGGTTTTGTCCCTTGAAGGAGCGCCCTCGAAGATTTTGACCTGAGAAGTCTTGGGGCATAACTGGGTAAAAAGACGCTTGTACTTCAATTCTGATACAGATTGGCGATGAGATATTCCGGATTTGAGAAAAATCAATTTGAAGATACGGTGACAGGACGCGAACACTATTTCAAAAGGGCGATCGCACCCTTTCTCCCAGAACTGAAATTGATTATGCAGCAGTGGACGATCGCATCCTCAAGAAAACTTGCTCTGATAAACTGAAGGCTGTTTTAGTAAAGTGGTACTCCTCGGTTTAGAGCATCTACAAAACTTGCATAGTCATACTCAACTTGAGTTGCGTAGTCTAAGGCAAAGTTGACTATCTCGTTTTTAAATGCAGCCTTATTACCACTGACAATATCGGTTACTTCTTTATCGACGCTATAAGGAACTATCGCATCATTGTAATCCTTGTCAGAAATAGCATGGTTTTTAGCTACGATTTTTCCTGCATATCCCATTGCATCCATGAATTTTGTTTTGGTTGTTAGCAATGTATAATCAAAGTCTTCTTGGTAAGGCGATTTTTCATGTAGCATGAAGAAAAGATTGTTGAGAGTAGTGTAGCCAACTAAAGGATCGGTATTAGCAAGCATTGCCTTGGTGGCGATTGTCACTCTTGCGCCCTGATTGTTTCCATATGCAGAACTTGATAACAAACCTGGAACAGCAATAGCTACGGCGCTGGTGCTTTCTTGCTTCATTTCTAAAATGCGATCGTCGTCGGTTGCAGAACTAGGGCCTTCAATTAGCAAGTAATATCGATATTTACCGAGACTACCAGTTCCAGAACCTAATTTCAGACGAATATCTTTAAGATTGTAATAACTATCGCTGTAGCGTTTATTGCTAGGAATTGAAGCTATATAGCTACTCATAGCAGCACTAATACTTGAATAGATACTGCTAGATAGAGGTTGGAGTTCAGAGGTTGTTTGGAAAACGCGGTCGCCATTGCTATTGAGCAGCGTATACTTGCTTAATAAACCTGAACGAGTTTTACTAGCAGCCTGTTGAATTAAATCCTTAACCACACCGTTTGTATTACTAGATTCTAAACGGTAAGATAATTCGTCATTAGTTCCTTTAAAATCGCTCATTTTGTTGAGATAACTATCGAGAAAATTCTGAACAACATCCTGAGCATCATTAGAATTCAGACCATTTTCTTTAGCTGCTAACAGAATCGAAACTGCCATACGTCGCAAGTCCCAAACATATAGACCAAGATAGCCTTCATCAAAATCACTGGTATCAAACACATTGTTACCATTGCTATCCCTCATCCCCCCAATATTCTGCATATGCATATCACCTTCTAACCAAATAGCTGAGGTTGAAGAATTGACAAATACTGAACTTGGTAATGTCTGCATATCGCGATAAAAAATGTGAGCAGTCCCCCGATAAAAGGCAAAAGGACTAACTGCCATCTTTTGCATTTTTGTTGCTAGCTCTTGAGGTAATTGAGAGGCAAACTGATGATTGTATTGATAGATTTCATTTTCTACCCAACTTTGACGAGGAGTTGCAGCAGTAGCCGTAGATGCAAACCCTAAAGTTGCAATTGCCAAGGTAACAATTATACGTATTCGTTTTAACATAAAAGCTCATCAAGCTTGCAAATCAATTTATATTTGTCAGATTACTCTAAAGGCAAACAATTATCCAACAACCATTTCTTAACCTGTTGTCTGTCTTAAAGCGAGTATTTTTGAGGCGAGCGATCGCCCATTAGCGCCTCTTTTATCTAAGCCGAGCTGCCTCTCCAGTCATGACAGCAGATGTAATCAAATGAGCTAACCGTAAAGCTTCTGGCACCTTGCCACAGTCAGTTAAGCGCTGAAGCACTCCAGCTACTACAGCAGGTTCTTCACCGACAACTTGGAAGAAAAAGGGTGAATAATCATAAATCGGGCCACCAAGGTGTAAAAGTTTCTGTCGCTCTTGCAAGTCTGGCAGACGACTTATCGCTTCTTCAACAGCAACTAAATCAGGTTGGCGGCGCATCACAGTAACACAAGGTAATTGCAGGCGGTCAGCCAATTCTGGAAGATTGACGAGGTTAAAACCCCCAAATCCAATTCCATCTAATAGCAAGATATGTAATTGTGGTAAAAACTTCCTTCCTATCAACAACTTGCAGATGACTTCTGTAGCATCAAAACCATCTTGTTGTACTTCGCCCCACACCATACCTTCAAATCGAGTTCCTGCACACACCACCCCAGCTATAGAAACATTGCCACCAGCGCCCCGAATAAAAGGGGCATCATCGAAGCCAATAACGCGAATAGTACGATTGAGTTTCAGTAGAGATTCAAGTTTCATTAAGCTGTTGTTTGGTGGATAAATTAGCATAAGATAATTGCGATCGCACAATCCAAACGCCTGGGCGTACAGGGTTATAAAAAGAGGAATCGCCAGAATTAGTTTCCTCTAAGAAATTTCAGGGAAGTTTTAATGCAGTGTACGCTCGACATAGTTTTTTACAGAATTTAAAACTCACTCGTCGGCCAAAAATGCAACTTTCCCTGAGCCAGCCCTTGCAAACAGACACAGCCTAAAGTAAAAAACTGCTGCGGCAACGCGGCGGTTTCGCGGGCTGGCCTGTTTGCAAGCCTAGTTGCATTTTTGGCCGCTTAAGAAAATCCATTGGTTATTAGTCATTCGTCATTGGTCATTAGTTATTTAACAGTGCGGCTGGCTTTGCGACAAAGTTAAACCCTGGTCACAACAACCAGGATTTATTTTTTAGCGTTGCGGTGGGCTACTTCACTACAAATAGCGACTAACTTTTTCAGGGAGTGGCTCGACTTCTTTATCAGAAACAGGTTTAAAGGTAATCAGCCGCTCATAGACATTTTCACCTGCATCATCTTTACCAGTGCAGCGAGAGAACCAAACAGCTGCACCGAACTTGTTGGAGGGCGATCGCCTAATAAACTGGTGTCCTTTCCAAGTTACTATCGCCGCTCCATACTGATCGGTACGTTCAACAGTTGCATCAATGCTAGACCAATCAAAGCGCTTGAACTCGTCAATATTTCGTTGGTAATTTGGTGCAGTGTTAGGAGTCAATCTACTTAAACAGTTAGCTATTTGCTCAAGTGCAAGCATTTGCCGATGCTGAATTTCAAGCCAAAGATTAGTTTGTTCTGGTGTCATGGTAGATTCTTAGAGGATAAATTTACAGTCTTTGCGATCACCCAGATATTCAAGTATTTAGGCGAAGCTCCCAAGGGGGAGCCGCTGGGCTAACGCAGATTTACTATTTGTTCTTGCACTTGTAGGCTTGCTGTAAGTAGCCCAATCCAAGATCCAAGTCGCCTATAAATATCTCGTCTGGTTCCTCGCCATCAGCCTCATTAATTAAGGTTTCCAGTTCGCTGATTAAATCGCTCAGTTTTTCTAAAATTTGCTTCATGTCCATTGTCTTTGCTCCGTTCTTAGAGGAAAGTTGCTACTATGAAATAGCCGTAAGGCAGCCGGGGAATCCTTGGTCGGATACCTCCCCGGTTAATGCCCTCTCTTATGGCTGTGGGCTGGCGGCCAGTTTTCACTACCAGTCTGCAAACTCTGACTCACGTTCTGGCTCAGGATTAAATTGCCATGCTTGCTCTTTCATAGCTGTTTCCTTTCGCTCAAGCCAGCAGTATTCATACTGGCGTAAAGTTTCAGCCCCGATATATTTCCAAGCAGCAAAGATATGCTTGTCGGGTATTTGGCCTTGTGCAACTGGATTTAGCATTAGGTGTTTAGTTGCAACTGGGTCTTGCGCGAAAGCTTTCTCAATGCCGCTATAGGCGTGGCAAGTGCAGGTGATTTCATATTGATATAACTTCACCTCGTAAAAGTCGCCAGTGTTACCACGAGCTATTAATTCATCCCAATTATCCCCAGGCTGAAGTTTATAAGGATCGGCTTTTGACCAGCAACGCTCTACTAAAACACTTACAAAGTCAGCTTTTGAAATGAATCGAGAGATGCCGCGAATTTTAATCAGTTCCCCGCGTTTAGTAACTTTGTTTGTAATGTGGAGATAAACAAAATTTTTATAAACGTCAATAGTTGCATAGTCAATTCCTGCCTTAATTTGGTCAGCAGACCATCCCCACTTTTCTAACAAAACCTTTGTATTCTCAAGGCTGTAAAGATGGCGAAGTGCATAATCTTCGCTGTTATTTTCATGTAATAAAGATTTGTGGAAATTTGAATAGTTGTAATCAGTACGAGTATGAGCTTTGGCTGAGAATTTTTGTGCTGGCATTGGTCGGATACCTTTTATAACTCCATGTAAACATGGTAACAGGCTTTCATCATGTTTACATGGCAAGTTACAATATTTTTGAGAAATGTTTTTAGGGATATGAAACGAGATAAACCTTATGAAGTTCAGCAGGGTGAGGGTGGTTTGTTTGTGTCTGCTGGGGATGAACCAATAGACAGCCCTGCAACCACTCTGCGAATGACTAAATCTATGTATGAGCGGCTTATAGCTGTTGCTGGAAAAGAAAAAGCCAGTTGGATCAGACAGGCGATCGCAGAAAAGTTAGAGCGCGAACAGAAAAATTCTTAGAGGAAAAGCGACACCGAACAGCCCGCTGTAGGCATCGCTTATCAACTAAACCCAGTAGTAATTGCTGTAAGGCTTGGGTGTATTCTGTGCAGTAAATTCCCAAATCTTACGCCGTGGACTTTGTGACCAACTCACATGAACTGATTTATCCTTGCCATAGTAATAGATTGAGTCAAAGTCAAGATTCCTTAAAAATCCAATAACTTTTGTGCTGTCAACTCCTATAATTTTGAAATCGCAAGCAGCACCTAGATGTTTGCAATAATATTTGCCTTTGTTATTGGTTTCATAACTCATGTGCTGGTCAACTTCAATGCAGATTCTAGATTTTTCACAAGTGAGAAACTTTTTTAAATCTTTGCTACAAAATCCGTATGTGAGCTTGAGATTTTCTAATCCAAATTTATTGAAAATTGGAATGAGAATTGATTGATGCAAATTGATTAAAGCTTGCTCACTTTCTGGATTCTTAGGATAAGGATTGATGAGATGAGAGTATTTTAAGTAGGTTTTAGAGCAGGTGCAGAGTTCTTGAATCATTTTCTTAGAGGATGAAGGAGGAGCGATCGCTTTTCAATTAACTACCACCAAAAAATTCTGTCTCTTCCCTCAAACTGATTTGAGTCAATGGCTTTTTTTATCCTTGCCAAAGCTTGAGTTGCATTTGGGAAATGCCGCATCTTTTTTACAGACAAGCCTAGTGAGCAAATTACAATGTAGTCCCCTGCAAGAGTCGGTTTGATGATAATTTGCCTATCTTTGTAAGTCGTTTCATATCTCATGGTCGGATACCTTTTAAGATTCTTAGAGGAATGGAGAGAGAGTGCGATCGCTCTTAGGATTAAACCCACCAGCTAAGTAAGCGCCATCCTGGTAATTCTTTGGTAATAATCTGCCGAAGTTCGCAGTCAGTTATTTTTATTTTTCCTGTGAACTCGATTTCAATAAGTTTTAGCCTGCCCACTGTGTCGGTCAAATCAGCTTTAAATTTCATGGTCGGATACTTTTTAAATCAAGAGAGAACAGAGCAATCGCCGTGGAAAGCGATCGCTGTTGAAATTTACCCGTGAACTGTTACGGGGATACTTGCACAAAGCTTGTTAAATGCTATTACTGCGGCCAACTCTTTCTTGTGTTTTTGCTCACCGAAAAGATACCAGCCACCCTCATTTTTCTCTATAGGATTATCTATTAAAATTCCCGTTGAATAAATGCCGTCCTGGTGTTTTAGTATTACAAAAAAAGCTCCTATTTTTATCTGCTCACTTTTAACTAAATCGAAAGTTGCGTAAGAATGCGGTTTTAAATTTGTCATGGTCGGATACAAGAGTTTTACAAGCGAAGAAGTGAAGAGAGGGTGCGATCGCTTGATATGTGCGATCGCAGATTAACTAGTGGATTTCGTTGATAAATTCTTTGTGAATGCCTAAGTCAATTGATAATCCCTTGATTCGTCGTCTTACTGAATTTCTAGCATCATCTAATTTAAGAGAGCTTTCATCTTCTGATTGTTCAAGATGGATTAATAAATCAATGGCTTTTCTTAACTTCTCAAGTTCGTACAAATCGTATTCTTGTGTATCTTGCATTGGTCGGATACCTTTTTTGTTTACTCTTATATTATAGCGCGTACACGCACTATAAAAGTTAATCTTCACGTAATATTTAACAAAATAGCGCGTACACGGGCTAGAATGTAAAGTGCAGATTTGAGGCTGGAAGATGGGGAGAGGCAGACCAGGAGGAAACCCAGAATTTGGAACAAAATTTAAGTTTGACTACGGTAATGAAGAGAAACGGGATGTGGCGCTGACCATTAGAATTACGGCTACGGAGCTTGACAGATTAAAAAGGGTTGCTGGGGAAGGATACAGAGATTTTTGTAGAGATGCGATCGCCCAAGCTGTAGAGCAGCACAAGGCCGCTCAACTGACTAAAACAGAGACAACTGAACCGGGACAGGCTGACCAACCACAGCAGCACAGCCAAACCAACCAGGAAGGCCAGACACTGGAAACAAACCCCACACTGGCGGAACAGGGAGCGACCCCAAGAAAACAACGCAAGGCAGGCCAGAGCCAAGGGCAAAAGCAAGCGAAGCCCAGGAGCCAGACCCGAAGCCGGAGAAGCACCGCGACTGAGAAGACGACGGAACAAGACCAACCGGACAAGGACTAGACGGGAACGACACCCACAAGCCACCAGCAGCAGCAACGGCACGGACACACGCCACAGACCGAGCCGCAAACGCGCCACGGCCACAACCCCACACACCAGACGAAACCGCGAACACCTCGGCAGCCAGGAATGCCGCACGGAAAAACGCATCGACACCAGCCGCGCAGCCGACCAGAACGCGAGAGCCAACAGGGACAGCAGCAGCCGCAGCAGACAGGGGGGCAGAAGACAAACCCCAATGGCGGGAACCTGAAAAACCAAAGCAGGTGTAACGGGAGAAGATAGCTGAAAGCATGGCTAAATAGGAGTAACAATAACCATTATAGCACGTGTACGCTCTATAATCAAGGAACAAAGGGGGTGTCTTGCCCMGGCGCAGCCGGGGCGAGTGCTGGATCGGAGGCTTGGCCACCACTGGCACACAACCCCATAACTAGGTAGCTAATGGCACACAAGCACCGAGATACCTTTACCTCTCCTTTTTCTCTCTCTGCATTTCTTCTCTCCCGTGAAAAATGAAGCCCAATATTAACAGATATCATTGGAACGGAGCGGAACGAAGTGAAGCGGAGTGGAAATGATAAAATCAGCAAAAGCTTCATTTTTCACACACTTTTTGCGTAGCTTGTCGGAGCAAAAAGGAAAACAACTGCGAAGCAACCTTGTATATTCAAATATTAAAAGCGAAGCAACAGCTCTTAGAAAGCGATCGCACCTTCACTCATGCGATGCCTACGGCTGGTTGTTCGGTGTTGCATTTTTCCTCTAAGAATTAGCCCGCTCCCTCTGTCTTATCTTCTAGGGAATCATCAGAGGAAATTTTTCGCGCGATCGCTTCTAATATCGTTGATATCTGGTCAGGATTATTTAAATTAACTTGGTATACATTCGTAGCATGAACTTGATTACTCCCTATTACCACTTGCAAGCCAGGTTCGCCCAAAAGATGCTTGATTAATTTGGCTTTCCCCTCAGCATCCAAGCGATGCCTACGGCGGGCTGCGCCTACGCTATTTTCCATTAATTTTAAGAATGGATTTTTCGTTTTATAATTTTCTAATATTTGCCGCGATCGCTCGCAGCATAATCGCCATCTGATGTTTATTGGCAATATGTATATGACTCGGACTATGCATTAAGCAATTGGCGCATATCGCCGACAAACCAATACTCAGTAAAAGCTTGTGAATTAATACCAACTTTTCATCTTTCGTAAGATGCTGGCAATCTCCTAAAGCCTTATCTATATTGCTTTTCACTCGAATTTTAATTTATCAAAATTTCAGCTTTCAATCATACAGCTAACATCAAGCTGGTGTAATCCGTAGTATTACTTAGTCAAGAGTCGTTAATTCCTAGAAGTTATAGATTAGCAAGATTTAAATCAGTACAAATATCATTGGGGATGCTGAAATCAACTGAAGTAGAGCCAATATCATCGATATTTTGTAGCCAGCCAGCAATCTCCGTTAATATTTCAGCTTTTTCTTGGGGCGATGCTTCTCGGATGAGCGATCGCAGCGAGGAAGCAGGTTTAGCGCTGAATAATTCTGATAAATACCAGTTTCTCGCTTCCTGGGGGGCAGCTTCTAAGAGTGCAACCAGCTTGGCGCTACCTAAATCGCATTTACCGTTACGAAAGCGCGAAATCGTTACTTCTGTAATTCCAGTAGCATCGCAAATCGAGCGTGCATTCAAATCAAAACGTACTAACATTTCATCAAACAGCTTTTGATGTCGCTGGGACTTGGCAAAATCTGGCATTATTACTTATAGTATTTGATAAGTATTAACAGATTTGATGCCTACTTGGAGAAGTAGGCACCTACCCTATGAATGATTCAATACGCCCTTGGCATTAAGTTGGTCAGCCTGTTGCGTTATTGCAACTTATACTGCTTCAGCAAATTCGACTGTATCCGTATTGTTACGGATGTTTTTGGCGAATATTTCGGCAATTAGATGTAGAGCCTCAGCTTGCTCTTGTGGAGGTGCTTTAACGATAAGCGATCGCAAATCAACCTTATTTGTATCGACTTCTGCTAGTTCACATAACAGGTAATTTCTAGCATCGGTTGGCAATCCCGCTAGTATCTTTTCTAGGCTATCGGAATAAATTCGCTGATTCCCTCGTCGAAACCCACTGATCATTTGCTGAGAAACACCAGTCTTCTCAGACAGCCACTTCGCACTAATGTCGAACTCATCGAGGGTTTTATCCAAAGCCTGTGAAAAATTCATAGGTTTAATTATGTCTTGACTGAATATTATAGTATGATATGCAGTTATGACTGAATTTTGAATGCAAGGTTTACCCACTACATCTACTATCTTAATCCTATTAAATCAGTGATGCAGGTAAAAGTTTGGTAAGGTGTGAAGTTTTTTCTAAATTCTCCAATGCAAAGAACTCGCCCCAGTTTTAGCGAACCGGAGCGAACAAAAAATTTTGTCAATTTAATTTTATTACTGCATTATGATGCAAAGCACTACCAAAATTCAAGGGAAGTTCTACCCACTCCAACATGAACAATGGCTAAGAGCCTGCCGTGAACTAACGCCAGTAAGCACAACCTTCGAGAAGGTGCAGCCATGATACCCAAACCGCAAAGAGATGATGAAGGAAAGGTACAAGGCGAGTTTTACCCTCTACAAAAAGCCGAACTGATGGCCCTTCGCAAGGCAAAGCTAATCAACAATGCTGCCTTTATTCATCTAGCTCTTAGATACGAGAACCCTTGGTGTGATCGCAAAATTATAGTGATTCCCAAAGAGTTTGGGATGCGATGGCAGATACCAGAAAGTAGTGTTTACGAGGCGATCGCCAAGCTTAAAGAAGCCAGCGCCATCAATATCAAGTCAGGCAGAATCACTATTGAATGGGCAAATTCTCAACAATGTGAGTTTGATGATTCTCAACAAGACGATGATTCTGGGAATCCAGAAAATTTCTGGAAATCCAGAAATGATTCTGAGAATCCAGAAAAAATTACGGAATCCCAGAAAAAATTCTGGAAGTTCAGAAAAAATTCTGGAAGTTCAGAAAATCGTGCCTCAAAACCCTCTACTGGCAAGGATTCCACAACCCTTCAGACTATTCAGACTTATTTAGACTTTATAAACTCTCTCTCAGAAAGCGAGAGAGAGAATTTTATTGAATTTGGTAAGAAGAAGGCAGCCCAGTTACCCAAAGCACCTGAACTTCCCCTTAAATGGATTGAGAAGAACTTTGATGAGTTGCGTAGTCAGTGGTACAAGTCCAGGGGTAAAGTGTCCCCGGCAGAAAATCATAAATGGGAGACTGACCCGCGTACCCCTGACTGGCTAGCCATCATCGAGGAGACGGCCAACCCGCTCGAATTTGCCACTGATAAGGAAAAGCAAGATTTTATTCAGTGGTGTAACGAAACTAAACAATTTAGCTGGCTGAAGGGGGAATCATGACTGACAATCTTCCCCAATTTGAGCGCCTTCCATTCAATGAAAAAACTGAAAACGAGGACAGGGAAATTTGGCAACCAAATTGGAACTGTTTCTGTTGCCAGGACACGGGACAAATCCAAGCACATTTAGTCAGGTTAATTATTGCCGACTATGACCACAACCGCGATCGCATCCCGGTTTGCCAAGGATGCAATAAATTTGACAGACACAATTTGATGGAATATGGGGTACTCGATACTCGCTTTGATTTATTTCTGTGCAAGAAACTAGATCGAATTTCTCGTGACAATTGGAAGCAAATTACACAAAAACAGTTTGAGAAGTATAGAAATCAACTTAATGTTGAAACTTCTAAAATTTCTCAATCTCACAGCCTAACTAACACAAATCGCACTGATAACGACAACCGAGAAGTGGGGCAGCGCAAAGCTGAAATAGAAGCCACTAGCACCGAACAGTGGAAATTAATGAGAGATGATTATTTAGCAGGTAAAAAAGATGAATAAGTATTCTATAAGCGATTTTCAAGTGGGCGATCGCATCATCACCCCCGCGAAGAAACTAGGTGAAGTATCGAGTGTACACAGTAAAAAGATTACTATCACTTGGGAAAACGGATTATCTGCTGAATATACCCCAAAACAATTGCAGGCTTGGAACTATAGAAAATTCTTAGAGGATGAGGAGGCGAGAGAATGCAACTTAGACACGCCAGCTTCTTTGCAGGAATCGCCGGTTTTGAACTCGGAATTAAGGCAGCTGGAGTTACTGACATCATCAAAACAGAACTCTTCATTGAAAACAACCCCGACGCTCAAGCAGTCCTCAGCTACAGATTCCCAAAAATCCCCATCCACAGCGACATCAGCAACTATTACCCTCAACCGGGAGAATTCAACCTCTACACAATTGGATTTCCTTGTACTGGAACCAGTGGCGCAGGTAACGGTACAGGACTCGATCACCCAGAATCATCACTCTGGTTTGAAGCCTTGCGCTGCATTGCCGATGGACGTCCCAGCTTCATCATCATTGAAAATCCTGAAGGGCTTATCCATCGAGGATTACGAGCAGTTCTTGGCGGACTCCGAATGGTCGGCTATCACTGGGACGATCCGCAGCTCATATCGGCTCAGGAAATTGGAGCGCCGCACCAAAGGAACAGACTCTTTATTGTTGCCTACACCAACAACATATTGCAAAGGCTCAACGGGATGCAGGCCAGCTGGTCAGACCAGATTGGAGCAGAAATTGAAGCCACATTTAGCCAAGGGCGACAAGTTAAACCCAGCAGTTCCAGGGTGGATGATGGGGTTCCCCGTTGGTTGGGTAGAATGGCCATTGATGGATACTGGCGAGACAATATCAGTGCAGCTCCCATTTACCCAGGAGTACGCCACCACCAGGGCAAACGGCGAGATTGTAACGACCTCTACGCCCGTGCTGTCTGCCCCCTCCAAGCAGCGATCGCTTTGCAACGAGTCTGTTATCTTGCCAACCTTGCCGCAACAGCTTAAACAATCAAATGTAAAAGTAGACCTTTATATCTGCAACTCTTCTTTAAATGTTGGCAAAATAACTGAGGTTTGGCAGACTTGTTTTACTGTTGATTGGAGCAGTGAAATTAAGTGCTATTTTTGGGAACGAGACGATGAAGTTATTAGGGAATTAGCGTTGGCGCAGCCCGCCGCAGGCATCGCACCCCAACACCTAATTGATAAATTCTTAGAGGATAATCACCCCCAACTCTGTACAAAATGTTTAAAGGTAGTTGACAGAAACTACACCTGTGATAAATGCCCACCTATGCAGTGTACACAGCAAATTCAAAATGTACATTGCCCCAGTTGTGAATCTCCATTAATCAAATTAGATGATGGCTGTGGTGTGTGTGGATGGACACCCAAAAATTTCTTAGAGGAAAGTAACGAAGCTGTGGGCCTCAAGCAATCCTCCAAACGTAGACAACGTAAAGGTTGCTTGTACAAGTATCTCGAAAATAAGAAACTGAAGGACGGAACTATCACCAGCTATCCCCGTGTAATTCAACACAGAAGCTCTGATAATCCTACTCATTGGCGCTGGGGCTTTAACTGGGAAGAGAAAATAGACGGTGAGTGGAAGGGGCGCAGTATTGGAAGTGTGCCGGTAGGAGCGATCGCACTTATTCAATCAATGCAAAATGAAGGGGTTAGTTTAGAGGAAATAATCGCTTTTATTCGTAGAGCGAAAGCTAAAAAATAAATTCAAAGAGAATGAGATGATACTAACCGAATCTGAAATCCAACAAGTTTTAGAGCAAGTATAAGCTGCTTTCCCCAACTTAACTGATTGGAAATACAACAATCAAAAAAATGAGGAGTATTTTGGCTTCTCTGTGTGGGGAGAATTTGAAATTAAGACCGAAGAACTAATGATACCACGGCGGTTTTTCGTTACGCTTGACACTAATCATGAGGATAAATGGCAAGGATGTTTAACCATAGGGCTACACAGCTATTTGTGGTCAAGTGCAGATGTAGGTGATGCCCATCTAGTAGATACAGACCCAAGTGATACTTTAGAAGAGGCAATTTCAGCACTCAAAGCGAAAATATCAGAACTATTCCAAGTGTTCTTGGCAGGAAATTAGAAGGAATTAGCGATCGCTCTACTGCAAAGCGCTCCCCCTTTAACAACTTGACTTGATTCAGTTCTGAGGGATAATCAGCTAGTCGGCACGCTCTTTATAATTTCCTTGGAACCCAACCAGCTAAACCTATTTCCCGACGTGAAACCCACACCAGCACGCAGAGCAGAGGCGCTAGTGATGAGCCTTGAGGCGCTGCTGAAGTGGAAAGCGCAAATATTTGAGTGTCAGCAACGGATGAGAGAAACCAAGCCAGTGCAGCAGGTGACGCTGTTTGACCTAGCCCCGGCGCATTGCGACCCAGACCGGATCGATCCGTTGCAGTTACAGGTGCGATCGCTCTCTTAGGCTCAATAACTGGTTCGATTGTAAACTGTGTATTTTGGGTATTGCAATAGCTTACCTACTTCCGCCATACTGCATTGATTTATACTTACGTTTCATCAACCAACAAATGGCAAATGCTACACCAGTACCATAATAAGTAGAGGGTTCAGGAACAGGTGTTGATGGTGTTACTGTACCAGCCTTCCTTGTAACAGGTATTATTTCTCCTGAGTCAAAGGCTACTTGAAGATTTTCAATATCAAAAGCATCAAAAGTTTGAGGAACGGTGATAGAAGTCAACTTTAGTGTATTACCAAAATTACTATAACCACTTGCATTTGGAGTAGAAGCAGCACTGGCATATAAATATCCGTCTAAACGCCCATTGTTTACGATAGTTTCTGTTAGTTGAATCTCTGAATCAAAAGTATAGGTGGCATTAATACCAAAACCAGCATCAACACCAACTGGTAATTTGTTAAAAGTCGGGGGAATTGAGTAGGTGATTTTGGGGTCTAATGTGGTGCTAAATCTTGGTCCACTAAATTTATTATTTCCCAAATAGCCATATTGACCGTACAGGACTGGGAGTCCTGACTGCGCTGTTATGTATGCTCCTCCTTTAGTTTCAGAAAAGTAAGGACTATCATAATTGTAATTAACGAGTTGATAGTCGAAAATAACAGATGCTACACCAAAAAGATTTTCAGGACTTCCAGGTATATAAACAGGTGTGGTAACATTTAATTCTCCTGTCAAACTAAAATTAAATATTAGAGGAACGCCAGTATTACTTGTATTACCAATGAGTTTATATGAGTTCTGAAAGAAGGTGTTTGCAACGGCTGGGAAAGATAATGAAGTACCATTACCATCAGATTCAGCTTTTACTTTAAGACTAGTACCAGTTGCACTAGCAGAAGCTGTTGCACCATTTACTTGAGCAAAAGATTGAACGCTTGGATTAATACCAGTAGATGTTTGTTCATCAGGAGTACCTGACAATATATTAATGTAGGCGTTACTATAAACCTTACTATTGACTAACGATACAGCTTTGGCAACTCCACAGCTAAGTAAAGTTACTCCACTAAAACTAAAAAATAAAAATAGTTTTGTAATCTGTTTCTTAACAKGGCTAATCTCTACAACAATTCTTTTCTTACTATCAATGGTTAATTTGTGGTGCTTATTCATTTACTTCTTGTCTCAACCTCGGTTATTTAATAAAAGTTGAATATTTTTGTAAATGTTGTCTATATCATGTTTCGCATATTACATTAATAGATACTTAAGTAGTTAAAAATTGACTTTTACTTTACTAAAACTTTAAGGCAAAGAAGGTAAATATAAAGATTTAATCGAACGAGTTATTGAGCCGAGATATGTGTTTTTTATTGCAAAATGGTCTGAAAACCCATATCCTGTTTATGTTTGAAAATTTGCTACATTATAGTTAAAAAATTCGTTATTTACAACATAAAATCAAGCCTTTTCAGGACATCTTGCAGGTTTTTACTGGTGTCACCACCCATTGATAAAAACGGCAGAATTGACCGATGGCCTGATGGGTTCTTCGATGAGTGGGACAACAGTTTAACAGTTTTATTAGAACCTGCAAAATCATAACTTGCTTCTGTTGCAAGCTGTGTAGGCTAGCAAATACCGCAGGCATCGCTTAGAAATTATCCTCGCTTGAAAAAGTTGAAGTTACAGCGCCACGTTCAAAGGTTCTGGCAATTTGGCATCACAACTGTCTGAATTGCCGTTTAAATGAGGTATCAACAGAACAGAACAGCCACAAATCGCCAGTTGTTGACCCAACGCTGTAGAAGAACTCAGCAGCCCACAGCGCTCGGTTATCGCTTCACTACAACTGGCTAATAATGTACTAGAAAATACATAGTAAACTACGCACCTGAAAGTGGTTTGTGTTTTTGCAATAGCTTTCGAGTTTATACAAAAGTAACTCCAAGCCAAATATATACATACTACAGTAGTAGATTAGTTAGCTGCTGTAGAATTGCAATGTCAAACCCGTACAGTAATAAAAAAAAGATTCGAGGTTGGAAAAAACAGATTAGAAAAATTAACTATTGGAAGAATTACAATCTCACCCTAGATATAGCAAAATTGCACAAGTCTCAACGAGATTATGTCAAGGTCACTATTGATCCCTGGTATCACTTAGTAACAAGAAATCCTCCCGTTTGGTACAATCGATTAATACTAAAGGCTTTAATAGAGATTTATTTGAATTGGCACAAAACACTTCAGGAGTCGGGAGAGCCTTTTTACTTAAAGATATGGTTATTTGACCATCATTTTATCAACTCTCAAGTTGTAGCAGCAAGTGGAGATTGGATTGTTGGATATAACAATACCTTTACAAAGAGCAATGAAAAGAGAGCATTCCCATTTGAAAAATATAAAATTAACAACTTCAGTCTCGAAAATTTTCAGTGGGAACTCCACGCTCAAGAGAATTATTTTTATGAAAAGATTGACCAATTAAGTGAAGCAGAAATTAAAAAAATTAAACAAAAAGCTTACAGGTCAGATTTTCTCGAAAATGGTGATAGGTACTTTGCTATTAAAACAGGAGATGTTTGGATTGGAACGTTACACACGCTATATTAAAGCAACCATCAAAACTGTTTATAGTAGATGCTCTGCGCCATCGCTTGACTACCCATTAAATTACTTTACAAGAGTGCTGTCTCCAAACGGTTGGTAAATTCTGAGGAGCGATCGCAACTCATAATCAACTGCTCAATCGCCCGTGTCATTGCCACATACAATAGTCGCGCTTCTTCTTCAGGTGTGTTGTATTGATGAGGCATATAACCAACACCAGGAATCAATACCACTGGGAACTCTAGCCCTTTAGATGAGTGCATAGTCATGAGTTTGATGCTTTGCTCGGCTGGGTTATAGTCGCGGCTCTCACTATTGGCGTTTATCCACTCTACTGGGATTTGGGCTTGTTGGAAGTGGTTATATATGCGATCGCCCATGAACTTGGAGCGATAGATAATTGCTATTTCGTTCCAGGGGATATCTCGCTCGTGTAATTGTTGCACTCTATCGGCTAGGTAATCTACCTCATGTTTAAAACTGGGTAAGCGGATTAGGTTTGGTATGGGGCCTTGTCTTCCAGCACTAGCAGGTTCTACCAATATTTGTTGGTCATCATCCTGGGTGTCAGTCGGTTGCATGACTTCCTTGGCAAACTCATAAGCTACCCTCAGCACTTGAGCGGTGTTGCGGTAGTTGAGTTTCAGAATGGTGGTGCGTCCCTGTGCCTGGATGCCCACACTCTTAAAGCTAAATTTCTTAGTACGTTTTTCTCCGTAGAGGTTCTGAGCATCGTCATAGAGGATAAGCAAAGAATTGGTTTCGGGGTTAACCATCTGAGCAATCAACTTTAACCACTCTGGTTTAAAGTCGTGGCCTTCATCTAGCATGACAGCGCCATAAGTGCCAACAGGTATCAACTTGGCATCGACGGCGCTAATTACTCTTTGAACGAGTTCTTCTATATAAGCTTCATTTTGATACTCTCTGGAGTCGGGTCTAGGGATGTCATACTTTCTGAGTAAATCCATGCACCAGCCATGAAAATGTCGTACTTTAATGCGACTGACTCGGTTTTGGTCTTGGATAGTCTGCCGGAGTTTGGCAGCAAGAGAGACATTGAAACATAGCACCAAAATAGGTTTGTTTCCAACTTGGGCAAGCTGCTGACAACGGTAGGCTAAAATCATGGTTTTTCCTGAACCAGCCACACCATGAATTACCCGATGGCCATCACCTAAACTCCGTGCCAACTGTTCTTGCTGCAAGTCCATAATTTTGAGAATGTTTGGGATAACGGGTTCGGGAGTTTCTTCATCTGAGGGACTGTCAGGAGCAAACTGCTGATTTGGTCGCAAGTCGAGGAAGATGTGCCAACGAATTCTATCTATTTGACTGCTGGTTAAGGTCTTACCAAATTGATATGCCGATAAATCCCAAAGTCGTTGCTGAAATTCCCCTGCATCTGTGTTTGGAAGCATTTCATCTTTGCAGATAACCAAGTGTTCCTCAAACACTGCTGGTAGTTCACTTTCATTGAATGCTTTGCGGGTGATGTTGGTGAATACCACGCCGTAACCGTAGGGGATGACCAGTTTTCCTTTATGATTACCTTCTTGCTGCACTAGGGCGGGGTCTTTTTCTAGCATCTTGTTCACTGCTAGGGCATAATCTCTGGCCTGTTGTAGTGGGTGTTTGACTTCTTTGATTCCATCTTCAGTAAGCAGTGTGACTGTGGAGGGGTTGATATTTTGAATAGTGTCTAACTTCCAGTCTTTCACTTCCAGGATGAACAAGCCCCGGCTAGGGTGCAGCACTATAAAATCTGGGTGCAGTTGCTTCTTACCTACTGGCACGTCATACCAAAGTAAATAGTCATCCTCTAATTTTTCCTCCAAGCGCTGCGCTAACCTCTTCTCGCCAGGGGTCATCCGCATTGAGCAGCTATTGAATGAGGGAATTAGAGTAGCCATAAATGGTAGATGTTTACATGGGTTTTAAGCGATTGAGGTTTCCTCTAAGAATGGKGGTGTAGGCGTAGCCCGCCGCAGGCATCGCTCCTACTGCTAATTTTCCCATAAGAAAGGGGGGAGCGATCGCCTGCAACGGGCTACGCCTGCTTGGGATTTCCTCTAAGAATTGGGGCGATCGCTAGGGAGTCTAGGGCAGTTTTTCAGGTATTTTCGATAAACCATAGCTAATCCTTCTTTAACTAATATCTGTTAATACATTTAATTGATTAGGCTGTGTAAGTTTTAGTTCAAACATTCCTGCTTGTGCTTTTTGGGGTGCAACGTTTATGATTTTGACTTCTTTACCTTGTAAAGCAATTGGGTTAGAAGCACCAGGAACTTGATCAAGGATTTTTCGAGGTATGACTATTTGGTAAACTTTATTATCTTTTCCTGATAACTTGAAAGTTTCAGTTTCACTATCTTGGTGACTCCATCCATTAATTCGCCCTAAGATTTTTGAGATATTATTAGAATTATTAAATTGTTGATTTGGCGGACTATCACTACAGTAAAAATTAACTGGATTTTGCTGAAAATTTGCACATTTTAAAATTTCTTCAGTTCTTTGAGAAATTTTTATCAATTGTGAATAATCATGTTCCTCACCACTGTCATAATTAGCTTGTTTTCTAATATTCTCTGGTGCATTGAGTAAAATTTTTGTAATTATCTGACGGTCAGATTCAGAAAGCTTAGGTGATAAATAAACATTAGAACCAGGAATGTCCTTGCTTAAGTGAATAATTCTTAAATCTTTGTCATTTGCAACTGCCTCATAAGCAGCAGCGCCTACATCAGCTTTTCCAGTTTTAACTAAGTCTTTAATATCTTTTCCTCGATGTCCCATATCTACCCTTAGACTTTTACCAAATAAGTCATAAGCAGGTACATAGAAACTAGATGCTGAATTGAAATCGCCTAGAGCAATAGTATTTGTAGATTTTAAATCATTGAGAGATTTAATACTACTGGTAGATTTTGTGAATAACGTAGCCTGGTAATATGGAGGATTATTCGGAAACATTCGGGCTGCAAAATGATAATCGTTATTTTTCGCAGCTAGAGAAAGTATTGGTGATAAAGTAAAGGCAATATCCCATTCTTTATTTATCATCCTTTTTCTGGCTTCTTCATAAGAAATTGATTCATCGCCATCAAGGACTATTTGCACTTTATTACCAAATTGAGAACGTAAGTAAGTTGTTAGCTCTTGATAGTAACTCGGCTTGCTCAAAATACCTATGGTTAAAGAGCTTGTTTGTAAGCTTTGTTGTTGATTTTCAATGGTAGTAGAAGGTAAGGAAATTGCGGATTTAGGGGGATTAGACGGACAACCCGATAAACCCAAAACTCCAATAAATGCTAGAAACTTTATGAAATTATGGCTAGTTTTAGAATTAGACACAATAGATATCACCTGTATTTTTATGATTAAGCTGCTTGTTGATTAGATATGCCTGTAAGTTTCTGCAAAATTTGTTGATATCTTGTTGCATTTTGTAAACGAGCTTGATTGTCTAATTGTTCAATAACATTAATCAAATTATTTAGTGTAGTTACTCTGTAAAAACCACCTATATTGGATTCAATACCATGATCAATATCCGAGTTTGCTGGAAATATGACAACACCATATACAGGAAATTTACCCCAATTTGATGAATTTACATATTTATACAAAGAATCTGCATAAGTTTTCACTTGCTGATAAGGATTCTCTCCCCAACAAGCATAAATATAGAGTTTTCTAGTTCCTATATCACAAGTCCATCCAGTGTTACGCGGATTACCAACAGATTTAATTGTTCCCTTATAAGATTTAGCTTCTACAACGATACAGCACTTATTTGTAATAAGGATAAAATCAGTAAATTTACTTCCTTGTTGTCCACTACCTACATCAAATTGTGTGAACACTCTTTCTGAAGAAAAATGCTGCTCTAAGGAATCTTTAATAGCTATTTCAAAATTATTTAAAGTATGCTTACCTCTTTCAACAGTGATAATCTCAATTTCTCTAGCCAAATCCTCTAATTCAGCTTGCTTCTGTTTTCCACGTTGTTCCAATTGTTGTTCTCTGTCTTGAGACTCTAATAGTGAATTTTGCAAAAGCTCTAGTTTATTATTAAGTTGTTCTTGCACTAACCTTTGATTAGCTAATTGTTGTTCTAATGTAGTAATAATTCTTTGAGAATTTTGTTCATTATTTCGGAGTTCTTGTAATTCAGATTCAACTAAAGAACGAGAATTATGAATCTCCTGTATTTGTTGCTGAAGTTGAGTTAATTCATTTTCTTGGATTTCATTATTTTCTATTTGTTTCTTTTGAGCAATATATAAATCTTGGTTTAATTTTTTAATCTGCTCTTCATATTGTCGTTGCTTATTTAGATTCTCTTGTGCTTCTAATCTAGCTTTTTCAGATTCAATCTGTGCCTGTTTAGCGCGTTGTTGAGATTCCAATAGAGAATTTTGTAAAAGCTCTAGCTGATGGTTAAGCTGTTCTTGTTCTAACCTTTGGTTAGCTAACTGTTGTTCTAATGTTATAGCGATTTTTTGGGAACTTTTTTCATTATTTCGCAGTTCTTGTAATTCGGACTCAGCATTCTGTATCTGTTGCTTCAATTGAACTAATTCAATTTCTTTTGGTTGATTATTTTCTAGTTGCTTCTTCTGAGCAATTTGCAAATCTCTATTTAATTTTTCAATATATTTTTGGTACTCTTGCTGTTTATTAAGATTTTGTTGTGCTTCTAATCTGGTTTTTTCAGATTCAGCCTGTGCCTGTTGAGCGCGTTGTTGAGACTCTAATAAGGAACTTTGCAAAATCTTTAATTGATTGTTAAGTTGCTGTTGTTCAAGTCTTTGATTAGCTAATTTTTGTTCCAGTTTAGTAGCAATTTGTTGAAAATTTATTTCATTTATTTGCAGTTGTTGGAATTCTGATTTAGCTAATAAACGAGAATTTTCAATATTCTTCATTTCTTCTTGAAGTTTAGCTAATTCATTTTCTTTCAGTTTATATAGTTGATTAACTTCTAATTGTTTCTTATGAGCAAGTTGTAAATGCTGATTTAGTTTTTCAATGCGTTGTTGATATTGTTTTTGTTTGTTTAGATTCTCTTGTGCTTCTAATTTATTTTTTTCTAGTTCAGTTTGCAGAGTTAATAAATCTTCTGTGTTTTTTGGGAGATTATTCAGAGATTCCTTGAGTTGAGAAATTTCCTGCTCCCGTCTGTTATTTAAAATACGCAGTTTATTAGCATCTTTAGTTAATTCAGTCTTCTCTTCTTCTCTTTGATTTTTTAATACTGTTAGTTCATTTATTCTCTCAGCTAATTGAACTTCTAAAACTTTATTGATATTTTCTAATTCATCTTCTCTTTTTTCAGCTTTCTTTTTATCAACTCGTTTTTTATAAAGCATAAACTCCAAACCACTCCAGATAAGCAAAGTTGCCCCACAGCAAGCTATTAGACTTGTTGTGTAAGTTTGAATCCTACTACTTCCAGAAAAAGGACTACTTAGTAATGTCGCAATATCCTCTTGAAACGTTGGTCTTACACCCCTAACATAGTAAACCCTGCCTATGACATGACCTTGATTAGTTAAACTTGTAGCACTGCGTTCAGTAGCTTGAGGTTTACTATAAGTCCACTGTGTAAATACAGGTGGAGGGTCAAGCAACAAATCATAGGGATGTTTTTTTAACTCCTGTGGATTTAGAGCCGCTTTCCAAGATGAGGATTTTCCAGAATTTTTACCTGAATACGCAATTGCTTTTTGTCCACTAGAGTCTGTAACTATTAATCCAAACAAACTATAATTACTATCTAAAGTACGTTGTACTTCTTCTGGCTCATTTTTAATGATTGCATAAGAAAGTTTCGTTGGTAGAGTATGAGATAATATGTTAAAATCAACAGTCTGAACGCGAAATATTGTTTGATTCCAATAGTTGTTATAACGGTCAAAAGTTACTGCTCCACCAATCCCAAAACTAATTATTCCTGTTGTTGCTAGTCTAGCTAATACTTTTAATATTGCTCCTCTATTGGATGTTTGAGTTGCTTGGGTATCTGTGCTGTTAACCATTTGATGCTCCTGAAATTTATATTTTGTGATCGCTACACTATTAGTTGATATCAGGATAAAAAATACTCTGAATAATACTGAATGCGTGACAATGATTACAGCGTGTGATCGCCTGAGTTTCCTCTAAGAATTTGGGGAGCGATCGCTATTATCTCTATCCTTTCAACTCATGTACACGCTGCCATTCTTGTTGTGTAATTTTGTAATTTGTAGCGTTCGGCTGACGAATTACAATCAAATTTTGCAACACAGGGTCAAGCTTGAGGTCTTCGCGTAGCAGTGGCAATTCTCGCAACTTGCTGGTAAAGCGAATCTTGGCGCAAGGTTTAGTACCAATGCGGCTGGTATCTATCCAGTAGCCGATATCAGGGGGGTTAGTAATAATCTTGGGGGACTCGATAATCTCTGCGATCGCATATACCCCCGCCTTATCCCCAGCTTTCCAAATCAGCACCCCATCACCAGGAGCTATGTCTTTGGCGTAGCGAGTCGCAAGCCAGAGCATCTGTTCAAAGTCGCGGATGCCGTCCATAATGCGGTAATACTTCGGGTTGCCTTGAAACAGCCAGTAACTCATTGTTTGGTAGATTTCCTCGCTTGATTTGGTGGGCTAGGCGATCGCTTTTGGTACGTGATTCTTATTTATCTTTTAGCTATACCATCGGCAATTAATGCTTCTCTATATAACCAAGCTTCTCTAGCTGTTTTAAAACCATCCATCCACTTTTTTTCTTTTGTATCTTTAATTCGATATCCTACTCCCCAAGTGTCATTTTCAAAGCAATAGTATGTTTTATAAAGCATTATGGGTTGAGCAAAATCATTTCCACAATCACTGTCATGTTCTATCAATGAACCATCTTCTCTAATACCGTAAAATCGACGCTTTTCTTTGTTGATGTTAACCTCTAAAACATCCCCTAAATGGTTAGAGTGTAAAATAATAATTCCATTTTCTTTGACCGTATGAAAGTTTCTGTTATGCTTAGACATTGCACTTTCCTTGTAATATCAATACCCTTCATCCATGATTACGACTCCTTTGAATCTAGACTTATAACATAACCGTGTGCGATGCCTACGGTGTTCTCGTTGCCACCGCATCTTTCATTTCCTCGCTTGTATCTGGTTTAAACCACTCATAGCAAATCAACTTGATGTCTTTTTGCTGGATAATTTCTACTGGTCTTATGTCTTGATCATCTGCAAGTTCCTCATATTGGTCAGTGTCTACAAAATATTCATCTAACTCAGTGACAAGTAAGCTGACATTTTTATAAGTTTTAAACGACTCCCAAATTCCTTTAACATCTCGTTCATAGCTCCTATAATTAACTGTGGTGATAACTTTTAATACTCGTTCCTTAGCTTCTTCATCAATTGGTTCACTTTGAAATAAATCAGGTTGAGTGAGCGCATGATGAATACTTTGCAGGAGCTTTGACATTTGCGGTTTAATGCCTTTAGCCGTCTGCTGTTGTTGGAAGAATGTCATGATGTTACGGATAGCTCCTTCTAGAACAGGGAAAATCCGCCTGTCAAATTCAACTGGTAGCAGTTTCTCTGGTAGAGGAAAGTCTGACTGTTGACATTTGAGCCAATTGAAAATAGTGCGTTTATCCTCAATTAATGAAGTTGGGTCTAGAGAGATAGCGTCATTAATGCGTGGGTAGAAATGCCAAAAGTGCTTGTCTTTGACTCTAAAAGCTAAGAATATTCCTCCGTTAGGAATTTTGTGATGAGCTATGAGTTTATTTGAGGTGCTATGAATCCCAAAGGGAATCTCATCAATTAGTTCTTTACTAGCTTGTTGTAAAAACTCTAGTAGGGGTAATCTCATTTCATCTAAAGATACCAAATCAGATGCCTGTTCTAGTTCTGCTAATATGGCTTCTTTTTCTGCATCTGTGTCAGCCATCTTGAGTTTGTATAGTTCTTCTAGGGATTTATCAGAGATAGTTTCACCCAATACGCTACCGTCTAGCCCTACTTCCCGGTCAATGGTGGCGATGCGGTGTTGTAATCTTCTGACTAACCCTAATAAATCCTCTAGTCCCTGTTCTGGAAAGCAGTTGTAGATAAACAGTTGCTCATAATCTGTTCCCAGTCGGTCAATACGTCCTGCTCTTTGAATCATGCGTACTGGGTTCCAATGCAAGTCATAGTTAACTAACACCCCAGCATCTTGCAGGTTTTGACCTTCTGATAAAACATCTGTACAGATAAGAATATCAATTGGGTTTTGTAGCAGTGTGGCTAATTCCTCATCACTTTGGGCATTAGCTTTGGGTGCAAACCGCTTAACTTTCTCTTCCCGTTGTTTGCCGGGGGTTGCACCAGTCAATAACTCAATCACGGGTGTTTTACCATTGACTTGCATTTGTGTCAGCCAAGCTGTATCAGTAATTAGTTGTTGGTATAAATAATTAGCCGTGTCTTTGAAGTAGCTAAAAACTAAAAGTTTTTGACCTGGAAGCTGAGTTGTCAGCAAATTTTTGAAAGCTGCTAACTTGCAGTCATAATCTGTATTGGCTGCTGCTGAATATTCAATTATCTCTAGCTTAGTAATAATATTGTTTAAAATAGTTAGGTCAGATTCAATCTGCTGCTGGAGTTGATTTAGGTCATAGTCTTTAGAGTCAATTTCTTCTAGTGACTCAATGAGAGTATTAACTGAATTACTTTCTTCTTCATCCTCAGACGCTAATATCAACTTACGGAAGTTTTTACTATCTAGCAGTTTTCCTTGCTCAGTCAGCAGCCTATAAAAATTATTCTGAAAATTGCGCTGGCTAGTAATACTGCTTTTAAATGCAATTAATGAACTTTCAAATCGTTTGAAGTACAGGGCTTTTTGTAAGGCAACTAAGGCATCATTACGTTTAACTTCATCTTCATCTTGCTTTTGCTTACGCTTTTTAAATGCCTTGATGTTATAAGCTGGTAAGGTCAACTGGTCAATTTGATTGGCAATTCCCGTATACAATCCAGCAAAGCTATCTTCAAAGTTGTAGGTGAATTGTTCTAACTGACGTTTTGGAAAGTGAATCACTTTACCATTAATACGAATTTCCTCACCTGCTTGTTGTCTTCTAATCACGTCCTGGCGGCTACGTCTCACCATTGTTTGCAGCAATAGTTCAGTGATTTCTACCCCACCTTTAGCTAACGATTTAAAATAAGTCTTAAGGTTAGAAATACCCCATTCTCGGTAATAGGTTTCACCGCCACGGGTTAGCAGTAAGATTTGATGGTAAAGGTCAAATATGCTGTTATTAATGGGGGTAGCTGTTAGTAATACCACCCGTTTATTGCGCTTACCACTGCTGACTAGCTTTAATAAATTACGGTAACGATTGGTGGCACTGTTACGGAAGTTATGAGATTCATCCACCATCACGATGTCATAACGGGCGTAATCGTGAATGTTAAAGGCTTGACGGCTAATTTCTTCATGGGACAGCACACGGGCTTTAATGCCAAATTCTTCTAATTTCTTTTCCCACACTAAATCTCGCAACTGTGCCGGACAAATCACCAGGGCGCGGGGAACTTTACTAGGTCGTCTGTCTTTGATGAGGTAATATTCCAGTAACCGCAAGCCAATAAATGTTTTACCCAAACCCACGGCATCAGCAACCATACAGCCCCGGTGTCTCTCTATCAGTTTGACTGCTCTTTCAAATCCCTCTTGCTGGAAACTGGCTAGTTCTAAGGTAGTGCGATCGCTCTCGCCAATGATGCTGTCATCTTTGAAAAATTCGTATAGTACCTTGAGAAATACTTGATAGGGGGTGTAAGCTTTACTACCAAACTTGGAGGCGTTGAGGGCATGAATTAACTTGGCTTTGTAATCAACATCAACACTCTCGTGATTCCAAAATTCTGCAAACCAGTTATGGCGCAAGTCTTGGGCAATGGCTTTGTGTTTGTTGAGTACGTTTAATTCACGGTTGGTATCAATCCCCGCCGGAGTAAAGTTACTGGAGCCAACTATAGAGTAATGGTCAAATATATAAGCTTTGGCGTGTAAAAATTCCCCATTCGTTGCACCGTACAATCGAACCTGGATGTGGTCTTGCTCTAAGTATGCAATCATCCGGTCAATCTGTTGTTTGTACTCTGGCTTAAATTCCTCTTCCTCTAACTGCTGCTGAATATCACGGCGGAAGTAGCGGATTAAGTCGATGCGATCGCTCTCTGCTGGTCTGATGGTGGGGTCACGTCCAATGAGTAAGCGCAGGCTGGTTAGTTGGTTCATGGCAGCTTCCAGACGTACCCATGCCTCGATGCGAAAAAATCCGGTAGCGATGTCAAGGATAATTTGATTTTCGTCCTCAATTAAGGTTTTGAGGATGGTTTGCAGTTTGTGGCGGGAGTTATCTATGTAGTCTGGTAGGGGCATAGTTTTATATTTTATTTGTTGGAAATAATTAATACACAGCCGCCTAAAAATAAAAACCCTCCTATATTGATGAAATTAGATTTGTCATTAAGTAATCCTAGATTGTGAGTACATTTTGATAAATATGAATATTCACTACTATCACAAACAGTAGTGTCAAATTTAAAAAAGCCTCCTATCATTATCAATAAACCAACAGAAAAAATAAATTTCCTGCTGAAGCAAGACTCTGATTAGAAAATAAGCCACCAGATTTAGGTTGAGAATTATTAGTTTCTTCAGTATTCAAATGAGGCATTATTTTTTTAGGTAGCTGTTCATTTTGTTGACTCTGATTTGTAATATTACTAACTGCTGGTTTGTTTTTTGTATTTGTCCATCCGCAAGAACGACAAACTGATTTTCCTGACTGCAAACTAACTATTAATTTTTGACATTCAGGGCATTTTTCTATATTTTGATATTCCATGTTTATTATTTATTTAATAATTATTTTCAAAATTATCAGATTCTAAATCTTCTGGTAGTATTGCACTAAAAGATTTTTTGTATTCTTCCTTATAGTTCTGATACTGACTAATTACATTTGCTATTCCTTTCTCTGCTGGTTTCGTATCGCCACTACTCAATACTCCATCAGCTAACATTCGGTAAATTAAACTATTCAAAGTTTTCTGTAAATTTTGACATTGAGTTTGTAATCGATAAACATTTTCCTCATTTAAATTACCTTGGGTGTCAGTTTTTATTGAGTCAAGCTTTTCTGATAAAGCAGTAATATCATGCTGAATTGCTTCATAATTGCTGTGAGAGGATATTGCTAATTTTGTTAGAGATTGAATATTATTTAATATTTGCTGATATGTTTCGCTGTTATTTTTATTAACTCGCTGGTGTAGCTGTTCCTCAAATTGAAAGCGTCTAATTAAATTAAACAGAATTGCTAAAGCGATTGGTACAGTAGCATAGATTATTTTTTCACTAGTAATTGCTATGCTAGAACCAGTTATAACAGCAAAAATTGATATATAGTCTGCAATTTCGAGGAGTCGATATTTATTCATAATTACTCCCCCCTAATAATCTTCATTTCTTCAGCCGTTAGCCCATACAGATGAGCTACCCTATCATCTATCTCTGCTTCCCACTCCTTTACAGCTTGACCTTTTGCATCAAGGCATTTTTGAACCAGGGCTTCTATGGCTAGACGGTCTGGTTTGGGGGCAGTGGGGATAGAAAAAGGCTCTAAATACTTAGTTTTAAAATAAAAATAATTATTATTATAGGGGTGACTAGTATTTTTTATAAAAAACCATAGAACTGAACTATTTAAAATACCCAATAAGAATTTATACTCTATATTTACTTCTTCTTTGAGGATTAAACAATAGCCACCATCGGCGTACCAGCCTTCTAAATCTAGGGTGAAGCTAGGATAATTTTGCAATTGTGGAGTTAGTATTTTTTCACGTTCAAATATGTTAATTTCCCTACCTCTGTGTAATGTAAACCAAAATCTAGGATTGGTTTTATATTTAGTTTTTTTATTAATTAAAATTTGCTTAAAATTATTAATATAAGCGTAAGCATATGGATATTGAGCTTTTAAAGAATTTTCATCTAATGGTTGAGTTTTTCCTTGCTCATTTTGGTAATAAGCGTAAAATACGACACTATCATTCGTTGGCTTTTGATATCTTCTTATGTTCTCACCCAATAAAATTGGTTTAACAATACCAGATTCCAACTTAACTTGATGACCTAATGCATGTGAGAATCCTTCAAAATATTCTCCTTGAAAATTACCAGAAATTACAAAAATGTTATTTGCACCTGTTACAGTACCTTGATATATACCTTCTAAAATATATTTCAACCGATAGGTTTGACTGGTAATATTATCAAGCAAATCATTTTTTAAATTAGATGCACCTGTTGAAAGCAACCTCCAAGGAAGAGAGTTTTTTTCATATTTTATTTTTGTATATTTTTCTCTATCCAAATCTAATGTATTAGAGTATTTTAACAGGAAAATTTCATTGTTAAATGAATAAATGAATATTCCAGAGTACGTTGTAGCAGAATCAAAAATTTGTTCTACTCCAAAAAGAATTGAAAGATTAACTCCTTTAATGTTTTCTAAAAATTTTTTTAATCCCTGCCCATAATCCGCAGTTAAAAATTTATGAGGATGTATATAGCATATTCTTCCTTCTGGTTTGATAAGGTCAAAAGATTTTTCAACAAAAAGCACGTAAATATCAAACTTTCCTGTCGCAGAAACATAATTTTTCTTAAAAAAGTTAGATTGTTCTTTATTAATGCTTTGAATTTTTAGATAAGGTGGATTCCCAATCACAATATCAAACCCGCCCTGCTGCTGAAACACGTCATTAAAATGCAGATGCCATTGAAAGAAATTCAGCGATCGCATCCCCCTTTCCACCTCAGCCGCAATCTGGCCTAATTCCTGCAACTTGACTTTTATTGTTTGTTGCTTTTGAGTTTGAGTCTTGCTAGCTTTGCCCTTCAATCGTCTAATATCCTGTTCCAAATTGTCCTGCTCAATCTGCCAATACTGAATCCGGTCAGCCAACGCAACTCGAAAAACATTCTTTTCAGCTTCTAAAATTTTTCCTCTAAGAATCTTGCGCTCCTCTGCATGAGCCTCAAAATACTGGTGTTGCAAATCTACCAAGGGCTGAATAGCTGATTGTATAGGGGTGACATTCAGCATTGTCTGCTGGTCTTTGGTGGGGTCAGGAATTAACTGCTCACCTTGAATAGTAGAAATCAGCGAATCACCACACATCAGCTTGTAATCAAGGTTGGGCAGTGGTTCCACATCATCAATATCAGGAATATCCACCACTAGCGATAACCACATCCGCAGCTTGCCAATTTCAACCGCTTCGGGTTTAATGTCTACACCATAGAGATTATTAGCAATAATGTCTCGCTTCCATTGACTGATAGTGAGACTACCCCGTTGTACGGGTCTACCGTCTGTTCGATGAGCGATCGCTTGCTTGACTGACAAAATTACTTGCATCATCCCCATTGGGAATGCACCAGAACCCACAGCCGGGTCACAGATTTTGACAGAATCTAGGGCTTTTTTTAGCTTTTTAGCCTGTTCCTTAGTCAACAGTTGGTTAATATCCTGGCCAGGTAGTTCTGGGTCATATTCTGTAAGTTTTTTGACTGCTTCCAAGTCCATACCTGTTTGGTCTGCTAGGTAGCGACTCAGGGATTCCACACACATGAACTGGACTATTCCGCGTGGAGTGTAGAAAGTGCCGCTTTGCCCCCTTTCCTCAGATGCCAACATATTCTCGAACACTTTACCCAGCATCTCTGGGTCAACGGCTGCATCTTCGTCACCTTGAACGTTTTCTGAGACGGTGAAGTTATAGCTGTTAAAGAATCTAAGAATACCTTTGTCGCCACTGGGGTCAAAAAGTGAGTTAGGTAATTCAATTTGAGGGGGTGTTTCCACACCAGCTGCATCAATCACACCTGTCCCATAATCCCGGTCAAACAGTCCACCATTGAGATAAGGAATCTTACCCCAAGGAGAATCCATATTTGGGCGCTGTTTATTGAGCATTTCAAAAAACAGTGGCTCTAACACCTGAGTATAGAAATCTGTATTCTCTAGGTCTGAGCGTAGTCTTTTATATTGATTTTTCAAAAAATTGCGATCGCCTGCCAAAAACTCCTTTTTCTGCAAGAAGTAGAGGAACATGATTCGCCCCAAAAGGCGTTGAGAGAACTGATGCAGCCGATTGGGGTCAGTGAAGTAGGAATGGGGATTGTTAGCTTTAATAACCCGTTGTAGTTCCTCAAAGATTTCTCGATAACCTCGATAGAACTCTTTAGTCAGCTTTTCTACATCAAAAGCTTCACACTGGACTTTATACAGTTCTTGTGGAGAAAGATTACGAGCAGCGATCGCATCTAGGCGGTCACGGTCGTAGTTAGTGGGATTAGCCCTGTCAATCAGTAACTTGCGGATGCTAACTTTTAAATTCAGGTCAGCATCAAAGTTTTTGCGGGGATTGACCAACATCAATTGGTCATAGTTTTTTGTACCCAACAGGAGAAAATTAGAGGGTCGTCTACAAAGACTTTGAGCCAGCGATCGCATTCTGTTGCTGGCGACACTGTTCGAGTGCCACTCCGAGTCATGAAGCTGAAACAGTAATACTTGCAGCGACTCACTACCATGCTGATGATCAGCAATCATGTATGCGTTCCAAATGGCTTCTGCACTACGAGATGGTAACTCCAAATCATCAATAGCTAATTGTTGAGCAGAAGCGTTGTAGCCAATTTTTTGAAATAAAGATGCTACGTTCTGTGGACTATCTATGTGCCTGACATCATCTAATTGGAGTAGTCGCCCTGCCATTCGATTACTTTCCTTGCCTAAAGGTTATTTCTCTAAAACCCTTGCTGTGTATCGACCGTCATTAATTTTGAATTGGCAGCTTAAATCTGCAATCGCAACTGTAATGTGGCGATCGCTCATACCAAAACTGAGCAAACAACTAATTCGGCAAATACTTAGCCAGTAAATCCTGACCCTGACCGCCCATCTCTTGCAACATCCCCTCAATCTTCTCCATCGCTAGCGGCGACGGTTTAGAGCGTCCATTTTCCCAACGATTAATCGTGGTATAAGTAACGCCTAGAGTGGCTGCATATTGTTCTTGCGTTAGCCCAGCCAAAAGCCGCAAATCACGAATGATTCGCCCCACCTCTGGCTGTTTAATGGCCAAGGGTTTTTTGATAGTCATTTAATGAAAGAAACTTTACCTTCTAGCTTAAGTAGCCGATGCTATATTATTTGCTACATATTAACCATGCAAAATTGCAGCTTTCATCAGTGAATACGCGGTATTTGTGTTTTTATAGTAAAATTTCTTGCCTTAATAAAGGTGAGTTTTTTAAGTGATGCCGAATTTGAATTCTTAGAGGAAGAATTGAGAGTGCGATCGCCCCTTCGCCCCCTACAGCTGCTCCATCTTCACCCCTGCCACTTCCAACATCACCGTAGTAATCGGCACGAGTCGCCCCACAGTGGTGTAATAGCTATTCCCCACCGGCGTTGTAGTTGAACGCTCCCGAAACCGCCGCATGGTAATCAAAAACCACTCCCGTGTCTTTGGCATCGGTAGCCTGTACAGTTGGCGAGTGTTGACAAAGTAATAAAATAGCCAGTCCGCCTCAGTGTACATGAAGCAGCCGGGGGTTCCCTTCTCTAAATTGCTGTGAGTTTCAAAGAACAAGTTACGAGTTTTATTCCACCTATCGCCCTTAATCTCAATTAAGATTTCGCCACTCTGCGTTGTCCAGATGAGGTCAATATCTCTGTATTGAAAGTTGGGGTTATCCTCAACATTAACAACACTAATGGTTTCTGGTTTGGAGCAAAGCCAAGCCTCGATATCACTAGCAGCCAGCTTTGCTACTTCTTGAGCTTCGTACATGGTGTAAGTCATCGCTGCATCTCCTGTAGTAGCAAGGCATACTAGTTTATTATTTCACTTCTATCGCTTCTCACATAAAGCACTTATAGAAATACAAGCGAACGCGAGTAGCGTCTCGAAGAGAGGAAAAATTAAACGAGGCATCGCTCCTCGTAGTGGAAATCAGCTTTATTGATTCAGTTGTTGTAAGAGGTCGTTTGAAAAGTATCAGCTTGAGCCTTAAATGTAACTCAGAGAAGCGATCGCAAGTCCCAGAACCCTGATTATCTCGTTCAACTTCTCGATAGCCAGAGTAGTCAAACATACGTTAGATGACTTTTTAAACATCCTCTAAAGCGATTTTGAAGAGTCAGTGATTGCCCAAAGCATCCACTGATTCAGTTGCTACGATGGGCAAATATACAGAAACCCTATACTGAACCTGAAACATCCTCTTCTTTTCGTGGAAGAAACATCAACCACATCAAAAGCCCCTCGGAAGGGGCTTTTGATGTGGCGGTGACGGTAGCGATCAGCTACACTGGGCGGTTACGCCATCGCTCCTCTAAAATACAAGCGTTCACGTAGTGTCCGCACCAGAGGAAAAATTGGGAAACTGCGATCGCTCCAAGCTGGATTGTGAGATGGTTCTAATATTGCAGATGTAGCTGCAAATATCCGCAGAAGTCCTAATATTTCTAAATACAATAGTAAATCTATTTGAGAAATAAAATGCCAAAATAAGAAGCTGGAGAAGTACTCTGCTAGGATTTATGAGATATTTACGTCATTTGGTGCTGAGTATATCTACTTGTGTAATACTATTGAAGACAACTTCAATCCCCTGTTTTGCTGCTGAGAAAATTATTTTTCGCTACGGAGTGTTTGAAGAATCGATACCTGTAGCCGATTTACGCAAGTATGCACAAAAGGGAGAAGTTTCTTCTTCTTTGAAATTTGTTCTTAAATTTTTCAGTTTGTCAGAACAAAAAGAGTTTCATCAAGCGCTACAAGTAAAAATGCCTCTTGAGCTTGCAGCTTTGGATAAGCTGTTAAATACAGAACTTGTGAAAGAAAATCTATCAGTTGTTTCCCAAGGCATTGCCCGTCGTGATAGAGCAGGGGTACAAGCACTAAACGCTGCTGTTATTCTGGGAGCTAATTCTCAAGAAGGTTTGGGAATTATTAGCTTTATAGAAGCTTATCCCAGTCAAAGACTAGTTATTAACATTCCAACAGTGTTAAAGATAGCAAGCAAGTTGAATATATTTTCAAGTGAAATTCCGCCTAAAGATAACTTAAGTTCTACATCTTTATGGCAAATATCAGTTCAATATCAAGAATTTGCGACGGAAGGAAAGAAATTTTCTGCTTGCTTATTTGGGGATTCTGTAACTGCTGAACTAGGTAAAAGTCTGGGGGAAGGAACTTTTAATTTTGCTTTAAATGGTTTAAGTGGAATTTCACTTGTTGAGCAACTGAAACTACTAATTCCGAATAAAAATCAATGTGAAAAAGCTGTAATAGCTATTGGAGGGAATGATGCTTGGTATGGATTGAGTGATACTTTATTTGCGAATAAACTTCAAGAATCAATTTCATTAGTGCAAAAGTTAGGCAGTCATCAAATATTTTTAATTCCCGCATTTTACTCAACAGTTGCAGCAAGTGCTGATCCCAGCATTTCGGCAACAAATTCTCGGGTAAAACAGATTAATAAAGTAATGAATCAAGTTGCAGTTAAAAATCAGATCCCATTTGAAATTCAAGAAGTTGAGTCGTTAAATCAGAACGATGCTTTGAAAGATAACTTCAGTTCAGAAGATGGTGCTCATTTGAATAACCAGGGAATAAATATTTATCGGCAGGCTTTATTAAAGATTTTAGGTAAATAATGTACTTCTTGGGTAAGCCAACGGAATTGAATACCAGTGTCATTGTTACTAATCCCGCCTCTGGAATTCCGGCTGCACCAACGGATGCAAAAATCGAAGTCAGAATTACAACTAATTGCTGTCCTAAATTCAAATGTAATCCTAAGACTTGGGAGATAAACAACGCAGACATGGCTTGATTTCACGATTGCCATCACTGGCATAGTAACTATTATTACAATGAGTAGCTACTGAGTGAATATCTTCAGTATTTAAGCAGGATGACCGACACCAAAAAAAGTGATTGCGATATACTGAACCTAAATTGTCAAAGGAAATATATCTGATGAACTCTCCTGATAAGAAGAATCTAGCAGACAATCAACCGTATAAAATTTACGAATTTAAAAAAACTAATCAGTCAAATATCTCTGGTTATTTAGTAGTTAGTACTGCGAAACTGAATGTAGAGACATCAGAAGATAATTCTAATAGCTATTCATCATCAGTCGCTAATAGAAAGTTTTTTCAGCTCAATGATAGAGAAGCTGAACCTTCAGCCCAAAACATTATTGAGAAAATTGCGAAAAGTTTGTCATCAAGCCCAGAACCAGAAATTATTATAAATATTCATGGATATAGCTCTACACCATCGGATACAGAAACAGGCTGTCAAAAAATTTATGAATATGTGAATACACATATTCAACAACCAAATAAGTATATTTTTATAGGATATAGATGGCCATCGGAAAACCCCATAAAAACGGATGAGTCTGGTAACTTTAGGCAAAAGCTAATGAATTCACTTTCTTCTCTACCAACTTTACTAGCTATCAATTTAGTTCTGGGACTAACAATTAGTATCTGGTCTGCCATAATTTTATTGTTCCTAAATATTTTAAGTAATAGCGCTGTCCACTTTTTCACAGCGATGTTAATTTTGTTTGGCATTATATCTTCGATTATTTTTACATTAATTATTCTCCGAATATCTACTTATTTTCGTGATACTTATAGAGCAAGTAATTATGGGGTTACAGATTTAGTTGAATTACTCAGACAGCTTGATTGTACTGTAAAGTTACCTCCAAATAAACGCATTAAATTATCTTTTATTAGTCATAGTATGGGATGCTTTGTAGTTACAGATGTAATTCGTATTCTCTCTGATGTGTTTGACGTTAAATCGATTAATAAAAAACCGGATTCGGATATTGGTAATGTATTTCGCTTAGGCAGACTTGTACTAGTTGCAGCTGATATTCCTGTAGAAAGTATCTTGCCAGGACGTGCTAATTTTCTTCGTTCTTCTTTACGTCGCTGCGAAGAAGCTTATATATTTTGTAATGAGGGAGACTTAGCGTTACGATTCACCTCTACTGCCGCAAATTATTTTAGCTTTCCAGCACGAACTCGTATTAGTGGATACAGGCTTGGTAATATAACAGTTAAGCATTTCAACAATAAAAATGATTTAGTTGGTTACACACCTAGATATGGAGTTGTTAATTTACAGATACAAGACTCTGACAAAGGTTACAGACTTGATAACCCTTATAAATATTTAGAAATTCGTTCTTCTAATAGGGAACATAGAAGACTTGAAGAGATAACTAAAATTTCCGAAAAATCGGTACAACCCGCAGATTTATTTACATATTTTGACTGTACAGATTATAAAGATGATCCTCAAAAACAGATAGGAATTGTTAGTGATGCCATCCAAAAACCAGCGATAAATTTGGGGAATTATATTTTCCTAACCTGGGCATTTATTCGGAAGTCTATTAACAATAGAGATGCTCAAGGTGTTGATACCCACACGGGCTATTTTGAAGGTGATTTTAGTCAGAAAGCTATCTACGAATTAGCTTTTTTAGGATTTCAAGGATTTTTGCGCTCTTTGTCAATTGAAGGAGAGGAGTCGGAGCAAATTCACGCTTTTTCTCAAAAATGCCAGTCAAAACAAATTCAAGTGATTCTTGCGCCACAAATTTATCAAGAAAAAACTCCAGATTAGACCGTATAAAAAGCGTTCAATCGCTAATCGAGCATAATATTTTATCTGCTACCACCAGAATTTATCCAATATTTACTTGTTGATATAGCAATAGCAGGGATTTATCAGTTAGAGGTTAAGGATGGAAAGTGATAAGGTTTTCAGTTCTGGCCCAATCTTAGAGTCAAAATTGGGAGTGCATAGGCATCGCTATTCTCCATAATTTTCTATATAGTACAAAAATACTACTAAGGTTCACCTCATTGCTTCATAGAACAGTGAGTATCGAGTATAATGGCTGCGCCGTTTCCTGAAAGTGATGTCCACTACACCTTTGCCAAACCAGCAACAAGTCAACGCTACTCTCAAGCACGAATCAATTACCGGAGTAGTGGAACGTTTGACGTATTACTCTCAAGAATCGGGTTACACGGTGGCACGTTTGCAACGCCCTGGCGCGAAGGAACTAACTACAATTACTGGTAGCTTTGCAGATATCCAGCCTGGACAAACGCTGCAATTAACTGGTTTTTGGCGCGAACATCCTCAATATGGTTTGCAGTTTCAAGTTGTTAATTATAAGGAAAGCAAACCAGCAACACTTACAGGCATTGAAAAGTATTTAGGTAGCGGTCTAATTAAAGGTGTTGGCCCTGTAACTGCTAAACGTATTGTTGCCCATTTTGGACTATCTACCCTTGACATTATCGAAAACCAAATCGAGCGCTTAAGCGAAGTCAATGGCATCGCTAAAAAGCGCATTGCCATGATTCAAAGAGCCTGGAATGAGCAATCATGCATCAAAGAAGTGATGGTATTTCTGCAAAGCCACGGAGTTAGCACCACTTACGCAGTCAAGATTTATAAGCAGTATGGGGATAAATCTATAGATACAGTTACCCATAATCCTTACCAGCTAGCGACTGATATCTATGGCATTGGTTTTTTAACTGCTGATAAGATTGCCCGTAACTTGGGTGTTTCTCCCGATTCCGAATTTAGATATTGTGCTGGACTTGTTCATGTTTTAAGTGAAGCAGCAGAAGATGGACATTGCTATTTACCACACAGCGAACTGATTGAGAACGTAATTAAACTGCTCACTACCCAGGAGCATCAACCAATAGAATTGGCGATCGCTGTGACTATCAAAAATATGGCTTTGAAAGATGAGCTAATTAGAGAACGTGATGCCGATAAAACGCTCAGTTGCTACAAGCCTACTTACTTCTACACCGAACAAAACTTAGCCCAATTAGTACGCCTTCACCTCTCCTACCCCATCAATCCTGATATTCCCCGTGTTCGCGCTTGGCTTGAGCGTTTTAGCAGTAGCCGCCAAGTTTCACTATCACCCGAACAGCAACAAGCAGTAGAGACGGCTGCTTACTCTAGATTCACAGTAATTACAGGTGGCCCTGGTGTGGGAAAAACATTCTGCACTAGCACCATAGTCAGTTTGTGGAAAGCAATGGGTAAATCAATTGCCCTGGCTGCACCAACTGGACGCGCTGCCCAAAGATTAGGCGAGATGACAGGGTTGGAGGCAAAAACGATACATCGTCTTTTGGAATTTGACCCCAAGACGCGCAGTTTTAAATGCGATCGCACTAATCCATTACCCCATAGTGCCATTATTGTAGATGAAGCTAGTATGCTCGATTTATTTCTAGCATATTCTTTGGTTGATGCGGTTTCCGAAAATGCCCAACTCCTGCTGGTGGGAGATATTGACCAATTGCCATCGGTGGGTGCGGGTAACGTACTGGCTGATTTGATTAATTCAGGAAAAGTTCCTGTAGTCAGACTCACCCAGGTGTTTCGCCAAGCTGCCAGTAGCAAAATTATCACTGCATCGCATCTAATTAACCGGGGGCAATATCCTCATATCGAATTAATTTCTAATACACCTCAATCTGATTGTCTTTGGCATGGTGGAGGATTTGAGCCAGAACATGGTGTGCAAGCAATTAGCGAGTTGATTGCAGATTTTATTCCCAAACTTGGTTTTAATCCTGCTACTGATGTACAAGTGCTTTCCCCCATGTCACGGGGATTAGTGGGTACACGCAATCTCAATAATGTACTGCAACAATTGATTAATCCACCTAGTCCTGAAAAAGTTGAAGTAACCAGGGGTGGAACTATTTTTAGAGTTGGTGACAGGGTTATTCAATTAACCAACGATTACCAACGCGAAGTTTTTAACGGTGATGTGGGATTTATTACCACAATAGATACTGAAGAACAGGAAGTAATCGTCCAGTACCAAGAGCGCGATGTTACTTATGATTATGCTGACATGAATGAACTGGCTTTGGCTTGGAGCGTTAGTATACACAAGTCGCAAGGCTCAGAATACCCAGTAGTGATTTTGCCTTTGTACACACAACATTACATGATGCTGACTCGGAATTTACTTTATACAGGGTTAACCCGTGCCAAGAAGCTGGCGATTATTATTGGCAGTAAGAAGGCAATCAGTATGTGCGTTCGTTCTACAAAGTCGCAGGAGCGGTATACTCAATTGCAGCAGAGGCTACAGATCGCACCCCAGTCAACAAAATAAAATCCCCACACTAATGGTAGGGACTATGGCTTACTCTGTATTTTCTAACAAAGAACTCTATGCTGAAGTTACATTCTTTCGCTAAATTTTGTTTATTGACAACATTATCAACAATTCTGATTTGGCAGTACCCGGCTTTTGCTTGGAATAAAGCTGGACACATGGTTTCAGGAGCGATAGCCTACAATGACCTCCAGCAGAATCATCAAGAAGTAATTAAGAAAATTGCTGCGATTTTAAAAGAACACCCTGAATACTCCAAATTTGAGCAGCAGTGGAATTCCCTCAATAAATCTAATATTTCTGCTGAAAATCAAAATTTGTACTTGTTTATGTGGGCTGCAAAATGGCCTGATGAAGCCCGTACTAACCAAACATTTAATCACCCAACTTGGCACTATATCAATTTTCCTTATCAACCAAGCAGTTCTTCAAGCTCAATCCCCACCGAAATTCCAGGTGAAGAAAATATTATATTTGCTTTTAAAAAAAATCTTGATATTGTTCAAAGTAATGCCACCAACAGCGAAAAAGCAGTTGCAATATGCTGGCTATTCCATCTAGTAGGAGATGTGCATCAGCCATTGCATACTACCAAATTAATAATTAATCAGTATAAAGAACCAGAAGGTGATAGAGGTGGTACACGTTTTTATATTAGAGTTAACCCAGATAGTCAAACAATTAGTTTGCATAAATTCTGGGATGACCTCATACTAGGCTCAGAAAACTTTCAAACTGTTCGCAACACCGCAACCAAGATAAGAACTTCCTATCAACGCAGTAAATTGCCAGAATTAAAAGAAACTAAATTTAATAATTGGGCAAAATTAGAGAGTTTTAGGATAGCAAAACAAAAAGTATATCTGGATGGAAAACTTTCTGGTAGCAGTAATAAGAATGATGGAAAGCTCTTACCGCAAAATTATGCTGCTAGCGCTAAACCAATTGCCGAACGTCAAATGAGTTTGGCAGGCTACCGTCTAGCTGATGTGCTTGCCGAAGCTGTTCGGTAAGGAATAAAAGATATACAATCTCTCTTGTTCTCCACCTATATGAAGTAGGTGGTTTTTGATTTTACTAGAGCGATCGCTTGCTTCAAAGCAGTACACTGGTACTATGAAAATTACCCAGTGCCATCGCTGTTTATTTTGCGCCCATGACCACCACATTGTCTGTGCCATCCATCCTGGCGGCCCAGCTAGTGACGCTTGCCTTGACTTCCGAGAAGACCCCGAACTAGAAAGCAAGCAGTTCGTAGATTTTTTGAGGATTGGGGAAACTTATGAAAATCCCTACACCAGTGACCCAAACCAAGAGCAATGGCAACCGGAGGGTGCAAGCTACTACAACGGTGAATTAATCCTACAGCCCCGCCAGAGATGGATACCAGAGGAACAGTTAGAACTCATCGACACTCACCCAATGTTTACTGGCAAATGCCCACAGTGCAATTATGAGTTTGACCGGGACTGGTCAGCGCGTGTGCATTGGGATTGCCCAGAATGCGGCTTTCTGGATGATACTGTGTAGGAGAAGAGGCTCATTCAAAGCCCTAAAATCATATCTGAAGACTGTTGCTTTGACCTAAATGAACACTCAAACACGCTCCAATTCTCCAGATATTTACTCGATTTTGAGTCAAACTCAACGCTTGCGAGTTAGTGATGGAGAGATTAAACCCGTTTTAGATGGTTGCTCGAATACATCAAAGTTGCTCATACTTATTTGGTCCCAGTTGGGAGATTTTGATAATTTAGAATACGCTTGGTGGCTGCAAAGAGAAAAAGAAAAGATTCAAGCAAGAGGAATCACAATTCGCGCTATTGGAATTGGAAACCGCAATTCTGGTGTCAAGTTTTGTGAATATACGGGATTTCCTACTGAATGGTTGTTTGTTGATCCAATAGCTGAAATTCTGAAATT
>NZ_SZNH01000071.1 GCF_005869855.1 Nostoc sp. PA-18-2419 | reverse complement strand
TGGCAGCTTTTCTCCTATTTGTTTTACCCAAGAAATTATAGTAGTATGATGTACACCTTTAACCCGTTCAATCCCACGAAAACCCATACCATTAAGATACATTTTTAAACATTCTTGTTTAAGTTTCTCTGAGTATCCTTTTGGCGGATCGTACACATCAATAAATTGGCGCTCGCAGTTATTACAGATGTGATTTTGTTTACCTCTCCGTTTTCCATTCTTTCTAATTTCCGTAGACTCACAGTATGGACATTGCACAGTAGATGACCTCAATTCATCCCTCTATTATGCAACACCGTAAATCTTTAGACGGCTAGACGACGTAACAGAATACGAGTCATAACGGCATATATGGCAGCTTCGCTCATTTCAGAAAGACGCTCGTAATCCTTACTCAAGCGATGGTACTGGTTAAACCAGCAATCATGTTCTTTCTACTACCCAACGCTTGGGTAAAACTTCAAACTCTTTCCCAGCACGGCGCATGACCTCAACATGAGCTTGAATCATTAACCAAACAGCCAACGCAAACTTATCACCGTCATACCCAGAGTCAACCCATAAAACTTCAACTTTTTCTAATAATTCTGGGCGTTCCTCTACCAGTTCCATCAAAGCATAGGCAGCAAGCAATCTTTCAGGAGCATTGCCTTCACTCACAATCACTTTGAGCAAGAGACCAAGGCTATCAACGATTGTCTGGCGTTTTCTTCCTTTGACTAGCTTGCCACCATCAAAGCCGTAGACATCCCCCTTTTTTGGGTCGTTTTTACCGACTGAGTGTCTGCGGCGATGCCTACGGCGAGCTTTGCTAACACGCTTGGTTGTGTTGATTTACCTAGTTTTAAGCGAACTTGACCGCGCAGTGTATGGTTTAATTTTTCCCAGACTCCCTGGCGCTGCCATTTGCAGTAATAGCTGTATAGCGTTGAACTTGGGGGAAAATCGCCCGGAAGTATATTCCATTGGCATCCCGTTTTCAAATGATAATAGATGGCATTGCATATTTCACGCATATCTGTTGTGCGTGGATGCCCTCCTTCTTTAGCTGGTGGAATCAAGGGAGACAGGATTTCCCACTCCATATCAGTTAAGTCTGTGGGGTAAGACTTTCCTGCCATGACCAACTATGTAAATACACTGTGTATGATGTATTTTATCCTTACCCTTACTCTTTTCTTCTCGCTTTTAGATTTACTTTATAAATAGCCTCTTAGGGGCTTTAACCTAACCCACTATATACTATTGATGGCATTAGCTCGGATATAACCACCTGTCACTAAATCAGCGATCGTTCCAATGGTGTCTTCAAGTGGAACTTGCGGGTCTAGTTGAGCTGGGCGATAGATGTCGATGTCATCTACTCCCAAACGAGCAAGACTATAAGTTGCAAAATTTTTCATTGAGCTAGGACGCGTATCGATACCAAACCATCCGCCATCAGGAGAACGTAAAGCGCTAAATTTCACAGATATGTAGCAAAGCTTTGTGCCGATGATCTTGGAGTGCACGACCAATTAGCATCTCATTATACCCACTACCATAGAAATCGCCACTGCCCAATAGTGTAATACCGCGATCAATAGCTGCATAAATGGTGGCAATGCTTTCTTTGTGGTCTGTTAAACCGTACATACTAGACATACCCATACATCCCAGAGCTAAAGGAAAAACAGTTAGACCTCTGGAGCCGAGTTGCTGAGGTTCAAGTTGATTTCCTATACTTAGTATTTATTTTTTTAGTTGTTTTGGGTCTCTATAAAAGATTAAGTTTTGTATTGCAATCAGACAGGAGTTACTTACTTAGGCACTTCTAAATAAAAAATATCTCACTCCTCACACTCAAAAAGAGCCAGTGCGTTTCTACCCCCGTTGTTCGCTCTTAGCGTTTCTGTAGGGTAGTAACTGGCGTTCATCAGTTGCAACTTCAAAGCCAGATAATTTATTTCTTTGAGTTTCCTTAATCATCCTCAAGTTTCAGCAATTGTTCATCAATAGTTCGTATCCGTCCTTGCGCAATTTCTTCTGAAAGAATTCGCTTCCGCATTGCCTCATTGAGCGCTCCTTTTTCCGCCAGAAGTAAGCGGCGGCGGATGGCATCAAGTTTACTGAGTTCGCCATTTTGGACTGATAATTTCTCTGGACGGCGATTATATAATTCTCGTAATGCCTTTTCTGCTTTTGCGATTCGCAGTTGATAAGCTGCACGCATCTCTTCATAAACGGCTTTTGGCAGTACTCCTGATTTTAACAGGCTATCTAATTCATCTTGTGCGGCTTTACTGGTCATCAACTCGGCTTGTAATTCTTCAACCTGCTGCTGAGCTTCTGAAAATTGAGATAATTTTAAGCGTTTTACCACCCAAGGCAAACTTAAACCCTGCCCCATTAATGACACCAGTACACTCCCGAAGACTAAAGCAATAAGGATTTCTCGCCCCGGTAATGTGGTGGGTAGACTCAAAGCCAGAGCCATCGAGAGTGAACCTTTAATATTGCCTAAAAACAGTAAATGTTGCCAGCGCAAGGGAATTGCGCGGTCAAACCATCGAATTCCTGCTAGTAATGGATAGACTGTAAGAAGTCGCCCGACTTGATAAGCTAAAACTACAAATAGAATTGCAGGTAAAGTTTTCCAAAGTGTTCCCAAATCTATTTCTACACCAATCAGTAGAAAAATGAAGGTGTTGACTGTAAAACTGGCATATTCCCAGAAACTCAGCAATGTGATCCGATTAGAAGCAGAAGTATTCCGAGAAAGTCCCAAATTTCCGAAAATTAATCCCGCTACAACTACAGCCACAGCACCCGATACATCTAGAGATTGTCCAACCTGAAAAGTTCCTAAGGCAACTGCAACTGTGAGCAATAAACTGCTAAGGGCATCGTCTAAACGAGCAAACACAGGTATGCTTAAGTAACCCAAGATTAACCCGACAACACAGCCTCCTAGAGAAATAAATACCAGTTGTTCAATTCCTTCTAGCAATGTCAGTGAACCTGTGGAATACACTTGTGAAACTAGGTTGAACGAAACTAAGGCAGTTGCATCATTAAATAAGGTTTCTCCTTCAACGATGGTGGAAAGTCGGGAGGGCACTGATATTTCCTTAAAGACGGCAATCATGGAAACTGTATCAGTGTTTGCCAGAGTGACTCCCACAAATAAAGCAGCTATCCAACTTAATCCCAGCCCAAATTTTAACAGTAGGGCAATAATTCCACTGGAAAGCAAAGCCCCCGGCCCAGCCAACAGGGCAATTGGTTTAAATGTGCTGCGTAGGCGGCTGACATCAGTATTAATACCAGCTTCAAATATGAGAATTGGCAGGAAAAGATTTAAAACCAACGAAGGATTTAAACCAAGAGGACGAGACAACAATTCAGTGATTGGTAAACCAGCCAACACTAATCCCGTGACATAAGGAATTCTTAACCGTCGGGACAGCAGAGCTACACCTGTAGCTAGCAGCAAGAGAATAATTGAAACTTTGACTAATTGAGTTACATCCACTATTACATTTAAAAAAGCGATCTTGACTTGACTGATAGATTCTCGCCTTACTGCTGCCAAATTAGCAAGTTTAGGTATATATAAAACTTCTATTTGATGGCATTTGAGGAACGTAAATACCGATAACGACTTTATGTTAAGCTAACCCAATCCCAAAAAACTTTGGTATTGTTCCATAAGAAGGTGGACAGTATGGAAAAGTATATCAGATTACACCACTTGGTAAAACCTATTGGTGTCAATAAATACTGGTACATCCTCATGAAAGTTGAGTGAATCTGCGATCGCAATTTTTAATTAAATTTTTTCTTTAGTCATTTATTACTCGAAGAACGAGTCCAGTTAATCAAACATTGATTAATGTTATGTCGGTTACGCCCGACAAAAAAGCACTTGAAGCTACTGATGATTTATATCAATCAAAATTATAAAAGCGTGCAGTTGAAGTTATGTAATCGGAGATTGAGAACAACTTCAATTGTAAAAATTGAAAATAAATTGCATCATCCTGTCTTTGTGTCCCGGCGTTCCCTGAAATTCAACTCGTCAAAAGTCAGCCCTGCAACTTTTGTTTGCCTCAACCTCAATCATCCCATATTCGGCAACGTCTTAAAATTATGTAAGCTGATACCATTTACCAAAAATAATGATACAGATCCAAATCTAGGAACCCTGACTAAGTCAGACTTTCGTAATTACAAATTACGAATTGGTATAAGTCTAAGGTAGATTCTGTACTTTTACTGCGGTTGTCTAAATTTCTGTTGTATTTTAAATACATCCATTTCGCGTCTTTGTTGTTCTCTTAATTGGTTGGTATTAGGTTGTCTCAACTGTTGTTGTCTAAATTTATTTTCTATGCGAAATTGTTCAATTCGCTGTTGTTGTTGTAGTCTGACTACATCTTGCTGCTGTCGAAATTGTTCCCACAGTTGTTGAGAAGATTGTTGTGCTTTCAACTGCTTTTGGTTTTGAGGTATGTTCTGTGTAATGTTTGCTTGCACAGGAGAATAGTTCATCAAATCTATTGTCAAAATAATAAGTAGTAGCCCTGGTTTAACCATCAATGAACGATGCATATAGTTTTTTCAAATGTATTTTATAATGGTGGTGTTGCTGAATGAAAATATGAATTCCACTCTTGCAGGTAAATAAATATTGTTTATTCTAATTTCAATCAATCTGAGCTTCTTCTTAGACATCAAATAGTCATTTTGCCTCTTTGCTACCAAGCATGAGAATTTTTACCTTTTTTTATTAGAACACAATCATCAGAATAGTGGTACTTCCTAAAGTTTATTTACCTTTGGATATACTTATCAAATAATCTCGAGTACAGCTTGAGATTAAATCGGCTAACTAACTGCGATCGCACTAATCCCAATCATCAGCAGTGTGGTTTTGGAGCTTCATTGTACTAACGATGAAGATTGGGTTATCGGTTTCTATAGCTGCTAAGGAAACCCAAATACTACTGGGTAACTCTTGACCAAATAGTGGAACTTTATTAGAGCAGCGGACAATACTATTATACCTTTTTATAGAGCAATCATTGTCAATAAAGGCTGCTGTTGCCCTTTGAAGCAATAACCTCTATCCTTAGTACACATAAGTCAGCCTTTTGAGCTAGACCATCCTATTTGTGTAAGAATGCAGCTGCTCGATATTGGGTGATCACTTACTCTACTTTTGTGAGAACACTAGATAAAATTTTAGTCTTTAAGTAAGCATGGATTGAATATAAAAGATTTAAGTAATAAGTTAGGTTTCAAACAAATTAAAATTAACTCTCAGATAAATATTTTATTTACTAGTCTAAAATGATTACTTATTATCTAACAATCATACATAATTTACGCGCTTATTCTGACTCATAGTAGTGAACTGTTAGGCACTTATAAGTATTGAGCGCTCTAATTGAATGCACACAAAAATGTCAGTTACTCTGAAAAAATTTTATCAGGCTTTACTTTATAAGCGTAACAATCGAGACTATTGGCAATTAAGTATAAAATATTACCACTCAAAACTGTAAAGTGTCGAACTGCATTTGGCTGCGAGTAATTACAAGAAGATGGATCGATATTGAAAATAATATTAAACAAAACATACTTTTTAGCATACTTGACCATTTGATTAACAATATAGTCAATCAACAAGTTATATTATACTTTGGTTACTAAAACTTATAAAAATAACACAATATTAAATCGATTTTTTGGATAAAAATCAGGATGAATAAAATTATTGATTTCAAAGTCTTTTAAAGGAAACTTCTGTTTTGCTGCTGCAAGGAAAGCAGGAACAATATCAATGCTAAATATTTTAATTCGTTAATATCCAGTGATTGTAAGGTTAAATAATCTAGAAGTTCTCCTTTGCCATAACCTACATCTAAAATGGAAAAAGCTGGATAAATAATTACAATATCTTTAAAGAGTTTATCAAAAATTTTAAAATATCTTTGCTTATTTCTTTTCCTAATACTTTTAGATGATATTAATCCTCCTTGAATACCAGTTGACTATAGTGTTTGCTTATATGCTGTCCATCTTCTAGCCAGGTATTTATCAGTTCATCAGAGAATTTTACCATCTTATTATATGATGCGGGGTAAGAGTCTGTGAAAATAGATTGAGGATTGACAAATAAAAAATATCCTATCGCTTTTAGGAGATGGTGGTAGGGAATAGGAAGATAAGTTTGGAGCAGAGCCTTGTTACGCTCCAAACTTCAGGGGCGAGAAATGTCGTTTTGATTCCAAAAATTCGATAAATTACTGTTTAGAGTTCTGTGAGTTTGAGATTTAAATTTATAAGTGTTTATGCGTTAGGATGACTACAGTGTGGGCAAAATACTTAATTTGAATGAGTAAAAAAATACTAAGTATATTAATTGGACTTTATACTTATGGGTAAGAGTTTGACAGTCGCTCAAATTTATAATTATCGTCAGCAAATATCAATTTATTCAATTCATAACTAGAAAAAGGTATTGTTAAGAATGATGTATTGTAACAGTTATTAATTATTGAGTGATTGATTTTGACTGTGAAGTCAAAGTCCCCCATTATATGCCTTCATCCAGAACTATTTACTACTCAGTAGTTTAAATCCCTGAGTATACGCCTGTTTACTGTTCACTGTTCACTGATTTAAGTAATGGAACCACCTAAAGAATCATCAAATTTTCGACAAAAAGCATTAGAAGGCGTGTTTTGGTCTGCAATTCAGAATTGGGGACGCCAAGCGATCGCCTTTGTTGTTTTTGCAATACTTGCACGTCTACTCGGGCCTGAGACCTTCGGTTTAGTTGCTTCAGCTAGTATATTTTTGGCGTTCATCGGGATTTTCCTTGACCAAGGATTTTCTGTAGCAATCATCCAACGAAAGGAACTAGAAACAGAACATCTCGATACAGCGTTTTGGACTAATGTTGGTATCGGCTTGCTGATGACAGTTCTTAGTATTGCGGGTGCTGGATTAGTTGCCAACTTTTTTTCTCAACCGCAGTTAACACCAGTCATTCGCTGGTTATCTCTCAGCTTTGTAATTATTACCCTAAGTAGTACCCAGGAAGCAATTTTTCAACGCAACCTTGATTTTAAACCTTTAGCAATACGTGAACTGATAGCGGTGTGTGTTGGTGGGGTGGTTGGCGTGGTAATGGCTTTCATGGGCTTTGGTATTTGGAGTCTAGTTAGTCAACAGTTAATAAATGGTTTAGTTCAGATTATAGTTCTCTGGTCAGCTAGTAATTGGCGACCAAGATTCAAGTTTTCCCCAAAGCATTTCAAAGAATTATTTACCTTTGGTATTAATGTATTAGGAACTCAAATACTCAACTTTGTTAATCGGAGATCTGATGACTTACTAATTAGCTATTTTCTTGGTCCAGTTGCTTTGGGTTATTACTCAGTTGCTTACCGCTTGCTAATAATAATTACTCAATTATTAACTGGCGTGACAAATCAAGTTGCAATGCCTGCATTTTCTCGGTTACAGCAAGAACCGGAAAAGTTGAAAAGTGCTTTTTACAAAGTAACGCAACTTACGAGCCTAATTTCTTTTCCTGCATTTTTGGGTATGGCAGCATTAGCACCCGAATTAGTAAGAGTTTTGTTTGGAGAGCAATGGTTACCAAGTATTCCAGTGATGCAAGTACTGGCTTTTATTGGTATTGTTCATTCAGTTAGCTACTTTAACGGTACTGTCATGACAGCGATGGGTAAACCGTTTTGGAAACTGAGACTAAACTTTATGCACTCCATAGCAAACGTTATTGGTTTTTCAATTGCTGTACATTGGGGAATCGTAGCTGTTGCAGCAATTTATGTGATTCGCAGCTACCTATTAACACCTATAGATTTGTGGTTTATTCGTAAACTAATTGGTATTAAATTAAGTGGTTATCTGCGCCAATACGTGATTCCATTAGCTGGAGTACTCGGTATGGTTACTGTGATTTTTACAGCTAAGGAATTATTAAAAAATCTCATAAATGTACAAACATTGTTAGCTGTTTGCATATTATTAGGCGCTATAACTTATGTAGTGCTTATTGTATTACTTGCACCAAATATAGTACAGCAAATACGTGAGATTATTAACCTATTTATATCTAAAAAATTTGGCCAGAGTAAAAGGTAATTAGCAATTATAAAGTTGTAACTATACTATAAAAAGTTGACTTTTCTTTCTGCGTTATCTGTATCTGAAGTGGTTAGATAATTGTTTTTTAACTGCTTCAGCCTCAGAGAACATGCAGATAAGTCTAACAATGGCGGCTTTTGTTAATTATGTAGTTTGTGGCGAGTAAAATTCTTTTTTATAAATTCTACTTTTCGGTGAAGTCATTGGCTAAACGTCAAGCTCCGAGAATTTTGCTATAGCAATTTAATTTATTAGTAGTAATTTAATGCCGGTTTAGGGAACTCTAAGAAATAAATTATCCCGTTTAAAGTTGTATAAATTTAATAAATTTTGAAAAACCCCGGCTCCATTCCTCTCCCCATTTGAGGAAGAGGTTTAAAAACCTTATTCTTTCGTAGCAAGTTGAAGACTTTTTGCTCCTTCTGTTGTAAGTAAGTCGGCACAATAAAACAAAACTATGTAAAGAAAAATAAACAAGGCTCAAACCCTTTTTATTCCTGCCTCTTGATACCTGCTTCCTGCCCTATCTCAACAACAATTATTGCCGACGTATTTGGGGAAGGTGTTGGGGTTAGTTTGCGTCATACTTAGGTTATATATCATTGGTAGGATAAAAAATAGCATTCGCCTGCTAAAAATTAATTATCTCTACCTAAAGATAGATTGTGAGTTCGATTTTAACGTTAGTGAAATCCATTTTTAATCAAGTAATTAAATTGATATATGCAAACTAATAAAATTCCTCCTGGAAGCTTTGGTTTACCTATATTAGGTGAGACACTTTCTTTTTTATTTGACCGCAACTTTAGTAAAAAGCGCTATCAGCAGTATGGCTCTATTTTTAAAACTCATCTTCTTGGCAGACCTACTGTAGTTATGATAGGACCAGAAGCCTTAGAGTTTGTTTTGTCAACCCATATAGATAATTTTTCTTGGCGCGAAGGATGGCCCGCTAATTTTAAGATATTGCTGGGTGAATCACTTTTTTTACAAGATGGAGAGGAACACCGTAGAAATCGCCGCTTGATGATGCCAGCTTTGCATGGACCAGCATTGGCGAATTATGTCGTCACAATAGAAGATATTACACGTAGTTATCTGCAAAAGTGGGAGGAGCAGCAGGAGTTTACCTGGTTCCAAGAGTTTAAACAACTGACGTTTGATATTGCCAGTCAATTGTTGCTGGGTACGCGTCCTGGAGTTGAAGGTATGCGCCTAAGCCAGTTGTTTACAACTCTGGCAAATGGACTGTTTGCTATTAATCCTTTGCCCTTACCATTTACTAAATTTGGGAAAGCCTTAGCAGCCCGTAATCAAATTTTAGAGCATGTAACTGAGGTCGTCAGACAGCGCCAGCAAAATCCAACCAAAGATGTTCTGAGTTTGTTAGTCCAAGCTAGAGATGAAGATGGTAATAGTTTAAGTGAAAAAGAACTTATTGCCCAAGCGCTACTATTACTTTTTGCCGGACATGACACCACAACCACAATGTTGACTTGGTTGTGTCTAGAATTAGCCCGTCATCCAGAGGTACTGCAACGCGCCAGGGAAGAACAACTAAAATTTGCTGATGTTGGTTCTTTAACTTTAGAACAATTGGGACAAATGCCTTATTTAGACCGGGTTTTATTAGAAGTTGAAAGGCTACGTCCGTCTGTTGGTGCGGGATTTCGTGGTGTTGTTAAAGAATTTGAATTTAAAGGCTGTTATGTTCCTGCCGGTTGGCAATTATATTATGCGATCGCATTTACTCATCGCCTCTCAGAAATTTATTCTCAGCCAGAGCGTTTTGACCCAGACCGCTTCAGCCCTCAGCGTCAAGAACACAAACAATATCCCTTTAGTTTAGTTGGTTTTGGCGGTGGGCCGCGCGTCTGTATTGGTATAGCTTTTGCGAAAATGGAAATGAAGATTGTCGCTGCCCATCTTCTGAGTAGCTATGATTGGGAAATCTTACCCAATCAAAGTCTAAATACAATGGGTATTCCTAATCGTCCTAAAGATGGGTTGCGGGTTCGATTTAAGCCTCGGTAAAATTTATGGCACTTCCTATAGAGATAAATTTATCTGAAGAAGTTTTGCAACGCTTGCAAACAGCGAAAGATATAGTCCAACAAGCTAGACAGTCTTTACAAAACACAGCAGCTACTACAACCGATAAGGCAATTAATACAGTTACTACAACTTGGGAACAAGCTAAAGGTTCTTTAGAACAAAGTTGGCAAACGGCAGAGCAACTTAAAAGTACAACATCCGGAGCAGTACAAACAGCAATTAATTCTTCTATTAATGATTGGCTAACACAACACCCTGTAGTTTTTCGGTTAGTTCAAATACTAGCTTGGGCGGCTAATCACCCAATTATTAGTTTAGTAATTCTAGTCTTTGCCTTAGCTCTACTTTGGAGTATCATCAGAGCAATTGTCCGCGTTATTGAAACAGCTAGTTGGTCACTACTAAAAGTTCCGATAAAGTTACTTCTGGCTTTAGTTAAAGTTAGCTTTGTCTCCTTAACTCAAGTTGGTAGTTTTGCTGTTGAACGAATCACACCTACTAAAACAACAGATAACCTGCCAGTTTTACTACCTGAAAATTTTCAAACAAATAAACAACAGCGATTAGTAGAAATTTCTAGTCGTTTAGCAGCAATTCAAAAGGAACAGCAAGAGCTTTTACAAGAAGCAGCAGATTTGATTGCTTCTGACACAATTGAGTTAAAAATATCAGAAATCAAACCGCTAAAAAACGTTGAATCACATCTTGGCTGAGTTCGTCGGTGCAACCAGAGGCGACAATACCACCTTTTTGCATGGCGTAATAGTAATCGGCTTGACGAACAAAGTGCAAATGTTGCTCTACCAATAATACAGAAATACCTGTGGTTTCGACGATGCGACGGACTGCGGCTTCAATTTCTAGGATGATGGACGGTTGAATACCTTCGGTGGGTTCGTCTAAGACGAGTAATTGAGGTTGTCCTATTAAAGCACGAGCGATCGCTAGTTGTTGCTGCTGTCCTCCACTTAAATCTCCACCCATGCGCGAGAGCATAGTTTTTAATACGGGAAATAAGCTAAAAACTTCTTCGGGAATTTCTGCTTTTTTGACTGGTTTACGTCTAGCTTCTAACCCCAAGAGCAGATTTTCTTTGACTGTTAAACGGGGGATAATTTCTCGTCCCTGGGGAACATAACCAATTCCTAACTTTGCTCTTTGGTCGGTAGATTTGGAGTTGATTAATTGTTCAGCGAAATTAATTGTACCGCTACGGGGTTTGAGTAAACCCATGATGGTTTTGAGTAGGGTGGTTTTACCTACACCATTGCGTCCGATGAGGCAAACCATTTGCCCCGATGGTACGGTTAAATCTACGTTACGGAGAATATGGCTTTCACCGTAATAAACGTTAAGGTTAGAAATTTTTAGCATTAGTTCACGTAGAGGCGCAGAGAGAAAGATTGAGTTTTTATAATTTTGTACAAAATGGAATGTTTTACTCATCCCACTTACTGAACTGAGAGCAACTTTGTATAAAGGCTGTTGACTATCAACTGTAATCAAATAATAGCCACTACTGGTATTTTTTACAACAAAAATAGGGCAGTTTTCTTGGGCTGCCCATTCTCAGATAGTTGCATCGTCCTTGCCTGACAATCCAACATGTAAAAACGGGGTTTTACAGTAGTTTTCAAATGAATAGACCACAATGAGCAAACCAGCCGCAAGCATCATCGGAGGAAATATGCTCAGTCACAATCTGTGTTAATACTTGGTTAAGTTGCTCACAAGTACGGGCTTTTGCAGTACGTAAACACTGTTTGAGTTTTGACCAACACAATTCGATAGGAGACAAATCAGGCGAATAGGGAGGTAAAAAGACAAGCCGCGCACCAACAGCTTCAATAGCTTCTCGAATTACCAGGGCTTGATGTACTGGTAGATTATCCATGACTACAGCCGCTCCCACCCACAATTGAGGTGTCAGAATCTCTCGAATGTAGGTTAAGAATACATCGGTATTGACGCTGCCAGGAATACTCATAGTGGCAATTAGTCCATCCATACTCAACGCCCCAATTAACGAGATGTTTTTTCCTCGATTCCGGGGGCAAGAGTCGTACAATCGCTCACCACGTTTTGCACGTCCATAGAGCCGTGTCATTCCTAAGTTTAGACCTGAC
>NZ_SZNH01000030.1 GCF_005869855.1 Nostoc sp. PA-18-2419 | reverse complement strand
AATTAACCATTGATAGCAGGAGCGGTGATTGCGACAGGAGCAACCTCACCAGCAGCCAAGTCCAGAGGGAAGTTGTGAGCATTGCGCTCGTGCATAACTTCCATACCCAGGTTAGCGCGGTTGATGATATCAGCCCAAGTGTTGACTACACGACCCTGAGAATCAATGATTGATTGGTTGAAGTTGAAACCGTTCAAGTTGAACGCCATTGTGCTGACACCCAACGCCGTAAACCAGATACCAATCACAGGCCATGCAGCCAGGAAGAAGTGCAATGAACGGCTGTTGTTGAAGCTAGCGTATTGGAAAATCAATCTGCCGAAGTAACCGTGTGCTGCAACAATGTTGTAAGTTTCTTCTTCTTGACCGAACTTGTAACCGTAGTTTTGAGATTCGTTTTCGCTGGTTTCACGAACTAAAGAAGAGGTTACCAAAGAACCGTGCATTGCAGAGAATAAACTTCCACCGAATACACCAGCGACACCTAACATGTGGAACGGGTGCATCAAAATGTTGTGTTCCGCTTGGAAGACAATCATGAAGTTGAAGGTTCCGGAAATACCTAAAGGCATACCGTCAGAGAATGAACCTTGTCCGATGGGGTAAATCAAGAATACTGCTGTAGCTGCTGCTACTGGTGCGGAGAATGCTAGGCAAATCCAAGGACGCATTCCTAAGCGGTAAGAAAGTTCCCACTCCCGACCTAAGTAGCAGAATACACCAATCAAAAAGTGGAAGATTACTAGCTGGTAGGGACCACCGTTGTACAGCCACTCATCTAATGATGCTGCTTCCCAAATTGGGTAGAAGTGTAAACCAATAGCGTTTGACGAAGGTACTACTGCTCCGGAGATGATGTTGTTTCCGTAGAGTAACGAACCTGCTACTGGTTCGCGGATACCATCGATGTCTACTGGAGGTGCAGCGATGAAGGCGATTACGAAACAGGCGGTGGCGGCTAGCAGCGTGGGTATCATTAATACTCCGAACCAGCCAATGTAGAGACGGTTGTTGGTGCTGGTTATCCAGCTTGCAAACCGCTCCCATACGTTGGCGCTTTCGCGACGTTGAATGGTTGCTGTCATTGCTTTATAAGTGCGNGGTAGAAGTGTAAACCAATAGCGTTTGACGAAGGTACTACTGCTCCGGAGATGATGTTGTTTCCGTAGAGTAACGAACCTGCTACTGGTTCGCGGATACCATCGATGTCTACTGGAGGTGCAGCGATGAAGGCGATTACGAAACAGGCGGTGGCGGCTAGCAGCGTGGGTATCATTAATACTCCGAACCAGCCAATGTAGAGACGGTTGTTGGTGCTGGTTATCCAGCTTGCAAACCGCTCCCATACGTTGGCGCTTTCGCGACGTTGAATGGTTGCTGTCATTGCTTTATAAGTGCGGTTGTTTGTTTATGAATCAGACGGTTTATTTGCGTCTGTAATATTACTTTACATTGCTTTACTTAATTTAATCAAGTTTTATGACTTTTACGAAACTGATATAAGTTATTAGTTTTATTTATTTCAAATTTATCCGTTTGTGTAAGTGCAATGCTTACAGTCAGTGGTTATGCACCTGTTAAGTAGGTCAACATTGAATAAACGTAAGATAGTAATTTTTATGATTACTTCTTTGACTCAGTTTTGCTCGTAATCAAATTTGATATTTAATTAAGTTGAGCTACTTAACAGCCTACAAGGGAGCGATCGCCCTTTTGCAGACAATTGTTACAAAAAAGTCCGTTTAAATTTTTCAGGTCAAAATTCCTCAAGTATATATGATGTTAATGCTCAGATTTGACTTTTTAAATCCTTTAGATGTGGAGACGCCACCCGCCTACGACGGGAAATCTTTGTTTAGCGCTAATTCATGAATACAAAGAGCCAAAAATCATCCCAGCAAGCAAGATAAAACCAATCCACACGTTTTGCCGGAACATTTGGGCATAAACAGGGTTAGGTAAGTTTTGCTTTCTTAATTGCAGAGATTGCCAAACCCAGCTGATAGTAGCCAGTCCAAGGCTAATCCAGAAAAATAGGTGAAGATTTATTACTACACCCAACCAAGCTAATAATAAGATGGTGCCAGCAAAGAAAATTCCAATAGCTACAGGGGCATAATCACCAAAAAATAGAGCGCTAGAATTAACACCGATGCGGCGATCATCTTCTTTGTCGCTCATAGCATAAACTGTATCAAATCCGAGTGTCCATAGTACAGTTGCGCCCCAAAGTAACCAAGTTGGTTGGGAAATACTCTGCGTTACCGCACTCCAGCTAATTAATACTGCAAAACCCCAAGCGATGGAAAGTACTAACTGTGGAATCGGAAACACTCGTTTTGCCCCTGGATAAAGCAGGATTACAGGCACCGCTGCTACAGATAACCAAAAACTCAACGGGTTAAGATAAAAAGCCAGAACTGCTGCACAAGCCATCGCCACAAAAGCGACGACAATCCCAACTTTCACAGACAAAGCACGAGAAGCTAAGGGGCGATCGCGCGTTCTCTCCACTTCTGGATCGATGTCTTTATCCCACAAATCATTAACAACACACCCAACTGCACTTGTGGCGAGAGTACCTAATACAATTACACCAACCAAAGGCAAAGGCGGTTTCCCAGCTGCTGCCAAAAACACAGCCCATAAGGCAGGAATCATCAATATTAATCGTCCTTCTGGTTTATGCCAGCGCAAAAGACGAATAATTACAAGCCAAATTGGTTTTTTATCGCGTTCTGGTGTCGTTAACATAGCATGGGGAGTAGGGAGTAGGGAGAGGGGACTAGATATTGGGGACTGGGTATTGGGCATTGGAAAATAGTTTTTTTAACTTTATTCCCTTGTCCCCAGCCCCCAGCCATAGTCTCAAATCCCCAGTTCCTATTCCCTAATTCATACATCTTTACATCTATAGAATAACGTTATTTGTTATTTGTAAAAACATAACCCCAAGTGGCAACTTTAAAGATCTTTAAATAGTCACTAGAGTTATCAGCAGTTGAGTAAATATACTTAGCTCAATTAATCTCGACCAAACTGAGTGCCCAGTGTTGAGTCAGCGTTCGCCCTTGGCGTCTCGCCTTGGAAGAAGTTCAAATATCTTTTCTCTCCAGGAGACGTTAGGGTTAGGTGTAGCCTGCTTCCCCATAGCGTTACGCCAATGACAAGCCGCCCTTTGAGGGTCTAAACGGTACTCTTATATGAGAACTGTAAAATAGCCCCTAGCTAGTGACTTCTCGCTAAGTGGACATCTCACTTCTTTACTCAAAGTTCGTAACTCAGCACTGAATTTGAGCAAGTGTGTTGCAATAAATATCAGTGTCAGCTACCCCGACATACCACCGTTTGCCATCACTTCTGAATATAGAGAAAAAACTAGATGCAGAATTTAGTTTCGCCTAGCTGGGAGAGTATTCCAGCTCAACCAGTTGACCAACACCGGATTATTGCTGCCATTGACTTGGGAACAAATTCTCTACACATGGTAGTGGTGAAGATTGACCCCACACTACCAGCTTTTAGCATTATTGCCAGAGAAAAAGAAACCGTAAGACTAGGCGATCGCAATCTTGCGACAGGAGAACTCAAACCAGAGGTTATTAAAAAAGCGATCGCTGCTTTAGGACGCTTCCAAGAAGTTGCCAAAACAATCAACGCTGAAACAATCATTGCTGTGGCAACTAGTGCTGTACGGGAAGCCCCCAATGGTAAAGATTTTTTGCACAGTATAGAAGTGGAATTGGGTTTGAACGTTGACTTGATTTCTGGTCAAGAAGAAGCGCGACGAATCTACCTTGGTGTACTCTCGGGAATGGAATTTCACAACCAGCCCCACACAATCATTGATATTGGTGGCGGTTCTACAGAATTAATTTTGGGAGACAGTCACCAACCCCGTACTCTCACCAGCACCAAAGTTGGTGCAGTGCGACTTACTAATGAGTTAATCACCACTGATCCCATCAGCAATACCGAGTTTCAATATCTGCAAGCTTATGCACGCGGAATGTTGGAACGTTCTGTAGATGAAGTATTAGCAAACCTGGAGTTTGGAGAATCTGGGCGTTTGGTGGGTACGGCCGGCACTATTGAAACTCTAGCGATGATTCATGCGCGAGAAAAGTCAGGGACTATTCCCTCCACTCTCAATGGTTACCAGTTTAGTCTCAAGGACTTACGGGAGTTGGTAAATCGTTTACGAAAACTGAGTAATGCAGAAAGGGCCGCTATACCTGGAATGCCAGAAAAACGGTCAGAAGTGATACTTGCGGGGGCAGTAATTTTACAGGAAGCAATGACCCTTTTGTCTATTGAGTCGGTAACAGTCTGCGAACGTTCTCTTAGAGAAGGCGTAATTGTAGACTGGATGCTTTCTCACGGTTTAATTGAAGATAAACTGCGCTATCAAAGTTCAGTTCGAGAACGCAATGTTCTAAAGCTTGCTAATAAGTACCATATTAATTTAGAGTATAGCGATCGCGTGGCAAAATTTGCCCAAAGTTTATTTGACCAAATGCAAGGTATCCTACACAATTGGGGAGCCGATGAGCGCCAATTACTGTGGGCAGCTGCCATATTACACAATTGCGGCCATTATATTAGCCACTCGTCTCATCACAAGCATTCTTACTATCTAATTCGCAATGGTGAATTACTCGGTTATACAGAAACTGAGATTGAAATCATTGCCAATTTAGCCCGTTATCACCGCAAATCTCCACCCAAGAAAAAACATGAAAATTATCAATGTTTACTAACTAAACAGCAGCGACAAATAGTCAGTCAATTGAGTGCCATATTAAGATTAGCTGTTGCGCTAGATCGGCGACAAATTGGCGCAATTGCTCAAGTTAAATGTGAATATTATCCCCAATTTCGCCAAGTCAATCTCTTGATTTTCCCATCCCAGTTTGATGATGATTGTGCCTTAGAATTATGGAGTTTAGATTATAAAAAAGGAGTATTTGAGGAAGAATTTCGCGTGAAATTAGTAGCGACTTTAGAAAAGTCTGCTTTTGCTGATTTCTCCTAGAGGGCAGAAAACAGGTACATTGCAAAGCGGTTATGTACCTACTTAAACACTTGATAGCAAGCAACCAAGCGCTTATACGATTTATACTTAATTCATCTATATTTCTTTAAAATTACATTATATTTCATCCTACTAAAGAAAGAATATATAAATCTCCCTAAGAAGTATTTGAATAAATAAGCTTAGCAACTAGAATGTAGGCAACAGTTTAATTACTGTTAGGTTATGTTGCAAGGGGATATCTAGGCTTGAGAAACTTAGGTATCCTCATTCTTATGTATATATAAATATATCAGTATTTTACACTTAGTAATACTCCATTCAAGGGTATTAGTTGTTCCATATTTAAAAAAGCACAATTCATGTAGCTAAATTCTTGACTAATACTCAATTTTGTTAGACTACCTGCAAGATTTATTCTGTTCGCAATCGTGTTTAGATTAAATAGATTAGCTTCAAAAATGAAATCCAATAATCTTAAAACTTCATTCCTGTCTTAAAAATAGGCAGTGGAGAGTAGGAAAAGAAATTTTTATAATCTTTGGCTGTGGGTTTTTGTGTGAGTCGCTATATTAAAAATTTCAGTTACAAAAAGACCCTTATTTATTGACTTTTTGCTTTCTAAGTGAAGTCTTCAGTAATACACAAATTCTATATCTCCAATCATTTTTATCTTAAATAGCATTTAAAATTAAGCCATCTAGCAGCCAGTATTAGGTGTTTAAAGCTACAAATAAGTATTTGTTCTTCATAAAACGACATAATTCGGTAAAATTAGGTAAAGCAATTTTTACGCTTGTTAAACAAAGGCCTCTGCAAACCCATGCAACTGAAACTCAGTGCATTCCGACTTACCTTTGCTCCTGTTTTGTTAATTGCCCCCTTTTTCCTATGGGGGACAGCAATGGTGGCAATGAAAGGAGTGATACCCCACACTACACCCTTATTTATGGCAGGCGTACGTCTGTTACCAGCTGGGGTGTTAATTTTGATAGCAGGAGTATTGATGGGTAAACCCCAGCCAAAAACTTGGACTGCGTGGCTATGGATTGCCTTATTTGCCTTAGTGGATGGAACATTGTTTCAAGGATTTTTGGCAGAAGGATTAGTCAGAACCAGTGCTGGGTTAGGGTCTGTGATGATTGACTCACAACCTTTGGCTGTAGCTTTGCTATCGTTGTGGTTATTCCAGGAACGTATTGGTTTTTGGGGATGGCTGGGGTTAGGCTTGGGAGTCACAGGTATTAGTTTGATTGGTTTACCAGAAGAATGGATTTTCTATATTCTTGATTCGGGTGCAAATGTCACAATTGGTAACTGGCAAGATTTGTTTGCCAGTGGTGAGTGGTTGATGTTGCTAGCAGCCTTATCAATGGCAATAGGAACAGTATTAATTCGGTTTGTCTGCCGACATACTGACCCAGTGACCGCTACAGGATGGCATATGATTTTGGGTGGATTGCCACTATGGGGTATTTCATCGGTTGTGGAATCCCAGCAATGGCAGAATTTAGGAGCATCCGATTTAGTGGCTCTGGGTTATGCTACCGTATTCGGCAGTGCGATCGCCTACGGATTATTTTTCTACTTTGCCTCTAGTGGTAGTCTCACTAGTCTGAGTTCCCTCACCTTTCTCACACCCGTCTTTGCCTTACTATTTGGTAATCTCTTCCTAACAGAAGTTCTCAGCCCCTTACAGTGGCTAGGTGTTTTCCTGACTTTAATCAGCATCTACCTGATTAACCAACGTGATACTCTACCACGGCAGAATAACACGATTAGTGTCGGCGAACAAGCTAATATGCAGCAACCAGTTTTAGAAGCATCTACCAAAAAATTTGACCCTGTGGGGACTGGGGACTAGAAACTGGGAAATGGATAATAAGGTATTTGAATCACCAATCCCTAATTTCCTATAACAAATAACAAATAACACTTAACATTTGGACGCCTTGAAGGTATTGTAATATCCATGACTTCAAAAGCACGTTTAGGCTAAAACTTGCAATATGAGGCTATGTCGTTCCTCAATCCTGATATTTTCCTGTTTTTGTTGCCTGGGTTTTTACTTAAATCGCCCAAGCACAGCTACATCTAACCCAGTAGCTGAAGTTTTAGAACTTGCACAAGCTAATTCAAGAGTTTCTGCTAGTCCAACTGTTTTGAGATATGGTAGTCGAAAATCAGATGTGCAGAGACTACAAACCCAATTGAAAGAGTTGGGATATTACAGAGGTGTGGTAAATGGACAGTACAACCCCGCTACGGAAATCGCTGTAGCGAAATTTCAGAAAGTAAAGGGTTTAAAAATAGATGGTCTTGCTGGTTTAGAGACTAGGAAGAGACTGCAAGCAGCTTTAACAGCCAAAAATCAGATTGTCACTTCTCCAATTATTGCCTCTGGTAGTGCGACTCCTAAGCCAAGTGCAAAACCTCAGCCTAGTGAGAGAAGTTTTGTGTGGTGGTTAATATTTGCCGTTGGTGTTTTAGGAAGTGTTGGGGCATTTCTTTACCTGCTGAGATGGTTTGTTCAGGTCAAGCAAGTACAAAAGTCGGAAATATCAAATAATAAAAGTTTGAATAAAGTAAAAAAAGACCCGATTACAACATCTTCACCAGAGAATCTAACTAGTCCACACACACCCCAGCTACCACCGACTACACAATTGCTGCTACCAGAAAGAACTTCTCGTCTTGCTAAACTCAATATCGTTGATGAATTAATTCAAGATTTACGCAGCCCTGACTCCACCAAGCGGCGCAAGGCGATTTGGGATTTGGGTCAGCAGGGAGATTCCCGGGCAATTCAGCCAATGGTTGACCTGATGATTGATGCTGATTCTCAAGAAAGCAGTTTAATTTTGGCTGCTTTGACCGAAATTGGTGCCCGGATACTCAAACCGATGAACCGTGCTTTGGCAATCTCAATGCAAGATGAAAGTCCACAGGTGCGGCAAAATGCAATCCGTGACTTGACGCGTGTTTATGACATGATGAATCAAATGAGTCAGATACTCTGTCATGCACTCGAAGATCCAGATGCCGAAGTGCAAGCAACAGCACGATACGCTTTAAGTCAGATGAATAGAATACGTGCCTTACCGGAACAACACAATAGGTCAGAAGATTCACATAGTAATTCGTAATTAAATCTGAGTTCGATAAATTTGGTTTTACCCAATACCTTTGGGATAAAGCTTTTTGCTCTCCTTGACCAAATAATTACTAATTCGTAATGACCCTTGTTTCTCGCTAACGTAATTCGTAATTAAAGAGGGGGTAAGACCCCCACTGATTGTAACTACGAATTACGAATTATTTTAACTCCCCACTGTTCTAAAAATATTTCAACTGGACTTGAATATTAGTGTTCGGTCCTGCTACCAAAAATGCTGCTTGGCTAAATTTGGGGGCACTGGTGGTAATTACTGGGTTTCTGGAAAATCCAAAGCCTTCGATGGGTATACCAAGAATATTACGATTGAGAGTGCGATCGCTATTTTGATCGTGGATCACAGCAACGGCATAATTACCTGCTTTCAAGTTCTCAAAGGTAATCAGCAAGGGAGTATCAGTAATCTTAATACACTGTCCTTGTAAAACGCGATCGCCTTGGTTAGGAAATCCTTGACTGTTAGCAAATATACTCGCACAAACCTGTCCTTGTTTATTCTTTAATCCATCAATTTCCACAGTGAGTTTGCCCTTATAATCTGCCTTGGCAGTAAATGACCATATTAAATTTCCTAAGACTGCCAACAGCAGCATACTAACTCTCAATCCTCTCACCATAAAATTTTTCCTTAGTTATTGGTCATTCGTCATTTATTAGTGGTTTTAAACAAATGACAATTACAACTGTTGATCTGAACTTCAAATGATAGGTAATGTAAACCAGAAAGTTACTCCGGCTTGAGGATTGGGATTAATACCAATTTCGCCACCATGAGCATTGATAATTTGCTTGGATAGATATAACCCCAATCCCAAACCTACAGAATTGCGGATGCTACTACCCCGAAAGTAAAGCTCAAAAAGCCGATCGCTTTGTTTTTGACTAATACCCACACCGTTATCACTGACAGTACAATAAATGTTATTACCCTCAACAGTAGCGTTGATTGTCAAAAGCAATCCAGGCGGATTGTGTTTGAGAGCATTAACAATTAAGTTAGAAAAAACTCGCCATAATTGCGTAGGATCTACATTCACCAATGGCAATGCGGATACCAAATTTGTTATAGTTGCTTGATTTTGCACCACTAGTGGCTCTAAATCTGCTAACGCTGCTTCGACAATCGACAGTAATTGTACGGTTTGACGTTGTAAAACAATACCTTGCACCTCACTGATATGAGCTTCCATCAACGAATTAATTAAGTTAAGTTGGCGATCGCTACTTTGAATCATCCGCTCTAAAATTGAGCGTTGCACAGCGATTAGGGATTGGGAAGAGACTGGTTTCATAATTTTTTCTTGTCTCCCTTGTCCCTGCTCCCCAGTCCCCAGTCCCTCGCTGTTGAGCAGATTCTTCAGTACCATCAAAGTACCTAGCACCGGGTTACGTAAGTCGTGAGAAACTGCATGAAAAAACACTCGTAGTTCTTCTTCAGTTTGTTTGCGCTGTGTAATGTCTTCAATCAAACCTTCGTAATACAGCAGCTTTCCTCGTTCGTCACAGACTGCATAGGCTTTTTCGGAAATCCAAACAATACTCCGATCTCGGCGATAAATTTGAGACTCGAACTCCGAAACCCTGCCATACTTTTCCATCAGGCGCACAAATTCTGCTCGGCGGTTTGGATCGACATACAATTGGTGTTCAATATCAGTGAAATTTGCTGTTACCTCCTCTGGTGATGAGTAGCCATAAATACGTGCTAAAGCAGGATTTGCTGTAATGTAACGTCCATCAGGACTGCTTTGAAAGATACCTTCTACAGCGTTTTCAAAAATGGTGCGATATTTCGCTTCTGCAACTTTGAGTTTCTGGTAAGCAGATTCAAGTTCTTGACGGGCGTAAAACTCAGAGCGTTGCAGGCGATCGTACAGATAAACACCTATATCACATATCGTACAAAACCAAAAAATATATAAAATAAACGTTACATTATAGATCTCTGGGTGTTCTGGGATTGGTGTTTTTAGTCCAAGTGCGGTGTTGACACCAAAATAGTAAATTAGCACACTTGCTTGAGACAGCAAGTGAAGAGTCCAGCAGACTGGGATTAAGATAGCTTGACTTAAGAACAATAGCGACCAACCGATGCTATCGGGTAGTGCAAAACCTCTGAGGGTTGCAAACAACTGTGATATTAGACTAATTGACCAAGAAGAACCCAAAAATAATAAATCTGGACGATGACGACCAAATTTAGTTTTATGTAGGGCAAAGCAGATAAGTATATTTATAAGCATTGTAATATTCAGTACAATGCTTCTTGGTCGGAGTAATTGTGGCAGTTTCTCCAACTCTTGCAAAGGGAAAAACAAGCCGTAAATGTCTCGCAAAGTAAAAGATAATAGACAAATCAGCGCCAGCCACAACCATAAATGCAATCTCTGCCACAAAAATTGGTTGCGCCAAGCTTTGTATAGAGTAATAATTTTATCTGTTGTTGGTGCAGAAAAGGTTTTTCTGTACCATCTTTGCACTGTTGTAAATGGGGTAGCCATTAGCATCCAAGCAACTTTGCCTATACCGTTGAAGGTGTTTTCTTCCTCAAGATTGCCACAAATAACACCTTCGCATTTTTTGGTAATTTATGGGCGATTTGTTGCGGATGTAGTTGCTAAAGGTAATGTAAACCAGAAAGTTAACCCGCGCTTGCGGTTGGTAATTGCACCAATTTCGCCCCCGTGTGCTTTAATAACTTGGCGACAAAGATACATTTTTAAGCCAATGCTTGTGGAACAACAATCTTGGGGATCACGGACGTGCAGATCGAAAAGCCGATCGCGCTCTAGTTTACTCATAGCTACACCATCATCTTGAATCTGAGTGCGAATCATTCCAGCTTCAACGGTAGTACTCAGGGTAAAGTTTATTCCTGGTAAGTTATTTTCCAAGCTACGTGTCACTAAATGCGCCACAACTTTTTGCAACCGAGTTGCATCTGCCATCACCAATGGTAAATCTAGGGGAATCAAGTTTTTTACAGTTGCTTGATTTTGTGTCAGTATGGGTTCTAACTGAGCAAAGATTCCTGCTAATAGGGTGCTAAACTGCACAAGTTCGAGTTTAATTCCCAGACCTTGTTTTTCACTGCAATTAATTTCTAGCAATGAGTTAATCATTGTCAGTTGGCGATCATTACCTTGAATCATCCGCTCGATTATTGAGCGAGATATGGGAATTTGTGACGAAGAAGACGCAAAGATGGGGAGATGCTCTGAGGCTGTTAAAGAATTTTCCCTCTCTTCCACTGTTTGTATCTTCAGATCGCCGTCTTTGGGCGTCACCGTGTCTTTGTGTGTTTGTGTCTTTTCTGGTTCTGGCGTCAGAGTGTTCCTCACTCCCTGATTTAACAAATTTTTTAATACCATCAAGTTACCGATTACAGAAGTTCGTAAATCATGGGCAACTGTGTGTAAAACTACATCTTTAATACGATGTAATTCTTCAACTTCTTGGATTTTTTGTTGCAATTGTGCTGTACGTTCTCGTACTTGGTGTTCTAAATTAGTGTTGAGTTGTGCTAGTTCCTGGTAAATCCGGCTTTGATGAATGGCGATCGCTACTTGTTGTGACATTTGTTGTAGCAAATCAATTTCTATTGGTTGCCAATGACGCGGCGCTGAGCATTGATTAGCAATTAACGCACCAAATAATTCTTCATCTAGCATAATTGGTACAGCCAAACTAGCCTTAGTTTGAAATTTTTGACAGTGTACTGTTACTTTGGAAGATAGTGGCATTTGCGTTATATCTTCAACAACACGCACAACATTATTTTTTAAAAAGTTCCTTAATTCTTGAATATAAGCTTCATCATTAGTAGACCAACCAGAAACGGATGGATATTTTGGGTCTACTGATTCGGCAATAGTTCTAATTTCTAAATTGGCATTATTTAAAGTAATAAAAACCCGATCTGCTTGCAGAAATTGCCTAACTTCGGTAACAGTGGTTTGGAGAACTTGCTCTAAGTTCAGAGAAGACCGAATTCGTACTAGGGTTTCTGCCAACAATCGATCGCGTTCTGCTGAGAGGCGTAATTTGGCTTCTTGGTGCTTGCGTTGTGTAATATCGTGATGAACTGCTAGTAAGCAAGGGATACCATCCAAATCAATGACTTCGGCTGAAAGCAAGACTGTAATTATCTTTCCAGATTTTTGCCGAAATTGTAATTCTAAATTCCGAATTGCTCCTGTAGCTTGTAATTCCTGTATTAACTTCAGGCGATCGCCTGCATCGATCCAAAGATTTAAATCAAAAGAAGTTTTACCAATTGTTTCATCTCGTTGATAGCCTGAAAGTTTTATAAAACTGTCGTTAACTTCTAAAAAACGTCCTTCTTTCAGGCTACTAATAGTAATTGAATCAGGACTGCAACTAAAAGCTTTAGCAAATTTTTGGGCAAGATTTTGGAGAGCGATTTCTGCTTGTTTGCGTTCTGTAATATCTCGGACAATTGCTAGAATCTCGTCTTCACCGCTAACTACCAAGCGCGCTTCATAATCTCTAACTCCTAAGGGGGTTGGTAGCTGATATTCACAAGTTTGTAGAGTTCCGGTGTCTAAAGTTTTAGCGATCGCTTCTTGGCTAATCGCTGCAACATCACTCGGCAATAATTCCTGCAAATTTTTTCCTACTATTTCTTCTCGAGCGAGCGTAACATTTGCTCCCTCACTTTTCAAGTCGAGATACTCGCCATCGCGGCTAATACGAAACATCAAATCGGGAATAGCAGACAAAATTGCTTTATAGCGGGCTTCACTCTCTTGCAATTTTTCTTGGGCTAGTTTTTGCTCTGTAATATCCATGACTAAGCCATTCCAAAGCAAATCCCCTTGTTGTTGCGGTTCTACACTATAACTAGCTTGAATCCACTTCATCCGACTAGGCGTGATGATGCGACCTTCCCAATGCCAGGGTGTAAAAGTAGTGCTACAAACAGTTATAGATTCTCTAAAAGCTTTTAGATCTTGTGGATGAATCAGTTTGGATAATACCTGAAAGTCTGCTGCAATAACTTCTGGTTCTATTTCAAACAAATTTTGACAACCAGAACTTAGATAAAGCACAGACACAGAACCATCCTGTCGTTGCAGAACTTGGAAAATTACTCCTGGTAAATTGACAGCAATTTTTGATAGCACGTTAATAACCTCTTGCTGACAATTTGGTGTAGACAGGGATTTGACAACGATTTCATCCACTATTCGACCCTTTATAAACAAGTTATTGATGTATAATTAAAAGCTAGAATAGCCAATTGAGCAGTTTTGATTCTGTTGGCGATGATGCTGGCACAATCAAAACTGCACCTTCTTTTAGAGTAGTTCCTGACTAGGCGATCGCATTCACCCAATCGGGTGAACCAGTTGTTAGGCAACGAATTGCAGTAGTGCTAAGTTTTGAGTCCAGAATCACCGAACTGTTGTTCGCCGCAAGTCGTCACTCACAGTTCATTGAGTTGCTCTTTGATTGTGTTTAGCTTATATTGCGATCGCTGACAATCGAGTAAAGGATATGAATCGCACTTGTGAAAAAAACTTTGCGCTCTCCTGAAATTAAGCTTTTCATTACAATTGAAAACTAGAATAAAGTATATCTGAATAGTCCAGTCAAAAACGATTGAGTATTCCCTCGTTTGAGTAATTATTCAAGCGACGACACTTAAATTCTCGACAAGAGTTTGCTGCTAATTTGGGCATTTCATTTAAAACCGTGAATTGCTGTGAGAACGCACATAGTACGTCGTCCCCAATGGCACTTAATTAGATTAAAGAGCAGCTGCTTGGTGGGCGTACTGGGAAAAGTATTATTGGATTGGTATTTTCCAGAGATGGAGCTTGGCAATGACCTGTGAAGACCAGAAGCAAATTAGTTTGGAAGACATTCTGATTACAGAAAAACTGTCTCGTCGCTCGCCCAAAACATCTGATTTGCAAGCTGAGAACCAAGCTCTACATACTCTGGCTCAGCAACTTGTTCAATCGCCCCAAAGTATGCTCAAAACCCTTGTTGGTATTGCTAGGGGTCTTTGTCAAGCGGGAACTGCCGGGGTCAGTTTATTAGAAATATCCTCCAGTGGAGAGTCAATTTTTCGTTGGGTAGCACTGGCTGGAGAGTTAGAGCAATACGAGCAGCGGACAACCCCAGGTAATTTTAGCGCTTGTGGAGTGTGTTTAGAGAGGCGATCGCCCGAACTTTATTTTTACCCCGAACGGTACTTCACTTACTTGCAACAAATTAAACCTGCAATTGTTGAAGGCTTAGTTATTCCTTTAGTCATTGACAAGCAGCCTATCGGCACGGTCTGGATCTTGTCTCACGACGAGCAACACCACTTCGATAGCGAAGATGTGCGGCTGATGACGAGCTTGGCAAATTTTACCACCGCAGCCCTGCAAAGTAGTCGCGCCCGTCAAGCGGCTGTTGATGCAGGGCAGCACGAAAGCCAAGCCCAAATTGCGCTGCGAGAAGCGCATGTGCAATTAGAGTCCGCTTTGGTGGCTGGAGCAGTTTACACTTGGCGCTGGAACATCAAGAGCGATTGCGTCATTGTCAATGCTGCATTTGCTGACTTGTTTGCCGTAGACCCTGCGCTTGCGACCACAGAAGGGTTGCCCATCAAACTGTTTATCGATGCCATGCACGAAGAAGACCGCTTGAGCGTTTTGCCTGCAATTAATCAAGCGATTAAATCGGGTCAGAGGTATGCCGCCCAATACCGCGTTCGCACTGCCAGTGGCGAGGAGCGATGGCTGTCGGCTTGCGGGCAAGTCGAGTATGATGCGGGTGGCAGTGCTGTTTCTTTTCCTGGCGCACTCATTGATATTACCGAACTAAAACTTGCTGAAGAAGCCTTGCGCCGTTCGGAGGAACGCTATCGAACGCTGTTTGAGTCCATTGATGATGGCTTCTGCATCATCGAAATGCTGTTTGATGAAAACAATACGCCGATTGATTACCGTTTTTTGCAAACCAATCCAGCATTCGAGAAACAAACGGGAATAGTACAAGCAGTGGGCAAAACGGCGCGTCAGATACTTCCAAATCTTGAAGTTCAGTGGTATGAGATTTACGGTAAAGTCGCGCTGACAGGCGAATCAATTCGTTTCGAGAATGGTTCTGAAGTGATGAATCGTTGGTTTGAGGTATATGCCTGCCGTGTTGGACAGCCAAAGAACTGTAAAGTTGCCCTTCTGTTCAAGAATATCACCGAGCGCAAGCGCATCGAAGCTGAACGAGAACAAATTCTGCAACGAGAACAAGCCGCCCGCCAAGCTGCCGAAACTGCAAATCGAATTAAAGATGAGTTTTTAGCGGTACTGTCCCACGAGTTGCGATCGCCCCTCAATCCGATTTTAGGTTGGTCGAGTATGCTTCGTAGCGGTAGATTAAATGCTGCAAAGACAGCTTATGCTTTAGAAACAATCGAACGCAATGCCAAGCTACAGGTACAACTAATTGAGGATTTGTTAGATGTCTCTCGCATATTGCGTGGTAAACTTAGTCTCAACATGGCTCCTATTAACCTGGCATCAACCATCACAGCCGCAATGGAAACCGTGCAGTTAGCGGCTCAAGCCAAATCGATTTCAGTTGAGATGGTGTTTGAAAAAGAGGTAGGGCAAATCCTTGGGGATTCTGCGCGCGTACAGCAAATCATCTGGAATTTACTTACTAACGCTGTTAAGTTTACACCTGATGGTGGAAGCGTGGAAATTGAACTTAACAGCATAGGAGCCGAAGCTCAGATTCAAGTTAGAGATACAGGTAAGGGTATCGATCCAGACTTTCTCCCCCATGTATTTGAATACTTCCGTCAAGCCGATAGTACAACAACTCGCGCATTTGGTGGATTAGGGTTAGGGTTGGCGATCGTTCATCACTTGGTGGAACTGCACGGGGGAACCGTTCGCGCAGACAGCCCAGGAGTTGGACAGGGGGCTAGATTCACTGTCAGACTGCCGCTTTTAAAAGATGAAAACCAGAGGCATTTGGATGAATCAACTTCTTTATCTCTCATAGGGAGTTCCTCATCGCTTGCCCTGGTAAATCTGCGAGTTTTGCTAGTCGATGACGATACAGACACACGAAATTTGATTGCTTTTGTACTAGAGCAAAGTGGTGCTCTCGTTACCTCAGCAACTTCTGCAATCGAAGCTTTGCAAGCTTTTAAGCAAACAAACTTTGATGTATTGATTAGCGATATTGGAATGCCTCAGATGGACGGCTATATGCTGATGCAGCAAATCCGGGCAATCATGCGCCCTCAAGACAGAGAAATTTTGGCGATCGCTCTGACTGCCTATGCTGGAGAAATCAACCAACAGCAAGCGATCGCAGTAGGGTTTCTAAGACATGTTACCAAACCAATTGAGCCAGAAAATCTGGTGAAGGTGATTGCTGATTTAATCAAGGCTCAATCCTGAAAACCCTAGAATGTAAAGGACAAGCCTGACATTCCTATTTGGCAGACTGAACAAAAGTACTAGAGCGACAAATCATTGAGGGTTGTGATACAAGTAATACCAATTCAAAATGACGCTCTCTACGAGACACGCAAGAGACGCGGGGGCTTAGCTGCGCTAACAAAATTCACAGATTAAGAATCCAGACAGCACAAGGTTTTGGAGATAAGCTGTTCCACATCTAGTTTACATATCTAAATCTCATTAAAGTCTTGTGGGGTGGGCATCTTGCCGGCCATAATTATGCAATTTATATGTGGAGCAGCTTATGTATCTATCGCATTCTTTTTTCAAATTGGTATAAGAAACTAAATTGAACTGACTAGAATCTGTTAAATTATCAAATTTGTAACTCAAATCTTTAACTTGTTGAGAAGTTGAGAATTTTGTGGTTCGTAGTTATATTTAAACTGAATTTCATAATTTATTGATATTTTTGTGACTTAGGTATAGACATCTGAGTATTTTACAACTAGTCGTAAAGTTTCCATCGTGTTGACACAGGATTGATATATGATTTGTTTAAGCTTTTTAAATGAAGAACTAGTCCCAATAGGGAATATTTAAAAAGGTGATGGAAATTTTGTATTTAGAAAGCACATATAGCAATTTTATTTTAGTTGGAAAAATCTTACTACTGACTGTTGACTGTCAACTGTAAACAGCAGTAATATTTTGCTTTTTTATTTAAGGTAATTCCAGACCCCCATTCCCTATTTTCAAAGCAGGGTTATAACAGATTCCAGTTTCGGAAATTTTTGTTAAACAATTAAATAGGCTTTTATATGAAAATCAAAAATTCTCAAATTTTAATTAGTTTATTAGGAGCGATCGCACTCCTGACCACTGCTGGTTATTATTATGTATTTATCTTAGGTGCACCGCAACTAGACCCACCCCAAGAACAAGCAAATACTGGACTAAAATTTCAATTGGCAACCTTCAACTCCCAAGCGATGGGTGCAGTTCGCAGCTATGGTGTGATTTTACCGCCTGACTATCACAAAAATCAGCAAAAGCGTTACCCCGTGATATTCTTACTGCATGGAGGACATGACGATGCTCGTGCTTATGCTGATAAATATGCAATTATAGAGGTGTTGCATGAACTTTATCAAACTAAGAAATTACCACCATCAATTGTGATTACACCTGATGGTAATGATAATCGCGGTTCGAGTCCTTTGTACGATCCTGATTATTTTGACGGCCCAAATGGCAAAGTAGGGACTTTGATTGGTTCAGAATTAGTACAAGTTGTCAAGTCACGCTACCGCACATTAGAAAAACCCCAATTTTGGGCGCTAGGAGGTATATCCTCTGGGGGATGGGGAGCTTTTAATATCGGGTTACGCTATCTCAACAACTTCGATATTTTATTTAGTCATAGCGGTTATTTTACTGATAGCAGTGGTTCACAAAATAGTCCTGAACAAATTGTCCAACAGCTACCAATTCCAGATAGAAAACAATTGCGAATTTACTTAGACGCAGGTGTGAATGATACTAATTTATTAGCTTCTACCAAAGCCTTCAACGCAACCTTAAATCAGTTAGGCATTGCTCATGTATTTTATGCATTTCCGGGTGGTCATGGTTTATCTGGTGCCGATATCGGCTGGAACTACTTTCACAAACATCTCAAAGATTCTCTCTCCTATGTAGGAAAACAGTTTAAAAATTTAGGAGTTAGAATTTAAGAATTTTAACAGTAAAACTATTAAAAATGACAAATAATTTCAAAACTCAGATTGGACTTTGGAGTGCAGCGTTACTCACAGGCTTAGTTGGCGTAGTAAATTTGTTATCAGCAGTCACACCTAACCTCTACGGAAGAAATCAATGGTTAAAAGAATTTTTACCATTTGACATTCGTGCTACTGGTCATATTTTTGCAGCATTGACTGGGTTTATTTTACTTACACTTGCTACTAATTTATTACGAAGAAAAAGAGTAGCTTGGTTACTTATAATTAGTCTGCTAATAGTTTCTATTTTCAGCCACTTACTGAAAGGATTAGACTATGAAGAAAGTCTCCTCTCTGGGGTTTTATTAGTGCAATTAATTGTGATGCGCCATATTTTTACAGCGCAATCAGACCGTCCTTCTATTGCACAGGGAGTCCGAGTGCTTCTCGGTGCTTTATTATTTACTCTCGCATACGGAACCATTGGATTTTATTTATTAGACGGTAAGTTTTCAGAGAATTTTAATTGGCGTCAAGCTATACTTCAGACTTTAGCAATGTTCTTCACCGAGGACAATTTGGGACTACAACCAAAAAGCAAATTTGGAGATTTTTTTGCTAATTCTATCTATATTATTGCAGCAGTTACTATTACATACGCAATAATAATGCTATTACAACCTGTGTTATGGCGTAATTTAGTAACTCCTAACGAGCGACAAAAAGCTAAAGAAATTGTCGAAAAATATGGACGTTCTTCTTTAGCAGCTTTGACACTTTTAAATGATAAAAGTTATTATTTCAGTCCTTCTAGTAAAAGTGTGATTGCTTATGTTCCCAAAGGACGAGGTGCGATCGCCTTAGGTGATCCCATAGGGCCAATTGAAGACCGCAAAGAGACAATTATTGCTTTTCAACAGTTTTGTCAACGCAATGATTGGTATTCTGCTTTTTACCAAACTTTGCCCGAAGATGTTGAACTTTACAAATTATTGGGATTTCGAGTACTCAAGATTGGAGAAGAAGCGATCGTTGACTTGAAAAGTTTTACTTTACAAGGTAAAGCGGGGAAAAATTTTAGACCATCAATCAATCGTTTAACTAAATTAGGATACCGAATTAACTTTTACCAACCACCAATTGATAATGATTTATTGCACTTACTTAAACCTGTAAGCGATGAATGGCTAAATATGGTACAAGGTTCGGAAAAACACTTTTCTTTAGGTTGGTTTGATGAAGCTTATTTGCGAGGGTGCGAAATTGCTGTGATGCATAGTCCAGAAGGTCAAATCATCGCCTTTGCTAATATTATCCCAGAGTATCAACTCAACGAAGCAACTATTGATATGATGCGCTACCGCCCGTCCATTGAAAATGGCACAATGGACTTTTTATTTATTTCGCTGCTCCAGCATTTTAAAGAATATGGTTATGATAGCTTTAATTTTGGTCTTTCTGCCCTAGCAGGAGTTGGAGATAACCCAGAATCACGCCGCTTAGAGAAAATATTGCACTATCTTTACGAGCATTTGAGTCGCTTCTACAATTTCCAAGGATTGCACGCCTATAAAGAGAAGTTCCATCCCCGTTGGGAAGCACGCTATTTAGTGTACCCCAGTTTAGCTGCTTTACCAGATGTAGTTGTAGCATTGATTCGCGCTGATTCAGGCGATCGCCTTTTTGATTATTTCAAACCTGGAGCCTAAATGTGCAAAAATCATACCTTAATTGAAAAAATTCGCCGTTGATTTTAACCCAATTGCTTTGCATGGGCAACAAGATTGGAATCACAACAGTCATTATCACAATTTTCTTCTCAAATAGTTACCATTACACTGCGACAACGTTCTTGATATTGGATGTGGAACTGGTTTATTCTCACGTCTTATAGCTCAACGGCTACACAACTTGACAAGCTTATGGTACAATCGTACTATAAATGAAGATCCGGTGAGTATGTAACTTTAAGTTTGGTAGGAAATACCCAAACTTTGTAATCACTGAACGCCCATAGTAGCTAGTTAGTGAAGCAATTGCGATCGCACAGTATTTGTTTGTGTGGAATATGCCAATTGGCATCAATTTCTTATCTGTTTACTCTTCTATTTTGCACAGTTTAAATAGCTTATTTTGGCAAATTAATCAATTTGATTAACTACAGTTTTCCTCAAAGGTGATAAGATGAAAAATAATAAGATTTCTCTAGTAGAACTCATCCAAATTCTTGGAGAATATCGCAACAATATTATCGTTAATATTAAAGACCTGGAAGAAAATTATCAGAGAACAGGTATCAAGCGTGTTAAAGGTGTGAGAGACGAAAAAGGGAAACTACTCCAACCTTGGTTGCGAATAGAAAATATAGATAATGCTGAATATATTGGTATGGGCGAGTTTCATTTTAATCGCAATACCGCTACTATTAATATGCTAATCAAACGTCAAGTCAAACTTGCGAAAGTGGTTGATAAAACTCCAACTCTTGAAATAGCAGGTTTGTTAGTCAATAACCTCAATAGCTTTAACAATTATACCGTTGTCAGGGACGGCAAAATCAACATCAAATCCTTAAAAGTCAAAATTAGTAGTAAAAAACTTTTTGATTTGCTTAAAGAAAAAGGTGTGTTGGATGCAAAAGATTTTGACTTTCGTGTTAAATATAGTATCCGGCTAGATAACTTGCCGCTTGTAGCTGCTGATAGTGATTACAGCAACATTGATGGACTATTCAACCACCTTGCAGAAATTAAAATACTTAATAGTATTATTTCTGCTCATTTGAAAAAGCAATCAGATCTATTTGTACCAGAACAGTTAGATGAGCTTAAAAATCACTATCTCTCCAAGAATGTTTACATCAACTTTCCGACAACTAATGAATACACAGATATCCAGCAGGCTTTAGTAAATGGTACTCTTGAATCGAGATTGAGTTATAAAATAGACATTGGTAGTCAAGATATTCTGAATTTGAGTAAGTTACATTCTGCTAACAAATTTCTAAATAGAATGTATCGTCTTTATGATAAAAAGACTGGAGAAATTATCACTAAGCCAAGTTTTGAGATGGTATTTAATGAAAACCTTACCGTTAGGCAGAGGCTACTATCATCACGCATTAAGATTACAAAAGTAGATGAGTTGATGTTCCCAATTTTTGATAATTTTCTTGGACTTGAACAAAATGGTATAGTCGTAAATCTTCTTACGAAAGTTGGTGCTGATAGTTTGGTACAGTTATTGCAGGATAAACAAACTGGCAAACAAATCAGTAAAGAAGAAATGGTTACAGCTTTAACAACTGCAAATACCAAGTTAGAGCAATATATCGAAAAAATTTACCAATATAAGATTTCTCCCTTAGTATTTTACATTGGTTGTACTGGAGTATTACCAGAAACAATACAAGTAAAAGCCATGACTGCTGAAGAAGCTGCTGCTAAATATCCCAATTTGCAATTTTCTAAAAATGAGCAAAAAGGTACTCTTTTTGCAGTTGGTAATAGTATTATAAGTCTTTATACAAAAATAGAATATTACAGTAAACTTGTTTCGGTTGGTATATAAAATTAGATTGCATAGCAAAGCAATTCTAATTTTACTGATTAGATAGTAGTGGTACAAAAGCTTGTACCACTAAAAAGATATATTACAAATCTAATTGATAATTTTTAAAAAACTTATATATCAAAAATATTAATTATTATCAGCAGCTTGATTATTTTATATGTTTACTCAATAAATTTACTTTTATACGTTTATTTTGCTGAATAGGAATTTCAATTATCAACTTTGCTCCTTTTCCTAAAGATGAAAAACATCGCAGTTGTCCCCGATGTTTTTCTGTGATAATTTGATAGCTAATTGACATCCCCAAACCAGTTCCTTTACCTACTACTTTAGTCGTGAAGAAGGGATCGAATAGACGTTGTTGAATTTCTTGAGACATACCCCCTCCGTTGTCAGCAATCTCAATAGCAACCCTATTTGAGTTGAGTAACTCAGTACGAATAGTGATTTGTGGATTGCAACTTGACTGCTGATTTTTAATATGTAACTCTTCCAAAGCATCAATCGCATTAGTAATAATATTTATAAATACCTGGTTAAGTTGACCTGCGTAACACTCTATTAGAGGAAGTTGAGCATACTCTTTAATAATTTGGATTTGGGAACTATCAGGCTTAGCTTTGAGGCGATTTTGCAAAATCATTAGCGTACTATCAATTCCCTCGTGGATATTGACTGCTTTCATTTCTGCTTCATCTAGTCGCGAAAAGTTCCGCAATGAAAGTACAATGTTACTAATGCGATCGCTACCAATTTGCATTGAATTTAGTAATTTCTTTAGGTCTTCAATTAAAAAATCTAACTCTATCGCTTCTATTTCTTCCTGAATCACTGGTGTTGGTTGGGGATATTCTTTTTGGTAAAGTTGCAGTATTTTTAATAATTGTCGGATATATTCTTTAGCATGAGTGATATTCCCATTGATAAAGTTAATCGGATTATTAATTTCATGAGCTACACCTGCGACCAATTGTCCCAAAGAAGACATCTTCTCTGTTTGAATTAATTGTGTTTGGGTTTTTTGTAATTGTTCAAGGGTTTCTTGAAGTTGTTGATTTTTTAGGATTAATTCCTGCTCCCGCTCTCGCAAAGCAGCCTCGGCTTTTTTGACAGCAGTAATATCTAAACCCATTTCTACAACCATCGGCTCACCATTCATATCCTTGAATGGATAATCATAAATCTGATATACCCGATCTGTTTTACTATCTACCCATTCCCAGAGTTGCGGAGCGTTGCTGTTAAAAACACGAAAGGTAGGACATTCAGGACAAGGTTGTTTTAATCCAGCGATCGCCTCGTAACAACGTTTACCTGTGGGGTCTCCAAATACCTCGCGAAAGCGTTGGTTAAAAAATCCCACCCCGTAATCCTTGGGTTGAAGATAGAGAAAGGCTGGTAACTGATTAAGTAGGTTATAAAGGCTTTGGCGTTCAGTTTGTAGCGCTTCTATTCGCCGCAGTTGTTGACTGATGTCTTTACCTACTGCATAGATGAGTCCCTTTTGAGAAGTTGATAAACTCCAACACAGCCAGCGATAACTGCCATCTTTATGAAGATAACGACTATCCCAGTGTAACTGCTGCTGTGGTTCTGTTGGCAGCTGACTGCTTGTGATATCCTCTGGATGCACTAATTCCAACCACGGATGTCCGATCAAGTTTTCGGCTTTCCATCCCAACATTCGTTCCCATGCTGGATTCACTTGCTGGTAAAAACCATCTTGTCCGATAATACAGAATAGGTCAGATGAAAGGTAAAAAAAGTCTTCCAGATCAAACACAGTAATCTTACCACTCAAGTTCTGCCTTCAAGGTAACTAAGCATATCCACTAACTTCAATGTTAAGATTACTGAAGTCATTATATCTAGCAATCTGATTTTATTGGGGAGAAAATTTAAGTATATTTAGGGAAGCCAGCCTTGTAACAGTGGGTTTCCCCAATTGAGTAGAGTCGTAGTACGTTAGCAAAGCGTAACGCATTCGCAAAAACCACAAGTTCTAATTTAAATTTAATTCAAATTGTCCTTTAGATTTATCTAAAATGCTAATGTTTGTGTTCCCACTGCGGACTGAATAACTAAATCAGCAATCTCACCAAGTCCCGTGCCAAATTCTGGAATTATGAATAGAAGCATCAGTGCAAAAAGTCCGAATTGGGTATGTTCTAATGGTTTTAGCTTTGGGAAAATTTCACTGAAGACATGAAAGCCATCAAGTGGTGGAATTGGTAAGAGATTAAACAGAAATAAGGTCAAATTGATTCGAGCCGCTAAGTAAATAAATTCGACACTAAAGAGTCCTGAAAAACTCAAATTAGAAAGAAGTTTGAGCATCACAATAAATAGAATACCTAAAGTCAGATTTGATAATGGCCCAGCTGCGGATACTAAAATATTGCCGAACTTAGGAGAACGAAACTTAGAAGGATTGATCGGCATTTGTCCCCAAGCTATACCCATGAGACAGAGAAATATGATTGATTCCTTGCCCATATGAACTATAGGATTAAGCGTGAGATGACCAGTTTTTTGGGGAGTGTTATCTCCCTGAGTCATAGCAGCCCAGCCGTGAGCAAGTTCATGTAAAGTGATAGAAAATATGACAATTATAATGATTCGGAAAAAATAAATCGGCTCTGTAATTAATGTTTCAATAAACATATATTTTGGTTTTTGGTATGGTAGAAGCTAAAATTTGGGCTTTTTAAGGACTAGGTTAAAACGTGCATCTCACCTTTGTAGATATATACGGATCTACAAACTGAAGTTGATGCTTTTCGCATTCTTTCCGAAATATTTTGCAAAACGAGATATTCCAAATTAGTTGATATGAGCGATCGCCAAGCCAGACACTTCTTCAAAGTCAGCTTTTTCTCACTACAACCATCGAGTTCTTATCTCTGCCAATTGCAACGCATAGCAAAGCTGAGTCAGATAATTTTAGTATCATAATTTACTATATTTTAATAGTGCCCATCTGCATATTTACAAATTAATGATATAAATTTTACTAATTTAACACGTAATAATCTCCGGTATTATTTGGTATTTACGATAAAGAAAACTTAAAAAAGCAAATTATTTTTAATTGATTATCTAGCTAATAAAAAATTTTTGATAACACTTTAAAGGTGAAACAAGTACCAGTAGATACGGATTAAGTTTAAGTTTTTAGAGATAAAGATTTGATATTTTTAGCCCTTACTTAGGTATTTCAAGAGAAGAAACTACTCCTGAGTCAATAACTAGATAATAAATCATCGATATTTCAGCTTTTTTGATATTTAATGCCAACTGTAGTTTCACGTATATGAAAATATAGTCACTACTGTCTTTTTACTTTGTATATTTTTTTTAAAAGTTAATTTTATTACCTGATGCTGCAATAGATTTACTAATAATCTTTAAGAAAATTATCCAGAAATCAACTTCAATGAGACAATCTGACCTAATCTTCTCAACCTCAAGGAAGACATGAACAATCGCACAAAGGCTCTCCAGGCTCTCGCGGCTGAACGTTGGCGAGTATCCCTGATTCTGAGCGGAGCCATGATGTTAATTTACTTTGGTTTTATCCTGTTAATCGCCTTCAATAAGCCCCTGTTGGGGTCATTAGTAGTTCCAGGTCTGAGTCTGGGAATTTTACTAGGGGCGCTGGTAATAGTCTCAGCATGGATATTAATTTTTATTTACGTACGTTGGGCAAACAGCAGTTACGATGACCAAATTGCAAACCTGACGCGCAAGTGAATTAATTATTAGCAATTTCTAGTCCAAAATCCCAAATATTAAACCCAAATAAGCATGAATATTGTATTTTGGTGCGATCTGCCAGTAGCGGCAGCGGATATTTCCAGACTTGGCCAGTTTAACCCGTTGGCGATCGCTTTCTTTTTTGTGTTTGTTGTAAGTTCTTTAGGCATTACCTATTGGGCGGCAAAGCTCACCAAAAGTACGTCACACTTTTACACAGCTGACGGTAAAATCAGCGGTTTCCAAAATGGGGTAGCCTTAGCGGGAGACTTCATGAGTGCAGCTAGCTTTTTAGGTATCGCTGGGTTAGTGGCACTCAACGGCTTTGACGGCTTGATTTATTCTATCGGCTTCTTGGTGGGCTGGCCAATTGTGATGTTTCTGATTGCGGAACCACTACGTAACTTAGGCAAATACACCTTTGCCGATGTGGTAGCTTATCGGTTGCGACAAAAACCTGTACGCATAGCATCTGCAATTGGAACGTTGGCAGTGATTAGCTTCTATTTAATTGCCCAGATGGTAGGTGCTGGCGAACTAATCAAACTATTGTTTGGCTTTGATTACGAATTAGCTGTGGTCATCGTCGGTTGTGTGATGATGGCTTATGTAATTTTTGGCGGCATGATTGCCACGACTTGGGTACAAATTATCAAAGCAGTTCTGTTGCTTGGCGGAACTATTTTACTATCTATCTTAGTACTGGCACGATTTGGCTTTAACCCGATCGCTCTTTTCGCCGCTGCATCTGAAAAGTATACAGGTGTATTAGCTCCCGGCAAACAGGTTTCTGACCCCTTCGATGCTATCTCTTTGGGGATGTCGTTGATGTTTGGCACTGCTGGATTACCCCACATTCTGATGCGTTTCTATACAGTACCCGATGCCAAAGCAGCACGAGTATCTGTTAGTTACGCCACAGCTATTATTGGCGTTTTTTATCTTTTGACCTTCATCTTAGGCTTTGGAGCGATGGTGCTAGTAGGTCAAGATGCCATCAAGCAAATTGGTACTGGTGGTAATATGGCTGCACCGATGTTGGCAGAATTTCTCGGTGGTGATGCTTTCTTAGGCTTTATAGCCGCTGTTTCTTTTGCAACGATTTTGGCGGTTGTCGCTGGGTTGACACTTTCAGGTGCAGCTGCATTGTCTCATGATTTGTGGGTGAATGTGGTGCGCTCCGGTCATGCTGATGAGTCAGAACAGCTGAAGGTGGCTCGTGGTGCAACAATGCTTTTGGGGTTAGTAGCTATACTCTTGGGCATCTTGTTTAAAGGACAAAATGTGGCATATATGGTAGGTTTAGCATTTGCGATCGCTGCTAGTGCCAACTTCCCAGCCTTGCTGCTATCAATGCTTTGGCGACGCTTCACTACCAATGGGGCGGTTGCAAGTATGGTAGTAGGTACTTTCTCCTCATTAATACTAATTTATTTGTCACCTACTATTCAGGTAACAATTCTCAAGCACGCTTCTGCACCCTTCCCACTGAAAAATCCTGGATTAGTCACTATTCCTCTAGCATTTATTGTGGCAATTGTTGTTTCACTTTTGAGTACTGAACGGCAGGCACAGGAAAAATTTGCAGAAGTTGAGGATCGTATCCACATTGGTTCTGGGATGTGATTTTATCGATATAATTAGTAATTCGTAATTCGTAATTTAATTCTTGATTACGAATTACGTAACTTACTTTTCATCAAAGGCGAGTATTGTAACTAAAACCCTGGTTTTATCTACTTCCAAGTTCTTTAATGTTTTTTGTCACTTGTTGATATAAATCATTATTGCCTTGAGTTTGAAACATGTTTGCTGCTTGTTCCAAGTCCTTTAATGCTCCCTCTTTGTCTCCATTGGTAGCGCGGGCATTTCCTCGATTATTGTAAGCGGGGGCAAAGTTAGGATTGAGGCGAATTGCTTCATTGTAATCTGCGATCGCTCCTTGGGGATCTCCATTGGCAGCGCGGGCATTTCCTCGGTTATTGTAGGCAATTGCATATCTGGGGTTGAGGGCAATGGTTTGGTCAAAATCATCTAGCGCCCCTTTTTTGTCTCCTAATGAAGCGCGGGCATTTCCCCGGTTATTATAGGCTTCGGCATAATTGGGATTTAGGCGAATCGCTTCACTGTAATCTTTAACTGCTTCTCGGTTATTTCCTAGTGAGGCGCGGGCATTTCCTCGGTTATTGTAGGCTTCGGCGTCATTGGGATTGATCCGCAGCGCTTGATTGTAATCTGCGATCGCTTTTTCCTTGTCTCCCAAATCAAAGTAGGCTAATCCCCGGCCATTGTATGCAGCGACATATTCGGAATTCTGATCTATTGCCTTATTATAGGAAGCGATCGCCGCTTGCAAATCGCCGTTGACATGCTGATTCTTTCCCTGAACATAAAAAGCTTCAGCTTTGGATCTGATGGGTGAACGACGGCTAGGTGTACTAACTCCGATTTCGGTTACCAATACATTATCATTCTTACTGCAAGAAACGCTACTAATTGCTGTCAATGTAGTAAAAACAGCTATGGTAAATACTTTATTTACCTTTGTTCGCTTTTGCCCAAATAAACGCCGTATCATAAGTTAAGATATGCCTTGAAGAAGAATCCACCAATTCACAATTCAGAAATCAGAACAAGAAAATCTGGTTACTAATGTCTTCATTCTTTCTTGAGAACACCTGAAATAAAGTAATACCAAAATCTAGATTTTAATTCTTTACGAGCATAATTTTTCTAACTTTTGATACAGCTTTCAATAAATTTGGTTAATTGACCATACCAATTTTAGATTTGAGATTTTAGATTAAAAATTATTTCTCTGCTCTTGCAAAAAAGCAAGATACATGCGTTGATGCCACTTGGTTTATGCCAAAATTCATCCACCGCAATGGCTAATCCTAGTGGGCAAAACAAATCCTTTCATGCAAAATTTAAAATCCTCAAGCCCTGTACCTTTCTCAATATGCGTCGCCATGACGGTTATTTCAGCGGACATGAGATAAATTTTTAACCAAACTTGATATTACTCACTCTCCGTTTCACTATCTTGAGTTTTGGGAGTTAGTCGCCAAGCAGTTGTTTTATCTATATCTACAGACAATTGTTCTAAATTTTGCCCTAAATCTTTTTGGAGTTTCTGAGTTAGTGTAATCGAAAAATCTAAATTTAGACCTTGGGTTTGTGCTAAATTTACCAATTCTGTAAACGTAGTTTTGACTGTGGTACGTTCGTAACTACTCAGTTTGCAATCAATAGTCTCAGATATATTCTGAGCTTGCATTGCTTTTTTTATACGTTCTTGTAAATGCTCAAATTCTGAATTTAACAGTTTGCATTGCTGCTCAAGTTGCGAATATCTAGCACTGAGCATTTTTAAATCTTCCGTTGTCGGCTCAGGGCTGGTTTTGGCTTGTAAATTTAACAAATTTGAGTGGATTTGAGCTAGATAAATACAATCTAGATAAGCATACTCTATTTGTTCTTCAGTTAGAGGACGTTTTCCCCAATCGCTTTGTTGTTCTTGTTTATCGATATTATTAAAACTACAAAGTGCAGTAGCTAAAGTTTGGAGTTGGTAATTTGGTAATGGCAAGAGATAATAAGGAATTTTCTTGGCTATTTCCAAAGTACAAGTAATATTTTTTGCTTTCTTATTACCGAGAAATTTTAGATCGTAACTGGCATTATGAAAAACTTTTTCAATGCGAGAATTTAACATGATTTCTTGAATAAATTCAGCTATAATATCAGGCTGTTCTAAGACATCTAAAAGGTAAACGCGATCGCCACTCATATCATCAGGATTATCCAATACCTGAATTAGCGACAGTTTGGGATTGCGGCTTTTATAGTCAGCCACTTCTGTATCTATCCACAGTGTTTTAGCTTGAGTATATTCAGCAACAATGGCGTGAATTTCGCGGGGGGAAGTAAGGTAGGGCATTAGCTAATTTTTCCTGATATTTTGGGCATTCTCAGCAAGCCATAGTTTTTTAAAGTAACATTTTGTTGGTAATTTTGCTGGCAGAGAATTGGAAAAACGCTAAAATTTTCAGTTGCATAGGCGAGGTTATTGTAGATATCGCCAAATTTGCTCAAATCTGATAACATCAAATCACTACTATAGGGCAGCATAATCTCATTCCAAAAAACTAGTTCGCATCTACCTGGAATTGACAGACAGCCGCAGACTGATGTAGAGCTATATTAGTCAGCAGCCCTAAAGAAATTGAATTGGTGCTTCTCCAAATTTTTTAGTCATTAGTTATTGGTCATTAGTCATTTGCAAAGTACAAATGGCAAAAGACAAATGACAGAGGACAAATGACAAACAACAAATAAAAATTTTTAACATTTGCTCCTCACCATTACACACCTTAATTAATCGCTTCAAGTACTGAATTCGGAGATAAACAATGAAAAAGCTAATTCTATTTCTAGTAAGTGGTATTTTAGTAATTGGTGCTGTGGGCTGCCAAGAAGCTACTAAAACTGGTTCGGAAACTCCTAGCACTACCAACGAAGCGCCTCAAACATCAGCTACACCCGCTTCCGAAACCAATCCAACTATCGATAAAACTGTTAATGTTCCAGCACAACCAACCACTGTTACACCACCTTCTATAGACACTAAAGTTAAAACCGATTCCCCAAAAACCGCAGCAACAAAAACTGAAAGCAATTTAAAAACTGAAGTTAGTAAAGAGTTGAATACAGGTTTACCAGGGAATAAGTTACAAGTTGAAAATAAAGGAAGTGAAATTATCCTCAAAGGTACAGCGGCTTCTGTTGATGAACTTAAAAAAGCTGAAACTTTGACTAAGGAAGTTCAAGGTGTGAAAACAGTGAAGGTAGAAGCAAAAGTCGATGCTGTGAAAAAGCCATAGGAGAATAGCTGAACTTCTAGTTAAGTAGCTCAACTTAAAAAACGTAAGATGTAGTTACTGCTGAAGGTGCGGTATCTCGGTAGACTATATTAAGATGGTGCGTTGCGCTGAGCGACAACGCACCCTATCGGTATGGCAAAGCTAAAATGTTGCAATAAATGCTTCCACTAACTGGTACGAAGTAAAACTCAACACAGCCTCGATAATGTTGGGTTTTGTTGTTCAACCTAACCTACACCAGTTTTATTTTTGAGGCTTAACTGAACCGTATTGGAATATAACTAAAGAAACAGGTATAGTTATTCAACTCCCTCCTCTGGGTTCTCTGTTGGCTCGTGTGGCTTAATAATCCTAAATTCTCTCCCCTACCCTCTTGCGGATCTGGAATTAGTTGATACACTTGTTCTTCAATAGCCATTAGTCCAGTTAACCAGCGCCTATGGTGCATATCAAGCGCGTGGAACTTAGCAACTTCAAATCCTTCGGCGGTACTACCCAAGTCCCTTTGCTGCCGGGGTTTACTGTCATATCTGGGCCGAATGGTTCGGGTAAATCAAATATTTTGGATGCGCTGCTGTTTTGTTTGGGACTCGCTAGTTCTAAGGGAATGCGAGCCGATCGCTTGCCGGATTTGGTAAATAATACTCAAACAGCTAAGGGGCGGGCTGCGATTGAGGCTAGTGTTACGGTGACGTTTGATTTGTCGGATGAAGTTTCACGCAGAGAAAAGTTTGAGCGGGGGCTTGTGCCGATTAAAACTTCTCCTAAGGGAGACGCTTCGCGAACGGTGGGCGCAGAGGCGCAGAGAGGAGAAGAGGAGGAAGAGGAGGAAGTTGGGGAAATTGGGGAAGAGATTCTTAAATCTCAAGTTCAAAATCCAAAGTTGGCTGAGTGGAGTGTGACTCGGAAGTTGCGAGTAACTCACCAGGGAACTTATACGTCGAATTACTATATCAATGGTGTCAGTTGTACGCTCACCGAGTTGCACGAGGAATTAGATAATCTGCGGATTTATCCTGAAGGATACAATGTGGTGTTGCAGGGGGATGTCACCAGTATTATCTCGATGAATGGGCGGGAGAGGCGAGAGATTATTGATGAATTGGCTGGGGTGGCGGCGTTTGATCGCAAGATTAATCAAGCCAAAGGCACTTTAGATGAGGTGAAGGAAAAGGAAGATAGCTGTCGGATTATTGAGACGGAATTAACTGCACAACGCGATCGCCTTTCTCAAGATCGGGCTAAAGCTGAGAAGTATCAAAAACTTCGGGCAGAATTTCTCGCCAAGCAATCTTGGGAAGCTGTTTTATCTTGGCGTTCGCTGCAAGCACAACAAGAAAAGTTGGTTGGTGAAATTCAAAGTGGCGATCGCAATTCTGGGGAACTGAATACGCAACTGACAACTTTGAATTCCGAGATTGTTCAAAAAACTGCCCAATTGGAAGAACTCAATGCCCATGTTAAGGCTTTGGGAGAAGATGAGCTTTTGGCGGTACAATCTACCCTGGCTACCCAAGAGGCAGAACGCAAACAATTATTGCGTCAGCAAACGGAATTACAAACAACTTCCCAAGAAACTGCTAAGCGTCTAGCTCAAACTCAGCAGGAGATTCAACAACACCGCCATTCCCTCCAAGAAATTGCCGAAACCCAACTTGTAGAGACGCGATTCATCGCGTCTTCACAACAGCAGAGAAATGAAGCACAGCAAGCTTTAGAAACCTCCCGCGAAGCAGCCGCAGAAATCGCCTCGGCTTCGGAGGCCTGGGTGCAGCAACAAACGGCGTATAACCGTCAAATTGAAACTTTGCTGCAAACTCTCGAACCGCAACGCACGGAACAAGCACAACTGAGGGAACGCAATAACCAGTTACAACAACTCATCCAAGAGCAAACCCAGTTAATTGAACGCGACGAACCGCTATTAGCAGAAAAACAAACTCAGTGTAGTGGAGTTGAAACGGAATTTAACACCTCTAGCGAACCCATCCAAAATTTAGCCCAAAATCTCTCAGCCACAGAACAAGAACTGCAAATCCAACAAGAAACCCAAAAACGGTTACTTTCTGAACAACGAGAAAAACAACGCCAGTTGGATAAAATCGAGGCGCAAGCGCAAGCACAGCAAGAAGTCCAAGGAACCCAAGCTAGTAAAGTTATCTTACAATCAGGAATGCCTGGTGTTTGCGGCTTAGTTGTGCAGTTGGGACTAGTGGAACCCCGCCATCAGCTAGCCTTGGAAATGGCTGCTGGTGGACGCTTGGGACATATTGTGGTGGAAGATGACAGTATCGCCGCAGCGGGTATTGAACTGCTTAAACAGAAACGTGCAGGGAGGGCGACTTTTTTACCGCTGAATAAAATTCACGCTCCCAAATTTACCCAAGATGCAACGCTGCGTTTTGCTAGTGGTTTTGTTAACTACGCTGTGAATTTAGTTGATTGCGATCGCCGTTATCAAGATGTATTCAGCTATGTTTTCGGTAATACGGTGGTGTTTGCCAACCTTGAGGCGGCGCGGAAAAATTTAGGACTGTATCGCATCGTTACTTTAGACGGGGAATTGTTGGAAACCAGCGGTGCAATGACTGGTGGTAGTAATACTCAACGTTCGGCGTTGCGGTTTGGTACCGGGGAAGCGGCGGAATCTGATGAAGCTATTGGTTTAAGAAATCGTTTGTTGGACATTGAGCGAATTTTACAGCGTTGCACTGAAGCGATCGCTACTTTGTCAACTAAAACCAAACAATTGACGCAAGAATTAACAGAAACGCGACAGGCGCGGCGGGAACAACAGTTGCAATTGGAACAGTTGCACAAGGATATTAAGAATTTAACTGGACAATTAGAGGGGACGCGATCGCAATTAATCCAAAACACGGAAAAATTAGCCGTTGCTCAATCTCGTCTAGAGGTTTTGGAGCAGGAATTACCAGGACAAGAAACTAAACTGCAACAATTACGACATGCCTTAGCAGAGTTAGAAGCCTCCCAAACCCCCAGTGAATGGCAACAAATCCAAGCAACGATTAAAATTCAAGAGCAACAATTACAACAACGTGAAGCAGCTTTAAGGGAAGCCGAACAAAAATTAAAAAATTTAGAAAACCAGCAACAGCGCCTACAAGAAAAAACCCAAGAAGCCGAAACCCGAATCACAGAATACGAAACCCAACAAACCTCTTGTAGAGACGCGATTCATCACGTCTCCAGCCAGATCACAACGATAAACGACCAAATCGCCCAAACCCGTTTATCATTGACCCAAATGGAGCAAAAATTAGGCGAACAAAAACAAAAACGCGATACCACAGAACAGGAAGTGCGATCGCAACTTTTGCGCCAACAACAATTAGAATGGGAAATCCAAAAACTCCAGGAAACCCAAGAAAAGCGGCGGGAAGAACTAGTTACATTGCAAAGTCAACTGCGCGATATGGGAGCAGAATTACCCAATCCGCTGCCAGAAGTTCCAGATAAAGTAGACTTGGAAGAATTGCAGAAAGAATTGCGATCGCTTACCAAACGCTTGCAGGCGATGGAACCTGTGAATATGTTGGCGTTGGAAGAATACGAACGCACCCAAAACCGCCTTCAAGAACTAACGCAAAAATTAGAGACGTTAGAAGCCGAACGCACGGAATTACTCTTGCGGATTGAAAACTTTACCACATTGCGGCAACTTGCTTTTAAAGAAGCTTTCGATGCCGTCAATGAAAACTTTCAATCGATTTTCGCCATCCTATCTGACGGTGACGGCTACCTACAACTAGAAAATCCCGAAGATCCATTTAGTAGTGGCTTAAATTTAGTTGCCCATCCTAAAGGTAAACCAGTACAGCGTCTAGCTTCCATGTCTGGGGGAGAAAAATCACTCACAGCCTTGAGTTTTATCTTTGCCTTGCAACGTTACCGCCCATCGCCATTTTATGCGTTTGACGAAGTAGATATGTTTTTGGATGGGGCAAACGTCGAGCGATTAGCTAGAATGATCGAGCAACAGTCACAACAAGCACAATTTATAGTTGTGAGTTTGCGTCGTCCGATGATAGAATCAGCCGAACGCACAATTGGCGTTACTCAAGCACGAGGAGCTTATACTCAAGTTTTGGGGATTAAATTATAATCATCCAATACATCTGCTTGAGTTTTTGTTAATAATAGTGTATAGACAAACCGGATTCGAGATCAGGACTCGGTATAGAATGACCTCTGAACAAATAATTAGGCGTTCCGACATATTAAATACTCAGGTAATTACCCGCGACAACGGCAAGCGGCTTGGTATAGTCAGTCAAGTCTGGGTAGATATCGATCAACGAGAGGTTGTGGCTCTTGGTTTGCGAGACAGCCTGATCTCTATTTCGGGCATACCGCGCTATATGTACCTCAACAACATCAACCAGATTGGTGATGTCATCCTGGTTGATAATGAAGATGTAATTGAAGATATTGAAGTTGAATCTCTCAGTAACTTAATCAACTGGGAAGTAATTACAGAAACAGGTGAAGTATTAGGCAAAGTTCGGGGCTTCAAGTTCAACGGTGAAACAGGTAAACTTGATTCCATACTCATTGCCTCTTTAGGATTGCCCCAAATTCCTGACCAATTTGTAAGTACTTACGAGTTCTCAGTCGAGGAAATTGTCAGTACAGGCCCCAATCGATTGATTGTGTTTGAGGGAGCCGAAGAACGGGTGAACCAGTTGACAGTCGGTTTACTAGAGCGTTTGGGTATTGGCAAAGCACCCTGGGAACGCGATGCAGAAGAAGAATATGGCTATACTCCACCACGGACAATTGCACCACCCAATCAACTGCCAAGTGGAGTGCCATTGCAGCCACCTAAGCCGAGAGTCCGCGCACCCCAACCCGTAGCGCGGGAAGAAGAGGAATGGACAGAAGACTATGTGGAAGAAGTCAGACCACAGCGCCAAGTGATGAAGGCGCAGCAGTATGAGTCTATTCAATACGAAGAAGACGACGAAGAAGATAACTGGAGTGAAGCAACAGGTAGCGACAGGTATAAACAAGCGCAACCCCGAAAATCTGAACCCCAGCCTTATAGCAAGCCATACGTTGATGATTACGATGATTATGATGACCTCGAGACTGATGCTTGGGAAGACGCCCCAAAGCCAGTGAATATTCCCAAGAAAGTCAAGGAAAGACAGCCAGAATACGAAGAAGAAGGCGGATATTAACTAATTCGTAATTCGTAATTCGTAATTCGTAATTCGTAATTTAAGCCAAAAATTACGAATTATATCTTAGATAAGTTCAGCCCTTTCCTTGCAAGCAAGGATGGGGCTAATTTTTGAGGATAAGTGGAGATGAAACGGTGATGGGTGAGAAAGTGGAGAATGGGCTATCGGTTCAGGGGTAGATATTCATACAAGAACACTAGGAAACTCAACTGTTACGGCTGTTGAGTAATTGATAGTGCGTATTCACGGATTAATTGCAGAATTAGCCATTTTCATCAAAGAAGTGCGATCGCCTGCTTTCAATCCCACAGTATATTGCACACCCTGTTGTCGCCAAGTCAAGGTAGCATCTGAACAATTAGCACCACAACTAAAATCTACAAAGTATCCAGTAATGCCCTTAGCTAAAGACACAGGTTTACCAGTCAGGCGTGGTGTTTTGCGGGTTACCGCTTCAGCTGAAAGCACACCCAAACGACAAGCAGTTCCACCATTACAGTCAGGACTGAAACCAATTAAGATGTCGTACTTTTTTGGGCTAGCAGTTTCTATAATTGCGTAAATTGGATTTTCACCATTCGACTCAGGAATAAACTTCGGTAATAAAATCTTGATTTGAGTTTTTTGCTTTAGTTTAGGCAAAATCGATTTAAAAACTTGATGCGACTGGATCCTAGCCTGTCCTTGTGCTATCAGTTGGGACTGATTGTTGAGAGTGGCTACTGCTGACTTTTGAAAGCCGCTAACGCTGACTAATGAAAATAGAGCACACACAGCAGCAATCTTTCTCAAGCTTAAAATCATCATTACAATCCTGTTTTATCTCAAACACTTATTTGTAATACCCGTTTTTAGTATCAAATTACGCATTTATTTGATAAAAAAACGTGAAAACTGGGAATAATAAACATACAAAATTAAGTAGATAAACATAATTAAATGTCAAATTTCAATCAGTAAAATCATCACCTTTTATCTTCTGACTTGAAAGTACTAACACTAAGCAAAAATACTAGTCCCGAATTCTGATGAATTGAGAGTTAAAAATCTGATAAATTTTTGATTGTAGAGATAAAAATAGATAAAAGGTCACTTGACCTCTAACTATTAATCGGATAGCCTTAGCGTTCAGAAACATTTTATTGGGAAACCGATGAACAGAAAATTAATCCTCAATTTGTTTTCCACTTCCACAATTTTTACTTCGCTGATCTCCACCCTAGGAGTATTTCATCCTGCCCATGCTAGTATCAGTCAGCGATTAATGCATACACAAGACGGTCGTACCTGTATCACTAACCCACATGGTGGAACCGATTTTATATGCATTCGAGATTCAGAAAGAAAGCAACCCTATACTTCTAAACAACGTTCCACAACCATTGTCACTTCAATGTCAGATCAAAATATTGCCATGTTGAACTTTACTGATGAGGAAAGTGATGCAGCAATTAAATTATTTGGTTGTGACTGTCCATATTGCATCAATTCTTTACGTCAGTTACGCGGTACTGGAAACTTAGTGTATTAGGCTTCAAAAGCGTAGATGGCTGGCAATAACTCCTAAAAGACTGTTAACAACATCTTGATAGCTTCATAGATGTGACTATATCTAATACCAATTTGGGATTTGAGATTTGAGATTTTGGATTAAAAGCCTAAATCACAAAGCTATTCCAGGAATTTAAAGCACTACTACCTATCCTAATCTTGGTATAAAATATAAAAACCAAAAAAGCATTTTTAATTATACACCAGAGAGAACAAGACGCGGGGACGCAAAAATAGAGACAGTACGGGATTAAATATGTCCTTGTGTCCTTTTATCCTCGTGTCTCCACGTCCCAACCTCCTCTTCATTCAACCACTTCATTCACAGGGAATCTATCAATCAGCTGCATTGCCCGATAAGCATTACGTTGGAAGGAGTCTGGCAAATGGGGAACATGGGGTATCTGCGATAACAAATCCAATGTCCGGCGTAAAATTCTCACCACATCACCTTCATCCAAGCTGGTGTTTTGGCACAGTTGTGTCCACTCGATACCCAACGCCCATTGTTCCACTAAGGCAATTAACTCAAACTCCAGCCATATAGGTAATGCTACGTTATACCGCCGTTGTAGTTGGAACATCTGGCGGCGAATTCCCCGCAATTTTGCTAAAGCTTCTGTGACTTCATTACTGAGGTCAAAGTTAACCTTACTATCTGGGCGCGGAGTTTCTGTCACCAAAGCGGCAGCGGCGGCCGCTAAATGATGCGGATCTAAGTTGTCCAATTCACCACTAGCGAATACTAAACCCAGCCACAATTCATTTTCACCGCGAATGGCAGCAGCGATTTGTCCTAATTGTGTGGGTAGTAAGTTCTCCAATGCACCAAAGTGTTGCAGAATTGCAATTAAATTGAGAAACTCTTCCCAATGACGTTGTGACTGTTGCTCAACAACCCCTTGCAACTCTTCGAGTTCGGCTTCTAGTTCGACATAGCGGGCGCGGCGTTTGAAAATCGTTGCCACATTACCTGATTGATGTACCGGATGAGCTTCAACTTGCTCTTGAATAGCAGTAACACGACTGAGTTGTTCGGCTACTTCTGGTGCCATATATAAAGACTCTACCGGATTGGGAATCTGGGTGGCGATCGCAAATGTTTCTTGACTACCAAGGATTGACTGTCCTGGTTTCAACGGCATTTCTGCTGGTGGTAGCACTTCAGGAGGCACTTCAACTCGTGGCAATTCCGCATACAAATCGACTACATCTGTTGTGGTTGCTACATACCAACGGTTATCGTATCCTAAGCATACCAAGTAAGGAGCTTCACCAGAATCAGGCGTTTTTCCGACTAACACTGCGGTTATGGGTGAAGACACTGGGATATTTTTACCTTTGAGACTCAACAGAGTTCCTGAAACTGCAAAGCCCAACATCATCGCCAATTGTTCTTGTCTATCTGAGTGCGCTTGTTGTTGCAGGGTTTTCAATATTTGGCGTTCCACTTTCAAGCGTTGCCGCAATTTCTCATAAATAGCCAGTTCATTTTCATCAACAGCGGCGATTTGCTCGTGTAATTGGGCTAATTGCGCTTGTAATTCTGCAATTTCATCGTATTCTGGCCTTAAATGTAAGGTGGCCATGTACTGCCCAAAACTGCGTTCTATCAGTTCCCTGGCTTGCTCTATGGTATGGGTTTGCAGCAAGTTGAGTACCATGCCGTAACTGGGGGTAAACTGGCTGACTAGGGGATCTGGCTTGGATGTTGCTAAATACGCAGCTTCTTTAGCTCCTTCAAAGGGAGTTTGCACTGTCACCACATGACCTTGTTTATCCATTCCCCTGCGGCCGGCGCGTCCCGCCATTTGCAGAAATTCGGAAGCGTTCAGCAGGCGGTGTCCGGTGTCAGTACGCTTGGAAAGGGTAGAAATTACTGTTGTCCGGGCGGGCATATTAATTCCAGCTGCCAGTGTCTCAGTAGCGAATACGACTTTAATCAGCCCTTGCTGAAATAGTTCTTCTACCAGTGCTTTCCATGCAGGCAAAATCCCAGCGTGGTGGGCGGCAATTCCGCGGTACAAGGGAGCAATTTGTCCAGAACGTCCTGCTTCGGGATTACGGTTTAAAAACTCATCAATTTGTTCCCGTAAAATTTGGGACTCTTCATTATTTACCAACCATAAATCACCCACTTCTGCTACTGCTTTATCGCATCCTCGACGGCTGAAGATAAAGTAAATAGCTGGCAACATATCCCGTTGCTGCAAATGGCTCAAGGTATAAATTATGCCAGGAGCTTCTGGTCTACCAGCTTTCCCCCGATCGCCTTGTCTTCTTTTACCACGATTTGCCAAACGGGGGTTAATTTTGGTTTTGCTATCATTCAACAAAGGAAATAATCCTTTGGGATTGCAAAAGTGGAATTCCAAAGGTACCGGGCGAAAATCTGAGTAAATCAGGTCTGTTGGCCCGTGAACGCGATTGAGCCAGTCGGTGAGTTGATCGCTATTGGCAACCGTGGCTGAAAGGGCTGCTAGTTGAATTTCACGGGGACAGTAAATGATTGATTCTTCCCAAACTGTACCACGTTGGCGATCGTTCATGTAGTGGCACTCATCTAGCACCACTGCCTCAACGTCTACTAATGAGATGCCGACTTGCCCAATGGGCGTACCATAAAGCATATTTCGGAAAATTTCTGTGGTCATCACCAAAATTGGTGCATCTCTGTTAATAGAAGCATCTCCAGTTAACAGTCCCACCAGATCAAATCCGAATTTTTCTCGAAAATCACGTAATTTTTGATTCGACAGCGCCTTCAGGGGAGTAGTGTAAAACACACGTTTTCCTCGCGATAGGGCGCGATAAATGGCATATTCCCCTACTAACGTTTTGCCCGAACCTGTAGGCGCACATACTACTACGGAACGTCCAGCATTGAGGGATGCGATCGCATCTTTCTGGAACAGATCCAGTTCAAAGGGAAATATCGACCTGAGGTCAAGTTCAGGAGACGGCGCGGGATAATTCACTCAATCACATTTGCAACCAGATTGTCTACTATACTAACGAGTCTTTTGTCAACTTCGTTAGGGGTATTGGGGATTGGGAGTGTGGGAAGGGTGGGGAGATGGGCTGAAATTCTCTGCCCATCTCCCCATCTTTCTACTTCTGACTCCTCATTTTCCCAGTTCTTGCGATCGCTCTGTAGCAGCTTTAACTGCTTCAATTAAACCTGAGCGAAATCCTGCTTGTTCTAGCTTGGCAACCCCAGCGATTGTTGTACCGCCAGGACTAGTAACGCGGTCTTTAAGTTCTGCTGGGTGTATTTTGGTTTCCTGCAACAGTTTGGCTGTTCCTAATACAGTTTGCAAAGCTAGTTGATTGGCAATGACTCTGGGTAAACCTGCGGCTACTCCACCGTCAGCAAGTGCTTCTATCAAGAGTGCCACGTAAGCTGGGCCGCTACCAGATAGCCCTGTAACTGCGTCCATCAGCACTTCTGGAACTTCTACGACTTCCCCCACCGCTTCAAAAACTTGATGTGCTATTTGGTAATGCTTATAGTTGGTGTATGCACCCGAACAAATCGCGGTAACTCCTGCTCCCACTGTTGCTGGCGTGTTGGGCATTGCTCTGATTACTGGCAATTGCAAAAATGCAGCTTCTAACTGACTTAAAGGTACACCCGCTAAGATGGAAATAATCAACGGTGAGTGTTCTGGATTCCGAATTTCAATGTGTGCTAATTCTTGAGCGATCGTGCTCAAGACTTGGGGTTTTATTGCCAAAAAGATAACTTCTTTGGCTTGGGTGAAAACTTCGCTACTATCCGTAGTTACAGCAACATTATAGTGCTGTTTTAAAAAATTCTGGCGTGAGGGTAGCGGTTCGCTAACTATGACTTCTGAGGATTGATAAATTCCAAGCGCGATAAGGCGGGATAAGAGCGATTCTCCCATTACCCCGCCACCAATTAAACCAAATTTAATAGTCATTAGTCATTTGTCATTGGTCATTAGTCATTTGTCATTGGTCATTAGTCATTGTTTATTGTTAACTAACAAATGACAAAGGACGAAGGACAAAAGACTAATTTAACTTTATTGTGCCATCCGGTTAGGTTCGTTGCCCCAATTTTGATTTGAAGATGAAGAACTTGGGGGACGAGAAGGACGGGCTGGTGGTTGCGGTACTTCATGAAGAACCCCACCTTGGGTGCTAACTTGTACACAGCTGGGCGTAAACAAAAAGATGCTCTCACCGATGCGCTCTTGATGTCCATCTAGGGCGTAAGTACCACCTGCGACAAAATCGACTGCTCGCTGAGCTTGATCTGGGTCCATGATTGTCAGGTTTAATACCACTGACTTGCGTTCTCGCAGCGCTTGAATTGCCTGAGGCATTTCTTCAAAGGTTCGTGGTTCGAGTACTAAAACTTCCGAAATTCCGTTAATTGCTCCTGGCATACCAATCACATTCCCCATTGGCTTTGACCCTGTTGCGATTTCTTCTCCCATTGTAGGCACTGGTTCCCGCCAACGTCGATTTGGAGTTGCTGGGGTTTCTTGTGGCACTGATTGGGGATTTTCTTGCTGATACAGATTTTGGTAATTATTATCTGTATCTGGTTCTTCTTCGTAGTATTCGTATTCCACTTGCTCATTTAGACCTACAAAGTCTCTGAGTTTGGAAAAAATGTTGTTCATTGTGTACTCTCCTGGTGCGAATAGCCGGTATTGACTTGGCTTCAAATTAATTTAGCCATCTGCGATCGCTACATGGGTGGATACTTCAGCAAATATATTGCTATTTGTAGCCTGTACTACGGGCTTTGGCAATAGACGGACACTTGTAGCAAGGTCTGTGGATCGCCTAAACATAATAATGAGTCAAGATTATATCCTAAGGTTTGTCCGAAGGAAAGTTCTTTATCACCCGAATTTTACTTGGCGATTGCTCTTGTCAATACTATATCCTTTGTTTCCAATTGCACCAGTCTGTCACAAAATTCTTGTCATCAAATCCTGATCTCTAATTAATACTCAACTATAAGGCTGATGACCAGTATGCTAAAGGCGATCGCCAAACAAGATGGTTCCTAATCGTACCATCGTTGTGCCTGCTTGCACTGCTAGTTCGTAGTCTCCTGACATACCCATAGATAGGTGCTGCATTTTTATCTGCGACCAGTTTTGTTCTTGGATTTCTTTTGCCAGTTGACGACATCGATTAAACACACTCAGAATTTCCGCCTCATCCAATCCTGAAGGCGGAATTGTCATCAAACCTTGAATTTGTAAAGTTTTGCATTGATTCAGGGCGGGTAAATCAGCCAAAAGTTCTGGCACACTCCAACCTGACTTGTTGGCATCTGGGAGAATTTTTACTTGCAAGCAAACTTGGGGACTCACTCCCAACTGTTGCGCCAATTGTTCTAAGCGCACTGCCAACTTTAAATTATCTACGGAGTGAATCCAGTGGAATTGTTCAATGGCTTTTTTGGCTTTATTGCTTTGCAAATGTCCAATAAAGTGCCAAGTAATATCCGATAAGTCTTGCAACTGGGCTTGCTTAATGCTGGCTTCTTGGATACGACTCTCTGCAAAATCACGAATTCCTGCGGCATAGGCAGACCGAATCGCTTCAGCAGAAACTTGCTTGCTAACAGCAATCAATCTGACTGAAGTTGGCAATGAGGAGCGAATGGTAACAATACGTTCGTAAATCGAACTGTTCATTGGAAGGTGCGTTGGAAAACACTCTGAAGCTGATCGTACTCCTGAGATTGCCCACCGCGACGCAGAGTACGCAAGCGATTTTCCAACATCATTCTAGCTTCGGTGCGTCCTATAGGCTGGAACTTAATACCTTTAATGTCATTTGCTACCAAAAAAAATAACCGTTGGGCATAAAGTGTCGTGAACAGATCCTGGTTTTCATCAACCATACAGATTTTGTAAAGTAAACCCCAAGTTGGATGATTTATGTAAGTTTCTGCGTTTTCTGGATTCATTTAAGAGTCAAGGTGGGAGTATGTTTATGCTTTCACAGTTGATTCCAAACATTCAGACGATAATATCAACATTCGTCAGAATATTTTCTTAAGATGCGAAACTGTGGTTTTGAAGACCTCGATCTATTTTTAAAGGAGCAAATTAAGCTAGTGGTAGTGAGGCGGAGGTTGTTGAAAGTTTGGCGTAGTATGGGAAAACACCCGATAAACATCCCAAGGGCAAAAGCCAACTTTCTAACTTCTTTCCATACTGCCACAACTGTGGCTTAATGGAGCAAAATTAGGTCATATGAACGGGGAATGAGGAGTGGAGACACTCTGACGCAGAGAATGAAAAATGCCCTATTATGTATTGCCTATTCTCCATTCCCTTAAGGACTTCGTTTCTAAAAAATATCCCACTGTTCACACCCATCAGTCATCAGCGAGCAACTTCAAAGAAGATAATTTAAGTACGTGAGTAGGAAAATTTATCGTTGAGATGAGGCAGGAGGCAAGAGGAGAGAGGGTTTTAGCCTAATTAATTTTTATTCACATAGTTTGGTTTTATTGTGCCGACTTACTTATTTCTCGGAATTGCCTGATTGATTATTCAATATTTTCAGCGCTGCCAACTGCGCCTGAGCTTTATGCAGACATTCATACCATTCTCTCTCAGGATCGCTGTCTGCAACAATTCCCGCGCCAACTTGTCCCCAAACAATGTTGAGTGGAGAGCGAGGGAGGGATGAGGTGGTGGGGTGGTGAGGAGATGAGCTGAAATTTTCTTGCCGTCTCCCCATTGCCCCATCTCCTCCATCTTCCTTCTCAGGGGCTAGTAGCAGGGTACGGATTAAGATATTTAAGTCTAAATTACCACGCCAATCTAAATAGCCACAGGAACCGTAGAATAAGCTGCGTCGCACGGGTTCTAATTCTTCGATAATTTCCATGCAACGGATTTTGGGACAACCTGTAATTGTGCCGCCTGGGAAGGTGGCGCGAATCAAATCAATGACGGTGCGTTCGGCTTCGCCGTGCTGTAGGGATTCGTTTTTTAAAGTGCCTATGATGTTGCTGACAAGATGCATCACATGGCTATATCGCTCAATTGTCAGCAATTCGTCTACAACAACGCTTCCCCATTCACAAACTCGCCCTAGATCATTGCGTTCCAAATCCACGAGCATGATGTGTTCTGCACGTTCTTTGCTGTTGCTGAGTAAATCTTGTGCCAGTTGGCTATCTTGTTCTGGGTTTGCACCACGCGATCGCGTCCCAGCGATCGGTCTGGTTTGTGCTTGTCGATTTTGCAACAATACTAATCGTTCCGGGGAACAACTCATCACCTCCCCCCAAGGCGTTTGCCAATAGCTGGCAAATGGAGAAGGATTGATTTTTTGCAAGGCTTGGTAAATTTCCCAACCAGAAGCTGCTGTAGACGCTTGAAATCGTAATGAAAGATTTGCCTGAAAAATGTCTCCAGCTTGAATATATTTTTTCACCTGGTTGACAGTTGTCTCATAATCTGGTTTTGATGTCAAAAACAGAGGAGCACATGAGCCAGATGAGGGAGACAATCCTACGTTGTTGTCGCTGTCTGCTTGGCTGTGATCCAATTTTTCCTGTAACTTATTGAGTCCATTGTGATCGCTGGCGGCTAACCAAAGAATTTGTTCTGCGTGATCTAAAACAGTAAAACAATCTGGTTCATACCAAAAAGCTACAGGAAATGGCAAGGGATCAATTTTATTAACGGGTAGCTGTTCGATTTCCCATGCGACATCGTAGCCCAGCCAACCCAACCAACCACCGCTAAAAGGAAGGTGAGGTGGGGCATTGGGCATTGGAAGTGTGGGAGGGGTGGGAGGTATGGGAGGATGGGGAAGAAATCTTTCCCCCCTCTTTCCCCACACTCCCTCATCTCCCTCATCTTTTTCATCTCCCCATCTCCTCATCTCCTTATCTCCTTCATCCAACAACTGTTCTAAGAAAGGAAAAACCTGTCCTAGCTTTGGTGTCCACATCTGTGGAACCCCATCCACTAGGCGAGGAGCACCTGCACAGATAGAATATCGACTCAGCTGGGGATGTTCGATTGGTGTTGGGTAGGGACTTTCCAGTAGGGTAGCAATTCCCGTTCCGGTGGTGGGGCCAAACAAGGCAGTAAAAACTTCCGAACCCGTGCGCTTTTTTAAGGGTAGCGATCGCCAATACCAAGCCTTCATCATACTATTTAGAAACTTTCCATTTTCAAGGATGGCAAATTAGACTTTAGTTCCGACAGCTAGTCGTATTCCCCAGAATAAGACTAAAGTCGCAATAGCAAACCAGTCAAGGGCTTTTAATCGTAAATCATGCCACTGCACTCGATGTTCGTTGGGAGTGGTAAAACCTCTTACGACCATTGCATTGGCCATTTGTTCGGCTCGTAAGAGTAGATTATCTAACAATCTTTCTGCAACTGTCATCCAAAGCTTAAATGCTCCTTTTAATCCCAGCTTTTTCCAATTAATTGCCCTTGTCATTACAGAGCGAAATAAGTTTTGTACTTCTTCTAAAACCAGGGGAATAAAGCGCAAAGATAAAGTTAAAGTTAAAATAATTTCTGTAACGGGCAGCTTCAAACGCCGCAGGGGTTGCATTAAGCTTTCTATGCCAGATGTAATTTCTTCTGGCGCGGTTGTCAGTAGATATAGGTTGGTGCTGTAAATCACAGTAAATATAATCGTACTCAGGCTTACCGCCAAATCTAAGGAGTGGCGAGTTATTCTAAGTGCACCTTTTTGAAATAGCACATAGCTATATTTTTGATGAGTGCTTGCTTGTTGAATAGGATTATTCGAGTTTGCTGGCTGGGTTAATATTTGTTCGTTCGCTGGCAGTCGTGGCTGATAATCTATACCCATTGCATCAGGACTGATGGCTGCGATCGCTAAGACAAAAAATGATAGCATCAATAACCATCCCATTTGCTGCCGCCATACTCGTTGGGGAATCCTTGCAAATAAGGTCGTAACGATTAATATTACCACCAGCAACACCCGCCAATAGTTGTTGGCTAATATATAACTGGTTAAAAAACTCATCAACCAGGCAAACTTGACTCGCGGATCGATTTTATGTAACCAAGTTTGGGGTTGTTCTAAATATAGTCCAAGTGGCAGCGATCGCAGTAAATCCATGTTTTGTCATTAGTCATTAGTCATTAGTCATTAGTCATTAGGCAAAAAAATGACTAATGACAAGTGACGATTATTACACGCGTGTTGCTCGATTGACATTACCACTTTCAAAATCGCGAACTTTTTTACTCCGCCAGAGTAAACGAATGGGGCTACCTTTAAATCCTAGCTGTTGCCGAAATTGTCGCTCAATGTAGCGACGGTAGTTGTCGTTAAAGCGTTTGGCATCGTTGACAAATAAGGCGATGGTGGGTGGTTGGGTACTTACTTGTGTACCATAATAAATTTTGCCTTGACGCCCACCACGCGATGCTGGGGGTGAATGCCAGCTTAATGCGTCTGTTAAAACTTCATTAATCACTGATGTGCTAACACGGCGTTTGTGTGATTCAGCCGCAGTTTTGACGAAATCTAAAATCTTTTCTACCCGTTGCCCTTTTAAAGCACTGACAAATATTGTTTCTGCCCATTCAGTAAAATGTAACCGCGCTTGTAAACTTTTTTCGTAGTCGTAGATTGTGTAAGAATCTTTTTCCACTGCATCCCACTTATTAACTACGATGATGCAAGCTCGACCTTCTTCGATAATCCGTCCAGCTAATTTTTGGTCTTGCTCAGTGACTCCATCTAAAGCATCTAGTACTAATAAAACCACGTCAGCGCGGCGAATTGCTTTGAAAGCGCGGTTAATACTAAAAAATTCTGTGCCGTATTCTATTTGTTTCTTTTTGCGAATGCCAGCAGTGTCAATCAAGCGATAGGTTTGTCCATCCCGCTCAACTACAGTATCAATTGCATCGCGGGTTGTACCAGAAATTGGGCTAACAATTGCCCTTTCATTTCCCACAAAAGCATTGAGTAAACTAGACTTACCTACATTTGGGCGTCCCACAATTGCTACTTTAATTTCGTTATTTTCTGGGACTTCCCCAACGGGAGGTATGTGATTAATTAACTCATCAAGTAAATCTCCTGTACCACTGCCATGAATGGCAGAGACCGGGTACGGTTCGTTTAATCCCAATTCCCAAAATTCCGCAGCTTGGATTAAACCTTGTTCTGGTGATTCACATTTATTTACAGCTAGTAAGACTGGTACAGGTTGTTGGCGCAACCATTCAGCAATTTCCTGATCTGCTGAGGTGGGGCCAATTTGACCATCGACTACAAAGATAGCGGCACTCGCTTCTGTAAGGGCTGTCAATGCCTGTTGGCGAATCAGTGGCAAAAATTCAGTATCATCATTAAAAACTAAACCACCAGTGTCTACCACCAAAAAGTCGCGATCATTCCAATAAGCTCGGATGTAAGTGCGATCGCGTGTCACTCCTGGTTCATCATGGACAATCGCCGTTTGTTCCCCGGCGAGACGATTAACTAGGGTGGATTTGCCCACATTTGGGCGTCCGATAATAGCAACAATTGGCAGTCCCATAAAACCAGGGTAAGTAAGAGACGTAGTATATCACGTACTTCCATTTTACTTACTTTAAGTTATATCAGGGAGTCGGGGGAGCAGGAGCAGGGGGCAGGGAGCGGAAGAGAAGTTGGAGCAGAGAATAACTCGTTAACTCAACACTCAACAGTTAACGGTCAAAACTCCCCATTTCCTATTTTCAAGCTAGTTAAAAATGAAAAAAGGTAGGTGACCCTACCTCGAACCCAAAAAAAGCATTTTGTAACCAAATACCAAATTAAATATCACACAGGTTTTTGACGAATCTATTGCAAAACTATGACAAAGGTATGACAGTTAATTTTTAGTGGATTTGGCAATCGATCCAAGTTGCAATCCAGGCGGATAGCTACCTTCTTGTTTTATACGTTTGATTTCAGCATCGGTTATCCGCAAATTTAATTTTTGCGCTAATGCCCACACAATATCTCCCCGGTCAATGACACCAGCGACGGCGCCAGCAGGAGAAAGTACGGTAATCCAAGGTAAGGGCTGATTTTCTAGCTTGTTAATTACCTCTGCTAAAGATGTGGATTCGGCAACATGAGGTATTTCCGTTAAGGGACGCGCGATGTTGTGTACAGTTTGGGTTTCCCATTGACTCCTTTCGATTAAACGCAAATCGTCGATAGAAACCAAACCCCGATAACGTCCATCAGAAGCAGCAAAATAAATTTGTAAAGGGGCAGTTTCTAATAGATATAAATCGGCAAAGGAACGCAATGTCTGGTCAGCATCAACTACCCGATAGTCGCGGGTCATGGCATCGCCTGCTACCACCTTTAACAAGCTTTCTTGCAATGTGGTCACATTGTCATAGGTGCTGGCGTTGCGAACAGCAAACCAACCCAACAGGGCAATCCACAAACCAAGTACTAACTCCCTAGTAACAAAATCTATAACAAATCCGAAAGCGATCGCCCCGTATCCCAAAATTTGCCCTGCTCTTGCAGCCCAGTGTACGGCTTGGAAACGATTACCTGTTACTTGCCATAGTGCTGCTTTTAACACTTGTCCTCCATCTAGAGGTAAACCGGGAATCATGTTAAATAGCGCTACTACCAAGTTAATTCTTGCCAAATCTCCTACCATCATACTGACTGGACTAGTATCGGGTAAAACACTAGCTACTAAACGCAGCAGGAAGAAGAGTATGATACTCACCAAAGGACCAGCGATCGCTACTTGAAACGCTTGTGCTGGAGTTTTAGATTCTTCTTCGATCGCCGCAATGCCGCCAAACAAAAACAAGGTAATAGAGTTAACTTTAATTCCTTGCGATCGGGCTACCAAGCTGTGACCCAACTCATGCAACAGCACTGAACCAAATAGCAGCAGTGCCATGACTATTCCTGCACTCCAAGCTATAGCACTCCCCCATTCTTGGTAAGCTACCCCAAAATTCAGAGTTGCCAATGCCAAAATCACAAACCACAACGGGTCTAAAAATAGGGGAATTCCAAATAAAGACCCAATTTTCCAATTTGTTTGCATTATATTGTCCTAAAACTAAATATTTCTAATAGCTTTAACTCCGTAATATTTTGTAAAATTTCTTAGATATATCTAAACGTCCCTGAATTCATCCTGAGTTATCAAATGCTCTAATTTCTAAAATAGACAATTATGCCTGGGAGTAGAACTGTGAGAAGGGGAAAGAGGTAGGTGAGTGGGAAGCGTCACAGGGCTGCTAGGAAGCTTTTTTATCATCTCCCACCCCCTCACACTCCCCACATTCACCACACTCTTCACTCCCTCATCTCTTTTTTACTGGAGAGAGAACCAAAATCGTGAATGCAACTTAGAAACAAGGCTTGTTTGATTCACTACCTACAGGCGACCACTGATGTTAGTCAATCCCAAAATGATGCCAATGCCGATAATGTGACCTAAAGCCATTGCAGCAACGAATGTTGGAACACTGATCGGCAGAATTGGGAATTTGGGGCCAACTAGGGGTTTTTCAATTTTAGTACTTAGTAAAAGAACTACTAAGCTACTAATGCTGATAGCGATCGCTGTTTTGGGAGTCCATGCGGGTGTTGGAGGAACAGATGCCGCCACTGCTAGTAAAGTAGATAAAATCAACCTTTTGTCTCCTAAATGGAAAAGTTAATCTAGACCTACAAGATTATAAAATTAGCAGGTACAAAAGTTTTTTAGATAGTCTAGACTTTTCTAATAATTATTTAAAATTTGTGAAGTTTTCATGCGCGTTAAGATTTGCGGTATCACTCAACCAGAGCAATCTATAGCGATCGCCTCTCTTGGCGCAACGGCGCTAGGGTTTATTTGTGTGCCTACCTCCCCTCGCTACGTTACCACAAGCAAAATTCGAGCATTAGTGGCACAATTACCCGAAAATATTGACAAAATTGGCGTTTTTGCCAACATTCTTCTTGGCGAAATCAAGCAGATAGTTGTTGATTGTGGGTTAACTGGTGTCCAGTTACACGGAGATGAATCGCCAGCATTCTGCTACAGATTACGTCAAGCTTTGCCTAAGATTGAAATACTTAAAGCATTCAGAATTCGTAATTTTGAGCATCTTCAAACAACGACTGATTACCTACAATACGTAGATACTTTACTACTTGATGCCTACCATCCACAACAGCTCGGTGGTACAGGCAAAACCTTAGATTGGACGATGCTACAGCAATTTAATCCCAATTGCCCTTGGTTTTTAGCTGGAGGATTAACAGCAGATAATATTGTCCAAGCTTTAAGTCAGGTAAATCCTAGCGGCATTGATTTATCTAGTGGGCTAGAGAGCGCACCTGGAGATAAGGATTTAGATAAAGTAGCACTCTTGTTTGAGCGACTAAGGAGTAGAGAGTAGGGGGATGAGGAAGATGGGGAGAGAATTTCATCACCCCATCTCCCCACACTTCTTCTTAGCCCAATGCCCCATTTGCTAAAAAAACGTTGCTTGGTGGCGAATCAAATTAAACAATTCTTCACGGGTTTTGTGTTCTTCTTGAAACACACCGACCATTGCGCTAGTGACAGTTGAAGAACCTGGTTTCTGGACTCCCCGCATTACCATGCACATATGAGTAGCTTCTATGACAACGGCAACACCTTTAGGTTCGAGAATAGTCTGAATCGCTTCAGCAATTTGGCGGGTTAATCTTTCTTGGACTTGGAGGCGGCGGGAATACATCTCGACAATCCTGGCTAATTTACTCAGTCCCACAACTTTTTGATTGGGAATATAAGCAACGTGCGCTCTACCCATAAATGGCAACATGTGATGTTCGCACAGACTAAAGAAATTAATATCTCGCACTAGTACCATCTCGTTATGCCCTTCATCAAAGATGGCATCGTTAACGAGTTCTTCGAGGGATTGGTTGTAGCCGCTAGTTAGAAATCGCATTGCCTCAGCTACTCGTTTTGGTGTTTTGAGGAGTCCCTMACGTTCCGGATCTTCTCCAACGCCCAATATAAGTGTCCGCACAGCATCCATCATTTGCTCCATCTGTTCCTCTTTTGGCGGGAATAGATCTACCTGTCTCCCATTGTGGGTATTGCGATCGGGTCGTGGAGTTATGGCTTCTGCTAAGTCGGGAATTAAAGGCGATTGAGAGTAATTGGAACCGTTGGAACTAGCGGTAGTCATGATTCAGTCTTGGTTATGATTTTGTCATTGGTCATTGGTCATTTGTCATTGGTTATTTGCTTTATACAAAGAACAAATGACAAGTTAGAGTGTGCCTGTACTAGGCATTATGATCAATTCATCAATAACTGCCTGTTGTGGTAACACAACTGTGTAGAGGATTGACTGGGCTACAGTTTCCGCAGTTAACATTTTGGAACGGTCTAAATTGGCATTGAGTGTCTGTGTGTCCCAAATTTCGGTATTGACTGCCCCAGGACAGATGGTTGTGACACGAATGCCGTAGGTGCGTTCTTCTTGTGCCAAGGTTTGGGAGAGAGCAATCAAACCAGCTTTGCTGACGTTGTATACTCCCCAATAGGGAAATGGTTGCTTGCCGGCAATGGAGGCGACGTTGATAATTGTGCCTCTGCCCCGATCGCGCATTAATGGCAATATCCCCGTAATACACTGAAATACACTGGTGAGATTCAGGTTAATTACTTGCTGCCATTCGCAAAGGGGAGTTTCACTCAAACTACCTGTATACGCTATGCCAGCATTGTTTACTAAAATATCTATATCACCAAAGTCAAGGGCGATCGCTTGAATCTTTTCTTTTACTTGGGAGATTTGCCCTAAATCTAAAACGTAAGCTTTTGCTTCTACCCCAGTATGCTCTAGAGCTTCTCTTACCGCCTCCAACTTATCCAAAGAACGACTAACTAAAGCAACATCGATTCCCGCCTTTGCAAAGGCTAAAGCCGCCGCTCTGCCAATTCCACTACTTGCCCCTGTAATTAGGGCGCGTCGTTTTTGCTCAGCACTCATGGTGTCTCTCAATTTTTTGGCAATTCCCAAACTCTATTACTACCCAATTATTCTCATCTTTGAGTTTCGATAGATTAAAGGAATTTAAAAATCATTAGATTTTTAGAGAGCAACTGCTACTTTGCTATGCAGTAGTTATTATTTTATGGGTTTTCCCAGTAAAGGCTACAAATTATTACCTGAGAAATCACCCACTACAGTCGAAGTAAATTACTTAATAATATAAAAAGCCACTCAATCAAATTAAGTAGATTTGCCAAACATGCCAATGCCTATGGCTAATCAGATTGTTAAAAAATCTTTAAGCACCATAGGCAATTATAGCATTGCTATTCGGCTAATTAATCATTATCAACTGCTAATAGGCAACTTCTGTAAAAATACCAATTTTGCGGAATTTTTCGTAGCGCAGTTGGCGGCGTTCGGGAGCGGTTAAACGGTTAAGTTCCTCCAAATTTTCTAACAACACTTGCTTGAGCGTGGTAGCAGCTTTCAAGGGGTCAGCATGAGCACCACCGATGGGTTCAGGCAATATCTGGTCAATAATTCCTAAATTTTTGAGGTCGTGGGAAATAATTTTGAGAGCGACGGCGGCTTGGGGAGCTTTGGCAGCATCTTTCCACAAAATGGCGGCACAGGCTTCAGGCGTAGCGACAGTATAAACTGAGTGTTCAAACATCAATAGACGATCGCCAACACCGATGCCGAGTGCGCCCCCGGAACCGCCTTCACCGATGACTGTGCAGATAATTGGCACATCTAGGCAAAACATTTCCCGTAAATTATAGGCGATCGCTTCTCCTTGACCTTGGTGTTCCGCTTCCACCCCAGACCAAGCCCCCGGCGTGTCGATAAAAGTTAAAATCGGCATCCCAAACTTATTGGCATGTTCCATCAACCGCAATGCTTTGCGATAGCCACCAGGATAAGGCATACCAAAATTGCGGGCAATATTATCTTTGGTATCGCGGCCTTTTTGATGACCCAACATCACCACAGGTTGTCCACTCAGACGCCCAACACCACCAACTAAAGCCGGATCGTCACCGCCACAGCGATCGCCATGCAACTCCATCCATTCATCACTAATTGCTTGAATGTAATCGAGAGTACTGGGGCGACGCGGATGACGAGCGACTTGCAAACGCTGAGCTGGGGATAAACTACTAAAAATTTCCTCACGCAGTTGCATAGCGCGTGTTTCTAGTTGACGAATTTGACCAGAAACATCAACGCCATTTTCTTCAGCAAGTTGCCGAATTTGATCGATTCGGGTTGCAAGTTCTGCTAGGGGCTTTTCAAAATCCAACAGTAGCGGTTTACGTTCAGTAGTTGCCATCGTAGGAGTTATGAGTTATGAAATATCTATTTTTTGTCATTAGTCATTTGTCCTCTCGTACAAAGTGACGCTCCTGTCTTGAAAAGTTCAGAGACGCTCGCGGACTTGCTACCGCTGTGCTAAGGGCAAAAGCCGCCGCTCCGACTTTTCGCTGCGTCGCTAACGCGGCGCTAACTGATGCCTCAGGCAAGCCGCCTTGCAGGCGTCTACGCCGGAAGCCAGCGCCCAGACTTTGCGCTTTGTGTAAAGCAAATGACCAATGACCAATAACCAATGACCAATCATTAAACCAACAACGGTCTAAATCCATGCTTCACTGACACCCGACCAATCTGCTCCATTTTGTCTACGGTAATCTGATTGCGTCCCCATGAAAAGTTCGTGTACAACTTCTCAAATTCCAGCAACATCGATTCAGCAAAACAAGCAAACAACTGGCGTGCTGGTACGTCCATATTGACAATTTTCATAATTTTCCAGTCAATATCCAGGGAATGCTCTACAATTCCACCATTTAACACATGTACGCCCGGATGCTGAATTTTTGTTGCTAAATTTTTAGGATAACCACCATCAATTAACAAACATGGTTGTTTCAAAACGGTAGGTTCAATTTCCATGCCTTTGGGCATACTAGCAACCCAAACCACAATATCAGCTTGGGGTAATGCTTCGCTCAAAGTCATGACTTTTCCTCGCCCCAGTTCGCTTTGTAACTCTTTGAGACGTTCTTGGTCACGTGCTATTAGTAGAAGTTCTTTAACATCTGTTCTCGCATCTAGCCAACGTGTAACTGCACTGCCAATATCGCCTGTTGCACCACATATCGCAACAGTTGCTTTTGAGAGATCGATTCCTAGCTGTTTTGATGCTTGTTCTACCTGCCGACTAATAATATAAGCAGTATGGGTGTTTCCCGTGGTGAAGCGTTCAAACTCCAGTTTGATGTTGCGGACTTGGCTAAACTGTTCCAACTTAAAATTTTCAAAAATAATCGAGGAAAATCCGCCTAAAGCCGTAATATTAATACCGTGTTTTTGTGCATGTGCCATAGCGTTAAGCACTTTACGCGTTGCTGCTTTGATGCGACGAGTAGCTAACATCTCTGGCAAAAAGCAAGATTCTACATAGCGTCCTTCAATTTTCTGTCCAGTCAGACTGGTAACAGTAATGCTATCGACAATTTGTGGCGGGGCACTGCACCAAAAGTCTAGCCCTTGATCGGCATATTCTGGGTATCCCAATTCTTGAGCTACCGCTTGAGCGTGTTCTAAACTAGTCAGATGTCCAATTAGACCAAACATGTAATGATTATTAGCCTTGTGCTGTCTTGAGCGCGTAGAATTAGTTGGAAGTTGGAAGTTGGGAATTGAGAGTCCGGAGTTAGGAATTAGGATGGGAGTATAATTAATAATTCCATCACTCCTAAACTTTTCTAAGCGGCTGTGAGTCCGTGGGCTGACAAGCGCATAATCTCGAAAGTTTTGAACCCGATATTACTCAATGCTTCACCATACTGAATCATAAAGTCTTCTATTAAAGCATCTTTTTCCATTGCTAAAGTTTTGGCATCATCCGCTACTTGGTTGAGCATTTTCCAAACGAGTGGCAGGTTTTGGCGATTTGCTTCTTCTAATTCAGCTTTGGATTGTCCAAAGTGTTCTTTCAACCAAACTTCTCCAAAGTTGAGATGACTATATTCATCTTTTACTACGCCCTCAGTGATTTTGCGGGCAAAATCATCGGCAACGGGAMTGTAGATGTTGTATGCTGCGATCGCGAAACATTCAATAATCAAAGACTGAATCAACAAACAAGTGACGACTTTGCCTTGAGCTGCTGCTGTTTGGAAGTTTTGGTGTAGTCCCAAGAAAAATTCTTTGGCAAATACTAAATCTGGGATGACTTGCAAATTGCGTCCACAAGCTTCAAATCCTTTCTTGTGACGACTTTCCATCTTAGATAAACGAATCAATTCTTTTTCCGATTCTGGCAGCAGTTGGGCTAGTTGGATGTAATTCTCATGGGCTTCTTGTTCCCCTTCAATCACGATCGCATTAATCCGGCTATAAGCGTCTTTGTATTTTTCGCTCTTGAAATCAATTTCTGAAAATTGGTCTCTTAGCTGCTGCATGGTATGTTTTCTCCTGTAAAGAAAGAATTATTTGACACCACAATTCAATTTACCCTCTGTTGGTAGGGTAATATTTATTGTGGTTTAATTTAACTTAACAAATAACTATGTTTATAGATTAGCTGTTGCTCGGCTAGATGCTCTAATACTAGAGAAACAAATGCTTTGCGTTGGCAACTCATGCCTAAACCAAACTAGAATTACAAATTTGGCGATTTTGTGAGCCTAGTAGTGTTACTGCTAGGAGCATTTATCGTTGTCCTACCACTATTTATAGTTTTTGTCACCTCCTTTGCACCGACAATCGCAACTCCAAAAGATTTATGGAAAAATAACTGGTCTTTAGCTATTTACCTTGCTGCCATGCAGCCTGGTAAATTTTTACTGGCGTTTGCTAATTCTACCTTGGTAGCGATCGCTGTGACGGCGTTTGAGATTCTCACTTTTAGTTTGGCTAGTTATTCCCTCCCACGGCTGAAATTTTGGGGACACCCAGCAGTGCTGTTGGTTGTCTTGGCAACTTTGGTGATTTGCTTTCAATTGTTGGTATTGTGATTTTTTTGGTGTTGAAGTAGGAACATATGATAAATACTTATGGAGTGCTAATTTTACCCACTGCACTCGACAGCTTTGGAATTTTCCTTTTACATCAATATTTCTAGACAATTTCCCTGAAGTTAGAACAAGCCGGAGCCAGAAATGACGGTAACCAACTATAAATTTTATAGGAAGTAATCCTACCTTTAGCGCCTCCGGTGTTGTCAACACTGTTTTTGTTCGCTTTTATCAGCCAATGGAATGATTTGTTTGAGCCTTCGCTGTTTACCACCCGAACAGAATTAAGGACGGTGCAGCTAGCGGTGGCTGATGTTTCATCTGTGAATGCATCGGACTGCATTGTGAATGCATCGGACTGCATTGTGAATGCCAAGCCTCATAGGTAGCTAGGCACTCGTTAAACATAGAAAAAAGCACTCCTCCTACTCTCCACTCTCCGAATTTTAATAGTTAATAGAAATCCGGAATAAAAATGTCAACTTTTATTACAGATTGCGTAATTCTTACAAGCCGACTTGAACAAATAATTATCCATCTATATTCCGTAAGGAAACCAAACAATCATGAGTTCTCAAGCAGTCATAGACCCTCAAATATTAGAGCAGTTAACAAACGAGATTCAGCAAAAATTTGCTGAAACTCTAGAAAATACCGATTTACATTCAGTACTTGAAAAATACGGCATATTAGAAGATAGAGTTTTGAGACTTTATTGGCAGTGTAATCTTGACCCAAATCAACTCCAATCTGATAATGCAGCTGATGAACAGCAACCTAATACATTGTTGGCAACAACCCCAAAAGCTCCAATACCAGAAATTGTATTAGTTAAAAAAGCATGGTGTGTTCCTTGCCCTTCAAATAACAGCCCTTTCGGTTGTAACTGCTAACACTCTTTAAGAGGTTGTTWTAAAAGTGTTTTGCTGTGACTTTAAGCACTTTTAGATTTCCCACTACTCCTCTTAAAAAGAGGGAGCCGGAATTAAACTCTGTCTTTTTAAGGGATATTTAGAGGGATCTAAAACTTTTGATACAGACAAGAGGACTTTTCAAACATCCTCTAATCACTCTCTCCGGAGAAAAAACCAATAATCTTTATTATACAAGACTTTAAGCCCCAAAAAAGCTGATTTTAGGCATAATATTAGAAAATAAAGCTCTAAACCCGGTTTCTGTATCTTCTTTAAAAGTTGGTTAAGATTTTTTTGACCAGAGTGATGGAAGAGCGCTAAATAATTTAATTTTTCTACTGTAAAAAGTTTATCCTAGTCATTGACTCTGATTTTTTGAGCGCAAGTTTGTAATGTCTCAAAATCGAAGCTGTTGGTACTGGGACTTGAGGATAGGGAGTACTCTAGCAATTGCTGGAGTACTTACTTGCTTTCAGGATTATGCTTTAGCCCAAATTCAAAAAGATGCCACCCTTGGAGCTGAAAGTTCGATTATTACACCAAAGTTAATCGATGGTCACCCTATAGACCAGATTGATGGAGGGGCAATTCGTGGTGAAAACTTGTTTCACAGCTTTGACAAGTTTTCTGTCTCTACAGGAAGCACAGCCTATTTTAACAATTCAATAGATACTAAAAATATTATCGCTCGAGTTACCGGCAATTCTATTTCTAATATAGATGGTATTTTGAAAGCTAACGGTAGCGCCAATCTATTTTTGATTAATCCTAATGGGATTATTTTTGGAGCAAATGCTTCTTTAAATATCGGTGGTTCATTTGTCACTAGTACAGCAAGTAGCTTAAATTTTGCTGATGGTATAAAGTTTAGTGCTACGACTCCTGAATCTGCACCTCTGCTGACAGTAAGTGCTCCCATTGGCTTACAATTTGGAGCAACTGCGGCTCCAATACGCAATCAATCCCAAGCAAGCACAGAAGGCGCAACTAACTTCTTTGGACAAAGTGTTGGTCTACAGGTGCAGTCAGGTAAAACTTTAGCATTAATAGGTGGTGACATAACACTAGAGGGGGGAAATTTAACCGCAAAAGCAGGAATAATTGAGTTAGGAAGCGTTGCTCCGAATAGTTTGGTTAGTCTGAGTTCAACTAATCAAGCTTGGACATTTGGATATGAAGGTGTCAAAAATTTTCAGAATATCCAACTAATCAATTTAAATCAAATTTTCACCACTATAGATACTAGTGGTGAAAGTGGCGGCAATATCAATTTGCAAGGCAAACGTGTGCTGGTTACTGGTTCAAATATCTTTGGTATTACCTTAGGAGGGCAACCAGGAGGAAATTTGACAGTGAATGCTTCCGAGTCTGTAGAACTTGGAGAAAATGTATTTTTGTTTACTGGAACTTTAAACACTGGAAACTCTGGAAATATAAATATCACAACTAAAAAGTTTATTGCCAAAGATGGAGCGCAAGTATCAATGTACAATTTTGGCTCTGGACTACCAGGGGAATTGACGATAAACGCCTCAGATTCAGTAGAACTCATTAGCGGCATCCCCATTCCTCCGTTACCAGATGGTAGTGATATAGTATCCAGCGGACTATTTAGTGAAACTTATGGCAGTCAAAATGCTGGCAACATAATAATCAACACTGGAAAGTTGCGTATTCAGGGAGGGGCAAGAATATCAACAAGTACTGAAGGCTTCTATGAGTCTCTTGTTAATCAGTTTACACCAGCTGCCGGAAAAGGCGGAAACTTAACAGTTAACGCATCTGAGTTTATAGAACTAATTGGAACCTCACCAAATGGTTCTAAGATTAGTGGCTTGTTTTCTGGCACTCAAGGGCCAGGAGATGGAGGAAACTTGACAGCAACTACAGGGCAATTGATTGTCAAAGATGGCGCTGCAATAAATGTCAACAGCCAAGCTCGAAAGAATGTAATTTATGTGGGAGATCCAAATAATCTCGGCAAAGCAGGTGATTTAAATATAACTGCTAACTCTATTCTGCTGGACAATCAAGGAAAACTTACATCTAATAGTGAATCAGGTAAAGGTGGTAACATTGGGCTACAGGTGCGGGACTTATTATTGATGCGCCGCAACAGTCAAATATCCACTAATGGTGGGGGTGACAAAACTGGTGGTAACATCACTATCTCTGCACCAAATGGTTTTCTTGTCACCCCTATTTTTGGAAATAGCGATATCACCGCTAATGGCTTCTCTGGTTCTGGTGGCAAAATTACAATCACTACTAAAAATATTTTTGGATTTGTACCCCGTACCCGTGCAGACGTAAAGAAGTTAGATTCACAACAAGTAAATCCGAATAATCTACCAACAAGTGACATCACGGCATTTTCTCAGCAAAACTCTTCATTAAGTGGCACAGTACAAATTAACTCACCAGATGTTGACCCTAGTAAAGGATTAGTGCAATTGTCGGTAAATCTAGTTGATGCTTCCCAGCAAATTGTTGCTGGTTGTGGTTCTCGTACAAAAATGGCCAAGAGTACATTTACTAACACTGGGCGTGGAGGAATATCAGCCGATCCTACACAGCCGTTGATGGCTGATGCAGTGCTAGCAAATTGGATAACACCGAATTCAGAAAGTGAGAATCATCCCGAGGCTATCAAGAGTAAAGTAGTTGTTCAATCGCAGCCAAACACAGAATCATCACAAAAAGTGAATTATATCAATGAACCTACTGAAATTGTGGAAGCCCAAGGATGGATAATGGATAGCGATGGTAACGTGGTTTTGGTTGCTGAAGTCCCAGATGGGATACCCCATAGTGCCTTGCTTGCTTCTAGATCCTGCGCCGCTAATTAGAATTGCTAAAGCTTTGCTGCTATAGATTTTTCCCCTTGCCCATTTTCTTCCTTACCCGCGTCTTTGCTTCCTCGTGTCCTGTTTTCAATACTCCATACCTGATGCCCTAATTCGTCTCCTGAATTTGCAAACGTACTGTGTGTTCTGTCGTGCCACTCAGTTGCAATTCCATGATTTCACCACCTAGAGGTTCTAAGCAATTGAGGAGCGATCGCAAGTTGGGTGTACTTGCACCAGTATCTACATATAATCTATCTGCCAAATTGCCGATACGTTTCCAACTCATGTAGAGTTTGGCGATGGTTTGTTCTATTTGAGATGCTTGATTGACTAAATCAGCAGCAATGCTCAAACAGCCGACTCTTTGCGCTTCTTCTAAAGCTGTTTCAATATCAATATTTTCTTGGACTAAGGCTTGGACTTGAGCTGCTCCTTTGAGGTATTTTGCTAAGTTACGCGCTTCTGTAGTAACCTGTTTCAAAGTATCTACATCAGGATTGGCAGCTATTTCCTTTTGGATCAACTTTTGGTGCGATTCTGGTAGTTTTTCCATTTCCTTCACCAGAGGAGCAATGTAGCGTGGTGGAAGGGTGTTATCTGCGGCTTTTGCCTTGACTGGTTCGGGCAGTAATTCCGAGGACATAGCTGTCCATTCATCAGTCAGTTGTCGGACTTCCCTCCTGGTGATGCGATCGCCTTTTTGGGCAGCTTCACTCACCATGTGTTGTACTTCTGGGACTGCTTTAGAGGTTTCGACAAATGCCCGTTTGCTAAAGTTATTCACTGCACTGGGGTCTAGTTTGCCTTCTTCTAAAAGGGTATCAGCACTATTAGCCAGTTGAATCCAGGCATAAGCTTGACTTTTGCTGATTTCTCGCTCTTTTAGCCATCTGAGAAAGCCCGTACCCCGTCCGTCACCACCAACTTTCTCTCTGTCGCGGATTGCCCGTAAAATTCGCCCCCGCCAGATTTCAGTTTGCAGATCGAAGCGATCGCATACCTGCCAAGCTATTTCGAGCTGCTGTTGAAAATCTGATTCTAGAATCTGTTCATCTTCTGGATCGGGCAGTTCAAAGGTAAGATCTACTGGCTGTTGCAAAGCAGCAGCAAGGTCGTTGATGGAGTCGGTATCTTGCACGATTGATGGCTAAAGAGTAGTATATACGACCGGCTTATTATGCCACAATCTGTGAATTCTAACTTAAGGGGTAAGACGGTWTTTACAATTACAACAAAATAATTGAGAAAGGGGTAAACCACCTCAGTGAAATTTTTCTTATTCAAAGATAATAAAAATAAAATGATGAACCAGGTAGACTACCTCCGGATTAGTTTAATCGATCGCTGCAACTTCCGTTGTCAATACTGTATGCCAGAGGGAGTAGAACTGGACTATATTCTTAAGCAACAGATGTTGAGTGATGAAGAACTGCTCACTCTCGTGCAAGAGGTATTTATTCCTCTTGGTTTTAGCCGCTTTCGTTTGACTGGCGGTGAACCATTATTACGTCCGCGCGTGGTAGATTTGGTCAGCGCCATCGCTTCTTTTCCTCAAACTCAAGACTTGTCAATGACCACTAACGGGTTTTTACTGGCTTCGATGGCACAAAACCTCTACGATGCAGGCCTGCGACGAATTAATATTAGTCTCGACTCTCTCGAACCCGAGACATTTGATCGAATTATCGGCAATCGCGGTCGTTCTCGTTGGCAACAAGTTTGGCAAGGAATTCAAGTTGCCTACGAAGTTGGATTTGACCCACTGAAGTTGAATGTGGTAGTCATTCCTGGCATTAACGATAGCGAAGTTCTAGATTTAGCTGCCCTGACAATTGATAGACAGTGGCATGTTAGATTTATTGAGTTTATGCCCATTGGCAATTTGAATTTATTTGGCGATCGCGGTTGGGTATCTTCAGCTGAATTACGCCAACGTATCCGAGAACGCTGGGGGTTGACAGAATCCCAAGTTCGTGGATTTGGGCCTGCTGATGTGTTTAAAATTCCTGGAGCTAAAGGAACGGTGGGATTTATTAGTCAGATGTCAGAATGTTTTTGCGATCATTGTAACCGGATGCGCCTGAGTGCTGATGGTTGGTTGCGTCCGTGTTTATTGAATGAAATTGGTCAACTCGACCTAAAAACAGCTCTGCGTTCTGGTATTAGTACTGCTCAACTACAAGAGCAGGTAAAGCGTTTACTAGCAATCAAGCCAGAAATTAATTTTAAGGCACGCGACTCTGGTACTAAAGATGCATACATTCGTACTATGTCCCAAATTGGTGGATAGTCATTGGTGATTGGTTCTCTTTACAAAGTTCCAATACCTCTTCACCAGACCGCTTTTTATATTCACCTAAGCGAGCTACTAAGGCAATCTTCACCTCGCGCCAGACAATCTTGCCTTTGGGTGTTTGTGATTGAGAACCCAAAGGAACTTTTATGGTGTATCAGTTGGATTGTTTTATCGGCATTTCAAAAGCAAGCAAGAATTGCTTACCGCCATCATAGTCAGGCATTTAAATAAATTACATCTTCAAATTGCTCAAGCTCACAAAGCCTGTTCTCATCCAGAAGAGTCAATCCAGATGGTTGTTTTGCTCACGTTGCGCTATTTCCATCAGCATCAAGGACTAATCAAGCTATTCTTCATTCAAGTCGGTTATGGTGATGTGGCAGCAACTGAACAACTTCAGTCGGCGCGACAAAACTATCGCAAGATTTTATTGACCATTATTGAGGATGGCATTGCTCAAGAGATATTTCTCAATCCACCTGTGCTCAATGTTCAAATTGCTATCAACAGCATTATTGGCACGATTAATTGGACTCTTTACGATCTACTCGTTGTCAAGAATCAAAACCTAGAACCTGAAGTCATAGCCACACAAATATCCTCGCACTTGCTACGGAGCCTGACACCTTAGTTCCCTCCCCCAAAGGCTAGATCATACAGCCATAGCTCTAGCAAGCCGCCCTCCGAGCCTCTACGCCCCAAAGCAGCGCTCAGACTTTACGGTTTGTCTTTTGGAAATAACTGAAGTTAAGGGTATTTTCCCTCTAAAACAATTTATTTAAGTTATAAAAAATATCAGTGGTGGCTGTTGATTCTTAACAGTCAACGGTCAACTGTTAACAGCAGCGATATTTGATACCAATTTGAAAAAAGAATGCGAGAGATACATACGAATATACCTTTGTTCTGTCTCGCTTTCTTAATGCCTGAATTTTGAATTTTGAATTGATATCACTTTCTTATTCAGGACTGGTATATTACAACAAAGTCTGAGCAAAGAAAACCTCCGCTCAAACTTTGAGACTTGCCTAAAGCAAATAATTAAAGACAAATGACTATTACGCTTGTCGTGAGTAGTACTCCACCACCAGCAGTTCGTTAATTTGCAGTGCCACCCATTCCCGCTCAATAATGGAGTTGACTTTACCAACCAATTTATTTTTGTCAAACTCCAGATGACTGGGGAGATTGGCTAAACCGGGATATTGCAAGTTATTTTCTACTAACTTCCGTGATTGTTCCCGGTCTCTGACAGCAATTACCTCACCAGCACGGCACTGATAGCTGGCAATATTAACGACACGACCGTTAACAGTGATGTGACCGTGGTTTACCAATTGGCGGGCTGCTGGAATCGTGGGAGCTAGACCCAGGCGAAAAACGGTATTATCCAAACGCATTTCTAGCAATTGCAGCAACACTTGTCCGGTAGAACCAGTAACACGTCTAGCTTTCCGCACATAACGCAGCAGTTGCTTTTCCGTCAAACCGTAGTTGAAGCGGAGCTTTTGCTTTTCTTCAAGACGGATAGCATACTCAGAGCGCTTCTTGCGGTTCTGACCATGTTGACCTGGCGGATAAGCGCGTCTAGCACTTTTACGAGTTAATCCTGGCAGGTCGCCCAAGCGACGTATAATTCTGAGGCGTGGTCCTCTATATCGGGACATGAGTTTCCTTAATCTAATCCTATTTAAACTTTACCCAAACATTTTATTTTGACACTCCACTGATTAAAAATCAGGAGATTCTTGGTTCTACGAAGTTGCTTGTGGTATGACATATTTTATCAAAGTACAGGCATCCTCTCCCCAAGCGTAAATTCCGACGTGCCGTATCGTATTCTTGCCAATTAGTTTTTTGTGTTTATTTGGTTTTAGTAGGTTACTCAATCGTTAAATTGGTTTACGCAGTATTGTTACTCTGAAATACTTTTGACATTACCTACTTAGAGCAGAATTTAGAATTGGTGAATTCAGAACTCGGCAGTAAAACAAGCCTTTTGCTTGGCTACTAAACTCAGGTTGTGTACTTCACTTTCCTTGAATCTGCTCTGTTTTGAAAGAGTCATCATATTAACACAATTTTTCATATTAACACAATTTGAGCATAATTAATCGTGTCTGGATATTACTAGTTTGAATGCTCAATCCAAAAGCATTGTGACTGCTTAATTGGTGAATTTTGAATGCTGACATCTCAATTGTGCTTGATTACTGAGGATTTTTAAAATATTTGAGTTAGCATTACTTTGGGTGTTTGGAGAATGGGAATGTTAAAGAGCAAAAAAGCGGTTAGCAAAGGTGAGAACAAACAAAGTAGTTCTACCTTGAGGATTTTAACAGTACCAGTTTTAGCAATAGCTGGATTGTTGACAACGATACCTGATATGGCGATCGCTGCCTCCTACAGGAATGATTACAGTGTGTGTGCGGCTGGCCTGCTAAAGGTAGGTATAACACAACAAGCGGCATCACAAGGTTGTGCAAAGGCACTACGTCCCAGGGATTTTGGTGCTTGCGTCGTCAAAATTAACAAGCAAACTCAAATTGCAGCTCCAGATGCTTTTTCTTACTGTGCCAGAGCTAGGCGTCCTGAGGAGTTAGCTACCTGTGTAGTTGGTGTCAGCTCCATGACTAAGGAAGCAGTTAATCCATCAGTTCTAAATTACTGTGGTCGCAGTTTGTTACCGGTGCGCTTTGGTCAGTGTGTAGTCGGCTTACTTAGTAAAGTTGAGCTTCCCCCGACTCAGGCCTTAGATACATGTATTGATGGCAGCGACAGCAGCGTTATCGGTGATTCATCTTCATCTACACCACCCATTATATTACCTGCCGGTTCAAGTCCTGGTTTCGAGACTACGCCACCTGCAACACAACCGATTATTCCAGTGCAGCCCGGTACTAATTAAATTAGGTACTTTGCAATTGATTTAAAATAGAGGGTGACTATCTACAGAGTTGGCTAATAACCAACTCTATTCAATTACAGTAGTCACAAGTTAAAAATCAGAATTAGGAAGTAAAATAGGCTTGATGCCAGGGTTTGAGATTTCGATTGTGTACTCAACCGACTTTAAATCGAATGTCGGAGCAATTTTGAGGTAATTAAAATACCCTACCAAGTATTTTGGTTCAAATAAATGCAAAACACTACAATGCTCCTCTTTGATGCACGGAGAAGTCGAAAGAGGTTAGTCAAACTCAGGTTAGGAAACTCTAACAAATAAATTATCCCGTTTGAAGTTGCTGACTGTTGAGTGTTAACCGTTTGTGAACAGTGGAATAATTTTTGATTTGGAAGTCTTTTAGTTATTCAGCTTTGGGAATTGTCGATTTAGTATATTTGTACTAATCGGCTCTTTCGCCAAAAGCTGTCTGTAAAATCACTGCAATACCTCCGTCTTGGTGGTATTTATCTGCCCAAGCACGAATAACTTCATCCAATTCTTCCATAGCCTGTTCCATTTTTTCTGGAAGGATATCAAGTTCTTCCAATAAACGCATGGCATTTCGTCGCCGTTCTGCCCAATTTTTCATCATCCGGAAATACCGAGCGGTATCTTCCACCATAATGTAAGTACGTTCTTGATCGTCTGCTGGAGCATAAAAAGGACGGGTAAGAGCGTAGAAGGGCATTCCCCAAGGAGAATCAACGCGTGTTACCGTACCTGAATACAGCAGACGGCGCTTGATATGCTCACCTAAAGCTTCACTCAAAGGCATTTGATGTTCGAGTGGCAAGTCTTCTTGCGATCGCTTGTGCAAAAACTCGATCAAATCCAGAAACTCAAAAGAACTGACTAACTGGGCATCAGGTAGATTACTTGGCAGTTTTTGCTCTATTTGTCTTTTTTCTTCACTTGTTAGACTGGTACCAGGAACGCGCGATCGCCCTGGTTGCCAAGGGTATTTTTCTAACCAAACATAAGGCAATTGAATTAGATAGCGAGGTTCTTGAGAACCAAGCATCTTCAGCAGTTTCCCTTCAGTTAGCGCTTGTCTAACTTCCTCTACAATAATTTTTACCCGTTTCGGCTCTAAATGGTGCAAATGCCCTGTCATTCGCAGGTTTTGTCCCTGCTCTAGATAGGTCATATAAATTGCACACTTGGCTGCTGTTGCGGCTGCGTCTAAAAATGCCCCATGCCTGTGCCCACTCGTCCGCATGGCACTGAAAGCCAGATAAAGCATGATCTGATCCATCGCACTGGGGTCAAGACGTTTGATCAGATCTATGTCGTTACTCATATTACAGACAATTGAATAGCACGTTTACACAGTTTTTAATCGACTGAAAATAGGTAGTATACACCTGGCTGAAGACAATGTCTTCACTTGAGACTATATTCGTATGCGATAAATACAATCTTAGTGGTAACTCAACCTACTATTATCGCATATTTTCTGGTACATAAGGAGATTAAGTGTTGTTATTACAACTGTTCCTATATATATGTTCAGAAAATTAAAAGACATCACCAAGTTTAGCTTGAGAGTGACTTATATCCTCAAAGTCAACTGTGTTGCAAGTAATTTACAAAGCTTTTTAAGTTCTTTAGGTTTTTCTAGTTTTTTATACTTCAAGGATAATAGCGTCAACCTGCTTATAGCTAATTATGACATTATGTAGCTCGAAGATATAAAACTAGTTTGCAGGGTTCATCTGGGATATCTATAAAACTTGAAAAAGATAGTTTGTGTTTAGCTTTGATAAATTATTTGTAGTACATAATTGACCGGAAATAATAGCGATTTAGAAGGAAAGCGTTTGCCAAGTGTCCCAACATTCACAACTTGAGCTAAATAGCTCATTGCGAACTATCATCTTGTTCACAACCTCCAGTGATATTTCGATAATATAGTTCGTTGTCTTGATAAAAAATCGTAGATATCAAGTAAAATAAACAATTTCAATTTCCAAATGCCTACTTTTTCAAACATCGTTAATGATTGTATCATTGTTTTTTGCTTTGAGAATATATTCATATATTTTAAGATTAATAGCTAAGATTTACTAAAATAATTGACTTTTCAAAAAATCAATATTTACTTATATTGAAAAATATCTAATTGGAAGTTTAATTTATTGTTGTATGTTACAAAAATGACCTTAAAGCAGCAACACAGTAAAATTAACTGGATAGCTATTAAGCTCGATTTAACTCCAAAATTAGCAATTATTCAAAAATATAATAAAACATATTGAATGGTATTTGATAATTTTTTAGAGATTTTTTGGAGATTAATTTATATTTTTTTCATGAAAGTAGTTTAAATTGTAATTTTGAGATCAATAGTCATTGTTCAAAAGCCAGTTTTTTTAACTCTTGATTTTTGATTGTGAGCATCTTCTAGAAAGAAAACTATGAAACTTGCCTATGTCCAATAAACAAGGAACAGCTTAGAGAATGTTTTCAAAGTGATACCTGATGTATTAAAAACCTTATACCCTGGTAAATCCTCCTTAAAACGAGGACTTGAAGAAGGTTTTCCTTCTGAAAAAGCAGGGTATGGGGAATATCGATCACAACGGTAGATTTTTAAACATCTGTTAGTAGCTTATCAAGGGCGATCGCTGTATATATTCCTGTAGTAACAATAGGCTGCCAAGCTAAAAAAATAAGTTAGTCTAGACATTGGTGCTATTAACTTCAAAAATGCGCTGCAATCGTCTTAACTCCTTGCAAGTCTTCTTTGTGGGTAAGTACTCATGCTCAATTGCTTGAGTCAGTACTACTCACACTGCTCATATATACGTGTTTTCTGATCTGTATCAGGCTAAATTTCTAAAAATACAACTTCCCTATAGGTGTGGAGAGTAGGGAGTAATGTAGTTCAATTAGTGCAAAAGCGCTATAAATCTCACCAAGCCCTTCGCGTTGGGAATAGGCAAAGAGCAATAGAAGCTCACACGCATAATTGAATACAAGCCCTTGTAAGTTTGACTTGCGGGACGCTGACGCTACAACTTTTGTGTGAATTTACTAATCTAGAAAATTAAATATTTGAAATGAGACAGCAAGCCGTAATGTTTTAATACGTCCTTTGGAAATTCCTTAATTTTAATGACGAGGATTTCCCTATTGCCTATTCCCTTTGAATCTTAAAAATTAGGAATTATGACTTACGAATTAAATACTGTCACCATTCACGGTGAAATTGATGGCAGCTACACCTGACTTTTCACGTTATGTGGATTGATGAGTGAGGGTGTGGGGTTACGTAGTTAGGGTGTAGTGAGCTTTTCTTCTTTTCCCTACACCCTACCCTCCCTCTTGACAGAGGTTTTAGGACTTCCCGTAAAGTCAGCAGCTACACTAGCTACCATCATATTGCTGCTGACTGATGACTGCGAACAATGGGGCATTTTTTATTTATCAGTCCCTTAATTAGTGGGAGTAGAGGGTTTAATTTGATTTCGCATTGTTTCAAAGCTGAAGGCTGCGGCGCCAAAAGTTACGAACAATACTCCCAGAATTTGCACAATATCCAAATTTTCTTGAATGATTAACCCAGCGAAAATTACGGTTAAAACTGGAATGCTACCACCGATGAGGGCTGAACGTGAGGCACCTAGCTTGGTAATCCCAGCATTGTTGAGCAAATAGCCAGAAAGAGTCAACACACCCAAAATAAATGCACTTAAAATCAGTTCCAGCATTTTTGTGGGGTCAATTAGCAAGTTCCAGTTGCTTGGTAAAGGTAACATCAAGCAAATAAAACTTAACAGCAACATCGTCGCGAAGTTAATTAAAGTAAAAGTCACCGGATGTAGTTTACTAGCACAGACTCGCGTCAGAATTATGTAAGCAGCAAAAGCTACACCCGAAATAATCGCAGCACTGCTTCCTAGTGAAGTATTACCAATACTAGTGGTAGGAGAAACTCCTAAAACCAATAATTCACCGCAGCAAATAGCCGCGATCGCTCCTACACGAAATATGGTTGGGCGATCGCCCAATAGAAACCAGGAGAATAGACCGGTAATCATTGGATAGATAAAGAAAAGCGCGATCGCGATTCCAGTGGGGACTTGAGCGATGGCAATATAAATTAGTACTTGAGATAAAAATAAAAAGCACCCACTGACAATTGATAACAGCAAAATTTGCTTTGTCGCTGCATTCGTAGGTGTGGGATTTCCTCGGACTGAATCAGCCAAGTTTTCCAAATCTTGCCACAGTCTAGGATGCAGTATGGGAGACAACAATACTAACAGTGGTACTACCACCATAAATCGCATCGTCAAAATTAAGAAAGTATTGCCCAAAGTGGGGGGTAGTAACTGCTCTACCTCAAGTACTCCAAAAATCTGGGAACCTTCGTGAAAAATTATCTTAATGGCTACGTTGTAAAGCGAGGATATGACTGTGGACAACACAATCAACAATAAACCGATTTGAATCGAGGATAAGCCCGAGGAGTTAGGCGATCGGCGTAGCGGCGGTTTTGCTTCTTTAGGCAGATCTAGCGTAGTCACAGGTGTGGATTTAGTTTTGCTCTGTGGCACACTTCTACGCAGGACAGAGGCTAGTTCGGGAGCATTAATTTTTAATGAAGGTTGTGTTGCTTCCCTCTGTGGAACTGATGCAGCAGGAGGTTCTGATCTAGTTTTGCTTTTAGACGAGTCGTTGCTGAGGATAGAAATTGGCTCAGTAGTGTTTTCCTGGGGTGTTAGAAGTACAGCAGTTGGCTGGGGTGGAGTTTTTGGGGACGAGTCGTTGCTGAGGACAGAAGTTGGCTCAGTAGTGTTTTCCTGGGGTGTTAGAAGTACAGCAGTTGGCTGGGGTGGAGTCTTTGGAGACGAGTCGTTGCTGAGGACAGAAGTTGGCTCAGTAGTGTTTTCCTGGGGTGTTAGAAGTACAGCAGTTGGCTGGGGTGGAGTTTTTGGGGACGAGTCGTTGCTGAGGACAGAAGTTGGCTCAGTAGTGTTTTCCTGAGGTGTCAGAAGTACAGCAGTTGGCTGGGGTGGAGTTTTTGGGGACGAGTCGTTGCTGAGGACAGAAATTGGCTCAGGGGTATTTCTGACTACTTCACCTAACTGGGGGGATTTCTCGAAAAAAGTATTCTTCTCTGGCTCCTTGGGTTGCAAAACAGTAGGTGTACCTGTTTTTGATGCTTTGCGAGAACTTTCTTCTATAGTTTTTTCTAGTCGTCCATGCAAGCGATTCACAAACTCTGTCAAAATTGCTTCCCCTTGCTGCTGTTGGCTGTACATCCGTGACAGCTGTTGGGAAAGATTGCTTTGATAATTTTTTAATTCTTGTTGCAGGGAATTAAAAGTGATAGTAACGGTGTCATCGAGACTGTCAAACATGTGTTCGACTTTTTCATTGATTTCACTGACTGCATTGCTGCTCACCTCAGCAGATTTCAGTGCAGCTTGTTCGTAAGATTTGCCCTCTATGTTTTGCGTAGCTAAATTTGCCAGAGAGGATTGCAGTTGCGAAGATATATGCTTTGCCAGAACTTCTGCCAACTGACGAATTAATGCTTGTTGCTCAGTAATTTGCCGCACCTGTTGCAAATGCTCTTTTTCATCTAGCAAGCTTTGAATGTCGTCAGATAACCGATTTTTTTCTGCTTGAAGCCGCTTGATGTCTTCTTGCAATGTTCTAAGGACATTCTGCTGGAGATTTTCTAAGTCCTCAACTACAGCCCAGAGAGCATTTTCTGCTGCTCTGGAGAGTTCGCCTCTGACTCGCGGGTTTTCTGGTTGCTTCTCGAATCGCCCCATTAGCTTTTAACCTCTAACACCTTGACAATAAAGCTGCTTCTCGTAGACTTGATTGGCAATCATACTGATTTCCTGTATTTTGTCAGATAAACAAAAAATGCTGTTACAGCACTTCCGCATTTCAACGTAATTTTGTCATGCTGGACACAAGGTTAGCAAAACATTATCACTTTAGGAAATTTAAAATTTGTTCTCAAGACTTGAGCCACTGCATTGCTCTGGTTAAGAGAGTTAAAGCAAGTAGCGTCTGATGGTCGAAAACCGACCTCAGGTTTTTTAATAAATTCACGCATTACAATTGTGTAAGTCCTATACCTGTTGTTTTAGTGGCAATAGTATTATCAAAGACTCACAAGTGAGTGCCTGATCGCCACAAATTTGTCTGACTTGCGAAACGAGCTATAAATTACTGTGGAATGTAACTTGAGTGACAGTTTACATCTCTAATGGAGATTAAAGTATCTTTCTGTGGAAATTCTAAGTTACGCTATCCCCTGCACAACATTCTAATAAATGAGCAGCAATTCTGCAAAAACAGGCTTTTTAAAGTTGTTGCAGTTTAGGTTTTACAGCGAGTAGAGGGAAAAATTAAGAAAATATAATAATTTTTAGAAAAATAAAATCCGAGCGATGCTGAAGATAGCAGCGCTAAGGACGGCACTAACAGGGATTGTAATTAGCCATGCACCAGCAATACCTTGTAAAGTTTTGAATTTAATCGATTTAATATTTTGCACCAATCCAATACCTACTACACCACCGACAAGGGCGTGGGAGGTAGAGACAGGCAAACCAAGCCGCGAGGCAATCAAGATGGTGGTAGCAGTAGCCAGTTCTGCACAAAATCCACTACTAGGTTGCAAAGAAATGATGTTTTCGCCAATGGTAGCGATGACTTTTTTCCCCCAGACAGCTAAACCCCCGACAATACCAGCACCGCCAAGGATTAAAATCCAGATAGGGATAGTGATACCATCAACGGGTACGCTACCAGTGGTATTGATATAGACGATCGCAGCTAAAGGAGCGATCGCATTTCCCACATCATTAGAACCATGAGCAAAAGCAACAAAGCAAGCACTTAGCAGTTGGAATCGAGCAAATAGTTTTTCTAGGGGACTGTTGAGCGAGGAATTATTATTCGCTCCTGTATCTCCCTGCCCCCTGTCCCTATGCCCTTCATCTCCCGTCTGTTCAATTTGTCGCCAACTAACAATTGTCAATCCAACTGCTGCTACAGCACCGATTAACAATGGAATGTCATAACCGGGTAGGTTGAACCCAACTTCCTCAATTAAAAAATTTGTTAGAGGTTGAGTTAGCGAGGGTAAAACAATCACACCAAATATACCCAGTAGTACGGTACTCAACCAGGGAATCCATTCTTGTAACTGCGCTAATTGATTCGGTCGATCTAAAATCCAGTACTTGATTTGACTATAGAATAAAGCTGCGATCGCACCACTGATTACAGGCGTTAAAACCCAGCCAATGGTAATCATGCCAATAGATGACCAATCAATTGCGTCTATTCCCAAAGCTACCCAACTAAATCCAGCGATCGCACCTACAACTGCATGAGAAGATGACACTGGTAAACCGCGTGATGTAGCAATTTGCAACCACACTCCACAAGAAACTAGCACCGTGGCCATCCCAAGAACCAGTATTTCGGGTGTAGCAGCAAATAAGCCGGGATTGGCAATTTTCGTTGCCAGAGTTTCCGTTACCTGATGTCCAAACAAGACAGCACCCGTGAACTCTAATACCCCAGCAATTATTAGTGCCTGTTTGAGAGTGATAGCTTTGGAACCTACAGAGGTTCCCATCGCGTTAGCAACATCATTTGCTCCGAGATTCCAAGCGACGTAGAAAGCTAGTAGAGCGACGAAAAGTAGAGTATAGGGCATATAGGGATGGGGGGATGAGGAGATGGAGGGATAAGGCGGATGAGCGAGTATTAAGATTAGTAGTTTAAACCTGTGAGCTTCATTATTGAACCTGTGAACTTCGTCGTTGAACCTTTAAGCTTTGTCGTTGAACCTTTGAGCTTCGTCGTTGAACCTCAGAACTTTAAACTTTTAGTTTTAACACTTCCTCATCCTCCTTATCTCCGCATCTCCCCATCCCCTCATCTCGCTTTTACGGATAAATCAAGATTTTATAAGTTTCCGCCGTAGGTGCGATCGCCGCTTCTACTGCTGCTGATAAATCTTTTAATGGATAGCGATCGCTTATTAATGCTTTCACGTCAATGAGCTGATTAAATACAATATCAGCTGACAAATTCTGAAGCCGATAAGATGAGCTGTAACTGCCCATTAAGTCAATTTCTCGACGGTAGAGAATATTTGGGTTGATCGGAATTTCTACTTCATCAGGAAATTCAGCGAAAAATAAGATTTTACCGCCTTTGCGCGTGCAATCAAGTGCTTGAAAGAAAGCTTTATCACTAGGGACAGCCAACAGGGTTACATCAACACCTAGTCCACCAGTCAAGGCATGAATTTTGGCGGTTAAATCGGTATCACGGGCATCAAAAGCCGCCTCTGCACCCACATGTAAAGCTTTTTCAATTCTAGAAGGTAGTAAATCCGTGGCGATCGCTTTTGCTCCGAAATACTTCACCAACATGATGAACATTAATCCAATTGGCCCAGCACCCGTGACTAACACAGTTTGTCCTGGAGCAATTTGGGCTTTTTTCACTGCTTTCAAGCAGCAGTTAGTCGGTTCAACAAAACTTGCTTCTTCAAAACTAATATTGTCGGGGATGGGAATTAACCCGCCGTTTTGGACAATATGTCCGGGTACTTTGACATAATCGGCGAAACCGCCACCACTAGCATTAAAGCCTGCGGTTGTGGAAATGTTTTTGTAGACATTGCACATGGAAAAATTATCATTTAGACAGTAGGCGCAATGCATACAAGGGATGTGGTGCATTACTGCTACCCGTTGTCCAACTTGCCAACCTTGTACATGAGATCCTACTGCTGCGATCGTACCAGCAGTCTCATGCCCAAAAATGCGCGGCGGTTCATAGAGTGGATAACGAATTTTTTTAATATCTGACTGACACAACCCCACTACCCGCACTTGTACCAATACTTCATCTGGTTCCAGGATTGGAACTGGGATATCTTCGTAAGACAGTTGATTGACACCTCTAAATACCTGTGCTTTCACGTTGGTTTTTCCCYGCTCAACGATACTAGATGTAACATTAGCAGTCAACGTTAAGCTATATCAAAGCCAAATACTACTCACGAATTTCAACCAGAAACCCTATTTAAGAACTAACAATAATAATTTGCAATAATTTGAGTAATGTTGTAAGATTTTCCCAGCATATTGAATATATTTTTCAATAATATTTACAGCAAGTTTGACATAGTGGTTACTCTAGCTGTAATCGATATAGCAGCTTGTAATTATTAATTATAAAAATTCTTAATTTATAAATTAAGAATTTTTATAATTACAGGAAAATCGGGATGTCTAGACTACCGGATGTTCTTTGGTTAAATACAAGCCCTAGTTTGCAATACTTTGCTCAACCCCTACTTTGTTACCTGTCAGATTTAGTGACAATCCAAGAATGGAAATATAGCCAAAGCCAAGATGAAGTAAGTTCGCTAGATAATGCTGTTGCTCTACTTGATGACCACCTCAAATCTTCAAATCGACCTGTTCACCTGATTGGTCATAGTACAGGAGGATTACTAGGGCTACTCTATAGCCGTCGCTATCCAGAAAAAGTTACAGCAGTTTTCAAATGAATAGACCACAATGAGCAAACCAGCCGCAAGCATCATCGGAGGAAATATGCTCAGTCACAATCTGTGTTAATACTTGGTTAAGTTGCTCACAAGTACGGGCTTTTGCAGTACGTAAACACTGTTTGAGTTTTGACCAACACAATTCGATAGGAGACAAATCAGGCGAATAGGGAGGTAAAAAGACAAGCCGCGCACCAACAGCTTCAATAGCTTCTCGAATTACTAGGGCTTGATGTACTGGTAGATTATCCATGACTACAGCCGCTCCCACCCACAATTGAGGTGTCAGAATCTCTCGAATGTAGGTTAAGAATACATCGGTATTGACGCTGCCAGGAATACTCATAGTGGCAATTAGTCCATCCATACTCAACGCCCCAATTAACGAGATGTTTTTTCCTCGATTCCGGGGGCAAGAGTCGTACAATCGCTCACCACGTTTTGCACGTCCATAGAGCCGTGTCATTCCTAAGTTTAGACCTGACTCGTCTACAAATACTAAATTGTGTGGATCAACGTTCAATACCCAATCCCTATACTCAAAGCGCATCAAACAGACTCGTCGGCTGTCTTGCTCACAGGCATACAATGTTTTTTTTAGTGGTCAACCTTAAGCGTTGAATTGCACGATGCATGGTTGGGACACTGACGGTAATCCCGTTCCGTTGTGCCAAACGCTCGCACAATTCCTCTAGTAAAGCATCTGGTTGTTCATCTACTAGCTGCTGCACTGTTAATAAATTCTCGACTGTGATTTTAGCGATCGCTCCACCTGCATGAGGTTTTGGAGTCACTTGTCCTATATTTCGGTAGCGACGAATTAACCGTTGGACAAACGATAAGCTTACTTGAAAGCGGTCTGCAAGTTGTCGAAGTGACCCTTCCTTGGCTGTATAAGCATCAATTACCCGTTGGCGTAGATCATTTGAGTAGGCAGCAGGCATTACTGTGAGTATTTTTATTACTCTTCTAGTTTATACATTTTGTAGTCTACTCAATTGAAAACCGCTGTATGTGAGTTTCCGAGTATTCNGTCTGCAAGTTGTCGAAGTGACCCTTCCTTGGCTGTATAAGCATCAATTACCCGTTGGCGTAGATCATTTGAGTAGGCAGCAGGCATTACTGTGAGTATTTTTATTACTCTTCTAGTTTATACATTTTGTAGTCTACTCAATTGAAAACCGCTGTATGTGAGTTTCCGAGTATTCTGAATAAAAGGATTAAAAGAAAAAACTCTCTTCAGGTAGGCAGGGCAATGGATGTAGAATTACAAATTCTCAAACATTTGGCTTTCTTATGCTCACCCAACAGTTGCCATGATTGATGAATATTGTACAGAGTATAAAGACCTGTTCAAAGAGGTAAGAAATTATGAGTGCTTTAAATATTTACATTTGGGGATAATATCAACGATAAAAAGAAAATCGTTACCAGAAATAGTGAAGGTGGTAAGTATAAACTCAGCTCAGTCATTAGATCATTTTTTAGCCAATTCAGATTGGTCAGTAGATGAATTAAAACAACGATGCAACTTAAGTGCTGATTAGCTTATTGGGTGACCATAGCGCACAAACATTTAAGCCTTTGTGGGAATTCGTCTCCTCCTGGCAATGCTACTTCTACGTCACAGACGGATGGAAAGTTTACCCTCAATTTATTAATTCCGGAGAGCATATTGTGAGTAAAACATATATGACCAGGGTTGAGGGGGAAAATATAGGGCTTAGACATTAGACCTCTTGCAAAAAAGTTTTGTGGTATGGTGGAGGATTGAGTTAAATTCAACAGGAATTTAGGCTTTTTGAATTTCGTAGTTATAAAGCCCAGCAATTAAATGACAGCGCAATCCAAAACGTTTCCTGCGATTACGGTAGCGCTGACTCAAAATCCGAAAAACTTTTAACTGCCGATTAACATGTTCAATCAGGACTCGACGACTCGCTAAAGTCCGGTTAGATTGCTTTTGCTCTTTGGTTAACTTACCTCCTCTAGGTTTTTTGTGAGGCAACTGACTATTTGTATGTAC
>NZ_SZNH01000003.1:380000-423127 GCF_005869855.1 Nostoc sp. PA-18-2419 | reverse complement strand
GATTTACTGCTGTCCACAGCCAGATTTTGTTTTGTCTTGAAAAGTTTGCTCAACGGGGGGAACCCCCGCACGCAACTTTTCGCTTTTTGAACCTATAAATGTCTCTAATTCATCTAGTTCTCCAACTTCTGGTATAGCATCTTCTTCTGGTACGTCTGGCAGCTTTTCTCCTATTTGTTTTACCCAAGAAATTATAGTAGTATGATGTACACCTTTAACCCGTTCAATCCCACGAAAACCCATACCATTAAGATACATTTTTAAACATTCTTGTTTAAGTTTCTCTGAGTATCCTTTTAGCGGATCGTACACATCAATAAATTGGCGCTCGCAGTTATTACAGATGTGATTTTGTTTACCTCTCCGTTTTCCATTCTTTCTAATTTCCGTAGACTCACAGTATGGACATTGCACAGTAGATGACCTCAATTCATCCCTCTATTATGCAACACCACCCTGTGCTTTGAGGGTTTGTGACGTACCGTAGTAATCTGGCGAAAGCTATTCACCTATTTGGGGATCGCAGCAACTTCAAAGTTGGTAAAGCTGATTTGCTTGCTGTTGATAATGATATATTGCCATACCAGACTCAACCATCTGTCAAGGGAATTACTTAAATAAAAAAATCATGAGTCAGAATTCACCAATGCTTGAAGTGATGCATTAGAACTCTTCACAAATTTTGCAGAGCAAACAGGGAACACAAAACACAAAACTCTTAACCAGAAACAAGATATGTAGAGAAGTAAGTAGCTTTTGCAAATATTGAATACAAGTTTATATCAGTTATAATTTATCAATCATTAGTACTAAATGATAACTTATCACTGATTCAGACCTGAATAAACATTTATTCAATCAGCACTAAGTTTTCTGCTTTTACTTGTTCTTTTGCTAAAGCCAAGGCTTGATAAGCATTTTTAAACCTTGTCTCATCTGTAAATTTATGACCAAAATGCTTTAGATAAGCTTCCAGATACTTAATACGTAAGTGTGGATCGCTCGGACTTTGCATAAAGGGGAGGTCTGCTTCAACCATGAACCGAATAGCTAACAAGGGAATAGGGCTACGAAGTGGACGGAAGTTTGGGTTATGCAAACCAGAACTTTCATTACGTTTATGAAATTCTCCGAGCATTAATCCTGATTCGACAAATAAAGGTTTAAGTTTTTGTTGAACGCTATCTATCAATTCAGGAGCTTCGTCTATATGAACGTCGGGAAATATTAGCAGAAAAGCTCTACTAATAGTTAATTCTTGCTCTTTGACTTCCATATTTAGGAAGATATCTCGGTAATGTTTAACTATATTTTCTACTTGTTCTGGATACAAGTCTTTTGTATGAATAACTGCTAAACGAATGCTATTTGATTTAAGAGAGTGAGGTACAAAAGGGCAAACTACACCAGGTCTGCCTAAATGAGGATGAGGTCTTCCTAAAAAATTTTTGACCCACTCCAAAATTTGGATGAAGTGGGGAAAGTCTTCGCCTTCCTGAAGTTGTTCAATTTCAATAGGTGTATAGAGTTGCATTAGCTTAAGTGTGTAGTAATTGTTCAATTTTTAATTCACAACTATTTGAATGATGCCGTTTAATACCTAAAATTACTTTTTATATAAAAAATTAGCCTTAGATTATGTTGTCTTTCTAGCTGATTTATAATCTTTAAAAGATAAATTTTTTATATTTTGTGTATTTATATTAGTTAAAAGCAACCCATACAGCACAAAATGTATTTTAGGCTTAAAGAATTTATTTTTTATGAACATCATTTATAATATTTTCGTTAAGATATCTATTTTTTGAGTTTGCCCTCCTGCTTTTTTAGTATTTATATAGCTCATAATATTTTTAACAAAAGTATTATAAAGTTAATATCTTAATATTTAATTTTATTGTGAAAATTTAGTATAGATTTTAAAATACTGATATTGAGTTATAAAAATAATCAGTATTAATATTTAAATATTAAAGTATATAAAAAAATATTTAAATATTTGTAAAATACAGTTAATATCATGCTATCAAAAGTTTATGATTAAGGGTAGCGCAGAGATATCTTGACACTCATAGCTTTGAATCACAAATAATTTTTTGAACTTGATACAAAGTAAAATAAGTATTAAGTAAATATACTTTAAATTTAAGTAATAAAAATAACAATAACAATTTTTATAAAGTTACTCATAGACCCAGGTAATATGCGATAGAGAATAGGCAATAAGGAATAGACAATTAACATTTTTTCTATTCCTTATTGCCTATTTATTTTTCAATAAATTCTTTTACTACTGCCATAGCGTTGGGAGGAATCTGGGTAATTAAGCGAAATGGAAATGCCGGGGTTGAGGAAAAGTTTGCATAATCCGATGTCAGAAAGATAGCGTAGTTTTTTGCTTCTGGAGTTAGTTGTGCTGCGAACGCCAAAGTTAAGGCTTTAACTAACTTACGAACATCAGCTGCTTGTTCGCCGACAACTTCACCGCCGCTAATCGGGGTATTTGTTTGTCCTATTTGATCCATAGTAGTACTGGGGTCTTTTACACTTAGATGAGTGCCTCCAACTACACCAACTAGCCATTTGGGGGATGGAATTTTGTCAAATCCGGTAATTTGTTCGGTTAAAGCTGGGGTGGTTTTATCTGCCGAACTTGTCAAGATCAAAGTAGGAACTTGCACCTTGGTTAACCCAGTTTTGCCAAATATTAAAGAAGTTGTGGGGTTAAGAGCGATCGCCCCTTTGATTCTAGTATCCCGTAATTGATAGCTATTTTCCGGCAGTTCTTGAGCAATGCACTGCATACCTTCTCCCAAACTCAAGATAGACAAGTTCTGTTTACAGCGCTGTTTGAGACTTTCTAGTTGTAACTCAGCACCAGCAATTGCTAAAGCTGTACCACCTCCAAATGAATAGCCAACAACCATCGCCTTGGTGGTTGCAAGTTTCCCAACAAGGGGGTTATTAGCTGTTTGGTTGAGCTTTTCTAATTCGTCGAGAACAAAACTAATATCTTGAGGGCGACGCAAAAATTCCTCAGGTTTGACAACTCTGGTTTTCCCTTGAAGTGCTGAATCGACATTGGTCGCATTACTACCGGGATGTTCTAAGGCTGCTACCACATAACCGTGAGATGCTAGATGTTCTGCTAGATAGCGCAAGTCTGTGCGGACTGACCCGAAACCATGAGAAAAGACAATTACAGGTTTGTCAGGAGTTGCAGCAGTTGACCAGTAAACATCAACTGGAATTTTGCGATTGTGCTTTTGGTCATTCAAGTCTAACTTGAGTACTTTTACTTGAGCTGTTCCTGGTTGAGAGGGATCAAAGGGAAAAGCAATCTGAGGTGTTCTAGGGTGTGGTGTTAGGAGGTCAAGTTGAGGTGCGATCGCTAGCATAAACTGTTGGGTGCGCCAAAAAGCAGTATTCAAACTCCCTGCAACTTTAAAAGCCTGTGGTAAATTAATTTCTAAGCGTTTACTCGGATAAGCGGCAATAAAACTGAGTATAGAAAGACCTTTTGGTGCAGTAGAACCCAATACCAATCCTGCTCGGAGTGCTTGTACTCCAGCTTTGTCCTTTCGGGCTAAGGCTGTAGCAAAGTCATTCAGAATACTTGTGCCAATTTGAGTATTAATTAATCTATCAATGGTGACAACATTTACTGGTAGATTCAGATTTAACGCCTTTAAAAATAACTGACGTTGCTGTTGAGATAATCCTTTAGAGTAAGGCTGCAAACTCCCAGGCAATTTTTTAGTTTTTGCAGCCTTTTGCAACTCACCAAGGGAGATGGCTTCTGTAAATAGACCAAAACGAACAACAACTGTGTCAGCGGCTTTTGCACAAGTATTTGTACTCAACTGTGCAAGTACTATGGCGCACAAGAAACCACCAAGTTTTTTTAGACTTATCCAACTTTTTGCCATAAAAATCTTTACCAATTCATACTTACGGGAATATAACCAATATTTGTGTATTTGACTACTCAATTAATTTACGCTGAATAGAGATAAATTTTTTCTTAAACTTGATAGCGATCACCTTTAACTGGTAAAGATATATGCAGATGCAATCAAAGCCCATCAAAAGCATCATCAATACAACTAACTGTACAATTCATTACAGCTAGAAAATTGAGCAAAATTCGGTGTTAACAGCCACAAAAAACCGATTGTTTCTCAACTAAGTTTAAACAAATGTCCTTTGTGATTAATCGTTTGCTAATCACCAATGACTAACCTGTTGCAGGTGCATAGTCTTATTGCTATTGCTGCACTACCATTACTCTTTAAATTGCACCAATCGCACTAATACTTTTTCCTATTTTTATGCGTCGCCTACTAATTTTTATTTTTATTTTCCTGCTTTCGCTGAGTGTTATTACACTATGGTGGCCAGTGAATGATTCTGCTTGCAATTTTGAGGGTTTTTTAGCATCAAAAACTACAAAATTTCAAGTACAAGCTAGTAAAGTTGTTGTTCAACCGTGGCGTGGTGAACATAAATCATACGGAATCTTTATGATTCCTAATGAATACAAGCAATCTCCATTTTTTGTGTTAACAGTTAAAGGTGCTGGTAGTTATTGTTCAAGACAATTTGGTTATAAAAAAAAGTTTGATGATGTTTTTGCTCAGCCAGGAACTTATTTAGTCAGAAAGTTTATTAGAACTCGAACAGCTGTGCGGATGACTCTCCAAGGTTTGTATTTTCAGCTTAATGATAAAGACAATTGGACATTGACTTTTCCTCAGCCAAAAGCCGAGTAATGAAGAACAATGTTCGCTATATTACCTATATTTGCAATTAAGAAAAATTCCTGTCATATATCAAGTTGCTCTATCCCTAAATGTATTAATTAATAATTACGAATTACGTGGCTGGCTGAGTTGCTAAAACTTCATTTTTTTCTAATAAAGCAGTCGTAGTATTGACTACAATCTGTGCTGCTCCTGTGAAAAATGAGCGATCAATAGTCGCTGGAATATCACTGGGTTGATGATAGTGAGGAGTACGTAAATTTGCGGTATCCGTTACGAGTACAGCACCTACGCCCTGATACCAAAATGGTGCATGGTCGCTGCGTAGGGTATCTGGTGTCAGTATTCCTTTGAGAGGAATTGGTAGTGTCAAAACCGCTGGCAGATTTGATTTTTCTTTATTCTTCTCTAAGTTTTGAAAAGCATTCACTAAAGGTAAATGTTCTGTATCACCTACTACCACTAAAAAATCACCCTTATTACTAGGTGGGCTAATAGGCAATCCTGCAGGATATTTTTGACACCCAGCAGTGTAACAAGCATAAGCTACCATATCCATGACAATCGCCCCGCCCAAATTTTCCAAGCGTGCTGTTTTCTTCACAAAAGCCTGACTACCCAAAAGTCCTGCTTCTTCTTGGTCAAAAAAAGCTAGCTGTAACGTCCGTGATGTGGGACGGGAACCGAGTAATCGCGCAACTTCCAGCATTACGGCTACACCGCTGGCGTTATCATCTGCACCTGGAGAAAAAGCGACAGTATCGTAATGCGCTCCTATAAGAATAGCTTTAGCAGCTTTATTAGTTCCTACACGTTCGGCAAAAATATTCACTCCGTTGGTGAACTTTTCTAATTTAGGCTTCCAGCCGAATTTTTTTAGTTCAGTTGTGATATATGTGCGAGTACGCGATCGCTCTGTTGTCGTGTAGCGCTGAAAATTCAAATTTTGGATATGGGCTAACAGCATGTCAGTAGACACTTGTAAAGTACTGTCAACTTCCTTTAACTCTGGCTGTGGTTGGGGTGTTTCCACTGGAATGCTCTGAACAATTTCTGGTGAGGAACGCTGTTCAAAAAAAGTGCTACCTCTGCTACCCACCACCGCAACTGCAAACAGCGCCAACAGCATCAGCCAAATCCATTTTCTCATGTCATTTATCCTTGGCTTCCAGACTTAGGGTAGCGTAAATCCCAGTCAGCCCACTTTTATTAAAAGGAAAAATTTTTAGCTAGCGCAGAGGCTATGCTTAATAACAAAAGCAATGTGTAGAACAAAACTATACTCTAACTACACTAACAATTAGATGAATTAACTATACAAAACTTAAGCTCACTATTGTTTTGCTCAAGATTATTGAGTTTAATCGGAGTAACCAAAACCCTAATGTTTTTTTCATTGCGATCGCCATTTTCGTCAAAACTTACTCGTAAGCCACTAACTATGCTACTTTCTGAACTAAATGTAGATAAATAATCTTTTATGCTTGAGCGGTCATTTTTTGTTTCTGATTCTAATATTTTGACCAATATTTTAGTTGCTTCATATGCCATAGCAGTTCTGTAATTTACATCACCGTACCAATATTTATATGCTGGCATAGCAAAAATATCTGCTCCAGTCTCTTTAGAATGCCAGTCAACAGCAATAATCAAGCGATTATTGAGTTGCAAATCTGCAAGTTTATTCAAGGTTTCTTGAAGATAAAGTGAATTTGCGCCCAAAATTAACTTGTTTGCATCTGTAGCTTTGATTACATCAATTGCTCTACTAAATGATTTATTACTTCCCACTGTTTGACCATCAGGGAAAACTGCTACAGCATTAGCTTCTCCGATTTCTTTTGAGTATTGACTCAAACTAAAGTCCTGTGCCCATAGTGAAAGCTCATCAATAACACTTCCTTTATTGTCTTTTTCTAAAGCATTTTTAAACTGCTCGAATAGAGATTTACTGAATTTTTCTTCAGGGTTGTCAAAAACAACAACCTTAGGATTAGGTTTTTTAGTTAATAAGTAATTGACCAGGGACTCAGCTTCTACTTTTGTAGAAGAGACAGTGCGAAAAAACACTTTATTATTATCTTTACATTCTGAACGTATATCAAACATAGTGCTACCTGGAGAAATCACAGCAAGATTGCCTTGGCTATATTGTTGTAGAGCCAAACAGGTGCTACTAGAAGCGTAATGTCCTACAACAGCAATAACATCTTTTTGGTTGTTGGCTATTTCATTTGCTATGTTCTCAGCCTGAGATTTATCATTGCCATCATCAGCAATTAATACTTGTAAATTTAACTTTGAATTTTCAGGCACATTAACAACTTCATCTTGTGCCTGAGCCACTCCAAGTAAAATCTGACTTCCAGCATATTTTTTTGTTGGAGCCGCAACAGCAATTGTGTAAAGAGCCGATTCTGGTCGATTAATATGATTCTGTCGTGCTTGAGCGTTGTTACCAAATATCAAAATTTCAGGATCTTTTAAAACTTCTAAAGCCGCATTTTTTTCAGTATTTGTAGCAGAAGCATCATTACGAGATCTCTCTACAACACTTTTAGCATCTTCTCGAATTTTATTAAATATTTCAACTGCTTTTTTATAATGCTCTTTTTTGAATTCTCCCATCCCTGATTCTTTAGCATAGTCATATTTTGCTTTGGCAGGTTTAACCTGTCCAGGATCAAGGAGAGATTTTTCCCCAAAGCTAATGAATTTTTCCACTTGAATGGTAGGTTGGGAATTAGGTCTTAGAAAAAAGAAAAATAGTTCTGATATCAACGGCGAAGCAATCAAGAGAATTACTAACAGACTGATAATTGTTAACCCTACCTGCCGACCAAAACGGTAGCGTCTGCGAAATAAGAGAATCTTGACTCTTCTAGTAATCTTATTTAACCATGATGGCTCGGAAGGTGGTACGACACGATCAGGATTTTCATTAGGTATAGGGAGTACGGGTTGGCGTTTATTATGCAGACCTTCAACTACCCGTCTAATTCCTTTCGCTACATCAGTTAAAGAATCATCCTTTAAACAATCCTTGCAGATAACAGGTTTACCATTTCTCGGCAAAGCCTGAAGATTGCTAAGAGGCTGATATTTCCAATCGCAATGACGAAGAATAACAGGAATGACACAAACTTCACCGCGATTGTGTCGATCCAGTGCGAGCGACATCTCAATGTTATAACAATAATTTGAGGCCAGAAAATCTGCACTAACCAGTAGTAAGACAATATCTGCTGTCCTCAACTGATCTTCAATTTCATTTTGCCAATTTAATCCAGGCTCTATTAGTCGATCATACCAAATTGTAATATAACGCGATTTGATAAGATGAGCGAGATGACTTACCAATTCATCCCGCAGCTTTTCGTCTTTGCGAGAGTAACAAAAAAATACCTTAAGCGCCTCATCTACTACTCCAGAGAATGAGCGTGAATTCATTTTTAGTTCTAAATCTAGTAGCGATTATTCTGGCAAAAATTTATTATACATTGAGACTCTTTACGTGGGAATATTGAGTTTTATATAAAACAAATATATTTGTTTTATCGGCTTTTGGGCAAAAGAACTAATTTTCTAAAATAAACATCAAGTTTGACGCTTTGTCTTTTGACACAGAGCGTAACTTCACTTAAAGTGCCCCAGTAGAGGAGTGCTGAGTACTGAGTACTGAGCAAAGAGAAAGAAAAAAACAATTTCTTCTTTTAATTCTTCAAAATCTTTATTTTGATACTCAAGACTCATGGCTCAGAACTCAGGACTTTTTTTATGGTAGATTTATTGCCGATCGCAATCCTGGGGTTCCTGGGTAGTTTTGGGCATTGCTTTGGGATGTGTGGCCCTCTAACAGTGGCGTTTTCCCTATCTCACCAGCCAAAAATTCCCCACACAGCTTCTTGTGGACGGACATCAACTTTAGAAAAGTCGAATACTCACCAACAGCAATTAAAATTTCATATCCTCTTAAATTTGGGAAGAATGTTGAGCTATGCTCTAGTGGGTGCTGGTATTGGAGCGCTGGGTTCGGTATTACTGCAAGGTGGACAGCTAGCGGGTGTTGGCAGTGATTTCCGGCGTTGGATGGCAATTATAACTGGTGTGATGCTGATTTGGTTTGGGTTAGGACAAATCAAACCCGATTTGCTGCCGCGCATTCCCGTGTTACATCCCCTATTAAAGGGCAGTTTACACGATCGCCTCAGCACTGCGATGGTCAAACTTTCTTTAAAAACCAAATGGTGGACGCCATTACTTTTAGGAATGACTTGGGGTTTAATGCCCTGTGGTTTCTTGTATACTGCCCAAATTAAAGCCGCCCAAACTGGCAATTTATGGATGGGTGGGGCTACTATGCTGGCTTTTGGCTTGGGAACCCTACCCACAATGCTAGGTGTCGGCGTCTCCACGTCTTTGGTGAGTAAAGACAGGCGCAGTCAGTTATTTCGATTAGGTGGTTGGGTTACCCTCGCCATCGGGGGCATCACCTTGCTGCGGACTGGGAACACGATGGTAGATTACACCGGACACGCCGCTTTATTCTGTTTAATTTTGGCTTTAATTGCCCGTCCAATTAGTGGCTTGTGGGCGTCACCTCTGCGTTACCGTCGCGCCTTAGGGGTAGGAGCTTTTGTACTATCTGTGGTTCACACCGTCCACATGATCGAACACTCATTGCAATGGAATTTTGCCGCTTTTTCTTTTCTGCCGCCAGAATTTCAATGGGGGATGGCTGCGGGTGCTGTAGCATTGATATTAATGTCCCCCGCCGCTTTAACGAGTTGGGAATCATTGCAGAAATCTTTGGGCAAGCGTTGGCGACAGATTCATCTATTGGGTGTGCCAGCTTTGCTTTTGAGTGCTATTCATACTCTGTTGATTGGTACCCATTATTTGGGTTCTTTGCAATCAACTTGGGGAAATAAATTAGCGGCAGTACTGATGGTAATTGTTACCCTCAGTGTTTTGTTAGTGCGATCGCGCTTTTTTTGGTCAAAGTTAGCCCTAGAAAAGTTTTATGTTCCCCCAACAAAATCACGGTAAATCATTCTTATTTTCTGGCTTCGTCCCAACGAGTCACAAACAGAGGCATTATCTTAACAAAGCAACAATCAAGTATTTATTATTCCTGAGTTGCTTAACTATATCAATAACTAATTTGTACCCCGTTGCAGCTCATGAAGTGGAAGTAGCTGGAGATGTCGGTGGTACTCTGCACATTGAACCAAATGATAATCCCCGTGCTGGAGAACCCAGCCAAGCCTGGTTTGCCCTTACCCGCAGGGGTGGAAAGGTAATTCCCTTGGCACAATGTAATTGTCGGTTGGCTGTTTATGCTGAACCATATGCACAAGGAGAGCCACCACTTTTAGAGCCAAGCTTAAAATCTGTGGCGGCTGAGCGTTATCAAGGCATCCCAGGTGCAGAAGTTGTCTTTCCCAAAGCGGGAATTTATCAGTTGCAATTAAATGGTAGACCAACCTCAGGGGCAAGATTCAAACCCTTTGAGTTGAAATTTGAAGTTACCGTGGCAGGAGGGTCTACAGAAAATACACGAAACTTGCGAAATGTCAATGGTGATGTAGCCGAGGACGAAAATAGAAGTTTACCATTTTGGGCGATCGCTCTGCCAATCCTCGGATTTATCGCCATTTTATTTGTTGCACTACGAGGAACAAGAGGCGGTAGCGAGTAAAAAAGTGAGGAGATATTTTTCTTGATGTCTCCCTTCGTTTCTATATAAGGTGATTTCTGATAAAAAATACCTATGTTGACGAGTTTCGACTTTCTCAACTCTCGACCACTCAGTTGGTTGAGCGAAGTCCAAACCAACGGCTATGGTAATTTTATTACTAGAATTCACCTTAAGCCTCAATGACAATCGTTTCTTTAAAGGTGGAGTCCAATCATCTATCATTGCGAAGATAATCGCCCTAATAGTTGAGTGTAATTTTCAGCGATCGCACTTTCGGGAAACTCCAAGGTGGATTGCTTATTTTACAAGGATGATGAAAATTCAGAAGGAGTGTTCCCTGTAGCAACTTCCACTTTCCTTGCAGCAACTTCCGCTTTCACGTTTGCGTGTTTCGCGCAAGCTGTAACAACTTCCGCTTTGCTTGCAACAACTTCCGCTTTCACGTTTGCGTGTTTCGCGCAAGCTGTAACAACTTCCGCTTTCCTTGCAATAACTTCCGCTTTCACGTTTGCGTGTTTCACGCAATCTGTAATAGCTTCAGCTTTCACGTTATATCAATTCGTAATTGATAATTGAGAATTTGTAATTACGAATTGGTATAAAGCAAATAAATTTTAGGCTTTTTCATAAAAATCAACAATTCCACGTATGACAACCTTTTCAAAAATTGTCCACTATAGAGTTATCAGTAATTTATAAAATAAGTATTAATTATGGCAAGGCGCAAACGCAATTCACGTACTCTTGGCAAAGCTGAACTACGTCTAGCAAGCGTTAAATCTATTAGTCAAACTCTTGATGTCGGAGAAGGCTTAACAGTCAAAGGTTATACTGAAAGAATTGAAAGAATGCGGCAATCTCTAGAAGCATACAATACCACCCTCTCTACTATTGATATTTTATTAACTCAACTCGTCGAAAATGAAGAAGATTTAGCAGACTATTCGGAAAAATTTTTGCGTGGTATTGCTTATAAATTTGGTAATAATAGCCATGAATATCAGATGGCTGGAGGTACTCGGAAAAGCGAGCGCAAGCGTACTGTGCGTCAAAGCGTGATTTTGCCAAAGTAAGCGTCATTAATTTAACTACATCAAGCAATCTATGAGTAAAGGGGGTGGCAACTCCCCCAGCAGATAAACTTATTTATGTCGCTGTTGATGCCACTGCCACGCATGAGCGACAATATCTTTAATGGATGGGTACTGAGGTTGCCAGCCTAAGATTGTTCTGGCTTGCTCGCTAGTGCCAATGAGAATTGGGGGATCGCCAGGACGGCGATCGCGTTCTTCAACTTTTATAGTAGCTTTTGTTACTGCCTCGGCTGCTGCAATCACTTCTCTGACAGAGAAGCCGCTACCATTGCCCAAATTAAAAACTTCGCTATCGCCACCTTCTAATAAATATTCCAATCCCAAAATATGAGCATCTGCTAAGTCATTAACGTGAATATAGTCACGAATACAAGTACCATCGGGCGTAGGGTAATCGGTGCCGAAAATTGAGATAGATTCTCGTTTGCCTAAGGCTGTCATCAACACCAAGGGAATCAAATGGGTTTCTGGATTGTGATCCTCGCCCAGCAAACCATCGGGATTAGCACCAGCAGCATTAAAATAGCGGAAACGCACTGATTTTAAATCGTAAGCCACATCAAAATCAGTCAGAATCCGCTCTACCATCAGCTTCGTAGCCCCATAGGGATTAATCGGATTTTGGGGATGGGTTTCTGGAATCGGTACGAATTCCGGTACACCATAGGTGGCACAAGTCGAAGAAAAGACAAATTTATTAACAGAAGCCGTCAACATGGCTTCCAACAGCGTCAGAGTCCCAAGGACGTTATTGCGGTAATATTTGGCTGGGTCAGTCACGGATTCTCCCACGTAGGCATAGGCAGAAAAGTGCATCACAGCAGCAATATCATGAGTTTTGAATAATTGATCGAGCAGAGGGCGATCGCTTGTATCGCCAACTATTAGTTCTACTTGTAAAACCTTTTCCACTAAGTCGCGATGCCCATATACCAAATTATCAAGAATGATGACGTTATAACCAGCTTGCTTGAGAGCAAGTACCGTATGGGAGCCAATATATCCAGCTCCGCCTGTGACCAAGATAGTAGGCTTTCCAGACAACATTAGTTTTTCCTTTTAAGTTACAATTACCCAATTAATTTAATTTACTGGTGCCACATTACTCTTCTGGAAATTTATAAATAATAGACGCAGTGTCAAAAAATTGCACTAAAATCACTACGACGGTAGTCTTTCGGTGTGAGGTTGAGGTGTTTTAAGTCAAATGGTGCAATTACTATTTGACGATAAAATAAATCCATTTCCCGAAACCTCTAGGCTAGCTCTTACGGGTTAGCCAGTTGACGCCAGTTGCTCATAGGGAGCTACTCAGTTGTTCGGTATTTCCCGCTCAACAGACTGTCTCCATAAGAATACACTGGTTGATTTATGTCGGGAAACCATTTTGGCAGTTCCTTGTGGGAACCCATAACCTTGGCGGGTAATGCCTGATTTCAAGGAAGTGGCACAAAATCCCTCTCAAAACGGACTGCTTTACCACCGCACTGGCTCACCGCACCAGAAAATTTGAGAGTTAATCTATGTTTCTATTGCTAAGCCGGATACTGCTGTGGCTGTTGATTGGCACTATCGTATATTCTCTGTTCCAGCGATTTTATCCTTCAGGAACTTTTGTCGGGCGATTAATCTTAGTCATTGTGTTGATAATCGTAGCCCTATCATTTCTCAACCCCAGCGAACCAGCTGTAGCGTCGTTGTGGAGGATGATCTCTTTTCCACTTAAGCCTCTAGGAGCCTCTGTTTTAATGATGATTTTTGCAGCTCAGAGGATCAAAGGAGGTGGGATAGACAAACCAGGAGGATACTTAGTGGGTTGGGCACTAACGATTTTGTTGTTGGCAAGTACACCAGCCGTTGCGTATTTTCTTTATAGAGCACCTTTAGCAATGACAGGTGAAAACTATGTAGCAACTGCTGTTCCAACATCTGGCACACTAGTGGCATTAAGTCAACAAAGCACCACAGCAAACATTTCAGATGTGACGGGGGATAGCATTCTTTCTTATAATTTGAGAGTGCCTCCTTACTTATTGCAAGGAAATCTTCAAGATATTCGCACACGCGGTTTACGACTTGAAGACTTTGTACCTAATGCGGAAACCCTGCAACTGACAACGAGAACTTGGGAAAGTTATCTCATTGAAATTTACAGGTTCTTGCGTGTTCAGCGGTAAGAAAGTAAAAAAAAATACTCAAAAGTCCGCAATCCACATTCTAGTAAGGTTTTTGGGAAGTCAAAAATTAAAAGGAGCCACTGCGGTGAGGCAGCCCTCTGATTGGCGGTTTCTGTCGTTAGCCCAAGCGGTAGCGAGGAACGAGCGTCTGGGGGACTGCTCAACCCGAAGGGTCTTGGGGTCTCCACGCCACTTCCTTCAACGGGGGTAACCCCCGCAACAGAGTGGCTTCCCAAGAGCAACTGCCCTCAAGTGGCTCTTAAAAGTTAAAAAGCTGACTTAATCAGCTTTTGGATAATTTTAAATAGTTGATTGACTTTTGTTGTGCTGTACTAGTGGCTGGATTAATTGCTTTGTGGGAGTCGCAGTTAATCTCGGATGATAAAGTTGCAAAATTGCTTTAATGGCAAAATCTCGAAGACTCGCTAAACTTGGTGCTTACCTTCGACCTCATTGGCGGGAAGTCTCTTTAGGCATTCTCGCTTTGTTGTCTGTTAATGCCTTGGGCGTTTATATCCCTTTGCTAATTAGAGATGGTGTTGACAAACTATCAGCAACCTTTACCTGGAATCAAATAATACATTATGTAGTTATAATTGTATTACTTAGTTCAGCAATGTGGCTGATGCGTATGGCTTCACGCATTTGGCTATTTGGGGTAGGGCGTCAAGTAGAATTTGACCTTAAACAACGGATTTTTGAACACTTACTTAGGTTGGAACCGTCTTATTTTGCCAGTAATACTGCTGGTGATTTGATTAATCGGGCTACCAGCGATGTGGACAATATCAGACGGTTAGTGGGTTTTGCCGTCTTGAGTTTGGCAAATACAGTTTTTGCCTATGCTTTGACACTGCCAGTAATGCTAGCGATTAGTGTGGATCTGACGCTAGCCTCTTTGGCAGTGTACCCCTTTATGTTCTTATTTGTGAGTTTGTTTAGCGATCGCTTACGCAAACAACAAGCAGTAGTCCAAGAGCAACTGTCTGACATTAGCGAACTCATCCAAGAAGATATTAGTGGTATTGCTTTAATTAAAATTTATGCCCAAGAAGCAAACGAACGCCGAGCTTTTGCCAAGAAAAATCAGCAGCTATTGGCTGCTAATTTGGAACTGGCAAAAAGTCGAAATACGCTATTTCCGTTAATTGGCGGTTTAGCTAACGTGAGTTCACTGGTAATTATTTGGCTAGGCGCAGGACGAATGTCTTCTGGGACGCTTCAAGTTGGTGACTTTTTAGCACTCTTAATCTATGTCGAGCGTTTAGTTTTCCCCACTGCTCTTTTAGGGTTCACAATTAGCACCTACCAACGAGGTGAAGTTAGTATCGACCGGCTTGAATCTATTCTCAGTGTTACACCGAAAATTAAAGACACAGCTGATACGGTACATTTAACAGCAGATGAACTTAAAGGAGAACTGACGGCTAAAAATCTCAGCTACGCTTATCCTGGTTCTACTACTCCAGCTCTAGCAAATGTTAACTTTACCATTGTTCCTGGAGAAACTGTGGCAATTGTTGGGGCAATTGGTTCGGGAAAATCTACTTTAGCCAATGCTTTGCCGCGTTTGTTGGATATTCAATCAGGACAATTGTTTTTAGATGGGCAAGATATTACTAAAATAGCCTTGGCAGATTTACGAAGTGCGATCGCCTACGTCCCTCAAGATAGTTTTCTCTTTAGTACCACAATCAAAAATAATATCCGCTACGGTGACCCAGTTAGCGAACAAGAAAAGGTAGAATCTGTAGCCAAACTGGCCCAAATTGATACAGAAATTCATAATTTTCCCCAGCAATACGAAACTATTGTTGGCGAACGTGGCATTACTCTTTCTGGCGGTCAACGGCAACGTACTGCCTTAGCTAGAGCTATGCTGGTCGATGCGCCAGTATTAATTTTAGATGATGCCCTCTCCAGTGTAGATAATCAAACAGCTACACAAATTCTCAAAAATCTTTCTAGTGGTACACAGCGTAAGACAGTAATTTTTATTACTCATCAACTATCTGCTGCTGCTGCTGCTGACCGAATTTTTGTTATGGAAAAGGGAGAAATCGTTCAGATGGGAAATCATTTAGAACTTGTACAACAACAGGGTCTTTATAGAAGTTTGTGGAGCCAGCATCAAGTTGAGGAATTATTACATTAAAAATAAGAATTTACAATTGAGAATACAGAATCAATTAGTAGTAGCTGTTGACTGTTAACAGTTGACACTCAACAGTTAACTGTCAATAACATGGGTAGCAAGATTTCACTTTTTCACTTAGTACTACTATGTGTATGTTTATTCTTCTTTTTGATGATTGCTTTGTTTAAAATGCTTGGGATACAGGTTGAAACAACTTCCCTGCAAGTAGCCGAACAGTCAATAAAAGTTTTATTTATTGGCAACAGTTATACATATTTTAATGACCTCCCTTGGTTAACACAACAACTAGCTGAGTCAGCAAAAGAAACCAAAATCCTTAAAACTGATATGGTTGTGGTAGGTGGAGCTACACTAAAAAGTCATTGGAAACGTGGTGAAGCACTCAAGCTGATAAAAGCTAAACGCTGGGATTACGTAGTATTGCAAGAGCAGAGTATTTTACCCATTACCAATCCCCAGCAAATGTACGAGTATGCTAGTCTGTTTAATGCCGAGATTAAGCGAGTTAATTCTCAAACTGTATTTTACCTAACTTGGGCAAAGCAAAATCAACCAGAAACGCAAGAGATATTGACTAATTCATATATGAGCATTGCTCAAAAACTTAATGCTAAAGTTGCACCTGTGGGAATTGTTTGGCAAAAAGTTCGAGAAGCAAATCCGAAATTAAACCTTTATACTTCTGATGGAAGTCATCCTAGCCCTATTGGCTCTTATGTAGCAGCATGTGTATTCTATACAACATTTTATGGTAATAGTCCTCTAGGTTTGAGTCCTCGTATATATAGCAGTAATTCTAGTGCCCCGAAAGAAAGCAACAGAATTGAGTTAGAAAGTTTAAGTGAAACAGATGCCCAAATGATTCAAAATTTGGTTGAGTACGTAGCTCAGCAGTCCTTGGAACGATAATTGATTAGGGCTTACCTCTTAAATTTCAAATTTTGGTAATTCTTCATACAGTTGGTTATTAGCAGACTGTGACTACTACTGAGACTTTATATAACTTTATAAAGTTCAGATGATTCATCGTTATGATCACGTTAGTTTTTTTGGTTAGGTGGGTAGTATAAATTACCGAAAAACCTAACTTGGCATGTGGTAATGTTCAAAACTAAATTATCAAGATTTCCTGCTACAGGGGAATTTTATATCTCTAAGATAGTTGATCGCCATATTGGAGCGATCGCAGCTTTGATTTTAATTAGCTTGCTCAGTTCGTGGAGTGGAACACCAGGCGTTCGCGCCATCTCTAATTCTTGGGAAGGTTTTCTCTGGGGAGTAGCAGATCCAGTCATTAGCTCAAAATGTTTGGTTGGTATTATTGCTATTGGCTTACTATCAGCTATATTTGCTCGTGGCGCTTTGATAGTTGGATGTTTTGTCTTAGCAGCAGTTTTAGGTATTGTAATTCATTTTTTTCAGCTAAATTTACCAGGCACAGAAATAGTGCTGGTTATTTTTACTATTATCTTAAGCATAATGTTGATAATACCAAATCAAGCAAACTTTATAGTAGTTGCTCTGGTGGGTATTAGTGTTGGTTTATTTCAAGGTTACACTCACGGAGAATCGATAACTGAGATAGGAATAATACCATTAATTACGTATATACCAAGTATGGTTTTAACTCAATTTGCAGTTACTATATGTGTTAGACAAATTGGTGATGCGATGGGGATAGGTAAAATCAATCGAATTTTATCCTGGAAAATCAGTATTGCTGGCTTGTCTTTGTATGCGATCGCCATTGTGTTTTTAAGCAATTCGATTTAGACAATTGAATATATTACTTTAGGGAGTGACAAATAAAAAATATCCCACTGTTCGCAGTCAACAGGAGCCAGTCTACAGTTATTCATAGGGATGCACAGCTAAGGTGTGTATCCCTATCGCTTATTTCTTCAATGAATACAAGTAATTAAGAATTATTTGCAAATACATGTATAGTTGTCCTTCAACTGTATAGCGTTTTGAGTAAATAAAATTTCAACTGATTGATTTTGTGAGCGATAGCGTTCGGCATTAATAAAAGTAATAAAATTAATAGTCTTACCAAATTCCTTCTCAGTTGTACTGAAAAATAAAAGGTAAATTGCAATTCTAAGAATTTAAGATTAGTACTTAAATAAATCCTGATTTATTGTCTTTGATAAATTGTTGGACAAAACGTTAAATAACAAGTGTATAATTACTTGGACTTAAGAGGATATCTGAGAAGTGTCAAATATTTCGCCTGATCCCTCCTAGCCCCCTCAAAAAGGGAGATTTAAGGGGATCTACAAGTCTCAAATACAACACCAAAAAGTTTTCAGACATCCTCTAATGACATTAGATACTTGGTTTAATTAAAAGTATCCATTTTAACTATAAATTTACTTAATTTTGGTAGAATCTATCAAGATAATGTAACCGCATTGATAAAAATATTTTTTAAATAACTATTTTTCTATATAGTTAACTATTTTAAACATCTAATTCAAAAGATTTATTAAAAAATGTAATTTATTCAGTACCTAAACACAACATTGGGTAGATGCATCAAGCAACAAAATCACACATATTATCACAATAACAGTGTTATCTAATGTTGGTACTGAAATTAATTATTTCAATTTAAATTAGGAACTTTACTAAGATGCTCTCTCAAAATTAGGGTGGTAAAGAAATGATTTCAACTGGAGTTGAAGTAAAAATAAATCGCTTGGAATCTATTGTTGAACAAATTGGGGAAGCTGTACTCTTAACTACTGAGACAATTGAACGTCTTGCGGAAAGATTGGAGACTGTCAGCACGCAACTCGAAGTACAGGGACAGCAGGTACAGCAACAAGGCTATCAAATTGTTGCTTTATGTGATGCAGTACAAACTCTTGCCGAATCTCAGCATAATTCACTGCAAAAACTCAACGAGTTGACACAAACTCTAGATAGATTTATGTGCTTAATTCAAGGAGCAGGTGATTAAAAAGTAAAAAGAACTATCATCAACTTGATTTTTTTACCTTGTGGCTGCTTTTTCTTTGTGTCAAACTCTTAATTTAGTTACAGCGATATTACCAGAAAAACACACATCTACATCGCTACCAGGAGTGCGATCGCGTTTGCTATATTCTCCAACATAATAAAAATCATTACCCTCAATCCGATAATTGACAGGCAAAGGTTTGATACACGGTTGACAAAACACCAACTCAGGATCTAATTCTCCTGGTTGCAGATGTGGCAAGTTTACATTCCAGAAGCTTCCTGGTTCCAGAGGACGCTTGAGTAAGTCTGCTAAAACTTCAGCTGTCAATTTTGCCGCAAAATCCCAATCGAAATTTTGCTTGGCTTTGCGGTAGTGAGAAATAGCAATTCCAGGAATACCGTGTATTGCGGCTTCTCGGACGGCTGCAACTGTGCCAGAAATGTAGGTATCGACTCCTAAGTTACCCCCAGCGTTGATACCTGAAAGAACCCATTTGACATCCGCAGTAATTTGTGTTATTGCAATTCTTACACAATCAGCAGGAGTGCCAGCGATCGCATATTCAGTTTTAGAACGTTGCTGGAGTTTGATCGCACGAGTGGTGGTGACTTGATGTCCACAGCCAGACTGATGCTCAACAGGAGCCGCAACAACAGCATCGCCTTTTACAGCTTTGACGAGCGCTCGGATACCAGGGGCGTCTATACCGTCATCGTTAGTTAGAATTATGGTCATGTATTAATATTGATATAAACTTAACTTAGACAATTTCTCAAAAAATCATTGGCATTGCTGAATTTAAAGCTGAAATCCCAAAATTACACTTCTTTAACTGGCATTGCATAAATGCACGATGATTATTACAGATTTTTCTTTACACGGCAGTTGCTACCCTCCGAAAACCGCCTTCGGCGTTTACATCTTGTTAATGCCTACCTTACCTTCGTGATGGCACTTACTTATGGGTAGCCAGCCAGTCTGTCGCAGGAGTTCTTGGCATTGTAGGAACTGTGTATAAAGAACGTGTTCTACGTGTTGCCTTGGTTTTTTGCTTGAGACTAATTCATAATTTTCATTGAGCAACGCTAAATTCTTTTTCTAGTTAAAAACAAAAAATGCAGATATCACCCTTTAATCGGTGTAGCAGCTATTACTTGCAGATATGAAAAAAATAACGCTGATTATACCAAAATTATCCATAATAGGATATCATTTCTAGATGGTTTGCAAATTCCGCCCTCAGCATTTGGGTTAATTCCCGAAAGGGCGGTATTTCTTGTAAGTATTCAGTGGGTTAGCCTCAAGTTCGATGCTTATAGTCCTCTTCAAAACAAATTTGTGTAATAAAAAATCCTGTAAAATATATATCTGCTGGCAGTAGCAGAAGCTTCGTTATTGGACAAAACTCGGAACTAGGTGATTTTTACAGTGGTTCTATAGTATTTTTGGTGCAAACCCGTCTTAGAGTTAATACGATGAAACAGCTCCTCAAACAAGTATTTAGCAATCAAAAACATTTTATCCGGCTAATTTTACCATTGGTAACGGTTACTTTAGCAGCTTTGCTATTTACCGCACCTGCTTTAGCCACGGGTGTGTATCAAATACCCAACCTGACATCAGGGAATGAAACCTGGGTTTTGGATCAAGGTGACGTGATTAGTCGTGTGAATGAAGGTAAGATTAGCAGCGCTTTCGAGGATTTGGCGAAGCAAACTGGAAATGAAGTCAGAATCGTTACTATTCGCCATTTTGATTACGGGGAAACACCGGAAAGTTTTACTAAAGAACTGTTTGAAAAATGGTTTCCAACGAAACAAGCCCAAGCTAATCAAACTTTATTAATTCTTGACACAGCCACTAACGGCACTGCAATTATCACTGGGGATCGGGTTAAGTCTTTGCTCACAGACTCTATTGCTGAGAGTGTAGCTAATGAAACCTTGAGTGTACCCTTAAGGAAGGGTAATAAATACAACCAAGCGTTTACGGATGCTAGCGATCGCCTCGTTGCAGTCCTCTCAGGCAAACCCGATCCCGGCCCGCCCGAAATCGCTGATGATGTCCAGGTAGAAGGCACCTTCAAGAAAGCAGGGGAAACTGACCAAGGTAGCGCTACTGCTTGGGTAATAGGATTGTTAATTGCCGCCACCATTATTCCAATGGCGACTTACTACATCTACCTAATAAATCAGCCATCATCTAATGGGTAGTGCCAGAGCTAGGAGTTAGGAGTTAAAAATCTTAACTCCTCACTGCTAACTTTTAACTCCTCACTTAAACTTTAATCTTGAACATACTCTTGTTCTGTAACTAAAGCAACTTCAGCCCGGACAAATTCTCGACCTAAATAAGCTGCATGATTTAATTGAGTAACTGGACAAAGTTGAGTTTCTTCAAAAATTTTCACGCAAAGTTCTTTCGCTGTTCTGCCATTAAAAACTGTAGTGTGAGTTCGTTCTACCTTTTCTCGTGCGGGAATTACTTTTCCCGTTGCTGGGTCGACTGCTAAACCACGCTCATCAATCACATTTGTAAAATGCTTGGCATAAATTAACCCTGCGTCTCTATCCAAGTAAATAATGAAATATCCACTAGGATCGAGGTCAATATGACGCCGAGAAAGTTGCTCGTCAATTGCTGCTAAATCTTTAAACATTAAATCGGTAAGCATTATCAAAAGCAAATTTTTTCTTGAGAGTTTTTACACTCTATCTCAAGTGTAATTCGCTGTTGAGTCTCTAAGTTGTAAGTAGAAAGCAGGAGAAAATAACATTTTCATGCTTGGTGGTGTACAAAGTTTATTCAAACGGACTTTGAATTATTTAAGAATCTCCTCGGTTACTAAATGGCAACTCTGCATTAATTGCCTCAATCTCTTGCTGTTGGAGTTGATTTACTTCTTTAAGATAGGGGCGAATGATTTGTCCTAAACGATTATTGTAAAAGCGGTGCAGACTGTGATTGGGCATAGCTGGGAAACCGCGCCGTTTTTTGTGGCGTCCACCGGCGCCAGGGTCAAAAATTTGGATTCCGTTAGCGATCGCCCACTCAATCGGTGCATAATAACAAGCATCAAAATGCAAGCAATCTATTTCTTGAAAACTGCCCCAATAGCGTCCATAGAGTTTGTCAGCTTTAAACAAACAAAAAGACATTCCTAAAGCATGAGAATTATCTTGCTCGCTATATGCAGCAAATAACAAAACTCGATGGCGATAATCAGTCTGTAGCTGCTCAAAAAACCGTTGTGTAAGATACTTACTACCCCACCAGCCAAATTTATCACAGGTGTCAGCATAAAACTGATACATCAAACGAAAGCAAGACTGAGAAATTTCATCCCCAGTTAACGGCTGCAATCGTAAACCAGCCTTTTCGACAGCTTTACGTTCCCGCTTGATATTGCGACGCTGATTGGCGTTAAATACTTGCAAGTAGTCGTCAAAAGTTTTAAAACCAGAATTTTCCCAGATGTAGCTGTGGTGTAGCCAACTTGTAAAGCCATGCTGTTCCAACACCGGACGCCATTGGGGATCAACGAAAAGAAAATGACAGCCAGAAATTCGATTTTTAACACAGAAAGTGTCAATTTCATGCACCATTATTGCTGTAATTTCATTCTCATCTTCTCCTGGAGCAATTAAAAATCGATAACCTTCAGCGGGGGTAAACGGTGTCATTCCCAGTAGCTTAGGATAATAGCGTATACCAATGCGATCGGCTAATTCTGCCCATTGGTGATCGAAAACAAATTCACCAGAACTATGTCCTTTCAGATAAAGTGGGGCGGCAGCAATGAGTGTTCTATCTCGCCACAATGTCAAATGATTTGGCAACCAACCACTTTTAGCCGTAGCACTTTGGGAAGTTTCGAGATTATTCAGCCACTCCCACTCTAAAAAAGGCGTTTTGAGTGGCATTGCCAAAGCGTTCCAGGCATTTTTGGGTACTTCGGCGATTTTGTCCGTCCAAAGAACAGAATAACGGGGCTTGAGTTGTTCCACCATTGTGTGGGTTGTTAAGCGAGTGGGGACTGGAGACTGGGTATTGGGTATTAACTATGGAAAAACTAATTCCTAATCCCTAGTCCCTAAGCCCTAATCCCCAGTCCCTTACTTAGCCTAATCTAAGAAAGCTGGTTGTTGCAGGCGATAGTGCAAAAACACTTCTTGCTCAACTTGATGAACTTCTAAAAGTTGCAATTTTGGAGCTAAATGTGATAAAAATCCTTTACCATCTACAAGCGTGGGTGCAGTACTGCCACCTAAAATCAGCGGACAGACAGTCAACCATAATTCATCGATTAAATCTAATTCCAGCAAGGAAGCTACTAATTTACCTCCACCCAAAACCACTAAGCGTGTTATATGTATAGTGGCTAGATACTTCAATGCTGCGAGGATGTCAATTTCTCCCGTAGGTGTTTCAAAAACCATAATCTGTTCAAATTTTGGAGGACACTCCTGTGCAGAGGTTTGAGAAGCAACACTCTCCTGTGGTTCAAAGAGTTGTTCCAACTGCTGCCCTTTTGGTAAGCCAGCTTCGTGTTGACCTTTATCTAATTGAAGCGAGTGGCGTGATCCCTTTTGGCTTATGTTCCAAGAAACTGCTCCTGCTGTTGTCGTAAGTAACCAGCGTTTAACTGGTTGCTTGAAAAACTTAATTTCCGGATTCAGGGTTCCAGAGCGTGTAATCACTATATGAACTGGCTGTGGGGGTTTAACCCATTGTGCCCGATGTTGCAGTAAAGTTGGATCTGTTACGGTAAGTGTGGTTCCGTAAGCGGCGACAGTACCAGCACCGAATAAAACGGCATCAGAGGCAGCGATTTGTTTTTCTAAGTGTGCTTTATCAGCCCTTGAACCAAACCGAGCAGGCGAGCGCCTAAAATCTGCTATCTTGCCATCTATACTCATTGCTAAAACAACTGTAGTATGAGGACGATGTTGCAACATGAGATTAGTTTGATTATTTTGGTTGTGAGTGTATAAATATTAAAAAATCCATGCTTGCAAGCTGCTGTTTCCCAATTTCACCACTATATCTATATGAAACACAAATCGTTTTTATATCTACGGTGTATGAGTTTTGGTATAGCACGTTTCTTTTTCTACTATAACAATTTGTTATTTTTAAACATTGAACATCAAGTTATGATAATTTAACTAAATGTCTCATTTAGCTGGTCTAAGTTGCATATCTTTGCTTTTATGGTTTGCAGATGCAAAGTGAGACACTCGATGAGTAATTCCCGTCAATCATCTTTTCGTCGAATCTTAGTAACGAGAATATTGCTTCTTTTTGTCCCAGTTTTACTTTTAGGTGAAATTGTGGCTTTGAATAAGGCACGTTCTAGCCTATTGGCAACTGCCCGTCAAAATTTAACAGAAAGTGCTATTAGTAAAGGGGAAAAAACAACAGATGCGATCGCTCTTCTGAAAGCTGATTTGCTGGGTGCCACTAAAACAACAGTAATTTCCTCGCGTTTGCCTAGCGAAGAAAATGAAATCCTCAGACAATTAAAGCAACAACTTCCAGCGAGTATTGAATGCATCCAATTAACAAATTTGCTCAACCAAAAAATAATTGCTAGTAATTGTGGTGAACGATCAATTGGAGAATTAAGGTTTCCTTTGCCTAGTGACGGAATTGATGTCAAGGCAATGTTTCCATCAAAGTCAGGAATGACTGGTAAAAGAAGCAGCCAAAACCAACTGCAATTAGTATTAACTGCACCAGTTTACGATCGCCGAGGAAATTTAGCTTACAGTTTAAGTATTCAGTCACCACTCTACCAAAAAACGGTAAATCGTCCGGGATCGCTCACAGGTGCTATGGTAGTCATTGCTGAGGACGGCACAATTTTGGCGCATCCATTGACAGGTTGGGTGGGAACTAATATCGAGCAGCATCCAAATGCTTCCCAACTCCAAACTATAATCAAAAATGCAATTGCTGGGCGAAATGATTCAATAAATATATCTTTTCAAGAACAAGAATTACTAGCTGGCTATACAGCGATCGCAAATCCACTCAGCCAACAACAGCAAGAAAAATGGATTGTTTTAGCTGTTACTACTGTTGATAATGCGCTTTTTGGTTTAGAAGAAATCAAACTTATCCTCATCGTTTTAACAGTTGGTTTAATCGGTGCGAGTTTAGTAGCATCCCTATATTTAGCTCCTTACTTGGCAAGTCCTGTAGAAGAATTGCGAGACTACGCTCTAAATATTCACTCTCACCACGCTGCACAACCAGTTCCTCGCAACTTCAAAATCCGAGAATTCAATCAACTAGCTCAAGCACTAGACCAAATGGTAGAACGACTCAAAGCTGGGGCAGAAGAACTAGAAATGGCTTGGAAAGAAGCAAAAAGTGCTAACCAAGTTAAAAGTCAGTTTCTGGCTACGACTTCCCATGAATTGAGAAACCCATTAAATATTATTATTAACTGTATTCGCTTGGTTGAAGAGGGTTTATGTGATGACCGAGAAGAAGAAGTAGAGTTTCTCAAACGTGCGGATGAAACAGCAATTCACTTGCTAGGAATTATTAATGATTTACTCGATATTTCTAAAATTGAAGCAGGTAAACTTTCAGTAGTCACAACGCCAATTGACCTCAGACAATTATTGCTAGAGGTAATTAATTTACAATCAGTTAATGTTCAACAAAAAGGCTTACAATTGAAATGTGAGTTAGATACTAAACCGATACCAATTAAGGCAGACGTCGCAAAACTCAAGCAGGTGCTAATTAATATTATCGGTAACGCTACTAAGTTCACTGACGCTGGAAGCATTACCATTGCTACAGAAATTGAATATAGTAATGGTGCTAAGGTAATAGTCAGTATCAAAGATACAGGTATAGGTATCGATCCAACTCAACAGCACAAACTATTTCGTCCCTTCGTGATGGTGAACGGTACAACTACACGCCAATATGAAGGAACTGGACTAGGATTAGCAATTTCACGGAACTTAATCGAACTCATGGGAGGTAACATCACTCTTGAGAGTGTAGGACTTTATCAAGGTACGACAGTCAAGATTACCTTACCTTTGATTGATATCTCCCTGTTATCAATTCCGAAGAAAGAAGAAAATGTAAGGGATCTTGGATTCTCATCTACAAATGAGGGGGTAAAGATAAGCCCTTACCCTAGCCCACACGAATCTGGCACAAGTCTAGTTGTCGGGACCAACAAATCAGAGAAAGCAGGGGTAGACAAAAAGAACTCCCCGAAGCTTCAACAGCTACCTGGCAAGGAAATTTATCAAATTAGTCTTTCGCCTCAGCAAACTATCCTGCTAAGTCTTCCCAAAGGAGGGGTTTGTGCAAATGGGACATCTCAAAGATAAAAGTAGAAAGATAGCTGATGACTGATGACTGTGAACAGGGGGATATTTTTTTATTTGTCAGTCCCTAAAAGAAACAAGAAAAACAATAGACCTCTTGCAAAAGTCGCTCAGGAAGATTTGATTTTGGGGAGACAAAGCTCATAATTGTAGAGAGCAGCAATCAAATAAAACCTTAAACTAAATCGTTTTCGGCGATTTCTATAAGTAAGGGACAAAATTTTAAATACCTTTAACTTCCGATTTACATGCTCACCTAGAACTCTAATTCTGGCTAATTCTTGATTACTCTTTTTATCCTCACAACTTAATTTATCCCCTCTAGGTTTTTTCTTGGGAATCTGACTATTGTTATGCAGTTTTTGAATACCTTGATAACCTTTATCGCCCAAGCACTCTATATCTTCTCTCAATCTAACTCGACTATTTTTAAATATCCAAAAATCATGCTCTCTACCCTTGCCATGAGCGGTGCAGATGATTTTACCATTTGCTCGGTCTACTACTACTTGTGACTTAAGTGTATGCTGTTTGTTTTTTCCACTGTAAAACTTTTTTTGTTTTTTTTAGGACGTTCAATGGGACTTTCTGTAACATCAACCACTACTACTTCTAACTGATAATTAGAACTAGCCAATTTTTTCTTCCCTGGAAGTGTAAACGCCCTAGATTTAGTCAGTGTATCTTCTATTTTTCGGATAATTCGGTAAGCTGTAGACTCGTTCACTCCCCAAGATTGACCTATATGGAAGTAGGTACGGTACTCTCTCCAGTATTCCAATGTCATCAACAATTTGTCTTCCAACGTGAGTTTACTTGGCCGTCCTGTTTTCTGTTTTGCAAGGCTTGGCGATCGCACTATCTCTAGCATCTGGTTAAAAGTCTCCGGTCGTACACCACACAAGCGTTTAAAGTCTTCTGGCTTTAAGCTTTTTACTTGTTCGTAGGTCATCAATGCTACCCAACTCTAACCTACTTGTCCCACGTATTTGGGACTTTTGCAAGAGGTCTAATACCATTTTGGATCTTGAATTGAAAATTATCTTCTAAATCGTAAGTTCTTAGGACTTACGCATTCACAGTAAATACCAAATGTGTAGTATAGATGCCCGAATTTTCGCCAGAATTTTCGCCAAGATTTTTTGGTATTGAACCGTTAGCTGTAGCTGTTTGTGACACTCTTCCACTTCGTGGAGGTTTGACATTCTCTAATCGCTTGTTGTCATAAAGTCAAGGGAATCATGAAATACCTACTTTCAGTGTTTCCAGTTTATTTTTGCGATCGCCCCTTGAACAAAAACTGATACAACATGAAATTTTAGATTAGCAATCATTTTTAAAATTGGTATGAGTATGCTAGGTTGTATTTTCCAGAAAATGACGACGACGAGATAATTTATTTTTGCGAATACTGTAAGTTATATAACAATTTGCAGTTGAATATGACGAAAGTAGGGTGGCACAGCTATGCTACCCTACTACAATTTAATTTTCGGCATTGCCGAACAGTGGATGAAGCGTAATTGCTGCAATCATCAAATTACTTTACCAATCACTTGTTTTTGCGTCGTCCCAGACTTCTAATTCCAAATCATGAAGATAGGTTAGTCCACTCTGAATTTGTGCTTGTGTTCCTTTTAGTTCTAAATCAAACCAACCATCACCGACAGCATTGGCTCCGAGAATTGCTGCTGTAATATTCACAATCAGACCGTAATCAGATATTAGGCGAGAAATTACAGGTTCCTGGTGATAGTTCTTAGGAATTCTAACTCTAATCCGTTTATGGTTAAGTGTATCGTCAATAGCCATGATTGTTATACCGATTTGAAAAAAGAATGCGACAGATATAAACATCTAAACCTTTGTTCTGTCTGGCTTTCTTAATGCGTAAATTTTGAATTTTGAATTGGTATCACTCGCTGTAAAGGAGAGTCAGGAGCTTCAAGGGCACCAAAAGCAGGGAAGTAGGACAAGAATAGTAACTAACTCCAAACTTTAACTATTACAGCCTATTGCAGGTTTATGCGGTACAAAACTGAGAATTCAAAACTCTAATTATTCTTTATCCCTTCTCCCTTCTGCCTCTTGCCTCCTGCCTCAAAACCTATAACTTTGTACTTCATGTAAACGAAAACTGCTGTAACTCTTGACTCAGCACTCCCTATTTGGGCCAAACTTAATTAGTTAACATCTTTAATACGGGTTTTCCGTTCTAAAATCTCCTTAAGCACTAAGGTGACTACTGCTAGCAACGCTAATAGGACAGCCGCAGAAAAGGCAGCTTCGGTTTCATACTGTTTATAAGCGTCTTCCACAAACAGTGGTAGGCTCTGGGTTTGGTCGGCAATGTTGCCTGATACCACTGAAACTGCGCCGAATTCACCCATTGCTCTGGCATTTGTCAAAATTAAACCGTAGAGTAAGCCCCAACGGATACTCGGTAAAGTGACGCGCCAAAATATTTGCCAATCTTTGGCACCTAAAGTTCTAGCAGCTTCTTCTTGGTCTTTACCAAATTCCTCTAAAACAGGAATTACTTCCCGCGCCACAAAGGGCATACTCACGAAGGCTGTAGCCAGTACCATACCTGGAAAAGCAAAGATAATTTTGATATCAACTGCTTGCAGCCAAGGGCCAAACCAACCATTACGTCCGTAAAGTAAAACAATCATTAATCCTGCGACTACAGGGGAGATGGAAAAAGGCAGGTCAATAATGCTCAAAACTACGGCGCGTCCGGGAAATTTATGACGAGCGATCGCCCAAGCTGCACATAAACCAAATACTGTATTTATTGGGAGAGCAATCGCAGCCAACAATAGCGTCAACCAAGCTGCATGGACAAAGGCTGGCCTAGTCAGGTTGGATAGAAATGGCCCGACTCCTTTGCTGAAAGCTTGGATAAAAACGTTAATTGCAGGGATGTATTGAACTAAGGTTAAATAGGCGATCGCTATAGTAATTAAAACTATTGGCACCCACTTATTCTGCTCTTTCGGCTTGGCTGTAGATGTCTCATCAGATGCAGATGAATGAAAACTTGGCTTATCTACTGTCATATCGCCTTGCCCATGCTTGTAAGAAATTAATTGCTAATAACAATATTAATGAAATTGATAGGAGAACTATGCCAATTACTGTTGCCCCAGAATAGTCATACTGCTCTAATCGCTGGAAAATCAGCACAGGCGCAATTAAATCCTGGAATGGGGTATTGGAAGAAATAATCACTGTAGAACCATATTCTCCAACTGCACGAGAGAAACCCAAGGCAACACCAGTCAAAATTGTCGGAAATAACGGTGGCAAAATCACTTTCCAAAAGGTCTGCCATTGAGAAGCACCCAAACACCAAGCGGCTTCTTCAATTTCATGTTCCATTTCTTGAAGCACAGGTTGTACAGTTCTCACTACAAAAGGCAGTGAGATAAAAATCATTGCCACTGCTACTCCTGTCCGGGTGAAAGATACTTTAATTCCTAAAGGTGATAGCAGGGAGCCTATCCAGCCGTTATCGCTATAAACGGTTGCTAATGTTAACCCTGCGACCGATGTTGGCAATGCAAACGGTAAATCCACCGTGGCATCAATCAGACGTTTCAAGGGAAAGTCATAGCGGACTAAGACCCAAGCAATCAAAGTACCAAATACGCCATTGAGCAGGGCAGCAAACAATGAAGTCACAAAAGTTACGTTGTATGTTGCTAATGCAATATCACTGGTTGCGATCGCCCAAAACCTAGCCGGAGGTTCTGTACTCGCTTTCAGGAACATAGCAACTATCGGCATAAACAACATCACCATCAGGTATGCTATTGTGATTCGCCAAGTCCACGGAACCCGCCCCAATCTTTTCCAGAATGGCGTTTCGCGTTCAACTTCCACAGAAGGAGATACAGTCGTCATAGTCAAAAAATTCAAAATTTAAAATTCACAAAGAAGCTTTTTGCGAGTATTCGTAATTTCTATAGCGGTTCTCGACCCAGTGAAGCACAGTTTTTATCTCTCTCCAAACCTCTGTTAAAAGGAGAGAGGTTTTAAATTTTTCCCCCTTCGGGAAAGGTGTTAGAGAGTTAGGTCTATTTGGATACCTGTACCTCTTTGAATTTAAAATGGCTATAATTCGTAATTGCTAATTCGTAATTCCAGGACAGACTAACTAAATTTAATTTTGGACAAAATCAAAGTTGTAGAGTCATAATTTACGAATTACGAATTACAAATTACGAATTACGAATTACGAATTATTTAATTACCGTTTAGTTTGCGCTTGAATCTTATCAAATACGCCCCCATCTGCGAAGAACTTCTTATCAATTGCTCCCCAACCGCCGAGGTCTGCAACTGTACCCAGAGTTTTCAGCTTAGGAAATTTGTCTGTGACTTCCTTGGTTTGAGCTAAAGTCTCATCCACAGGACGGAATCCCAATTTGACAAACTCTTGCTGTGCTTCTGGGCTATAAAGGTATTTCACAAAACCTTCAGCAACTTCGCGGGTTCCGTGCTTATCGACGTTTTTATCTACCACAGCGATGGGATTGTCGATGGATATATTCACATCGGGGACGACATACTCAACCTTCTCGCCCTTTTGCTGTGCCAAAATAACTTCGTTTTCGTAGTTGATTAAGACATCTCCCTGCCCTTGCTTGGCAAATGTATCAGTAGCTTCCCGCGCATCTTTAGGCAAGATTGGTACATTTTTATAAACTTTAGTTACAAATTCAGTCGCTTTCGCCTCATCGCCACCTGTTTTAATTACAGAATCCCATAATGCTAAGAAATTCCACTTAGCACCGCCGGAAGTTTTGGGGTTAGCGGTAATTAATTTCACACCGTCTTTGGCTAAATCTTGCCAGTCCTTGATGCCTTTAGGATTGCCGGCACGAGTAACTAATGCTGCCACAGATTTCGAGACAATACCATTGTTGGGAACTTCTTTTTCCCATCCTGATTGAATTAATCCAGCCTTCTCAATTTTGGTGGTGTCTCCTGCTAATGCCAGGTGGACAACATCTGCTTCCAAACCATCGATAACGGCACGAGTTTGGGAACCAGAACCGCCATAACTTTGCTTGAAGGTGACAGTTTGGTTATGGTCTTTCTTCCACTGTTCTACAAATTTAGGAATGATGGCTTCGTGAGCAGCTTTGGTAACCGCAAAGGAAACGAGGGTTAGTTGAACATCCTTATTAGTAGCAGCAGCAGGATTGGCAGTAGGTGCTTCGGCCGAAGAATTGCTTCTATCTCCACCAGAGCAGGCCGCTAGCGCCACACTCAATAAAGCCCCTGCTAAAAACAGCGATACAAAGCCTTTGAGCGAATTCAGTCTGAACCGATTGATTGTATGTTCAGCGATCGCTTGTAATATTTTCAGTGGGCGCTGCCACAAACTCATTCTTTTTACTCCACTAAATCTACGTTTACTAGATGGGAATACAGTTATATCCTGTAGTATATTACTAGATTTTTGCAGCAATTTGGTTATAAATACACATAAACCTCATATTCTCGATAGAAAATATGGTGATTCTATCAGCTCTGCGAGGAATTACAAATACTTCGAGTTAAAAATATTAAATTTTCATTAGAATTAACGACTGCGGGATCAAGCAAGCAACTTGCAGGAAATGAGGCATGGGTTAAACAGAACATTAGTGATTAATGGGTCATTGTTAAACATTACCCATTCCCTATTTTTTATTACTTGCTAAGTAGAATGGTGTGGAAAAACAAAACTATATTAAGAAAAATTAAATAGACTTAAACCTTCTTCCTTCGTGCCTTGTCTTCGACACGCTAAGCGAACTGCCTTTTGTCTCCTCCCTCATTCCAACAATAAATATTCACACTAACCTACTTAATACCTAATCACTAGGACAGTTAATCTGACTTCAAGTTTAATTAAAGTTTAAATAATTTTTCATATTATTTTTACACGATTTGAGTTATGAAGTTTCCGAAACAGGAAATGAGAAATTTTCGTATAAAAATTTAGTTGAATTTTGAGAATTCATCTGATAATCTCTATTCTCAAGATAAAATACGGTAATTAGACAGATTTACCGTATTTTATTAATCAACTACACAACATCCAGCCACGATGACACATCTTCAACCCAAGAATTTACAAGTTTTCCGTCCAGGTAAACAACTATTTCCTCAATTAAAGCCTGCTTCAAATCGTCAAACCTCTGCATTCTTATTAGCGGCTGGCTTGAGCTTAAGTACCCTTGTTCCTGTTTATGCTGTGGGCAGTGTTTCTAAAACTATTCGTTTTAACCAAAAGCCTCAATTGATTAGTCAAGGCCGCAAGACAGTTGAAATTACTCTAGTTTCTTACGCAGTCACCAAGGCAGCTTACGATAGGATAGTTCCGAAGTTTGTGGCAAAGTGGAAACGCGAAAAAGGTCAAGATGTAGTGATTAGGCAGAGCTATGGTGGTTCTGGCTCTCAAACCCGTGCAGTGCTTGACGGATTAGAAGCGGATGTTGTAGCTTTAGCACTGGCCTTGGATACCAAAAAAATTGAAAAAGCAGGACTGATTGGGCCAGGTTGGGAAAAAGAAGCTCCAAATAACTCAATTGTCACCCACTCAGTGGTTGCTTTAGAAACTCGTGAAGGTAATCCTAAAAAGATCCAAAGCTGGAATGATTTAGCGAAACCAGGCGTCAAGGTGATTACAGCCAACCCCAAAACTTCAGGCGGTGCGCGGTGGAACTTTCTAGCTTTGTGGGGTGCGATCGCCAAGAATGGTGGAACTGAAGCTCAAGCCTTAAAATATGTTACCCAAGTCTTTCGGAATGTCCCTGTGTTGCCTAAAGATGCGCGGGAATCCAGCGATGTTTTTTACAACAAAGGTCAAGGGGATGTTCTGCTTAACTACGAAAACGAAATTATCTTAGCAGCGCAACAAGGAAAAAGTTCACCCTCTTATGTAGTTCCCCAGGTCAACATTTCCATAGATGGGCCAGTAGCAGTTGTGGATAAAAATGTTGATAAGCATGGTACGCGACAAGTTTCGCAAGCTTTCGTTCAGTTTCTTTTTACACCAGAAGCTCAACGTGAGTTTGCGAAAGTTGGTTTTCGACCTGTTAACTCTGCTGTCGCCAAAGAAGTACAGAATAAATTTCCTAAGATTTCTAAGCTTTATAACGTTCAAAGTTTGGGAGGCTGGGACACTGTTCAGAAAAAGTTCTTTGACGATGGTGCAATCTTTGACCGCATACAAAGTAGTGGACGCTAATATAGCCTTTCTGTATTGCAGAGAAAGCACAATTAATTGAGATTTTTGACCAATATCAAAGATAGATTGGAACAGGGGAGCAAATTCTCCAGTTCCCTTCTTTGATGTTGCCAAAAATGATCTATCGATGTATGTATATTAAATATTTGTTGAAATTGTATTAATTACAAAATAGAAAAATTATAAATATTAGCGAATAATAAGATTCCCGACTTATTAAAGAAATCGGGAATCTAAAGCTTGGGATTTGAACAAGATTAATTTAGGATTGTTAGAGCAAATTTTTTCCAGAAAACTACCAAAATATTTGTTGAGTATTATCGGTTTACCCAACCTACATCCGCTATTAACTGACGGCATATTTCATGGGTAACCCGTCCTGAAATACTAGCAATTCTCCGGGTTCGATTTGTGTCCAAACTTCGTTGTCGGTGAGGGGGGTGGTAGCGATGACGGCGACGCGATCGCGTTCGGTAGTCACTTCCCGAAAATCTACGGTCATATCTTGGTCAATCAAATGGGCAGCAGCAAAAGGCGCTTGGCGTACAATATAGCTGAGTTTGGTTGAGCAATAAGCAAAAAAGTGTTCTCCATCTGAAAGCAAATAATTAAATATACCCACTTTAGAAATTATTTCAGTAATTTCTTGCAGTACAGAATAAAGCTCTTTAATGGAAGGCTCACCTTTAGGAAAGCGTTTTCGCAATGTTTCTAACATTAGACAGAATGCTTTTTCACTATCCGTATCACCTACGGCTTGATAAAAGCCCATATTTTCTAGATCAAAATCAGGTAAATTACCGTTATGGGCAAATACCCAATACTTACCCCACAATTCTCTGCGGAAAGGATGGCAGTTGTGTAAGGCAACTTCACCCTGAGTAGCTTTGCGGATATGGGCTATGACATGGGTTGAGTGGATGGGATAACTCCGGACAAACTCGGCTACCGGAGAAACAATAGAAGGTTGGGGATCTAAAAACATCCGACATCCCTTTCCTTCAAAGAAAGCAATGCCCCAACCATCGCTATGATGATCCGTTTTTCCTCCCCGTGCAGAAAAACCTTCAAAAGAAAAGCAAATATCCGTTGGGACATTGCAATTCATTCCAAGCAATTGGCACATAGATGTTGCAAGTTTCAATTTTCGACTAAGGCTTTGCTGTTCAAGATACTTCAAAATCAAGCTTGATTCTGGAGCGATCGCTTCAATCTGACAATTTATATCATGTCCAGTTGATTAGTTATGATTCCCGTAATCTATGCACAAATCAAAAAGCGGTCTTTCCCCCTGTTAAGAGCTCCCAGCAAGAATTGCGGTCTTAACGATCTGTCTTTCAACGGACACAATATTATATCATGTCTGCTCATATAACGTCATTGCGATCGTAGCAAAGCAATTCCGAAAACTTATGATTCGTCGTTTTACTATGCTGCGGGAACGCCAAGCGCGAACATTTCACTTGTTTGAGACATATTGTCGGTGATTTGCCAGACTTGATTATTAGCGAAAACAAAAATTCATTTATGCTAAAAGCCGATGACAGCGAATATCTGGTGCAGCAGCCACCAAACCTTCGAGTTTAGCTGCTACTGCTTGGAAATGGGGTGAGTCGATATGAGTCTTTAAGGCTTGATCGGAAATCCACTGTCATAGTACCGTCAAAGTCGCAAAAAACAATCCACTTCACTTTTACTCCTGCCAGTTCTTCGTTTCTGGGTATTTCCCAAGCTACTGCCTGAGCAATCCGAATTTGTTTACTTCTAGGGACTTCCAGAAAATAAATTATCCCATTTCACGTCTATCAAAACGACTTTCTCTCCCCCTGTCCCCTGCTCCCCTGCCCTCAAAGCGTTCGCGTAGCGTCCCGCAGGGATGGAATATTTTTTTAATTGGAAGTCCCCTATACTCAGCAACCCAACCTTCAGCGCTTACTAAAATATTAATATTTTGTATTAAAAGCAACGCAGATTTCCAATATTTATCCGGAAATAGCGGATTAGTGGAGCAATTTATAGATAGGTTATCACAAGTTTAAGTAGAACGATGTGGAAAAACCAAACTATGTTAATAAAAATTAAATAGACTCAAACTCTCTTGGCTTCTGCCTCCAGCAACAACTGCCTTGTCTTCGACACGCTACGCGAACTGCCTCATCCCAATGAGAAATATTCACACTGACCTACTTACTCAGAGGCGATCGCTAGTTAAGGGATTAGACGTTGGGCAGTGGCTAGTGAGAAACTATTCCCAAGTATTCTTAAATATTTATTTTTAAGTCCCTAGTCCCTATTCTCCACTCCCCACTCCCTAACCTCAGCCAGCAAAGTTGATTTGATAGACTACTAGTTTTCTCAACCAAACCAAGTTTAAAGTGCCTGTAATATGGGAGACTTGGCAATATTCCCTATCAATTCCGATTCCAGATGAGTAACACAATTTTTGACATTGTGGTCAAAACCATCAATGACCAGGATAAACAATTAAATGACCACGCACAAAAAGTACTTTTAATTGTGAATCTGGCTTCCTACTCTGGTTATACATCCCAAAACGCCGGATTAGAAAAGCTGAACCAAAAGTACAAAGAAGCTGGGTTAAGTGTTTTAGGGTTCCCCTGTAAGGATTTTGGGCAGCAAGAACCCACAAGCAATCAAGAGATTGTCAAATTTTTTACAAGCCAATTTAATGTTACGTCTAAACTATCAGGGAAAGTTGATGCTACAGGATCGCAGCAACAGCCAGTTGATGACAGACTTAGCGAAGCCGTTGAGCCAACGAGGACTGTTCGTTGGAACTTTGATAAATTTTTAGTTAATCAGCAAGGCCAAGTAGTAGCTCGATTTAATAGTAGTGTCCATCCTTCTTCACTAGAGCTAATTACCACAATTGAGAGCGAGCAAATTAGCAAATTAGTTAATAGTCATTAGTCAATAGTTATTAGGTAAAATCTTTTCTACTATTGACTGTTGGCTGTGGACTGTTAAATTTATTTACGTGCAGTCTCTTAAATTGATAATCTTCTCTCAATGAGTAGTTTAATTTATTTGCGTCTACTTTGCCATGAACGTTGCAATCATTGGTTGTGGTTATGTTGGTTATAAAGTTGCTCAATATTGGCAGCAAAATATGAATTTTGTTGTCACTGCAACCACAACTTCTCCTGAGCGTCTTTCTGTACTACAATCAGTAGCCCAAAGAGTTGTAGTTACTACAGGTAATGACCTAGATGGTCTAAAATCAGTTTTACAAAATCAAGATGTTGTACTTTTAAGTGTTGGTGCCAAAGGTGCGGAAGTTTATGAAGAGACTTATCTGCAAACTGCCAATACTTTAGTTTCACTCTTACGGCATATTCCCAATGTGAAACAATTAATATACACAGGAAGTTATGCAGTGTATGGTGACAGAAATGGTGTTTGGGTAGACGAAGAAACACCACTTGCACCTGCTAATTTAAATGCCCAAATTCTCCGAAAAACTGAGGAGGTGCTGTTATCAGCTTGTAGCGAAAATCTTCGTGTTTGCATCTTCCGCTTGGGAGGAATTTATGGGACTGGCAGGGAATTGGTGAAAATATTTGGTAGATATTCTGGTACAACTCGTCCCGGAAATGGTGAGGATATCACGAATTGGATTCACCTAGATGATATTGTTGGTGCGATCGAATTTGCGCGTCACCGACGCTTGCAAGGGATTTACAATTTAGTGGATGATGCACATCTCACCAGTAGAAATTTGCTCAATAGCTTATTTGCGAAACATAATTTACCTAAAGTTATATGGGATACTTCTGTCACAAGTACTCGCCCATATAATGCCTTGGTATCTAATGAAAAGCTCAAAGAAGCTGGATATGAATTGATTCATCCCCAGATGATTTTTTAGTAAGTATTGAAACTAGGAATTATGCAACCATCAGCTGTAGCTAACACAACCGATTTTACAGCATCTCCTAGCCAGTTTTTCACTTGGCAAAATTATCGTTGCGCTTACGAAGTCGATCAACCAAGTAATACAATACCCTCAGGTATTCCTTTACTATTAATTCACCCGATTGGTGTGGGATTATCGCGGCAATTCTGGCGAAGATTTTCCTATGAATGGTACAATTATGGTCAGCATAATTTGATTTACAGCCCTGATTTACTAGGATGCGGTGAAAGTGATATGCCCCATGTGGCTTACACTCCTAGTGACTGGGCAGAACAGTTGCAATACTTTTTACAAACAGTAGTGCAAAAACCTGTGATTGTAGTCGTACAAGGTGCGTTATTCCCAGTTGCTATCGAATTAGTCCAAAAGGCATCAAATTTAATTGCTGGACTCGTACTTTCTGGGCCGCCAGCGTGGGCTGTAATTACCAATAAATCACCACAATGGCAACAAAAACTCCTTTGGAATCTGTTAGATTCGCCTTTGGGAAGTGGTTTTTATCGTTATGCACGCAGGCCAAAGTTTTTACACTCTTTCTCGACTCGTCAACTCTTTGCTGACGATAATGCTGTTGATACAGAGTGGTTAAAGACATTAGTAGCAGGTGCAGAAAATCTTGCTAGTCGTCATGCAGTGTTTTCTTTTTTAGCAGGGTTTTGGCGACAGGATTATAGTAGTTTTATTACTTCTATCCAGCAGCCAACATTAGTAGTTGTGGGGGAAACAGCATCAAGTATAAGCCAAGAAGGTAAAAAAGAAACGCCAGATGAACGCTTGGCTGACTATCTGGCTTGTTTACCTCAAGGTCGAGGTAAAAAAATAAATGGGCGCAATGTTTTACCATACGAATCAACCGCTGAATTTATAGCAGCGATCGCCCCATTTATCAATCAACTTTCTTAGCTAATTGACGGTTAGATGAAACCAGTAATCAGATTGTAGGATATTACTGGTATTGATTACTTCAGGAAGCAAAATTATGTTGCCTAATTACGAAGGAAAAAGAGTTCCGAGTGTTACTTTTCACACTCGTAAAAACAATGACTGGGTAGATGTAACAACTGATGAGTTGTTTGCTAATAAGACAGTAGTTGTTTTTTCCTTACCGGGTGCTTATACTCCCACTTGTTCATCAACTCATCTCCCTGGTTACAACGAGTTGGCTAAGGTTTTTCAAGAAAATGGAGTCGATGATATTATTTGTCTTTCTGTGAATGATGCTTTTGTAATGAACGAATGGTCAAAACAACAAGAGGTAGCTAATATTACATTAATTCCTGATGGTAATGGTGAATTTACTGAAGGAATGGGAATGCTGGTAGATAAATCAGACTTAGGATTTGGTAAGCGATCGTGGCGTTATTCTATGCTGGTGAAAGATGGTGTAATTGACCACATGTTTATTGAACCAGATGAGCCAGGAGATCCCTTTAAGGTGTCTGATGCTGAAACAATGCTCAGATATATAAACCCGCAAGCAGCCAAGCCCGAAGTAGTTTCTCTGTTTGCGAAAGTTGGTTGTCCCTTTTGCGCTCGTGCCAAGGCGATGCTCAAGGAACATGGCATGGATTACGAAGAAATTACTTTAGGTAAGGATATTACCACACGCTCTTTACGAGCAGTTACAGGGGCGACAACAGTTCCCCAAGTATTTATCGATGGCAAATTAATTGGTGGTTCTGAGGCACTAGAAGCTTACTTCGCCGCTAAGTAGATTTCAGTTTGGTAGCACATTAGTGCTACCTAATTTAAGTATATTTACATAAATAAATATGATAAAATTTATTTTGATTAAATTACTATTGATTAAAAACACAATATGTTTGCCAGCATCCGCCGTCTTTTAAATCAATTTTTTAGGAAATCAAGAACTATTAACAACGAACCACTGAATAAAGTAAGTTTGATTGTAATTATTTTAGTTGATATTTTTATTTTAATTAATGTTTTTACAGGACTGGATAATATTAGTAGATGGCATATCAGTCCAACTGAGGCTTATCCATGTTATTCAGAGTGGCAAAATTATCGGGTAAAAAATACTAAAGATAAAGATTACGAAATTGTTAAGCTTTCATTTCCATATAGCCCAAACAATCAATTCAGTTTTCAGCAAAGCTATCAACAAGGCGAAATAGCTCATCTCGGAAAAGTCAATCAAATATGCTTAAAGTATGGTGAGTATAAAGATAAAATTAACAATCAGCAAAATCAGCAAATTATCAAAACTATTGAGCAGAAACAAGAAAAAATAAGTAACCTCGAACAAACTAATCGCAATATTCGTGCTAAATATGATTCGACTCTCTTAGAAAAAATTGCAGGTCAGTCTCGCGAACAATCAATTAATCAAGTCGGTGCAGAAAAAGCCAAACAACAGTTAGACCAAAATGACCGCCAAATTTCTACTCTCCGACAAGAAAATTCTAATCTTCAGAAGGATCTAGTTGCAAAACCAGAAAGCACTAGTTTTCTATCTTTTATTCGAGATGAGAATCAATTTACAGAAGTTGAAAAAGGCTATCAAAAAGCCTTATTCTGGTATCCAAGTATTCAGCTTGGTTTTCAATCTCTCTTTCTTCTACCGCTGATTATCATTGCCTTATTAGTTCATCGATTTGCCCAAGTCAGAGGATATGGACTGATTTCGCTAATTAGCTGGCATTTACTAGTTATATTTTTTATCCCGCTAATCATTAAAGTCTTTGAATTTTTCCAAATAGGAGCAATATTTCAATTTATTATTGATATCATCGCTCCTATTTTTGGCGGGTTGCTTTTCTTAATCAATTATATTTATATTTTGCTGATTCCACTGATTGGCTTTGGAATTATTAAGTTTTTTCAAAAATTTGTCTTTAATGCTAAAGTCCAGGCAGCTAACAGAGTACAAAAATCACTCTGTCTCAATTGTGCAAAGAAAATTCGGCATCGCGATCGCCACTGCCCGCACTGCGGTTATTATCAATATTTAGAATGCGAAAACTGTCATCTTCTGACTTATAAACATTTGCCATACTGTAAACATTGTGGATATTTCCAAAATTCCAGTAAAACTATTAACTAGCGATAAATAATATTTAATACTTGATTGAAATAAAGTATTCAGGAGTCAGAATTTAAAATATGCAAAGTGTCAAAAAGCCCAATCAAGAAAGCCGCTCGCCCCTTGATTTTCTGAAAAATTTATTGCTTGCCCGTTGGCGATCGCTCTTACTCCTATTAATTGGAGTATACTTACCTTTGCAGATATTTGAAATTTTGGCAGTGAAGCTATGGAAAAATGAAGCTAGCTTTCCGTGGGATGTGCCTATTCTGTTAGCAGTTCACTCCACAGCAAACACTCAGCTCGATATTTTAGCAGTAATGCTGGCTATCATCGGGTCGCCTTGGACGGCAATACCAATTGTAGTTGCGATCGCACTAATATTACTACTTCAAAAACGCTGGCGATCGCTAGCTTATGTACTTACTGTTTCATTAGGAAGCTTCATTATCAACCTCATAGCAAAGGAATTCATGCATCGAGTTCGTCCGCAATTGTGGGAGTCCATTGCACCTGAGTCTAGTTTTGCATTTCCCAGCAATCATGCGATGACCAGCGTAACATTAGTAGCAATTTTGCTCATTTTCAATTGGGCTAGCCCTTGGCGTCGATTGGTTTTTATCCTCAGTAGTTTATACATAATAGCGATTGCTTGGTGTCGTCTTTATTTGGGGGTTCATTTTCCAAGTGATATTCTTGCTGGTTGGATGGTTGCATTAGCTTGGGCAATTGGTGTCAGTCTAATTATCAAACCCTATTTAACTATAGCCAAATCTGTAGATGAACAACCCGCTAAGGATGAAACGACATTACTACCCGAAGAAAAAAAATTGATTAGCTAATGTGCGTCTAAGTTGAATCCCCACACTCTCCCACTACCCCATACAGACTGCTGCATAAATTAATAACCGCAAACCTATTGATTGAGTGAAGGGATTTAATCCTAAAAAAACCTACTCACATCAAAGGAAAACTGTGATGAAAACACAAATATTCTTCAGCCTTGCCTGTTCTATATCTGTGTTGGGTTGCATCATCCTCCCAGCTAGTGCCCAACCAGTTATCATTCAGCCTCCTCAATCAACTCAAGCAGTCACTCAAGAGATTGACATTCCTCAAGACACAGCGATTGTTGTCTCGTTTCCAGCGTCTATTACCGTAGATGTCGGGCAAAAAAAGGATTATCCTCTTACCGTTCCTCTAGCAAGCCCTATTCAAGATACTCAAGGTAATGTTGTAGCGGCAGAAAATACTCCTGTAACTATTATCCTCAAACCCACTGATGGCGGCGCTAAAATTATCGCCCAATCATTAGTTGTCAAGGGTCGAATTGTCTCAATTAAAGCATCAAGTCAAATGATTCCCGGTACTACCATTACCCATATGCGAGCTAATGATAAAGCTGTTGAGAATGGCTCTATTTGGGGCAGAATTGGTGGAAGCACCTTAGGCTTTTTCAGCCAAGGCGATCCCGACCAGTTTGACCGGGGAGCAATGCTAGGAAGCGCTGTAGGATTGATTTCTGGCTTGCGTTCTGCTGAAAATACCCGGATTGTCCAGATTCCTCAGAGTAGTGTTTATGTTTTATCCTTAGAGGCTCCGATTCAATTGTCTGCTCGTTAGTCCAATCCTTGTCGAACTAAAACTAACTTTTAATTTATTACTCCCGAAAGTGGGTGCAGTATTGTCAAATGAAAGCTGTGCCTGGTTTCAGTTTTCAGATATCTTTCTTGCAAGGGTTGCCACTGCTGCCAAGCCTGGTAACGGTTTTCAGTTAACAAAGTAGTAAGGGTAGGTAGCTGAGTTTGAATTTCTGACTTAAAAATATCTTCTAGCCAGTCAGCTAAAACCACACTATCTTGCATCGTACCTAAAATTTCTTGGATATTTTTTACTTCTGTAATGTAAGCCGCGTAAGACTCGCCATATAACTCAGTAAATAACTCCATCTGGTAGCGTATACGTTTAGCTTCTTTTCGCAAACTATGCAGAATTTCGCCTTGGGTTGATAATTGTTGTTCTATCTTTTCTCGTTCCCAGTTTTTCTGGACTTTCACTTCTGATTCCACAAATTGTGTGCCAATTAACCAACCTGGATGCAGTAAGAAATTACTCACTTCCGGTAAAAGTAAATCAGGTAGCACTTGCCCAATCGTCACAGATGCCAAAGGTTGATAACTGGGTTTCTCTAACCAATTTTCCAATGCCTCTTTTAGAGACTTGTAAGGTTCATCCTTTAGCGTCTTTTGTACACTTGAGAGTACATCTTCACGTTGTTTAGCCAAAGCTGCAAAAGCTGTTTGTAGAAATTCCTGTTCTTTGCGGGGTAAATTTGGTTTATAGTTGTTTTCTAAACTTTCTTTAAGTACATCTAAATCTCTCAGACTACCAAGACGACGAGCTATTTTACCGATATTTTTATCGCTGACTGGCTTGGACAGATCTACTGCTAGCCCAAACCTAGTTACAGCCGTCCGTAAGCGACGCATTCCTACTCGCATTTGGTGCAGTGCTTCTGGATCTTCATCTTTCTTTACTGATTTTTCCCACTTCAAGGTTTTCTTAAAGTGTTTTTGAATCGCTTGGTAAGCATAGTCTCCTAGAGTTTTTACTGTGGGATGTGTGGCTAATTTCATAATGGATTATTAATTAGATGCAAAATCAAGTTAT
>NZ_SZNH01000003.1:0-375000 GCF_005869855.1 Nostoc sp. PA-18-2419 | reverse complement strand
CCCATATAATTCGTAACTTTTAATTCGCAGTTAATTACTAATTAGAAATTACCAATTATTTTCAGGTGGGCCATCCTGGACTCGAACCAGGGACCTCACCCTTATCAGGGGTGCGCTCTAACCACCTGAGCTAATAGCCCTTAAACGAACCAAATCATAGTTTGAAAGCTTCCAACAAATGTCTGCGACCGACCTTGGGTTTGACCTTCTCAGTATCTATTTAACACTGTGTTTTTCGACTCCTGAGTTGGGTAGGTCTCCCTAAAAGGAGGTGATCCAGCCACACCTTCCGGTACGGCTACCTTGTTACGACTTCACCCCAGTCACCAGCACTGCCTTAGGCATCCTCCCCCACGAATGGTTGGAGTAATGACTTCGGGCGTTGCCAGCTTCCATGGTGTGACGGGCGGTGTGTACAAGGCCCGGGAACGAATTCACTGCAGTATGCTGACCTGCAATTACTAGCGATTCCTCCTTCACGAAGGCGAGTTGCAGCCTTCGATCTGAACTGAGCCACGGTTTATGGGATTAGCTTGCTATCGCTAGCTTGCTGCCCTCTGTCCGTAGCATTGTAGTACGTGTGTAGCCCAAGGCGTAAGGGGCATGCTGACTTGACGTCATCCCCACCTTCCTCCGGTTTGTCACCGGCAGTCTCTCTAGAGTGCCCAACTTAATGCTGGCAACTAAAAACGAGGGTTGCGCTCGTTGCGGGACTTAACCCAACATCTCACGACACGAGCTGACGACAGCCATGCACCACCTGTGTTCGCGCTCCCGAAGGCACTCCCAGCTTTCACTAGGATTCGCGACATGTCAAGCCTTGGTAAGGTTCTTCGCGTTGCATCGAATTAAACCACATACTCCACCGCTTGTGCGGGCCCCCGTCAATTCCTTTGAGTTTCACACTTGCGTGCGTACTCCCCAGGCGGGATACTTAACGCGTTAGCTACGGCACGGCTCGGGTCGATACAAGCCACGCCTAGTATCCATCGTTTACAGCTAGGACTACTGGGGTATCTAATCCCATTCGCTCCCCTAGCTTTCGTCCCTCAGTGTCAGTTGCGGCCTAGCAGAGCGCCTTCGCCACCGGTGTTCTTCCTGATCTCTACGCATTTCACCGCTACACCAGGAATTCCCTCTGCCCCGAACGCACTCTAGCCGTGTAGTTTCCACTGCCTTTACGAAGTTGAGCTTCGCTCTTTGACAGCAGACTTACACAGCCACCTGCGGACGCTTTACGCCCAATCATTCCGGATAACGCTTGCATCCTCCGTATTACCGCGGCTGCTGGCACGGAGTTAGCCGATGCTGATTCCTCAGGTACCGTCATTGTGTTCTTCCCTGAGAAAAGAGGTTTACAACCCAAGAGCCTTCCTCCCTCACGCGGTATTGCTCCGTCAGGCTTTCGCCCATTGCGGAAAATTCCCCACTGCTGCCTCCCGTAGGAGTCTGGGCCGTGTCTCAGTCCCAGTGTGGCTGATCATCCTCTCAGACCAGCTACTGATCGTCGCCTTGGTAGGCTCTTACCCCACCAACTAGCTAATCAGACGCAAGCTCATCTTCAGGCAGCAAGCCTTTCACCTTTCGGCACATCCGGTATTAGCCACCGTTTCCAGTGGTTGTCCCTGACCTGAAGCTAGATTCTCACGCGTTACTCACCCGTCCGCCACTATGTCCGAAGACACCGTTCGACTTGCATGTGTTAAGCATACCGCCAGCGTTCATCCTGAGCCAGGATCAAACTCTCCGTTTTGAATCGTTTGCTTTTAGCTCTTTTAGCTGCGCTTTTTTAACCTCAGCTTGGTTATCTTATTTTCTTGACGCTGACCACTTGTTGTATAATGGCTTTCAAACTATAATATTTTCATGGTTCGGTGTCCCTTGGGCGTCGCTCTTTCGCTTCGCTCTCAGGCACTTATTCAATATAACTAACCTCTCTAAAAGTGTCAACCACTTTGACAAACTTTTTTTGACCTTTTTTTCNCGTTCGACTTGCATGTGTTAAGCATACCGCCAGCGTTCATCCTGAGCCAGGATCAAACTCTCCGTTTTGAATCGTTTGCTTTTAGCTCTTTTAGCTGCGCTTTTTTAACCTCAGCTTGGTTATCTTATTTTCTTGACGCTGACCACTTGTTGTATAATGGCTTTCAAACTATAATATTTTCATGGTTCGGTGTCCCTTGGGCGTCGCTCTTTCGCTTCGCTCTCAGGCACTTATTCAATATAACTAACCTCTCTAAAAGTGTCAACCACTTTGACAAACTTTTTTTGACCTTTTTTTCAGCGCCTTGTAACTGCCCATACTAAAGGATTGTAGGCAACAATGGTTTATGCAATATGCTGATTAAGGAAGGATAAAGCGTGAATTTTCAATCGGTAATAGCCTTGTTGCATCAGTTTTGGGCCGATCACGGTTGCTTAATCGCTCAACCTTACGATATTGAAAAGGGAGCAGGCACTAAAAATCCTCAGACGTTTTTGAGAGCATTGGGACCGGAGCCGTGGGCTGTTGCCTATGTTGAGCCGTGTCGTCGTCCGACAGATGGACGCTACGGTGAAAACCCCAACCGCTTTCAACACTATTATCAGTATCAAGTCTTAATTAAGCCGTCTCCAGATAATATTCAAGAGATTTATCTAGATTCATTAAGGGTTTTAGGAATTCGTCCTGAAGATCACGATATTCGGTTTGTAGAAGATAACTGGGAAGACGCAACAGTAGGCGCTTGGGGCACTGGGTGGGAAGTCTGGTTAGATGGAATGGAAATTACTCAATTTACCTACTTCCAACAGTGTGGTGGAATTGATTGCCGTCCTGTGTCAATTGAGATTACATACGGTTTAGAACGATTAGCGATGTATCTGCAAGAAGTAGAGGCAATTACTAAGATTCATTGGACAGACAATATTAGTTATGGTGATATCTATCTGCAAGGAGAGATTGAACAGTGTATTTACAACTTTGAAGCGTCGAATCCTGAACTATTACTGACACTGTTTAATTTATATGAGCAGGAAGCTAGTCAATTGACGGAGCGAGGATTGGTCTTACCTAGCTTAGATTATGTAATGAAGTGTTCGCACACCTTTAATTTACTGGATGCTAGAGGTGTGATTTCGGTGACGGAGAGAACTCGCTACATTGCCAGGATTCGGCATTTGGCACGCAAAGTAGCTCATTTGTATGTCGAGCAAAGGGAGAAGTTAGGTTTTCCGTTGCTCAAAAATACAGTGAGTTAAACACTAACTCTGACAGCATCAAAAGTGCTGTAACTAGGTGGCAAGCTCCCTTCCAAAGAATATCAATCCAACTATTACTATTAGCGTTGCTAGTCAATAGTCAAATTTGTCTAAATGTATTTACATAAATACAAAAAGGTTACAGACAGTTTATACATATCTGGACACTTAGCGATTTGTGCTTTGTTTCTTTATGTTGCGCTAAGGTGTAGGCTGAGCATTTCTATTACCAACAATCGTAAATACCATTAAAACCTCACTCTAAGCCATTAAAAATACAAACAAAGCCTGCACATGCGGGCTTTGTTTATATAAACTTGATGGACTATACTTCACCACAAGCATAAAATTTTTTCGAGTTGCCGATTAAATAAATGAAAAGTTCATCTACACAGAGGTTTGAGCATTAACTTTTGCAGTTGGCTCAGCCCACCATATTTTTATGGAGAAACAAGCTACGCCTAGAGCTTAGGTTTGCTTATCTCACAACTTCGGTGTTAACAAGAGTTTGAGAGCTTTCTTACATAAGTCTTATATTTTTAAGTTAGCTGCCAATTCTATTTGCTAGGTACTTTTACAAAAAATCTTATGATTCAAACCAGTGGTGTAATTATTTGTCTTGCCTACATTATCGGGTTGCTGTTTACAGCAATTCCTTGGGGTGGTGCGTGGATTTTGATTCTAGGGATAGTAGGAACAATTTTTTTGAGAAGACGCTACTTCATCTCAAGGAAACTAGCTCAGAAACCAGAAAATACTCGAGGGAAAACTAAGGGAGTGCTTAACACCTGGCAAAGTAGTCCCCATCCTAGAATATGGTTAGCTGCTGGTTTAGTGGGACTGTTGGCAACTCTATATTTTCAATGGCGAGTACCGCAACCAGCTGCAAAGGATATTAGTCAGTTCGTTCCGCCTGGAAATAGCAGTAATCAAGAACAACTTGTGATTGTTCGCGGCGAGGTGACGAGTAATCCTCGCTTGACTCGCAGTCACCGGGGACAATTTTGGCTGGAAGCGACTCAGTTAGATGAAGTCAAAAATGAAAAAGGTTCAGCAGGTGTCCCAAAAGGAGTGACAGGCAAATTATATGTAACAGTGCCCATACTTCAAGCTACAGGTTTATACCCTAGTCAACAAATTGCTGTGACTGGAATTTTATACAAACCAAAGGCGGCTTCCAATCCTGGTGGTTTCGACTTTCAAAAGTTTCTCAAGCAAGAAGGAACATTCGCTGGTTTGATTGGACGACAAATCAATGTTTTGGAACAAGAACGTAAATGGGGTTGGTGGCAAATTCGGCAACGAATTGTGCGATCGCAAGTTCGTAGCTTAGGTATTCCAGAAGGACCACTTGTGAGTGCAATGGTTTTAGGTAGCAAAGCTGTGGATTTACCCTATGATATCCGCGATTTGTTTGTAAAAGCAGGATTAGCTCATGCTTTAGCTGCTTCCGGGTTTCAAACTTCGTTGATTTTGAGTGTAATATTACAATTAACAAAGCGTACAAGAAAAGGAACACAATTTACGCTTGGGTTTTTGGCTTTAATTATTTTTCTGAGTTTAACGGGTTTTCAACCTGCGGTTCTTAGAGCCGTAATTATGGGTTTTGCAGCATTAGTTGGTTTGTTATTAAAAAGGAAGGTAAAACAGTTGGGTTCGCTGTTATTAGCAGCAACACTCTTATTACTATTTAATCCGCTATGGATTTGGGATTTAGGTTTTCAATTGAGTTTTTTGGCAACACTAGGATTAGTTGTAACAGTACCCGCAATTATCGAGCGTTTAGGTTGGTTACCACCTGCGATCGCTTCTTTGATTGCTGTTCCTCTTGCTGCTACTATTTGGACTTTACCTGTGCAACTTTTTGTCTTTGGAGTTGTACCAACCTACAGTTTATTATTGAATGTCGTCAGTACTCCATTAATTTCTATTATTAGTATAGGTGGTATTATCAGTGCTATAGGAGCATTAATTTTTACAGACATAGGAAGCTTTTTGGCTGGACTGTTGCATTACCCCACTGATTTGCTAATTAAACTTGTAGAATTTTTTAGCAATTTGCCAGGAAACTTTGTTGCTCTAGGTAGCATCTCCACTTGGCAATTGCTAACTATTTATGGGCTAATTATCTTAGTTTACTTAGTACGTTGGTGGCAGCGCCAGTGGTGGTTTGCTAGTTTAATTGCGGTTGGTTTAGTAATCATCCCCCTATGGCATTCTGCAAATACATTATTTAGGATAACGATATTAGAGTCTGGCACTGAACCAATTATAGTCGTTCAAGATAAAGGAGCAGTAACTCTGATTAATAGTGGTGATGAAGGTACAGGACGCTTTACAATTTTACCATTTTTACAACAGCAAGGTATAAATCAAATAAACTCGGCGATCGCTACTGATTTTCAAGGCAATAGAAGTAATGGTTGGTTGGAATTAGTACAACGTTTACCAATCAAAACTTTTTATGAATATTCCCCAAAACCAGAAAATTCTATTGCTACTCAGGCAATTCAAGAAGAACTACGAAAGCATCAAGGATCTTACCAACCGTTAGCTGTTGGTCAAGCGGTGCAAGCTGGTTCGATAGTTGTGCAATTAATTAACAACGAATTACCTATTTTACAATTGCAAATTTTAGAGCAAAACTGGTTGTTAATAGGTAATATTAAATCTCAAGAGGTACAACAATTAGTTAAAAATGGAAGTTTGCCTCGTCCACAAGTCTTATGGTGTGACTCTCAGGCTTTAAAAAATTTAGTTCTAGCTCTGCAACCAAAAGTGGCGATCGCTTCTGCTGCAAATTTTGATGAAAACACTTTATCTGAACTCAATCAAAGTCAAACAAAACTGTTCTTTACAGGACGAGATGGGGCTATTCAATGGTCTCCAGAACGGGAGTTTGAGGCGTTTATTGAAACATCTGAAAATCAGGGTTCTGTTTTGTAGTATTAGTTTGAAATGAGTGAACTTAAATATACTAATTTATTTTCCAAAATTGACTATTGATAACATTTATGAAAATCTCCTGTTATTAAATAATTTTATTAATAGAATACTGCGAGCTATTAAGTTTTTTTAGTATTTAAATTGAATTAGATTTTATGATAATCTACTTTTACAGCACTCGCGAACAATATGGCTGTTTTTCTAACTTTTCGCCCCACGACTTTGAATTAGATGGATTGTATTGGCCAACTAGCGAACACTACTTTCAAGCACAAAAGTTTATCAATACACCTCATGTAGAACAAATTCGCTTAATTAAAACGCCTAAAGATGCGGCAAGAATGGGGCGTGAAAGAACCCGTCCATTACGTCAAGATTGGGAACAAGTTAAAGATGACATTATGCGCCAAGCCGTACTACGTAAATTTCAAACTCATATGGATATCAAGAATATCTTACTTTCCACAGGTGATGAAGAAATTGTTGAAAACTCGCCCATCGATTTTTACTGGGGTTGCGGAGCTGATGGTAGTGGTAAAAACAAACTAGGAAAAATTCTCATAGAAGTGCGAGAAATTCTCCGCCGTACATACAGTATAGATAGTGATAATAGTACAATAAAATAATCTCGTTACTATAAATGTTTAGCTAAACAACAGTTTTTGAGAATAGAAATTGCTTGTTGCTTAAGTGAGTGACAACTAAAATTATGATGATTCATCAGTGGGAAGCCAAGCAGCGATCGCTTCATCAATTAGCTTTCAGGCATTGCTGAATGAAAAATGAATGTGAAAAATTTAATCTTTCAAACTCCTATTCTCTGCGTTTCTGCACCTCTGCGTGAGACAGATTGATCCTTTCACTGAGCAACGCTAACTTTCACTGCTGTTATTGTTAGCTTGGCAATTCAATGCAAGTCAGATCAAACTGACAATCTTTACAATACAAGTATTTGATATCTACGCTTTGATAAATCAGCTTTATGAAAGATACATCCTGGTTTTGGGAATACTAGATTTACCACCAGACTAAACAGGAAGGGGTTGATGTCTAAAAACGGATGGAATAATAGATCGAAAAATACAGTCCCCCTGCAATTACCCACAACTTACCTAAAACCAGTGAAGCGCAATACAATTACTCATGAATTTAACTCTGGTTCACAAGTAGAAATACCACTGCCACAAGAAAGTGACGAATATCTATCGGAAGCATCTACGCTGCTACGACAAGGTATTCAACAGCAGCAAGCTGGTGAATTAGTAGCTGCGATGAAGTCTTTACAACAATCTTTGGTACTATTTCAGGCAGTTAAAGATTTACAAAAACAGGCACAGGTACTTTCTTTTTTAGGATTGGTAACTTACAGCGCGGGAGACTACAAGAGTGCTATCTCCTACTCTCAAAAGTGTATGTCTTTAAGCGAGGAGACTTCAGATTTAACATTACAGATGCAAGCACTTTCGCATTTAGGCAATGCGTACCGTCACTTAAATGAACATAATAAGGCAATTGATTTTCTAAAAAAATGTTTGAAAATAACCCAACAGCTACAAGACAAACGCAGTCAAGTAGCAGCACTGAATAACTTGGGATTGGTATATAAAGCTTTAGGTAAGTTTACACAAGCTATTGAGTATCAACAACAAAGTCTAGAAATTGTGCGCGAACTCAAAGATAATTGGGGCGAGGAACAGGTACTCAAGAATTTGGGTAATGCTTGGTATGCTTTAGATAATTATTCAAGAGCGATCGCCTACTATGAGCAATGTGTAGTACTAGCACGCTCTTTAAAAAATGTCCGCAGTGCTTCTCAGGTACTAAAAAATTTAGGTAATGCTTGTTATGCTTTAGGTGATTATATCAAAGCTATTAAGTATTATGAGGAACGCTTACAATTAGCCAGAGAAATTCAAGATCAGCGCAGCGAAGAACAGTCCTTAGGCAGTTTAGGAGTTGCTTGTGAAGCTTTAGGGGATCATCACAGAGCAATTACATATTATGAAGAACGTTTACTCTTAGCTAGGACAATTAAAGATCGGCGTAGTGAAGAACAAACTCTTGCCAGTCTTAGAGTCGCTTGCTACGCTTTGGGCGATTATGCTAAAGCCATGCAATACCAGCAGGGGACTCCAAATAGTTAATCTTATAGCAGAATTCAAAATTAGAATAGATTGATAACTCATAATACAATTTTTAATTTGAGATTTTGGATTACAAATAAGTTCTGTGAATTTAGATTTAATAAATTCATTTGTCACAATCATTTTTTAAATTTTTATTTACTTGCTCTGAGTTGTCCACAAGCAGCATTAGCTTCTAAACCACGGGAGTAACGCACACTAACAGCAATTTGTTGTTGCTTGAGAACGTTGACAAATGCTTGAATGCGATCGCGGTTGGGGCGTTCGTAGTCTACTTCTTGGATGGGATTGTAAGGAATTAAATTCACATGACTTTGAAATCCGCGCAAACGTTTGGCTAGTTCTAATGCATGTTCTGGTAAATCATTGACACCAGCCAGGAGAATATATTCAAATGTAACGCGGCGTCCAGTGATTTCTACATATTCTCGACATTCAGCTAGCAAATCTTCTAGAGGATAAGCGCGGGCGCTGGGGATAAGTTTTTCTCGCAGTGCTTGGTTGGGTGCATGGAGACTAACCGCAAGAGTGATTTGCAAATGGTGTTGCGCGAACTGACGGATACGATCGCGAATCCCAACTGTAGAAACAGTTAACGATCGCTGCCCAATACCGACATCTTGATTGAGAGATTTCAGGGCTGCTAGGACATTCTCAGTATTCAACAACGGTTCACCCAGTCCCATAAACACCACATTGCTAACCCGTTGCTGAAAATCTTCTTGTACAGTCAACACCTGATCGATAATTTCGTGCCGTGCTAAGTTGCGTTTGTAGCCTCCCTTACCAGTAGCGCAGAAATCACACGCCATTGGGCAGCCCACCTGAGTAGAAACGCAAACTGTCAAACGGGCTTTTGGACCTTCTCCCCTTTCTGCGAAGGTGGGGATGCCAACAGTTTCAATAATTTGTCCGTCTGCTAATTGTAAAAGATATTTCACCGTACCATCGGGAGCCTCAGAGCGGTAATGTAAAATTGAGCGCCCAATGGGGATTTCTGCTACTTCTTTGCGCCATTGCTTGGAGAAGACAGAAATATCGGCTAGCGATCGCACCCCCTTGTGATATATCCATTCATGTAATTGCTTTCCTCTGTAAGCAGGTTGTCCCTGTTGCTGCACCCAAGCAGTTAACTCCGCAACGTTTGCACCAAGTAGGGGAGGAAGTAATGCTGATTTAACTGAATTGTGTAAGTCAACCTGAGATACAAGAGGCGTAGCAGACATAACAAATTACGAATTGATGCTGGATCTCTATCCTACACCTGCCGGCTCGAGTTCGTCTTTACTAAAGAACACAACAAATTAACCAAAGGTAGTGCCGTTCCAGCCCCACATTGCACCCTTAGCGTCTGTAAATTCTATATAAATTCGATTTTTCGGCACACCCAAGGTTTGGTTAATTTGCTGACAAAAATCTTCACTCATTGCTTTAGTTTGGTCTGGCTTCATCGAGCCAACGCTCTTAATTTCAATGTAGCAAACTGGGTCTGTATTGCCAGCGAAAGTCATAGGAATTACTGGTTCAAAAGCAGTCATTACATAAGATTCTGGTTTTCCTAAATGTTTTGCTAACTTGGTTGATAGACTCAAAAGCATTGATTCAATTTCAGCTTTTTGAGGAGCAGATGCAGAAGTTTGAACTTTAATTAATGGCATATGTAACTCCTATTTTATTTGTGAATGTTAACTACTAAAGAGAGGTAAGAGTGAAGATTAATTGCCTTTTGCCTGTCGGCTATTATCTATTAATGAGACTAACGAAATAGATGATTATGTTCGGGATGATATAAACGTGATCGCCCTGTGGTTGGCGAAAGTGCTGGACTGATTATATAAAGTGTGGTGCGAATTAGTTTTTCTTGATGAGTACAGTCTGCGATTTGATTGAGAGGGACAATCCTAATTTTTTCATCCGGCCAGCCGATGCGAAAGCAAATTGCCACTAAGGTTTCGGCTGGGTAATGTTCGAGTAGTTTGATTTGGACATTTTCTACATGACGCGCACTCAAGTATAGGCAAAGGCTAGCCTGATGTGCTGCTAGAGAGGCTAATTCTTCGGAAGCGGGCACTTCTGTACGTCCGCTGATGCGTGTCAAAATAATGGTTTGGACTAAACCAGGTACAGTCAATTCTGTTTTCATTTTGGCAGCAGCGGCTTGAAAAGCGCTGATACCGGGTATAACTTCAAAAGGAATATTTGCCTCTGCTAGGAGGTGCATTTGCTCGTGGATAGCGCTGTAAAGACTGGGATCGCCGGAATGAAGACGGACTAGAGATTTGTGTTGCGATCGCACCTTCTCCACCATTATTGCCAAAATCTCTTCTAAAGTTTGATTTGCAGTTCTAATTATCTCGGCATCTTTTCGACAAATTTCTAAAATCTGTTCTGGTACTAAAGAATCAGCAAATAAAATCACATCAGCAACAGCTAATAGTTTCTCTGCCTTCACCGTAAGTAAATCTGGATCTCCAGGGCCTGCTCCAACAATGTACACAGATGGTTCTATAGCGTATAGTGTTTTTTTATAATTCAAGCTTTCTGTATATTCATCTTTAAAAGCACACACGGCAAACCCTCAAAATTTTTTTAGGATTTTCTCAGTATCTTTCCGGATTTACCCTCTTTCCCTAGTAGAGAGTAATGGTAGATGCACCCTGGTTAAGCCCTAGAGAAAACTCTGGGGCATTTTTTATTTTTGGGCATAGAGCATAGGGCATTAGAAGTACTAAGTTAAGAGTTGCTCTCCCCACACTTGTTCATCCCCTGATCTCCCCATCTCCCTTAGAAGTAGAGACTACATCAGGCAAAGGCCGTTTGAGTAAGTAAAGCCAAGCTAAGCCAAATAATCCTAGTAAAATTCCTAGACAACTTACTACTTGTGCCATCCGCAAAGGCCCTAGCATCAAGCTATCTGTGCGAAATCCTTCAATCCACAGGCGTCCTAAGCTATAGGCTGGCCAGTAAACTAGAAACAGCGTGCCTACTTTCAGGCGTGGCTTGCCAGATAAAGATCGGAAAAATAAAGTTATTAGCAGCCCAAACACCATTAAATCCCACAGAGATTCGTAAAGGAAGGTGGGATGAAAATAATCAAAATTAACATACTCTAGAGGACGACGTTCTGGAGGAATATATAGCTTCCAAGGTAAATTAGTTGGGTCGCCAAAAGCTTCAGAGTTGAAAAAATTGCCCCAACGTCCGATCGCCTGCCCTAAAATCAGCGAAGGCGCTACTAAATCCGCTAGTTGCCAGAAAGAAACCTGCTTGACTTTGGCAAAAATTAATGCTGCCAAAACTCCACCAATAATCGCTCCGTGAATGGCAATGCCTCCTTCCCAGATTGCAAAGATTTTTTCTGGAGTTGAGGCATATTTAGGCCATTCAAACAAAACGTAATATATCCGTGCGCCTGGAATTGCACCAATTAATAACCAAAAGAACAAATCGCTCAGCAACTCTGGATTAATATGACGGCGCTTTGCCAAATATTGAGAAAGCGTAACGCCAATTAACACTGCTGTGGCAATCAACAAGCCATACCAGCGGATAGTCAATGGTCCTATTCTCACCAGAATCGGTCCTGGAGAAGTAAATTGAAACGCCAAGGGCAAGGTGGAAAAATCCAGTGCCATGCAAAATTACCTAGAAAAGTTCGTTAATTAACCGCGCACTTTGGTAAGTACGGAGTTTCTTACCTTGAATACCAGACTAACCTTGAATCCTCTACAAGATTATGAAGACAGAGGTACAAATCCGACATTCATAATTAGGAGTCTAGTTCCTAACGCTTAGTTGAGCATAACTTGTGCCACCAAAACAATTGACTTTAGCATTTTTGCTGAGAGTGCAAGATGATAGATTTGAGTAAGTTACACAAAACAATTTCAATATAATCACTTAAATTAAGTTTGATATATCATTGTGATTGCGATTTATCCTGGCAGCTTCGACCCCATTACCTTAGGACATCTTGACCTCATCCAGCGTGGCAGTCGGCTGTTTGAGCGCGTAATTGTCGCTGTATTGCGGAACCCCAATAAAATGCCACTTTTTAGTGTTCAGCAAAGGCTAGATCAGATCCGTCTTTCTACACAACATTTACCTAATGTAGAAGTAGATAGCTTTGACGGTCTTACCGTCAATTATGCTCAAATGCAAAATGCACAAGTTTTGCTACGCGGCTTACGCGCTGTGTCAGATTTTGAAGTGGAACTGCAAATGGCTCACACAAATAAAACTCTTTCTACCCAAATAGAAACAGTTTTTCTGGCAACTTCAAATGAGTATAGTTTTTTAAGTAGTAGTGTGGTAAAAGAGATTGCAAGGTTTGGTGGCTCTATCGATCATCTCGTTCCCCCACACATTGCCCTAGATATATACCAATGCTACAATCACAACTCTCCAATGTTGAACCCAACCTCAACGGAAGCAACCCCCCCCCTCAAGAGTATGCCGACACACAGGGAAGCATAGATATTCAGGAGGAACTCAACCGCCTAGAGGAAATGGTTCTCTCTAGTCTGAGAATACCCCTGACAGGACGCACACTCATCGATGAAGAAAAGCTGCTAGATCAGCTTGACTACATCCGGCTTGCTTTGCCAACACTTTTTCAAGAAGCAGCAGCAATTCTGGGACAAAAGGAGGAAATTCTCCTAGAAGCAGAAGAATATGGGCAGCAAATAGTTGAAGCCGCCCAAGCAAAAAAAGCGCAAATTTTAGCTGAAAGCGACATTATTCAACAGGCAAAACAAGAAGCTGAACGAATGCGGCGACAAGTACAACAAGAGTGTGAGGGAATAATGCAAGAAACTCTGGCTGAAATTGAGCGCAAGCGATATGCTTGTCAGCAAGAATTAGAGCAAATGCGACAAACAGCCATCGCTCACGCTCAAGAAATTGAAGATGGTGCTGATGCATATGCCGACGGTGTTCTAGAAAATATTGAGCAGGATCTTAAACAAATGTTACGAATTATCACTAACGGACGGCAACAGTTGCAAGTTGATAACCTGACGCAACGTAATTCATCTCTTGGTAATAAGAGATAGAGGTTCTCAGCAAATGGGCAAGAATTTTAGGTTGGGTTAAGCGATCGCTTAACCCAACAATTCCAATCAAAATAACTTTTAGGCTTCTATATTCTTTAGTAAAACAGAACCCAAATCAAGCTACTATCTGAAATAGGCAAACAACCTACACAATGCCCAACAAGTGTAGGCAGACGAGAAAAAAGCTTCCCACTCTTCCCACACTCTTTGTTTAATGTCCTATACCCGAATCTAGTCAGGATTTTAATTTAGTTATTTTTGAGATGAGGAAGATGAACTACCACTTCCTCTGGGGTAGGGAGAATCAACAAAACCTAATTCAAACAACTGTTTATAGGCTTTTTTACCTAAATCTCGCGTTGGGTTTTGACTTTTAATTATTTGAATCAACAATGGTACTGCCAATTCTGGCTGATTTTGTGCCCGATGTACCAATGCTAATTGAAAGGTCGCTTCATCTCGTTTTTGGGCTGTTAATAGAGCTTTTTGACGCTGAGAATCAGAAACTCTATTGTCAATTCCTGAAAAGCTAGCGTTTAAATCTTGATAAAAATTAGATAGTTGATTATAAACCTGACGTGCTTCTTGCAATTTTTTGGCAGCTAAGGTGTAGTTTTGAGCAGAAACGGCTTGTTCTGCATCTTTCATCAAGCGATCGCCCCCTTCAATGCTTAAAAGACTGTTATTCTCTGTTACGGGACGGAGGTTATTGGGATTATTGGGGTCAATCGGTTGTAGTTGACGATTAGTGCCTGGTAACTGTGATACCTGAGCGTTCACAGGTGGTAACAAGCTGAGGACTGCTAAGACTGATAAAAAAGCACGATGCATCGAGGTAACAGCGGCAGCAGTGTTCATGGGGTCAATTAGTGCAACAACTATATAGATAAGTTATGGATACTTCGGGTATCTTAACTCTGTTTTGGTTTTGGGCAAAGCAAAGCCACATAACTAAGTTTCTCAGATTTAGACTAAAAATTACTTTAATAGAGTTCCCATTGCTACTGCATAATTTTCTTCACGCAAAAATCCACTATTTTCCAGATAATAATTAGTTATTGGCTCAAAAACTGCCAATTTGGCACAATGTTCTGTCAATTGAGGCTAATCTATAGATATACATCCTCAAATGATTCTAAAATACCACTATTACGATTTGGGATTAGCAATCAGTTTCTAAATCTAGCTTCTATTAATCCACTTGTTAGATTCTTTTTTCAAATTGAGATAGTTTTTTCTGATAAATCCAAGCTGTCTCGAGACTCTTAACTGAATCAAGAATTAGTAATTTCTGCAAAAGTGTGATTAGTAATTTCTGTTTCTTGGTGGCTCAATTGTTGAAGTGCTTTTGCTAAATCAGCTGTCAGGCTTTTAGCATCTTGTTTTATAGAACCATGTACATAATCCTTGACTTTGATTGGACAGCCAATGTGAATGCTCACATCTGTACCCCAATGCGGGTAAGGTTGGCTGTAATTAATGCCTATGGGTATAATACTTACTCCTAACCCGGAATCACTAGATTCAGCACTCAACGCCAGACGTGCAATTCCCGGTTTCAAAGGGGCTTGACTATGACGATAAATGTTCCCTTCTGGAAAAATCACTATTGCTTTTCGCTGTTTAAGTAACTCAACTCCATGTCGTAGAGTGCGAATTGATGGGTGTCGAGTATCTACAGGAAAACCACCCAAGCGTCGGACAAACCAGCCTTGCAATCCTTGGCATTCGTCAATAGTGACCATGAACCGCAGGTCTTTTGCTGTCATACAATCAGCAACAGCGTAGGGTACAAGCAGTCCATCCCAACGCGCCCTATGGGTAGGAGCAAAGATAACTGGCCCAGTTGTGGGGATATTTTTTTGTCCGGTTATCCTAATTTGTCCAAAGAATAATGGTAATAAGCAGTGACGACCAAATAAATACGCCAGAGGATTTAACCAAGGAGAAACCCTTGAGGTAGTACAATCCGTTTGAGGATTTGCTGGTGTATGCTGACAAGCATCGAATAAAGAGTAAAATTCCATCATGATGGAGACAGCTGATTGACGGATAAAATTTAATGAAAAGCCTCATTAGTTACACCGTAGATTCTCTTGCGTAACTTGTGTCGTGTGAGATGGACAGTTTTACCTCTGTCTGTTATTTTCTCTGATGACGCTTAGTGGCGAACCAAGCTTGTAACTGTTGACGACAAGCTGATTCTAGAATGCCTCCGATTATCTGTAAGCGGTGATTAGAAGCAGCGCTATCGGGTATGTTAATAACTGTCCGAACTGCGCCAGTTTTTGTATCGTCCACCCCATATACAAGTTCTCCGAGACGCGCTTGGACAATCGCCCCTGCACACATTGGGCAAGGTTCCAGAGTTACGTACAGAGTACAGTCATTAAGATGCCAATTTTGTAAAGTTATGGCAGCTCTTTTGAGAGCAAGAATTTCCGCATGAGCTGTGGGGTCTTTGTCCCGCTCTTTTCTGTTTTCTCCTTGTGCAAGTAAATTGCCAGTTGAATCGATGATAACAGCACCTATAGGAATTTCACCTGCATCAGCTGCTGATTTAGCTAATTCTAAAGCACGAGTCATCCATTCTACGTGTATAAGATAATCACCGTGTTTATTCAACATCCTTTGAAGAATATAAAAATTTTATAAAATTTTTACAATTTAATAAATTTTGTCATTAGTCATTGGACAAAAAAAACAAATGACTAATGACCAGTGACTATTGAGCTAACAAAGGATCGAGTTGATTGTGTGCATCTAGCTGATAAAGATCATCACAACCACCAATGTGTTGGTTATTAATAAAAATTTCTGGTACTGTGCGGCGTCCGTTAGCGCGTTCTGCCATTTTTTCTCTGGCTATTTCGTCGCCGTCGATTTTATATTCAGTAAAGTTTACACCTTTCCACCACAGCAGCATCTTGGCACGAATACAGTAAGGACAAGTTTGCCATGTATAGATTTCAACATTGGCTTTAACTCGCTCTGGATGGCGATTTAATAGGGGATTAAGAAAGTCCAGCATATTTAATCTTGAGCAAAGTTTTAACTATGTTTCTAGCCTAGATCATTGCTAGCATTACTTACCGCATCGGGGCTGGAATCCACTTTTGAAAACTTTCTAAGTGATTCCAGTAAGCCAAATATCCAGTAAATGCCCAAATTAAAGCAGCTATTATTAATACACCAACACCAATTAGCCGCCAAGTTCGGTTAGTTTTCCAATAGAGAGTTGGTGCAGCAAATATACCGCCTAATCCTGTCAAAATAAAACCGATTCCTGAGACAAACGGCTGTTTTGTGATATTCAAGTTGATAATCCGAATACCGACTACGATCGCTACTAAACCAGCAAAAAAACCGTAAATAGCGATTGTCAATAAATCCCAACCTACAGAAAGAGCGATCGCTGTTGCCACAAATAAGATGCCAAATAAAACACTTGTTTCACCGAAGGCAATGTTAAAACTACCACTTACTGGCCAAGTGAAGCTCATGTGTAAACCAGTTGTTAAGGCTAGCGCACCTGTAATTCCAAATCCCGGAATCCACTGCTTTTGATGTAAGCTATCTATCCCACGATATACATAGTCAGCTAAGATAAATAAACCAGCTACCATGTTGATTAACATGAGTGTGATGTAGTCAATAAACACGATTAACCTCTCAATGCTTTTCTGGGTTGATATGAACTACCTGAAATACTGTTACATTTATAAATATTTAAAACCATAAATCAATAAAGATTCAGATTACGGGGAAAATTATAAGTATTTATTGTCATAAGTAAAAAGTCAAAACAAAGCTAAGGCTCCTAGACAATTATTGCGAATAATGTCAATAAACAGGAAGTTGAGACGGAGTTAACATTTGTAATCGAAATTTGGTAACCGCCCTTTGGTAGACTTAAAGACTGAAATAGCCAGATAAAGTAACGCAAATTCAAGCAGTTGAGAGGGCAGACTCTGTGGAAAATACACTTGGGTTAGAGATTATTGAGGTAGTAGAGCAAGCAGCGATCGCATCCGCCAAGTGGATGGGTAAAGGCGAAAAGAACACTGCTGATCAGGTAGCAGTGGAAGCTATGCGGGAGCGGATGAATAAAATTTATATGCGCGGTCGCATCGTCATTGGAGAAGGCGAACGCGATGACGCGCCGATGCTTTACATCGGAGAAGAAGTCGGTATTTGTACTCAGCCAAATGCCGAAGCTCTCTGTAACCCTGATGAACTCATTGAAATTGACATCGCCGTTGACCCCTGTGAAGGTACGAACTTGGTAGCATACGGACAACCAGGTTCTATGGCTGTGTTGGCAATTTCTGAAAAGGGTGGATTATTTGCTGCTCCCGACTTTTACATGAAGAAGTTAGCAGCACCTCCCGCAGCTAAGGGCAAAGTGGATATCAACAAGTCAGCAACGGAAAACCTCAAGATTCTTGCTGAGTGTTTAGAGCGCTCGATTGAAGAACTTGTAATTGTGGTGATGAAGCGCGATCGCCATAATGATTTAATTAAAGAAATCCGTGATGCTGGAGCCAGAGTACAACTAATTTCTGATGGTGATGTTGGTGCAGCCATATCCTGCGGTTTTGCTGGAACTAATATCCATGCACTCATGGGTATCGGTGCTGCTCCTGAAGGTGTAATTTCCGCAGCCGCAATGCGTGCTTTAGGTGGACACTTCCAAGGGCAACTGATCTACGATCCAGAAATAGTCAAAACAGGTCTGATTGGAGAAAGTAAAGAAGCCAACCTTGATCGTTTGAAGTCTATGGATATCAATGACCCTGATAAAGTTTATGATGCTCATGAACTGGCTTCTGGTCAAACTGTTCTATTCGCTGCTAGCGGAATTACCAGTGGTAATCTCATGCAAGGTGTACGTTTCTTCAAGGGCGGGGCAAGAACTCAAAGCTTGGTAATTTCTAACCAGTCCAAGACTGCTCGATTTGTTGATACAATTCATATGTTTAGCGAACCGAAGTCTCTCCAACTGTATTAATTTTTGGAGAATGGGGAATGGTAATACTAAGGGCGAAGCATTAAAATTGAAATATAAGTTATACAAATGCTTCGCCAACACGGTAGTTAGTACTTAGTAGTTAGGAATCAATTGAAGATTGTTGCTTGGTGAGTTTTTCCAAGTAACAATCTTCAATTCACCCTTCCCAATTCTCAATGCCTTATTGCCAACTACCAATTAGCAATTACGATTTAGCAAATGAATATAGCAGTGGTGGGCTTAAGTCATAAAACAGCCCCAGTAGAAGTTCGGGAAAAGTTGAGCATTCCAGAACCACAAATCGAAAGTGCGATCGCTCATCTGGGTAGCTATCCCCATATTGAGGAAGTTGCAATTCTTAGCACTTGTAATCGCCTAGAGATCTACATTGTTACCAGTCAAACAGACCAAGGTATCCGGGAAGTAACTCAATTTCTTGCAGAACATAGCAAATTACCTGTATTCTCTCTGCGACAACACCTGTTTATGTTGTTGCATGATGATGCAGTTATGCATGTGATGCGGGTAGCTGGTGGCTTAGATAGTTTAGTACTCGGAGAAGGCCAAATTTTGGCTCAGGTGAAGACTACTCACAAATTGGGACAGCAATATAACGGTATAAAAACCATTTTGAATCGATTATTTAAACAAGCGCTAACAGCTGGTAAGCGGGTTCGCACTGAAACTAGTATTGGTACTGGTGCGGTCTCTATTAGTTCGGCGGCTGTGGAGTTAGCGCAAATAAAAGTAGCAAATTTAGCTGCTTGTCGAGTGGTAATTCTCGGTGCTGGGAAAATGTCACGGTTATTAGTACAACACCTGCTTTCTAAAGGTGCCGTGCAAATCAGTATTGTTAATCGCTCTCGCGAACGTGCCCAAGAACTAGCCAAGCAGTTCCCTGGACAACCTATTCAAATTCATATGCTATCGGAAATGATGACAGTAATTGCCGATAGCGATTTGGTGTTTACCAGTACTTCTGCAATTGAGCCGATACTTGACCGTGCCAAATTGGAGATGGTTTTAGAAGCTCAACGTTCTCTGATGTTATTTGATATTTCTGTGCCGCGCAATGTTCATGCAGATGTGAATGAACTAGCAAATGTACATGCCTTTAATGTGGATGATTTGAAGGCAGTAGTGGCGCAAAACTACGAAAGCCGCCGAAAAATTGCTCAGGAAGCAGAACGACTTTTAGAAGAAGAGGTAGAAGCTTTCGATGTTTGGTGGCGTAGTTTAGAAACTGTTACTACTATTAGCTGTCTGCGAAATAAAGTCGAAACCATCCGCGAACAAGAATTAGAAAAAGCTTTGTCGAGATTGGGTTCGGAATTCGCGGAAAAACATCAAGAGGTGATTGAAGCTTTAACACGCGGGATTGTTAATAAAATTTTACATGACCCGATGGTGCAATTGCGATCGCAGCAAGATGTTGAAGCTAGACGGCGTTGTATGCAAACTCTGCAAATGCTGTTTAACTTAGATGCAGGCGAGCAATTTAGTTAAACTCAACAACAGGATCCCCGACTTTTTTAAAAGTCGAGGATCTGAGTCTGACATTTTTCATCTGCAAATTAATGTAATAAATTACACAATCTGATGTGTAGGGGTTTAATCTGGCGAAATAGTAATTATGTACTATTATATATTGAGTGATCACCAGAGAATTTTTTAAATTTCTGCTGGTGTACCGTCAACTAAATTTTGTCCTCCGGCAAGTACCTAAAGACGATCACACAAGGACATAATCGCATCCATACAATGAATAAACAGAAAGCCAATGGCACTCTATTTTCCTAAATAAGCTTCGAGAACTTTGGGATTGGTTTGAATTTCTGCTGGGGTACCGTCAGCTAAATTCTGTCCTTCGGCAAGCACCCAAACACGATCGCACAAGGACATAATCACATCCATATTGTGTTCGATAATCAAAAACGTCATCCCATCTTGGCGGTTCCAAGTGAGAATGCGATCGCAAATATCATCAATTAATCTCGGATTTACCCCCGCTGCTGGTTCATCTAACAAAATTAACTTGGGATTAGTCATCAATGCGCGTCCCATTTCCAATAGCTTGCGTTGTCCACCAGACAAACTACCAGCATAATCGTGTGCTTTTTTTGCCAAACCTACGGATTCCAACAGAAACATGGCTCTCTCTTGCAGTTGCTTTTCTTCCTTGGCGACGATGTGCGGTTGTAACTGCACTTGCCAAAAGTTTTCACCCGTTTGTTTTTGCGCCGCCAACAGCATATTTTCTAACACCGACAACCGTGACAGAGTGCGTGCAACTTGAAAAGTACGTACTACTCCCTGCTGAGCAATTTGATATGGTTGCAAACTGTGAATAGGTTCGCCATCAAAAATTACTCGTCCTTTATCTGGGCGGATGAAGTTTGAAAGTAAATTAAACAAAGTGGTTTTACCAGCACCATTGGGGCCAATTAAACCCGTGATACTGCCTTTGGCAACTTCGATTTTCGCTTCATTAACTGCTTTAATACCACCAAAGCTTTTAGAAAGTCCAGTGGCTACTAGCAGAGGAAGTGGTGATGATTGGTTATTTACCAAGGGTGAGTTCCTCCTTTTTCCCTAAGATACCCTGAGGGCGCCAAATCATCAGTACCATTAAAATTAATCCAATTACCATGATGCGAAATGCACCCAAACGTGCTTCATCAAGGGAGATAATTCTGGGTAAAACTTCTCGCGTAATCGCATCATAAGCAAAGAAAATTACCGCACCTAAGATTGTGCCAATATTATTACCAGAACCGCCTAAAATTACCATGATCCAAGTATCAAAAGTCAACTGTGGTTGAAAATTATCAGGATAAATAGCGCCCAGTTGCCAAGCGAAGAAAGCACCAGCGATACCAGCGATCGCACCTCCAAGCATTAGAGATTGTACTTTATACCAAAAGACATTTTTTCCCAATGCTTTGGGAATTTCTTCATCTTCGCGGATAGCTTTGAGAATTCTACCCCAAGGCGATCGTACTAAAATTTCTACCCGCCAGAATACAAATGCTAAAACTAACAGCAACACCAACATTAAACCTGCTTTTGGGTTGTAATTATATAGTCCAATTACCCCAGAAATATAAATTGCTGCTGCTAAAACTGCTAAGACAATTCCTACTCCCAAGCGCGATGCAAATTCTTGTTTGTCAGTCATTTTTTGACCCAAATCAGTAGTCCGAGATACTTGAGTAGTATGAATCCATCGCCACAACGTCAAGAAAGTTACAACAGCTAGTAATGTTAACAGCCCAATCATCATTAATCTGATAAATAAACTCGGCTGTGTGGAGAAAGGTATGCCATAACTTTGTACGCCAAACGCCCCAGAAACCCAAGAATCTCCCACAGGTAATTCTTGATTATTAACCACTAAACGAATTAATTCTCCCGTACCGATGGTGACAATTGCTAGGTAATCCTCCCGCAAGCGCAGAGTTGCAAAACCAATTATCAAACCCAATAAAGCGGCTGTAATTGCTCCAGCCAACGCCGATATTAGTAAAGGAACGCCTTTTAAGCTTAACAACACAGTTGTATATGCTCCCAAGGTCATGAAAGCAATATGACCAAAGTTAATTAACCCCGTAAAACCCCACTGCAAATTTAGTCCGAGAGCAAATAAGGCAAAACTGGCTGTAGAAATTGCTAAGAAAATGAGATATTCAACCATATTAAATAGTTAGGAGTTAGTAATTTTCAATAAATAAATTCTCGAATTTTGTAGAGTGCAAATCTTGCACCTGCTCAATCTCCCGCCAATAAATTTAATTTCTTGGCTAATAGCTGAAATCAACTTTAGTGGAGTGTGAGCAATCGAGTCATTAATTGAGTTTAGTTCTCTTTAGAAGATTTCAGCTATTAACTATAGGTTTCTTACCTATGGTGGTTTTTGCGATTGGTGCAAGATTTGATTGAGTAGAAAATTGAAAGTCGCTAAAGCTTAATATTGAGGTTCAAAGGTTCAACGTTGAAGTTCAGAGGTTCAACGTTGAGGTTCAAAGGCTCAACTTTGAAGTTCAGAGGTTCAACGTTGAGGTTCAGAGGTTCAACTTTGAGCTTCAAAGGCTCAACTTTGAGCTTCAGAGGTTCAACGTTGAGGTTCAAAGGCTCAACTTTGAGCTTCAGAGGTTCAACGTTGAGGTTCAGAGGTTCAAACTTTATCTTCCCACACGCCCCTGTACGCCCCAGCCCTCCTGACTGGGCGAATAAATTTTAGCTTAGCTTGAGGCTAGTAGTGCAATTGTCGTTAAAACTGACTAATTTTTTGGGAATACTATTTACTGTTAGTGTTTGCTTATAAGGAATAATTAACACATGAATTTGCTGCGACTGAGAATGCATCATTTAATCGAGCAGTTAGCTGATGAGGATTTGCAAAACATTTGGAACGTTCTCGAAGCTTTACATTGTGACTCTTATATGCTTGAGGCTATACAAAAAGTTAAGCGATCGCAGCAGCCGTGGGACATCCTAACCCATGATGAAGCAGTACGACTGTTAATGTTTTTCTAATGCAGCAGCGCTTTGATCTCGTCGTACCAGTAACCCTCAAGTTTTGCCTAGCTTGCTTGTTTACAGGAGTAGACAATCCAAAATCTAAAATTCAAAATGGTATAACGCCTAGTGAGTCTAGAAGTGCGCTATGCAAGGTCTTTTTTACTAGACCTAAAAAATTTAGAACCTGCTGCTTACGAGCGGGTGTATGATTTTGTATTTACCGAATTTGCCCAAAACTGGCAGCTGAGTGGACTAAAAGAACTACGACAGCTTGATAGTGAGGGGATTTTTCACCGATTTACCCTAGATGAATATCTGATTGGTATAGAAATTAGGGGTGGAATTGTGAAATTTTTGCGTGTCATCCCTATGCCAGATGTTTAAGCCAAAGAGTTAACGGAACACTTAAAACTGTAAACTGTATAACGCTAGGCAGGGATCGCTAAGACCTTCCATTAAACTGGTTTTTGAAAAACACTTTATTTGAGATTTCCCTATGGATGCTAGGGCACTTTGGCAACGATACCAAAACTGGTTATATTTCCACGAGGGATTAGGACTGTATTTAGATGTGAGTCGAATGCGGTTCGATGATGCCTTTGTGGAGTCGTTGCAGCCGAAGTTTGAGAAGGCGTTTGCGGATATGGCTCAACTGGAGAAAGGAGCGATCGCAAATCCTGATGAAAACCGCATGGTTGGACACTACTGGCTGCGAAATCCAGATTTAGCGCCAACTCCAGAACTTACGCAAGAAATTGTCCAAACCCTAGAACAAATCGAAGCCTTTGCAGAAAAAGTCCAAACAGGTGCTATTCATCCTCCCAGATCCAGCCGCTTCACGGATATTATCTCTATTGGTATTGGTGGTTCCGCCCTCGGGCCCCAATTTGTCGCTGAAGCCTTGGCGGCTGATTTCCCGCCCCTGAAAATTCACTTTATTGATAACAGCGACCCAGCAGGTATTGATCGCGTTCTGAATCATTTACGAAACAATCTTGCTAGTACTTTGGTATTGGTGATCTCCAAATCTGGGGGAACACCAGAACCTCGCAATGGCATGATTGAAGTTAAAAAAGCCTACGCTGGACATAATTTAGAGTTTGCTCAATATGCAGTAGCTATTACCAGCCCTGATAGCAACCTCGATAAAGTAGCCAAAGAAGAAGGCTGGCTGGCCAGGTTTCCTATGTATGATTGGGTGGGAGGACGCACCTCAGAAATGTCTACTGTGGGGCTAGTACCAGCAGCACTGCAAGGCATCGATGTTCGTGCCATGCTCGAAGGTGCAAAAGAAATGGATGATGCTACCCGCGTCCCTGATGTGAAAAATAATCCAGCAGCCTTGCTTGCTTTGTCTTGGTACTTTGCTGGCAATGGACGAGGTGAAAAAGATATGGTTGTTCTACCTTATAAGGACAGCTTATTATTATTCAGTCGCTATTTGCAACAGTTGGTGATGGAATCCTTGGGCAAGGAAAAAGACTTAGACGGCAAAACTGTCTATCAAGGCATCGCCGTTTATGGTAACAAAGGCTCAACAGATCAACATGCTTACGTCCAGCAGTTGCGCGAAGGTGTGCCCAATTTCTTTGCTACTCTCATCGAAGTTTTAGAAGATCGTCAGGGTATGTCGGCAGAAATAGATCCGGGAGTGACATCAGGCGATTATCTTTCTGGTTTTCTCCAAGGAACTCGACAAGCACTTTATGAAAATCACCGCGATTCAATCACAGTTACTATTCCCCAAGTTAACGCCCGAACTGTAGGGGCATTAATCGCTTTGTATGAGCGTGCTGTTGGTTTATATGCTAGCTTGGTCAACATCAACGCCTACCATCAACCAGGAGTAGAAGCTGGCAAAAAAGCTGCCGCCAGTATTCTTGACTTGCAAACACGAGTAGTAGCAGTGCTACAAAAAGAAAAAACTCCTCTTTCTGTGGAAGAACTAGCCGAAAAAGCTGGTGCATCAGAGCAAGTTGAGGCAATTTACAAGATTTTGCGTCATCTTTATGCCAATCAGCGCGGTGTGGTTTTGTCAGGCGATCTTCATCAGCCCAGTAGTTTGAAGGTTTCTGTAAACTGATAACTGTAGTGCAGATATCACATTTTGTTGATAATTGTTGTATCTGCAACAATTTTTTATTGTCAAGCATTCTAGATAAAAGGTATATCTTTAAATCTAGGATGCTTCAATAATTCGTAATTCATTATTCTAGTTATGAACTGCCATTAGGCGCTGGTTAAAGTAACTTTTAGGTAAGAAACAGCGATCGGGTAAAAAAGGATTGGTGACATTTTGAGATAAAAAAGTACCTGGTTTATCTCGATGACAAAATGGTGGTACAATCCCCCAGTCTTCTGCCAGCCAAATCCAGTATCCTGTTTCAATTCTGCCGTAGTTTGATACCGTCAGAATTTCGCCAACGCTATTGTTAATTGATACTAATTCTGACGATGATTTGATTTCAGTTAACAGCCAAGCTAACTCTTCTACAGAAAAGTAATAGCCATTCTCCGCTCCTATATTAACAAAATGCTGTGGACTTTTAGCTGTTAGCAATTGTTCTTTAAGAAGCGGTGTTTTTTGGGCAAAGTCAAAAAGATCCCAAATCTGTTTTCTAGTAATTAAAAACCAGGCAAGTTCTTCTGCGGTTAAATTATAACCATTTTCTGTTGCTAACTTCAGAAACGGGTCAAGACTATCAGTTTCTCCCAGTTGATATTTCAGCAGATAAGTCTGCTCTACCAATGATAAAAAATCAATAATATTTTGCCATGTAAGTCTATTAAAATTTTTGTTAACTTTTATTTGCTCTTTCCAATAATTATATTTATCTTCTTGAAGAAAAAAGTTCCAAATTTGATAATACATAACTTATTTCTCCTAAATCTTCAACTTGCTAGTGGATTATAGTTAATGAATACCAGTGTAGTAAGTATAATCAGACTCTTCGACAGTATTTGATTGACAATATAATGTAAATCAATTTACACAGTAAATAAGTATAAGTTTATAGTAATAAAATTTACTATAGAATAAAGATACTGATAAAAAAAGCAACAACGAGCCATATCTGGGTTGGGCATCGCTCGTTGTTACTTGCCGTAATATTAAAGTTAAACCAGGCATGAATAAGTAAGGCTACACCATGACAGAATCAACCGCAAAATAACCCGCACGTCCAGGGATAATCTTTCTATAACGCACTTTAGCGCCAGAAGAACTTGCTAGACGCAAAGCTGAACCTAAAGTATTTCATCAGCGTTGTCGTGCAATATTCGAGCGTATGCATCCGGATTTGCTCAAAAAACCCTATGGCTGGTAAATTGCAAAAGTGTACTATAGCTTATTTTAAATAAATAGGTAAATTGCGTAGAAAGTAAAAGCGATCGCCCCTCCAATCACTGCTTTTAATCCGTCCTAAATAGCCCGTTAATGGCGAAGAAAGTTCTATCAATAAATCGCAAACCGCCTCATCGTTTAGTTTAGGATTATGAGTAGCATTATAATGAACACGAATTTCTGTAACTGTAGAACTATGGTGTGTAGCTTTTGAATTTTCGCTGTCTTGTTCGGAGAGTTCTTTGACTGCTGCAATAATCTGCGATCGCAACTTTATAGATTCTTCAACTTTATCGATATAACTATTAACTTTATCTTCCGCTAAACCAAAAGGAGTTTGTTGCAAACAGTCTTTTAGTTCTAATAAATTGATAGAATTTTTATAGTATGCTTGTAGTGCAACTAATTTTTGTAAAGTTTCAGGGCTAATAACATTCATTTGATTTTCGGTTGCTGTTCTCAGAGCGTAAAAATTTAGTTCTCCAGCCGCTACAATTAATTTAATAGAATTTTCATACTTAAATTTTCCAAGATGGTTCATACCTATTTTTAATAATTGTGCAGGTGTACCATCAGTAACTTTCTCAGTTTTAGTTGCTTTGCACTCTCCTACGATTGGATAAGGTTGTTCAGCGTAAAAATCCATACCCCCTGCGCCACCAGTTGCATCTGCATTTAAACCTAAGCCTGTAAAGCCTAATTTTAGTAATCCTCTACGAACTAATTTTTCAAATGTATGTCCGTCGCTAGAGTTTCCAACTTCAGCAATTTTATAAATCCAAACTAAATCTGAATCTGGTATTTCTAGTTTTGTACTATTCCAGCCTAGAAAAATTTTGATATCATCATCTAATTGCTGTGCAGCTGAGTTGGTATGAGATAATTGGATGATCGCACTTTGCAATTCTTCAAGTTCAGGATGCTGTAATGGCTCTAATTTTTCTAGTTGACGCTTGCGTTGGCTGAAAGTGCGATCGCTTAATACTGGCTTGTCTTCAGAAACCCTTACTGAATTAGCTAAACTAACAAATTTTCCTAACTTTTCTTGAGTATTGGCATTAACAAGTATTTCTTGTAACTGAGGCAACTGATATACACGTAAATAAGTGAAGAAAAGATACTGTTGTTGCCGTAGTTTCTCTTTTAGCTCTTTTAGTGTCCAGATTGTTAATTTAGACAAAATATCTAATGGCTTAGTTTCGTCTAAAATTTGACAAAGTTCGCATTTAGCCCAAGCTTTAATTGAAACTGAAGAGTCAGCAGGATAAAGTGCAAATCTTTGCCCAGGACGAATAAACATCTTGGGTAAAGCTGCAATTGTTCGCCCTTGTATTAAAGCTTCAATATCAGAGGCGGGTAGACACAGTGCTGTTGGAATTGAGAACAGCTGATTCATTTATAATTAACTATAAGTTTAGTTCGATGTAATCGGCAGTATTAATGCTTTGAGGAATACTAATAGGTAATCCATCATCAGTTAAATTAGTAGGTTCTTGCCCAGAAGGATCACTAAGGATTTCTCGAACCAAAGGATTATTGCTTGCTAATTGCTTTTGCTTAATAAAATCAAAAATCTGTTCTTCTGTTAGTTCATAGGTTTCACGGTTGTAGTAAACGAATAATACCGCCAACAGAGGTTTAATATCTTGGCTTTGCAAGCTTACCCACTCTCCACCCTTATTCTCCAACAGAATTCTCAAATTTTCTCTAGCTAGTTTTGCAGCTGAATTAATTTTTTTTGAACGCACCAAGCACCCACGAGTTAAGTCAAATGTTTTGTAATCAATTAATCGTTTTAATGCAGCACCTATAACATTGTAGTCTTGTTGAACTACATCTACTCCAATCCGGACTTTTCTCTTATTGCCGATAATTTTGAAATCCATAAAGCCATTATTCGCTGCACTAGGCTCTATTTCTTCAATATATTCAATTTTTACTCCTTCTACAGTTTCACCTATTAAACTCTTGAAACCCAGCCAAAGAGCATCAGAAATTGTTGCTTCTTCTTCCATGAATGAGTCAATAGAAGCTTCAACATTCGCTAATTCACTATTAAAGTATGGTTTAACTGGATGTCCTGGCTGTGGAGCCTGTATCAAAGGAGGTATGAAATTGTCTGCACACCATTTCAAAACTGACCTGACAGTAGGTTTACTCTTACCAAGTTCTCTGAGTTGAGCTTCATTAAATGGGTACAGAGGATGAAGCGGTGTTTGTTTATGTTCTAGATAAAAATCTTCTAACCATTGACTAACTAGAGCCACAATATCATCAGAATTCAGATATTTTAATGCAATTGGTTGCCTGTCAGCTTGTTCGCTTGCTAATCTATCAACGACTGCTTCAGCTTGTGGTAATGTCCTGATTTGCTCGTTCCAAGTTTCAGGATACATGGCCAAAAGGAAAACACCTCTTTTGAGATTGTTATATAAATCCTTAACTAAGTTTGCAATAACCTGCGCTGCTGTAAAACCTGTGTCGGAAATTTCTGCAATATCTAATTCATCAAAGCAAATAACTGGAGTTTTATAATGGCTGATTATATCTAAAATCTGGCGTACATTAGTTAATGCTTCAGCTTCTCTATCTTCATTTTTATGATTTGGTAAACCTAGCGCATTAGCTTCTGTTCGGGTGATTTCTAAACCTGATAACCAATAATTTGCATAGTGAGCATGTGCTGTGGAAAGTGTCCACAAAATAGCCCTTATTATATAAGGATTGGTAATGTCAGGCTTAATTTTCAATACGGCTTCTGTTAAGGTGTCAATTGTCTTAGTTGAGTATTTGCTTAACCAATTAGGGTAAATATTGCTAATGTACTGGTGTGGTGTATACTTACAATTTTTAGCTTCATTGATTAAAGCAGCAGCTATTTCTTGCCACTGCATTACTTTTTGACTACCAAAAGCTCTAAGACTAGAAGCAACAGCTTGAAGAAATTGATACTTAATCTGATTTAGACTGTCATACTTACCCATGTAAATAAATAGGGCATTACCTTCTGTTTCTAAACGATGGCGAACACGGCTGATAAGATGACTTTTACCTAACCCCTTTTCAGCAGTTATTGTGATACCTACAGTTTCACGCTTACCTTTACGAATTTGTTCAACTGCATCAAATACCGCATTAGAAGCGTGAGAATTAATTGAGGATACATCGGGATAACTTTTTCCCCATATCTGTTGAGGTCTGACAACAATATGTCCAGCAAATGGGTTTTGATTTATAATTAGTTCATCAATGGTAGATGTAGTAGCAATCATAGTATTGTGAAATTGATTTAGTGAGGAGTATAAGCAAGTTTAGGCTTTGAGAAGCTTGGCGTAGCAGCGTAATCCATCTAATACCGTGGTGATGGAATCTTCTATTTTGTCAGGTGCATTATCTTCAACAGTTCCACCTTGTAGTTGCAAAATATCATCGGCTTGTGTTTCCAGTAGCCAATCATTAAACTCTGTACGACTCACCCGATCGCCTATTACTCTCCTCATGCGATAAATTGGCACCAGGTTATTAAAGTTGTATTCATAATTGAGCTTGTCGTAGACTTCCAACGCCACAGATTTAAATTCATCGTAAGAAGCGATCGCCCCACTCTTCCCATTTATTGGTACATCTGCACCAGCAACCGCAACATCAATCTGACTAATCCACTTCAGCAACGCATTCGCCGCCCAAGTTCCGATAATTGTGCCTTCAAATTTAAAATCGTCGCTCCTCAAACCCTCACCTAACACCTCTAATCCTTTCGGAGATATCAGGGAATACCCCTTTTTGGAAATTGCGATCGCTCCTTGATTCTGTAATTCTTCGAGTATTCCTTGATAATCTGCTACCTTTTTTGTCTTTGATACAATTCGTTTCGTAAGTATACCTTTATTCACTTGCTGCTGAATTCCTCCCAAATCCCACAAAGCTAAAAGCACACGAGTTCTGGCTTGGGTTGTGTTTTTTGATGTCATATTTAGTGTATTTTTTGACAAATATCATCGTAGTACCTGTATCTTTTTAAATTATTGATGTACACAAAAATAACCGAGAAATTGCTGAATATTTTTATCTTTCCAGAAAAGAAATTCATCAAAAATCAACAAGATATTTCGTTGGGATGAAGTGAGTTTCTCTCAAAGGCAGGATGGAATATTTGATAAATTCACTCATTATGTTTAGTGAAATGCTGTAGTTGCGCTGTTGTAATCAGCGATAAATGTTTTTGCAATCCCAGGCAAAGTAACAGGAATCCTAACTCTTTAGTTGCAACAGCAAGGCTCTTAGTAAACGTAGGTGATGATGAGATACGATGATTACAATATTTAAAGAACGTAAAGTAGTTTCACGTTTGCTGGCAGTGTTGCTTTCAGCATTGCTAACAGTGCCATTGCTCAGTAGCTGCGGAGGAGGTTCCAAAAAAGCTTCGGTGCCACCACCTGTGGATGATACGGTTGGTAGAACAGTGAGCGATCGCAGCACAAATCAAACTCAAGCTAAGAAGGGATTGGGTACGGGTCAAAAAGTGGCAATTTTGGCTGGGGCTGCGGCACTTTATTACCTCTACAACCAACATAAGAATGCTCCACAAGAAGGAGCGCAAGGTAAGTACTATCTTTCCAAGAATGGGCGTGTATATTACCGTGATGCCGAACACCGCGCTCACTGGGTAACTCCACCATCAGAAGGAATTCGAGTGCCGGAATCTGAAGCACAACAGTATCGGCAATTCCAAGGCTATAACGGGAGTTCTTCAGGTCGCGATCTAACCGGTATAACTTCATCGGCGGCTCCAGCTCTCTAGATTCAGCCAAGCGTGTGTAAATCTAAAGCGGGTTTCCCGGAGGATAACGCCGATCGCGCACGTGGAATACACGGAATGAAATAAGGAGACAAAACATGGTAGATGACTTTTTGCGAAAGGCGAAGGATTTCCTGTTAGGGTCGAACAGTGATCGAAGCGATGAAAATAATGAATTCCGCGATCGCAATGTCCGCCCGGCTAGCGAAGACCCCTACGGTGACCCCGCAGACCCAGCATCTTATGGAGACGTTCGCCCAGCTAGCGAAGACCCCTACGGTGACCCCGCAGACTTAGCATCATACGGAGACGTTCGCCCGGCTAGCGAAGACCCCTACGGCGACCCCGCAGATACAGCATCTTATGGAGACGTTCGCCCAGCTAGCGAAGACCCCTACGGCGACCCCGCAGATCAAGGTTACCGTCCTTAAAGTGTAATCACTATCGTGATGCTATTTTTATACGGCAATGAATTGTCGAATAGCGAATTAAATAAGGCAGTAGGATTTGAATCTACTGCCTTTTGTTTTTACTACTAATTTTCAATTTCCAAACTAGAGTTAACGTGCGCCTCATTTGGAGACTCAGGTTAAATTAAGATGCAATTTTATTAACCAGAAGTCAGGAGTCAAAATTCAGTATTCATTCTCATTTCTGACTTCTGAATTCTTTTTATTATTTAAACTGTTCAAGTTGGTCTGTATGTAACCAAACATTTGGTGTTGGCACTTTGCCAAACTTAACAAGTGCATAATCACCTTTAACATCTACAATTTCGCCCTTAGAGTCAAATAAATAGGAAGGAAAGCGAGTATCACTAGCTTTTGCTTCGAGACTGTTTTCCAGTTTTTCGCGGATAGCGCGAACCATATCTCCTTTTTTGACTGCCATAAATTCCCCTCTCGAATTTGTAAGTTGTTTTATCTGCATTCTAAAAGACTTAGAACTCACAAATCACAACTAAGGTCTAAAAACTCTAAACTCCTAACTCTCTACTCCCTACACCCTTTGACACTGAGGACAAAAGTGACTCGACCGCCCACCTAGCCTAAACCGCATAATTGATGTGCCACAAACTCGACAGGGTTCTCCGGCGCGGTTATAAACCCAGGCTACACCCCCATAATTGCCGTTGATACCCTTAACATTAAGAAAATTGCTAAAAGTCGTACCACCAACCTCAATGCTGGTTTCTAACACTTGAATTATCGCTGTTCGTAAATCCTCGATTTGCTTTAGCTGTAAAGCTGTACATAGCGTTTCAGGTAAAATTCCACTCTTAAATAGGGCTTCATCAGCATAAATATTACCTAATCCCGCCACCACCGACTGATCCAGTAGCGCAGTCTTAATTGGACGACGGCGCTTTTGGAGTTTACCTGCTAGATACTCAACAGTGAATTCAGCTGAAAACGGGTCTGCTGCAAGTTTTGCCAAACCTGTTATGATACTTTCTACAGCAACACCAGACGCAACCAACCACATTTTCCCGAAGGTACGCTGATCGATAAAGCGTAATTCCTGTTCTTCTCCAAAGAATAATCTAACTCGCGTGTGCTTGTGTAATGGTTCATCTCGACGCACCCACAGAAGTTGACCAGTCATTCGTAGATGAACCCCTAGCCAACTACTTGAGGAGGATAGGGAAGCAGGAGATGAGGGTGTGAGTTCAGCTAACAGATATTTACCACGACGATGCCAAATGGCAATCGCATTGTTTTTAATTCCATCCACAAACCCATCGACAGAAAACGGGTAGGCGATGGTGCGATCAAGCAACACATCTCCACCCGTAATTTTTTGGTTGAGGGTCAATTGATTTAGACCCCTTCGGACAGTTTCAACTTCAGGCAGTTCAGGCATTTAAGCTGATTAAACAAGCAATTTTTGAGTATATTTGGGGACTTAGCAATTTCTGATGACTACTGTGTAGACACTCATAGGCGGCGAAAGCCATACTACTGAACAGAAACCGTAAATACCCGCAGGGCGGCTTCTCGTAGTTAAGGTAGGCTAAGAGCAAGGATGAAAAAACTGAAAGTTTTAAATTTCAGACTTCATACTTGAGACTTCCCTTCATCATCCCATTAAACAATCCCCTTGTAGGTTTAGTGCTTATTTTTTCGCCTTAGCCTTTGGTGCTTCCACTTCCACTAGCTCATCTTCGGCAAAGTTGTTGGTATTGATCCCATAGTAATTTACCTTTTCAAAACGGACAATTACTGGGTATTTGATCCCGCTTTGATCGATAGAAGCTACGGTTCCTAAATCTTGAAACCAGTAGGATTCAGGGCGGAGAACACGTACTTTAGAACCACGTTGAACCATGATTATTTTCCTCTTGAGTTATCAATTGCCAATCTAGAGGGCTAATTGATTTCACTCTACAACCTGAAGGTAGCAGCAAGAGGCTTTGTTAAGTTATTTGTCTGAATTAGCTGTGGGGTATGGGGAAAGAGGCTCTAGGGGCAAAAAGACCAAATAGAAAGTGTATCTGAGGTGGTTATGATTATTGCTTTTTTATCATCTCCCCAGACTCGCTGATCTTGCCAGTGGCTTAACATATATCAAATCTCAAAATAGTACTCAATTGTTATTGACAAAGTTTTCATAATAATGTACCTTCGTTCGCAAACAGTACTTTTGCATCAGCTTATGTTTTACTCAATACGAATACACTTCCTTCGTTCCCTCTACCGATTCGCAGATCGTTATCTATATAAGTAATATCTAACCAGCCTTGCTGTTGATTGTTTTTTATTGGAACATCAATCCCCGGAAATTTTCTACCTGCTTCAATTTGTTGGATAAAAGTTACCGGAGAATTGTATTCTATTAAACGTTGTAAGCCGATAATAGACCGCTCAAATTCTACTTGGACACGCCGCTCTGAAACTGGCTCAAATTTAGCAGCAACACTAACTAATCCTTCTAGGTAAGGTAAGCCGTAAATCTCTGCTATGTTGTAAACGCTGGTAGTTTCTACCCGGATACACTGATAAATTTGACCTAGTTTGCATAAAGGTAGACGATCTAAGTTTAAAAGAGCCTTACTAGTGGTGTATAGTAATCGCCAATTGCCATCTAGCAAGTTTTTAGCTTCCACCGGACGTGGTGTAGGGTTAAAGTCTTCTAAATTGGCGATCGCTGCTAAGATAGCCTGTTTCTGTTGTTCAGTCGCCAATAAACCGCGATTTGTACCAGCGATCGCATCTATGAGAGTTGCTTTTCCAATCATCGTCTGTGACCTCAAAAATCACTTACTTTTCATCAGCATAAACAAGTTATTCATAACCTATGTGTAAAACAAAAAAAATTACTAATAATTACTTCCACTAAACCATCAGCCTATTCAATAAAAAATTTCTATCTGAATGCGGATTTCTCAACTCAAGGGTTGAAAGGATAACTAAATTAATCCGTGTCAAGTGATAGACTCTAAAAGTCAAGTTAGGTAAACCTTTTGTTGTCTTCGTCGATATGTTGAACTCTCCATTACGTGAAGAACCTCGTAATCAACGAGCTGGTGTCATCCCCCTAAAGCAAGAATCTTCACTATTAGATTGGTTACAAAGTAACCGTCGGATCATAGCGCGTGACGTTCATGAACCAGATTTTCAAGATGACGAAGAAGAAATAGACTCCCTAATGGGTGTAGAAGATGGAATTGGCGATTACGACCTTGATGATGACGACGATATCCCAATTGCTGAAGATTAATCTTTTGTCTTTGGGAACTTGGTGATATGCCTAGTTTTTGGTATTCAGTTTTATAAGTGTGGAGTGAAGGGAAACTTCTGTGGACGCTAAATTATCTCCTGAGCAAGGATTAAATATATCTGGAATCGCTCTAGCCTCTTTATTAGCCGTAGGACTAGGGACAACTGCATTTTTCTTGGATTGGATGGCCAATAGGTTACCTTGGCAAGCTGCATCACTAACCCTGCCACTATTATTGTCTGCGCTGGCTTCAGGTGTGATGGGTTACTTGGTGATACCTCTACTACAAGCGCTCAAAACTGGACAAATAATCCGTGAAGATGGGCCCCAAGCTCATCTCAAAAAGGCAGGAACTCCGACAATGGGTGGTATATTTTTTATACCTGTAGCCGTAATCCTTGCCTGCATATTGTCTAACTTTGCGACAGAAGTGCTTGCAGTTTCAGCATTGACAATCAGCTACGGATTGATTGGTTGGCTTGACGATTGGCAAATTCTCCGCCGCAAGTCAAATAAAGGTATATCTCCCCGGATGAAACTGGCTTTACAGGTAAGTTTTGCCCTAATGTTTTGTCTGTGGCTGATGTTTAATCAACCTTTTAATATTACAAATATAGCTTTGCCTTGGGTTAGCTTTACACTACCCTTAGGCTTTTTATTTTGGCCTTTAGCAGGTTTTGTGCTAGTTGCAGAAAGTAATGCTACTAATTTAACTGATGGTATTGATGGCTTGGCAGGAGGAACAGTAGCGATCGCTCTTTTGGCTTTAGCTGCCCTAATTGCGCCTACAGCACCGGGGTTGATGATTTTTTGTGCTGCTTTAAGTGGCGGCTGCTTAGGTTTCTTAGCTCATAACCGTAATCCAGCCCGCGTTTTTATGGGTGATACTGGCTCCCTGGCACTGGGAGGAGCTTTAGCAGCTGTAGCCCTGTTGACAAATAGCTTAGTAGCACTGTTTATTCTTAGTGGTATCTTCTTCGTAGAAACTCTGTCTGTGATGGCACAAGTCAGTTACTACAAAGCCACTAAAGGCCCTGATGGCAAAGGTAAGCGCCTCTTCAAAATGGCACCTTTACACCATCATCTAGAACTAACTGGCTGGTCAGAATTGCAAGTAGTTGGAGTGTTTTATATTATTGCTGCGATTTTAGCCGTCATTAGTTTAGCGATCGCTCCATTCTAAATTTTTTGAAAAACTCATTTAAAACCAACTAACAACCCTCGCATCTACGGGGGTTATTTTTTATTTTCAAGTACTTGAACTGCCCTTGTCACAAACCTATTAAAAACCCTTGAAAAGGGAGATACTATTTGTCTCCTCTTTCAAGGGCAGTAAAAACTGCACATTGCTTCAATACCAAGGTCAAATATCAGTAGTATAACCTTAGTTTAATGTAAATAATGCCTTACGAAGCTAGTGCTACTTCTACCTTTTGCTGCAATTCACCTTGTTGGTAAAGTTCAATCATAATGTCAGAACCACCAACAAATTCACCATCTATATACACTTGGGGAAATGTTTGCCAGTTGGAGTATTCTTTAACTCCCTGGCGAATTTCATCGTCTGCGAGAATATTAACTGCCTCGAAAGGAACTCCCAAACTATTAAGAATTTGCACAACATTATTGGAGAAACCACATTGGGGCATTAACTTGGTTCCTTTAATGAAAACCAAAATCTTGTTCTCTTGTACCAAGTTATCAATTTTTTCTTTGAGTTCTGGTGTCATGGTATTTTTGTTTCCTATGTTGCATGGAACAATCATAAATTACGAGTAAGAGTAAAAAATCGATTGCTCTTACACTTTTGTACAGACGCAATTAATCGCGTCTCTCCTAACTTTATATTTACGAAGCTGATGTTGCTTGCCAAGCTTCAGGAGTATATGTTTTTAGAGACAAAGCGTGAATTGCTTGAGTTGATATGGCTTGTTGCAACGCACCATAAATTAATTGATGCTGTTGCACTAGTCCTTTACCTGCAAAGTGCGATGAAACTACTGTCACCTGATAGTGGTCATTACCACCAGTCAAGTCTTGCACCTGAACCTGGGCGTCTGGCAGTTCCGCCTTGATCATTGTCTCAACCTGCTGCGGACTAATCATCGCAATTCCTGAAAAAACCTACTTCTCTATTATTAGCAGATATAGAGCAAATGCCTATGCCAAGTTTAGGTTTTGGCAAGGTTGAGAGGGACTTGGGACTGGGGACTTGGGAATACTAAGTTAGAAGTTAAGAATTATTCTCCTTGCCCCTCGAAGTTCTGTTAGTCATACCCCTTCGGGGAAGCAAGCTACGTTAGCCGGAAATCGGGGCTAGTGACTTCTCTCCTTATCCCCTTGTCTTTGCATCTACCCACTCCCTTTTACAGAGTATAAGTGAAATCTTCGACCAACATCCCAGGAACTAAACTACCTCCTAGTTGACGACTTTCATAAGTTCCGACTTCCGGAATAAATTCTTGAAAAGTAGTTAAATCTATCAGATTTTCTCCCCAAAAGCGATAGAGACTTTCGTCAAAACGCAAGTTTTCAATGGGAGCGATAATTTCTCCATTTTCTACCCAAAAACAAGCATAACGGGTCATACCTGTGACTCTACCAGTTTGGCGATCGCTCCAATTCAAGTAATGCAAATTTGATACATATAAACCTGTATCTAAACTCGGCAAAATCTGCTCAAATTCTAAATTTCCCTGACTTATTTCTGGCGCACGTAACGTCTCTGAACTATTGGCACCATTGGCAATTTTTCCGTATTCCTTAGCAGTACGAGAATTAACTAGACTATTTACTAAATATCCTTTTTCTATAACTCTCAACTCCAATGCTGCCATTTCTCCCAATTCATTAAATCGTGGTACTAATCCTCGTTGAAAATTTTCTTTCAAACTGAATTTTGGAGACAATTGTTTTTCTTGACGCCATAAAGCCGCTAAAGCGCTGTTTCCTTGTTGGATATCAGCTTCGCTCAGAGACCCCCAAGAAAGCATCATTAATAAATCTGCTACAGCAGCGGGTGCAAAATAAGTTTTGTACTGTCCTCGTGGTAATTCTTTAGCTGGACGAGAAAGTAGTTTTAGCTGCTTTTTAGCTTCGTTAATTTTGGCTATATATGCAGCTTTATCCCAATCACTACCTGCAAATGTACCTTTAACTGCTTGTCCAGATGTCATGAATAGAGAATAATCTAAGGTAAAAGTATCAGTAGCAAACCAGTGTTTCTGACCGCTAGAATCCCCGTAAGCTTTAACTACGACTCCCCCGGCGTACATTCCAGTAAAATCTAGTTCGGCAACTAATTCTAAAACAGTTGATACTACTGCTTCTTGCCCCAATAAATTTCCAGAATGTATTTCTCGACTGGTACTATTTCCTGATGGTAAAACTAGATAAGGATCGACTGGGATTAAAATCAATTCATCACGTAGTTCCTGCAAAGCGGCATACCCTAGCTGCCAGTCTGTCTTCCAATTTCCAGTAAAGGGAAATAGCCGAAAACTACTGCGTTGCTCTTTCATCAAAGTTAGTTCAATCCAACCATCGGCAACACAACCAGTTTGTCGTACTTTCGCATGATTGAAGCGAGTAAATTGACTGCTTTCGCTACTGAGTTTTACAGTAAATTGTTCATTTTCTGCTTTTTTAATCAGCAGAGTTTCAATCAATTGATTAAAACTGAATTCTAAAGGAGATAATTCTTGATTATTCATAAATATTAAATATTAATAGGAAATAGGAAGATAGGGAGAAAAAAGGACACTTAACTCACCAGTCAACAGTTAACAATCAACCCTCTTTCAAATTCCTCCACCAAAAACTTCGACGCTAGCAAAAACACAAACAGGTGAACCGTGTCCTACCCAAATAGCTTGATTTGGTTCTCCTTTGCCACAGTAAGGAGTACCGTACATTTGCCAGTTATTAACATTTCCTACTTTAATTAAGCTATGCCAAAACTCTGGTGTTGTGGCGCGATAGTTGGGATTGCGGAGGGTTTTGGTAAATTTTCCGTTTTCAATTAATTTGGCGTATTCGCAACCAAATTGAAATTTATAGCGGCGATCGTCAATTGACCAAGAACGATTAGATTCCATGTAAACGCCATGTTCTAAGTCAGCAATCATATCTTCAAAAGTAGCGTTTAGAGGCTCTAAATTCAAGTTTGCCATGCGGTCAATTGCTGGGCGATTCCACGAGGAAGCACGGGCACAGGCTACTCCAGGTACACCTGCTCTAGCTTGACTCTCCAAGCTACCCAAACCCCGTTGGAGTACACCTTCTTTAATTAAATACTCTCGTGTTGCTACAGCACCGGTATCATCAAAGCCATAACTAGCAAATTCGCCTGGTACGGTAGGGTCAAAAGTAATATTCATCAGTGGCGAACCATATACTAGTTTGCCAAAATCACTTTTGTTGACAAAGCTCCCTCCAGCATAGTTACGCTCATCTCCCAAAATTCGGTCAATTTCTAGGGGATGTCCGACACTTTCATGGATTTGCAGCATCATTTGGTCTGGAGCTAAAGCTAAATTAGTACGGGTGGTTGGGCATTCTTCCGCTGTCAAGAGTTCTATCGCTTGTTCGCCAATTTGCTGCACCCGATGCCATAAATTTTCTTGTTTTAAAAGTTCTAGTCCGCCTTGGTAACAGTTTGCTTGGGCCCCGTTGTGGCTGCGCTGTTGTACAATTGCCCCATCTTGGGCTGTAGCTCCGTAATGAGTACCTATGGATAGAAATTTCTGATATACTTCTGAGCCATTGCTACTGACAAACCAAGACTCCTTCTCGGTCGTGTTAGCAGTGGCTATAGTTTGCACAATCTTGTCGTCAACTTTTAAGGTTTGGCAAATACGAACCAGTAAATCGTTAATTTCTCCAGGGCTTAAAGCGTCCAGTGGCTCAATAAATGGAGATTTATATTCACCAACGACTTTCGGACGCTCGCTTTCACCGAAGGGATGTATCCACCATTCGCTGGCTGCTAGCGCCTGTTTATAGGCTATTTGGGCAGCGGCTTGTAAGGATGGCAGTTCTAAGGAGTTAGTAGCTGCATAACCCAAACAGCCATTAACCAAAACTTCCAGCATGGCTCCTACAGTGAAGGATTTGCCGTTGAGTTGAGGTAAGCCGTCACGGACTATACGGTTAGTAGAAGTTTCCTTCACGGCTCGGATACCAATCCAATCAGCAGGAATATCGAAACTAGCGATCGCCTTTTTTAATTCAGACCACATAATTAAAGGTAATAGAGAATGGGTAATGGGGATTGGGCATTGAGAAAACTTTTCTCTAGTCCCTAATCTCTCTTAATTTCGATGCCAACGTGTGCCATCGCGGCTATCAATTAGCGTAATACCTTGGGAAAGTAGTTCGTTACGAATGCGATCGCTTTCGGCAAAATTCTTGGCTTGACGTGCTGCTTGTCTTTGTTGAATTTTTGCTTCAATTTCCGTATCGCTTAAACCTTCTGTTAGCGAAGCTTCTACTTCTGGTTTGGCTTCTAAACCTAATACTTCTGCTAAGGTGACGAGTGTTTGCCATTGGCTTTGTAACTCCAAAGCTGCTGTTTCGGTTTTTCCTTGATGCACAAGGATATTTCCCTGACGGCGGAGTTCTTTGGCTAATTCAAACAACACTGTTAATCCACCAGGAAAATTAAAGTCATCATTGACAAGTTGTTGGAATCGTTCAATATAAGGATTAGGTACTGAAAATTCGGTAGTGGCGATTAAAATATTTCTAATCTCTAAATCCCAGCCCAGTTTTTTTCCATATTGATAGCCGAAAAGTAAACCTTCTTTAATGGTGTGCCAGCCATTGGTAGCAGCAGCGATCGCTTCGTCAGTAAAATCGATTGGTGTGCGATATTGGGCTGTGAGTACGAATAATCGCACCGCCATCGGGTCAACTCCTCGATCCAGCAATTCTCGGATAGTGATGAAGTTGCCCAAAGATTTGGACATTTTTTCACCATCTACTTTCACCATGCCGTTATGCAACCAGTAACGCGCTAGGGGTTTTGCTGTCACAGCTTCGGATTGGGCAATTTCGTTTTCGTGGTGGGGAAAAATTAAGTCAGCACCACCAGTATGAATATCTATGGTATCACCCAAGCGATCGCGCACCATTGCTGAGCATTCAATGTGCCACCCCGGACGCCCTGCGCCCCAGGGTGATTTCCAAGCGGGTTCTCCTGGTTTTGCTGCTTTCCACAGCGCAAAATCAAAGGGGTCTTTTTTCTTCTGATATTCTGGATCTTCAACGTTGACGCGATCGCTTGCTCCAGCTTGCATATCTTCTAACTTGCGTCCTGAAAGTTTGCCATATTCAGGAAACTGTCGCACGGCATAATATACATCACCGTCAGCCGGATAAGCAAAGCCTTTATTTTCTAAATCGTGAATTAACCGCAAAATTCCATTCATTGTATGAGTAGCACGGGGATACTCATCGGCTTCTTTGATTCTCAACCGTGCCATATCCTCAAAATATGCTTTGATAAAGCGATCGGCCACAGCCTCCATTGAGGAATGCTCCACACAGGCTCGATTAAGAATTTTGTCATCAATATCAGTAAAATTTTGAATATAACGTACTTCATAGCCGATAAACTGGAGATATCGGCGTACTACGTCCCAAACGATGCAAGCTCTGGCATGACCCAAATGGCAATAATCATATACCGTCACGCCGCAGTAATACATCTTAACTTTGCCTGGTTCGACTGTTTTAAACGGTTCTTGACGACGGGTGAGAGTATTGTAAAGAATTAGGGTCATAATCAACTAATGCTGAAATAGAGAGATACGCAATAATTAAGATAAGCAACTGGGATGACAGTCCAGCATCCCTATGCTAGTGTTTTCTGGACTATCTGCGCTACATTACTATTTTTGATTTTTTGATTACAGCGCTATGCAATCAGCAGCTACTTCCGAATCTCAAGCAATGGATGCACCTAAACAAGGAATGCCAGTAACAATTATTACAGGTTTCCTTGGTAGTGGTAAAACGACTTTACTTAATCATATCCTCAACAACCAAGAGGGTTTAAAGACCGCTGTTTTAGTGAATGAATTTGGCGAAATTGGCATCGATAACGAGCTAATCGTTTCCACTGGTGAAAACATGGTGGAACTAAATAATGGTTGCATCTGCTGCACTATTAATAATGATTTAGTAGATGCAGTTTACAAAGTTTTAGAACGCCAAGAAAATCTAGATTATTTAGTAGTAGAAACAACTGGATTAGCAGACCCTCTACCAGTAGCCTTAACATTTTTAGGTACAGAATTACGGGATTTAACTCGCTTGGATTCGATTATCACCGTTGTAGATGCGGCGAATTACAGTCTAGATTTGTTTAATTCTCAGGCAGCATACAGCCAAATTGCCTATGGCGATGTAATTGTGCTGAATAAAACGGATTTAGTTGATGAAGCTACTTTGAATGAGTTAGAGAGAAAAATTAACGAAGTTAAAGAAGGAGCAAGAATTCTCCGCACTACGCGATCGCAAGTGCCACTCCCTTTAATTCTCAGTGTCGGTTTGTTTGAGTCAGATAAATATTTTGACTCAGTGGTAGACGACCACGACCATCACGCTCATCACGACCATCACGACCACGACCACGACCACTCAACATGCGGTCATGACCATCATGACCATGACCACGAACATCATCACCATCACTCTGACCATTTAGAAAATGATGGTTTTACTTCTATATCTTTTCAGAGTGATAAACCTTTTTCTATTAGGAAGTTTCAGTATTTCTTAGATAACCAGCTACCCTCAAATATCTTCCGAGCGAAGGGGATTATGTGGTTTGATGAAAGTCCGAAGCGTCATATTTTCCATCTTTGTGGCAAACGCTTCACCTTGGATGATGATGATTGGCAAGGTAAACCCAAAAACCAAATAGTGCTAATCGGTCAAAATTTGGATCGTGATAATTTGATTACTCAGATAGAAAATTGTATTTGCTTACCTTCTACCAATCGTGGTAAAGGGTTTGGTAAATAAAAGTTAGAGTCAGGAGTTAAGAGTTAAAAATGTGTTCTCGTTCCCAGGTTTGACCTGGGAATGTATTTTTAATTCGTTCTACCATCGATTTTGATTGATGAAAATGAGAGAAGAGCGATCGCATTTTCTCTTCTAAACTTCTAAATTCTTATGCGTGTTATCATCCAGCGAGTTAAATCATCTCAAGTTATTGTTAATGGCGAAATCATCGGTAAAATTGGGCGGGGACTCAACTTACTCGTAGGCATTGCTAATACTGATACCGGTGCTGAACTTGATTGGATGGTGCGTAAGTGCTTAGAATTGCGCCTATTTCCTCATGAGGAAATAGGCACAGCGCAGGGGCTTGTTGATAGACATCGCTGGCAAAAATCTGTACAAGAAATTGGGGGTGAGTTGTTGGTAGTCAGTCAGTTCACTCTTTACGGTGATTGTCGCAAAGGTCGCCGTCCTTCTTTTGACCGCTCAGCCGCTCCTCAATCAGCAGAAGATTTATATAATCGTTTTATTACCAAGTTAAGAGCCAGTGGTTTGTTAGTGGAAACTGGTCAATTTGGCGCAATGATGCAAGTTACAATTGAAAATGATGGCCCAGTAACTTTAATCATTGAAAAAGAAGCAACTTAAGTATATACACAACTAGGATGATGAATCAGAGTTGCCTCTAGACCTGAGAGTTCTAAATGATGAGAGAATATTAAACTAACGATCGTAAAAGTTTAAACTCATTTATCATGGCGAAAATCCAGTTTGCTAGAGGGGTTAACGAAGAAGTAGTTCCAGACGTGCGCTTGACGCGAGGGCGCAGTGGTGAAACTGGCACAGCAACATTTATTTTTAAAAATCCCAAGATTTTAGACCAAGGCAGCACCGATGACATCACTGGGATGTACCTGATTGACGAAGAAGGCGAAATCATCACTCGCGAAGTGAATGCTAAATTTGTTAATGGAAGACCGGAAGCATTAGAAGCAGTTTACTTGATGAAATCTTCCCAAGAATGGGATCGCTTCATGCGCTTCATGCAGCGATATGGAGATGAAAATGGTCTTGGACTGAGTAAAAAAGAAGGATAGAAGATAGGACATAAAAAATTGGGTGCTGGGTATTAGGGATTGAGGATTAGGTTAATAAAACTCTTCCCCAGTCCCCGCTTCCTAGTCACCAGTCCCCACTCCCTACTCCCCACTATTAAAAATTAATAATCTTTCCATGACGCAACAACCCCACCCAGACTCATCTGGAATGACCCTAACTTGTGGCGTGGTTACTATTAGCGATACACGCACTCCTGAAACAGACAAAAGTGGTCAGCTAATTCAGCAGCTACTTATTGCTGCCAACCATACTGTAGGAGCTTATGAAATTATTAAAGATGAACCAGCAGAGGTTCAACAGCAGATAGAAAATCTGGGAAAAAGCACAAATTTGGATGCTCTAATTTTCAATGGTGGCACAGGTATCGCGCCAAGAGATACTACCTATGATGCAATTGAGCAGTTTCTAGAGAAAACTTTACCGGGATTTGGTGAGTTATTTCGTTTTCTAAGTTATCAACAAATTGGTTCGCGTGCGATCGCCTCTCGTGCGGTTGCTGGTGTTTATCAAAATAAATTAATCTTCTCGCTTCCTGGTTCCAGTAATGCTGTGCAACTAGCAATGGAAAAACTGATTTTGCCTGAACTGGCTCACCTGGTAAGTCAGATACAGAAATAGCGGTTAGGGACTAAATTCAATTTTTACGTATTTAATTTGTCTTAAAAATTAAAAATCCCCTCAGTTGCATTAACAAAACCAATACAAGACTGAGGGGATAGATTTTATCAATACAACATATCCAAAATCTCACACCACGACAACCCATTGACCAATACAGATAATATGCTATAATTATCTGCGTGATTGATGGAAACTATTAATAACCAAGTAAGTGGTATTAGTAGTAATCGCGTAGTGGCTGTGGTTGCGGCACTGCAAAGTTTGATGCATCGTACAAGTAGCGGCTAGCTTCCTCTTCTAAACGATGAATCAGAAAGGGTTCTATAGCGTTACTATGTCGCAGTGCGGCTAAATATCCATCCAAATACATCCGCATATCATCCATACGATAACCGCGATTCCATAACTCGACGAAGGCGTCGGTAAGTCTTTGGTAATAGCGGATGGTTTGTGTGTCTTGGAGCATAACTGCTGTATTAATGTCTTTGGAATGAGAATTGTAAATGATTCACGTTCAAATGTGAAGTGTAATTTCCTTTGGGGATCGATTAAAACTAAACATATATTTTTTGGGTAGCGCTCTTTTGGTAGCTACATACATACTTTAATCCTATTCCAGAAAACACCTATTCTACTTGTCTGCTAGAGTATCTTTATAATTTTTCCTATTAACAGCCCAATTTCATTGGTGCTATATTCATGGGTGTATGCACTAATTTATAGCTAGCGAATTACTTTTCAATCAAGCTGAAAAGCTGTTTGGCTATGAATTACCTGGTTGGGTTATGGTTTTTGGATATAATCATCTAAAAACACAATATTAAGCTAAAAGAACTTTTAAAAAGAACTTTTAATAAGTCTGACAAGACTTTTTATAAGTTTAACAAAAATTTAAGAATATTTCTAATGCCTTTTGCGAAGGGACAAATTAAAGATATTGCCACTTTTTTTATGAGGAAATGTAAAGCTAATAGCAATTGAAGTAACAAAGGCTACAAAACCGGAGACATGGGCTTGTTACTTTGAAAGTCATCGACGCTAAGGGGTCTTGCCACCGTGGGTTCGGTATGTATAGAAATCATTGAAGGGAATCCCCATCTCAGGTCGTTGCTAGGTTGGCACTTGCAACAACTGGAACACCGGGTGCATCAAGCTGCCAGTATTTATCAAGCAAGGGAAGTATTTTTAAGCCATCAACCAACACTGGTCGTTTTAGATGCAGATCTGGCTGATGGTGATGGCATTGAGTTTTGTCGTTGGTTGCATCGTCAGCAACAGCCTCTAATCTTAATGCTATCTGCCCGCAATAGTGAAGCTGATGTTGTCGCAGGTTTAAAGGCGGGTGCAGATGATTACCTTAGCAAACCTTTTGGAATGCAAGAGTTTTTAGCACGGATAGAAGCACTGATTCGCCGTAAGCGCACACCTGCTGCACCAGCTTATTTAGATTACGGAACTTTACAAATTGATTTAGTTCAACGTCGGGTTCGCTTCCAGGGAGAGTTTATTGACTTAACGCCACAGGAATTCAGTTTACTGTACGTTTTAGCACAAGCTGGGGGAGTACCTCTGAGTAGGTCGGAATTGCTGCGTCGTGCTTGGCCTGATGCTATCGATAACCCTCGTACCATTGATACTCATGTTTTGTCGTTGCGGAAAAAGGTTGAACTAGATCCCCGACAACCTAGCTTAATTCAAACTATCCGCAATGTAGGATACCGTTTTAACATGGAAATTTTGAATACTAATATTCCCCAGTCACAAACAAAGTTAACTAGAGAGAGATTTAACAATCAACGTTCAACACTAAGTAGTAGTCAATTGTAATCGGGACTGGTGAATGGGAACTGCGGAAGGTGGGGCCCCCTCTGGGGATAAGGGGTAATGAGGACTGGGAAATAAGATTAAAAACACTAAGCTAATCGGCGTTTAACTTGCATCATCAGGGCGCTCATATTGCCCATCCCACAAGATATTGAGAAAATTTTAATCTGCAAATTAAATGTGTTTTAGCTTATTTTCTAATAGCCAGTACTCAATGCCCAGTACCCAGTACCCAGTCCCTAGCCCCTATCCAAAATCTAAAATTCAAAATCATCTTGAGCTTGTGCTTTAATCAAGGTTTCTCGTAATTCATCCCAGTTGATTTCAGAAACTCTTTGATTTGCCGATAAATGACCTTGCTGTAAGTGCAACAATCGAGTGCAAAACATTTCAAGTTGATCCATTTGGTGATTTACCATCAAAATTGTGGTTTGATGAGTTTGATTCAACTGAATTAAAACTTGTATCAGATGCAAAGCTGTACCAGTATCTAGACTAGAGCTTGGTTCGTCTAATAATAGAATTTTAGACTCAATGAGTAAGGCACGAGCGATCGCTATTAGTTGTCGTTGTCCTGCAGAAAGTTGCACCTCTGTTCGTCCTAACCATTCATTAGGAATGTGCAGTTGTTCTGTCCAGTAATTGACTCGTTCCTGAATTGCTTGTTTGGCTAAACCACGTAAAACCAAAGGATAAGCTAAAGCTTGCCCAACTGTCATCCCTAATAGCTTTGATTCTTGCAATACAAGCGTTACCATCTGGCGTAACTGGATGACTGGAATTTGGCGATACTCTTGATTTTCTAGATAGATTTTGCCGCTACTAGGTTCAATAAGATAGTTGAGCAGGCGTAGTAAAGAAGTTTTACCAGCGCCCATCGCCCCTACAATGGCAATACGTTCACCCTGGAATACCTCAAAGGAAATGTCCTGCAATATAGGGTATCCTTGCTGATTCCCTAAAGCTTGGGTTTTCAGCTTTGTAAACAGATTAACTTGTTCTAGCCTGAGTGTGGCTTTTGCTGTGACATTATTCAAGGTGAGTGCAGAGGTGGGGAGATGGGGAAGGTGCGGCCCCCTCTGGGGATAAGGGGTAATGGGGAGGTGGGGAGATGGGGAGAAGTAAGCAATGCCCAATGCCCCATATCCTATAGCCTATTCTATGTTAATTGTTTAGTAGTTAAGGCTGTGGCGACCGCCCAACCATCAACCAATAGTAATAGCAGTGTGAATCCTAGTAAAATCGCATACATCCACGGTTGTGCTAAAGGACGAACATCTGTAGTGTCAATGTCTGTCTTGGTTTGGACAATTTGCACCAAACGGGCAAATCCAGCTACACGCATTGGTAGTAAATAAGCTTTTCCATCCTGACTGAGAAAATAATAAACTAGTCCTCCTTGACCGGTAGTACGGGGTTTTAACTCTTTTACTTCTGACCAAGGTAAAAACCAACCTTTACGAAAAAAGCGGGGCACCCAACTGGGGTAGGTAACCTGAATTCCTTGTTCGTTTACTATTACTTGTTCAGTTAACACCGCGTACAAGGCAACTAAGCCGGTGCTGATTCCTACCCATAATAATGCTGGGGGTATGGGTGCGGCTGTTACCTGCGATAAGAAGGGTAATGGAATTGTAAGTGCTATGTATAAACTCAGCAGCGTTATCCGAATCAAAGGAGAAAGGTGAAAAACAGAAGCTGAGGTATTAACTGAATTTGCTGTCACGGCTCAATTACAATACTTTTCTTTATTCTAGGACAGCTTTTTGCCCTACTCGGCTTAAGGTAAATACTTTTGCACGACAGTCCAACCAGTAAGAGATACCCAGATAAATCCGACAAACAGAATTATGTTTACACCTATGTGTAAAGGTCTAGCCCAAGGTTTTGTGGAACTAATTTGGCCTGCACTGAAAGCGGACAGTAAAACCAGCGCTACTACTATCAATCCAGAAACTAAGTGTGAAGAGTGTCCCAGAGAACCAAAATGACCCAAAGTGCCAACAATACCGATCGCCAGCAATAGTAGCACTAAAATTACCATGCTGATTCCCATTAAATTATGGAGCGATCGCACTCCTGTATTTCTACCCATTAATAGGGAAATAAAAGGAAATTGCTGCGAAGTTCTCATCCGAAACATCAAAACGCCTGTAACTGCTAACATCAGGTATGCCAGCACTGACAACCCCATTGACCAGGCGGCCATTTTCCACAACCAAAGAAATGAAGGCAGATTCATAAGAATGATTGTAGATGAGAGTAACAGACAAGGGAGATAAAGGATAAGCCAAAAAAATTAATCAATAATCACTAGTGGTCAATGACCAATAAATAAAAAAGGCTGCTGAATTCAGCAACCCAAAAAATGAGCCAAATTGTTTTTTTTTAATCAACTGCTGCTAAACCAGCGACTTGTAAAGGTTTTATACTATCTCCGGTCTTTTTCTTAAGTTGCTGCACCATTGCTGCGGTATCTATAGAGTCATTTCCAAAAGATGAGTCTGTATCAAACTCATAATTACTAGGGTCATTGATCATCAGGCGATCGCACGGAATCTTATCGGATAAAATTGCACTTGCCATCATCCCTGTATGAATCTCCATTTTAGCTTTTCGTGGAGCTTCAAACACTAGGCGTTGTCCTGGAAAAACAACCCTTTCAAAATACCAATTGGGAATATTAGAGATGCGAGCTACCTGTATTTTGCTGGTGGCATTGATGTAGCAGCAGAGAATTTTCCCGGATTGCTCAGGTGGTAGAGGATCTAAAATTTGAGCCATAACTGCTGAGGAGCTTTACGCCACAATTTAACATTACACTACTCAAGCCTAGCATCGACTGATCCCTTGTTGTTGTAACTGCGAATACCAACTGGGGATTTGTAGGTTATTTCTATCTAAAGAAATATTTATGGTTATAAAAATTTTATAATTATTTATGCTTTTTTGAAATTATACACTATACCTAAAGTTTTAGATATTTTTTTCTGCTATAAAAGTTTTAACTCTTTGAAAACAAATAAGTAGAATATCGCTCTGATGACGATCCCCTTGCTTTTCCCTTAGTAAACAAGCGATCGCTATTTTATCTATCTGAAAATAAATACCCTTAGATCGTCGCTTAATGAATAAACTCAATGTTATCGTAAAGCTATATGAAAAATTTCTTCATAAACGTCTTTACAATTAGATGTACTTAGCGTGCAAAGTAATTTTATTGATTCCGAAAATTTGGGACAAAAAATTGTTTATATCAATAGTTGGCTTCAATGTCAAGCAGTATTGTGATAGATATAAAGTAGCCAAAACAAAAAACCTTTGAAAACTGAAGTTTTTCTCGCTTTTCCCTCAATATTGGCAAGATGGCAATCAAAATACCCATAATGGAAAATCGAATTCTTTACGTTCGCCTTCCTTGTAACCCCATCTTTCCCATTGGGGTTGTCTACCTGAGCGATCATATCTACAAGCAGTTTCCCAACATTCAACAGCGAATCTTTGATTTGGGAACAGTACCACCTTTAGACTATACCTCGGCTTTAGATAGGTGTATCGATGAATTTAAACCTACACTACTAGTGTTTTCTTGGCGAGATATTCAAATTTATGCCCCAGTCGGCGGACGTGGCGGTAACCCACTACAAAATGCTTTTGAATTTTACTATGCCAAGAATCCTTTATTAAAACTACGTGGGGCATTAGGTGGCTTGCGAATCTTCATCGCTTACTACGTAGAACTATGGCGTAATCAGGGCTTAATCAAACGTGGTTTAAAGCGTGCCCAAAAATATAATTCTCATGCCCGTACAGTTGTAGGTGGTGGTGCAGTCAGTGTATTTTACGAACAGTTGGGAAAAAGCCTACCCCAACAGACAATTATTTCTGTAGGTGAAGGGGAAACTCTGCTGGAAAAACTTTTAAGTGGCAAAGAGTTTCGAGATGAACGCTGTTACGTTGTGGGAGAAACTCAACCACGAGGACGGCTAATTCACGAACAACCCACTCCTTTAGAAAAGACAGCTTGTAACTACGACTATATCGAAAGTATATGGCCAGAATTTAATTATTATCTGCAAGAGCAAGACTTTTATATAGGGGTACAAACTAAGCGTGGTTGTCCGCACAACTGTTGCTATTGCGTTTATACAGTTGTCGAAGGTAAACAAGTACGCATTAATCCAGCAGATGAAGTAGTTGCTGAGATGCGCCAATTATACGATCGCGGCATTCGCAACTTCTGGTTTACCGACGCCCAATTCATCCCCGCACGCAAATTTATCGACGATGCAATAGAACTGTTGCAAAAAATCGTCGATTCTGGTATGACAGATATCCATTGGGCAGCTTATATTCGAGCTGACAATTTGACACCAGAATTGTCTGAGTTGATGGCGAAAACTGGGATGAACTACTTTGAAATTGGGATTACTAGCGGTTCTCAAGAACTCGTGCGGAAAATGCGGATGGGATACAACCTCCGAACCGTTTTACAAAACTGTCGTGATTTGAAAGCAGCAGGTTTTAACGACTTGGTTTCAGTCAACTACTCGTTTAACGTGATTGACGAACGTCCCGAAACTATTCGCCAAACCATTGCTTACCACCGAGAACTAGAACGAATTTTTGGTGCTGATAAAGTTGAACCTGCCATCTTCTTTATTGGACTGCAACCCCATACCCATTTAGAAGAATATGCTTTCAAACAAGGTATCCTCAAACCAGGGTATAATCCAATGAGTTTAATGCCGTGGACAGCCAAAAAACTCCTTTGGAATCCCGAACCCCTTGGTTCATTCTTTGGGGAAGTCTGTTTACAAGCTTGGCAACAAAACCCCAATGACTTCGGTCGCGAAGTTATAAATATTTTAGAAGAAAAACTGGGTTGTGCCGACTTAGAAGCAGCACTTTCTTCACCAATAGAGAGGAAAGAAAAACAGCTAGCAGGTGTATCCTAGAAAACACAACAATGTGGGGATATTCAGAATTTGGAATTTTTTTGCCATCTGTTGTTCAACGTCCTCAGTACCCACTGTACCCCTTCGGTGAGGCACAAGCTACGCGTAGCATCTTCCTGAGGAAAAGTTTTGCTCAGCCTAAGCCCTTGGTCAAACTTCTCTGTGCGGTTCGTTTTCATCAAATCCTAAACTCATGTTAGAAGGTTCAATTCTACAACAGCTGCAAACAGCCCATCGCCACAGCACCAGGCCAATTCGATTTGGGGTGTACTACAAAAATACCTTAGTATCTCTGTGCCATGCCCTAGAAGACCATATCTTAGCAGATGATGATAAACCTTTGGTGATCACAGCCTTTCAACAGGGCAAATGGTATCTGCAAGAAGCTGGGCGATATGCAGACATCGCCCAGCGCAGCCGCGAAATTGCGATTATGGCTGCCCCTGATGCTGGCTTTGCCGAACATCCGACAAGCCTTCTACCTAATGTAGACTTAGTAGCATTAGATCCGGCAGATCCAGTAGCACAAGAGTGGCACTTAATTATATTGTCGCAAAGCTACACAGCAATGGTAATTTGTCAAGAGCTATCGGCAGCTGATTATGGTAGCAGTGGAATACCGACATCAGACTTAGAGCGCAAATTCTATGGTTTGTGGACATTTGAGCCACAGTTAGTGCAAGAGACAGCAGAAATAGCGATCGCTCACATCAGCAAATATAACCCACAACTGGCGAATAAACTCATTGCTGATAAACAGGCGATGTCTACGACAGGCTACGCCTACGCATCATCAACTGCTAGATTAGAAAATTTGGGTGCTGTTGTCTCTCGCGTAGTCGATTATCTCCAGACTGGGCAATACAATCTATCTATCCCCACAGCCCTTGGTCAACAAACCTTAGATCGCAACTTGGTTTCTAACGAAATCCAAGCATTTTTACGGATGGCGCAACTATTAGATATAGCAGATGCGACTAATCCAATGGCAGCTGCGGAAGTAGTAGTACTTGCCGAGACCATCGCCCAACTTTTGGATCTTCCAGCATGGCAGATAAAAAGATTGCGCCTAGCGGCTTTGTTGCATCGCATAGATCCATTACAAAAAGCAGAAAGTGTTCTTAGTTCTGATAAAGTACTCACACATTCTCAAGAAGATGCCCCCAGTTGTCCTTTGATACCAGGGGCGCAGGTATTGCGAACCATGCCACGACTGCGAGCAGTTGCCCAAATTATTACTCACCAAACCGAGTGGTGGAATGGTAGAGGGGAACCAGCAGGTTTAGTTGGAGATGAAATTCCCCTAGAGTCAAGAATTTTGGCATTATTGGCAGACTTTCAATGGCGAGTAAATCAGCGAAAATCCTCAAATCAGAGTCGCCAAGAAATATTTACTCAAGCTCTAGATGAATGTAGACAGCAACAATCTACTCGCTTTGACCCTAAACTTGTAGATACCCTAGCTTTATTAGTAATGGGTTTACAACAGGGACTCGACTTACCCATAATGACACCCAAAGTCAGCAGCGGCGTCTGGCTACTCGATTCCCAATGGGATAGCCACAGCAAGACAAGTGAAGAGATTGGTAGTTACCCCAAATGAATATCGAAGCTATCAGATTAGGAAAACTCAAACAACTTCCAGGGACAAATTTAGAAGACGAGGAACTTTCCCAACTAGATTTAAACCGAATTAATCTCGCTGGTGCTACCCTTGTCGGTGTTAATTTCGCTGCTTCCAAACTCGAAGGTGGGCATTTAGAAGGAGCGAATTTAATGGGGGCGAACCTCCAAGGAACTGACTTGCGGGCGAACCTGATGGGAGCAAACCTGATGCAAGCAGATTTAACTGGTGCTGACTTGCGGGGTAGTAATCTCCGAGGTGCTAACTTAATGGGAGCCAGACTCAGCGATGTATCTTTGGCAGGTGCTTTCCTCAGTGGTGCGAATTTGATGAATGTCAATTTGCAAGGTGTGGACTTACGCGGTGCTGACTTGCGCGGTGCAAACCTGACTGGGGCAAATCTCAAAGGTGCAGACTTGAGTCGTGCTGATTTGCAAGGAGCATTATTGAGTGAAGCAAACCTGGAAGAAGCTGACTTGCGTGGGGCAAATCTGGCAGGGGCAAATTTTTCTGGGGCGAATTTGCTGTGTGCAGAGTTAGAAGGTGCAAATTTAAGCGGTGTTAATTTAGATAAAGCGTGTGTGGTGGGTACAGTGGTTGAGACGCGAAGCGATTACAAATAATTTTAATAATCTTTACTTCCACAACTTTCTAGAACAACTCGACCATTTTTACGATCTAGTTCAGCGATCATTGCTTTTAAATAGTCATTAATTTTGAAAAATTGGTTTGGATGGTCAACAGATGGATGGAACATTTTTGAGTTCGGCAACAAAGCATATAAATCTCCAATATCAACGAACACACCATAATTTTTGATGCTCCGTATAGTGCCGCTAACAACTTGACCAACCTGCAATAGCCTGAGTCTGATTGAAACAGAGCGATGGAGCAGTACTAAGCGATTATACTCCTCTTTTACTTCTATAATTTTGAGCGGAAGTTCCTCCCCTACTACTAATTCCTCCCTATGCTTATCAACATAAGTAAGAATTACTCCACGCAAACCCTCTATTTTCACTAATGCACCCCTTGAAGTTTTATTAAGGATTTTTCCATATACTGTTACGTCCTCAGTTTGCAATTGTCGTACCCGTTCCCATGCTGTTCGGGTCTCTAGTTTGCGAATTGAAAAAGAAACTATTGGAGGATGCTCTTGAGTAGATAAGAACCAGTAAATCCTTACTGATAATCCATGTCTATGATTAAGAATTTTAGTATGTACAATTAGGTCTTCTCTATTTATAGGATGACCACATTTTTCAGAAGCCAAATTTAATACGACTTCGTACCAGCGACCGTTATCTTTCAGGATATCAGGCGAACAATGCAAGAAAAAAATATCGTGTTCGCCATCGTAATTTCCCACAACCAAAAATTCTCGGATTTCATTTAGTTGCAGGGCTTATTCTGGGGTCTGAATCTCAGCAAATGACAGCTCTACTAATGGTACAAAAGCTACTATATCTTTATCAAAATCAACTGAAACACCTGTTGGTTCCAGCTTCACAATTTTTTCAGTGACGATATTGCCAACTTGAAAGTTAGCTAAAGTGAAGCTGATAATATACTGCGATTAGTATGCATCATTATATAAACAATTTAATAATGCTCGTCCTCTCAGACATGCGATCGCTCAGTTCGCCCTCGTATCCACAAAGCTAGTACACTCATTAACAACACCCCCATCACTCCTTGCAGGGGATTATTATTGATACCAGTTACCCAATCAGGAACTTGGCCAGAATATTTCACTAATTTTCCCACATTAATAATGTAATAACCCCATACCAAACCACCATGCAAACCAATTGGAAAACCTAAGCGTCCTCTACGCCAACGCTTTCCCCATACCTGCGTTAATCCCAACAATACTAAAGCAGGAAATTGCGGTAGTGTCTGAATAATTACTGCCAACGGTTTTATAAAGTGCAATGTTGCAAATGTAATTGCATCTGTCCACAGCGCCACAGGCGGACTGTAATCTCGTTGTAATTCATCTAGCAACCAGCCTCGGAATAACAATTCCTCTGCCAAACCAATGCCTAAAGCGACAACTAAACCCTCTAAAATCACTTTCAGCAAGAAAACTTTCGGTTGTTGCCATACTAACCAACCCAAAAAACCTTCTATCCCAAAAAGTATCAAAATATTAATTATCCCTGTAGCCAAGCCATGCAATAAATCCACACCGTTTTGTCGTGTGAATTTTAAGCCATAACGCCGAAGAATTTGGGGCTGCTGGTAAACATGCTTACCCCATAGTCTGAGGAGAAAAATAAATACAATATATAACAACACCAATGTCAATATACTTTCTAAGTTTGAATTATGCACTAGTAAGTATATTGGTGCTGCTAAGGGTAACCATAGCAACAATAAAGTCACAATAAAACAGCCCAGCCTGATAGGGGCAGGGCATTCGCCTAAACGGACAAGGTTTTTTTTCATACTAAAAAGGTCAAATAATTCGTAATTACAATTAGTAGCAGTTTTAACTTTCCACTAAATTGTTGCTCGCTGAATTATTATTTAATGTTGCCTTTGTACCCTTTTTAATTACGAATTACGAATTACGAATTAGTAATTATTTGACTACTCATCAGGTTCAATTGTGCTACTTAAACCGTGACTTTTCAATGTTTCGCAATAGAACTCAGCATGTTCCTGAGCACAAGTAATGACTAAAGCTAGCCCGTTAGTATGGGCTTCCATCATGATGCTAACAGCCTGAGGTTGGGTAAGGCTTGGCACAGTGGTTATTAGTACCTGTACCACGTACTCCATAGGGTTGTAGTCATCGTTATGGAGCAAAACGCGGTACTGAGGCGCGAGCTTGCGGGATGTAGAACGCTTTTCAATGGTTTCAACTGACACTGCTCTTTGCCTTTAATCGTTAATTCACTACAACAAAGCTTCTGTCTGGCGATCGCTTAACAGTTATTTACTTATTCTATAGTATTTCTTACCAGATACTACGCCACGAAAATCCTTTGCTGCTAAGGATTGGTCGTATCAGCTTTGCGTAGGCAGTTGTGAGCCATATCTCTTAAGACATCACTACCCTAAGAGTGCTACCCTAATTCTACAGAAGCTTCCTTAAAGGTAGCGCATTCTCATTTTTAAATCGAAAAAGTTAAAAACAATCTTTGTTACCGCCTAAACTGCCTTAATGATGGACATGAGTTTAGATTTTCTTCAACCGGGACAAATAGTGTCTTTAAAGCATGGTGAGAGGAATCTATATGCAGAAGTCATTCAATTTGTAGCCTCCCGCCAGTTATGCTGGGTGCGTCCTTTATTAATGGTCACCTTGATTGAAGACTCGCCCCTAATTACCGATTTGCGTCATGCATCTGACTTACTTTGGCCTGCCGATTTATTTCAACCAGCTTTAGACACAGAAGTAATTACCTTATTGAGCCAAGTTTTAGCAAAACAACCAAAAACAGAGCTTGACTCAGCTGGTAAACAGCAACTCAATCAGTTTATTCACCAACTTTGGCAGGCACATCAAGAAAAATTAGGAATTGGAGATTAGGGATTAGGTACTAGCGATAGGGCATGAAGCATTGGACATAGTTGTCTTTCTCACCTTTCCTAATCCCAGCTTTCTTGATTACACTTCATCTATTATCTGAAGAATATTAGTAGGAATGGATTTATCTTGATTGCCAATAGCCATATTGATGATATCAACTCTTTTACCAAGAGTTCATTGTGTTTATGGATAATTTCAGCAAACAGGTAGGGAGGAATTTTTTCTAGGCGTTTAGTGAAGTGTACGGTGATTTATTTTGAATGCACAATGTAGATGATCATTAGTACAGTTGACGCTACATTCAGAAATTTAAATAAATAATCTTATCAAAAAATACAAGCAATAATATTACCTTATTTACCTCTACTGTCTTGATAAGATTATTTATAAAGTAAATTTTAACTAATAGTGTCAAATAACGTTGTGTATTAAAGGATACCTCTGTTTTTTAACACAAATGTCTCTTCATATGCACTTAAAATACTTGACAGTAATTTTTTACTCTTTCAAAGTTTTACTTCTCAAGTTGTTGATCAAAATTAACTCAATATTATCAACCCAACCTCTATATCGAAATAACTAAAATTAACTATGGAAATTTTAGTTAAAACTTTTAACTTATAGACAAGTTTTGTGGTTATCTATTTTATTTTTATGACAAAAATTAATTATGAATTATCTTAATATCCCAGGCTAGGAACTAACTGAATTCGACCAGCATCCATCTCTGCCATTAATAATTCCAAAGCTTCGTAGTCAACGTCAGAAATATAACCTAATTGAGTCAGTTCTGAATTGATTTCATTTTCTATCTCAGGAGTTAGTTTTTTAATATCAAGAGCTTTTTCTACCAATTTCCGAATAGCGTACCTAGTTCTCATAAGTAATAATCCAACTCTATAAGATATCAATTATTCCAGATAAAGCTAAGTATAAAAAGCGATCAAATACTACTTAATTAGTGATATAGATCACAATTTAAATTAGTTAGATAAATAATTTGCTGCGAGTTCGCTCTATATCATCAGTAACAGTAAGGTGTGAGACTTAACTTACTGTTAAGACTTGGCTAAATTAGCTTAAGTTATAGACTAGTCAAGTTTCCTCAGGAAAGTTACGGATAATTTTTCTGCTCTAACGCTGTCTATGTTGATTGTTTTTGAACTGAGATAAAAAAAAAGTATATGTAAACACATTTTAAACTTGAATTATGACAATCTTTAAACTGACATCCTAAAGCAATAAAGATTCAGCAAAGAAACCTAAGACATATGGTCGATGCAACACAAAAAAGTTTATGTTCAAATAATTCTTACTTTGACGCTTCAATAATTCTCATAGGATGTAACTATGCAAGCAGTGCTTCAGTATCCAAAAATTGCAGTTATTCGACCCCAAGGCTGTTTGAATGCTGCAAACGCGTTGGAATTTGAACGAGATCTCACTACTGGGGTAACAAAAAATGATATTTCCATATTGGTAGTAGATCTAGCAGCAGTAGAATCCTTAGACAGCACAGCTTTGATGGCACTCTTATCAGCACACAAGCTGGCTGTTAGTTTAGAAAGAAGTTTCCAACTTTGCAATATCGCTCCCTCAATTCAAATTATTTTTGAACTGACGCAACTCGATAGGGTTTTTCAAATTTTGGCAAGTGGAGCCGAATCGTCTGCAACATAAATTTATATATAAGCGATGTAATAATCAGCAAAGTTCGGTGAGGAACGGACTATATGTAAAAAAGTTATAAATTGTAATGAAAAACTTTGTTATCAGAGTAAATTGAATGTTAAAGTTATGGTCGAATAACTGTAAGCAAAGTAGCTCGAAGATATCATAGTGGCTGTTGCAGTTGAAAAATTAATAACACCGGATATTTTAAAACCAGCGCGTTACTTAGGTAACGAGCGCTTAGCAATACACAAACCTTGGGATACAACAACAATACGCTGGGTTTTAACTTACCCAGAAGTATATGAAGTCGGTGCATCCAATTTAGGGCACATCATTCTGTATAACATTTTGAATGCCAAACCTCGTCAATTGTGCGATCGCGCCTATTTACCAGGACAAGATCTCTGTACGAAACTACGCCAAACGAATACACCGTTGTTTGCGGTAGAGTCGAAGCGATCGCTCACAGAATTTGATATTTTAGGTTTTAGCCTCAGTTACGAATTAGGTGCAACTAATATCCTAGAAATGTTAGATTTAGCCGGAATTCCCCTGACATGGCGAGAGAGGCAAGGAACCACCGCAGCGGGGTATCAAGACACAGGAGAATTGAGCAATACCCAGCCCTCATATCCTCTGATTTTCGCAGGGGGACAGACAGCAACATCAAATCCTGAGCCTTACGCTGACTTCTTCGACTTTTTCGCCCTTGGAGATGGAGAAGAATTACTGCCAGAAATTGGTCTGGTATTGGAAGAAGGCAAACAAGCTCTTTTGAGTCGGGAAGATTTATTACTAGACTTGGCACAAATACCAGGTGTATATGTCCCCCAGTTTTACGACATGGCAGATGATGGCTCGGTTTATCCGACGCGGCCAGGGGTGCCAAAACGTATTGTGCGAAGAGTTGCAACTCCAATTCCAGCATATTCCATTGGGCTAGTTCCCTACGTAGAAACAGTACACGACCGTTTGACCATTGAAATTCGGCGTGGTTGCACTCGTGGCTGTCGCTTCTGTCAACCAGGAATGTTGACTCGACCAGCACGGGACGTAGAACCAGATAAAGTGGTAGAAGCAATTGAACAAGGTATGAGGGCAACTGGTTACAATGAGTTTTCTTTACTGTCTCTAAGTTGTTCTGATTATTTATCCCTACCAGCAGTGGGGATGGAAATTAAAAATCGTTTAAAAAATGAAAACATTTCTTTAAGTTTACCCAGTCAACGGGTAGACAAATTTGATCAAAATATTGCTAATATCCTTGGAGGTACGCGCCAAGGGGGACTAACGTTTGCTCCAGAGGCTGGAACTCAGCGGATGCGAGACATCGTAAATAAGGGTTTGACAAATGAAGAACTGTTGCGGGGGGTGAAAACAGCTTGGGAGCAAGGCTGGAATAAAATTAAGTTATATTTTATGATTGGCTTGCCTGGTGAGACAGATGCTGATGTCTTAGGTATTGCCGAAACAGTAAGTTGGCTACAGGGGGAGTGTCGAGGCAAAGGCAGAAAACCTCTGAACTTTAATTTGACAATTTCTAACTTTACCCCTAAACCCCATACGCCATTTCAGTGGCACTCAGTTTCTACAACTGAATTTCGACGCAAACAAAACCTGCTGCGGCAAGAATTTTGTCGGCTCAAAGGAGTGAAGGTAAATTTTACTGATGTGCGAATTTCAGCAATGGAGGATTTTGTTGGGCGAGGCGATCGTACTTTGGGCAAAGTAGTACGCCGCGCTTGGGAGTTGGGTGCAGGTATGGATTCATGGTATGAAAATTTAGACCGGGCTTTTAGTGCTTGGGGAGATGCGATCAGCCAAGCTGGTCTAGATTGGAAATACCGCCAAATCGAAAATGGTGAATGGAATTTGTTTGAGGCACAGCCGCCCAAGAGCACACAAATACAGAAGCACACGGAAAAATTCCTAACTCCAGACTGGGCAGTGGGCACTCCCTACTCCCTCGATACTCCCTTACCTTGGGATCATATTGATACTGGGATTGACAAAAAATGGCTCAAAGAAGATTTGGAACGTGCCTTAGAAGCGGCAATTGTACCCGATTGTTCTTTTGAAGGTTGTTCTCAGTGTGGGGTTTGTGGTACTGATTTTGGGCACAATATTGTTATTGAACCACCTGCTGTACCAAAATTCGCCGGCGAGTTTGTTCCCAACACAGCTAAGACACAACGAATACGAGTGTGGTTTGGTAAGCAAGGAAAAATGGCTTTGGTGAGCCATTTGGATTTAATCCGTTTGTTTGACCGAGTTGTGCGGCGAGCAGGCTTGCCAATTGCTTTCACTGCTGGTTTTCATCCAATGCCACGAATTTCTGTAGCGACTGCTTTGGCTTTAGGAGCTACTAGCAGTGGTGAAATTGTGGATTTTGAGTTAACAATACCCGTGGCAGTTGATACTTTTAAAGAGCAACTAATTCGGGAAATGCCTACAGACATACCTATATATCATGTGGCGCAGACTGATTTAAAAGCTAAAGCAGCTAGCCAACTATTGGTAGCCGCAGAATATTCAATCGCTGTAGCAGGACTTGAGGAAGCATTGCCTAAACAATGGCAAAACTGGATTGATACTATTAAAGCCAAAGACGAACTCTGGTACGAACAAACAACTAAGTCAGGCAAGAGCCAGTTAATAAATCTGCGCGATCGCTTGTTTGAAATGGAATTGCAACAAACCTACAATGGCACAGCAGAATCTATATCTGTTATTCGTTATCTAGGTAGCTATCGTCAAGATGGTTGGCTGTTACGTCCCGAACAAATTATATTTATGTTAGAGGCAGTAGCTAATGTAGAATTTCAACTTCGACACATCCACCGCAATCGCTTAGTTTTAGGAGTATAATCCCTGTATGACAACTTGGTAGTAGTTGTCATAACATTGCAAATCATCGGAATTGATTTTTAGCAAGGTTGCGTTAGAATGAGGTCAAGAGAAATTTTCTGGCGCTGCATTGAATTAGCTGGTTCACTACCCTCGTATTCAGGGGGCGAAAGCAAAGATATTAGAGTGCAACTTCTAGGATTTTATCCCAGACAAACTGAGGCAGATTAAAGAACACACTCTCTCTATAGCTACCTTGTGAATCAGTAACGAACAGCAGGCTCGGTTAGGTTCTCTAACTCCATGCTTTTAAACAACTGCTGAATGTCTAATCCACAGTAGTGTCCAAGAGCTAATGTGTTACTCTTGTAGAGTTTTACTCCTTTGGAGAACTCACTATAGAAAGTAACTGCCGTCGGTTATCCCGACCTCTCTCTATATGCCCACAGACGCGCAAAATCAAAGCGCAGCTTGCCGTAGGCTAGGGCAACTTCAGACAGAGTAGCAACTGATGTTGCTAAATGTAACCCTAAGGATAAATCTGGGGAATGGAAAATAGAAGTGGTTTCTTTTTATTAACGACTTGAGTAAGTTCCTCTAAAATCAAGCATCCTGAGTTAAAAGCTGGCTCAGGATTTAGTATTTTCAACTTAGAACTCTCTTTGTTGAGTTATTGCATCACAAATCAATCACCAACGGTTGATTTAATTGCTTAAACAATCATGAATATCTACCCGTTCTGAAATAATCAAACGTCTGAATGCTCTTAAGAGTGCCAATAGCTTTTTAACTTAAAAGCTCAGGTTAACCTGTATTTTCAATTTTAGATTTGAGATTTTGGATTGTTTTTATGGTTCATGTCTCATTCCTTGTGGGTCGAACAAATCTCAAATCATCAATCTGAAGTCTTTAAGCCTCTTAACCCTCATGGTCCGTTTCAATCTGAAATCGCAAATCTAAAATCTAAAATTGGTTGACGATTGTTGTCAGTAGTAGCATCTTTTTAAGGTAACAGGAGAAAAAGGTATAATATCAAACTGGTTTAACATTGAAAATGAAAACTGACGCAAACACGAGATAGGTATTAACGCCGGATTTTCCGACTTTTAGTCCTTGAGAGAACCAGAAGGGTAGCAACTACCATGCAAAGAGAAGTTTGAGCTAGGGCTATAGAGCAGGTTCTACTTTGGGAGTAATGACGATAGTTTTACCATCGCGTCAAAAAATATGGGAATGTAATAAGTTTTCATTTATTTAAGTAATTAACTGGATTTGAGACACAAACCTCCAAACCTGTTAGTGCTGCCAATTTTTGAGGAAATTGAATGCCAAAACAAATTATTATCGCGGAGCAGCACCAAATTGCTGCGGTTTTTTCTGAAGATCAGATACAGGAACTGGTTGTTGCTACAGGTCATCATCAAATAGGTGATATCTATTTAGGAGTAGTAGAAAATGTATTACCTGGGATAGATGCAGCTTTTGTTAATATTGGTGACCCAGAGCGCAATGGATTTATTCATGTCACCGATTTGGGACCATTAAAGTTAAAACGTACCGCAGCGGCAATTACAGAATTATTAGCACCACAACAGAAAGTGTTGGTGCAAGTGATGAAAGAACCAACGGGGACAAAAGGACCGAGGCTTACGGGTAATATTACCTTACCCGGACGCTATGTCGTACTAATGCCCTACGGCAGAGGCGTAAATTTATCCCGACGAATTAAAAGTGAAAGCGAGCGCAACCGCTTACGGGCACTAGCCATTTTGATCAAACCGGCGGGAATGGGTTTGCTTGTGCGTACAGAAGCAGAAGGCAAACCAGAAGAAGCAATAATGGAAGATTTAGAGGTGCTGCAAAAGCAATGGGAAGCAATCCAGCAGGAAGCCCATTCCACTCGCGCCCCAGCACTGCTCAATCGAGACGATGATTTTATTCAGCGCGTATTGCGAGATATGTACGGCGCGGATGTAAATCGGATTGTTGTCGATTCCAGTACTGGTTTGAAGCGAGTTAAACAGTACTTGCAGAATTGGAGTGGAGGTCAAACACCTCAAGGATTGTTAATTGACCATCATCGCGATCGCTCGCCAATTTTAGAGTATTTCCGGATCAATGCCGCTATTCGAGAAGCCCTAAAACCAAGGGTAGACCTACCTTCTGGAGGTTATATCATCATTCAGCCAACTGAGGCATTAACAGTAATTGATGTTAACTCAGGTTCGTTCACGCGATCGGCAACAGCTAGAGAAACAGTGTTGTGGACAAACTGCGAAGCTGCAACAGAAATTGCTCGCCAGTTACGTCTGCGAAATATCGCTGGAGTCATTGTGGTTGATTTTATTGATATGGAATCACGACGCGATCAACTGCAAGTTCTCGAACACTTTAATAAAGCACTCAAAGCAGACAAAGCTCGTCCCCAGATTGCTCAACTAACTGAACTGGGTTTAGTAGAACTGACTCGCAAGCGTCAGGGTCAAAATATTTACGAATTGTTTGGTGAAACTTGTCCTACCTGTGGTGGTCTAGGGCATACTGTGCGTCTGCCTGGAGAAATCGAAAACCGATTGCCCACACTAGCAGAAATACCAGAGCGCGAGCGTTTTGTATCTCCTTTACCTCATAGAGAATCACGTCAGCCATCGGCGCGCATCCCAGAACCACGAGAAACCTATGATGGATTTGGGGAATCATTCGATGCCGACTCGGAATTGAGTAATCTCAATCTAATCAATCATCCTAGTTATCAAGAACTTAATGATAATAAACGTCGTACCCGCACTCGCCGCAGTCGGATTGGTAGTATCAATGGATTAAACGGCAAAGATGAAGCCCGGACTGGTACTAATCCATTAGCTTTTGTCAACGAGCCAGACTTAGACCTTGATGTTGAACCAGAACTAGGAGTAACACCAGAAATTCCCTTACCTACCCTTGGTAAACCAGGTTGGAGTGAAAGAATAGAGCGCACTAAAATTACCAAGGCAGAGCCAGTCAAACCAGTGGTAGAACCACCGGAAATTAGAACTGTAGAAATGACGCTCCAGGAACAGGATATGTTTGCCTTAATGGGAATCTCTCCTTTGGTGAAATTGGAGCAAGAAGTTAAGAATCCTAAGTCTGTGATTATTAATGTAATTCAGCCTGGTCAACTATCAACAACACCAACCCAATCAGCTCTAGAATCAACTACTGTTCAAAGAGCAACATCTGAACTTACACCCAATAGAATACCGATACCAAAGGTTATTGAGCCAGAACAAAAATCATTAATTCAAGAGACAGCTCAAGAGGCAACTGAACTATCAGGGTTTACTGATACTCCTTCAGAAGGCTTGACGAACGTAGATGAAAGTGATGCTAATAGCACTACTACTGCCAACCGTCGGCGCCGCCGTCGTTCCTCCGCGCTCGAAGACAATTAATTTACCTTATGGTAGAAACACAGCAAACAGCTCCCATTCGTTCGCCAACACCTATAGAAAAATCCAGTTGGCTGGAGTTTTCTACCTTATTAGGGATTCCAGGACTAATTGCAGGTGTGGATGAAGTAGGACGAGGCGCTTTATTTGGGCCTGTGGTAGCGGCTGCGGTGATACTCCCAGATCATGCTTTGCCAAAACTAATGGCAGCTAAAATTCAAGACAGTAAAAAGTTATCTAGTCCAAGAAGAACTCAGCTAGCGCAGCAAATTTGTGGGCTAGCTGTAGATTGGAAAATTGGGTTTGCCCCCAGTGCAGAAATTGACAAGATAAATATTTTGCAAGCGACGCTGTTAGCAATGAAGCGGGCTGTACTGAAGTTAAAGCTACAGCCTACACTTTGCTTAGTTGATGGCAATCAGTCAATCAAAAACTTGTTACTGCCCCAACAAACAATAGTTAAAGGAGACGAGCGATCGCTTGCTATTGCCTCTGCTAGTATTGTCGCCAAAGTTTGGCGTGACGATTTAATAATGCGTCTAGCATCAAAATACCCGATGTATAACTTGGAGTGTAACAAGGGTTATGGTAGTCAGCACCACTTGTTAGCTCTGCAACAGTACGGTCCTTCGCCCCTACATCGCAAGTCTTTTCGTCCTTGTCAAATCAAAATGGTTGATGGTAAGTGATTGAATAATTACTTAGGATTTAACATTGGTAATTCAGTACTCTCACCCTCAAGTCCTTCATCCTTCATTTGTGATATCACCCAGTAGTGATAATCTGCTAAAAGTTGATGTAATAAGCGTTGCTTGATTGTTAAGAGTACACTTTTGAGCAAACCATTGCCAGCAGCCTCTAAAATTGGCTTTGGAGTTAGGGAAAATGGCGGTGGCAGATCCACCTGTACTTCTAAATCAGCTCTTCCTTGCAAGCGAGTGTCGGTGCTTAGCTGTTTGGGAGATAAATATCCTTTTAAATTGAGAGCAAAACGCTGATTAATAAACTCGAAACCCAGGATTTCACAGCGTAGTGATCGCAAACAAATTATGCCATTTGATTCAGCCCAAACTCTCATGTCTACAGTCGGTTGAATACTCACTGACATAAAATTTAGCGGACGCATTTTCAAGCGAAATACGTCTTCAGAAAGTTGCTGAATTCGGCTATTATCAACCAAAGCCTTAACCAGACGTTGAGGCTGACGCAAATAGTGTTGAATCGGAATAGACTCCTGGGGAACAGCGATTTCAACCGATTGGGAGGCAGTAAACCGGATAGCCATGAGCGAATAAAAGTATTTGTTTCTTAATTTTAAGATTTTTTAATAAATTAAATCTAATTACACAAAAGTAGAAAGTTTATTTATAGCTTTAGTCATATATATTAGGAGAGAATTAATTGCTCAAAGCTCTTGAGGAACCAGCTTTATAGTCAGTACTCAGTATTTTGTGCTTTAGTATACCAGCCAAATTATAATTGCTTATGAGGTATACATCATAAGCAAAAAGTTGGTACGCTCATTACTAAGAAAGCCTGGATTAGAAATGATTGACAATAAAAGACAAATGTGCATTAAAAATTACAAAATAATACAATTTATCTTCAATCTTTAAAGGATTTAGAAAAAGTTATACAAAATCTGATTGATGGAGGACTACTATAGATCTCTTATTTAATTCAACTCCTAATTCAACTTATTTGTATATATATAATTTTTTCTATAAATTCTTTTAATCACTAATCCCAGTAAAACTATCAACTCAAGGTTAAAGGCATGACTATATTGATTGCACATTTAGGACCACCCGGCACTTACACAGAACAAGCAGCTGTTTTTTATATCAACTGGCTGGGCAAAAGTAGAGGAGTTGAAGCTATGTTATGCCCCTATCCCAGCATCTCCCAATCACTGCACGCCGTTGCTAAAGGTCAAGCCCAGTTGGCTGTTGTGCCAGTGGAAAATTCTATTGAAGGGAGTGTGACCATGACACTGGATACAGTATGGCTATTGGACGGGTTGCAAATTCAGTTGGCCTTGGTATTACCCATTGTCCATAATTTAATTTCTTGTGCGACTAGCTTAGATAGCATTGAAACTATTTACTCTCATCCCCAAGCTTTAGCACAATGTCAGGTTTGGTTAGAGCGATTTCTTCCAAGAGTACAGATTATTGCCAATAATTCTACAACCGAAGCTCTACAACGATTGGAACAAGAGCCAACAACAGCAACTATCGCTTCTAGTAGAGCATCTCAACTCTACAATCTGCCCATACTTGCCAGTGGGATTAATGACTATCCAGAAAACTGTACTCGTTTTTGGGTAGTAAGTCACCAAGAAGTAAACGCTGGGTCTGAGAAGTCGAAACCAGGTGCTAGTCACACGTCCCTAGCTTTTAGCGTACCTGCCAACATCCCAGGAGCATTAGTCAAACCTTTACAAATCTTTGCTGAGTTAGGAATTAACCTCAGCCGGATTGAATCTCGTCCAACGAAGCGATCGCTAGGCGAATATTTGTTTTTTATTGATATAGAAGCAGACGCTAATGAAACACAAATGCAATCTGCTTTAACAGAATTAACTAGCCATACAGAGATTTTAAGAATTTTGGGCACCTACAATGTTTTACCAGTAAGCGCTATTTAGTCATTCATCAGTTTTCATTTGTCCTTTGCTTATTGACAAATAACCAATGACTAGTGACTAATGACTAATAACTAATAACTACTTATAATTTCTGATTAAATGTGTCTTTCAGAACAGCTCGGGCTGCCAAGTGATTACGAGTAGAAGTTAAAATTTCTGCTTCGCGCTCTAGACGAGTTGCAGTATCTTGCATTTCTAACAATAATTGTTGTTCTGCGGCAACACCATAGAGGTTACTTGCTACCCAATAAGACAGCTCTATTGGCAGGTCCGGCAAATCTTCTGGCAACTCAATATTTTGTTCGGTTAATTTGGCTGACAGACGCACAACATCCCGTAGAAGTTGTTCTACCTCTGAAGATAAGGGTCGTAAATCTTTAGTTGGTGGGTGATCTTCAATCCACTCCACTAAACCAACGCGGTATGGCTTTTCACGAACGTATTCTAATACACGAAATCTTTGTTGTCCCAAAGTCAGCATTTTCATCCGGTCGTCTGGCAGCCGTTGATGATGAACGATTTCGGCGCAGCACCCAGTATTTGCAATCGTACCCTTAACTGGATCGAACATCAGAACACCGAACCTGCGATCGCTCTCCAAAATCGTGTTCATCATGATTCGGTAGCGAAATTCAAAGATGTGTAGGGGCAATGGTCTGGTAGGAAACAGAACTACTTCGGGTAACGGGAACAGAGGTAGTTCGCGAACTGCAATTTTAGAAGATGATGTCATTATTACCTTGGTATAAACTTAATCTTTAAAATTTATTTTTCTCTGCTTTTCCCGTAATATGTCTACATTCTATCATTTGTTTTGCGGCTAAATAAAAAGCCCTGAGATATATTTCTTCAGGGCAAGGTAAATATTCATACTAATGTCATTAGTCTTTTATCCATTGTCCTTTGTTTATTGACAAATGACCAATGACTAATGACTAATTAAAGTTTTACTTCAATATCTACACCCGATGGTAGATCCAATTTCATCAAAGCATCAATGGTTTTAGAAGATGGCTGGTAAATGTCAATAATTCGCCGATGAGTACGGGTTTCAAAGTGTTCCCGTGAATCTTTATCTACGTGAGGCGATCGCAGCACACAGTAGATTCGGCGTTTTGTTGGTAAAGGAATTGGGCCTATAGCTGTAGCATTAGTGCGGTTTGCTGTATCTACAATCTTCTCGCAAGATGTATCTAATAAGCGTCGGTCAAAAGCTTGTAAGCGAATTCTAATTTTCTGCTGCTGTAGAGTTGCCATCTTTAATTGTCCAGGTTCTGCGTAATTGGGGGAGTGGGGAGTGGGGATAAGAGAGACAGCATGTATATTGGTATCTTTTTTCCCTACTGCTTTTTATTAAAGGAATAGAAAGGAGCAGAGAGGCATCATACCATCTCTGCTCCTTTGTTATGAGCAAAAAGGTGCTATTTCAGAATTTTGGAGACAACACCAGCACCAATGGTGCGACCACCTTCGCGAATAGCAAAGCGCATTCCTTGTTCAATAGCGATCGCGTTGATCAATTCTACTGTCATCTTGATGCGATCGCCTGGCATCACCATTTCTGCCTCGCTGCCATCATCGGAGGTGAAAGTTCTGATCGTGCCGGTCACATCGGTTGTCCGCACGTAGAACTGGGGGCGGTAGCCAGCAAAAAATGGAGTCTTACGACCACCTTCTTTTTCTGTTAAGACGTATACTTCACCTTCAAATTGAGTATGAGGTGTAATCGAACCAGGTTTAGCGATTACCATACCCCTTTCAATATCAGCCTTCTGGATACCCCGAAGTAGTACGCCAGCGTTATCCCCAGCCATACCTTGGTCGAGACTCTTCTTAAACATCTCAATCCCAGTTACAGTGGTGGCGCGAGTATCTCTGATACCCACTAGTTCAACGTTGTCGCCCACTTTAACTACACCCCGCTCAATCCGGCCTGTGGCAACAGTACCACGACCTGTAATTGAGAACACGTCTTCTACAGCCATCAGGAAGGGCTTATCAACATCCCGTTCAGGGGTGGGGATGTAAGAATCTACAGCATCCATCAGTTCATAGATTTTGTCTACCCAAGGATTTTCACCCCGTTGGGTCTTGGGATTCTTGGTCATTGCCTCTAGGGCTTGCAGACCAGAGCCCTTAATAATGGGGATATCATCACCAGGGAAGTCGTAGCTAGAAAGCAGTTCCCGCAGTTCTAATTCCACTAGTTCTAGCAGTTCTGGGTCATCCATCAAGTCTTCTTTGTTTAAGAAGACAACCAGACTGGGAACCCCAACCTGTTTTGCTAGCAGAATGTGTTCGCGGGTTTGGGGCATAGGTCCATCGGTAGCAGCAACAACAAGGATGCCACCATCCATCTGGGCTGCACCGGTGATCATGTTCTTAACATAGTCAGCGTGTCCTGGACAGTCCACGTGAGCATAGTGCCGACTTGCGGTTTCATACTCAACGTGAGCGGTATTGATGGTAATACCACGTGCCTTTTCTTCTGGTGCGTTATCAATTTGGTCGTAGCCCTTAGCTACAGCCTGACCCATAGCAGCCAAGGTCATGGTGATGGCTGCTGTCAGGGTAGTTTTACCGTGGTCAACGTGGCCAACTGTACCGATATTAATGTGGGGTTTATTCCTTTCAAACTTTGCGCGTGCCATGAATCCTCGTTTCCTTTTCTAATTAAGCGTTCCCTTTGCTTTTTGCAATGATAGTTTCAGCTACGCTGCGAGGCACCTCTTCGTAATGGCTGAACTCCATGGTGAAGATACCCCGACCTTGGGTCTTCGACCGGATATCAGTGGCGTAGCCGAACATAGTTGCCAGTGGAACTTTGGATGCCACCTTAGCGAGTCCCTGTTCAGTGCTTTGGCTTTCAATCTGCCCCCGACGGGAGATAAGGTCGCCAATGACGTTCCCGATAAAGTCTTCAGGAACTTCCACTTCAACTTTCATCATAGGCTCTAATAGTACTGGTGAAGCTTTAAGCACAGCTTCTTTCATTGCCATTGAGCCAGCGATTTTGAAAGCCATTTCTGAAGAGTCTACATCGTGGTATGACCCATCAATTAGCGTCGCTTTAACATCAATCAGCGGATATCCAGCCAGAACACCGGATTCGCAGCTTTCTTTCATTCCTTGTTCTGCTGGGCCGATGTATTCTTTAGGCACACTACCGCCAACAATTTTAGAAACAAATTCAAAACCAGTACCAGGTTCTCCAGGCTCCAAATCGATCACAACATGACCGTATTGACCTTTACCACCACTTTGGCGGATGAATTTGCCTTCAATTTTGTTCACAGCTTTCCGAATTGTTTCTCGGTAAGCTACTTGTGGTGCGCCAACATTCGCTTCCACCTTGAATTCTCGTAACATTCGGTCTACTAGAATTTCTAGGTGTAGTTCTCCCATCCCTGCGATCACAGTTTGGTTAGTTTCCGGATCGACGTTGACACGGAAGGTAGGGTCTTCTTCCGAGAGAGATTGCAGAGCCTTAGATAATTTATCCATGTCATTCTTGGTTTTGGGTTCAACCGCTACCGAGATCACAGGCTCAGGAATGAATAGGGATTCCAGAATTACTGGCGAAGCATCGTCACAAATTGTGTCACCTGTCAAGGTATCTTTCAATCCCAACGCTGCTCCCAAATCACCTGCTCGCAGTTCATCCACATCTTGGCGGTCGTCTGCCTTCATCAGAACTAAGCGGGAAATCCGTTCTTTTTTATTCTTAGTAGCGTTGAGGACGTAGCTACCCTTTTTCAGGACACCAGAATAAACACGAACAAATGTTAGGCGACCATAGGGGTCAGCCATAATCTTAAATGCCAAAGCCGCTAATGGTTCGTTGTCATCAGCCCGCCGCTCAACAGTATCACCATTGGGAAGTATGCCTTGAATTGGTGGTACTTCACTTGGTGCTGGCAGGTAATCGACGACAGCATCCAGCATTAACTGCACGCCTTTGTTTTTAAATGCTGAGCCACAAAGTACTGGTACGATTGTGCCAGCAATTGTGCCTTTACGCAGAGCAACAGCGATTTCGTCTGCTGTAAGTTCTTCACCATCGAAGTACTTAGCCATCAGATTATCATCAGTTTCTGCCACAGCTTCTACTAACTTGGTGCGGTATTCTTCTACTTGCGCTTGTAATTCCTCTGGGATACTGGTTTGTTTGATATCTGTTCCTTGATCATTTGCGTAAATATACGCACACTGTTTCACAAGGTCAACAATCCCTTGGAAGTCGTTTTCACTACCAATTGGCAGTTGAATGGCGATCGCGTTTGCCCGCAGGCGATCACGCATTTGCTCGTGAACTTTATAAAAGTTCGCTCCTGTACGATCCATCTTATTGATGAAAGCGATCCGAGGCACTTTATAACGGTCTGCTTGTCGCCATACTGTCTCTGACTGGGGTTGCACGCCGCCCACAGAACAAAATACCGCGATTACACCATCCAAAACGCGCATGGAACGTTCAACTTCAATTGTGAAGTCTACGTGACCCGGAGTATCGATAATGTTAATTTGATGATCTTTCCAGCTGGTACTAATAGCAGCAGCAGTAATAGTAATTCCCCTCTCCCGCTCCTGCTCCATCCAGTCTGTGACGGCAGTTCCTTCATGAACTTCGCCAATTTTATGAATTATCCCAGAGTAAAATAATATTCTCTCTGTTGTTGTTGTTTTGCCCGCATCTATATGCGCCGCAATACCGATGTTGCGTACTTTCTCTAGCGGGATCGTGCGTGCCACAATTACCTCCTATAGTTTTTGCCTCATGATATCTTGTATATTACTCTTTGTTAAGATTCTATACTTTTACGGAAAACCGTCTTTTTTTGTCAATTTAACGATATACCGCTGATATTAAACGATATATCGCTTTTCTGCTTAGTAACGATAATGAGCAAATGCTTTATTCGCTTCCGCCATCCGGTGCGTTTCTTCGCGTTTACGAATGGCATTTCCAGTTTCGTTGGCAGCATCCATCAACTCATTTGCCAATTTGCTGGCCATTGTACGTCCTGGTCTAGATCTAGAAAATTGCACCAGCCAACGCAGTGCTAGGGTAGTACCCCGTTCTGATCGCACTTCCATTGGTACTTGATAAGTTGCTCCGCCGACGCGCCGAGCCTTGACTTCTACTAAAGGCGTAGCATTCCGCACTGCTCTTTCAAAAGTTTCTAAAGCATTATTACCAGTGCGTTCCTCAATAGTTTTTAATGCATCATAAACAATTCTTGCGGCAAGCGATTTCTTGCCATGACGCATGATCCGCCTGATAATCATGCTCACGAGGCGACTGTTATATACGGAGTCAGACGGAACTGGGCGCCTTTGAATAACACCACGACGAGACATACTTCACCTTTAATTCGGATTTGGCAACGAAATTATATGCTATCAGACACCGGAAACTAAAAGCGGTGAAACCCAACCCTCAGACTTCCTCAATTTTTTTGAGCGTTGCAGCTGCAAGTTTGGAATTTGCGATTTGTGATTTTGGATTAAAAATTTTCGGTATATATTCTGACCATAAGGGTCACAACAAGTCAAAAATTAAGAGTCTGTGAGTCACATTTACATCTGGTTCGATAAATCCAAAATCGCAAATCTCAAATTTAAAATTGTTTAACTTGCTACCTGCAACTAAAATACTCAAGGCGACAAGATTATGAACCCAATGTCCAAATGAGAACTCTATTGTCGTTACAGGATTCTCTTCAAAAATTCTACACTTGCTCGCTGAGTGTAGGGTGTAGCTTGCTTGATTACTTCAAACAAATACAACAGCCTTGATGACTGCTGCTATAACCCAGGTGGCGATCACTTTTATCCGTGAGCATTTTTGAGCTTGACGATTAATCAGACTAAATGACGATTAATCGACTAATCCTATTTTTTTACTGGTTTTGGACGCTTGGTTCCATATTTGGAACGACCTTGCTTGCGGTCTTTAACTCCAGCTGTATCCAAGGTGCCACGGATAATGTGGTATCTCACGCCTGGTAAGTCCTTGACGCGACCGCCACGAATCATCACAACTGAGTGTTCTTGTAAATTATGCCCAATCCCTGGAATATAAGCTGTGACTTCAAACCCAGAGGTTAGTCTTACCCTTGCTACTTTGCGTAGAGCTGAGTTAGGCTTTTTTGGTGTTGTTGTGTATACTCTGGTACAAACTCCCCGCCGTTGGGGGCATTGTTTCAGAGCTGGGGACTTGGTTTTCTGACGCGCTTGTTCGCGTTCATTACGTATTAGCTGCTGTATTGTTGGCATGAGTTACAGCGCGTAAAGCTGCTTATGGTCTACATTTTAACAAATCCTAATTATATCTTTTTTTATGGTTTTATGTCAATTATTATTTGTCCTCTTTTACAAAGTTGAGGCACTTCCTTGATGGGGTTCCCTTGGTTAAAGGAACTACCGTTAAGCTAATACTCAAAATAATATATATTGACTTGTATTCCTTATTTACAATATACTACGTTTAGCTTTGCCTTCTTGTAGGGTTATCCGTAACTTTACACAAAAGCAAGTGGGGCCTGTATCCTACCGGATTTCGAAGCTAAAGGCTTACAATCTTTGGTTAGTTGCTCTGTTTACATAAAAGCGGCAGTGATTGTTTTGCGCTTTGTCCTTGGTTGTTAGCATTAATGACTAGTAACTTATGGAGAAGGAATGACCACAAGTACAAGTACTAATCGCTTGGGGGTTATGGAAGCGAAAACCACCACCCATTAAGTCTTCTGAATAATCGACTCTTAAGCCGTTGATCTGATTTAAACTTTCGGCGTCTATGATTACTTGAATCTCGTCGAAGTCAAAAACGCGATCACCAACTCTTATTGCTTGATCAAAGGACATATCATAAAAGAACCCGGAGCAGCCACCTGGTTTTACCGCCAATCGAAATAAGACATTTGGTTGCTGCTTGGACTTGATTCGCACGATTTCACTCGCGGCTGCTTGACTCAGATGAATCATGAAATTCGTTTTTACAACTGAATAACCTATCTTAATTGTACTGATCGGTTGACCAATGCTTCTCAATCTGATGCTGCCTATAGCTTACTTTTTTCTCAGTAGTAAGCTTAAATTTAAATTTATAAAGACTCAATTTATACAGCAAAATTTCAACTTAAAAGTACGAATGAATATTTGTGTTGAGTTTTGATTTTTGGTGAGGGACTGACAAATCAAAAATCTCCTACTGTTCCCAGTCATCAACTTCAAAGAAGATAATTTATTCCTTGGAGTCTTTAAATATCTTTGTTTTTAGTTAACGACCAATTTTGTTTTAAAAAGTTGTCACGGTGTAAGCATTTCTTTATATAGAAAAAATTGTCTATTTTAGCTACGGACAGAGCGATCACTCTGACTACATACTACTACACTTATTACACTAATATAACACAATTCCTACCAACTTGAGGTAGGAACTTGTGGTGTGGAGTAGTTACTAAAGACACTTGGCACAAAAATGTATTTAGAACCTATCCATAAATAGCAGCATATTTTCTGATAGTGATAATAGCAGCAGCTAGTTGGTTTAGGGCGAGGAAGGAAGCAGTATGTTTTTCGTAACGTACCAGTAGCTTCCGAAAACGATTGAACCAGGAATGTCCGACTTCAACTATCCAGCGTCTTGGCTTGAAGTCGGGGTTTTTGTGTTTCTCGGCAATCTCCTCCCCTCTGGGGCGGACATGGGGAATGTAGCCGTGTTCGGTAATGGTTTGTGAAGCACTTTCCCCAACAAAACCAGCATCGAGGCACAAGTTTTCCGCAACAAAGGCATCGGTGTTGGGCTGTTCAATCATCTTGGCATCCAGCAATGCTTCTAACTGCGATACATCGTGCCGATTTGCGCCGCACAGCGTAAGCCCTAGTGGGACACCACGCTCGTCTACGTGCAACATTCTCTTGCTGCCATTTTTTTCCCCTGTCGGTAGGGTTGCGTCCTACCGATTCCGTTCCCATCGGGGCTTTCATCATTGCTCCGTCAGCCGCTTGCCACTGCCAGGCAATCCCTTCCAACTCATCGTATTCTGCAAGCCCCTGACACCACAATTCAACGAAAAAACCAGCATCCCGCCATTCTTGGAAATACCGATGTATTGCACTTGGGCTGCCAAACTTCTCCTTAGGCAATGCCTTCCATTGAATCCCTGTCCGGAGAACATAAACAATGGCGGCAAAGATTTGCCGCTTATCCAAGGATTTTCGCCCACCGCCATAAGCCCGCTTGTATTCCTTATCTTCCTGTCGTTGCTTGTGCGGTATCAACGGTTCTACAATCGCCCAAAACGCATCGCTTACTTCCCATGATTGCGTCAAACTCATCTTTCTACTCCTTCTTAACAGGGGCTTGATCCGAGTTTTAACATGGATTTTTATTTATGGATAGGCTCTTAGTTTTTGAATCCGAGCTTTGATGGGATTATTTTAGTTTTAACCCTTGGTACGAGCATAATCATCTTGGTAGCGAATAATATCATCCTCACCTAAATATTCACCATTTTGCACCTCAATCAACACCAAAGGAATTACACCAGGATTCTCTAAACGATGAGCTGTACATTGAGGTACATAGGTTGACTCATTATTACTCAATAGTACTTCTTGCTCGCCACAAACTACCCTAGCTGTACCAGAGACGACAATCCAGTGTTCGCTACGGTGATGATGCATTTGTAAACTCAGACGATGTCCAGGCTTAACTTCGATGCGCTTAATTTTGTATCCACGTCCTTCTTCCAATACTGTAAAAGCACCCCAAGGACGTAACTCAGTTGCAGCTATGCTTTTAGAACTAATAACTGGAGAGATGTGTAGAGTGTCAGTCTGTGTAGTTTCTTGATATCGAGCCATAGTTACCTCATTTGAAGACATAACAAACCGTAGGTACTCTTAAAAATATTAATGAAAAATTCTGACGCTATTTTGCAACTTTGTAAATCACGAAATCACGAATTTTGCTGCACTTTGCTAAAGATAGCAAAATCAAACCTTATGGTGTAAACCATCACTATTAAAATTTTAGGTTTACACTAATTCTTCATCAAGCAAAATGGCAGCTTGTTCTAAACTTTAAAAAGGGATTGGTTACTGGAAAACAGAGGGGCTTGAGATGGACAAAAGTGTAGGGAGAATAGTAACTCATAATTCCTCAGCGGAGGCAAAGCGTCTCTGGCTTTGCTCAACACTCCCAACACCTCATGCTCTAATCCCTTATTTTTTCAAGAAAATACCAATGCCATTGTGGACACGAGCAGCGGTACTAGGAAAACGGTCAAGTAGTTGTCCTCCCAAGTAAAGGCTGGTAGAGCTACCACCATCCAAGTTGAGGGCATTTACACACCCCATTTGTTGCATAAGCTGGGCGTGTTCTGCCAATGTAGGGCCATAACCGCCGACACGATTTTGCACAGCAGTAATCATCAGTGTGCCTCTTGAGGTTGTGCAAATCCCGCTACGAACAGCTTTTTCTGCAATAAAAGCATTACTGAATTTTTCGGCTTTGGCATCAAGGACAATTTGACGATTTTGGATTAATAGCGGTCCTGCTCCGATAATGTAGGGATAACGATTAAAATCAGCGGGAGTAGGAGTACTGGAAATAGTCACTGCTGCGCCAACAGGTAACAGTGAGGCATTAGTAGTAGCGCTGGCGCGTAGGGTTAATAGGTAGCCATCCTGGGGAATAGGAACGACCTGCTCGCCAACTTTGCCGCCTGGTAATTGATTCGTAATTTGGTCTTTTTGTACTACTAAAATGATTTCGTTGTCCGTTAGAGGCGTGTAAGTTGCTCCCCATGTAGGAGTGTAACGGGCAATACCACTTTGAATGTAACCACTATTAAGAAATAATATCGGTAAGCGCTGGTTATTTCCAATAATTAAAGTTTCTTCTAAGGTAAGGCGACCAAAGTAAAATTCACCAGAATCATTCCAAGCGATCGCTCCTCGGTTGAGAATAGGCCCTGATAACCACTGACTATCTCGACGAATCGCACCCAAGGGCAATCTGTTATTGCGGTTAAAATAACCACCATTAATTGCAGCTACGGCTGAGTAGCGTTGTGCTGTTTGAATTAACGGAGCAGTACCCATAAGTGTATTAGGGCTAGCCGACATCGGTTTAAGTGTTAGTCCAGTGCGGGGATTAACTTCTAACCAAACCACTCCAAAGCGGTCTGTACCCAAGTTGATATAACGCTGTCGCCAGCGCAATCCTGGTGCCCAAGTAATATCCCGCTCTTGTAAAGGATCGGGTCGAATATCAATAATCAGGCGATTGGGGTCTGCTACAGTGCTAACTTGAGGCGATAGACCAAAGGGAACGCTTAGGTGAATAATGGTTTGGTTGTTCGCTACTTCCACTTTTTGAATTAGTGGTTCTGGAGCTGGTAGTGGTGTAGCTGGGGATAATTGTTTGAGTAGATCTGGCAGTGATGTTGGTGCTGCTGGTGATGACTGGGGAGTATAACGTTCTATCAAAACGGGATCGGCTATGGCATCCAGGGTAACTGTCCACTCGCGATTCGGCGGTATAGTTGATTTTGGTATTGGTGTATCTGGATCGGTGGATGGAATTTGAGTTGTTTTAATAGTTGACCCTTGTGCAAGTTGCCAAGGAGTTGGACGATTTAAATCTACAAGAATGCGGGTTGGTTGCAAAGGAGTAACACTTGCGTCTGAAGGTTGCTGGCTCTGAATGATGTTTGTTACTTGTACTTTTGGGGTGGTAATCACTAAGGTATTACCGTTGCTTGCTATTTGCCATCCGGCTGTTTGAGCAAAATTAGTGATATCCAGATAGCGATATCCCCCCAGTAGTGTAGTGCTTAAAACTAATGGTTTAGTCAGGGAGGAAAACCACTGTATTGGTTGCCTAGTCCAGTTGCTACTATTTAAAAAATTTACTCCAATTAATTGCCGGAATGCGCCATCACTCAGACGAGTTGTGATTTGATTGGCTGCTCCAGACTCCTGTAACCAATTTCCTGGTAAAGTACGTCCATTGAAGGAAATTTGATTACCGAGTGCAGGCGATCGCACTGCTGGTAAAGGAGATATTGGTGACTGGGACAACGTTGGTAATGGTTTGGCATTTAGGGACTCCTGGGCGCTAGCATTGCTCGTACATAAGCACAAGGCGATCAAAACTATTGGTGAGACACTAGCTCGGATAAACCTGCTATTCCCAATCAGCGAAATAGCACTGGGATATTGTTGTTGGCAACAATTCGGCATTTTTACCATAATTTACTAGGTATTTTTCAAAACTATCACCCAAGGTATAAACTAACTAATTATTTGCAAATATAAAAAACATCGATTTCTTAGCGAAAAAACATGATATTCTATATATTGGCTTCTTATCACTTTTGAAAAGAAACAACCATTTAGTCGCATAAGCCACTGTAACCAAGTGTTTTAACTGTCACTAATATCAACTACACTATACACGGTAGTTTTAGTTATCCAAACTGGATTAAAATATTCAATCCTCACTGTTAGTTGCTACTGTTGCTACTTGAGTGGGGTGTAATTACTGGTAAGACTGGTGGCAACAGGGAAACAGGAATTTGTGATAATTGTCAAATGGGTATATATTGTAATACGCTGATTTTATTGCCAAATCGGAAGATTTTTGATTTTCAAACCTAGTGCAGCGTCCAGTTTCAGTAATGTCTCAAGTGAGCCAAAATAAGCTCTACGATTAGCTAGTGTGCATCTGGAAAAAGGGAATTGAGAAAATACTTAGCTTCAAAATATAAAAAACAAACTGTCAGGACAATAATAATGTCTTGGCTAAACTAGTTTGTCTAATACCGCATAAATACATAAAAAATACGCAATCATTTTAACACAGGTTAACTAAAAAGGAAAACCGGAGTTAAAATTTTTTTTCCCTAAATTTTAAGTGCTGATATATTTCTGCATCGCTGAATAGAAAATTTTTCTCATTGTTTATTGGCAAAATTGGTAACTCAACAGTTCAGGTACAGGGTATGAATAATCAATCGATGAATCAAGACCAGAAAATCACAGCGGATATAGACTCAAGAAATACCAGCCAGGGGCAAAGGTGGTTAGTAGAGGAACGAGATGCCTGTGGTGTAGGTTTTATTGCTCATCGTCAAAATCATGCCAGCCACGAAATAGTCAAAAAAGCTTTAGCTGCTTTGACGTGCTTAGAACACCGAGGGGGGTGTAGCGCTGACCGAGACTCTGGTGATGGCGCAGGAGTATTGACGGCAATTCCTTGGGAGTTGTTTCAAGAAGATTTTTCCCAAACAGGCGAGGAATTGCTATCTACTAGCAACAAAGCTGTGGGAATGATATTTTTACCACAAGACCAACAAGCAGCACAAAAAGCTAGGGCAGTAGTTGAGCAAGTAGCTGCCGAAGAAAAATTGATTGTACTGGGTTGGCGAGTAGTACCAGTGCAACCCAATCTACTGGGGATACAAGCAAAAGAAAATCAACCCCAAATCGAACAAGTAATGCTTGCTTCGCAAGATAAAAGCGGCGATGAACTGGAACGTCAGTTGTATATTACTCGCCGCCGAATTGGCAAAGCCGCATACAATGTCTCAGAAGAATTTTACATCTGCTCTTTGTCAAGCCGAACAATTGTCTATAAAGGGATGGTACGTTCGGCGGTATTAGGAGAATTTTATCAAGATTTCCAAAATCCAGCTTACAAAAGTGCCTTTGCTGTTTATCATCGCCGCTTTAGTACCAACACAATGCCCAAGTGGCCGCTAGCCCAACCGATGCGGCTGTTGGGTCACAACGGCGAAATCAATACTTTGTTGGGTAACATCAATTGGATGATGGCACGAGAAGCTAGCTTGAATCATCCAGTATGGGGCGATCGCATTGATCAACTCAAGCCATTAGTTCACATTGACAACAGCGACTCAGCTACTTTAGATAATGTAGTAGAATTGCTGGTGCGTTCTGGACGCAGCCCCTTGGAAGCCTTAATGATTATGGTTCCAGAGGCTTATAAAAATCAGCCTTCTTTAAATGAATATCCAGAAATTATCGATTTCTACGAATATTACAGCGGTCTGCAAGAAGCATGGGACGGGCCAGCACTTTTAGTATTCAGTGATGGCGAAAAAGTTGGTGCCACACTAGATCGGAATGGGTTAAGACCAGCTCGCTACCTGATTACTGAAGATGACTACATTGTTGTAGCCTCGGAAGCAGGAGTAGTCGACTTTCCAGAAGCCAAGATTAAGGAGAAAGGTAGACTAGGCCCTGGGCAAATGATTGCTGTGGATTTAGTCAATCAGGAAGTACTGAAAAATTGGGAGATTAAGCAGCGGATTGCCAAGCAGCAGCGCTATGGAGAATGGCTGCAACAGTATCGTCAAGAATTAAAGTCGCTGGTCATTAGTCATACATCATCAGGAAATGGAAACAGCAACGGCAAAGGACAAATCACGAATGACCAAGAGCAATTGACAATCGACAAACAAACTTTACTGCAACTGCAAACCGCCTTTGGCTACACCACAGAAGATGTGGAAATGGTAATTCAACAAATGGCGATCGCAGGTTCTGAGCCGACTTTCTGTATGGGGGATGATATTCCTTTAGCGGTATTGTCAGAAAAGCCCCACCTGCTATATGACTATTTTAAACAGCGTTTTGCTCAGGTAACCAACCCAGCGATCGATCCCCTACGGGAAAAGCTGGTGATGTCTTTGAAAGTCGAGTTGGGCGAACGCGGTAACTTATTACAACCACAACCAGAATACGCCAAGAGATTAAAACTTGAGTCGCCAGTGTTGAACGAAAGAGAATTAGAGGCGATTAAGCTGTCAGGATTTGCCACAGCCGAGTTGTCAACTCTATTTGCGATCGCTAACGGTCCACAAGGATTAAAAGCCGCCGTCGAGTCTTTACAAGCACAAGCAGCCCAATCAGTGCGGGCAGGTGCAAAGATTTTAATATTAAGCGATGCCTACGGCGGGCTACCCCAACACCTCAATGACACCATCACCACAGAATACACTTACATTCCTCCTTTATTAGCAGTGGGTGCGGTGCATCATCACCTGATTCGGGAAGGGCTGCGGATGAAAACATCCCTGATTGTCAATACTGCCCAATGCTGGAGTACTCATCATTTTGCTTGTCTAATTGGCTATGGTGCTGGTGCAGTTTGTCCGTATATGGCTTTGGATACCGTACGTGATTGGTGGCGCGATCCCAAAACTCAAAAATTAATGCTTGAGGCCAAAAAAATTACTGCCCTCAGCTTAGAGCAAGCTTTAGGAAATTATCGCAAAGCAATAGAGTCAGGTTTACTGAAAATTCTCTCCAAGATGGGAATTTCTTTACTCTCCAGCTATCAAGCAGCTCAAATTTTTGAAGCGATTGGTATCGGTAGAGATTTAATCGATTTGGGATTTTCTGGTACGACTTCCCGCATCGGTGGTTTGAGTGTGAGCGAACTCGCTGATGAAGTACTTTCCTTCCACAGCAAGGCGTTCCCGGAACTGACCAATAAAAAATTAGAAAACCTGGGTTTTGTGCAGTACCGTCCTAACGGCGAGTACCACATGAATAGCCCAGAAATGGTAAAAACGCTGCATAAAGCTTTAGATGGCAAAAACTACGACCATTACGAAGTTTACAAAAAACACCTCCAAGGCAGACCAGTAACGGCCTTGCGTGACTTGCTGGACTTTCAGAGCGATCGCCTGCCCATATCTATAGAAGAAGTGGAATCGGTCAGTGAAATTGTCCAGCGCTTCTGTACTGGTGGCATGTCTTTAGGTGCATTGTCAAGAGAAGCACACGAAACTTTAGCGATCGCCATGAACCGGATTGGCGGCAAATCTAACTCTGGGGAAGGCGGCGAAGATCCAGTGCGCTATACAGTCCTAGATGATGTAGATGAATCTGGATACTCGCCAACTCTACCTCATTTAAAAGGATTGCAAAATGGTGATCGGGCTTATAGTGCGATTAAACAAGTTGCATCGGGACGCTTTGGTGTGACGCCAGAGTATTTAGTCAACGCTAAACAAATTGAAATTAAAATTGCCCAAGGTGCTAAGCCGGGGGAAGGTGGGCAACTTCCAGGACCGAAGGTGAGCGAATATATTGCAATGTTAAGGCGCTCCAAGCCTGGTGTAACGCTGATTTCACCACCACCCCACCACGATATTTATTCGATTGAAGACCTAGCACAACTGATTTTTGACCTGCACCAAATTAACCCGAAAGCAAAGGTGTCGGTGAAATTAGTTGCGGAAGTTGGTATTGGGACGATCGCTGCTGGTGTAGCCAAGGCAAATGCTGATATTATCCAAATTTCTGGTCATGATGGGGGTACGGGTGCATCGCCACTCAGTTCGATTAAACATGCAGGTTCGCCCTGGGAACTCGGTTTAAGTGAAGTACATCGCGTTTTGATGGAAAACAGCTTGCGCGATCGGGTGATTTTACGCGTCGATGGCGGTCTCAAGAGTGGTTGGGATGTGGTAATAAGTGCATTGATGGGCGGTGAAGAATTTGGTTTCGGCTCGATTGCGATGATTGCTGAAGGCTGCATCATGGCACGAGTTTGCCACATGAACACCTGCCCTGTAGGTGTTGCTACTCAGAAAGAAGAACTCCGTAAACGGTTTACGGGAATACCGGAAAAAGTTGTCAACTTCTTTTACTTCATCGCTGAAGAAGTGCGGAGTTTGTTAGCACGACTCGGCTACCGTTCTTTATCAGAAATTATTGGACGTGCAGATTTGTTGAAAGTGCGCCCAGAGGTAAAACTTACCAAAACGCGATCGCTAAATCTCAACTGTTTACTTCAGCTACCAGATAGCAGAGAAAATCGTCGTTGGTTAGTGCATGAAGAAGTCCACAGTAACGGCGTGGTTTTGGATGACAAATTGCTTGCCGATCCCGATATCAAGACTGCTATCAACAACCAATCTACTGTCACTAAAACTTTCCCGATAGTCAATACTGACAGAACAGTAGGTACTAGATTAGCAGGGGCGATCGCTTCCCAGTATGGTGACAGTGGCTTTGAAGGACAAATTCATCTCAACTTTACAGGTAGCGTTGGGCAAAGCTTTGGGGCTTTCAATCTTCCTGGGATCATTATTACCTTGGAAGGAGAGGCAAACGACTACGTTGGCAAAGGAATGCACGGTGGTGAAATCATCATTAAACCTTCAGCTAACGCCACTTATAATTCATCACAAAACGTCATAGTTGGCAATACTTGTCTTTATGGCGCTACTGGTGGCACATTATTTGCTAATGGTTTAGCAGGAGAGCGCTTTGCTGTAAGAAACTCCAAAGGTGTAGCAGTGATTGAAGGTGCTGGGGATCACTGCTGTGAGTACATGACTGGTGGTGTAATTGTCGTTCTTGGCAAAGTAGGACGTAACGTCGCTGCTGGAATGACTGGTGGACTGGCATATTTTTTAGATGAAAACGGTTCATTCCCTGAGTTAGTCAATCCAGAAAGTGTCAAAATGCAGCGAGTGATTACCCAAGCAGGTGCAAAGCAATTGTTTGAGTTAATCAAAACTCATGCAGAACGTACTGCTTCACCAAAGGCAAAAAAAATTCTCAAAAACTGGCAAGAATTTTTACCTAAATTTTGGCAGTTAGTTCCGGCTTCTGAAGCTGATAGTCCAGAAGCTAATCCTGAAAAAAAAACTGAGTTCAGTTTAGTAACTAGTCATTGATAAATAAGATTCCCGACTTCTTAAAGAAGTCGGGGATCTGCGGCTAATAATTTGAACAAATCAATTAAAATGCGGATGTAGCCTTTAGTCAAAAATATATGATATTAGTTGTTAGTCAACTATATATTGGTCAATTATTTAATAATTAATAATTACTTTTTGTTTTCTACCAATTTTATGTCTTTATCTTCCATTTCTAAAAGTTCTGGAATAGTGACAAACCGATAGCCTTGCTTTCTAAAGTTACTAATAATTACTGGTAAAGCTTGTACAGTTTTGGAACGATTACCACCACCATCATGCATTAGCACAATGCCACCAGATCTTGAATCTTTAATTACATTATTAATCAACTTTGGTACAGCTGGCTGTTTGTAGTCTGTAGAGTCAGCTGACCACAATACTACAGTATATTTTTGTCCTTTGGCATAACCAACTAATCCATTGTGCATTATACCGCCAGGAGGACGGAACAGAGTTGTTTTAACACCTGTAACTTGATAAATTAAATCTTCTGTCCGATCAATTTCAAAGGCAGCTGCCTGTTGATTAAAGAAATGGTACCAGTGATGCCAAGTATGGTTAGCAATGACGTGACCTTGAGCAACAATTTCCTTTCCTAGTTCTGGATAATTTTTGAGATTTTGTCCAATTACAAAAAATGTTCCTTTAATATTATTTGATTTCAATATATCTAGTACTTGCTTTGTACTTTGAGGCCAAGGACCATCATCAAAAGTAAGAGCAATCGCTTTCTCTTGCTGACTAAGTTTTGCCGCTTTAACTATTGCGCCTTCAAAACGTGATGGTACAGCATAGGAGAAGCCTTTTACTTGTGCTTGTTGTTGCCAACTTGTCAGCATCGCCCCCTTGAATTTCTCAATGCGCTGCTGAACTCCTGTGTTTGCAGGCATATTTTTGACATTGATATTTGGTCTACTCTGAGCCTCTGAAGTATTTGGTCTGAGAAGCATCATAAAACCAAGACTAAAAACACCACCCAAAGCAACCAATCCAACTAATATTCCTTGTGGCCAGAAAAATGACTTCTTGTTTTCCACTTTAAAGCTCCTTCAATGATCGAACCATCAATCACATATATTACAGTATGTTTTAGCACATAACTTGTTAAGTATTCAAAAATTAATTATTTTATATAATTTTAAAAATTATAATTTGGAAGAGAGATCCTACAGCTTTAACTGAAATCTGTATGCTCTAAATTTAGGTGCTCGCTGTTTAATATCAAGCCATTTATCAACTCAAAGTCTGCACTTGTATGTTTTGACTACTAGTCCTAAAAAGGAGCATAGTTATATAATTAACCATATATCCAAATTCTATTAATAAGAGTTTTAAATTAATTGTTGTTTATCACTTAAGTGCGAGCTAAGACAGTACTATGCTTTCGAATTGGATACCTTTATAAATTAACTTAGTCAAGCTATCAAGCCTACAATTTGCACGTTTTGTAGGTTATAAGTTACGATATAATCCTATATCGATAACTTAATTTATTATTTAATTAACCTACAAAAATGCTTACAAGGGCTAAATGAAAAAGAGTCCAATCAACTACTATTAGTTAGAAAATTAATAAAATATATTCTACTGCCTAATGTCATTACTCCCTTTTAAGAAAAAGTTAAATTTTTAACTTAGAGGATCTGCTTTAAAATTTATATCAAATAAGAAGACGGAAATTAATTGAATATAGTTTCTGATTGCCAAGACGCATTTAGTCTTTCATTTAGATACATTTTACTCATCTAATAAAAATAATTCTATTAGCAGATTAACTAAATTTTTGAGCCTAAGACCCTAGTCAAAATTGCTACTAGTTTTTATCTATATAATGCTCTTCTTCATAGTTAAATAAATTCATAATATTATTCATATTCTAATTTAATGAACCTTGTTACCGTATAATTACGTAAATTATCTGCATTTTTATCAATAATTTGTTGAAATCTTAATAGTCTGTTACAGAAATATTAAAACATTAAACATAGGATTTGAATCAAATGTTTTTTGGCTCATTACAGTGGACTTCACTAATTTTTTGCTGCTCATATAAAAAACCGACTGGCTATATCGCTTTACAGTCGGAAATTAGTTTTTTTTAGCAGCAGGAAGCAAAACTGAAAGATTATCTAGGAACTTGGTTTATAATTGCAGCAATTAGAATTAGGATTTTTAGTTATCTCTTTAAGCATCCTAAATCATTAACTTATGTTACTAGAAACAGGTTATAGTTTCTTCTTAAATTTTTGCATAGCTTTGCCAGATACTATATGTGTATTATTTAATCTATGTATAAATTTGTGCAAAATTCAGCTTGATTTTTAGTATACCTTTGGAGTCAAAATAATCAAGGTATTTGTTCCACTTCTTAAACTGGCTAAAAACTTCTATGATTCCTCACGAAAGTGATGCAAAGCAAGAGCCTGCGTCGTTAAAAGTATGGCGTAGTTGGCAGGAAAATCTGATTTTAGTGGCGATCGCCTTATGTTTGGCACTCTTTATTCGGACTTTTATTGCTGAACCCCGTTATATACCTTCTGACTCGATGTTACCCACCTTACATACAGGCGATCGCTTGGTGGTAGAAAAAATCTCCTACCATTTTCATCCCCCTGTAACTGGGGATATTATTGTTTTTCAGCCACCTACAGAACTACAACGTCGAGGATATCCCCAAAGCCAAGCCTTCATCAAGCGAGTGATTGGTCAGCCTGGTGAGGTAATTAGTGTTGTTCAAGGTAAAGTCTATCTCAACAGTCAACCCTTAGTAGAAGACTACATTGCTGAACCAGCAAATCAGCCGTATCAACCAGTGAAAGTTCCAAAAGACCAATTTTTTGTTATGGGAGATAACCGTAACGACAGTAACGACTCACGTTACTGGGGCTTTTTACCTGAAAAAAATATCATCGGTAGGGCAACATTTCGCTTTTGGCCTCTCAATCGCATCGGGTTTATTTAATTAGAAATGGTCAGTTGTTTTTTGACAACTGACCATTTCTAACAGTTAATTGTAGTTGTGATTAAAGACATCAAGTTCGCATTGCTCAAAAATAGTTGAACTATAAAAACAGTTAAAATTTGCGAGATTGTCTCAGAGGTTGATAAATACGATGAAAAAGAGCAGCCTCACATTTTAACTCCAAACGGTGTAACTCACAATAACCTGTTAAAAACGGAGAAAATACATTAACTGAGCGATCGCATCACCAGGTAGGTCTAGCCGCCGCTGGAAATCAGCTAAGTTATGAAAAGGGCCAGCAGATTGGCGATTTTGCACTACTGCTTGTGCTAAAGATAAATCGAGAAAGGGAATTTGTGCTAAATTTTCGACTGTTGCTGTGTTGGGATTAACTAAATGCGTAGGACGATCTAAAGATTCTTGGTCATAATAGCTAAAATTTAATAGCGGTTTTAATGGTTCGAGTCGTAGTACTGGGATACTCAAAGCCGCAGCAATGTCTTCTATACAGTAAAATTTCACACCTGAGAGTGAAAGTTCTACCAGCGATCGCGCTTGATGAATTGACAAACCTGGTAGACGTAACCAATCATCTACAGTTGCTTGATTAGCATCAATGCAAATACCCAATTTTGCCGCGATTTGAATTTCTTCTCCAGATTGCAAGCGATAATAGGGATCGTTGAGCAGCTTGGCACGAAGTTTTTGCAGTTTCAAGTTCAAAGGTAGCCAATTGTTCATGATTTTCGCTAATCTCAAGAAATTTGGTCTAACAGTTGGCGGCGTTTTTGCTCAAATTCATATTCTGAAATTAGTCCATCTTGGCGTAGAGCATCTAATTCACGCAAAGCATCAGCAACTGCTCCTACTTGATTACTTAAGCGCTGTGAATTCTTGGGAGCTGACTTGCCTAGATTAAAATTGCGATCAAAAGCTTCTTCATCTTGGGCTAAATACCAAACTCCCTCAATAGCACTAGCTACCTTGGGAATAGGCGTCCAGGAAAGCAACACATACAAAATACCCCATAGGTGCTGTCCCAGATAAAATTTATGTAATCCAGAAATTGTCAGCGTGCCAGAAAAAGCTAGAACAGCGGCAACACTTCGGCTTTTGCGCTTAGTCAACATATTCCTAACAAATATACGAGTACCATAGTCGTGACAATCAAACAGCCATAAACAATTCAAAATTTTCAATCAATAAATACAATGGTGGCAACTATCCTGACTATATTCCTAAATTTTTATTTAATAGTGGTCATATAATTATTATTTTAGTCAACTAACCTACCTTACCTTTGCGACTTTTGGTGCAAAGTTTTACGATTTAGTATTTGAGAATAAACTTGAGTAGGTCTCATCTGACTGTGCATTGAGCTTTGATGCTAATTTGAAGTATTTAAGGGATCGGATTATTACGATGTCACAGACTTTCCTACCGCCAAAATGGCTTGAACAGCTTTGCGATCCTTTTGCTGTGCTGGGAATTTCCGTGACTGCTGACGATCGCCAGCTTCTCAAACGCTATCACACTTTAGCAAAACTATTGCATCCAGACGGCCAGACCAAAAGCAGCAATCCAGACCAAAAATTAGCAACGGCAATATTTAGCCATTTAATCAACCCAGCTTATGAACAGTTAAAAAACCAACACAAGCGCTTTAACGCTATAGCTATGCTGCTTTCACAAGCAAGAGTTATCAAACAAGCTTTGTCTTCAGATGCCATAACTGAGGAAATTCGGCAAATGTCTGCACCCGAAGCAGAGTTATTTTATGAAGAAGCGATCGCTTGCTATGCAGAAGCGCAATACAAATCACTACATCAGTTTTATCAAGTAACCCAACAAATTAATATACTGAATTTAGCCTACTTACAATTGCATAAACCTTATCTGTCGCTACCTGAAGAACCCCTCCCCATCATTTCTCAGGTAGAAGTCAAGCCAGTTGAATTGACGTTATCTGAAAAAACTAATGTCAAACCAGTTTTGAAAAACTATGCTCAACGTCACTACGAGCGAGCTATCGAATATACTAAACTAACCAACTGGACGCTAGCTGTCAGAGAACTCCGTGATGCCATCAAGTTAGAGCCAAATAATAGTGATTATCACGCTTTATTAGGTTTTGTACATCTTCAACAAAAATTATTAGGGATGGCTAGGGTTTATATAACTCAAGCATTGAAACTTAACCCGCAAGATTCACTAGCTTTAAAATGCGCTTCCAGACTGAAAATTAAACCTGGTGAAAACCCCAATCCGAAATCAATTGCTAAAGCTTTGAGTATTGCGGCCTTATTAGGTGGGTTTAGAGACGGGAAACGTTCACAAGTCAAGTGTTGAAATTTCGGTAATAAACCGCACTTAAACCGAAGCTTGGTGATTAGATTACTTGCCTAGACTAAAATAATAAATATAAGTCAAACTATTAAGCTACTGAGTCTGGGCGCTCAGTTTTATATAGGCAACATGGGATTCTTCGATTCTGAGATAGTTCAGCAAGAAGCAAAGCAGTTGTTTGATGACTATCAAGCACTTATCAAGCTTGGCAACGACTACGGTAAATTTGACCGCGAGGGCAAAAAGCTATTTATTGAGCAAATGGAAGCCATGATGGAAAGGTATCGCATCTTTATGAAGCGCTTTGAGCTATCAGAAGATTTCATGGCACAAATGACAGTAGAGCAACTGAAAACCCAGTTAGGTCAGTTTGGTGTTACTCCGCAACAGATGTTTGACCAAATGCACCTCACTTTAGAACGAATGAAAACCGAGCTAGAAAAACAGCCTTAACATCAAGTTAGGAGTTATAAGTTATCTGAAATTATGTCTTTAAAACTTTGTTATTGACTTGATTTATCCAAAATTGTAATCTTGCGGAACTTTGGAAAACCTTATTGAACAAGATGTGAAGCCATATCAGGTCTAACTTAGTTAATAACTCATAACTCCTAACTCTAATTAGACTTGGGACGAGGAAACTGAGAAGGTGACTTGAAGTTTTCTACTGGTACGTTCTTAAGTGCCTTCTCCATAAAATCTTTCCAGATCGGAGCAACCATTACACCACCGGTTGCATGGTCAGCTAATTGTCTATTATCGTCTCTCCCCACCCAGATAGCAGTGGTTAACTGGGGCACAGTGCCAACAAACCAAATATCTTTTTCTGAGGAAGTTGTACCTGTCTTCCCAGCAGCCGGGCGACCAATAGCAGCACCCTTACCTGTACCACTAGTAATTACTGTTCGCATCACATCGATAATCGTTGCTGAAGCCCAAGGGTCTAAAACAAGCTGTGGCTTCGGGGTATTATCTAGTAACACGTTACCACTACTATCGCTGACACGGGCAATTACAGTAGGTGGCGACTGCCAACCATAATTAGCAAAGGTAGCATAAGCACTAGCCATTTCTAAGGGAGTGACACCAATTGCGCCCAGAGGCAGAGAAGTAACCGGTTCCATCGGACTCATAATACCCAAGGTACGGCAGGTTTCGATGACTCTATTCATCCCTATAGCCTTACCAACCTTAATTACAGGAATGTTACGTGACTGGGCAAGGGCTGTACGAATTGGCATAGGACCGCTAAAACCGCCATCGTAATTTCTCGGATAGTACCAACCGTTACCATCTCGATAGCTGACTGGAGCATCTACCACTGTTGTGTCTGGGGTGTATTTACCCGTAGAAAATGCAGTATAGTATACAAATGGTTTAAAGGAAGATCCTGGCTGCCGTTGAGCTTGAGTTGCCCGATTAAATTCACTAGTCTTTGGATCTATACCGCCCACGAGTGCTTTAATAAAATGCGTGCGCGGATCGATTGACACCAAGGCCATTTGGTTTTTTGATAATCCTTGTCCCAACAGTGATTGATGCCACTTCGCAACAGTTTCCTCTGCCATAGTTTGGAAACTGGCGTCAACTGTAGTTTGCACCCGCATTCCGCCTTTGAGTAGTGCCTCACGCCCAAACTTCTTAGCCAATTCCTGCGCTACAGTGTTAGTTATGTAAGGTAAAGCACTACCTTGAAAGGATTTGATTTTACCAAGTTTAATTTCTTGCTTGAGCGCATCGTCGTACTCTTGCTGGTTAATCCAATTCAATTCCAGCATTCGTCCCAGTACTTCTTTTTGTTTTTGTTTTGCAAGTTTCATACTCACAAACGGGCTAAATTCTTCTGGTGCTTGAATCAAACCCGCCATCATTGCTGACTCACCCAAGGTCAAATATTCTGATGACTTATTAAAGTAACTGCGTGCTGCTGTCTGCACACCATAGTTATTATGACCCCAATAAACTTGATTGAGGTACATTTCCAAAATTTGGTCTTTGGTGAGAATCTGCTCTAACCGAATCGCTAGTACTCCCTCTGCTAATTTGCGAGTAAAAGCACGCTTGTGAGTTAAAAACAGGTTTTTTACCAACTGCATGGTAATAGTAGAGCCACCTTCACGCACTCCACCAGCTACCGCGTTAACTACTACAGCACGTCCAACGCCAGTAGGGTTTATGCCGTGGTGATCGTAGAAGTGACTATCTTCACTTGCCAATACTGCCCGTTTGAGATTTGGGGAAATTCTATCTAAGGCAACTACCTCTCGGTTAGCTTCTCCGTGGACACTAGCTAAGAGTTTACCTTTAATGTCATAAATGTAAGTTGTTTCTGAAGGAAAGAAGTTACGTAGCTGTCTGACATCTGGCAAATTACGGAAACTAATCGCTAAACCAACCAGTCCTCCGGCTACAATGGAACTTGCCAGCATGGTGATTGATAGGAGAGTACCGCCAGTTACTTGACCAACTCCTTTCAAAAACTCAAAACCTGATGAAGCCCGACGTTGCGGCTGTTTCTCTTCAAAAGTCCTAGATGACACGGCGATTTCACTTCCTCACTTGTAAATTTAACTGTAATTTATTGAGCGAAGCAAGGCGGTTAATTTTTTGCAATTATAGTAGTTTGGCAGATGAGAAAGTGGATAAATTGCCAGTGAATATAACCAACTTAACTTCTAGTGTACAAAGTATAGCTAACAGTGGGTCTTCTAGTATGACGCAAGATATGAGTTGGTTGCGTCGTGGTGTAGTAGAAGTTTTTCCACAACCAGTTGATGTTAACAGTGAAACTTTAGAAAAGCGCTTATTAACTACAAACCAACCTTTGAGGATCAAATTGGGAATCGATCCTACAGGTACTGATATTCATCTAGGTCATAGCATACCAGTACGAAAACTGCGAGCTTTTCAAGATGCTGGTCATATAGCAGTTCTAATTATTGGTGATTTTACAGCACGTATTGGCGATCCGACTGGAAAATCAGAGGTGCGTCGTCAGCTTACCCAAGCAGATGTAGCCCAAAACGCCCAGACTTATCTTGACCAAGTACGTCCTATCTTGGATTTTGACACACCAGGAAGGTTAGAGGTACGGTATAACTCTGAATGGCTTTCCCAGCTAAACTTAGAGAAAATTTTAGAGTTACTCTCCACAATGACAGTCGGACAGATGTTAGCTAAAGAAGGATTTGCCGACCGCTACAAAAAAGAGAATCCGATTTTTATCCATGAGTTCCTCTACCCATTGATGCAAGGTTTTGATTCTGTTGCCGTTAAAGCAGACGTGGAATTAGGAGGAACCGATCAAAAATTTAACATTGCTGTGGGTAGAGATTTACAGCGCCATTTTGGTCAAAAGCCACAGTTTGGGATGCTGCTGCCGATTTTGATTGGGACAGATGGGGTACAAAAAATGTCTAAATCTTTAGGTAATTATATTGCATTGTCGGAACATCCGGGTCAAAAGTATCAGAAGTTACAAGGAATACCAGATAATTTGTTAGAGCAGTATTTTGAATTGTTGACAGATTTACCTTTAGATCGGCTGCCAGAAAATCCCCGCGATCGCCAAACACTCTTAGCATCGGAAGTTGTCAAACACTACCACGGCGAAACAGCAGCTCAAGAAGCGAAAGAAGCCGCCCAAAGTGGCGGTAAGGAAGGTGCAGTTCCAGAATTCTCTTTAGCTGAGATATTACAATTTCCTGTCAAATTAGCCTATCTTCTGAATGTGACTGGCTTGTGTAAAAGTACAGGGGAAGGAAAGCGGAAAATTCAAGAAGGTGGAGTGCGTTTAGATGGCGATCGCATTTCTGATGCCGATACCACTTTCGCTGCTACTGCTGATTTACAAGGTAAAGTTTTACAAGTTGGCAAAAATAAATTTGTACGTTTAGTGCTTTAAATGGGAGCAGAGAATGGGGAGTGGGCAATCGGCACAACAACGAGTAATAGTGGCTTTGGATATGCCGGATGAGAAAAGTGCGATCGCCCTTGTGGAGCTACTTGAGGAAGTGACTTTCTGGAAAGTAGGTTTGGAATTATTTACCAGCACTGGGCCGAAAATTCTAGAAATCCTCAAGTCGAAGCAAAAGCGGATTTTCCTAGATTTAAAGTTTCACGATATCCCCAACACCGTTGCTGGTGCTTGTCGAGTTGCAGCCAATTATGGGGTAGATTTATTGACAATTCATGCTACATGTGGTGTGGAAGCTCTGAAAGCTGCAACCGAGGCAGTACACCAGGGAGCTGCCCAAGCGGGTTTAAAACCATCTAAGTTAATTGCTATTAGTTTGTTAACTAGCATTTCTGGTAGACAGCTGGCATTTGATTTAAAGATTCCTTTAGAATTACCAGAATACGCTTTAGAAATGGCATTGATGGCTCAAGAGGCGGGGTTGGATGGGGCAGTTTGTTCGCCTCAAGAAGTGGCACAACTACGGCAAACTTGTGGAGATAATTTTTTGTTAGTTTGTCCAGGAGTTAGACCGACTTGGGCAGACAAAGCCGATCAAAAGCGATCGCTCACTCCAGCACAAGCAATGATTGCAGGGGCAGATTACCTAGTAATTGGGCGTCCCATCACTACTGCTGCTGACCCTGAGCTAGCTTGGAAGAGAATTTGTGAGGATTTGAGTGCGATCTCATGAACGCAGAAGTTAGAAATCAAATTTATGGCTTGTGGCTTGTAGCTTGTGGCTTCTGGTTTCTAATACCAAATACTTTTAATAACTCAGCATTCGCAAAAAATAACCCTAACCCTTCTTGGTTAGCAGAGAAGAGAAACGTCAACAATGAAGCAAAGTCTTTATGTTCTGAGCAAGATTTAGAAACATTAACTACACACTTGTTACAAAATTTACCTAGTTACACTAATCGCGCTAGTCAACGCGCCCGCAGCCGGAGCGCTGACCTATACAGTTATATGCTGGTAGCAGGAAGACCTGAGTTTACTCCCTTACCCCTTAACCTGGAAGAATATAGTCCACATACTCCAGAAAGTGCTGCATCAGGAGTTGAGCAAGTTTTTTTTAGTACCTTAGAGCGCCAGTACATCAGTAATAAACCAATAGAATTACAAGAATTTCACTGGTTATTGTTGACTAAAACTAAAAGTGGTTGGCGTCTAGTGATGATGTTTTCTCAAATCGGTGCTTATCCAAAAAAGCAGCCACCATCGCCGCCACGCGATAGTAGTAATGGAGCGATCGCTCAAGGAGTTAAAGCTTGGTTACGCGATTGTGAAGCGGGAAGTGTGCGTCAATAAGTCAATTAGGAGAATATTAAATAATGTCTGAAATACTTACTCAAATTCTTTATCAACAGGATTATCAATTATGGCTAGAAACTACATTGAAACAATTGCAAGAACGAGATTTAGCTCATCTTGATTAGGAGCATTTGATTGAGGAGCTTGAAGCATTGGGTAATGAACAGAAACACAAGCTCGAAAGTTATCTACTGCAACTTCTCAAACATCTGCTTTTGTATCAACATTGGTGTCTTCTTAACTGTAAAAATCATTGGGAAGTAGAAATTGATAATTTTTGGGTAGAACTCAGGAAATTAATCAAATCTAAAAATCTCTACAATTATCTGCTTTCAATGGTTGAGGAAGTCTAGATTGATGCATTACGACAAGCAAAAAAGAAAAGTGGGTTAAATTCTTTCCCGCAAACTTGTCCCTACACTATTGAGCAAATTTTAAATATCGATTATTTACCATCATTTTCTTCTTAAAAAGAGGGTAATGTCCACCCTGGAACTTTCCAAAATATTAGTAAAGTATCACGTAGTTACTAACTAGTTATTTAACTGAATTTCATCTAACTTGGCACGCACTGCTTGAATATCCTGCCACATTAACCATTTTGGGCTGCCTCTTTCTTTAGAAGGGTTACGCAGCAAATAAGAAGGATGAAAAATTGGCATACACAAACGCCCTTCCCACTCTAGCCACTGTCCGCGAATTTTAGTAATCGCCCGCTTATCACCTGTTAAACCTTTGAGTGCAGTTGCACCTGTTAAGAGAATGATTTTGGGGTCAACTAAGCGAATTTGTTCTAGTAAATAAGGTTTGCAAGCCGTCATTTCTTCAGTAGTGGGAACTCTGTTATCTGGTGGACGGCATTTATTAATATTAGCAATGTATACATATTGCTCAGTACTCAAATTCACAGATGCTAGAATTTTCTCCAGCAATTGCCCTGATTTGCCGACAAATGGTAAACCCGTTTCGTCTTCATTTTGACCAGGCGCTTCTCCCACAACCATTATTGGTGCTTTGAGGTTACCGCGTCCAACAACAGCATGGGTACGAGTGTTTCCCAATACACATCGGTGGCAGCGATCGCAATCCTGTGCCAACTCGGTAATAGCGGAATAGGTTCCGGGAGGGATAGGAATTTTGGCATCTGTAGGAATCAGCTCTCGTTGGTCAAAGGTTGAGTCGTCAAAGAGGCTGAGTTGGGTTTCACTGCTCATGAAAATTACGATTTTGGTATTAGCATCAGTCTTATTTAACTCAAGTATGTCTTTAGCTGGGTACTTATCAAAAATAGACTTTTACTGAATACATATTTATTTATACAAATCTTATTTTATCAGTTAATTTGAGACAAAATTCAGTCATGATAAAAGTAGTGCTGTCCTAAGACGCTGGGGGAAACTATGTCACAGACCCCACTTTTTGCCGATCGCATCCATGCAGGTGAGGAGTTGGCGCGAGTAATTCACGAGCTTTTGATTCAACAAACCATTGATTGTGGTGTAAAGCCTGAACCAATTGTTTATGCTTTGCCGAGAGGAGGAGTACCAGTAGCAGCACCAATAGCACGTCTTTTGGGTTGTCCATTAACAATAGTTGTAGCGAAAAAAATTAGTCATCCACAAAACCCAGAATTAGCCATTGGTGCAGTCACTAGTTCCGGAAATGTTCTCTGGACTGAGCAAAATCTACTCCACCCCAACCATGATTTGCGCTGGCAAGAAATAGCTTTAAATAAAACCATTCAGCAAGCGAAGTTGTTGGAAGAGCAATTAATATCTGCTTGTCCCCAAGTTAATCCAGAAGATGCGACGCTAATCCTAGTTGATGATGGTATTGCCACAGGTATGACTATGGCAGTAGCTGCTAGTGCCATCAAAGCCCTTTCTCCAGCAGCAGTTTGGCTATGTACTCCAGTAGCGCCACGAAAATTGCTACCCAGGTTGAACCAATGGGGCGATCGCACAATTGTCTTGAATGCACCAGAAACTTTCTGGAGTGTGAGTAATTTTTATCTGCAATTTCCTCAAGTAGAGATATTAGAAGTTATCGCATATCTTCAGCAACAAAAAAGAATCAGTATGGATTTGAACGAGTAATTTTTAGCTTTTTATTTTTTTGCAAGAATTCCTGGAGCATAAGCCTCAATGACTTTGCCAGTAAGAGTGCAACTAATCATCAGGTAGTCACAACTTGGGCATTGTGTCCGAGTTAGGTGATTATCAGTAATATAATAACGCTCAGCATGGCTACCACAATTTGGGCAGTAAATCTTTTGTACTGTCTGCATTTTAAAACCTCTATTTTTAATTATTCTTATTTAAAAAAGCTACTAGTTAAACCAGCAAAATTTCTGGTTCGACCCAACTTAACAAACTGTCGTGAGATTGGCTAATTATTTTAAACAAAATTTTATGTTTAAAAACTTTTAGATATCTTTAATCTATTATCATCAAGTTTACGTGATTTTACCCTCCTACTTAAGATACATAAACTAGTTTTAAATAAATTTTATTTAGAGATTTAGTGATCCCTATGGTTAATCTCTTGAGAGAGGATGATTTTTAGTTCTTTGAGATAAAAAGAAAAAAAGCCTTTCATTGTAATATTCAAAAATTAAAACTATAAAAAAACTGTATCTTTAGCTACAGAATTTCTGTCTTAAGATTTAGTTCATATTTATAGCCGTAGTCACACCCTTTAGGAGATAATGACAAGCGTGAATTACTAGCAACAGTAATAGTTTTATCTCCTGCCTTCTGCCTGCTACTATAAGAGGTCGTTTGAAAAGTATCAGCTTGAGCCTTAAATGCAACTCAGAGAAGCGATCGCAAGTCCCAAAACCCTGATTATCTCGTTCAACTTCTCGATAGCCAGAGTAGTCAAACATACGTTAGATGACTTTTTAAACATCCTTTAAGAAAAGCATGAGATGCTCCGCCCTCAATTGTTTCCAAGAGGAGATCGTCTTGCTATGCGTGCGGTAATACTTGAGATATCTACCTTCGGCTTGTCACTTCAAGAAACGATAGAACGGGCAATTGGTAGGTTCCACAAAACTAAGTAGACTCGACAATAGAGCTTTTGTACATTAAAAGCCCTATTTCGCTATGTGCATATCTTTTTACCTATATCAAGATGGATGAAAATAGTCATAAATATCTTGAGCCAAACGCGGTCCGATTCCAGGAACTTCCGCTAATTGTGTAGTTGTCGCTTGTCGAATATAATCAACTGAACGAAAATGCCCTAATAGCTGCTTTTGTCGATGATGTCCTAAACCAGGAATTTCATCTAAGCGCGATCGCTTTAATTTATCACTGCGTTGCTGACGATGGAAACTCACTGCAAACCGATGCGCTTCATCTCGCAGTCGTCGCAACAACTGTACCCCTGGTTGTTCTGCGTCAGTAGTTAAGGGTTTAGATTCTCCCGGTAAAAAAATCTCTTCTCGCTGCTTCGCTAAACTAACAACTCGCAAGTCTTCTAATAAATTCATTTCTTGCAAAACAGCAACAACTGATGATAATTGACCTTTACCACCATCAATCATAATTAGATCGGGCCAGTCAGGATTACCCAAACGTGCTAATTGTTGATCCTCAGCATACTTGCGAAACCGACGCTGAATAACTTCTGCCAGACTAGCAAAATCATCTGAATGTCCGGCTGTGACGGTGGGATTTTTAATTTTGTAGTGGCGATAGTGCTGCTTAGCGGGTAAGCCATCGATAAATACAACTTGTGAAGCTACAGCATTTGAACCTTGAATGTGGGAAATGTCATAACCTTCAATGCGATGAGGAACATCTGGTAAATCGAGGATAGCAGCTAAATCTTGCATTGCTTGGTGGTTGCGATCGCCTAACTTTTGCATTCTTTGCAATTCATACTGGGCATTTCGCTCTACCATCTCTATTAATTCTGCCTTGGTTTGCCGTAAAGGAGCCAAAATCGTCACTTTTTTACCTTTACGTCCACTCAAAACATCTGCCAATATTTCTGTATCTGGTAACTCGTGCTGTACCAAAATTTCTGTGGGTATTTCCACTGAATCAGCAGTTTGGTAATGTTCTTCTAAGGCTCGTTGTAAAATCGCTCCTGGTTCTGCATGAGTATCTGCGACAAACGCTAAACGTCCCACCAATTGTCCAGCGCGAATCTGGAATAGTTGAATGCAGGCGTGTTGTGCGTCGGCTGCCAAGGCGATCGCATCCCGCGATACTGTATCATCTGGTAAGGATACTTTTTGGTCAGCTGTGAGCGACTTTAACCCGGAAATTTGATCACGAATTCGCGCAGCTGACTCAAAGTTCAAGTCCTCAGCAGCAGCGTTCATCTGTTGGGTCAAAATATCAATCAACTCTTGAGTCCGACCTTGGAAGACCATCGCAATTTTTTGCACAATTTTGCGATATTCTTCTGCTGAAACCATCTTTTGACAGACACCTGGACAACGCCCTAAATCATAATTCAAACAAGGACGGTCTTTGAAAAGCGGTTGAGGTCGTTGTCGCTGGGGAAAGATACGCTTGCATAAGCGTAAAACTTCTCGCAACAGGCCAGCATCGGTATAGGGACCATAAAATTTATCCTTTTCTTTGCCTAATTGGCGTTTCCGGGTGATAAAAATCCGTGGATAGTCTTCCGACCATGTGATGCAGAGATACGGATATTTTTTATCATCTTTGAGCAGCACATTAAAGTATGGTTGGTGCTGCTTAATCAAGTTGGCTTCCAGCGCTAACGCTTCGGCTTCAGTGTCAGTGACGATGAATTCTATTTCTGTCACTAATTTGACCATTGTAGCGATGCGTTCGGTTTTGTTGTAACCATCTCGGAAATAGGAACGGACACGTGAGCGCAACTTACACGATTTTCCTATATATATAATGCGATCGCTTTTGTCCCGCATGAAATAAACCCCCGGCTCGGGTGGAATTTCCGCTAGACGGCTTTCTAGTCGTTCTGGCTCTTTAACCAGTGATAGTATTTGAGTCGATATTGTCACAACCAAAATTAGGTAATCTTTCTCTATTTTAAGAAAAATTATTTTTTCTTGCTGATTGAACGAAGTACTCTCAAGTAAATATACAGTGACTAGGCTTTTAGTCCACACATACAGGAGTCTGAGTCTAGGAAATCTCGATCAACAACTTAGACATAATTTGTGTAGCTGCAAATTTAATCTTTAGTTATTGTCCTCAGAAAAACTTGATTTTTGAGTTTATACTTAACAATTTATATTTATATTTTGTTTAAATGAAAGTATTGTGGTTTCTTATTACGTTTAATTTACATATTATGTAACTCACTCATTTCTAGAAGTTTTAATATTAAGCAAATTAACGGATTTAATAACTTAAATTTACGTTTATTATAAATATAACTATTATAATAATTTTAGAAAAAGGAATTATGAATATGCAAGATTTTGAAGCTCAGTACCGTGAGGCGATCGCGGAAACGCTCAACGATCTGCAAACAGCAGTTTTATTATTAACAGAGGCTCAAAGTAAAATTTCTCAAATTGGCAATTCTGTGCAAAATCTCAGTCAACGTGTTGAAGAGTTCATTGCTGAGCAAAAAGCAGAATAAACATATATCCAGTAGAAAAGTTTATCTGTGGTAATAACTAAACTCTGTATCAATTGTCAAGACAAGATCCTTGAGCTTTAGAGGTTTGATAAAATAGTGACGTGCGCCCAAACTCAGGGCTAATTCTCGATCTGCTTTGAAAGCAAAGGCTGAAACCACAATAATAGGTATTTTCGACAAATCCGGTTTTTGCTGGACTTGTTTTAAGAGTGAATAACCATCAACATCTGGCAATTTCAAATCGAGTAACATTAAATCTGGCTGGAATTTCTCGATAGTTGAGAAAAAAGTAGAACCTTCTGCTAAGCTGTGGACATCGTACCCACAATAACTTAAGTAGTCACTCAGCAACATCCTATTAAGATCGTGGTCTTCGATTAATAGAATTCGTCTAGCTTGATTTGAACGGAATTGGTGATTTATGTTCAGTAATTGTGCTGTCATTGCCCTTTATCTTCATTTTGAGTTACAAGTCAATTATTGCCAGATGAATTGTGAAATTAATAAAAAATTAAGTTGTATAATATACTAAGATAATAAAAATTCACTATATTTACTTATACTGGTATAATTAGATGATATTATCTTAAAATTAAAAAATAATAAAAAATTAAGCTTTTCTTCACAAAGTCTTTATCATTAATAATATCAAATGGTTTGCTGCTAGAGTAGAGTAGTTTTTGTTGCTCATCTAGATAGATTTGGGAATCTAACGAATTAGCTAGACACCAGCTCAAATAGAAGTCTTAATATGATGTCCACCAATCACCCATAATATATCCGAAGCGAGTGAAACGACGCAATCACAACGTTTTTGGGATTGCTTGCTACGGTCGCAATGACGGTTATTGGAGTGGAGACGACATAACGTATCATCTGAAAGCTGGAAGCAAATATTCATAAAAAAGGGAGCTAATAGCTCCCTAATTAGTTTATAGGTTGGACTGGCTATCTCAAATAAATACTTTTTTTAATTTACGTTGTGTAGTAAATACACCAGCAACACCTAATAGACCAAGTATTACTGATGATTCTGGCACTTTCTTTGGAGGGGCAGTGTATCCTGGTGTATGCCAAGTATAATAAGCGCTGTAGGATACGCCATCATCAGAGGCTGTGATTCCAGATGCAGTGGGGTTAAAGCTATAGGCGTAGTAAGTTTTATTATCAGTAACTACTTTGGCGATTTCACTAGCTCCGATTTCACCTTGGTAGACCTTTAATGCAGCTTGGAAGTTGAGAAGATCTTTGAATGATGTCAGTTGTGATATTTGAACTGTCAGCGTTGACTTCGTAGCAGGAGGCGTTAGAGGTGAATTGAGCGTTAGTTGAAGTGATGAAATCTTAGCTTGGACTTGTGAAGCAGTTGCTAGACTTGTGTTGGTTGGAAATAATAATTTTACTCCTCCATTCCACGCTTCATTAAGCTTAGTAGAAAGTGTATCTGAAAGTTTAGTCTTCACATCCAAGTGACCAACCAATGTCAAATCGACACCGCCATTTTGACCAAATTGGAAGCTACCAATGTTCGGGTCTCCCATCCCCAATAAAGGAAAATAACTTGCTATTAATGATTGGGTAGTGGGTGAAAATCCATTCCACACTGACTTGAATGGAGTGTAATAATTCAACAAATCACTCAGCCACTGGGAACCAAAACTATTCCAGTCACTGGCAGTAACACTGGTAACAGTAGCACTATAGTTTTCTTGTGTGGCGGTGAAACCAACGTTAGAAGTAGGATTTTCAGTACTATACCAAAGTTCGACGTTAGAAGAGGGATTGTTATCACTCAAGGCTTTGGAGGCGGCTACAGTATCATTTGCTTTGAATGTGCCATTTGACCCACCAGTATAGGTTCTAATTTCATTAGGGTTGTTGAAACTAAAAGATGTAGCGTGTGCAGGAGCAGTGGCAAGAGCGCTCACACCAATAGCCATTGATGTACCAATCACAAGTTTCTGAAAAGTCATCTTCATTTTTTTCAAGTCTCCGTCAGTTTGAAGTTAAGGTTTAAACTATTGCTGTTTCTAGGCTTGGACTGTCTTGGCTACAGGTTTTTTGGCAATACTGCTGTTTAAAAACACAATTTGTATTGTTAGCCATCTCTGGTAGCTGAACGTACAAACCCAGTTTATGAAACCGGGAGACTCAATTAGGTGAAGTTCCTGTGGATTATCAGTAAATTGATGACAAATATTTTTCTATTAGTACTTGTATAATTATGCAATTTTTAAAAAACTATATGTATTAATTAATAGATTATTCAATATAAAAATCTATGTATTATTACGTTAGGACAGCATAACTCTATTACCCTAAGTAAAAATGCTTGGCATTCAGTTTGAAAACAAGTTCAGTTGAGGAACTTTGCCATTCTTTCCACGGCAGTTTCTAACAAAGATGGCTCATGTACTAAGGCAAAGCGGACATACCCTTCCCCGGATTTACCAAAACCCGCACCTGGGGAAGCAGCTACACCAGTTTGTTTGACTAGTTGAGTGCAAAATTCTATGGAGTTTTGACTCCAAGCAGAAGGCAACTTTGCCCAGATGTACATTGTGGCGTGGGGAGTGGGAACATTCCAGCCAATGCGATGCAGAGCAGCAATAAAAGCATCACGACGTTGCTGGAAGGTAGCGACAGCAGTTTTGACTCCAATTTGAGACCCACTCAAGGCAGCGATCGCCCCATTCAAAATTCCTCGATACTGGTTAAAATCAACAGCCGCTTTAACCTGGCGTAAAGCGTTAATCAACTGAGCATTGCCGATGGCGTAGCCAATACGGAAGCCGCCCATATTGTAAGACTTGGAAAGAGTGAAAAATTCAATGGAGATGTTTTTTTCTAGATCAGCTTGCAAAATTGAAGGTGCTAGGGACTGAGTATTATGTATTGGGTATTGGGAAAACTCATTCCCAGTCCCCAGTCCCGAATCTCCAGTTTCTGCAAATACCAAATCCACGTAAGGGAAATCGTGAACTAAGGCGAGATTATGTTGCTGACAAAAGGCGACAGCTTCTTGGAAAAAAGATAAAGGAGCGATCGCAGCAGTAGGATTGTGAGGATAACTCAACACCATCATCCGCGACTGAGCCAACACTGGGGCGGGAATATCGGCAAATACTGGTAAAAAGCCATTTTCTGCCCGTAGTGGCATTGGATAGATTTGCCCGCTAGCGAGGTAAACTCCTCCAGCATGGGAGGGGTAACCAGGATCGAGTAACAGAGCAAAATCTCCTGGATTGAGTAATGCTAGGGGTAAATGGGCTGTGCCTTCCTGAGAACCAATCAGAGGTAGTACTTCAGTTTGAGGATCGACTCTGATGCCAAATTTTTGTTCGTACCAATTAGCTGCGGCTTCGCGAAAGCCTTGAGTACCATTAAATAACAGATAGCCGTGGGTAGTAGGATCACCAAGAGATTGGGCGATGGCTTCAATAACATGTGCCTCGGCTGGTAAATCAGAAGACCCCAAAGATAAATCAATTAATTGTTGTCCAGCTGCCAAGGCAAGTGCTTTGGCTCTGTCCATATCAGCAAATACATTCGATTGTAGAGGTTGTAAACGTTTTGCAAACTGTATATTAGTCATTTTTCCTTTCTTACAAAGTTCTGCTCACAACAAACCTCTCTACAAGACGCTCTGCGTACGCAAGAGACTTTGCGCTTTGTGATTTGTCATTTATCCTTGATCCTCTGTTACAAAATTGAGGCAGTCCGTTGGCTGTTTTCCCACGCTTAAAGGAACTGGCGTTGAGCCACTGCATTGGACGGGTTTCTTCAGCAACCAAGTAAGTGGCATCTGTTCACCTTTGGAGCTAGCTTTGTGATCGCTGGTGACTTTGCGCTTTGTCATTCATCAGTTACCAATGACTAATGAATAATAACCGATAACTATATAACTAATTACTATCTAAGTGCTTAGCTAGAAGGCTGAGTAATTTTTCTTTACCAATGACTCCCTCAGTGGATTCTAATAGTTTGTCTCCTTGAATTAGCCTGAGGGCCGGGACACCTTCGACTTGATACCGCTTAACTGTGTCTGGGTTGGGGTCAATTTCTATTTTAACGACTTTGAGGCGATCGCTATAAACACTAGCAGCTGAGCTAATCACGGGCGACATTAGTTGACAAGGTCCACACCAAGAAGCCCAAAAGTAAACTAATACAGGCTGCTCGGCTTTTAACACTTCGGTTTCAAAATCAGCATCAGTTATGGTGATTACAGCCTTACTCATTGCAGTCTCCATCAGGTGGCGATCAAAGTTGGCACACACAATACTCTATCCCAAACTGAGTCCTGAGTCATCGAACTTCTAATCTCAGTATGCCTAAAGCTTCAAGGTTAATGCCCAGTACTGACAAAATAGTACAGATCGTCGTCGGGGCACAACATTAATCGTTGTTTTGCCTTACTTCTATTGTTCATTCACATGAGAATTGTTATAGATTCAAGCTAAAGTGAATGTAAATCTTACAGGCTGATGCAAGTTAAGACAGCCAAACAATAGCGCCTGGATATCACTCTGTTTAATTATTAGGATCGAGGTGCAATTGTTTTGCCAAGAGGCTGGCAGAATATTTACAGTGTTGCCGAAAATTATGGATAATTTCCCAGTGGTTGCTCAAACCGATGCATCCCTACCCAATTTCCCTCACGAAAATACACTTATCATGCGGCCTAATACCGACTTGGATTCACCACTAAAGGAAAAAGTAGGAACTGACTTTGACTCTTGTATGATGCAGCGGTGTTTGGAACTTGCTCGCCGCGCTTTAGGGCGTACTTCACCAAATCCGTTAGTGGGAGCGGTGATTGTCAAAGACGGTGAGATTGTTGGGGAAGGGTTTCATCCTCGTGCAGGTGAGCCTCATGCAGAAGTGTTTGCTTTAAAAGCAGCAGGGGTTCGGGCCCAAGGTGCAACAATCTATGTCAGCCTTGAACCTTGCAATCATTACGGACGCACTCCCCCTTGTTCGGAAGCGTTGATTAAAGCAGGAGTGGCAAAGGTCGTAGTGGGTATGGTCGATCCCAATCCACTCGTTGGTGGAGGCGGTATTGCCCGTTTACGTGCGGCAGGGGTCGAAGTGCTGGTAGGAGTCGAACAGGAAGCTTGTCGTCAGCTAAATGAAGGTTTTGTTCATCGCATTCTCTACAAACGACCTTTAGGAATTTTAAAATATGCCATGACTTTAGATGGCAAAATTGCTACTACTTCTGGTCATAGCGCTTGGGTAACAAGCCAAGATTCCCGCACTGAAGTACATCAGCTACGGGCAGCTTGTGATGCTGTAATTGTCGGTGGTAATACAGTACGACTAGATAATCCTTATTTAACTAGCCATCACTCAAGCTCACATAATCCCCTGCGGGTGGTTATGAGCCGCTATCTTAACTTACCGGAAAATGCTCACTTGTGGCAAACTGCGGATGCTCCAACTTTGGTGTTGACACAGCAGGGTGCTAACCCAGCTTTTCAAGAACTGTTGCGAAAACTTGAGGTGGAGGTAGTGGAATTCACATCACTTACACCAGATAAAGCAATGACATATTTATATGAGCGGGGTTTTTGTAGTGTGTTGTGGGAGTGTGGTAGTACTTTAGCTGCTAGTGCGATCGCTCAAGGAGCAGTGCAAAAAGTCTTAGCATTTATTGCTCCAAAAATCATTGGTGGTAGCATTGCTCCTACGCCTGTCGGCGATTTAGGTTTTACCACCATGACTCAAGCACTATCTTTAGAACGAGTTCGTTGGCGTGTAGTAGGCTCTGACTGCTTAGTAGAAGGTTATTTCCGCCAAACCAGTCAATCATCACAAGCAATCAATAGTTAGAATTGGCGACAGTAATCACACTTGTTATGAACATATAGCAGTTGCTAGGTAGCTGAGGATATAAACTGATGGTAAAATCCTGAGATTAAGAGACTTTCAAGCCTGTTCCCTACTATAATACTTGACGATTTTGCTTCGATTAACACTGACGTTCATAAGCAATATCACGTATGAGTGTTAGCCGAGATTGAATGTACTGGCTGAGAAAATCAGTTTCGTTAGAATTTAACAAAATTTGCGTTTCGGTTTGTTTTACCAACCATTGCACTAAGCTAGCATCATCCAGTTGTAAGAGAATCTTAGCTTGGGCGGTTTCGACTACAGACCAAAGCTGACGCATAATTGTAGGAGTCATCAGACCTCAATTGAATCATTAGCTTAGCTGCTTTTAGATTACACAATTTTGATCGCACTTTACTACATGAATGTAGAAGCTGAGACAAGTATTATTAAAAAGTTAATAATGCTATTTATAACTTTATGAAGATTCAGAATCTAAAACTCTGTTTTAAAAATTGGGCGTAAAGCATAGGGTTTAGGAAATAGTGAAGACTGGATTTTCTAAATTTAGTTCCAAAATCTAGAACATAAATTTATTAATCTTAAAATTAGATTTTTGTGCTTATAAACACTGAAATCGTGTTGATTTAGATCCTAGAAAGCCAATTTTATTAAGCTTTGGTTGAATAATTTATTTGTATTGTAGAATACAAAACTCTGAAAAATTCAGAATCTACAATAAAGAATTGGTGAATTAGCAATATTTTTAAACTTAAGATTAATAATCAACAAGAAAATTAAGTAGTCTTACCAAGGCTGATTTGGTAAATATTCTAGATTCTGACTGCTGACTCTAATTTTTGAAATCAATTTTTACTAAAAAATTAACATTTTTTACCTGTAGATGGGCTCACAAAATCATGTAAGTCTTCATCCCAAATACTAATGTAAATAAAATCACATTCTTGACGAATAATTTGACCTTTAACTGAGCCATTCTGAAAACTGAAATTATCGGACTGGCGCTGTTGTACTTGTTTAAGTCCCTGCTTAATGTCTTCAGTAGCTTGCCCATTTAAAAGTCCATTTAAAGTAGCTTCCATAATCTGTGGTTCTACTGTTTGGTTAAAAGCTACCTCTGTTTGACGCAGCATTCGAGAATTGCGATCAAATAAGTAGCCAAGGTCTATTTTGTTTGGTACAAGTTTGTAAACAACAGCGCGGGTATTCCCCCACGCACCTCTTAAATCTTTGCTTGGTTTGCCAAGGCTAGCTTCTACGATATTTCTGGATGTCCCTGTAGGAAATGCAGGAACACTCTGTCTGCTTGCAGTTGCAGCTAATTTACTCCGTGGCTTTTTCTGGGGTGTCGAACGTACTTCTGGTGTAGGAATCGCAAGTTGCTTCTTCGGTTCTGGCTGTGGAGTTGATGTTGCTATTGGTGCTGGAGTCTCTAAAATTACAGACTTATTTTCTGGCTGTGGTGTAGAGACAACTGGCGGAGTATAAGTTGGCAAAGGTTCGGCAATTACTCGCGGTTGTGGTGGTGAGATAGGTACAACTGGGACTGGAGAAGGTCGCAAAGAAATAGGCGGATTGGTAAATGTAGGAGTGGGTAAAGATTTTGGCGATGGAGTGGGATTTGTGGCAATATTTGTCTGTAGCTGTTGCTGACGAGTCATACTAGAAATTGCGACTGCACCAATTAATCCACCTATTAGCAAACTACCAGCGATCGCCGCAGGTTTCTGCCAATTTCCAGGAGTGGCAGAATTATTAGTAATTGGAGGTTTTTGGGGAGAAGATAATGCCTGGGTTTGTCCAGTTGATGTAGCAGTGGGAGACAAACTGACTGTGTTAGCAGTTGTCGGTGATTGCAGGGAAATATAACTAGGAGACTGCAATGCATGTAGCATTTTACTAGCAGTACTATAGCGATCGCCTGCATGAGGCTTAATTGCCTGATTGAGTACCGTCGTCAATTGGGGAGAAACATTAGGAGTGTGCTGGTGCCAAAGTATTTCCCCTGTTTGCAAATCAGTTAGTAGTTCTTGGGGGTGTTTGCCAGTCAGTAGATAAATTGCCGTTAAGCCTAAACTGTAGATATCAGTAGCGTAAACTGGACGCCCAACAGCTTGTTCGCTAGGCATATACCCAGGCGTACCAATGACAAGCGATCGCGTACCGTATCCAGGGGTAGTCACCACCGAACGAATTGTTTCCTTGACTGCACCAAAATCAATCAAAACTGGCTTGCCATCAACAGAACGGATAATGATGTTCTCAGGCTTGATATCTCGGTGAATGATGCCTTTGCTGTGGACATAATCTAAGACTGATAGCAGGCTTAAGAGGATTTCCCGAACAGCAGTTTCGCTTTCAAATCCTTTTACTTCAACAATTTTTGTCAGGGTTTGACCGTGAATCCATTCTTGAACGAGGTAAAACTGCCCGTTCTCAGAAAAATAAGCGTAGAGTTTAGGAATTTGGTTACAACTTTCACCCAAATACTCCAAAGTTGCTGCTTCTCTTTTAAACCGTTCTTGGATTATTTGGTAAGTTTGCGGGTCATTATTAGTTATCGGTTTGAGTTGCTTAATTACACACCGACGCCGAGAAGGCATGTGGGTGTCTTCTGCGAGGAAGGTTTCGCCAAACCCACCAGCACCGATTACTTGGATAACTTGATAGCGATTGTTTAGCAGCGTTGTTATCATGAAAAGTTACAAAATTTTGCCCTTTCCAATGTACATCAGATATATCACTTATCTTGGGTTCAACCTGTGAAATCTGATAATGCTAAGTATCTATCTATAATTTAATTTGATAAATTAACTTCTGCCCAAACTACCGTTTATGGAGAAACTGAATTAGGGTCTGTGAAATAATCTAGATTAACAATAATTAATACTGTGCAACTACAAAGACACCTTTGTGCTTTGAAAGCTGATATTCAGGTTTTTACGAGCTTGTTTATTTGCAAATTAACTAGATTAATAACTTTAAAGTATTTGAGCATAATTAAATACTAAAATTTAAATATATATACTGATATTGATTTAAATTGAAAATTTCTGAAGATTTAATGAAATATTTATTTTCTAAGAAAGAATCAACTATAGTCAAAGATTTTGAAACAAACTGAAGTTTATGAATACAACTAAAAATAATATAAATGTAAATTCTTATTTGAAAGTAGAAAATAAGGGTACAGTATTATACTTTGAACTAAAAGAGCAACAACATATATTGGGGCGCGATCGCACTTTTGCTGATCTGGTTGTCCCTCAAGATTGGCAACTCGTAGGCAGATATCAAGCCCTCTTACGCAAAGATGGCGAAGACTACTGCATTTATGACGGAAATGGTGACAAACCCAGTACCAATGGGCTTTATATCAATCAAATCCGGGTAACTCCAAAATCTGGCTATAGCCTGAAGAACGGTACAGAAATCCGCATTGGGCAAAACTCTCAAGATCAGATAGTACTGACATACCATAATCAGACTCAACCCTCAGCTAACAATACACACGAATTGCAAAGGGTTTCCTTAAAAAATCGGTCAGTTTTATTGGGTCGTGATCGCAATGCTACTTTACCTCTAGAAGCCCCTACTGTTTCTCGCCGCCACGCGACAATTGATACTGACACTCAAGGGCGTTATATTCTCCGCGATTACAGTACCAATGGCGTGTTTATCAATGGGCAAAAAGTTAATAGCACTGCTGTATTGTCACCAGGAGCAAAAATTCGCATTGGCCCATTTTCGCTGGTGCTGCGAGGTGATGAATTACAAATACTCGACCGAGGAAATCAAATTCGCTTGGATGCTTGTAATTTAGTAATCCAAGATAAAGACAAGCGGCGATTGGATGATATTTCTATACCGATTGAACCAGGACAGTTTGTCGCTTTGGTGGGTGGAAGTGGTGCTGGGAAGTCAACTTTGATGCGGACACTACTGGGAGTTGAGCAAACAACTCAAGGTGTAGTCTATTTAAATGGTGAAAATTTGCGAAGCAACTTTAACATGTACCGCACGCACATTGGTTATGTGCCTCAAGACGATATTATTCACCAAGAACTCACCGTGTCTGAAGTTTTAACTTACGCCGCTAAGCTGCGACTACCGCCAGATATTGATGTGGCGCGGGTGGTAGAAAAGACTTTACAAGATGTGGAAATGTCCCATCGTCAGGATGCAAAGGTGTCCCAACTGAGTGGAGGACAGCGCAAACGAGTAAGTATTGGCGTGGAATTACTAGCCGATCCGAAGTTATTTTTCTTAGATGAACCAACTTCAGGACTTGATCCTGGGTTGGATAAAAAAATGATGCAGCTGTTACGGAAATTAGCCGACCAGGGACGCACAGTGATTTTGGTAACTCATGCAACGACAAATATTAAATTGTGCGATCGCGTTGTCTTTCTCGGTCGAGGAGGACGGCTATGTTATTTTGGCCCTCCCGATCAATGTTTACAGTTTTTTGGTGTCAAAGATGACTTTGCCGATATTTATAATCAACTAGAAAAACCAGAAAATATTATTGACCAAGCTACTAAATTCCGGCAATCGGATGATTATCGACGCTATATAGATAATCATCTTAACCCTGGAACTCATTCGCCCCAGTCGGATAGTGTTAATAATCACAGTCATGGCATTTCTTTTGGCAAACAATTTAATATTTTGACGCAACGCTACTTTCAAATTCAAAAGCGCGATCGTGTTAACCTGGCTTTAGCACTTTTAACAGCGCCTATCAGTATTAGTTTAATGACATTCGCTATCCGAAATAAAGACCCTTTAGTATTAGGAGAACAACCCGATCCAACTCTTGCACCTTTAGCTTTGCGTGTGTTATTCGTCTTTACTTGTGCTGCTTTATGGGTAGGACTTTCTAGTTCCTTACAAGAAATTGTCAAAGAGTCAGCTATTTACCTACGAGAACGGCTAGTAAATTTGGGTCTATTTGCTTATCTTATTTCTAAAGTTACAATTCTTTCAGTATTAGCAGGATTACAAACTCTGTTAATGATAATGGTGATTTTTATATTTTTTAAATCCCCGCAGCCAGAATTAATTTCTTGGCAATGGGGATTAAGTATTACTACATTTTTGACTCTTTTGACTAGCATTAGCCTTGGCTTATTTGTATCAGCATTTGTCAAAAATACTAGTCAAGCAAATAGTGCTTTACCCCTGTTGTTACTTCCTCAGTTTATCTTTTCTGGCGTTTTGTTCAAAATGGAAGGTACTGCCAGTAAAGTTTCTTGGTTAATGCTGAGTCGCTGGTCAGTGGGAGCTTACGGTGCTTTAGTTAACCTTAATCAACTGGTTCCCGAACCGATTAAATTACCTGATGGCAGTACAGTGCCCCAACCATTTGAACCAACGTCTGTTTATGAAGCAACATGGTCTAATTTGAGTTTGAATTGGGGAATTTTGTGCTTGCATACACTCATTTATCTAACTGTGACTTTTTATTTGCAAAAACGAAAAGACATTTTTTAAAACTCAACTATTTAGTATCACTAATAACCCACCTGTTATTTTGGGCATCCCATAGAAGAAAAAAGCGTACAGAACCAGGAACTACTTTGCCAGTTTTCATTACGTATTTAAACTGAGCATCAACCGTAGCTAATTCCGTATTTGCTTCTACCAAATTAACTTGCTCAACATCTACGCTTTGAACCTTTCCGCCCCACCAATCAATATAAGAAAGATAGCCATTTGGGTGAAGTCGTCGATTATTTTGGTAGCTAGGAGATAGCTGATTCCACCCAGCTTGATACTGACCCTGATTAATAGTTGCATAATAATTTTGTACCGCTTCTTCTGGTGAGGGTCTATCGATTTGTGGCTCGGTTGAAGAGGGAGTTTGAGGAGATTGGGTAGCACTAGGCAATTGCGATCGCACTGGTGCATTATCTTCAGGTTCAAAAGTGCTAAAAATTGGAGATTGTGTAGGTGAGGGCGTATCCTGTGGTCCTTTCGGGGTTGGGGTAGATTCCGATGAGGTGCTTGACTGTTCGTTGGGAGTTGGGGTAGATTCCGATGAAACGTTTGACTGTACTACTGATTGATTTGGTCTATTGAGAGCAAAACCAATAACTACAGAAGTAGCAATCAAACCACCAGCAATTAAACTACCGAGAAGGATTCCCTTGCGTCCACTAGTTTGATTGGTAGGTTGACTGGAAGAACCTGGACTAACAGCAACCGTATTTTGCTGTGTTGCATGAGGCTGTACGCTCGCTACTGGCGGTTGATTATAAGGTGTTGTTGGAGCAACTGGTGGTTGATTGTAAGGTACTGTTGGAGCAACTGGCGGTTGGTTGTAAGGTACTGTTGGAGCAACTGACCTAAATTGCAAGGCATCAAACATTTCTCTGGCTGTGGCAAAGCGATCGCGTGGATGATAGGCGATCGCTCGATCTATGACTCCTGCTAATGTAGGACTAATACTTAAAGCATGTCTGTGCCAAATAATTTCTCCGCTACGCGAATCTGTCTCCAATTCATGTGGCTGTTTTCCGGTGAGAAGATAGATTGCTGTAATTCCCAAACTATATAAATCACTTGAATAAACTGGTCTACCTACCGCTTGTTCGCTTGGCATATATCCCGGCGTACCAATCACAATCGAACTCGTAGGTAACCCTTGGGAATTCATCACTGTTCCCATTGATTCGCGGACAGCACCGAAATCAATCAGCACCGCCTTATGGTCTCGATGACGCAAAATGATGTTATCTGGCTTGATATCTCGATGAACAATCCGGTGATTGTGTACTTGTTCTAGTACTGGTAATAAATGTATTAATATTTCTCTAACAGCACTTTCACTTAATAAACCTTGTTCGTGGACTTTCGCTGTTAAGGTATCACCTTCTATCCACTCTTGAACCAAGTAGAATTGTCCATCTGATTGGAAGTAAGCATATAAGGTGGGAATTTGGTTACTTATACCGCCTAAGTCTTCTAAAATTGCTGCTTCCCGTTGGAATCTTTCTTGCACCAACTGATAAATCTGCGGGTTATTTTGAATTGGTCTTAGCTGCTTAATTACACAACGGCGGTTGGAAGGCATTTGAGTATCTTCCGCTAAGAAAGTCTCACCAAACCCACCGCTTCCTAAAGTCCGAATAACTCGATAGCGGTTGTTTAGCAGTGTTTGCATAAATTAGCACTGGTAATTATAACGGTGTTTTATGGTATTGTTCTATCTACTTTAGTTTGCAAGTAGAAGGCAGGAGGCAGAAGGCAGAAGGTAAAACTCTTAAGAGTATAAGGTTTCGCTAGTTTGGATTTTACATTTTATTATGTCAGCTTACTTATCCGATTTTTTTCTTAGTAGTAATATAAAGATTACTGAATATAATACCTGTGAGAGAGTAAGGATCTAAAAATAGCGCTGCCCACTCAACAATTGGAAAGCGCTATGCTTTTAGTAAAAATTTTTACCAATGGTATTACCGTTTAACAAAGTGATTTTAACAGTTACCAATGTTGGCTGATTTAAATTTTCTATCAACAAATTTCTCTACTGACCGTCTTCTCGATCCTTAGGCTTGGATCTTTGTCGATGTTGTTCAACCTGTTGGTCAACGGTTTCTTTAATTTTTCGCTCAGTAGCGTCCATTGCAGAATATTTAAAGCGGTTGACTATACTACTGAATAAGTTCCCAAAAAATCTTTCAATTTCTTGCATGGTTTTATACCTCAATACTTAAAGGTAAATTATTGACTCTATATTTGGTTTTGTACTTTCTGGTGGAAGTTGGAAATAAACCCTAATCTCTCTTTTTTGAAGTATCGGTTAGTCTGTTAACGTTTCTAGGTGATAGATTGAAACGTGCTAGACATCCATTGATTGTAATATGTCCAAAGTAATAAATTTGACTTGATAATAATTCGTAATTCGCAATGAGCTTCTCTACGAGACGCTGCGCGAACGCCCTGCGGCGCTAAGGTAATTAATATTACAAAAAATTTACTCAATAGTATCAGGGTCTACATTGAGCGATCGCAACTTTGCTTTTAACTGTTCAATCTCTAATTGTGCTTGTTCTGCGCGTTGATGTTCTTGTTCTGCGCGTCGGCTTTCTTGTTCTGCACGTTCTTCTGCTTGTTGCCTTGCTAAAACTTCCTGGCGTAAAGCTTCTACCAATTCATCGGCAATTAATAATTTTTTCCCTGTATGCTCTTGATAAAACGCAATTAACTTTCCTTCAATCGCTAAACGCAGTTGTAGTGGTTCACTGCGTCCATCTTCTATATATTCGTAGATTTCTCCTCGCAGCCGATAACCACGTAACTTTTGCTCTATCCACTCGGCTTTCGGGTCAAATAGCCAGTATTCTTTAACGCCTAGCTGCTCATAGAGGGTCTTTTTGAAGATTTCGTCGTGTCCTTTAGTACCAAAGGATGTCATTTCAAAAATCACTGTTGGTACTTGACCTTCTTCCCAAATTTTATAGTTGTCCCGACCGCCGGGTGCAACATCAAAAATCACCATTACATCGGGGGCTACCCGTAGCTTAGGAAAACCTTGTGCGTAGTAAAGAAATTGATTTGCTAATACTGTTGCCTGACGATCTGCCAAATACTGTTTGAGTACTTCTAAAGTAGTTAATAAAGCATAAAGGTGGTCGTAGGTTTCTGCCACTGGTTGACCATCAGCACTAGGGTAAAAGATTTCTGATTCGACACTAATAGGTAGAGTAGCCGTCATGGTTATAAAATCAGTGCTACAAGATTATTTTAGAGCAAGTCTGATTTTCCCTAATTTGGGAAGTGCAAGCTTTGTAAAATATAACTAGATAATTCACAAAATCCATCACCTTCGGCAGCAGCAGTAATATAAGCAGGCTGATATTGTAATTTATCTGCATATTCCAGCACGTTTGCCACACCTACAGAAACCGGAAAATAATCGTGATCAAATAAACTTTCATCATTGGGACTGTCACCTACGGTGACAATTTGTTCTGGTGAGTAATCAGGAAAGTATTCGCGCAATACCTGCAACAATCCTACAGCCTTATCTTGTCCTTGAGGTTTAATGTGACACTGGACATTGCTGTAGGTAAATCCCCAGCCCATTTGTTGACAGAGACGATCTAGGGTTTGTAATTCATCTTGACTCAAAGTAGCTACGTCAAAAGTCCAATCAGTGATGCGAAAGCGATTATCAACAGATTCCTGGATTTGGGGAAATTGAGTTTGTAACTTTTCAAAAGTTATAGCCAAGTGCTGGCGATGCTTAGCTAAATCAGCAATGGGTGTTAAGATTACTGGTTTGTGATTCTCAGATGGAAAGTATAAACCGCCATTTTCTGCCATAGCGCCTGCGACTGGCATAATTGCACTCAATCCACTCATCCACCCAGCAGAACGTCCTGTGACAATCAGTACTTTAATATTAGCTGCTGCTAAATTCTCCAAAGCTTGCAGCAGTGCAGGAGTAAATTTTCCTCGTCTAGTCAGGGTGCCATCCATATCTGTGGCAATAAGACGAATATTCGCTAGACAAGTAGATGAAACCTCAGATAGGGCAGTGAGGCTCAGATGTATTGACATATGCAGTTTATAAAAAGCTGTAAAAAATAATAATAATACAGCAAGATGACCTTGAAGATTTGGGAATCCTAAACATTAGGAGTCAAGTTTTTCAGTTTCCCAACCATGCCCACTTCGATGTTTCTTGCCCAATCCTCCGGGACAAAGACTAAAAAGGCATCCCAGGAAGTGCCAGCGAGTAATCCTCAAACACCATCATTCTTGGTGCTAACCTCTGGAGGACTGGCTTTAGTGGTGATTGCTTTGATTGTGTATAGTAAGCTCCAGATCAATCAACTGGAAAAAAAACTTAAGTTTGAACAATTTCGCGCGCGAGAAATAGAAAAAAAATTTAAGCTTGCCTTGGAAACAATTCGCAAAATGGAAACTAATCCTGATTTAGTCAACTCACGGGATTTTAACCTAGATTATCTGCGAATGCGGATGTCAGAGGAAGTGTTTCACTTCGCGATTCTTAATCAAGTAAAAATTAAGGTCAAAGATAAAATTTCTCAAGCGCTGCGTCCAAATCAATCCCAACAGGGAACAGTCGGAATTGCTAACAGTGTCGGTCGGCAGGTAGATGAAATTTTTGATGTAGAGTATGAAACTGGTACTCCACCGAACTCTGCTAAACGCGTACTTTTTCGTATTCAAGTCCGGTTAATGAAGTTACCGACACAAGCAACTTCTGCAACTATTAGCCAAATTATTGATTGTATAGAAACTTACTTAAGTCCTATAGAAGATGAAGATAGTTGGCAACCAACAATTCAAGGTCGGATTGCCACTATGCATTGGGATCAAAAGGCTAAGCCTACACCTTTACTGGTGCTGGAGCAGTCGAATGAAGGGGTGAATGTGACTTTTCGCACTAGTCGCCAACCAAATGCCCCAACTCCGTCAAACCAACCTGGAATTAAAAAATCAGGTTCGGCTAAACAATAATTGTGGTTGTCATTAGTCCTTTGCAAATCACTAATGATTAATTGCACAAAAATTAAGACTGAATAAATGTATTTGAGGAATTACGCGTCAATAGACCATCTTCCATTTCTACGATGCGATCGGCGATGTCTAAAATGCGGTTGTCGTGTGTAACTAATAAGATAGTAGTTCCCTGATTTTTAGCTAGGCTCTGCATTATTTCTACGACATCGCGTCCTGATTGTTTGTCTAATGCGGCTGTAGGTTCGTCTGCTAGGACTAGAGGAGGACGATTCACCAAGGCGCGGGCGATCGCAATTCTTTGTTTTTGACCACCAGATAGATTGTCTGGGTAATAATTAATTCTTTCTTCTAAACCAACAGCCCGCAGCATCATTTCTGATTTAGTGATCGCTTCTGCTTTAGAAATGCGATCATTTAATTCTACTGCCATTTGTACGTTTTGCTTGGCAGTCAAGAACCCCAACAAATTGTGAGCTTGGAAAATATAACCAATGTTACGCCGCATCTGTACTAGCTTGTTCTGATTGACACCAATAAGTTCTTCACCTAAAAACTTCAAACTTCCCTCTTGTACAGACCTCAAACCACCAATTAAGCTCAGTAATGTAGTTTTGCCTGAACCTGATGGCCCGGTCATAATTACAATTTCGCCAGAATAAATTTCGAGGTTGATGTCAAATAAAATTTGTTTTTTCAGGGCGCCTTTGCCATAGTAATGATTCAAATTTTTAATGGCAATTACAGGTTCTTGTCTCTTCATAAATTTGTTAGCTATGAATTAACAGTTTTCAGATATAACTGTGTTGATTGCTGAAATTAGGGTTCCTTAGTTATTAATTACTTTTTAATTAATAATTTTAATTAAAACTTAATTAAAAAATATCTGCTGGGTCAGCAGAACGTAATTTTCGGACTGCGATCGCACCAGAGACAAAACACATAATTATAGTCAAAATCAACACATTTATGGCACGGTCAAAACTCATAAATACTGGTAAAAGTGTTGCATTTCTGGCACTTTGATACATAAATAAAGCAAAAGTTATTCCAGGTAAATATCCTAAAACTGCTAGTAAAAAAGCCTCTTGGAGAATAATTTTTAATAAATAGTTATGTGTATAACCAATTGCTTTGAGGGTGGCGTACTCAGCTAAGTGATCTGAAACTTCTGTATAAAGAATTTGATAAACAATTACAGTTCCGACAATAAAACCCATGATAGTTCCCAGTGTAAAAATAAATCCGATAGCTGTACTACTTGCCCAGTAATTTCGCTCAAAGTCAATAAATTCTTGTTTAGTTAAAACATTTACCTCTTCCTTAGGTAAGTACTTTTTTAACTCTTCGGCAACAGTATTAGCATTGGCTCCCGGTTTCAATCTAATTAACCCAATATCAATTAATCCTTTCTGACGATTATTAAATATCCGCAGAAAGTTAATATCACTAGTAATTAAGTTCCCATCTGCACCAAAAGATGCGCCTAATGTAAATAGTCCGCCTACTTTCATTCGCCGCCTTCGTACTTCTGCTGTCACCGTCTTGCCTTGGTCATAATTAGCAGCAATTGGTCCATACTCGACTCTAGAAGAACGGTCAAATAAAACTACATCTGGTAGTTCAAGTTTGTGTAAATTTTCCTGAACTCCGGGCAAATTAAGTAAGTTAGTTTCTGGATTCATGCCAAATATCAGGATACTACGAGGGCGACCTGTTATCGGATTTTTCCAGGTTGTATAATCTAAATATATAGGATGTACTGATTGGACGGTTGGTAACTCTAAAGCTTTATATAATCGTCGTTGTGAAAAGCTTCTCATAGCCAAAACAGCACTAGATTGACTGTTAATTAAAACGATGTCGCCCTGCAAGCTGCTATGAAATCGAACGTTACTATAATATAAAGCATCCCGAAATCCGAGCTGCATAAACATTAAAATATCAGCAAAAGCAATTCCTGCCAAAGCCACAGTTAGGCGAGTTTTTTCTCTTGTTAGTTGTAGCCAAGACAGAGGGATTTTTTTAGTCATTATTAATGATTAATCTAGAAAAATTTATTTATTAATTTCTACAAGAACTTTTGCATTAGTTAAACCTGAAACTTTCAGACTATCTTCCGGAGACAGAGCAATTTTCACTTCTATGACTCTGGCGTCCACATCTGCTGCTGGATCTGTATTCAGTACATCTTTTTTGCCAATTTTTCTACCAATTTCAGTAACAGTTCCTTTTAGTTCCTCACTAAATGCTCCGTTATCACTGGTGATAGTGGCATTTTGACCGAGACGCACTTTGCTAATACTATCTTCAGGGACTTCAGCAACTACAAACATTTGATTAGTTTGTCCAAGTTCAGCAATGCCATTTGCACCTATAGCTTCACCTGACTTGGCGTAAATCTTTAAAATTTCTCCAGCAATTGGTGCTTGAACGTAGCTCAACTTCAATTCTGCTTCGGCTTTTCTGACATTAGCGATCGCATTACTAACTTGGGCTAGCGCTACTTGCACATCAGTAGGACTAACATCCAAAAGTCTGCTGAGTTTAGCTTTTTCTTCATCGATTTGTCTTTCCAAAGTTGCTACAGTTTTGTCACGATTAACTTTGGCTTCAATCAGCTGCTGTTGCAAAGTTGCTAAATTTTGTACTTGATTAGCTCTAGCCTCTGCAAGCTGCTGTCGTAGAGTTGCTAATGTCTGCTTCAAGGTAGCTTGACTTTCAGCAACCTGCTGATTAGCTGTAATCGCACTCAGGCGTCTTCTATCGCGTTCTTGCTGTGAAATCGCACCTTCTCGGTATAAAAAATCATAGCGTCCAGCATCCACTTGAGCATTGCGCTGTTCGGCTTTGATACGCGCCAGGGTCGCTCTGAGAGCCTCTGTTTGTCCGCTGAGTTCAGCTTCTAAGCGATTGACAGTTGCTTGTTGAACGATTTTGTCACCACTTAACTGAGCTGCAACCCGAGCAATGGTTGCTTGTTGAGCATCCTTTTCCCCGACTAACTGCGCTTGTAAGCGAGCAACAACCGATCTCTGGGCTTGAATATCTCTGGGAGATCCAGCTCTGACTTGCGCTAAATTTGCACGGGACTCTTGGACTTTAGCTTTTGCTTCTTCTAGTGCGGCTATTTGGGTATCGCGGTTATCCAAAATTGCCACAATTTGACCTTGTTTAACCTTTTCACCCTCTCTAACTAGAAGCCGCTGAATTCGTGACGATGGTGCTAATCCTGAGGAGGGTGCAGATAATTTAACAACTTCGCCTCGCGGTTCCAAACGTCCCACAGCACTAACGGTATTGCTAGATGGCATTACAGGTGCGGATACAGTTAGTTTTTTTAACTGCTCGATTTTAGCTGTACCTAACACTCCAGCAGCAATTACTATTGGCACTGCTATAGCGATACCCCACCAAATTTTAGGTTGTTCGGGATTAAACGTCTGCTCAGTTGGCTTTGGCTTCTCAGTCACCCTTAACATAGTATGTTGCCCGTTTATCTCAATTGTGCTGATGCAAGTAAAAATGGGTTTTTAATCAATAGCCAGCCGCTTAGAACAAACAACGATATGGCTTAAAATCCATTGCACGATCCACACTCAACACTCACCTAAAGCTTTGCAAAATCATGCCTCTTGTAGCTGGCTATTTGAAGAAGTATTCAGAATTCTAAATTCAGCAATCTTTATAATGGAGATTGGAATTCATTACTCTTTTATGTACTCATGGCAGTATGAATTCAGATATAGAGACGCGAAATATTGCCTCCGTATCGAAAATTCAAAACTACTAAGGTGCGGTATTGTACTGCTAGATTCACTACCGCAAGGATAAAGTTATTAAGATTAACTAATCAGTGAATATTAAGAATACAAAAGTCAAAAAGTTGGAAAATCAATAGTTGTATACCTGCTTGATTTTATGCTGAGCAAGCTCGGGCATCCAAGCCTATTAATTCTGAATTCTGGATTCTTACATTTCCTGATAGCTAATTAATTGTTTCAAATCGCCAACTTAAATTTTGATTGCTGATAACTGTTTGAGTTACCACAACTTAATCAGTGGAGCTACAATTATTCACAAAATTGAAAAACAAGATCAAAAATCATTTGTTTCAAATACCTGATACCAATTATCGAAAATTTTGCTACACATTATTCACTGCGTCACTGTGTTACTGTGTCGCCTGAAGTTCTGTTCGCCCTTGGCGTTGCTGGAGGCATCGGCAAAAGCTGCCGTTGAGAGAACTCTGAGCGTCATCATCTGTAACTTAGTTAAAGCTAATTGGTGTTAGTACTCTCCCTGCTGCTATTTTGGGACTCCATCAAACTCTCGTTAAATGAATTCTACATTTATCAGTTACCGGAAAACGTAACAGAGCCTACAGATGGGGAATTGGAGAGTGTTGAGTGTTGACTGATGAATAATAACTATTGAGCCTCGCTGGAGACTCCGAAAGCTCCGGTTAGGAATTATTTTCCTTGTCCCCTTGTCTTTTGTGCCCCTCATCTCCGGTTAGTCAGCGTACCCCTGCTCTTAAGCAAGGCTGGGCGTAGCGTCTGGTAGAGAAGTCGAACTACATCTCCCCCTGCCCCCCATCTCCCCATCGCCCCTTATCCCCAGAGGGGGGCCCCACCTTCACCATCTCCTGTACTTGTGTCCCCTCTGCCCCCGTCTTGCGTTAGGGGTTCCTGCCATAGACCTCTGCTCTTGGGGATTTATTATTAGGAAATCTCCTGTGGAAGGTCAAATAGAACTGTAGTCATGTAATGTTCTGCCCAAGCTGGACCAAAGGCTTTTTCTAGTACGCGGCGGGTTTTGTCGTTTTGCTGCTGTTTAGTGCAGTAGTTGTGTTGTCCGGCGAGATTTTGTGTAAGTTGTTCGACTGAAACTGGACTAGAGGCGATCGCTTGGGTACAATGGATTTTTAAAAATTCTCCCACGCGAGACAAAAACATTGTTTCTTCTTCTGGAGAAGTGGGGCGCACAAAGATGCAAAAATCTGAAAAAATATTTCCCCATTCAGGTAATTCGCGCGGTTGGGAAAAGTTAAGCACTGTTAGCTGTGTGAGCGCAGTAGTATAAGATTCTGGTAAGGTACCTTCTACACGTATGGGAGAAAGGTCTGCGATCGCCGCGCTAATTTGACCTCTACCACCCACCAAATCACAACCAAACATCGGCAGGTTATATTCCGGACGGGGAAACATGACGCAATGCAAAATATCGAGCATGTTTCCGATTTTTGCCAGTTCCAAGTGCATTTTTCGGAATTGAGGCGTTTGATAGCAACGGTTTTCAATCGTCAGTTTTTCTCCTTCTAGTCTACCTTCCACATACCCCAACTCAGCAGGCAAATGGTAGGGCGATAGATCCAGGTGGTGATGCCAAGCTGCCTCAATACAATCAGCTAGCTGACGAATCAGGGGATGTTGTTGCTCGCGCAGCGAGGGCATAGAAGTAAATGACATATCTAGTTGGGAATGCGATCTAGTAGCCAGTCTACAACCTGCCGTGCCTCACAGTTATAGCTTGCAATATTAAGCAAACACTTACACCAGCAAACGTAAAGTTATAAGACAGTTGCTTTTTCGAAATATTATTTATTTTGTAGTCTAAATTACAGATAATTTAAGATAATTTTTTTTGGAAGTCCCTTCTCTTATGGATAGTTAAAGCAATGAGAGATGCTTTTGAAGATGTCGAACGCTTCCAAAAGTCATTAGACATTCTTCAGCAACAGATCAACTTCCCGGGCGCTACAGCAGCCTTCATACTTGCTGACGGACAATGCATCGAGTTTGCGACTGGCTATGCTGATCAAGAAAATCAAATTGCAATGACATCCGATATGCGAATGCTCTCAGGCAGCGTGGGTAAGACATTCACATCTGCTGTTGCACTTGATTCGGTACAAGAGGGCAAGCTTAGCTTGGATATCTCGATTGCCAAATGGTTTGCACAAGAGGATTGGTTCAGCCGTCTTCCAAATGGGGAAAATATTTCACTGCGTATGCTTCTTAACCATAGCAGTGGTTTACCTAACCATAATCACAACAAATGCTTCAGTAGCACTCTGCGAACAGCATTCAGTACCGATCCTCCCAATCCTGACTTTTACTTTTCACCCCGAAAGTTATTAGAGTTGGTATTAGATCGGGAGCCTTTATTTCCTGCTGGTCAAGGCTTTGCTTACAGCAATACTGGTTATATTCTTATTGGTCTGCTGATTGAGCAGGTAAGTAACAAGACATATTACGAGGAACTACAAAAACGTTTCCTCAATCCACTGTCTCTCAACCTTACACAACCAGCTAATCACCGTAATATTCCTCACCTATCACCAGGTTATCTCAGTCCAGATAACCTTTTAGGTCTACCAGAGAAAAACATGAAAAATGGTGTATTAGTCTTTCACCCTGCCAATGAATGGACTGATGGTGGTCTGGTGACTAATCCAAAGGATATCGTTCGCTGGGCAAAATTGCTCTATGAAGGTAAGGCTATGAGGGGAGCTTATCTTAATAACCTGTTAACCACGATTCCCCGTAACGCATCTGAGAAGGTTGATTACGGGCTTGGTGTTACCATCAGTGAGACTGAGTTTGGGAAAGCCTACGGACATTCTGGCTGGACTCCTGGCTACCAAAGCATATTTAAGTATTTTCCTAACTACAAAGTTGCTATTGCTATGCAGGTTAATACATCTCAAGACCTGGATATGGCAAGTTGCTTGCAAGTTTTAGCCAAAATTATCCTCACAGCAAAAAATTAAAAGCACCTATAACATTGCAAATGACTATTGCCAAAAATCCGTAACATCGTATCCCAGTTCTGCTAGCATCTGCCGCAGTAAAGGTAAACTTAGTCCAATTACATTGCTGTGACAACCTTCAATTTTTTCGACAAATAGACTCCCAAAACCTTCAAGGGCAAAAGCACCAGCACACTTGAGGGGTTCACCTGTAGCAATATATGCTTCAATTGCCTTGTCGCTCATTGGAGCAAAGTAAACTTTTGTAACTTGAGACTTGACTAAAGTATGCTTTCGGTGAGTATCAATCAAAGCATGACCTGTGTGTAAGTCGCCAAAGTTACCTTGCATTATCTGCCAACGGGCGATCGCTTCACTAGCGTCCCCTGGTTTGCCATGAATCTCACCATTAAAAGATAAAACCGAATCACAACCCATAATCAAAGCTGATTTAAACTGTGGGGCTACAGTTTCGGCTTTGTACTGAGCAAGAGTTTTTACCAATTGTGCAGGTTCACTTAATTGGATTTGCGACTCATCAAAGTCACTCGGTTTAACTATTGGTTCAATACCAACAGTTTGCAGCAAACGTCGGCGGGCTGGGGAAGCTGAGGCCAATACAAAAGGTGGAATACTCATAGAGAACCAGGAGATGAGGGCGATGTGGTTCGACTTCGCTCACCAAGGGGAGATGAGGGAGATGAGGGGCAAAAGAGATGAGGGGAGAAGGAGAATAACTCCTCACTCCTAACAGACGCGATTAATCGCATCTCTACTACTCAATACTCCTAATGACTAATGACTAATAAACAGAAAAAGAATTTACAACTTCATCAATTGTTTGTTTAACTTTTGGCCAGCGTTTTTCAGTAATTGAGGCGTTGAAGGTAAAAACTTTACCACGGCTAACAGCGACGCTGGCGACGTTGTGTCGTTGCTGTTGATTGGGGAGTTTAACTTCATACTCTAAAAGGTAGTATGTTTTACCGTCTACTTCTCGCTGCGCGGCATTGACTAATTCAGCTGAACGACCAGAATCAGGAGGCGCCAGAGCTGCTTTTCCTAATTTATATCCTACTTCTGTAGGAGTTCCCAATTGTGCCAAGGTTTTATTTTCTGGAACTGGGCTAATTACTACAGAAACATTTTCAGATACCTCAATTAAATCGTGAAAAACTACATCTGGTCCGTCGGCAACTTTAACTTGCAGCCAGCCATTAGGATATAAAAACTGATAGCCATCACTGGTGTCTACAAAGCTTTTAAGTCCGGCTGCAACCGCTACACTAGAATTACTTAGGCTGAAGCTCAACACCAATAGCAAAATTAATACAATTCGTTTCCACATTAGAGTTGGTTCCTTTGGGCTGGAGGCAATACCAGGCAAGCATTATTTCTCGCTTTTATTCTCCCACCAAGCGGTGCGCTTCGGATGAAGCATAAGATGGGGAGGGCTAATCAAGAACACAAAAAACCCCGACTTAATAGCCGAGGTAAATGGGAGAAGTCCAAATGTCAATGAGAGATACCGATACCAAAACTTATTTTTCCGCTAACATCCAAGACAACCAAAACTAGAAAGGCCATATACAAAGTGCAATCTTAACTAGATGGCTGCTTTGCTGCTTTGTTAGCTTATGTAAATAAATTTAACAAAATTTATTACAATTAGTCAACTAAACTTGACAAAAAACGTTAATAGCTTTTATTAAACCTACTTATCACAGGAGTACCGATGAAAAATTTTTAGGATTATCCACGAAAAAGCAACTAGTAAGTCATGGCGGAAATAAACCTGCCATATGAATCGGTAAAAAGCTTGAGGTATAAGTATTCTTTGTTTTGAATGGGTGAATACGTGACTTTTGCCTTGTTGTACTAGAGACTGGGGACTGGTATTTTTACATCGCAAAAGTCTTTACAATGCCCTTGTTAACTCAAAAAGTATTTCTCGACATATGATGAATCAAGCTTCTATCCCGGTTATCGTCAACGGCGCTGCTGGTAAAATGGGTCGTGAAGTAGTTAAGGCCGTAGCGGAAGCACCCGATTTAAACTTAGTGGGTGCAATTGATAGCAGCCCGCAGCATCAAGATAAAGATGCTGGAGAACTAGCGGGTTTAAGCGAACCCTTGGAAGTGCCGATTACCAATCAATTAGAACCGATGTTGGGTTATGTGGCTGGGGAGAGACAAGGGCCGCCAGGGGTGATGGTAGACTTTACCCATCCCGATTCAGTTTATGACAATATTCGTAGTGCGATCGCCTACGGTATTCGTCCTGTAGTCGGCACGACTGGATTAAGTCGAGAACAAATTCATGACCTGGCAGACTTTGCCGAGAAAGCTAGTACTGGTTGTCTAATTATTCCTAACTTTTCCATTGGCATGGTACTGTTACAACAAGCTGCAATCACTGCTTCTCAATATTTTGACCACGTAGAAATTATTGAACTGCATCACAACCAAAAAGCTGATGCACCCAGTGGTACTGCAATTCAAACGGCGCAGTTATTAGGAGAACTAGGTAAAACTTTTAACTCTGCCTTAGTCCAAGAAACTGAAAAATTAGCAGGAGCTAGGGGAAGCCAGGCAGAGGAAGGCATTAGAATTCATAGCGTGCGCTTACCGGGATTGGTAGCTCATCAGGAAGTTATTTTTGGCGCACCGGGACAAATTTATACTTTACGACATGATACGAGCGATCGCGCTTGTTATATGTCAGGAGTGCTATTAGCCATTCGCAAAGTATTAACGCTAAAGTCGTTAATATATGGATTAGAAAAAATACTTTAAACTTACTACTTATCACTCAGTACTCAGCACTCATGTTAGTACCATTGACTCGCCAGAAATTTGAACAAATTATCCCCTTAATTGCTACTGGTATTCAGTACAAGCACTACTGGGGAAAATTTGCAAATTTTTTGCAACGGCTGTTAATTTCTGTAGTTGCCTTAGTCGTAATTCTGCTTGTCAAAGCCTTTTTCAGACTGGAGTTTGGTCCAATAATATTTGTGCTGGGAGTAATTAGCGCTTTTTTTTGGCTGTGGTATCCCGTGTTTCAAGCAAGTATGCGGAATATACAATGCCGACGTTATAAATATAGCGGCTTTTTCCGTGGTCGAGTCCTAGATTGGTGGATTACAGATCAGTTAACTGGCAAACAAGAAACCGTCAATAACAAAGGTGAATTGGTAATTGTAGAAAACCGAGAAAAACGGATTAATTTAGAAGTGGGTGATGACACAGGATTTAGTATTGAATTTGACGCACCACTACGTCCTACCCATAAAGCGATCGCTCGCGGTCAAATTGCAGAAATGGTAGTAATGTCAAATCGCCCAGATTTAAGCAGCATCGAAGAATTCAGCGATATATACATTCCCAGTCGGGAGTTGTGGGTCAGCGATTATCCTTACCTGCGGCGCGATTTCTTTAACGAAGTTGGCCGTCGTCTGCGTGAAGATCGACAGGAAAGAAGGCCGCGTCGCCGTCAGCGTAGAGTAGAGGAGTAATTCAAAATTCTCAATCGTTAGAGTCTGATTAATTGCTAAATAAACTGTGAAAAACTGCACCAAGTTAGAGATTTGGTGCGGTGTTTCCTTTGGGGATATAAGTCTATAATTCCTAAAAGAATATGATTAATCTACACTCTTCCTGCTACAACATTGTGAGGTTTCAGTAGCGATACTTTTAATCTAAAATGACCAGCGATGAAAATCCAACAATTGTTCTATGAACAAAGAATTGTCCCCATTCATTAACCATATTGTTTCTAGTTTGCTATCTGCCCGCAGGACTATCAAGGACGGGTTGAGGAAGCGTTTGCACTGCTAACTGTGGATGCAAAATCAATAACTGAGGCGATCCCTATTCTTGAGGCAATTGAGGATGATTTGAGTCAATGGTATGGAAATCGGCGATTAATAATGTGATATTTTTTGCCATCCTTAGCGCGAACATCCCACCTTGATAAGTTTGCCTTTGAAACTATAAGTCACTGGTTCGCAAACAACACTTGCTGAATCAAGCTTGATAGAAGTCGGTGCAAATCGACTTTGTTTAGATAATTGTGATTTCCAATCACCATCTATTTTTTTCAAAGTAGGATGTGCCCTGATAAACTCTGCATCTGCAACAATATCGTGAGGTCCCTTAACATTTACAGAGGAAGTATTGAGATATATATTATAATCAAAAACAACGTTTTTGCTTTTACTATTACTGTTAACACTTTTGCCAGGAAAAGCATAGAGAATATTATTGAAAATTTTGACATCAGATGACATCTGAGTAAATATTTGTCCTAGTTTCAGTTCTGGAGTCTGATTATTTAGAAAAGCTGTATTATTAATAATATCAATACGAGTACTATAAAATGAATGAATGCCCGAACCACCGTTATGAAATGTTAGATTATTTTTAACTAAAGTACGTCCTTTATATGGAACGTATTTTGATTTTTCAGGCTTATTTAAACTATCGATAATAATACCATTACCGTCTGTGATAGTTCCGGTCTTAATCCAAGGAATATATTGTCTATTGTTATAAACCTTGTTATTGGTTACAAACATCTTATATCCCTGGTAGTTATCAAAGTTCCAATTACGCAGCATTGAAATTCCGCTGCCAGCATAGACCCCGTACCAGGCATTATCAAATACTACGTTATTGTCTACTGTCACATAGTCAGATTCAATTGCCGAAATACCTCCTCCACCACAGTTATGTGCCTTGTTGTTGACAATACGTATATGATGAGGATGACCTTGTTTTCTTCCATCGATGCTAATGCAGCCTCCATTTGTTAGTGGGTTTAATTTGTTACTCTTTTGACTCATGGCATAATCAAGAGTTACACTGGCATTATTTCCTATAACTTCAAGCCCGTTTACTTCAATATATGAAGCTCCATTGTGAATCAGAACTCCATGCCATCCATTGTGCCGAAGTTTTGGTAAATGCCCAGGATATGCTTTAAACTTAATCCATCCATTTGCAGTTCCAGAACGAGTAATTGATACTACCTCTCCTTTGGGATTTGCATTTGTGTAGACTCCGTTCATAATAAGTACGGTGTCTCCAGGTTTGGTAAGATTTGCTGCCTTTTGAATAGTCCTAAAAGGTGATGAAGAAGAAAGTCCTTTATTTTTGTCGTTCCCAGTACCACTAACATAGTATGTTTTTCCAGTTGTTTTACTACTAATTAACTGGGGAGTGGGCGCTACTGTTTCTTCAACAATAGATTCCTGACTAACATTTTTAACTACAGGTACTTTTATGTTATCTCCCTGAAGCAAAAGACCTAGAACTACCGGGATTGCAATATATGTGCTTAAACTGAAACTCTCAATTACCACAATACTACGCTCCTTGGTCCGCACTATTCAATTAAAATATCAGGATATTCACTAATTTTGAATACTCTTTTGGATACAAAATAACACAGAGCCTACTTTCCTAGCTTTCCCTATTTCCGTTTTGCCCATAGGCTTGCCAAGCCAAATCAATCAATCCATCAACGATCGCAGCTGCAACAACTGCATTACCTTTGCGATTGTCTATTGTAATGTGAGGAACTAGAGAGTCTTGTAAACGCCCTTTGGCGTGATCGACATTTACGAATCCCACTGGAGTCGCAATTATTAAAGCAGGTCTAATTTCCTCAGCTTCAATTAAATCTACTAGTACTGTTAATGCTGTTTGCGCTTGACCGACCACAAAGATACCCTCTGGATAACGCTTTGCTAGGGTTTCTATTCCCCATGCAGCCCGCGTTTTTTCTTTTTGCGGGCGTGTCAAAGCTTCCATGCTGCAATAGAGTGGATTAGCGAAAGTATTTTGAATGTCGTAAGCAATACCTACTTGTACCATCAGTACATCTACTACAATTGCGGTACGTGCAGCTAATGCTGCTGCTCCAGCTTGCAAGGCACGTTCAGAAAAGCGAATCAAAGACTTATACTCAAAGTCAGCCGTGGCATAGATTACCCGACGTACAATCTCATACTCTGCGGGTGAAAAGACATGATCGCCAATTTCACTATCAATGATTGCTAAACTTTGAGCATCACTTACGTGCCATTCCATTTTTGTTGAGCTTCTCAAATATTTAGCTTTCAGCTTACCAGTTTCAGAGAGTTAGGAGTCAGAATTGGTGAATTGGTGGATTCTGACTTCAGCGCTCATAACTGGGCACTCTTTACTCATTACTAGAAGAAGGCTGACTGAAAACAGGAGAGAGGTAAGCAACTAAGCCGCCGATGAGAAACCCAGAAATGTTGCGAACTAGAGGTAACCAATCGCTTGTACGTGTCACTACTGGCCCTATGCCAAAGGCAATAAATAAGATTCCCCACAAAGGAGAGAAAATTAAAGCCCATTGCCAAGCAAACACTTGTCCTTTTTCACGGGGTTGAGCTGCAAATCCACAAATTATCCCACCAATAACTGAAGTAATCAAAGTGAGAATCCACTGCTCTCGTGGCAATCCAGGGACAACATTGCAACCACCCTTGAGTAAACAGCCTTTAACAGATTCCAAGGCTTGCAGAATAGCTTGGTCTTCACCTTGTTCGCGTACAAAGTACAAATTACCAAACCTCGTTTGTAGTTCTATCCAGAAAGTCCGAGGTAAAAGTTGATAAACAGCATCGCCGACACTAAAGCTGAGGATGTTACCGCCGCGAGAGTCAGCAACTAAGAGAATACTTTTGTCATCTAAACCCCAATAATTTATCACTGCCCGACCCGGAGTACGGTCATACTGAGTCAATACTCGTAATTTCCAACCTGTATCGGCTTCAAACTGCTCTAAATCTTTGACTAGCTTTTCTTCTTGCAGTACAGGGAGCGATTTAGCTAAGTCTACAACTGGCGTAAAGGTCTTTGGAAGTAAGTCAGGATTGTCATAAGCCAGTGCTGGGGGAGAATGCATTACCCAAATTGACCCAGCCAGGAAAAATACTGCAATAGATACCAGGATTCGTCGCCAAAAACAAGACTGCATGAACTTTTTTATAGAAATATCAAAGGTAAAAGTGAACAAGTTGTTTTAAAAGAGTACCGGAAAATCATACTTCTTTACACTTGTTTACTTTACTCTAATCTTAGGGATCAAAGCAAAGCGTTTTTGGTATTGGGGACTGGGTATTTGGGATTGGGGACTAGGGATTGGGTATTGGATATTGGATACTGGGTACTGGGGATTAGAAGATAGTGTTTTTAATGCTATTTCCTAGTCCCTAGTACAGCACAGCCGAAATAAACCAAACATTTTAAATGTCTGAAACCCTTGCCAACAGGTAATTACGAATTACTGCCTTCGCAGCTAAGCCGTGTCTTCTCCCAAGGAGAGACGCTTTAGCGCAACAAGCGTCATTACGTAGCTTGCTTCTCGCCTTTGGCAAGTATTACGAATTACGTATTACGAATTACTGTCTTCGAAGCGGTAGCGATAGCGAAGCGTTAGCGACGGAGGAGCGTCGGAACGAGCGTCATTACGAATTACGCCTTGCAGTATTAGTCCCCAATCCCTAATTCAATCTTCATCATCAAAATCTGTTTCCCAATTAGCAGTCTCGTTATAAGCGTCATTGATGCGGTAGGCTTCTGCTTTGATCCGGTGATTTTGTTGTCTGAACACTTCTCGTTCTCGCAACGTGAGTGCTGGTTTTTCATTGTCAGTGAGGCGATCGCTGATTCGCCTGGTTGGTTTTTGGCGCGTGAGGTTTTTCCAAGCTGCTTTGACGCCAACTAAGACGCTACGTGTACCTACTTGCAGATTTTGAGCCTGTTTTCTTGCAGTATCAAGGCTTTGGTCAACTTGTTTGACGACTTGACTAGCACTTTTGACACCTTGACTGACATCGTCGCTTAAGTCAGTAATTTCTAAACCAGTGACGCGGATAGCATCTAGAGTAGGCGGTAACTCTCGCGAGAGTGTGTCAAATAGCTTTTCTGCACTGCGAGCAGCGCGTGCTAACTCCTGCAAAGCCGGTATAGCCGCCACTAAAACCGCAGTCAAGCTTGTAGCGACTAAGAGTAAGGAAAGTCCCAACCAAAACAGGGGTTCAATCACAGTTACGTTATTTATAAGCGTTCTAATTGGTGGGGAAGAGAATCTGAGTCCTCAACAGATTGCCGCTTCAAGACTTGGCTTTCTTGCTGACTAGCATCTACACCTGCGGCGATCGCTTCCCGTAATCTATCTAAAGTTTCATCTAAGTTTCGCAGTGCGCTAGCAGAAAAACGATCTGCCTGGATTTGCACGCTTGTTGATATATCTTCTGCCAATTCTGGGATAGCATTGGCAGATTTTTGCAAAATTTTACGCGTTTCGCGCCCTGTGCGTGGAGCAACTAGCAATCCGGCTAAGGCGCCGATTGTCGCTCCCAGCATCAAACCGCCAACAAATATTCCAGAACGGTTATTAGACATCTTGTTGTTTCTCTCCTTAGACCCATTTTAGGTGGGTTTTCCCCCCTTGCAAGACTTAAACAATTTTATCTATATGCAGCAGAACCCAAATCCAGCTACCATAATCAACTCACCAGGAAAGGAGCTTAAGCCGCTTGTTTCAGGTAGGCAAGCTTTGATCACAGTGTAGTAGTTACTATCCTGACAAAATTTCAGCCACACATGTTGCTTTTATTCTAAGAATTCACAGCAAAGCAAGGAAAGCTCTGCAAAGGTGTCAGAATTGGGCACTCATAATTCTGATTTCTAATTAAAGAGTTCTTCAATTGTTATCTTTTGTTAATTAACTTATTTTGTGAGTGCTGTTTTGGCTGGTGTTAACTCTAGCCTCTGAAAATAACGCTGCCAGATTTGCCGCCCTAGCAAAATCAGACTGATAATTTGTTGCACTTGTTGAATTTGTATCTGTAATACTTGGTTTCTCTGCCGTAAGTTATAAATGTTCTGCTGACTTAAATAAATATTTTCAGGTGCTTTATAGAGTGTTGCATGGGTAGAACTTTCATAGGCGGTTAACCTATCTGCTATAGATGCTAATTGCTGCTTAAGTTGCCATACCTGCCAAGCGACATAGAGTAGGAGCAACGAAATCAAGGTGTTAATGATGACAACTATAATTACCATTGTTAATCTTAGTCGATGTCAGCTTCGAGAAATTTTTTGCTAAATAATTCACTAACTCGTGAGCCAAAAGTCACAATGAGTTTGAGTCCAACTGGATGGCTTTAAAACCTTGGCTATTTTGGGTTTTATTAAATTCAAAATCTAAAATTGATTTATTGGACTTTTATTTATTCATCTAAATAATGTCGTGCCGAACAATTGAAATTGATTTGTTTGCGATCGCCTTCTAAGCAACTGTGTCAAATCAGTATGGTATAGTGCTAATTCCAGCGATCACATCTGCTACTTTAGTATCAGCAATTACTTTTAATGATGGGGTTGATATAAGCGATCACCAGCTTTTCCTAAATATAGCTTTTTTTCAGAAATAAGAGCAATCAGCTAATGGTTAAAAATCACTAATTCCCCAATTTTGTAACAAATACATATCCACACCTGGCGAAACCACAGCTACAATTGCCTTAGATTCACGACTTGGTTTGCTTCCATCAACCCCTACGATTGCTCGCCCCATTATCCTATGTTCCTTTCCTTAATCAATTTGCCACTTTGACGGCAGATCGGCACGATGGTATAGTTGCTTGATGCTTCTATCAAAGACACCCTAGCATCGCCTCGTATCTTGGTGCTTTTACCTTTAGCAGTTTTGCAACCCGTTGCGTGAAGCTACATTTTATCTACAAAAACTTTGTTTGTTGAATTCTAAATTTTGAATTCATCAATCCTGACTTGTTCAAGAATATTGATTATCTTTTTTTATGCATCCACTAGGAGATAAGGATGTCAAAAAAATCACACAAAAAAACTTTATTCCGAGGTATACTTATTGCATTAATGATTGGATTTGTTGGGTGTCAAAATCAAGCTATAAAAACTACATTTACTCAGACTAGTACCGAGGTAAATGAGAATCTTCCCCGAGTTGTAGCAACTACAAGCGTACTCTGTGACTTAACTAAACAAGTTGCCGGGAATAGAGTTAACCTCACTTGTTTGATTTCCCCAACTACCAATCCCAAAATTTATAAACCAAAACCAGAAGATCGTAAAGCTATAGAGCAAGCCAATCTGATTTTCTATACTGGTTACAATTTTGAACCAAATTTAATCAAATTAATCAAAGCGACTAAAAATTCTGCACCAAAAATAGCTGTCGGGCAAGTTGCAGTATCTAAGCCGCAAAAATTTCAGAAAGGGGATAGGATATTAACCGATCCTCATGTTTGGCACAATACTAAGAATGCGATAGAGATGGTAAAAGTAATTAATAGTAACTTGAGAAAGTTAGCATCTAGTGATGCAGAAGTTTATACCAGCAATACCAAAAAAATCACAAATGAACTCACTCAACTAGATAGCTGGATTAAATCAAGAGTTGCGAGTATTCCTACTAAACAACGCAAGTTGGTTACTACCTCTGATGCCCTCAGTTATTATGCTAAAGCATACGGTATCTCATTAGCAGGGGGAATGGAAGGTATTAGTAGTACAGAAAAACTGACAGCTGCACGAGTGAATAATTTAGCTAAAAATATTAAACAGACTAAAGTACCAACCATTTTTTCTGAGGTAGCAATTAATCCTAATTTGATTCAATCTGTAGCCACACAAGCTAATGTGAAAATTTCTGACAGGGAACTGTATTCCGAGGGACTTGGAGAACCTGGAAGCGAAGCAGATACCTATCAAAAAATGATGATTGCGAATACACGCACCATTTTAGAAGGTTTAGGAGGAACGTATTTGATGTTTCAAGTGAAATGATTGTAGTAAAATCTTGAGTTCTTTAAGGTTTATAGCAACAGCTTTATAGGCGTACTATTGTACGCCCTTACCTATAATTTGATATGCATTAATCAATAGGGTGTGTTACGCCAAAGGTTGATGTACCATTCAATCTCAGCATTAATAAATTTGCAATTGCTTTTACAACTTCACAAGTTAACGAACCTCTTTGAGAGTATCAACTTGCTTAGTAAATAACTCAGTAAACAGACTCAACACAGTTCGTTCTTCCCGCACTTTTATATTGGCACTGATAGACATCCCTGACTGTAAAGTCACGTTTTTACTCTTAATAACTAACGATTGTCGATCCAAATGGATTTTTGCCGGGAACCGATAAAATTGATGTGTTTGATCTGGGGGTAATGCGTCCGATCCTATTCCCATTACTTCTCCTTTAATATCGCCAAACTCGCTGTAAGGAAAAGAGTCAATTCTGACATCTGCTTTCATACCTTTTCGCACAAAACCGATATCTTTGTTTGTGATGAAAACTTCACCGATATAATTTTCATTCGGGACAATTTGCAGCATTTTTGTAGTTGGATTTGCTACAAATCCAGGATTTTTGGCTTGTAAATCGAAAACTGTTCCGGCTACCGGGGCGCGGAGCTCTTGATATTTAACATTTAGCTGTGATTGAGAGATTTTACTATTGATATCTGCTAAACGCTGCTCATTCTCCAATACAACTTTCATGAATTGGCTATCTATTTCAGCAATACGTTTTTTATTATCAGCTATTTTATCCAAAACGTCTTTATCAGTGATAGCTACTGTATTGCTTACCTCTTGCTGTCCTTTTTCAATATCCAACTGGAGACGTTTCACTTCTTCGCCTAATTGCGCTACTTCCGCTGTGCGGTTTTGTACTTCTTGTTGTTGGTTAAGATACTGAAGCTGAGAAATGCCACCTTCTTCTGAGAGGATTTTCAGTTTATCTAAAATTCTCTGTTGAATAGCTAAACTTGATTTACTGTCTTCCATTTTCACTTCGGTTTGAGTAAGTTGTTTCTTAGTTTTTTCTACTTCTAACCGTGCTGCTGAAGAACGAGAATCTAATTCTTGCTTGGCAACTTGTAAACGTTGCTGTTCATCAATTCCTAGTGCATAATCTTGACCAGATTTTCTTAATTGAGACCGCAATAAATCATTTTCTGATACTAAAGCTGATCGATTTTTTAATAAAAAAGCAGTTTCTGGTGCTAACTTACTACGCAAAAATAATAATTCCGATGTAGTACCATTACTTGCTCCCATTAATTGCCGATAAATTTGGTTTTCTTTAGTTAATGCAGTACGAATTTTATTCAAAGAATTTAATTCAGCAACAGAGGCGATGGAATCAAAAGTCAGTAGCAAATCTCCTTGCTTGACTTCTTGCCCATCTTTGACATAAACTGCTTTGACTACTCCACTGACAGGAGCCTGGACTTCTTTAACTGTTCCTTCCGGTTTTAATTGTCCTGTTGCTGGTACTACTTGCTCAATTTTGGCAAAATAAGCCCAAGCAACTCCAAAACAAGCTAAGGCTATTAAGGTCACCATGATTGTACGCGACCAAACTGGAGATTGGCGCAAAATAACCGACTGCTCAAACTCTTGAGGATTTGAGTTAATTAAAGATTCTGGAGCAGTTTTCTGTTGTTTTGTAACTACTCGTGAATCTTGTTTTGCTCCGTTCTTATGATTCCCGTTGGTGTGATTTCCATTAAGTTGAGTCATATTGATTTGGGATGTGGGATTTGGGATTGAAAATGAAATTTTTGTAGGGTGGACACCAACATCGATAGCTAGTGTCCACCCTATAGTTATTGCTGAATTCTGTTAGTGCAGTGAAATATAGTCGATTGGGAATTCTGATTCCTGCTCATAAGTTCACTTCTTGCTGGTGATATAAGTAGTAATAATGACCTTTAGCAGCCATTAATTCTTGATGGCTACCTTGTTCTATAACTCTGCTGTTATCCATCACAACGATGATGTCTGCATTACTAACAGTGTTCAATCTGTGGGTAATAAAAAATACTGTATTTCCCTGGAATGACCTAGCTAAGTTGAGACATATTTGGCGCTCTGTAGGATAATCTAATGCGCTGGTTGCTTCATCTAAAACGAGTAATTTTGGTCGTTGTAACACCGAACGGGCGATCGCAATTCTTTGGCGTTGTCCACCAGAAAGTGCAGAACCTCGTTCTCCTACCCGTGTGTTATAACCGTTGGGCAAGTTCATGATAAATTCGTGAGCGCAGGCTACCTGAGCCGCTTGGATAATTTCTTCGGTTGTGGCATCGGGATTTGTCAGAGCAATATTTTCTTGAACGCTTCCATCAAATAACAATGTTTCTTGAGGGACTACACCAATTTGTCGTCGCAGTGAATAAAGTTCTACTTTGGCAATATCATAACCATCAATCAAAATTCTGCCCGACTCGGTTTCATAAAGCCTCAGCAATAATTTCATCATCGTACTTTTGCCAGAACCACTTTGTCCAACAATTCCGATAAATTTTCCAGGAGGAAATTCGAGGTTGACGTTAGAAAGTTGGAGAGGGCCACTGGTACCAAATCGAAAGGAAACATTCTCGTATTTGACTGCTCCGGTAATCGTTGGTAAGGGTATATTGTAACGGTCTGTTTCTGCTTCTTCTGGCGTATCGACAATATCGCTCAAACGTTCTATGGACAAGGCAGTTTCTTGGAAGCTTTGCCAAAGTTGAGCTAAGCGCAATACTGGACTGGTCACGTAACCAGAGATAATTCTAAAGGCGATTAATTCACCTAAGGTTAATTGTTGTTCGAGTACTAAATAAGCTCCTACCCATAAAACTAGTAAGCTGCTGAGTTTGTTGAGAAAGTTACTGGTAGAGTTGGCGAGAGTAGAAGTGACAACTGTTTTAAAACCAGCAGCGACAAAACGAGCATAACGCTCTTGCCAGGAAAAGCGCGATCGCAATTCGATATTTTGCGCTTTTACTGTTTGAATTCCTGACATTACCTCCACTAAATAAGATTGAGTTTCGGCATTACGTTCAGCTTTAGAGCGTAATTGTCTGCTAATCGTGGGAGATGCTATTAAAGTAATAATCACAAACACCGGAATTGTGCTTAAACCGACCAAGGTGAGTTGCCAGCTATAAATCAGCATCACACCGATATAAACCAAGGAAAATAAAGCATCCAACCCCACTGTTAAAGCAGTACCAGTGAGGAATTGACGGATGTTCTCTAATTCGTTAATCCGAGTAGAAAGTTCGCCCACCGGTCGGCGTTCAAAGTAGCGCAGTGGTAGACGTAGTAAGTGGTCGATAATTTGCGAACCTAGACCCATATCGATGCGATTTGTGGTATCGACAAATAAATAGGTTCGTAAGGTAGTTAATACTGCTTCAAATAGCCCAACTACTAATAGTAAAACACCCAAAATATGTAGAGTACCAATACTATTTTGGGTAATAACTTTGTCGATAATTAACTGCACAACTAAGGGATTCGCCAATGCTGCTAACTGTACGAAAAAGGAAGCAATAAATACTTCGATCAGTACTCGGCGATAGCGTGACAAATAAGGAAGAAACCACCGCAAACCAAAACGTTCTTGGGGTGTTTCTTTAGTGGGTGTTAGCAGTAATACCCTAACTTGCGGCGGAAAGTTAGTAGGGTCGATATCTAATTGTTCAACAAATTGAGCGGGTTTGCAGCGAACAATTCCTTCGGATGGTACACCCACAACCATAGTATTCGCATCGGCTGCATATAAAACGGCAAAATTATCAGCATAGCGAATCAACGCTGGTGTCGGAATGCGCGTTACTGACGCCACAGGTAGCTCTACAAGTTGTACTTTAAGTCCAATCAACTCTGCTAGGTAGGCAATAGCTGGAAACGAGATAGTACCCTGGCGTTTGATTTGCTCGTTTAAAATGCGGCGAATTACTTCTCGACGAAACGGTATTTCTAAGTGTTTCGTGAGCATTTGGAAGCAGGCGAAGGCTGTATTTAATTCTCCTTTACCGCCAAAAAATGGGTATTTTATCCGTTTTGCCGAACTATTTGAGGTCTGACTGGTTGTTTGTGGTACAACTATCTCATCCGATGCGTAGGGAATATCTATTTCGTCTTGACTATGCGATTGGCTCTGACTGACTGCAAGTTGTATTTGATGACTATCTTGCAAGATTAAATTAGAGGGATTTAGACCCACCAACCGTACAGGACTTCCACCGATAACTTCGATCTTGTCGCGATCATCCTCTGCTTCTAGCCGCTCGCCAACAGAAAAATTTGTTACTGTACCCCCACCACTGACAAACCAAACGCGTTTGCTATCGAGTTGCTCGAATGAATTTTTCCCTGGAGGCAAATAGTGAATTGTCGCTTCTGGTAAAGCTATTTGTGTCAATTCTTTGAGATTTAATGTCGCGATCGCTTGCTTTTGCCAATAGGAACCGAGAATGTCAAAAACTTCGACTAAATTACTGCGGTTTTTCCGAGCTTGTGCAAAAGCTGGGTAGGTATCTAAAAGCTGAAAATATACTGCTGCATTCAAGGTTAAACATATTACTTCAGTGGAGGCGATCGCTGTTTCACAAGGAATATCGCGTAATAAACCAATTTCACCGATGATTTCCCCTGGTTGCAGTAATTTCAAGGTGGTTGGGATCTGCGTTTGGGGTTCGTATCCCAACAACCGCACTTGTCCCTCATAAACGATCGATATTTGTTGCGGCAGATTTTCTTTACCGATTAGTTTTTGACCCAAGCGATAGCGCCAAGCTTGTAGTTGTTCGGATACGTTGGCGATCGCTTCGTCCGGTAAGCGATCAAACCCTTCTAGGTTAGTGAGAAATTCCAGAAAAGTGTTCTTTATATAAGTCATGTCAAATAAGTTACAAGGTAAAAGTGAGTTGTCAAGTTACGAGTTAGCGATGAAGAATTAATACAGTTCTTAACTCCTTCGGGGTTTGCCATTCCCTCATCAAGAAAACCTTTAAGACTAAGCTGGCTCACTTCTAACTCCTAACTTTCCGACTGGGGATTGGGTGTGTATAAATACGTCATACCACAGATAACAAATTTACTAATTACAAACCTATATTTAGCTCACATGGTTACTGCTGTTAGATTATTCAATACAAAGATAGTTTGTAATAATTCTTCAAATTCGAAGTCAGAATAGCTGCAAAATCAAGATTGGTATGACTGCTCAATTGTCTGCAAAGTATCAAGGTGGAGTCTTGAAGTTTCATCAATTCAGCGATTTAGCTGTTCTGAATGGGAGAATTCTAACGATAGTTTTAATAAATTAAGCACAGTTTGTTAGTTGGTTAATTTTACATAATTTATACAAAGTTATATTTAAGATTTATTGCAGTTATGCAAAATTGATACTCGTCATCCAATCAGTACATTTAAGTGTGTTTACTGAGTTTAGTTTGGTGTTTTTAAAATTATCTTAGTCAACATGAAAGTATCACAAATGCTTTCCTAAGTAAATACCCTAATTCAAAATTAGTAATAAAAAACTTTAAATTTGTGAATTATTTTTTATAAATTCTTTTATCTAGAGAATGACAGCATTATTGATGAAGAAAGACGGTCAGCTTTCTTGAGCAAATAGCACCCATATCCGATTGTCAGAGAATTCTCCATTAATTATTTATTACCAGTTCAGTTGAATATCAATCAACCAGAAAACTATGGTAAGGGAATCAATAATTAAATTTATGAAGTAAAAACAATCAGTGGCTTCAGTAAAATTACTAGATTCATAAATATCCAGCTTTTTTAATTACTATACATAAAATAGTCTTATATTTCTTAGAGATGAGTTTGTGTAATTTTTCTCTGTAATTACCGAGATTTTATTCCACAAAAAAGTATAGATAGCAATCTCCAAACTAAATTTACTTTTCCGTGAAAGTACATAATAAGTTTGTTAATAGTTATCAATTTTGTGCCTTGGCTGAAAGTGTTCCCAAAAAGTTGGTGGTAAGCGTTGATGCATCGTAACAGCACACCATAAATCTGATAACTGTTTGCTATTTGCTGATTTAAGAAGAAAAGACGAGAATCTTAGTCATTTGGGAATAATAAATTGTCAAGGTTAGAATTTAACAATATGGCAATTACCCAGATCAATATTCCAGGGTATCAAATTAGTGAAGAACTTTATAACGGTTCGAGAACCTTGGTTTATCGTGCGATTCGAGATAGCGATCGCAAATCCGTAGCAATTAAGCTGCTGAAGAATCCTTATCCTAGTTTTAGTGAACTCTTGTCGTTTCGCAACCAATACACTATTTCTAAAAATCTCAACGTACCAGAAATTATCCAAACTTACAGTCTAGAACCATATCAGAATGGTTATGCATTAGTAATGGAATTTGGGGGAATTTCTCTAGCAAAATGGATTCTTAAACAAGGAATATTACTATCTCTAAATAATTTTTTATCAGTAGCTATTTCTTTGTGCAATATATTGGATATACTTTATCATCATCGCATTATTCACAAAGACATCAAACCTGCGAATATTTTAATTAATCCAGAAAGTAAACAAGTTAAATTAATTGACTTTAGTATTGCATCTTTATTACCACGAGAAACTCAAACATTAATCAGTCCCAATGTATTAGAAGGAACACTTGCTTATATTTCCCCTGAGCAAACCGGACGGATGAATCGCGGGATTGACTACCGGACTGATTTTTACTCTTTAGGTGTAACTTTTTATGAATTATTAACTGGGCAATTACCATTTGAATCAAAAGAACCGCTGGAATTAGTACATTGTCATATTGCTAAACACCCAAAAGAAATTAAAAGTGAAGAGATTCCGCAAGTTCTATCAGACATTGTGATGAAATTGATAGCGAAAAATGCCGAAGACCGCTATCAAAGTGCTTTAGGGCTAAAGTTTGATTTAGAGAATTGTTTGGCTCAATTGGAAGAAACTGGTGAAATTAAAGATTTTAGGATAGCACAACGCGATGTGTACGATCGCTTTATCATACCAGAGAAACTCTATGGTCGTGAGGGTGAAATTGAAACTCTGCTAAAAGCCTTTGACCGCATTACTAATAATCAGACGGAACTAATGCTGATAGCTGGTTTTTCTGGGATTGGTAAAACAGCTGTAGTCAATGAAATTTATAAACCTATTGTTCGCCAACGAGCCTATTTTATTAAAGGTAAATTCGATCAATTTAATCGCAATATTCCTTTTTCTGCCTTTGTACAAGCGTTTCGAGATTTGATGCGGCAATTGCTGACTGAAAGTGATGCTCAATTGTCAACTTGGAAAAATAAAATTTTACAAGCATTAGGCGAAAATGGGCAAGTGATTCTCGAGGTAATTCCAGAACTAGAAAAAATTATTGGCAAACAACCACGTGCAACAAAAGTAACACCAAGTGCAGCCCAGAATCGCTTTAATTTACTCTTCCAAAACTTCATTCAAATATTCACCACAAAAGAACATCCATTAGTAATTTTCCTTGATGACTTGCAGTGGGCTGATTCGGCATCATTTAAATTAATTCAGTTGTTGATGCAGTCAGAGAGTGGATATTTACTCTTAATTGGAGCTTATCGCGATCATGAAGTCTCTACTACGCATCCCTTGATGTTGACTTTAGCAGATATTTATAAGACCAATGCTAAGATTCACAACATCACTTTAGCTCCCCTTTCTCAAGCTAGCTTAAATCTTTTAGTGGGCGATACTCTCAATTGTTCGGGTAAAATTGCCCAACCATTAACAGAACTTATTTCTCTAAAAACTCAGGGAAATCCATTTTTTGTAACTCAATTTCTTAAAGCATTGTATGAAGACAAACTGATTACTTTTAATTTTGACCAACGGCATTGGCAATGTGATATCGCTGCTGTTAAAGCGCTGGCTCTAACTGACGATGTGGTAAAGTTCGTAGGACTACAGTTACAGAAATTGCCAGCAGCAACACAGAATGTGCTGAAATTAGCTGCGTCTATTGGTAACTCTTTTGATTTGCTCACATTAGCAATTATTTCTCAGAAATCAGCAGCCGACACAGCAGCATCTTTGTGGAAAGCCTTAGAGGAAGGTTTAATTTTACCGACTAGTGAAGTTTATAAGTTTTATCAACAGGAATTATTTGTTAATAATTGTTTGTCATTTGGAGAGGCTAATAAACAAACAGTCAATGACCAAGAACAAATGACAGTTACTTATAAATTTTTACATGATCGCGTGCAGCAAGCAGCCTATTCGCTGATTCCAGATGAGCAGAAACAGTTTACCCATCTGCAAATTGGTCGATTGCTCTTAGAAAATACGCCACAGCTTCAGCAAGAGGAGCAAATTTTTAAGATTGTCAGTCAGTTGAATTGGGGAACAGCACTAATCACTGAGCCAAATGAACGCCAACAATTAGCTCAATTAAATCTGAATGCTGGTCGAAAAGCGAAAGAAGCTACCGCTTATGCTACAGCAATTCATTACTTAAATTCTGGAATTCAACTTTTGGCAATTAATAGTTGGGAAGTTGCTTACAAATTGACTCTCAATTTATATGAAGAAGCCGCAGAAGCAGCTTTTCTCAACAATGAATTTCAGCAGATGGAATCTTTGATTGAGGTTGTACTCCAACTAACAACCACTTTTCTTGATAAAGTAAAAGTTTATGAAGTCAAACTCCATGCTTATCAAGTTCAAGGTCAACCATTGCAAGCGATCGCAACTGGATGCGAACTTCTCGCTCAACTTGGGGTAATATTACCTGAATCAGTAACACCTCCAGATATTCAACAATATGTAATCAACACGTTGTCCACCTTAGCAGGCAGAAATATTAACAGCTTAGTAGATTTGCCATTGATGGATGATACCAAAGCTTTGCTTGCATTACGGATTATGGCTAGCATTGCTCCGGCTATCCACCAAACTTCCTCATATCTATTACCAGTTATTGCCTGCCAACAGGTGAATTTATCCCTGAAATATGGCAATGCGCTACTCTCTGCACCAGGGTATGCAGATTTTGGAATTGTACTTAATACTTGTAATCAACTAGAGCTAGGTTACGAATTTGGTAAACTAGCTTTAATGCTTGTGGACAGATTTGAAGCAAAATCAGTGCAAAGCATGACTATGTTTAAGGTGGCTGCATTAAATCAATTTAATAAACAACACGTTCGTGATTCAATTAGATTATTACAGGAATCCTATACTATTGGATTAGAGACGGGTGATTTTTTTCACGTACTTGCATCAATAATTTTCCAGTTATTTTATATATATTTAAGTGGCACAGAAGTTTTAGAAATCTTGCTAGCAGATATTAAAAAGTACGAGTCACATTTTGCTAAAAATCAGCGCTTATTAAATTGGTCTATTATTCTCTGTCAAAATATTCAAAATTTAACTAAATATAGTGAGCATCCAGAATTTATCATTGGGAAATATTGTGAAGAAGAACAACTCTTGTCAGCACTAATTGAACAAAACGACCAATTAACACTCCATATACTTTTCCTTAGTAAGTTAACACTCAGTTATCTGTTTGAGAATTTTATTGCAGCAGTTGAAAATGCAAATCAAGGAGAGCAATATCTCAGCGGTGCTGCTGGAATGCTATCTGTACCAATTTTTTACTACTACGATTCTTTATCCAGGCTTGCAGTCTATCCCAAAACTGAGTCTTCTCAACAAAAGCAATTACTTTTGAAGGTTAATGATAACCAGGAAAAATTGCAGTTTAAAGCTAAATTTGCCCCAATGAATTTCCAGCATAAATATGATTTGGTGGAGGCAGAACGCCATCGGGTTCTAGGGGAAAAAATGGCAGCAATGGAACTGTATGATCGCGCTATTTCTCTTGCCAAAGAAAATGAATACATCCAAGAAGAAGGCTTGAGCAATGAGTTAGCAGCTAAGTTCTACTTAGATTGGGGCAAAGAAAAAATTGCCCAAGCTTATATGCAAGAAGCCTATTACTGCTATGCTCGTTGGGGTGCTGAAGCCAAAACCAACGACCTAGAAAAACGCTACCCCCAACTTCTTGCCCCAATCTTACAAACGCAACATTATCGTGTTGAACAAAGCTCAAATCTTGATAAATCTTTATTCAAACATCAAACCATCCAAACAAATCTTTCTAAGAATAGTATTTCAGAGACACTAGATTTTATCACTATTTTTAAAGCTTTACAAAGTCTATCCAGTGAAATTAAATTAGAGCAATTGTTCACTACCTTATTGCAATTAGTGATTGAAAATGCAGGAGCAAAAAAAGCTGCTTTACTTGTACTTAAACAGAATAATTTAATAGTTGAAGCCGTAGCCACTATTAATGAAGGAGTTAAGCTTGTATCTCTACCATTGTCAAGCAGTGACAGCATTCCGCTCGCATTGGTAAACTATGTCAAACACAGTTTAAAAACTGTTGTGCTAGATGATGCAACAGCCGCCAACGACTTTAGTTTCGACGAATATTTAATACAGGAACAACCAAAAAGTGTATTGTGTAAACCAATATTACATCAAGACCAATTAATTGGATTATTGTATTTAGAAAATCGGTTGACAATTGGCGCATTTACCAGCGATCGCCTGCAAGTATTAAATTTACTTTGTAACCAAGCAGCGATTTCCTTAACAAATGCTCATCTCTATGCCAGCGAACAGGAAAAATCTAGATTGATTGCTCAAAAAGAAGAACAGTATCGCAACATCTTTGAAGCTGTCAGTGATGGACTATCTATTTGTGATTTTGAAACTGGCGCGATTGTCGCAGCAAACACAACATTATGGCAGATGCATGGCTGTGCTTCCTACGAAGAGTTTCTCAGTCTGACTCCAGGCGATTTAATTCACCCAGACTCGCTGCATCTGTTTGCAGATCATCTGGAAGTTCTCAAATCAGATCGGCAATTCTTTTGTCAAGGTGTTTGTTTGCGTAGAGATGGAACTTTGTTTGACTTTGAGGTTAAAGCTACCAAGTGTATGTACAACGGTAAGCCTCATACATTAGCAATTGTGCGAGATATAAGCGAGCGCAAACAAACAGAAGCCGTAATCCTTGAGAAATCCCACGAGTTGGAGGCGACGCTACAAGAACTTAAGCAAGCCCAATTACAAATCGTGCAAAATGAAAAAATGGCAACTTTAGGAAACTTGGTTGCAGGTGTGGCTCATGAAATTAATAATCCTGTTGGATTTCTCAAGGGCAGTCTCAGCAATGCCGAAGAGTATATCCAAGATTTACTTGCCCATATCCAATGCTACCAACAATATCATCCCACCGCAGCCCCACCAGTCATTGAACATGGACAAGATGTTGACTTAGAATTTCTGAGTGAGGATTTACCTAAGCTAATAGGCTCAATGAAAGTCGCTTGCGAACGAATTCAAGACATTAGCACTAGTCTCCGCACTTTTTCTAGAGCCGATACATCTGAAAAAGTTGCTTGTAATCTTCATGAAGGGATTGAAAGTACGCTGTTGATTTTGAAGTATCGCCTGAAAGCTAATGAAAAACGCCCAGCAATTGAAGTCATCACAGAGTACGGTAAATTACTACCTGTTAAGTGTTTTTTAGGACAACTAAATCAAGTATTTATGAACATTCTGGCGAATGCAATTGATGCCTTAGATTCCTACACTGAAACGCTTTCTTTTGCTAAAATCCTCAAAAATTATCAACAAATATTGATTTTTACCGAAGTATCTAGTGACGAAAGTGCAGTAATAATTCGCATCAAAGATAACGGGCCAGGAATCCCAGAGGAAATCAGAGTACGAATTTTCGACCACCTGTTTACAACTAAAGAGGTTGGAAAAGGAACAGGATTAGGATTAGCGATCGCTCGTCAAATTATTGAGGAAACTCACGGTGGGCGATTGATTTGTAATTCTATTCTTGGTGAAGGATCGGAATTTATCATTGAGCTTCCAGTTATCTCATAGCAATTCTCTATGAACAAATTTTAGGGGTGGCTATGAAACCACCCCTTTATTCCCCTCATATTAGAATTTAATTCCAGCACCCTTCGTAGGATGTATATTTTACTTTGAAATATTAATTAAACTTTCAACTTCAGAACTAGCCAAGGTTGGTGCTGTAAAAATATGCGAGTACAGACTTGATGGTTGCTGATGAGCAACAACTGGTAGAACTTGGCGAGCATGGGTAGCTAATTCGACTGCCTTCACATCATAAGTCTGCGTTGCCAACTTAGGATAGAAGCCAATACCAATGATTGGTAGCAGCAGAGAAGCAGTAATAAATATTTCCCGAGGTTTGACATCAGATATTACAGCATCCAAGTGCAACTCTTGATTTTGCTTACCGTAGAAGACTTGACGCAACATTGACAGTAAGTAAATCGGTGTCAAAATCACGCCAACTGCTGATAGCAGCACTACTACAACTTTGAAGCTAGAACTGTAAACATCACTGGTAGCTATACCCAGAAATACCATCAACTCACCTACAAAACCACTCATTCCTGGTAAGGCGAGAGAAGCCATTGAACCAACGGTAAACAGAGCAAAAGTTTTGGGCATTACCTTCGCCATTCCGCCCATTTTGTCCATCATTAAGGTGTGGGTGCGATCGTAAGTGACACCAGATAAGAAGAACAAGCTAGCAGCAATCAAACCGTGGGAAACCATTTGTAGTACTGCACCGCTGATACCAATTTCTGTATAAGAGGCAATTCCAATCAGCACAAACCCCATGTGGGCAATTGAAGAGTAAGCCAAGCGACGTTTAAGATTAGTTTGGGCAAAGGCACAGCAAGCACCATAGACAATGTTCACCACACCCAAAATCGCTAGCACTGGAGCAAAGTAAACATGGGCATCAGGCAGCATTTCAACGTTGAAGCGGATAAGAGCATAACCACCCATTTTCAATAACACACCAGCTAAAATCATCGAACCGGGTGCTGATGCTTCACCATGAGCATCAGGTAGCCAAGTGTGTAAAGGGAAAATCGGCAGTTTTACACCGAAGGCAATCAAGAAACCTGCGTAAACTAATAGTTCTAAAGTTTTAGGATATTCTTTCATTCCCAGAGTCGCCGTATCGAAACTGACGGTATCTCCTGAGAATGCCATTGCAAAGCCCGCTACCAAGATAAATATCGAGGCAGCAGCAGTGTAAAGAATGAACTTAGTAGCTGCATAACGGCGGTTTTGTCCTCCCCAAATGGAAATTAGCAGGTAAACCGGCACTAATTCGATTTCCCACATTAGGAAGAACAACAGCAAATCTTGAGCAACAAACACCCCAAGCTGGGCGCTGTACATCGCTAGCATCAAACCATAAAATAATCGCGGCTTGTTGGTAACTTTCCAAGCCGCGAAGATTGCGAGGGTATTTATTAAGCCTGTCAGAAGTACCAGGGGCATTGATAAACCATCAACCCCCACAGCCCAATGTAAACTCAACTGCGGTACCCAAGGGTAGTTTTCTATCAGTTGGAGTGTTGAACTTTGAAAGTCGTATTTATACCAAAAGGTATAAATCATCAATGCAAAATCTGCAAAAGCAATTCCTAAAGCATACCAACGGACGGTTTTTCCCTCTTTATCTGGGATTAATGGGATAGCTAAGGCAGCCACCAATGGCAAGGCAATTATGGCTGTTAGCCAAGGAAATTCTATAGCATTCATCACTTCTGACAATTAATTTAAGCTTTCAATTTTAATTACATTATATTAAGGAGTTTGTACTTTTGTAAACGCGATTGCCCTCAAAAAGATTAAATTTTCGTTTTAGATAGTAATAAATACTTATCTATAGCTACTCTAGACAATTCTAAATGTAAATTTTTGCTACGTCAACAGAAAACGGCGGCTAATGCCACCGTCTTAAGTTAGGGTTTAGTCTAATTTTGGGATGATGAGTGTTTGCTCAGATTTCAGACAATTCGGTTGACAATTGTCCAGACTTCACCATCAGAGCGGACGTAAGGAACAGAGATTGTCTTGAACCCAGTAATGAAAGGTTTGTAATAAACTTGCCAATAAATCGGACTAAGTTGATCGGCGCACGCTTTGAGTAGCCGAATTTCTGTAGCTAGTTCTGCTGCAAGTTGATTAATGCGTTGAGCATGAACCTGAGCTACTTTTTTGGCTTCTTCTAGCTGCTGCTGTTGGGTAAGTTGTTTTGATTCAATTTCCCAACGGGCTAATTGGCCTTGTTTTTGCTGTAGTTGCAATTCCAGTGCTGCAACTGCATCATCTATGCCTTTGAGTTCAGCAGATAATTGGGGATTTTCTCTAGCTTGGCTACGGTAAGCCTCAACAATTGCCAGAGGTGAATCATTCTCGTCAATAATATTATTAATAGTGAGTGCAGCGCGTTCTTGTTGGAGAACCTGAATTTGAGACTTAAGCGCAGCTATTTCAACTTGAATTTGATCCATAAGGGGAGTGGGGAGTGGGGAGGTAGGGAAGGTGGGGCCCCCTCTGGGGATAAGGGGAGATGGGGAAGGTGGGGCCCCCTCTGGGATAAGGGGAGGTGGGGAGAATAACTTTTAACTGCTAACTCAACAGCCAACAGTCATCAGTCATCAGTCATCAGTCAACACTCCCTGTTTACCCAATTTACTAATCTTCTAACTTTTTGTGCCTTGGATATCTAGAGAAAGCGATCGCACTTTGGCTGTAATTCCTTCTTGTTCCCAAGTGTTGGACATTGCTGCTTCTACAGCTTGTGAGTGTAACTCATCTGTCAAAGCCAACAGTGTCGGTCCTGCACCACTAATCACCATGCCATAAGCACCGGCTGTTACAGCCGCTAGATTCACGGCATCGTAACAAGGAATTAAAGTTTTACGATATGGTTGATGCAATTTATCTTGCAAAGCTGTTTTTAACCATTCTGCTTTCCCAGTTTCCAAGCCGCGCAATAATAAACCCAAGTGTGCAGTATTAAAAATAGCATCTGCACGGCTGACTTCCGTTGGCAGAACGCGCCGTGCTTCGGAAGTGGAAAGTTCAAAATTAGGAATAGCTACAACTGGAATGATATCTTGATGCCAAGGAACATCACAAATTTCCCAACCTGCACCACCAGAAGCAGCCAGACGACATCCGCCCAACAAAGCTGGAACTACATTATCAGGATGTCCTTCCATAGCGATAGCCAATTCCATTACCTGCGACTGACTCAGCGGCGCACCCTCAAGTTGATTCGCCGCCACCAACCCACCAACAATTGCGGTGGCTGAACTACCCAAACCCCTAGCTAACGGTACACCTAGTTGAATTTCTATTTTCACTGGTGGTGGTGTCTGCTCTATATGTTGATAGAACTTAATAAACGCTTGGTAAAGGAGATTGCTTTGATCGGTTTGTACTCGTTGAGCTTCTTCACCTGTGACAGCGATCGTTAACCCACCCTCTTCCACACGAGTGAACTTGAACTGATTGTACAGCTTTAAAGCTGCACCGATGCAATCAAAACCAGGCCCTAAATTAGCAGTTGTAGCGGGAACAGTAACAGTGACATCACAAACAACAGACATCTGCAAATACTCCCTAATCAATCAACCAGCATCCCACGCAAAAGGTTAATTTGCTCATCTGGTTTTTAATTGAGTAGGGTAGCACAGTTAGCTGTACTACCCTACGAATTGTTTGTACTTTAGTTGATTGCAAACCGCTGTATATATAATTTTCTAAGATAAGTATTGCCCACCCTACTTTGTATTAGAAATTATCGAAGTCAGCGATCGCCACTTTCATTTTATCCAACACTTCATCTACAGAAATAGCTCCCAATTCCCCAGAGGCACGGGTACGGATACTCAAGGTGTTAGTTTCCACTTCCTTAGCTCCCACAACTGCCATCACTGGTATTTTATCTTTCTCTGCGTTGCGAATCAGTTTACCCAAGCGATCGCCACTAGTATCCACCTCTGCACGGATACCTAATGCTCGCATCTTTGTTGCAACTTGTTGAGTAAAATCTAATTGTGCTTCACCTACTGGCAGTAATCTCGCTTGCACTGGTGCCAACCATAAAGGAAAATCACCCGCATACTCTTCAATCAAAATACCAATCAGCCTTTCTAGGGAACCAAAAGGCGCACGGTGAATCATTACCGGACGTTTGCGAGAACCATCTTCAGCAACGTACTCTAAATCAAAACGTTCTGGCAAAATATAATCTACTTGTACGGTTCCTAATTGCCACTCCCGTTCTAAAGCATCACTAAAGATAAAATCGAGTTTAGGGCCGTAAAATGCTGCTTCTCCGATTCCTTCAAAGTGTTGCATTCCCAAGGTTTCAACTGCACGGCGAATCGCACTTTCGGCTTTGTCCCAAACTTCACTGTCACCGATGTACTTATCACTAGTTGGATCGCGGAAACTAAGTCTAGCTTTAAAATTTTTCAGTTGTAGTTTATTGAATACCGACAAAATCAAATCTACCACGCTGAGGAATTCGCTATCTAGCTGTTCTGGGGTGACGAACAAGTGAGAATCATCTACAGTAAAACCGCGTACCCGCGTTAAACCTCCCAATTCCCCAGATTGTTCGTAGCGATAAACAGTACCGAATTCTGCCAAGCGCATCGGTAGTTCTCGGTAGGAACGCAACTCACTCTTATATATTTGGATGTGGAAAGGGCAATTCATCGGCTTCATCACGAAGCCCACTTCGTTTGCGGCTGCTTCTGCATTCTCCGCCATCAAAGGAAACATATCTTCTTTATATTTTTGCCAGTGTCCAGAGGTTTTAAATAAATCAACTCTGGCTATGTGAGGCGTTACTACAGGCAAATAACCTCGTTTTAATTGTTCCTGTTTGAGGAAGTCTTCTAAAATACTTCGCAACAGAGTACCTTTAGGAGTCCACAAAGGTAAACCAGGTCCCACTAAATCAGAGAATACAAATAATCCCAGTTCTTTACCGAGTTTTTTATGATCTCGCCGCAACGCTTCTTCTTTGCGTCGCTTATACTCAGCAAGTTGTTCTGGACTTTCCCAAGCGGTGGCGTAGATGCGTTGGAGTTGGGCTTTGGTTTCATCCCCACGCCAATAAGCACCAGCAACACTTTCTAATTCAATAGCTTTGGGGTTTAATTCACTAGTATTTTCCAGATGAGGTCCCGCACATAAATCCCACCATTCATTCCCTAAATGGTAAATTGTGATAGGTTCCTCTTTGATGTCTGCTAGAATTTCTAGCTTGTAAGGTTCGTTAATTTGCTCAATCCGGCGTTCGGCTTCTTCGCGACTGACTTCTTCCTCAATAACTGGCAATTTACGATTGATAATCTTTACCATCTCTTTTTTGATGGCTTTAAGATCGTTTTCGCTAAATGGTTCTGGATTATCGAAGTCATAATAAAATCCGTTTTCAATCCAAGGGCCAATTGTAACTTGCGCCTTGGGAAACAGCTTTTGTACTGCCATTGCCATCACATGGGAAGCAGTATGACGAATCTTTTTTAATTTCTCTGATTCGCTGGTACGCGGTAAATAAATTTTTTCAGGTTTTTCTAACTCTTGTGAAGAATTTGATGATAATTTTAGCGACATTGGCTGCTGAACCATTGACGAAGTGATTACAAAAGACGATTGATGTGAATTTGTAGGCTTATTCAAATATAACGGCATTGGCATTAGGCATTGTTTATTTCTACCTGCTACCTCCCCTAATCTTCATCTATATCTATAGACACCTTTCTAAAGGAAGTGTACAAACGCCTTAGCAAAAATATATAATTGAAAATGTAATTTTTGCTACAAAAATCCGAAAATTTTCAATTGATTGTGTGTGAGAGAAATAAGACAATTGTTAAGAATCGTAAATAACGTTAATATTAGCTAAGAAAGTTGGAAATATTCCTCTGATTTATGCCAGACTCAGATTTACCAGGGACTCAGTTGCTTAAAAGGGTTTTGGAACCATTGCTAGACGATTTTCAGTTTTGGTTTACGCGCTCGCGCGATTTACTCGAAACCAACCAACTCTCATTTATGAGCAACCAAGAGCAATCTGACTTGCTGTCGCGGGTTAAGCAAGCGCAAGAAGAACTAAATACTGCAAAAATGCTGTTTAACGCTACTGATGGACAAGTTGGGATTGATATGGCAACTTTGATGCCTTGGCATCAATTAGTCACAGAATGTTGGAATGTAGGAATGCGCTTTCATCAAGCACCTGAAGCGTAAATACCATCAGTTAAAGTTAGATACCGCACACAGCTTAACAATTGGAAGATGAGATATTCAATCGTTAACTAAATAGTACAAAATTCTTAACACTATCTTAAGTTTGTTTCCATTAACAAAATAATGTATCCTATGTTACCGTAAGTGGAATAACGGTTGACAGATCGCTCCATTTCAATACATGCGCATGAAAAGTGCGTTAAATAATCGTCCTAACTGTGAGCTTAAACGTGAGCCGCAGCGTCGGCGAACCAAAACGTTACAAAATAAACTTTTAAAAATTGCTGCCCTGGAGGAAAATCCAATGTTACACCTGCTTTACATCTTTGCTTTTACAATCCTTGCATTTATAGCTGTTGGTAATTTGATTCGTAACCTGATTATGTTCAGTTTTGATCGGGAGCGAACTTACCCAGCGAATTCTTCGCCAATGGGTAGTCAAGGTAGTTTTGGTTATTACGCATCGAGAAAACAGTTTGTACCACATCCAGAGTTATTAGATAACGCAGGTAATTTAATTAAAGAGCCATTATTAGTAATGCGTTCGATTAATGTTGAAGATGCTCGCCAGCATTTAGATGCACTTTACGAAGCATCTCCAGGGCATAAAAGTGAAAATTCCGAAGAAGCATAGAAATAAAGTTAGGAATTAAAAGTTAAAGATTAGGACAAACCTTGGAGGAGTGCGATAGTGCAAAGTAACCACCAAGGTTTTTTATTGGCGATCGCTTCCCCATACTTCTGATAGCATTATTTATCACATTCAGAAAGACAAAAAACAGATGAGCATTGCAAGGTTTTGGCACTCATCAAAATTCAGCCTTGAATTGTAATTGTAAGTTTTTATAATAAAGTGTATTGACAACGTAAATACATCTTCCTTAGACTATCAAGCATGGATGTGTATTTCGTGCTGAGTGGTGTAACCTTTGTTTGGAACGAAGACAAAGCCCGCATTAATCCCAGCAACCATGATGGTATAACGTTTGAGCAAGCCACAGAAGCTTTCTTCGATCCGTTTCTAGTTGTGGTTAATGCTAGCCGTAACGATGAGGAACGGGATGCTGTGATTGGCTTATATAGACGATGTAATCTTCTATACGTTGTCTACATTGAACGTGAAAAAGACATGATTCGGATCGTCTCGGCTCAGAAAGCGACGAGTAAGGAATGTGAATACTATGAAAGCTGAAGTTTTAAAAAAGCGACTCGATAAAAATCGTCCAATGACGACAATCACAATTCGCATTCCTGAAGATGTGATTGAGGATTTGAAGCAAGTAGCACCATTATTAGGGTTTTCTGGTTATCAGCCATTAATTCGTGCTTACATCGGACAAGGACTGAGAGCCGATCTTGAGCGACTTGAGAGTGATACTGTTTCTACATTGATTGCCAGCCTAAAACGGCATGGTGTCAGTGATGACATCATTCGTGAAGCACTTAGCGAAGCTACTGAGCGGTAGTTTAATGTTCTGGTTACACCCAGTATTTCAATAAGGTAAGATTCACCTGTAAGGTAAACTGCATAATACTGTCTTGTGTTGTTCTAAATTTAGTTGAATTTCGTTAATAAGTTGAAAAAGGAAGTGGTGAGTAGGGAGTAGAAATTCACCACTCCCTACTCCCTTGCTATGCTTCGATAACTACCCGCAGATTCCCGCGTTTTTTGGCAACGCGACAAGCAGTCGTACTACCAGAACGCTCGAATTCTAAATCGAGGATGGTAGTACCAACTTGTAAATTATGTAAGCACAGGCGATTAATTGATTCTGGTAAAGCTGGGTCGATGATTCGCAAACAGTTATTTTGAGCATCAGGCACCAAGTTGACCATCATTTGCAGTAATTGGAAGATACTCCCAGTAGCCCAAGCCTGGGGAGTACAGGCGACTGGATACTGCACGGGGGCATTATCACCGTTACGTTCGTACCCACAGAAAAGTTCTGGAGGACGTTGGTAGGATTGCTGACTAGTCATGTCCAATAAACCTTGGAAAATTTCCAGTGCTTGGTCAATAAGACCGAGCGATCGCAATCCCATTGCAATCAAAGCGTTATCATGAGGCCAAACTGAACCTATGTGATAGCCCATTGGATTATAAGCAGGTGACAAGCTACTCAAGGTACGAATGCCCCAACCGTTAAACATATCTGGTCCCCGTAACCGTTCTGCTACACTGTAGGCTTTTTCGTGTGTAAAGATACCCAAATTCAGACAATGACCGGGATTTGAGGTAATACTATCTACTCGCTTACCATCTCCATCCAAAGCCAAAGCGCAGAAATCCTGGTCTTCCATCCAAAAATCTTGATTAAAACGCACCTTGAGATTTCTCGCCTCTTCTTGCCAACGGTCTGCTAAATCAAGCCGCTTCTTCATTCTAGCTATTTCTGCTAAGCGCATTTTTGCAGCATAGACGTAAGCTTGGACTTCACACAAGGCAATTGGACCGTTGGCTAATTCTCCCTTGTAGTCAACAATACAATCACCAGAATCTTTCCAACCTTGGTTAACAAGACCGCGTTTAGATCTACGGTAGTAGCTGAGGTAGCTGGTTTGTTTGGTATTGCGATCAATCCACTCCATTGCTGCTAGAGCATTGGGCCAAAGTTGCTCTAGAAGTTCTTGGTCGTGAGTCCAAGCATAATATTCCGCATATAGCATCAACCACAAAGGAGTAGCGTCAACTGTACCGTAGTAAGGTGTATGGGGAATTTCTTGACAGCGAGCCATTTCCCCCAAACGTAACTCATGTAAAATCTTACCCGGTTCTTCTTCACACCATTCATCGTCAATTTGACCTTGGTATGTCGCGAGTAATATCAGGGTTTCTTTAGCAATTTGCGAGTTTAACATCAAAGTTTGGGAAGCTGTAATCAGCGAATCTCGCCCAAACAATGTAGAAAACCACGGTACTCCGGCGGAAACAGTTTTGTGCTTACCAAAGGACTGACGCAACAAATACATATCTTGCTCAGCTCGCTCAATTACTCGATTGAAGATACTCTTATCTGAGCTAATCCGTGTAATTTGTTGTACCCAACGTTGTTCTTCCATCCACTCAGCATCTTTCGCTTGTCCTAAGGTAGCAGGGGCGCTGACAGTTGAAGTAGACTTGTTGTTGGTCAACATGTTCACTCGGTAACCGAGCTTTTGGGTTTCGTGAGAAGCCAAGTCTAGTTGCCAGACCGCAGTATAACCCTTGAAATAGTCTGGTTGGTGATGTTGGAATAGAAGGCGCGATTCCATCACTGAGCCATCTACACCTTGATAGGCGAGTGTTAAAGATTCTTCCCTAGAGGTGTCTGCTTTGGCTACAGGCGAAACCCCATTACCAAAAGAAAATGTTCCTTCTTCGGCTGTTGGTTCCATTAAGCGTAATAGCCTACCCCGTTTTTCTCTGTCATAACCTCGAACTTCAAATAAATCAACAAAATCGGCATCAAAGCTGATGCTGAGTTCAAAACTGACGGTGGTTGTGCTGTAGTTAGAAATCTCTATTTCTTCAAATAGCGCGCCATTGAGTACCATTTCCCGACGAATTCCTACAGTTTCTGCTTTCAAGCGTTCGTCGATTTTCGGGTTGGTACACAAAACTGAGACTGAAAAGCCTTTTTGGGCAGTACTACTTAAGAGTACAGGCGACCGCCCTTCAATTTGCAGCTCCAAGCGATTGAGAAATCGCGTATCACAACAAAACAGTCCCATGCTCAGGTTCCCATCATTGAGGGAACAGCCAGAAATGTTGCCTATGGTATCTGTAACGAAAAATAAATCATCATCTTTAATCGTCAGTGTCGGCTGTGGTCTTTCACTCACAACACAAGGCCACTCCGGAATAGGTAATTGTTCAGCAGCAATAAAGGTTTTTCCATCCACTAAAATTTTTTCTGGGGTCATGAACGCATCTGGTGTCATTAGCCAAAGTTCCGTCTACAGGTCTATCTGTTTGCGATCATATTATTTCTAGCTGTTATCGATTAGGTGCAATATATCCTTAAAGAGGAAAGTTGGTTTTCCTGGAGAATCTTGGGTTTAGCCATACTTCACAAAAGTATTCCAGCACAGCTACCTGTGATTTTAAAAATCTGTTCTGAGGCATTATTAACAGTTGTCAATTGTCAGTTTTGTTGCTTTGGTAGCGATCGCTCCACCTATTCAACTGTATACTTTGATTAACAGTATGATTGTATCAATCACCTACGTGAGGAACTTTGGGGCATCGCACCCTAGCAACAATCTCAAGGCTTCGATAGTAAAGCTGGTCGAGAATATATATTGAGCTTAGTGGTCTAGTATTTAAAAAATCACGATTAGCGATTGGGGATTAAGAATCAGAAGTATGTTCTAGAAAACCAGTCCCCAGTAACAGAGCGCTCCGCGACCAGTTACATTTTGTAAATAAACCTGCACCCACTTTCGCTAATTGGTAACAAAGTGTTGCGTTTACTCAAGCAAAAAGTGCTTATTTAGCGTTGTTTACATATTGAAACTATCTATTTAACTTGAGAGTCCATTGGAATTTGTACAATGCAGCTGTGACGTGGATCTTGTTGAGATTGAGCGTTTAACGATAATTCATGAGCATTTCGACTTCTGTGCTGAGTGATCTGCTAAAGTCCCTACCCTACTTGCGGCCCCAGCTATATTTTAAGGCTTCACTAACAGCGCTCTCCCACGCGATGGAAGATCAAGTTTTGGCTGTGACTTTAGCTCAACCCCTTGTAATTGCCAGTTTTCAGCGAGAGCGATTCTATCGCCAAGAAGCTCATCGCTACCAGCGACTTGCCTTGCGAAGTAATCAAATATACGTATTGTCGGCTCCAGAAACTGATTTTGCTAACAGTTCCGAACACTATGAAAAGGTAGCTTTTGAACCAGAGGATGGCTTAAGTCAAGAGTGGCATTTGGTTGTGATTGCTGACAGTTATGCAACTTGTTTGGTTTGCCGGGAAAACCTTGGTTCTATTGCTAAAAACAAGCAACAACCAGAGCAAAGCCCCAGTATGGATATGGATACAGCGCGAAGATTTGAGGGAATTTGGACATCAGAAAGGGGAGTTAGCCTCAAAGCTGCCGAATTGCTGTTAGAGAGAATTTTGGTCTACAGACCAGAACTGGCAAGCAAAATTGAGCAAGCACGTCAGAGGTTTGGCATTGGGCAAACGAGAACCTACTTTGGAACCGATACAATCAACGAATATGCATGTGACATTGACACAGATCCGTTTGTGCAGCGCTTAGTAACTTACTTGCAAGCTAGTCAGTACAAATTACACAAAGCCTACCGCTCAATTACTGCCCAAGCACGCAAAGAACGATTAGTCAACAGCATTAGTACTGCCATTCGGCGATCGCTCGATCCTCACGAAGTTCTTCAAGTAGCAGCGCAAGAATTAGGACAACATTTAAATGCATGTAGGTGTCTAATTTACCGCGCTCAAGCCACAGATAGCCAAGCGACCATTGAACATGAATCTTTAACTGCTGGTGTTTTATCTATTTGTGGACAAACCTGGGAGTTAGAAAAAAATTCCCTATTTCGGGAGATCGTGCAACAAGGCGAAGGTATTTATGTAAGCGATACACAAACTGACCCTCGCGTTACTAATTCGGCGGGACTTTCCTTGATTGCCAAAAAATTTGCGATTCGTTCTTGGTTGATGGAACCAGTATTTTATCAAGGGCGATTATTGGGCATTGTCGAGTTACACTACTGTCGAATGCCACCCCACGAGTGCCAACCTGGAGAATTGGATTTAGTCAAAGCGATCGCCACCCAAGTAGGAGCAGCTCTCATCCAAGCCGAAGCTTATGCCAACCTAGAAGAACTCAATCAGCAATTAGAAGCCCTAGACCGCACCCGCAGCAACCTGATAGCCATCACTGGACACGAACTGCGTACCCCCCTGTCTACGATTCAAGTGTGCTTAGAAAGTCTGGCTAGCGAGCCAGATATGCCTTTAGAATTGCAACAGGTGATGCTCAACACTGCTCTTGCTGACTCAGAACGGATGCGGAAACTGGTGCAAGATTTCCTCACACTTTCCAATTTGGAAAGCGGTCGTGTGGAATGGCATCCAGAATCCCTGACTTTACAAGAGTGTGTAGATTTAGCACTCAGCCGCATTCGCACCCGTTCCTCAACGGAAAAGCCGCCCCAAATCGAGACTCAAATTCCCCAAAACCTACCTTTAGTTAGAGCAGATGGTGATTGGCTGGTAGAAGTAATAGCAAAACTCATAGACAACGCTTGTAAATTTACGCCATCTCAAGGAGAAATCAGCATTAAAGCGATTTGCAACAGCCATCAAATGGTCGAGGTCACTGTGGCTGACACAGGACGTGGCATAGAACCAAATCGCTTAGAAGTCGTCTTTGACCGCTTCTATCAAGAAGAAGGAGCGCTGCGACGCACTACTAGTGGTACTGGACTGGGACTAGCAATTTGTCGTCAAATTGTCAATGGCTGGGGTGGGCAAATTTGGGCTAAGTCAGCCGGCAAAGACCAGGGTAGTCAGTTTCACTTCACCATCCCAATTGTTCAAAGTACCCAGGAGGAAAAGCGGACGAAAGTCAAAAGTAAATAGGGATAGGGAGATGACAGTTGATCCCTCCGGGGTGACGCTCCTGTGTCGCTAACGCCAGTCGCTCATGGGGGAGACACTCAAGACTGCGCTGGCTCACTGTTCACTGTTGACTGGTTAATAGGTTAATAAATGACAAATCATAAATGACTAAAAACTGTTACAGTCTATAACGCGATCGCAATATGATCCTAGTTACGGTGTTAGGATGCCCTAAAAACGTTGAGAGAACACTTATGGCAGAAACACTCTCTGGACAAACCCCCCGATATGGTGGCAACACTGGTGGCTTGCTTTCTAAAGCAGAAGTCGAAGAAAAGTACGCTATCACTTGGACTAGCCCGAAAGAGCAAGTATTTGAATTGCCTACAGGTGGTGCCGCCACTATGCTCAAAGGCGAAAACCTCTTGTACTTCGCCCGCAAAGAACAATGCATCGCTTTCGGTGGTCAGCTCCGGAAATTCAAGATTGCAGACTACAAAGTTTACCGAATTTATCCCAACGGAGAAACTATTTATATTCACCCAGCTGATGGTGTCTTCCCTGAAAAAGTAAATGAAGGTCGTGAGAAAGTGCGTTTTGTGCCACGTAGCATCGGGCAAAACCCCAGTCCAGCACAACTCAAGTTCAGTGGTAAAACTACTTACGATGCATAAGGATTAATTACTGGGTATTGGGGACTAGAGATTATGAAGAAGCAGGGAGCAGAGAGCGGGGAGCAGAGGGGAGGAGCTTCTCCCGTCTACCCTGCCCCTTCCCCTCTGCCTCCTTTCCTTGCCCAGTCTCCAATCCCTAGCCCCCAATCCCCAATCCCCTAGCTATTTATGGTATTACCCGATTTTTCTGAATTTTCTGTGCTAGCTGCACAAGGCAATTTCGTTCCGGTATATCAGGAATGGGTAGCAGACTTAGATACGCCAGTATCTGCTTGGTATAAAGTCTGTGCAGGTCAGCCCTATAGTTTTTTGTTGGAATCCATAGAAGGTGGAGAAAAACTCGGGCGCTATAGTTTAGTGGGTTGCGATCCGGTGTGGGTTTTGGAAGCAAGGGGTGATCGCACGACTCAAATCAACCGTGATGGCTCACAGGTAGTTTTTGCAGGGGACCCTTTTACAGCTTTAGCTCAATGTCTGGCACCTTATCACCCAGTAAAATTACCACAGTTGCCGCCAGGAATTGGCGGCTTATTTGGGTTTTGGGGCTATGAATTAATTCGCTGGATTGAGCCACGGGTACCAATTCATCCACCAGATAAGCGTAATATCCCTGATGGATTGTGGATGCAGGTAGACCACTTGTTGATTTTTGACCAGGTGAAGCGAAAAATTTGGGCGGTCGCCTATGCTGATTTACGCGACCCAAAAGTTGATTTCAAAGCAGCATATCAACAAGCAGGCGATCGCGTTACCCAAATGCTCGAAAAGCTATCTCTTCCCCTATCACCGCAAAAAACTAGGCTGGAATGGAAGCCACCAACAAGCAGAGGAGCAGAAGAGCAGGGGAGCAAGGGAGCAGAGGAGTATCAGAGTAACTTTACTCGTCCCGATTTTTGTGCCAGTGTCCAAAAGGCAAAAGAATATATCAAAGCTGGTGATATCTTCCAAGTAGTTATTTCCCAGCGATTATCAACAACATACACAGGCGATCCCTTTGCTCTTTACCGTTCTCTACGTCAGGTAAATCCTTCGCCTTACATGGCTTATTTTCACTTCCAAGATTGGCAAATCATCGGTTCCAGTCCAGAAGTGATGGTGAAAGCCGAAACCGATCCAAATGGTGGAGCGATCGCCACTCTACGTCCAATCGCAGGGACACGTCCACGGGGTAAAACCACCCAAGAAGATACAGCTCTTGCTGAGGATTTACTCCAAGATCCTAAAGAAATTGCCGAACATGTGATGCTTGTTGATTTAGGACGAAACGATTTAGGGCGTGTTTGCCAAAGTGGTAGCGTCAAAGTCGATGAATTAATGGTAGTTGAACGCTACTCCCACGTCATGCACATTGTCAGCAATGTTGTGGGTAAATTAGCACTTGATAAAACAGCATGGGATTTGCTCAAAGCCTGTTTTCCAGCGGGTACAGTCAGCGGCGCACCCAAGATTAGGGCAATGGAAATTATCCATGAGTTAGAGCCTAGTCGGCGGGGTGTTTATTCTGGTGTTTACGGATATTATGATTTTGAAGGACAATTAAATAGTGCTATAGCAATTCGCACAATGGTAGTGCATAATAACACAGTCAGCGTACAAGCTGGTGCAGGTTTGGTAGCTGATTCTGAACCAGAAAAAGAATATGAAGAGACGCTCAATAAAGCTAGAGGTTTATTAGAAGCAATTCGTTGTCTACGTTAAATTCGCCCATTTGTCCTGTCTGACAAAGTTGAGGCTTTATATTAAGACTTCTGTGGAAGCTGCCATGAATAATATATGTGCTGTAGTTGTACTACATGAAGCGGCTGAAGAATTGTCTAAGTTGGAAGTTTGAGTTGTCAAATGAGTAATGGAGGTATAGCAGAAGGCAGGAGGTAAAACTATTACCATTCCTAACATTCACGTTTTCAAAATGTCCTAAAGGGTATGACTATGGCTATTTTTATTAAAATCATCGAAGTCAAAATTTTGATTAAAAGCTTTTAATCATCGAGCATTTGGAGTATTAGGATTAGATTGCTCTGTTTTAAGAGCATATGAATTTTTTGATTGCCCAACAAAACCCAAAGTTACTCGTTTCATAATCCAATACAGTCCAATAAGTATCAAAAAAGTGATAACGATAATTACTAATGGCTGTTTTCCAAGAATTTCCTCAACACCTTTGGTAAGTACGGCATCGGGTTGAGTAATAAAATCCCAGCTGTTAAAACGCAAAAATCTTCCCCAGTAAACACCGACAGCGCAAAGAGCATGGGTAATCAACTCAAAGCGCCAAATCCATTGACTCTTACCAATACGATTTAAGTAGTAGCCCCAATTAATTAATGATATTACGTAAGCTTCAAATCCAGCAAAAATTACTAACAAATACACAGGAATTAGTACCAAAGTAATAATCCATACCGATTGAATCGTGCGAATATCATCTATTAAGTGAATCACATCAGTCAACAAATACGGTGCATTGGGTAAGAATGCATAGAATACTAAGAATCCCAGCCACCACAGCCAAGTACCACCACGCTTAATGCGAAATAGCCAAACACTTAAAGCTAAAGGTATAAAAGCCAGAAATAAATTCCAAGTCATCCAACTCATATTAATTCGTAAGACCTGTAGAACTCTGGCTATCAATTCTTCTTTCATAGGTGCTAACTTAGAAGACGTTTAATTGAACTAAATCTATCTTGTAGTATTAATGTTAACCTGAGTGATTGACTGATAAAATTTACGTAGTTCTCAAGAAAATTTATTTTTTCTAATGCCAGACAAGGTATTTTCTCAGTGAAAAGAAAATACACATTGATAAATGTCCCAAATCTAGATTTTTGTATTTTTCATCTTGAACAATCAAATTTATCAATCAATCAGCTTAAGCCACTAGTATAGCCAGAAAATCATTAGGGTAAAATCTACCAGAGAAAGGAAGTCTGACCAGTAAAACACTACAAAATAGTTTCTGGTGGACTTTTTGAATTGAAATATTACCCCATCCTGGCTATTATATAGATTTTATTCTGCCTTGCAAGAGTTCCAGAAGTACCTAAAAGTTTTGAGAATAGAAAAAGAGAAAAGGTTTTTGTTATTAAATATCTAACGCACTAGCACTCGACTGCGAGGCCCTACCACTTCGGCTGAAGAAGGTTTTGTACAGCTTTTGACAAAATCCTTTGAACAAGCAACTTCAACAAGGGTTGCAGGGTTGACAAGTATTTGATTGACTGGAGAATTGTCACTACTGAATTCCATATTAGATGTAGGAGATAGTGGTGGAGTAGACCTAGATGTCTGGGTTGTAGTCGTCGGCGAAGTTATTGCACTACCGCCATCAACGATTGGTGCAACATTTATGGTGTCACCACTATCAACGATTGGTGCAACATTTATGGTGTCACCACTATCAACGATTGGTGCAACGTTTATCGTGCTACCACCACTAACTACGGGTGCGGGAGTCGGTATGTTACCACCACCATTAACTATAGGTGTAGGAGTCAGTGTACTACCACCATCAACTACTGGTGTGGGAGTGACCAGAGTCGCATTTGCTGGTACTTTAATTGTCAGTCTTGCCAGGGGAGAGTTAGTCATTTCCAGAGATGTCACCTTTGGCGAACCTGGGAGATCGGATTTGAAATCGAAGACTGTAGGGGTTGCACCACCATTGCGCGCGCTATATCTGACTCCATATCCAGTGACTTCAAAAGTTCCCTGATACTGGCTTCCAGTATTTGGGTCAGTAACAGTACCAGTGTATAAGGCTTTTGTTAGATTAAATTCATCCTGAACTACTCCTTGAAATGTAGTTCCTGCTAATTTTCCCTGGTATTTATAAGCTGTCAACTCTCCGTCAAAGAGAAGGGGTGAGGTGAGAACGCCGTTGAAGGAGACAATTGGAATGCCTTTAAAGTCAACAAAATAGTGCAAACTACCATCATTACGTGTTTGTACTTGCACATAGTCTGACTTGTATATAGGAAGGTAATTAGGATTGTTTTTAGTACCTAAGTTCCGCGAGTAAGTCCCTGTGTCATCCGTATCAACACGAGTAATGCTTTGATTGAAATTGGGATTAGTGCTCGGAAGTTGAATAGTACCTGATAATGTCCCTGTACTTTGAATTGTGATTTGAGCCAAAGCACTTGTTCCACCCAAACCAATGATGACTGCGGCTAAACTACTGCTGCTAACAACTGCTGCTAACAACTGATAAAATTTTGAATTTTGAGATTTTGCGGAAAGTCTCAGTCGCGGCTTTTGCCAATCAGAACTTTCCAAGACGAATTTTTGAGTGTCGTCAAAACTTCTGGAGGTAGTGTGAGTTGATGGATGTAATCTCATAAAAAATTTGCTCCTTTAATCACCTGGAAAAATATACGCATAGGTTTTTCCTTACTTTCATTAAGGAATGGAGGTATTTAACTACTGAATTTTTCAGTAGTTAAAAAGCATATTTAAATACATCTACAACAGTATAAATTTAAAACCGGAAAGTTGCTCTTAATGTTCCAACGACTAAAGCATCGTTAGCAGCATTGTGATCAGGATTGAAAATGACGAATAAGCCTGGAGTCAGGGCAATATTGTCACTCAGTTGGGCGCGATAAAAAAGTTCTACATGAATTGATGTATCACTGCGTCCGCCTGCTGTCCCTCCATCGGAAAACTTGGGAAAATTAAATCCCTCAGGTAAAGTACTAGAAGTAATTTTTGGCGGTTGTCCTACAAGAAATCCCCCTAAATTTCCACGACTGAACAAATTGGGAAAAGCTGCGAACACCATCCAGTTAGTAGTTTCCACACTTCCAGAAAGATGGAATGGTTTAGAGCAAGTGAACCCACCCCAACCACCCAACTGCAAGTTAGGGTTAATTCGCCAAGCAACGGTAGCACCAATTGCTTGGGTATCGAAAGCTGTAGTCGGTGCAAAAGGTGAAATCAATTGAGCATCCCCGATACCAGTTCCTAGTAAGCTATCTGGAGAGTGGGAATAAAGATAATGCACACCGATATCAATGTCATTGGTAGGTGCAAAACTTAACTGAGTTCCAGCAGTAAATCTACCGCCAAATAATCCGCCTTGTTTACTATTGCTAGGAAAACTGGGAATTTCTGCACTGTAAACGCCTTGCAAACTAATGCGATCGCTAATCTGCCAGTCAAAACCTATACCACCAGTACCGTTACCAATGCCTAAAATCGGGTTACGCTGACCAAATAGAGAAATTGCACCGTCGCTAGAACCTTCTAATGGGCTAATACCGCGAAAGGTGTTGATGGGGTTGACTCCCGCCGTACCAATGACGATTCCCAACTTATTCGAGACCAGAAATCGATAAGATAAATCACTAATAACTAGATTGTTGTCTGTATTGGACTCGAACCCCAACCGCCCCATATTGGTATATACCAACGAGGCCGTAGAACCCAAATTACCAGCAGACAATCCTGTTAAGAGTAAATCTCGCCCGGTAAATGAAGTTCCTAAGGTTAGTTGAGCGCTACTTGTGAAACTCAGATTTGTTTTTCCTTGGCGTTCAGGTACTCCATCTCTAGGAAATAAATCCACATCGGTGCTATTAGTTCCTTGAATGCTGAAAACAGCTTGACCAAACAATCTGGTAGTTGTAGAAAACTGATTGTTTTGTAATTCACTTGTCCGGTTTTCCACAACCTCGACACGCTGCTGTAATTGTTGCAACTCTGCTTTGAATTCACCTTGCAACCTTTGCAGCAGGATTAAATCTTGATTATTAACAGTCTTGAGTTTATTGTTAGCGATCGCTTGGTTAATTTTCTTTAAGCAAGCATTTAAACCAGCCACAAATTCATAACGGCTAATAGTACGATTCCCCAAATAAGTACCATCAGCATATTCTTCAATGCAGCCATAGCGTTTTACCAAAGACTGCAAAGCACTAAAAGCCCAGTCAGAGGGTTGCACATCCTCAAGCTGAGATACTGAGGTAACTTGAGACATTGGGTTGTCTGAGTCTGGGGAATCAGAAGATTGGGAGAGGGGGAGATGGGGAACTCGGGGCCCCCACGTTAGCAAAGCGGGGCGAAGCTCAGTAGGGATTAGGGGAGATGGGGGGATGCGGGGGCGGGGATGGGGAGAATTTTTATCAACTTTCTCTGTTAGAAGTTGGGTATTTTTTGATTTCAGGAAATTAGAAGAACTTATAAATTGAATTTTTTTTCGAGTTTTTTTCAGTATATTTTGGTATTTATTTTTAATTGCTGTTGAGGTGATTATATCTGGTTGTACAAATTCAGGCGGTATAATTTCCGTACGCGGGATTACTTGAGATAAATTTTTCTGTGTTGATTGCTGTACCAAGTTATCTGACTCATTTACAGCCTGTTCTGGTACATTAAGTGCAGATATTGGTGCTGTTGCTAGCACACTTGCTATCAGTAGATTCATATCACTTCTGGTATTTCATTTGACTTGCACTAACATTTCTTTTGACAGATGAAGTTAGTGTGAATCAGGAATATTTTGAAAAAGGAGTGATAAAAGTTACTTTAGTTCCCAGGCGATTAGCGTGTTAGCGAATGATTGAGAAGTGGACAGCCTGACTTTTCACGTCATCTGAAAAAAGGGACAGGGTGTGGGGTTGCAGGTATTGGTAAAACTTGCATCATTTCCCCTACCCCCAATATCCTGCCCCTACCGATGCTATTGGCTTAAGGAACTTCCAGAAAATAAATTATCCAATTTCATGCCCATCAAAACGACTTTCTCTCCCTCTGCTCACTGCTCCCCTGCCCTCAAGGCGTTCGCGTAGCGTCCCGCAGGGATGGAATATTTTTTTAATGGAAGTCCCTAATGCCCCAGATAGAATTATTCAGGCTGGCTACAATACTTATTCATTTCATTGACTAAGGTATCTGACTGCTTACCAATGGTTTCAGCTTCTGTCAAAGCTGAGTCAATTTCGGTTCTCGCTTTTTGAACTGTCTCCCTGCCAGCCGCCGAGTCTTGGGCTGTTTTAGTTGCATTAAGTGCTTTACCTGACTTGGCGATCGCTTGACTGAGATTGTGGAAAATCTTGACAAAACTGCTTTGATATTCTTTCAACTTTAAGTCTGTTAAATTCAGTTCCTTAATCGATTTAGTAATAAATTCCAAATCTTTAGACAGTTGGATGCTGGTGATCACTTGTGTTGCTTTATTTTGATCAATCTGTGACGTTCCTTCATTGACAAGTCGAATCAGTCGCTGGCATTGAGAAACTTTATTTTCACTGCAACTAGTAATGAACAAAGCAATACTCAGGCTAATAGGAGCAAGAACAGTATATTTGTGTGAAATAGACATTAACACCCCAACAACAATAAAACCGAGAAGCTAGTATTCAATATTATGAGTTAAAGATAATAACTGAGTAGGGGGTAATGAATACAAAAGTCTATGTAATTCGTAATTAATAATACTCGCCTGGGTCTGAGAAGCAAACTATGTGTTTTTTGTGATTAGAATCAGTGGGGGGCTTAGCTGATACCCTGATTGTCGCCAAATTTACAGGCATTATCAACTAATTTTGTCAAAACCTCAATCAGTTCTTCTCCATCTACCTGGATAGACGGTAAGTTACGGGGCAATTATACGACAATTTTAAATAATTTTTGACGTAATTTGAGTCTGCTGAGGGCTAAATCGAGTTATTCTTGAAGGAATATTGGCTCAAGTTGCCAGCGCACTAACCCACCCCCTAAGCGAGAGAGGGTGATATCTGCCAAGTTAATAGAGATGCCAAATGTTTGGATAATGGTATGCACTACTCCTGACTAAGTATTTGCGATTTTGATTGGGTGCGATCGCTGGAATATTTAATATTTCCTTTTAACTACTTATTAAGCTCAGAGGTTTACCAAATAATCTCACTAGAACATGTTCATCAAAAAACATTATTGCCAATATAAAAGTTGGTATACATATAAATAAAAAATTATCTTGATACTTTTGAGTATTTTCAATTAAAATCTTTCTTTTTTAATTCACGTTGTGCTGCTGCTAAGATGAGGCGTTGTTCAGCGCGGTTGATCGCTTGATACGTTCGCTCGATTGCTTCAGGTTCTACGGAAATCGAAGTTATACCCCATTCCACTAACCGATCAATAATTTCCGGATACAGGGCTGGTGCTTGACCGCAGATTGAACAAGGTATGCCAGCATTTTTAGACATCTGAATGAGTTGAGCGATCGCACTCATAACTGCGGGATGACGTTCGTTAAATACTTTTGCTAGCTGTCCTTGTTCGCGATCTACTCCTAGCAATAACTGGGTTAGGTCATTTGTACCAATAGAAACTCCCGCTACACCTGCTTTGACGTATTCTGGTAATAGAAATAGTACGCTTGGCACTTCTGCCATCATCCACAATTCAAATTCTGCTACCTGCATTAAAAAAGCTTGTTCAACTTTGCGACGGCAAAAGACAAATTCTTCCACTGTGCGAACAAAAGGTAATAGCAGGCGGATATTACTGTAGCCTGATTGCTGTACATTTGCTAAAGCTTTCAGTTCCAACTCAAACACAGTCGGATTTTGTAGATAGCTAAAGGTGCCGCGTTCACCTAACATTGATTGTGGAGAAGATTGTAAACTATCACTCAATGACGGTAACTCGTGCGATCGCCAATCTAAAGAACGATAAAAAACTGGTCTTGGTGCAAAAGCCTGAGCAAACTGCATAATCTGCTCAGACCAACGCTCTAACAATTCTGCTTGACGCCCGCCTAAAATCCAACTCTTAGGATGCTGTCCATCTAATATATTTAGTGCCATCAATTCTGAGCGCAACAATCCTAATCCATCCACAGGCAAGTTTTTTACTTGTTCTATCAAGCTCGACTGACTCAAATTAACCAGCAGTTTAGTAGCAATCATAGGTAGATGGGGTGATGGCGTGGTGGGGTGGTGGGGTGGTGGGGTGGTGGAAGTAGTTTCGCTGATCTCCCCATCTTTCCATCTCCCCATCTCTCCATCTCTAGTTTCTCCTTTAATCCGATAAACTTCTCCTCTGTCGCCATCAAGTAACAGTCGTTCCCCAGTCTGGATTATGCTTGTAGCTGATGTTGCATTCACTACTGCTGCTATACCTAATTCTCTGGCAAGGATTGCAGCGTGGCTAGTTAATCCACCTTTTTCAGTGATAATACCAGCTAAATTTTGTAATAATGGCAACCAGTCCGGTGTAATTGTTGGTACTACCAAAATTACTCCTTTTGGGAGTTCTTCAGGTTTTTCCTGGGAATTAATCCTTACTAAGGCATTTGCCACAGTACGTCCTCTTGCCGCTGGGAGTCCCCTGATGAAGTGTGCGCGGGGAATTACAGATTGGGGAGTACTAACTTGTGTTAAATAGAGCTTGCCAGATGTACTTTGGCTAGCAATAGTCCATTTTATGGTAAACGTTTGACCTAGTTCGCTCACCAATAGAGTTCCCAGATCGATTATTTGCTGTAAGTATTCTTGTCGTAAAGCGTACTGTTTTTGTTGGGCTTCCTCAAGTACGTAAGTGATCAGACAAGTTTTCTCTAGTGTTAGCACTGAGTCTGCCAAAGGTTGGGAAATTCTAGGGGAAGCATCATCAACATCATAAGCCAGCATTTTATTGCCGAGCTCTTGCTCTAGGATTGCTCCAGTTTCGCTTTGAATATAGTAGACATCTGGCAATACTTCACCATGAGCGATCGCTATTCCTAATCCCCAAGTAGCTTCGATTTCCCATCCAGAGGAATTGGCTTTTAATAAGCCACTGGCGATCGCATTTTCCACAGGTTGCACTAAAACTGCAAGATTAATTTGTTGCAGGTTAATACCTGTATGCTGCCAATACAGTAAACTTCTAGCGCGAAATATTTGACTCCAGGTACGCTTTAATGCTGTGGCGATCGCTTCCTCTTGGCAGTGGCAAAATACTGACTCTAGTAAACCAGAAATATTTCTCGGAGTTGACGTAGCATTTGATACTATTAAACTTGGTCGAAATATCAAACAGCTAGTTTGCCATTCTCTTGCTGCTGTAAAAATTGTACTTACCCACTGCTGTGGCACAGTCGCAGTGAGAATTTCTTGGCGCAAACGCCCAGCTACTTGCTGAAGTTGACGCCAATTAGTTACATCTAGGTGTAATGAGGAATAAGGTAAGTCAGCAACTAATGACTCTGAACTGTTGAGATTTTCGAGAAATTGTCGCCAAACTTCTGCTGAAACGACAAAACCAGGCACCACCGGATAGCCATGTTGGATAATTCTGCTCAAGTTAAAAGCTTTGTCACCTACTTTGGTACGGTCTTGTAGTTTAATTTCGTCTAGCCAGTAGAGTTTTTCCACTCAATTTGTTAGTTGTCAGTTATGTATGTTATCACCACAGCCCTTCCTTATTTAAGAATGCAAACCTATATTTATTGACCAAAATAATATCTTATTAGAAAAAATCTTCACAGAGGTCTACAATCAGGTAATGCTTGGATTTACACCTAATTTTATTAATAATTCTGCATTCTTATTAAAAGCTATATTACCAATTAACTTTGTAAATATAATTATCCATACCAGAATTAACTTTGGCAAACACTTACTATCTTGCAACTAATGATTGGTTAAATGTTAGCTTCCGGCTATGTATCGCATTGATGATTGGCGGAATTATTGGCTGGGAACGCCAAATTAGGCACAAACCAGCTGGTTTAAGAACTCATATGCTGGTGAGTTTGGGTTCAGCCTTGTTTATCATCATACCTCTGCAAACAGGTGAGTTACAAACTAGTTCTGATGTACTCAGCCGTGTGATTCAAGGAATTGCAACTGGTGTAGGATTTCTGGGTGCTGGAGAAATTGTGCGTCAATCTTCCCAGCCATCACAGCAACAACTTGAAATTCATGGACTGACATCAGCAGCGGCTATTTGGGTTTCGGCTGGTTTAGGAATTGCTGCTGGTTGTGGTTTATGGCAGTTAGGATTAATTGGTAGTGTTCTGACTTTTTTAGTTCTCAAGGTTTTTAAAAGGTTAGAAAAACGTGATTAGTAATTAGTAACTGAAGTTTAAACTAAGTAGATAGCCATGATTAAATATAAGATGTTCTGTCATCCCGAGCGATGACAGAACATCTTATATTTATTTATCTCCATCAACTCAAAAGCAGGCGATCAATAATAAAAGAATGATATGTGTCGTTTGTATAAAATTTTTTCAAGCATAGTCTGCGGTTAATAAGCTGTTCCACATTTAACTTGCATAATTAGAGCGGGCAAGATGCTCACTCCACAAGAGTTACATAAATTTTAGATATGCAAACTAGATGTGGTTTAGCTTACAGATTTCCAAGACCTGTATAAGACAAAATAAACACCAACTTTCACTAACCACTATTCAATATCGCAAACATCATCTTGGTTAACAGTTAAAAAATCAACTGCATCAGTAATACATTTAACTAAAACCAATCATTTTAAAATATTTTTGATCTGAGCATAAAAAATTTTATATTAATACATGTCAATAAAAAGTGCTTTGCTTTTTTGTGAACTTATATCTACGATAGCTTTTTACGTAACTTTCCAATTGGAGACTCTATTAACTGATAAATTGTATAGGCTAATCCTAAAGAAATTAATAAAGCAATTCCTGCTTGGGTAACTCTATGCAATTTGGGTAGATACATCCATACACCGAAAAGCACAATGTAATGAACAAGATACAGAGAGTAAGAAAGTAGTCCAATAAAACGCACCCAATTTAAATTTATTATTGGAAATAATCCCCAATTTGAAAAGCGAATAGCAGTAAAAAAGACTGGGTATAAGCCAATTCCTTGTATCGTATAACGAAAAGTTTCTTGAAAATCTGATGAACGATAAAGTAATGAAAAAAGAATCAAGATTATTCCTGCGGGAAAAAAGAAATACTTCCAGAGTTTGTTAGAGTACTTTTGAGCATCTAGCATTGGATTGTTATAAACTGCTAATGCACAACCAAATAGAATACTATCTACCCGAGTATCTGTTGCATAAAGTACACGTGATGAAGGTACTCCAAAATCGAAAACTAGAATGTACCGCCAAACTAAAACAGCCAAACATAATCCTAAAATAGTCAGCAGTTGTTTGCCTGGATTGATACGCAGTTTACGCAGAGCTACATAAAGCAGTGGGAAAAAAAGATAAAAGTGTTCTTCGACAGCAAGAGACCAATATACCCCACTACCAGGAGCTATTCCTATACTATCAGTCAAGATACTGTAGTAGTTACCAAAGTGTAGAGCTTGAGATAAAAAGCCTAATAAATAAATTTTACCCCTGAGGAAGCCTAAGGCAGTTAAAGCAGTTCCGACAAATAAGACTAAATAAAATGAAGGCCAAATACGTAGTACTCGTCTGATATAAAACAGCTTAAAATCAAGAGTTTGATGGCGGTCATACTCTCTTCTAATCAGAGTTGTGATTAAGTAGCCACTGAGAAAGAAAAATATTGTTACACCGAATCCTCCAGGAATCACGTTTACTACTTTTGCATGGTTTAAAAAAACTAATAGGAAAGCAATAGTCCTGATCCCATCTAAGGATGATATATAAAATTTTTTATAGTCACTTGTACCCTGTGAAACTTGTCCATTAGTTTCTGGTAAAGGTATTGAGGATTTTTCTAACAATTTTACTCCTTCACATTGCAACCCAATAAACCAAAATTTTATGACATAAAAATGTCAGGTAATATCAAGCTTGGCTAATTACTTACAAAGGAGTTAGTCTTTTTCGCAGTTGGGTAAAAGGTAATTGCCAATAAGTGAACAGTTATGTTTTTCTTCCCCATTACCGATTACCCATTACTCATTACCGACCCTCACAAATATCATAAGTATTCAACCGGGTATGATATAAGTTATTTGAATTACTGTATTTTTATAAGTATTTTGAGTTTTTGTCAATTTTTCTTCTATAAGAGAATTAAAAAATTTTTCTTATAGAGAAACTTTCGCTATATTCAAAGTATTTAATAACCCAGAATTTTCATTAAAAAAAGTTTTAGTTAGTATATAATTCCTGGGATAAAACTATCTTTATTCAATACAAGAATTTTAAATATAAGTTCTCAAACATAATTATTAAAAATCTTGCATTATTTCTCCTGATTTTACAAAAACAATTTGTGAAGATTTTAGCCATTGGGAATCAAAAGAACCCAAATGAGTAGTAGTAATCAGGGTTTGAAAGCGGTCTTGAATAGCATCAAGCAATTGATTTTGGCGAGATAAATCTAGTTCAGCCAGAACATCATCAAGTAATAGCAATGGTGGCTCTTTAACGACTTCTTCAATTAATTGTAATTCTGCTAATTTTAAGGCTAAAACTAGCGTTCGTTGTTGGCCTTGAGAACCGTATTGACGAGCAGGTGTCTGGTTAATGGTTAATTCAACTTCATCGCGATGGGGACCCACAAGGGTAGTACCTTGGTGCAGTTCGGCTATAGTTCGCTGTTGAATTTTTGCTAAAAAAGCTTGCTGGACTTGTTCTGGTTGGTTATCTTCTAAAGGAATATTAGGCAGGTACTTAATTTGCAGAATTTCTGTACTACCGCTGATGCTAGTGTGCCAAGCAGTAGCGATGGAAGCTAATCGCTGGATGGCGCGATCGCGGCGTCTAATTACCCGTGTACCTGTGGTAGCTAACTGTGCATCCCATATAGCCAGTTCTGAAGAGTTAACGCCCAAGGCTGAGTCTTGAGTTTTTTTTAAAAAGGCATTGCGCTGGCGTAATACATGGTTATACTGCTGCAAAATGTGAGCATAAACAGGTTCGAGTTGAATTAAGAGTGTATCTAACCAGTTGCGGCGACCTTCAGGGCCTCCGCGCACGAGTTCTAAATCCAGGCTAGAAAATTGGACTGCATTGAGAACGCCAAGAAAATCTATTTGACGACGTATAGACTCACCATTAAGAGCAACGCTACGACGACCATTGCGGCGGAGGGTTAAAGTTAAATCACTTATACCTGTTTGTCGCTCAAGAGTAGCATTAATCTGGGCTATATCTTCCCCTTCTTGAACTAAATCGCGATCGCGTGCCATCCGGTGCGATCGCAATGTTGCCAACAACTCCACCGCCTCTAACAAATTCGACTTTCCTTGAGCGTTATTACCTACCAAAATTGTTTTGGCAGCAGTAAACTCAACCTTTTGTTCTTGATAATTGCGAAATTGCCGGAGGTGTAATGTTTTTAGGTACATAGTAAGAAAGTGGGGATTAGGGAAAGATGAGGCAGTGGGGGGAGATGAAAAAGCAAGTAAATAATTATTATTCTTCCTCATCCCCCGGTTGGTGAGCGTACCCCTGCTCTTAAGCAAGGCTGGGCGTAGCGTCTCCTAGAGAAGTCGAACCACATCTCCTCATCTGACTGATCCCTGATTCCCTAATTCAAACGGCTTTCTTACCCACAACGCGTAAGAATATCTTCTCTAATTCAATCCAGACAAACATTAAGGCACTGAAGCCAATACAAACTCCCAATTCTTGCATAGTCAGGTAGTGAGTACCAAAGAACTCTCGCAGAGGTTCGACGTAAACTAGTAGCAACTGTAAAATTGTGGTCACAACAACAGCAGCTAGTACAAATATATTAGAAAATGGATTGATTTCGATGGTCAGTTGGTTGTTGGAGCGAATAGCGATCGCGTGACCCATTTGGGCGATACACAAGGTAGTAAATACCATCGTTTTCCAAGCATCAGGATTTCCCTGATAGCCACGGGCATGGGTATGTTGATAAGCCCACCACATCAAGGCAATGGTAATAATCGCAAAGATGATGCCAATGCGAATCATATAAGAACCCAATCCCCTAGCAAAAATACTTTCGCGGGGACTAAAAGGCGGACGTTGCATTACATCCGGTTCCGGAGGTTCTACAGCTAATGCTAAAGCTGGTAAACCGTCTGTTACCAAATTCATCCAAAGAATTTGCAAAGGAGTAAGCGGAACGCCTCCCAAACCGATTAAGGGCGCAGCTGCAATAGTCAAAACTTCCCCAATATTACTACCCAGAATGTATTTAATAAAGCGGCGAATATTGGTATAAACAACTCTACCTTCTTTGGTGGCGCTGACGATGGTGGCGAAGTTGTCATCAAGTAACACCATGTCACTAGCTTCTTTACTCACATCGGTGCCAGTAATACCCATTGCAATGCCGATATCAGCTTGCTTGAGGGCTGGGGCATCGTTGACGCCATCACCTGTCATCGCGACAAATCTACCCCGACGTTGCAGTGCTTGGACAATTCGCAGTTTATGTTCTGGGGCAACCCTAGCATAGATACTCACCAAATCAACGTTTTGCTCTAGTTCCTGGTCGCTCATCCGCTGCAATTCTTGACCTGTGAGCAGTCGGTCATTTTCTTGGGCAATTCCCAAATCAGTGGCGATCGCTCGTGCTGTTAACTGGTGGTCACCAGTAATCATGACTGGGCGAATTCCTGCTTCCCGACACTCTTGCACAGCCGTCCTGACTTCTGGGCGTGGTGCATCCAGCATTCCGACTAATCCCAGCCAGACCAAATTTTGTTCGGATGTCTCGTCTGACCCTTCTGGTGGAATTTCAGAGAGGGGTTTATAGGCAAAACCTAGCACCCGCAGACCTTTACTCGCCATCTGGTCATTTTCTCTTAAAATTTTCTGACGTTGTTCTTCGGTTAACCCCGTTGAGCGATCACCCAAATAAATCTGAGTGGAACGTCCTAAAATTAATTCTGGCGAACCTTTGGTAAACATTAAGTAAGGTTCAGATTGTAAAAAATTAGCGATCGCTGGGTCAACGGCATTCAAAGACGTTTCACCTGTGGCGACTGACTGCACTTGAGAAATCACGCTCATCCGCTTACGTTCCGAGGAGAAGGGAAACTCCCCAACGCGGGATAACTTACTATTCCACTGATCTTTTTCGATTCCTGCTTTACCTGCCAGGGTAATTAATGCCCCTTCTGTGGGATCTCCTAAAATCGCCCATTCACCTTTTTCTTTTTGCAGTACCGAATCGTTACAAACGGCACAGGCGACTGACAAAGCGGAGATTTCTGGCGACTCTTCTAGGAAAACTTTTTCACCATTTAAGAGAAAATCTCCGGTGGGGGCATAACCTTCTCCAGTGACACGAAAAGTTTTGTCATTGGTAAAAAGCGATTGCACCACCATTTTATTTTGAGTCAGCGTGCCGGTTTTATCAGAACAGATGGTGGTTACAGAACCTAATGTTTCTACTGCTGGCAGTTTGCGAATCAAGGCATTCTGGCGCACCATTCGCTGAGTTCCCAGTGCCAAGGTAACAGTAATTACCGCAGGTAAACCTTCTGGAACCACAGCAACCGCCATACTTAAGGAAACTTCCAAAAGTTCTTTGATATTGCTAAAACCTTTAGCCTGGATGACACCACCGATAACAACGATCGCTACCAGAATTAAAGAACCCGAAACTAAGACATTGCCTAGTTGAGTCATTCGCTGTTGTAAAGGCGTAGGTTCGCTTTCCACCGACTGCAACATGGCAGCAATTTTGCCTAATTCTGTTGTCATGCCAGTATTGGTTACCAGAACCTTCCCGCGTCCTTGGACAACTTCGGTTCCTTGGAATACCAAATTGATGCGATCGCCTAAATCTGTTTCTGCTGGTAAATTTAGTGTTGCTTGTTTGTTGGCAGCTTCAGCTTCTCCAGTCAGTGCCGATTCTCGCACTTGTAAATTCGACTGTTCGATCAACCGTCCATCTGCGGCTATCTGCATCCCAGCTTCCAGCAGCATCATATCTCCTGGGACTAGTTCCTTAGCTGCTACTTCCACCAGCCTAGCGTCGCGCATGACTCGCACTAAAGGAGAAGTGAGTTTTTTTAAGGCTGCTAGGGCTTTTTCGGCACGGCTTTCTTGGACGTAGCCGAGTATGCCATTGAGGATAACAATTGCTAAAATAGCGATGGTATCTTTGAATGGCACTTCACCTGGCTTCAAACTGCCCGTTCGCCAAGCCCATAGGTCTAAAAACCCAGAAATTAGAGCTACACCAATCAGCATCAACAACATAATGTTGCTGAACTGATCGAGCAGAATTTGCCAAGCACTACGACCAGCATTTTCTTTGAGTTCGTTGGGGCCGTATTTCTGCAACCTTTGTTGAATATCTTCGGATGTTAAGCCACTGTCTGCGTTACTATCAAGCAGGTCTAGCGCTTTATCAACATCTAAACTATGCCAAACAGCGGCATCTTCAGGCAGAGAATTAGCAGACATCGTGTAAGTCACAGGAAATGGTTACAAAATTCGATCATAATCATAATTTAGTGATAACTGGAAAACCATCTCCTAAAGTTACATTAAGCTAATACTCAACTTTTTTAACTCATTCCATTCCGGAAAAAGGATATACAGCAGTTTTCGTTTACACGAAGTACAAAGTCACAGGTTTTGAGGCAGTTCTTGCTGGAGGCAGCTATGCTGAAGGGATAAAGAATAATTAGAGTTTTGAATTCTCAGTTTTGTACCTCATAAACCTGCAATACGCTGTAATTTCAGCTTGACTGTTGACGGTTAAGGGTTAACACTCAACACTTAACCCCATGTATTGGATTGCAAATTTCTCTTCTATTAACATATATGTGTTATTTCTTATGAAAGAGTTTTTGGTAACACATTGTACTGAATAATAGTGAGTAATAGAAATCTGAAGTTAGGTTACAGAAGATATGCCACAATTATTTTTAGGCTGCTGTTGCTTAAACTTGCATCCAGTTATTAGCCAGGATGCATGGCATCATCGCATTTCTTGATTTGGAATTAGGTCAAGTTGCCAGCCGGGTTGCCGTTTGTAGCAAACTTTTCCAGACGAATTGGGAACTGCTTAAACGTGCTGAACCATTTAATAAATATTTAATATGAGTTTTGTACTCCCCACTTTGACTGCTAGCCAGATGTTTGGGCAAAAGATAATTCGACCGCTTACTGCTGCTACCCTCTGCGGTATTGCTTTCATTAAAGATAGACTGATTGCCATTGACAGTCTAAAAGGGCATCTACTGGAAATCGATCCCACCTCTGACAACAGCAAAATTCTCAATCCCCATCAAGTTAAGGAATTTTGCGATGTCACTGGTTTAGCGATTTGGGAAGATACTCTGTGGGTGAGTCGCGATCGCAGTGTTTATTTGTGCAAGCTGAATGCCTTGGGTCTGGAACATTTCGTAACATTGCCTTATGCTGCCGATGGGGTCGCTGTTTGGGAAACAACAGTCTACATTAGCTGTCAAAGGTTAGGCTATATTCTGATTTTTGACCGGGAAACCCGAAAAGAAATTACCAGATTTTCTGCCCCTGGAGTAGGAGTAGAAAATTTGGCAGTTAGTGAGGAAATATTGTGGATTTGTGATCGCACAGAACAAACAGTTTACGCAATGGACAGGGCAACTGGAGAACTTCAATTCAGTGTTCTGACTCCGTTTGAATCGCCTACGGGTATAGCAATCCATCTTGATGGCGATACAGGAAAACAAAGTCTGTATGTCGCCTACGCCTCTGAGGAGCCTTATATCCGCGATAACCCAAATGCTGACCCAAATCATGAGCTAACCTACCGCGATCGCACTTTTATTCATCCCCTGTATTATCATTACGAGCCAGATAAGCGCTACGCCCTCTCTAATGGCTATCTCATCGAAATGTCCTATGCTGAAGAAATAGCTCCCTTAGATGAAGTTTATTTACCAAACGTAGAATGGCGCATTGCTTTACCATCTCAAACCGAGCGTCAAAAAGTAAAACATGTTGAACCCATTGGTATACCCTTCACCGAAGAAGTGGTAGATGGGCAACGTGTAGCAGTATTTAAATTTGATGCTCTCACCCCAGGAGAACGTCATGTATTTGGCTGGAAAGCACTTCTAGAAGTTAGGGGAATTAAGTATCGCATCACACCCAAAGATGTGGAAAATATACCTGAACTTTCACCAGAATTGCAAACCCGCTATCTAGTGGACGATGACGACTTAGCAATGGATACTACCATTGTCCGCCGTGCTGCCAGAGAAGCAATTGGTTCTGAAACCAATGTGCTACGGAAAATGTACAATATCCGTAATTATGTTTATGATGAGTTATCTTATGGTATTAAACCCTACATAGATCCACCTGATATAGTTTTAGAACGCGGTGTTGGTTCCTGTGGTGAGTATGTTGGTGTTTTACTCGCTCTATGCCGCTTGAATGGTATTCCTTGTCGCACAGTTGGTAGGTATAAATGTCCTCCCAATGCCGAACACCAAGGTGTACCATTACAGCCTGACTTTAATCATGTTTGGCTAGAGTTCTACGTACCGAATTTTGGCTGGTTGCCAATGGAATCGAATCCTGATGATGTGGGTCACGGTGGGCCATATCCTACACGCTTTTTTATGGGCTTGTGCTGGTATCACATTGAAATTGGTAAGGGTATCTCCTTTGAAACTTTGACCAGTCAAGGTGCGCGGTTAACTAAAGAAGATATTCCCATTGGAGATCTGGCGATTAATCATATTCGATTTACAATTCTTAAAGAATTGCCACCTTTTTGAATTAGGGCATTGGGTATAGGTCATGGGGAGTGTAGCAGGGGGCAATACGATTTGATTAATGGGGAAAAGCGTAAGTGAGAAAAGTTTGAATTCAACCTTTACCCTTTTCCCTTACAGTTTTAATTTTTAATTCTCCGAAGGGGTTGATAGCAGTTGTTCATAGGGAAAACGCCTGTCGGGAGTACTCCCTCTACTTGGGGAGATCCCAACACTCGGAATTAACTTATATCAAAACTCAAGTAACTCAGAAATAAGGCTGATTATGTCTGGGTGTTATAAAAAATCTATTAGCTGATGGTCAAATAAACGAATAGCCTTAGTTTCAGGTCTTATCCTCCTTAAACTTCAAGATTTACCCACTCATATCTTCCAACCTTTTTTGTAAGGCTTGCTTGGGGAAATCTAAGTTTTAGGCTTCGGTGCGTAAGTTTTAAATACACACGGTAGTATAGAGAATTTGTCAATGCTTAGAAAAGAGTTTTTATTATAAATTTATTTTATCAGCATAAGTTCAGTAAAAAAGTTAACTGACTTTTCATATTTGGGAACAATAAACCTATTAAAGCTCAGATTAATCGAACTGGATTGCTAAACAATATCCGAGACATTTTACCTGCTTATATTCCATTGTTTAGCCAATTTATAGAAGACATAACTCCGGATTTCACTACAATTCGCTCTCCAAATCACCAGCAGGTAAAATGGCTGTTAGTTTGTCTGGATGAAATGTCAGATAATCAACAAATCAAGACTGTTAATCATTTACTCATTAATGTTTCCAATAATATAGCAACCAATCATTCATTAATGATTGATTGGTTGCAAAATAATTATAGAAATGGTGAAAATTGGTATAAACTTTCAGATCCAGCAAGACAAAGACTTCGAGAGTGGATTGGAGCTATCAATTATACTGATTTCCAAAAGTTAGTAAATATCATATTGAACAAGCTTGATTTGCAAGACTTCGAGTCAAATCGACTATGTAGACGTAGAGATTTTTGGACTGATTATAGTAACCGCTTTGAAAGGCTTCGCATCTTGTTACCTAAAACATTACAAATTACCATTGGGTATCAAATCCAAGGTGATGTTGATCTGTTAGAGGATGATGGTAGCGACCCGACAGAGGTTTGTATATTCGATTTTGGTGAGTGGTTTGTAGTCGAATTCTTTCGTGGAAGAGGTAGTGAGACGCGTCTATTTCCGAAAAACTCCAGAAATGAGCAAATCCTTTTTGGTGAATCCACTCTTTCAGTCAAGCAGATTCGTTGTCTGGATGCCGATAAGCACGATCATGAATTTCTTTGGCAGATATTTTCCCGCATCTGGCTTGCAAATAATGGAATTTTGCCTAATCTAAATACCCAGCCTTCCAGAAACCCTACAATATATTAATTACAAGACCGAGAACACAGGCTTGAGTTGTGGAAAAGAGAAATTGAACGTCTAGAACGAGAAGCTAGAGCCTACTGTAACAGCAGTCCATTGCGATCACACTCAGCTAAATGTTAAGACTTTTGATGTATTGACTTATACGAAAATTACCCCACCTCCACAACCAGCGTACACATTCAACCTCCTTCAAAATGCACCATAACCACGTTAAGCTGGATTTAAAGTGGCAATTTATTGCGCTCTTGAAATAAGAAAATCTCTGTTACTGTCAAATTTTAATTTTTCTGCTTGAGAAACTTGGAATGCTAGACCAAATTTTTGATTACCTCCACTTTCATTTGAGCGTCGAAGCCCCGATAGTCCTGCTGATCTTAGTGTTTTTAGAGGCGGTGTTATCTGCTGACAATGCCATCGCCCTGGCTGCTATCGCCCAAGGGTTAGAAGACAAAGAACTTGAGCGTAAAGCTTTAAACTTTGGTTTAGTTGTTGCTTATGTACTGCGAATCAGCCTTATTCTTACCGCCACTTGGGTACAAAAATTCTGGCAATTTGAATTATTGGGCGCTGCTTACCTGCTATGGTTAGTATTCCAACACTTTAGCTCACAAGAAGCCAGCGACGATCGCCATCACGGGCCGCGTTTTAACTCTTTGTGGCAAGCTATACCCGTGATTGCATTTACAGATTTAGCATTTTCATTGGATAGCGTAACAACTGCGATCGCTGTTTCTCAAGAAAGGTGGTTAGTGCTGACAGGTGCAACAATTGGTATTATTACGCTGCGATTCATGGCAGGATTGTTTATCCGTTGGCTAGACGAATATGAAAATCTAGCAGATGCAGGCTATATAACTGTTGCTTTAGTAGGCTTGCGACTGTTCTTAAAAGTAGTTAACGATAGTTTAGTCCCACCAGAATGGGTAATGATTACAGCCATCTTCCTAATTTTAGGCTGGGGATTTTCTAAGCGTGTTGAGACCGAATTACCCCAAGTAGAACCAGAAAAGACTGAAGTACCCAAATAAGGAACTTCCAAATAAAAAAATATCCCATCCCTGCGGGACGCTACGCGAACGCTTTTAGGGCAAGGGGTAGGGAGCAGGGGGAGAGAAAGTCGTTTTGATAGGGGTGAAATTGAATAATTTATTTCTTGGAAGTCGCTAAGAAGAGGGGATCGGGGGATGGGGAGATGAGGAAATAACGGTGATGAAGCGAATAAAGAAGAGAAGATTAATTATAAAGAACTTCGTTATCTTCTCGTAGTCTCTACTCCCTTATCTACCTATCTCCTCATTCCCTACTTTGCTACTCGTGCAACCAGGGTGTTAAATGCGGTTGCCAATTAACTAATTCTTCATCCTTAAACCACAAAGCTATTTCTCGTTGGGCGGTTTCTTGAGCATCGGAACCGTGGATCAGGTTGCGACCAATATTTATGCCAAAATCGCCGCGAATTGTTCCTGGTTCGGCTGATAAGGGGTTTGTCGCACCAATGATTTTTCTTGCACCCGCAACGACACCATCTCCTTCCCATACCATCGCCACTACAGGCGCAGAAGTAATAAATTCCACTAAGCCACCAAAAAATGGACGTTCTCGGTGGACATCATAGTGTTGTTCAGCTAATTCCCGACTGACTTTCAGAAACTTCAAACCAACTAAGGTAAAACCCTTAGTTTCAAAGCGACGAACAATTTCACCTACTAATTTGCGCTGTACACCATCAGGTTTAATTGCTAAAAATGTGCGTTCCAAAGCTATCTCCCAAAACTTAGTAAAGTTTTTATTTGGTCAATTGTCTTTGAAGTTATGAGCGCAGGCTTTTGGCGCTGGTGACTTCACTGTTTGTCCTTCGTCCTTTGTCCTAGGGTTTTGCACTAATGACTAAATAAGACATGACTCTTGACCAATCAGAGTTTATCTCAGAAATTAACCTTGGGTGCATATCTGTTGCTAGATGAATGCGCTAAATTGTTAACTTGTGGGTGAAACACAGAGGTTAGGAAGAAATGGGTGTTGAGTCAACTGCTACATCTGACGAGGTGGTACTACCGTCCAATGCACATAAATCTGAAGTGAAAAATCATAAGCAAAAAAACTTATTACCACCTAGTACTACCACAGGAGATTTACCTCACTCCTGGAAAATTGAGGATAGCGAAGCCTTGTATCGCATTGAAGGTTGGGGACAACCTTATTTTTCGATTAACGCTGCTGGTCATGTCACCGTTGCGCCTAAAGGCGATCGCGGGGGTTCTCTAGATTTATTTGAATTAGTCAACGCCTTGAAGCAGCGCAACTTGGGACTACCCATGCTAATTCGCTTTTCTGATATTTTAGAAGACCGGATTGAGCGGTTGAATGCTTGTTTCGCTAAAGCGATCGCTCGTTACAACTACCCTGGTGTTTATCGTGGCGTGTTTCCTGTCAAATGCAACCAAGAGCGGCATTTGATTGAGGATTTAGTTAAATTCGGCAAGCCGCATCAATTTGGTTTAGAAGCTGGTTCCAAGCCAGAATTAATGATTGCTCTAGCTATCTTGGATACGCCGGGAGCATTATTAGTTTGCAATGGCTACAAAGACCAGGAATACATTGAAACTGCAATGTTAGCCCAAAGACTAGGGCAAACACCAATCATTGTCTTAGAACAGATTGAAGAGGTGGATTTGGTAATTGCAGCCAACCGCCAGTTAAGTATTAAGCCGATTTTGGGCGTTCGGGCAAAACTCAGTACCCAAGGTATGGGACGTTGGGGAACCTCCAGCGGGGATCGCGCTAAATTTGGTTTAACTATGCCTGAGGTAATCGAGGCAGTTGACAAATTACGGGAAGCTAACCTGCTGGATTCTTTGCAGTTGATGCACTTCCATATTGGCTCACAGATCTCTGCTATTAATGTGATTAAAGATGCCATTCAAGAAGCCAGTCGCATCTATGTTGAATTGGCAATGTTGGGGGCAGATATGAAATACCTTGATGTCGGTGGTGGCTTGGGTGTAGATTACGACGGTTCCCAAACCAACTTCTACGCATCGAAAAATTACAACATGCAAAACTATGCCAACGATATTGTGGCAGAGTTAAAAGATACTTGTGCTGAACGGCAAGTTTCCGTACCAACATTGATTAGTGAAAGTGGACGAGCGATCGCTTCCCATCAGTCAGTCTTAATTTTCGACGTTCTCAGTACCAGTGATGTCCCTCTCAATCCACCAGAATCACCACAAGAGGGAGAATCCCCAATTATTAATTACCTTTGGGAAAGCTACCAATCGATCAACAAAGAAAATTACCAAGAGCTATACCATGATGCAGCACAATTCAAAGAAGAAGCCATCAGTCGGTTTAACTTGGGAATTTTACGTCTTAGAGAACGAGCAAAAGCCGAACGGCTCTACTGGGCTTGTTGTCAAAAGATTTTAAACATTACCAGGCAGCAAGAATACGTACCAGACGAGTTGGAAGACTTAGAGAAAATTATGGCTTCCATCTATTACGTCAATATGTCAGTGTTTCAATCAGCACCAGATTGCTGGGCGATCGACCAGCTATTTCCGATCATGCCAATCCACCGCTTGGATGAAGAACCAACGCGGCGGGGAATTTTAGCAGACCTTACCTGCGACAGTGATGGTAAGATTGATCGCTTTATTGACCTGCGCGATGTCAAATCGGTTTTAGAACTCCACCCATACACAGCAGGAGAACCCTATTATTTGGGCATGTTCCTCAATGGAGCTTACCAGGAAATCATGGGTAATTTGCACAATTTATTCGGCGATACCAATGCCGTTCACATCCAATTGACGCCCAAAGGCTACCAAATAGAACATGTAGTTAAAGGCGACACCATGAGCGAAGTAGTCAGCTACGTCCAGTATGACTCCGAAGATATGGTGGAAAACATTCGCCAACGCTGTGAACAAGCTTTAGAGGAAAAGCGGATTACTCTAGCAGAGTCTCAGCGACTCTTACAAACCTACGAACAAAGTCTCAGAAGATATACTTATTTAAATAGTTAGGGACTGGGAAATAAGGATATGAGGGGGATGAGGCAGTGTAGGGAGCGTGGGGGAAAAGATTTCTTCCCTATCTTCTCACACCTCCCACACTCCTTGTTTGCCCAATGCCCCATTCCCCAGTCCCTAATTTGTGCTTGTCCCCAGTAACTCCTCTATTGCTTGTCGCTCTAAAGGGGTATGAGATGGTAATGTCTGACGGGCATCAGTAATCAGCCAGTCTAAAGCTGCGGCTTGAACATCGATTGCAGCGCCAGTTTTATCAACGCAATAACGTCCAAACACTAACTTATCTACTAAGCGGACTCCTGGCCCAAGGCGCGACCATTCAAAAATCACGCTGTTTTCTACTGTTGCACCACTACATATCCAACAATTGGGGCCAATCATCGCTGGCCCGACAATTTTAGCTCCATCTTCTATTCTTGTCATCCCACCAATGTAAACTGGGCCTGTAATATCCACTTTGTCCCAATCGACAGCAACATTTAAACCGGTGTAGATTCCAGGAGCAACTTCATGACCAGGAATTTGCACATTTTTGATTTCACCTAGCAGTACACCGCGAATTGCCCGCCAATAGTCTGGTACTTTACCAATATCTACCCATTCAAAATCCATAGAGATGGCATGAAAGGGAGCTTTGATTTCCACTAATTTAGGGAACAATTGGCTACCAATGTCATACTCAACACCAGAGGGAATATAGTTAAATACTTCTGGTTCAAAGATATAAATACCTGTATTGATGTTGGTGCTGAGGGCTTCTTCAGTTGAAGGTTTTTCTTGAAAAGCTTTGACACGACCTTCTTCGTCAGTAACAACCACACCGTAACTAGAAACTTCTTCCTTGGGGACAGATTTTGTGATAATAGTAGCGATCGACCCTTTAGCTCTATGCCATTTAACTGCCGCAGTTAAATCTAGGTCAATCAAAGCATCACCGCACAACACGATAAAAGTATCGTCAAAAAACGGTGAAAAGTCTTGAATGCGCCGCATTCCTCCAGCTGAACCGATGGCTTCGCCTACCAGTTTACCGTCGTCATCTATTTTCCCTTCAAAAGAATAGGCAATTTGTACGCCAAACCGCTGACCATCACGAAAATAGTTTTCTATTTCCTCAGCCAAATGACTAACATTAACCAGAATTTGGTCAAATCCATGTTGGCGTAACAGTTCCAACAAAAACTCCATCACTGGCTTTTGCAGGATGGGCATCATCGGTTTGGGCATAGTGTAGGTAATCGGGCGCACACGAGTACCCTTACCAGCAGCGAGAATCATCGCTTTCATAAAAGTTTATTCCTCAACCACAAGCCAGTTTACTTTCATTGGGTGATACTTAATCATCAGTTTTTATTTCTGCTGTAAGTTATCCCTCCAAATAGGGATAACAGTAATCTAGTGGTTATTGCAACCATAGGCACACTTAGATGACAAGCGATCGCTTATCTTTTCAATTTACTCGGATTTTAGGGCTGAAGCAAAAATCTGTTAATTATCTGTATAGATAAATAATATTTACTCGAACAAATGTTGTTGCCCAGATCCTTGATTATTCAACAGTTGGGGAGCTAAATCTAGCGAATTTATAGCAGGAGGCAGTTCTTGCTGGAGGTAAAACTATTACTGTTCCTAACATTCACGCTTGTCATTATGTCCTAAATAATGTGACTACAGCTATAGTAAGTGACATTGATTTATGGAGCCAGTTTTAGCTTCCTTAGTTCATTGATTGCTCTAAAGGTTTACGGGTATTAGCCGAATCTGTAAGTAAGCGAACTTTAATCTCATCATAAAATTCCTCTTGAAATAGCTCTACTTTGGATTGAGCTGAGAGTAGTAATAGCGCCCAGAAAACGCTAACTAGGTGAGAGTGTTTAGACTGGTGTCCAGACCCGTTTTGAGATGATTGTCTAGTTTGAATCCACAACTGTACAAGTTGTTCTAAACTTAAGCAATTTTCTTCTAAATATAGCTCTTTAGTGGATAATTTCATTACCTGCTCAAGTTCTCCAGCCACTTGTGTTAAATTTTCCTGGTGAGCCAGTTCTAGAGCCTCCCGCATACTTTGGATGCTAGGCTGACGCTTGGGACGGATAGGTTTACTGGTTTTCTCTACGAGTTTGAGCTGGTTGGCCATAATCTGTAATTGCTCGATTAACTCTTGCAGAGTTACCCGGCGTTTCGGCGGTGGCATTGCCGCTGGACGACGACGCAATTGTCGTTCTAATGGTAAACGATGACTCTGATGTAATATACCGTCTTCATCTGTCAGTAAAGCATCATCTACTACATCATCCTCTTCATTTTTTATTGTTGACAATTGCATTAAGGTATTGGCTTTGAATAATACCAGCATTGACGCTGATAAAAAGGCTTGTCCAGATTGAGATAAGTCTGCTTCATAGCCTTTTTTTATTGTCTGTGGTGCCATTAGTTCTAAGTAACGGTCAATCACCTCAATCACTTGCACATCCCAAGGGTCTATTTCCCCTTGCTGGGCTTGATGAATTAGGAGTGTAATTGTTTCTAACAGCTCAGAAGCTTCCATCAGCAGGTACTAAGTTAATTTAGAGTCGAAAAACCTAAAGATAACAGAGGAAGTGGGAAGTAGAGGAAATGACAGAGCAAAAAGCCAGAGGAAAAATTATTCTTAACTCGAGCAACCCAAAAGTCTGTGGCTTTGCTCTAAACTCTTGTACAGACAAGGGTTAATCGCGTCTCTCCTAATGCCCAATAATTAAAAACGCCACCAAGTTCTTTGAGCATAACTGATGATCCCGATCGCGAGCGCCCCGAGTAGTAGTAGCCAAATAATTCCACCTGGAATAAAAGTAAGAATACCAAAGCCTCTGAGTACCCAAACAGCTACACTCATCCCCAGAAGGATACCGACAATTTGGATTAATCTACGATTTAAAGAAGATTGACTCACTTAGTTTTCCTCTCAACTCAACAGACATTACATTTAGTATTGACATTCAGGTATGAAGATACGATGAAATTGTCGTTTCATCAGAAATAACACGCAGAGATTAACAGACGTTAACCACTAAAAGTCCCCAAAAGTGGACGAAGTGTCTACCGAGTAAACTTCTAGAATTATTCGTGGTGCTTGATATCATCTCGTGTTTGTGCCATTTTAGCTGTTAAAAACTTCATTTTTATTTATGAGTATTGCTTTTAGCAACATTTACTTAGGTGTTGATTGTGTTAAGTGCGATCGTCAACACAGTTTTTCGAGTAAACTGACTGAAATAATTATCAAGAAATTATTATTTCCGGAAAGAGCAAATACTAAACTGGAACTAAAATTTAGTGGGTTGGATCTCAATTAAATCAGTGAACGGTAAACAGCGAATACTTAAAGAGGCCTATGGTGGGAGATTAAAACCTGGTACTAATGCTTACCCCCAACTTTTGTAGAGAATTTTTACCCAAGGAACAAAACTGATAAGTGTTAAGTTTTCATAGCTTGTAGTTCTAAGGTTGTTAGGTGGATGAGTAGAGGAGTAAACGAAATCATTATGTCTGCGTCTGATATATTAAACTCAATTATTGCAGGTTCAAATATGGCTTGGAGTCAAGACAAGCAAAGGTTGCTGGTACAAGGTGAAATTTTAGTAGAAACGCGATCACACAAGGCGTGTGGTGGCGCTGTCACCGCTTGGATGTATGTACCAATGGTGCGATCACAAGTTTGGCAGCAATTAACCGATTACCCTAGCTGGGTGCAGTATTTTCCTGATATCACCAAGAGTGAAGTAATACATCGAGGTGAAGTCAAGCGACTGTATCAAGCAGCACAAAAAGCCTTTCTGTTTTTCACGGCTCAAGTAGAAATTTATCTTAATGTTGTAGAGGTGCTAGGGCAACAAATCCAATTTCGCATGGAAAAAGGGACTTTTGAGGATTTTAACGCTCATTTAGAACTTAAAGATTGCGGTAATGGCACTTTACTCGCTTATACTGTACAAGCTACGCCTAATATCCCGATTCCATCGTTTTTCATTCAACAAGCAATGAACTTTGAATTACCAGCGAATATGCGTAAAATGCGACAAGTTATGTGTAAGAATCAATCAAAAATTTAGATAATGTCTAAATTTTCGCTAAGTCCGCTAGGCGGACTTAGTTCGTATAGCCTTGACTTATAATTACTAAGACTTAAGTTAATATCAATAAGATACAGTGGGTTTCAAAATAATACCAATTTGAAAAAAGAATGTGAGAAATAGATTAGTTGTAGAGATGCGATGAATTGCGTCTTAAACCAAAGATATATTGCAATCATTAATTGAATTTGTATAAGTGAAGTATATAACGGTTGGTTCGGTAGTCAAATATAAAACCTGTTTTAATTCCCAATTCTGAATAGACAATTGCTAAAGAGCCGATTACTCGTACTTTTTCTGTTTAACGAGCTAGCAAGAGTGTCTTCTAGAGAAGTAAATAGAAGTTTGTTAATCGACTCAACACACCATACATAACATGATTTTTAATTCTCCTATATTCCCTGCCTCTACGAATTATTATTTAGTCTTAAAATACGAAATTGATTTCATCAATCGATTGATTGTTGATTGAGGTAATCGTTGCGGATACTTACAGAAATAAGAAATTCTTAAGGGAATAAAAATTATAATTCGAGCCAAACGTATCTCCCATTGCTCAATTAAAGAAAGTGTTTTGGCATACTCCTTAAATAGCTGTCGAATTCGCGTTTGACTTGTTCCATTTGTAATATCACCAAAAGTTTTTGTTCCCGGATAATATCTATAATTCCCCCAAATTTCATTAAAATATTTAACCTGAGCTAATCTAACTGCTTTCAGCAGAAAATCTAGATCCATCAGATAATCCTCTTCAACTTTGTATAATCCAATTTGTTGATGCAAGGATTTGTGGTAAAAGTAAGCTGATGGATTGACAGGATAAGCGGTATCAATGATTCCATCATCATTAATTTGCTTTTCCGTCAGTAAATTAACTGTTCGTAGTCGTTTAGGTTTGTTCACCTGAATTAACCTGTCTCGATGATCCCAGATATTACAATTACCAACGATTAAGCTAGGTTCTGGTAGAGTTTGAAAAAGTTCCCAGATGCGACGAATAACGTTTGGTTCATAAAAATCATCAACATTCAAAATGCCTATAATTGCTCCTTGTGCTAGAGAAATTCCTTTATTCATCGCATCTGACTGTCCTTGGTCTTTTTCAGAAATCCAGCGAATATGAGAATATTGATTGGCATAATGCTTGATAACGTCTATTGTTTTATCAGTTGAGCCACCATCAACAATGATATGCTCGACTTCTGAAAAATTTTGTTTAATGACAACTTGAAGACAAAATTCTATAAATTTCTCACCATTATAAACTGGTGTAATTATACTAATCATTGGTTATCACCTTTTGAAAGTGAGGACTAGAAAAAAATTTTCTTTATTCACGATTCCTTTGATGAATATAACTTAGGATTCCCAGCTTCTCAATAAATAATTCAAAAACCCGCTCTCTCTCTGAAAACGGGTTTTTGAATGTGATTTGCAAAGTATAATTATGCAGTAAATACCTCGGCTGGTAAACGGCTAAACGACAACCTTTCATTTTGCACGTCTACAAAGATAGTGTCGCCGTCGTTGAATTCGCCGCGCAGGATGGCTTTGGCAATTTGCGTTTCCAACTCCCGTTGAATTGCTCGCTTCAGAGGACGCGCTCCAAATACTGGGTCATATCCTACTTCTGCCAAAAAGTCAAGGGCGGCATTGGAGAGTTTAAGAGAAATTTTGCGATCGCCCAATCGTTGGCGTAATCTTTCCACTTGTAACTGCACAATTTGTCGCAATTCCTGCTTATTCAAACCGTGGAAGATGATGATTTCGTCAATCCGGTTGAGGAATTCTGGACGGAAACTATTTCGCATCGCCTCCATTACCCGACGGCGCATTTCCTCGTAGTGGGCGTTATCGGCAGCAACATCGAGAATATACTGAGAACCGATATTACTAGTCATAATAATAATAGCGTTCTTGAAGTCCACAGTATGACCTTGGGCATCAGTGACGCGACCATCATCAAGAATTTGCAGGAAGATGTTAAATACATCGGGGTGTGCTTTCTCGATTTCGTCGAACAGAATCACAGCATAAGGACGACGACGAATCGCTTCGGTTAATTGTCCGCCTTCTTCATAACCTACATATCCTGGAGGTGCACCGATTAACCGAGAAACAGCGTGTTTCTCCATATATTCCGACATATCGATTCGCACTAGCGCCTCTTCAGTGTCGAACATATACCCCGCCAAGGCTTTTGCCAATTCAGTTTTACCTACACCCGTCGGCCCGAGGAAAATAAAACTAGCGATGGGACGATTGGGATCGGCTAATCCAGCACGCGATCGCTGAATTGCATCGGCTACGGCTGTGACTGCTTCTTCTTGTCCAATCACGCGACGGTGCAATTCATCTTCTAAATGCAGCAGTTTTTCTTTTTCTGATTCCACCAACTTGCTAATCGGAATTCCTGTCCATTTAGAAATAACTTCGGCAATATCGGCTTCGGTTACTTCCTCACGCAAGAGAGATTTACCGCTTCTTTGGACATTTGCTAGTTCGGATTCTGCTGCTTCCAATTGGCGATGTAAATCGGTTAATTTGCCGTATTTCAACTCTGCTGCACGATTGAGGTTGTAGTCACGTTCTGCTTGTTCAATCTCGAAGTTAACGCGTTCAATCTCTTTTTTAACAGACTGAATTTTGTTAATAATATCTTTTTCAGATTGCCATTGAGCATTCAGAGAACTTTGTTCTTCTTTTAAGTCAGCAATTTCTTTTTCCAGTCTTTCGAGACGTTCGCGAGAAGCTAGATCACTTTCTTTTTGTAGTGATAACTTCTCCATTTCCAATTGCAGAATCTTGCGGTCAATTTCGTCAAGTTCTTCTGGCTTGGAAGTAATCTCCATTTTTAATCTAGCAGCAGCTTCATCTACCAAGTCAATGGCTTTATCTGGTAAAAAGCGATCGCTAATATAACGACTCGATAATATCGCCGCTGCAACTAAAGCACTATCAGAAATCTTCACCCCGTGATGGTTTTCATAACGTTCTCTCAACCCGCGCAAAATCGAAATCGCATCTTCCACACTGGGCTGATCGACATAAACTTGTTGGAAACGTCTTTCCAGTGCGGCATCTTTTTCGATATATTTGCGATATTCATCCAAGGTTGTCGCCCCAATACAGCGCAATTCGCCCCGCGCCAACATTGGTTTTAACAAGTTACCAGCATCCATTGCCCCTTGGGTAGCACCAGCACCAACAACAGTATGAATTTCATCAATAAATAAAACAATATTGCCGCCAGATTCGGTAACTTCTTTTAATACTGCTTTTAGACGTTCTTCAAATTCACCCCGAAATTTTGCCCCCGCAATCAAAGCGCCCATATCTAAAGCAATTAACTTGCGGTCTTTGAGAGATTGGGGGACATCACCAGCAACAATCCGCTGTGCTAATCCTTCAGCGATCGCAGTTTTTCCAACACCGGGTTCACCAATTAATACGGGGTTATTCTTAGTGCGGCGAGAGAGAATTTGTACAGTGCGACGAATTTCATCATCCCGCCCAATTACTGGATCGAGTTGACCTTTCCGGGCTGCTTCTGTGAGGTCACGTCCATATTTTTCCAGTGCTTCATATTTGCCTTCTGGATTTTGGTCGGTCACTTTTTGGCTCCCACGAATTTGCTTAATAATATTTTTTAGTTTGGCTTCATTTAAACCAAATTCTTGAAATAAAGCTTTGCCAAAACGCTCATCTTTAGCATAAGCCAGCAATAAATGTTCAATTGAAATATATTCGTCTTGGAATTCCTGGCGATATCCGTCTGCGCGATCTAAAAGTGTATCCAAGCTGCGTCCTAAAAAGACGGAAGTGCTGGTGCCAGATACTTTCGGCTGACGTTGGATAAACTGCTCAGTACGATCGCGCAGTTTTTGCAAGTTAACATTGGCTTTGGTCAAGATACTGCTGGCTAGACCATCTTGTTCTAGCAGGGCTTTAAGCAAATGTTCGCTTTCAATTTGCTGTTGTTGGTATTGTTTAACAATATCCGGTGTGTGGGCGATCGCTTCCCAGGCTTTTTCTGTAAATTGGTTAGGATTAGTAGGTTGCATAGGCTTTTAGAGGAACGAACCGCATTAGACATTTATAAACGTGCAGAGCGCCGCTGACCTCAAACCACAGTGGCTTGCCGTAGGTTAGACTCTAAGCAAAGAAAAATTTTTGTTCTTAATCGATATTGTAAAAACAACAAAGCGATCGCCTGGATCGGTGTTCACGTCTTGTGAAAGTGGTATTTTCCCCTACTTGTGATTTTCCCATCCTATCGCCCCAAGCTGGCAAGTCGTGACTTCTATTTTTATCTATAATTCCTCTTGTCTGCTGATCCTTTTTCCAATGACATTAGCATTCTTAACAATATTTATTTATACTTTTGTACTGAGCTGGCAGCCAAAGTCGGGTAAACCTTAACTGGAATTATTAATCTTCTACTTTGTAGAAAATTAATTTTCATCTAGAGTAGGACAAAGATACCTGCTGTTGACTAAATAAATAAAAGCTAGATGAAGCCTCTGGCTCATAGCTATAGGAAACCAACTTTAATTATTGAGAGTCTGGTTTCAAAATGGGTAACAGCACCATTCCCCATCAGCTTGATCACCTATGCTAAAAGTTATGCACTCGGCCACCAACTCAGCCACTCCAAATGCCCAGTGGGAGGATTTAATCAAGCTTCCAGCCCCAAATACAGTTCAATGGGACAATATCAAAACCCAATTAGACTTGGTGCTGTTGGCGCTAGAAACCTTAACTGGAATTGGTTCTGAGGCTATGCTTTCGGCGGCAACTGATTTGAATTTAGAGTCAAGAGTGCCAGACCGCGTAGCTTTATGGCGACTGCGTCAATCAAATCCGTTACGCAAAGGTCAAGGAGGGCGAAAAAAGCTAGATGTAGAAGAAGCGCGATCGCTTGTTCTCATCATTTGCTACTTAGCCAGACAAAACCAGGAATTGATTCGCCGCGCTGTTGGTTTGTTAGAACAAATGGCAGAAACGAACCGGGAACCTCACCAGGCTGCTTTACTTGGAGATTATATTGATGCTTTTTGTAACACTTACCAAGAACGGATGGAAGAGGACGAGGAAATCTCAACGGATTTACTTACCAACCTGGCGCTAAAACTGCTAGTAGATTTACTTTTTTACAGCGCCCCTGGTGGGCATCGCCGTCTTTGGCTAGCACTTATAGACCGTTCTACAAAATTTTAAATTTAACATTTGACGATTCCTTAACCAAAATTCGCCCCTCAAGTTTGCTAGGTCAAGAAACCCTGATGACGCTCGCTAGCCGTTGGGCAATGAGCTATCAACATTGGTTGTTCCCTGCACATCAGTTTGCAGAAAAAAAGAATCTTCTAAACTTCTGAGTCACAACTTTTATTTACCAACAACTAACTCAACTTTTGTCTTTGACACGCTACGCGAACGGAAAATCCTAAATAGTCTTCCTTGCTACTTCCTGCTATGCCTCTATCAAATACTGTGATTCGTCGCTACACACCCCCTACTTGTACGCTAGAAGTATTCGCGCAAAGCTCACCTTTGTCCCGTTGGATGGGGAAAACTGTTCTCAAGCACCTCAGCTTTGAGCTGCGTTTTGACGATCCCCGACTACCACCAGAACACAGAGTTCCCATTCGGGGCGATCGCAACCAACTCGAAGCTTTGTCTGACGCAGTTACAAGCTATGTACAAGAATTCCTCCAACAGTCTCCAGAAAGCTTTTGGGTCAGTTTCTCTGGTTCTCAACAATCAAGCACGGCACTGGATGAGCCAGATTTACAACTATCAACAAAAACATTAAATTCTTCTAGTGCCCGAATTCCAGCGGCAAATATACATTTAGAACCCAGCAGCTATTTAACTCACAATCTATTTCTTGGTTCTCTTGCTAACCAAACATCTGGCTCAGTGATTCAACTGAGTTTGTTGCAACTGTTCGATTTGGCAACTGCTTTAGATGAATACTCAACCGATGTCATGGCACTACCAACTCTCAACAGTAGGAGTTCAGATATGAGCTTCCCCGCTTGGGCACCTGTTGCCGCAATATTAGTATTAGCTGTGGGCTTCTTACCAGTTACCTGGCAATATGCCAACAATATTAGGCAAAAAGAACAGCGGACAGTTAAAACAGCAGATTCAACAGAAGTAAAGACTCCTTTAGAACCTTCACCAGCCTTTCCTACACCTCAGCCCGGACTCACCACCCCAGCAGATAATTTGCTCGGTTCCACCCCTCCACTGCGGACATCTAGTTTGCCCCAAACACCTTTAACATCCCCTGGTTCAAGTTTTTCTACAGCACCACCTGTGTTGCCAAATGCACTGACTATACCCCAAGGGACGACTCCAACTGTTCCTAAGAATTCAGCCATCGCACCATCGAGTAAAATTCCTGGACAGGAAATCGCCATACTACCAAATCTCGGACAAAATCTTACAGCCTCAAATCCCCAAGCTGATGCTCTTCCTAAAAGGCGAAATTTACCATCTGGCCTATCTTCTACCACTAACAACTTATCACCCAATATCTCACCAGTAGTCCCACCCTCCGTTGCCACCATACCCAATAATAGCCGTGGCAATATTCCCGTCCAACCGTCTCCATTAAGCTCACAACAACTGGACGAAACAATCAGTGCCCTACAAGCAGCTTCTCCTAGGAATAAACCCTCTTCAGAAGTGCCCTCATCTAAGACTGCCAATACTAATCCATTTATCGATCAATTAGGGGATGAACGCAAAACCCCCACATCCAGAGAAGTGGCAACAGGCACATTATTTGACACAACTCAAGTAGCAGAAGCTAGAGAATATATAAAAAAGCATTGGCAACCACCTACAGGATTAGGACAAACATTAGAATACAGTTTGATAGTCGGTGTTGATGGCACAGTTGAACGAATTTTTCCTCTGAATAAAGCAGCAAGAGAATACGTTGATAGCGCTGGGATGCCTGAAGTTGGTCAACCTTTTGTTTCTGCCAATACACGCGGACAAAATGTCAGGATTCGAGTTGTTCTCAGTCCTGATGGTAAGGTACAGACTTTTCCAGATGATTAAGTAAACTCATCCGTGTGTTGCCACTTTTGTAACTGGTACAATATTTGTGCCAGTTTTTATTTGCTCCAATTGCTCTGAAGTTGGGCTTTTTGAGTCCAGTTACTAAACTGGTCTGATTATTGATATCAGTAAACTTACCAATCAATACAATTATTTTTAACAGCAATTATCCAAAATAAAAATACAAAATACATCTCTGAAAACTCCGGTTTAATGGGAAAATTCTTAATTAAAAAAATAATTAAGCAAAAATTTTGTATGAGTGGCGTATGAACAAACCGTACTTTTCTACTCTTACTAAATCGTTGGTGCAGCTCTCAGAAAGAAGATTGATGTCGTTTTAAATTAAGGCTAGTCTGAATTCTCCACTAATTGATGATAAATTCTAAATTATAGCTCCTGAATTATTTTGAATAATTGCTATCAATTACTTAAATAAAAGGTAGAGAATATGCAAACAGTTGGAACTCAAAAAGATAGTCTAGCTTGGATTATTCAAACATGGGCAGCTTTTATGCTTTCTATTTCTATGACTACCTATGGTATCGTACATTTGCCTGTGGATAGCTGGGTGAAAGGCTTTATGGGTATGGGTTTGGCTTTTTCTGTTGGTTCCACTTTTACTTTAGCAAAAACCACTAGAGACTTGTACGAAACTAAAAAATTAACAGCTAGAATCGATGAGGCAAAAGTAGAAAAATTGCTTTCACAACACGAGCCTTTAAATTTTAAATAAAGGCAACCAAATTAACTTTTGATTTTTTTACATTAAAAAGCTGTTTTAGGAATATCAAAGAATAATATCTATTCCTATTTTAGATTATCTAGATATCACTAAACGAGGCAAAAGTTAAAAGTTATAGCCGTAGTCACACCCTTTAAGACATAATGACAAGCGTGAATGTTAGGAAGAGTAATAGTTTTACTTCCACCAAGAACTGCCTTCACGCTCCTTCTATAAAAAAAGAAGAATCAAATTAGTCTCAAGTAAATAAATTTATTTATATGTAGTACTCTTTTGACTTTTATCTTTTTTTTACAAATTACAAAAATAACAAATAATAAAAGGACTGGTTGTACCAGTCCTGATTACATTCGTTTAAGTTTTTTATTTTAATAACGGGATTTTTTACTTCTTAACTTTTGCCTTTTACGTCGCCGTTCGCTAGCAGCAACTGCCTGTTCTACCGGATAACCCACTATAGGAATTACCTGATATTTGCGCTCTTCTTCTAACTTTTTCAGTTCTGTATAATCAACCCAGTGAATGCAATCAACCGGACAAGTGTCAATTGCTTCTTGGATAATTTCTTCGGCGTCCCCATCTTGACGAATTACTCGCGATCGCCCATAATCTGGTTCAATGTAAAAAGTATTACGCGCAACATGAGCGCAGTGCTTACAACCTATACAGGTGATTTCGTCAACATAAACACCGTTTTGGCGAAGCACACCTCCCAATTCCGGTTCTAAACCAGAACGTTCTGGGGTATCCCGTAAAAAACCCCCTAATTCTGGTTCCAAACCGGAACGATTTCCTTCTTGTTCTTCCAGCGACGGCAGAAAATCAGCCATTACGCACTCCAGCGTTGTACTACCAGGCGAATTGAACCATCTTCATTTTTTTGTTCTTCAGCAACTTGAAAGCCAACACGAGCAGTTTCTTTCATTACTGTTTGGTAAGCATAGCGTTGTGTTACCTGGCGCAAGAACCCATCCACAGAAAGATTTTGCTGCCAATATTGCAAGTCAGCCACCAGCTCATATTCTTTGCCGTTCCATTTAAAACCGATGTCGTAGCCATTTTCTTGCTCAATACTAACTTCGGCAGGATGAGTTTGACCCCGATAGCCGCGTACTTCGTGTGGACCTGGTTTCCAGTCTATGCCTAATTCAGTCAGAGCATCTTTCAGAGAATCAAGGTTACGGATTTGAGTCTTAATTTGGCTAAAGTGTGACATGGTGGTTTGAATTAAATGACACTAAACTACTGTGAAAACTTACCAATCGCTGTAAGTGGTGTGCGTATTCGCCACATTTGATTGCTGCACCTTGGCGGCGAAGTATTCTGAGGTTGGCTCATGCTTAAGTACTTGCCCCAGCTGCGCCTCTATTGCTGCTGTAACCTCAGCGCAAGAAGTACCCACAATGCCAGTGACTTTTTCTTGTACCCGACCATCTGGATAGATTATGAACTCTAATGTCTCCATGCTCTTGGCCAACCACGATAAGTACCTATGAATTCTACTGCCTTAGCAGAAGGCTAAAAATATAGCCATCGGAACATTTTTACTTAGATACAAACTTGCCATTTGTTAACTAATGTTCCATCTCTCAAAATATATATCTTAAAAAATTTACAAAAATTAGTAATTTTATTAGCATACACATCAGTCTTTAGTTAGTCTCTCTTAACCTCATCAATTAGTCAAGGTAACAACTGAGTTTGCTATGCAAGCGGCAAAAGTCCTAAATATAAGCATTAGAGACAGTATAACTAGCCAGATAAGTTACAAAAGTATAATTTTTATTATAAAAGTTTATCATTTACATTAACTTTGCTGATAAGTGAGGTGAAATTCAGCTTAGTGTAACCTAACAGCAAAATGGTAAAGTGTGCGATCGCAGCTTAAAACCTTTTGATTGTGGTTAGTTGCAAATCGACACTAGTCAAAATCAGCACCAAAAAGTGTTTATAGATATCTGCCGGATTAAAATTTTAAGTATTATTCAGCAAACATTTCAGCTAATGTGTCGAAAAGATGCATTATTGCTCTAACGTGAGACTGTCGTGAAGTTGCGCTTTGAAGTGCGTTGTCTAGTCGATGATGGTAAATGCGTGAGTAGAAGTCGGCAATATCTGTAACGGCGACAAATTCTATGCTCTCGTCTTTTAGCAAAAATTGTGTTTGTTCTATAAAAGTTCTGTAACTAAATGTTGGCGTTAAAAAGCTGTCCATTTAAATCGGCTGCAAAGCGATATGAGAACACTAAGTTTTGATTGATAGGAACTCGAAAAGCTTTAATATCAGAGGCAATTTCTCTGACAGTAGCAGCAAATATAATGAAATCAAGTGGATCTAGCTGTGTAATAACTCTGAAGCCATATTTAGCTTTTGGTGAGAGTAAAGTTCTATGTGGACGAACTTGCCATTCAAGAATATTCTGTTGTTCTAATCATGAACGTAGAGATTGCCAGTCATGCTGTATCGCTGCATACTCAAATGGAAGTGGAAAAACATCAGTATTACCATATCTTAGTGCATGTTCTAAAGCCCAGTTAAAGCTATTCGCCTGGAGGGTCAGCATATATAAATTAAATAGAACAATTATATGAATTTTAGCTGTATAAACATTTAAACGTAATTTAATAACAGTATTTGGCGCAAATCCTGTATCAAGATTGGCACAGGCCTAAATTCACAACCAAGACTTTCTGCTAAAAAAATGCATTGGTCAGCCGAAGAACCAACGATAATAAAGCATAATTAACCTCTATAGCTTTTAGCCATCAGCCACAAGGCGAAATCTAAGACGGTAAGTACTGAAAGCTGTTAACTCAACTCAACAAATTGACTATGAATACAGAACAGGCGAACAAAACAATCCGCGTAGGAGTACTAGGGTTTGGCGGACTTGGACAAGCCGCCGCCAAGCTACTTGCTGGTAAACGCGAAATGATTTTAGTCGCAGCAGCAGATCAAAAAGGCTACGCTTACACTGCTGAAGGTTTGAATACTCAAGAATGTATCGCCACCTATCAGTCTCAAGGTTCAGTAGGTTATTTAGAGCCAGTTGGGACATTAAGCAATAACAGTATTCAAGATTTAATCGCTACCAGTCAGCCTGTAGATGGGTATTTTCTCGCATTACCCAACTTACCAAATGATTTTATTTCCTTTGTTGCCAAGCAATTTATCGAATCTGGTTGGCAGGGTGTGCTAGTGGATGCAATTAAGCGCACCAGTGCTGTAGAACAATTACTGGCGATGAAAGATGAACTGGAAGCTGCCGGAATTACTTACATGACAGGATGCGGTGCTACGCCTGGACTGTTAACTGCCGCGGCCGCTTTAGCCGCCCAAAGCTATGCCGAAGTTCACAACGTAGAAATTACCTTTGGTGTAGGAATTGCCAACTGGGAGGCTTACCGCGCCACCATCCGCGAAGATATCGGACATATGCCTGGTTACACAGTGGAAACTGCTAGGGCGATGACTGATGGAGAGGTAGAAGCACTATTAGATAAAACCAATGGCGTGCTGACCTTAGAGAATATGGAACACGCCGATGATGTAATGTTAGAGGTAGCTGGGATAGTGGGGCGCGATCGCGTTACTGTTGGTGGTGTAGTCGATACTCGCAATCCTAAAAAGCCCCTCAGCACTAACGTTAAGGTAACAGGACGCACTTTTGAAGGTAAAATTTCCACTCATACCTTCACTTTAGGAGATGAAACCAGTATGGCAGCCAATGTCTGCGGCCCTGCTTTCGGCTATCTCAAAGCTGGTAGACAATTGCACCAACGTGGCATCTATGGAATATTTACCGCTGCGGAAATTATGCCCCAATTTGTGAAGTAATAAGTAGAGACGCGATTAATCGTGTCTTTACAAAACTAAAAAGGCAAAATAAAAAATAAATTCTTTCTTTTGCCTTTCTACTTTTACCTTTTGCTTTGATTAAGCTGGTGGAATTTCCGGAGAAAAAGTGTCTGTATAATTCTCTTCAATTAAAAAATTTGATGTTTCTATAATAAATGGAAGTTCTGCTCCTACAAGACCTCGCTGGATGCGTTCTGATGTTTCATGAAAAACTATAAATAAAGGATATATACTATTAGCTCCTTCACTTAAAATATGGCTGTGAGGGAGAGGCATCAACCATTCATAATCATTGTCTAAAAAAACTTGGGATTGTCGCCAACGTCCTAACAAATCAGAAAAGTCTTCATGGGGACGATGAATAAAAATTAAAATCTCTACTCCAGTTTTGATTTTCCATTCTGGATCGCACATCAAAAGTGCTACATCACAGGGTAAACAAATTGCTTGTAGTTCTTTTGTAGCAGTTTTACGAAGACGAACAATTGGTAAAGGAATAGCAATCACACTATCATCTGGACGGCGCAGACTGGGAATCATCTCCAAGTATGGACGGTGTTGTTTTAGTAAGGCGATCGCAGCCAGATGATTACTGTACTCTGCTAAGCTTGCTTCGTAGTCAGATTTTTGGACAGTCATAGTTTATTAAATAGTAAGTAGTTAAAAGTTAGCAGTTAAAAAATAAGTTTCTAAGTTAGAAATTAAAAATGAGAAATAAAGAGTTTCAAATATTAACTCATAACTATTAACTCCTAACTCTTAATTCCCTATCCCAATTTTTCAAATACCTTAAACATTGGTAAATACATTGCCAGCAAAATTGTACCAACCATCCCCCCTAAAACCAAAATCATAATTGGTTCCAAAACACTGGTAAGTGCTTTTACTGCTTGCTCAACCTCATCTTCATAAAAATCGGCAACTTTCATCAACATTCCATCTAATTCTCCTGTTTCTTCGCCAATACTAATCATTTGAATTGCCATAGCTGGAAAAACGTTATCTTTTTGTAAAGCAATGCTAATCATACCTCCTTGTTGAATTTCTATACGGGCTGCATCTATAGCATTAGCAATTATTTGGTTTCCTGATGTATCTCGGACAATTTCCAAGCAAGTTAAAATTGGTACACCTGAACGAGTCAAAGACCCAAAAGTCCTGCTAAAGCGCGCAACCGAAGATTTTTGAATTAAGTCACCAAATAACGGCATCTTCAAGGAAAGGCGATCAATTGTTTGGCGGCCAACAGGAGTTTTAGAGTATTTTGAATAGGCAATTTTGAATCCTATAAGAGCACCTATAAGAATGAAAACCTTTGGACTTCTCAAAAATAAACTAGCATCCATCAAGAATTGCGTTAGAGGTGGTAATTCAGTTCCAATTTGGACAAAAATCGTGGCAAAAATCGGAATAAGAAAAATAGTCATACCGAGAAAGATAGCAACTGCTATAAAACCCACGACTGTTGGATAAGATAAAGCTGATTTAATTTGGTTTTGTAAGCGGGCAACATCTTCTAATAACTTGGCTAAGCGATTTAATACTTCGTCTAAAACACCACCAACTTCACCAGCTTGAATCATACTTACATATAATCCATCAAAGCATTCAGGATGCTTCCGCATTGACTCTGAAAGATTCGTTCCGCTTTGAACATCGTTACTAATGTCCATAAGAGCTTGTTTAAGTTTAGGATTACTACACTGTTCAGAAAGCACTCCCAAACTTCTAACAATCGCAACTCCAGCATTCATTAAAACGGCAAATTGACGAGAAAAAACGGCTTTGTCTTTAACAGACACCTTTACTAAGGAATTCTGAAATTTTTTTAAGTTAAAATTTGCCTGAAATCCTTGAAACTGTTTGAGTTCTTGGACTACAAAGCCTTGGTCTCTGAGATTAGTACGAGCTTGGCTCAAGGATTGAGCAACAATTTTTTCTGTTCGAGATTTTCCTTGTGAGTCCCGAACACGGGCAACGTAGGTTGGCATAAATCAATTCAAAATAGTTGTTAGTCATTGGGTATTGGAAAAAGTATAAGGATACAAGGGAAAGACTTACTAAGCTGTTTTTGCATTTAAGGCAGCACATTTTTTTGTCTTGATTGCTGACGGTTTACATTCAACAGACACCAGCCAATGAACTTAGGAAGTGATTGTCAAATTTCAAGACCTAATAGTTTATAACTTCCCTCTGCTACTCATCTTCCCAATCTCTCCCATGCATCTAATGCGCTTTAGCAGCCCCATTTGCTCCAAGTTTTGCACCTGCTGCCTGCGGTGGTGTAGAACCACCAATGAGACGTTGAATTTCGTCTGGCTTGGAAGTCTTAGACATTGCTGCTTCAAAGGAGATCGTTCCTGCTTTGTAATAGTCGGCTAAAACCTTCTCCAGAGTTTGCATCCCCAATTTGCCACCAGTCTGAATAGCTGAGTAAATTTGCGATGTTTTACCTTCTCGAATTAAGTTAGAAATAGCGGGAGTAACAATCAAAATTTCTTGAGCCATCACCCGACCGTATTCACCGGGTTTGGGATTTTTCTTAGATACTAATGTTTGGCTAAATACTGCTACTAAAGAGTTTGATAATTGCACCCGCACTTGGGTTTGTCTTTCATGGGGAAAAACGTCGATAATCCGGTCAACAGTCTGTGCAGCTGAACTAGTGTGTAGCGTACCAAATACCAAGTGTCCTGTTTCGGCAGCAGAAATCGCCAAAGAAATTGTTTCTAAATCGCGCATTTCCCCTACAAGAATAATATCTGGATCTTCCCGCAAAGCTGCTTTCAAAGCATTAGCAAAACTCTTAGTATCTTCGCCCAATTGTCGTTGGTGAACTAAGCTTTTAATTGGTTCGTAAACAAATTCAATTGGGTCTTCTACTGTTAAAATATGCTCTGCCTTAGTGCGATTAATTAAGTCAATCATTGCCGCTAAGGTTGTTGTTTTCCCCGAACCTGTGGGACCTGTCACCAGAATTAGTCCTCTGGGCTTATCAGACATTTCCCGTACTACATCCGGCAGACCTAATTTTTCAAAGTTAGGAATTTTAGAACTTAATGCCCGTAAGCAAGCAGCATAAGCACCACGCTCTTTGTAGACATTCACCCGAAAGCGAGCCAAACCTTTTACACCATAAGAACAATCTAACTCCCACGTCTGCTCTAAAGTTTTACGCTGGGTGTTGTTGAGCATACTAAAAATCAGCCTTTGACACTGATCTGCCGTCAAGATATGCTCACCTATAGGAGTGAGTTTGCCACTGATACGGAAATAGGGAGGTAAGCCTGCGGATAAATGCAGGTCTGAGCCTCCCATTTCAATCATTTGCTCCATCAAGTCTTCAATCATCATTTCCATAGTTCTGTTTCCCTATAATGTTTGTTATTTGTGCTTCGTCATTTGTCAGTTGTTTTAAATTATTAGGCACTAACCGATGACCAACGGCCAGTAACCAATGGCTAATCTTAAAAACGAGGTGTTAGACAGTAGGGACAATCTAGCCATTCTGGTTTCAATGTGGCACCACAAGTCCGGCAGGTAAGACCAGTTTTGCGTTTGGCTTTTAACTCTGCTTCCAAACCCGTATCAGTAAAGGTCACCCGTTCTACTTCTTCAAGGGTGGTGGCACCTTGGCGCACTAGGTCTAGACTGTAAGCCAACAAGGTTTTCATGCCCTCTTCCACCGCGACTTCTTTGATCCGTTCCGTAGGTGCTTCTTCGTTGATCAGGGTTTGTAGGTTTTCGGTAACTCGCATAACTTCATAAACACCACAACGCCCTTTGTAGCCGACGCCATTACATGTTGAGCAAAGATGATTTTTGCTTTTGGCTTCAGCGATCGCTTCTAATGTCAAAGTGTTGGCTTTATAGAAGGTTACCCCTACATCTTGGGAAGCTGATAGACCGTAGCGAGCTAGTTCCTCAGTAGTAGGAGTGTAAGGAATTCGACATTCAGAACATACCTGCCGCACCAGACGTTGAGCCAAAACGCCAATCAAAGAACTAGAAACCATGAAAGGCTCAATTCCCATTTCTCCCAAACGAGCGATCGCTCCTGGGGCATCATTGGTATGTAAGGTAGTTAATACTAAGTGACCAGTTAAGGCAGCCTCAATTGCTGTTTTTGCCGTTTCTTTGTCCCGGGTTTCACCCACTAATAGCACATCTGGATCTTGTCGCAAGAAAGCCCGCAAAGCCGTAGCAAAATCCAACCCTTTTTCTCGAATCACCTGAACTTGGGTAATCCCCGGAAGACTATATTCGATTGGGTCTTCTACAGTGCTAATATTAATTCCGGGATCATTCTTTTCTGCTAGTGCCGAATACAGCGAGGTTGTTTTACCCGAACCAGTTGGCCCTGTTACCAAAATCAGACCAAAGGGACGGCTAACCATATCCTGGACAATATGCAAAGTTTCCGGATCGGTAATTAACTTATTTAATCCGAGTTGGGTGGAAGAATTATCCAAAATCCGCAGTACCACCTTTTCCCCGTAACGACTGGGTAAAGTATTTACACGGAAGTCTACCTTACGCCCCTCAAACATCCGGCGGATGCGTCCATCTTGGGGTAGACGCCTCTCGGCAATATCTAGATTGGAGATGATTTTAAACCGAGCTGTCACCGCTGGGATAATTTTTTTCGGCATTACTGGGAAAGCTTCACGCAGCACTCCATCTTTACGGAAGCGAATGCGTAAGTTTTCTTCTTGTGGTTCAACATGAATGTCAGAAACCTTCTCATGTAAAGCTTTAGCCAAAACTCTGTTGACTAAGTTGATTACTGGCGCATCCTCTGCACCTTTCATCGCTGCCCCTAAATCAGCCTCCATCTCATCAGGAGCATCCTCAAGATCGAGATTTCCGAGATTTTCTAAATCCTGATTAATATCTGTAAATTTTTCTTGTTCTAAGTGCTTTTGCCGCACAGCCAGATCGTCCAAATATTGGTTGATTAGCTGCTGGTAGTCTTCTTGTGTAATCACCATGCGCTGCAATGCCAAACCTTGGGGGCGCAAGATCCGATTGAGGTCATCGCAAGCCTCCAGATTATCCGGAGCAACCATTGCCACTAAAACTGAAGGTGGGGTTTGGTCTTCGTGTTTCGACAGTGGCACCAAACGATGGCGACGGCAAATATCGACTGGAATCAGGGTATCAATCAGGTTCCCCACCATCGTGTTGCCAAAGGAGTTGACTTCTGGATCGAGAAATTCAACACCGTAGAGTATTTTTAATTCAAATAGCTGCTGTTTTTTATATTGCCTAAGCAACTCAGGTGATAGCTGTTGTCCAGTAATTGATTCTAGTACTTCCGTTAAGGGTCTACCGGACTTGCGGCTTTCGATTAATGCCTGCCTCATCTGTTCGCTATTAACATAGCCAGATTGCACTAGCTTGTTGCCAAAGGGCGAAAACTCTGTTCTAGTAGTTAGAGCGGTACTGCGCCGTTGTGGTGACGAGTAAGTCATAAAGGGAGCAATTGATTTGGGGAAACCTCTGCTTAAAGTATTCCCAGCATGTGACACAGAACTCTCATCGCTCAAAAAGTCCTAAGTGTCCAGTAAAAAAATCAATAGTCATCAGTCATCAACTTCAAATGGAATAATTTATTTGTTGGAGTTGCTTGAGTGCATAGTGTCTACACTGGAAGTTAATGCTCAGACTTGTGTTTTTATCTCCTTGTCCCCTTTGATGACTCAACTACTTAACACTTTTGAAGGAATGACAATATTGGATAAATCGTTAAATTTTAAGTAATAACATGAATAAGATGAGGGGCAAATTAGATTCAGACGCCACTCTTGCAAAATACTTACTCATAGAGTTACGCTACTCGTTCGGGTTACCGCACTAGGAGCATCTCAACTAGCGTGTTCACCATTTGTCACAATAAGATGACGATGACATCACTCCAGGAACTTGTAGGCAATAAAATCAGCCTCAGTTGCAAGTCGTGAATGACAACAATAGCAAGGTATGGAGATTTAATGCCATAAAAAGTATCTGGAATCAGTAGACAATGATGGATGAAAATAAACAGATAAACAATACAAGCCAGCAATTGGGTGAACCAACAGAGGTAAAGCAAGCAATGAAGAGCGACTCCCCAGCCCAAATCAATTCCAATGAATCTGGTAGCGAAGTTACTGAGCAAGTGGCAGCCCAAACCAATGTAACGGCTGATACTGCTACTTTTAATCAAGAATATGGCGTCGCTGCAACCGAGAAAACTCAACTAGAAACCGCAGCTTTGGCACAACTGACTCAACAAATCGAGTCTCTCAAAGTGCAATTAGAAGAGCGTAGTACTCAATATATGCGGATTGCCGCTGATTTTGAAAATTACCGCAAACGCACTAGCAAAGAAAAAGAAGAGCTAGAGGTGCAGATGAGACGGAATACAATTCTGGAATTGCTGCCAGTGGTCGATAATTTTGAGCGGGCGCGATCGCACCTCAAACCACAATCCGATGGCGAAATGACGATTCATAAAAGTTATCAAGGTGTTTATAAACAATTAGTAGATACCCTCAAGCGTTTGGGTGTATCACCCATGCGTCCTGAAGGTCAACAATTCGATCCCAACCTGCACGAAGCAGTAATGCGGGAACCTACGGATGAACATCCTGAAGGAACAGTGTTAGAAGAGTTAGTGCGCGGATATTACTTGGGCGAGCGCGTACTACGCCATGCAATGGTCAAAGTAGCTGCTCCCAAGGAAGATACACCTGCTGCACCAGACGATCGGTCGAGTCCAGCTAACAGTTAAACTGTAATCGCTCGCCTCGCTGACCAAAAGTGCCTGGGCTGTAGCAGGGGCGAGCATCGTTACTGAGTATTGGGAAGATGAAGGAGATGGGAGATGGGGAGATAGGGAGAAAATTTCACCTTACCACCCCATACTCCTAATGCCCTTCCCCCTATTTCTAGATGCTGAAGTTTTGAGATAGCCTTGGTTGTCACAACAAAAGTTAGTCCGCGAGAAATTACAGCAGAAAGACTCAGTAAAAATACTGGTAAATATGGGAAAAGTTATTGGGATCGACTTAGGCACTACTAACAGTTGCGTCGCAGTTTTGGAGGGTGGTCAACCACTTGTAATCTCTAACTCTGAAGGTGGACGAACTACTCCAAGTATTGTGGGATTTGGCAAAGGTGGCGATCGCTTGGTTGGTCAACTGGCAAAGCGCCAAGCCGTAACCAATGCAGAAAATACAATTTATAGTATTAAACGATTTATCGGTCGGCGTTGGGAAGACACTGAAGTAGAACGCGATCGCGTGCCTTACAACTGTGTCAAAGGTCGAGATGATACGGTTGATGTGCAAATTCGCTCAAAAAATTTCACACCACAAGAAATATCTGCCATGATCCTGCAAAAGCTCAAGCAGGATGCAGAAAACTTCTTGGGCGAAACTGTCACTCAGGCAGTGATTACCGTACCAGCATATTTTACAGATGCCCAAAGACAAGCAACTAAAGATGCTGGCACGATTGCTGGACTGGAAGTCCTGCGAATTATCAATGAGCCAACGGCTGCGGCTTTAGCTTTCGGATTAGATAAACAAGAGCAAGAGCAGTTAATTTTGGTCTTCGACTTGGGAGGGGGCACTTTTGACGTGTCGATTCTGCAACTTGGGGATGGGGTTTTTGAAGTTAAAGCAACTTGTGGTAACAACCATTTGGGTGGAGATGACTTTGATAATGCGATCGTGCGTTGGATGATGGAACGCTTCCTCCAACAAGAAAAAATCGACCTTTCCCAAGATAAGATGGCACTCCAACGTCTGCGGGAAGCAGCGGAAAAGGCAAAAATTGAACTCTCCACTATGGTGAATACCTCCATTAATTTGCCGTTTATCACCGCTGATGACACTGGCCCCAAGCATCTGGAGATGGAAGTGAGCCGCTCTAAATTTGAAGAACTTTCAGGGCAACTAATCGAAGCTACCATCGAACCGATGATCCAAGCCCTCAAAGACGCAGATCTCAAACCACAAAACATAAATCGGATTATTTTGGTAGGTGGTTCTACCCGAATTCCCGCAGTCCAAAACGCGCTGATCAAGTTTTTCAATGGCAAAGCTCCTGATCGCTCTGTGAATCCTGACGAAGCTGTAGCATTAGGAGCTGCTATTCAAGCAGGAGTTTTGGGTGGCGAAGTTGATAATCTGTTGCTATTAGATGTCACTCCCTTATCTTTAGGAATTGAAACCTTGGGTGAAGTATTCACCAAAATTATTGAACGCAACACCACAATTCCTACTAGTAAGTCACAAATATTTTCCACCGCAGTTGATGGACAAACCTCGGTAGAAATTCACGTCCTTCAAGGGGAACGCGCAATGGCACGAGATAACAAAAGTCTCGGCAAGTTTCTCTTGGCAGGAATTCCCCCATCACCCCGGGGTGTACCGCAAATTGAAGTATCTTTTGAAATTGATGTCAACGGTATCCTCAAGGTTTCTGCTCAAGACAAAGGTACAGGCAGAGAACAAAGCATCAGGATTACCAATACAGGTGGTTTGAGTACTAATGAAGTCGAACGGATGCGCCAAGAGGCGGAATTATTTGCTGAAGAAGACACAAGACGTAAAGAACTGGTTGAACTTAGAAACCAAGCAGATAATTTGTTGTTCAGTTATGAATCCACTATCAAAGATAATGGCAACTTTATTGGCGATCGGATGAAAACTTTGGCTAGTGAAAAAGTTGCACAACTCCAAGCTGCAATGACTGACTCTAGCATCTCCACAGCAGAATTTAAGCAGCGCTTGGATGACTTCCAACAAACTCTGTTTGCAATTGGTGCCGATGTCTACAACCGTGCGAACAGCCAAACAGATGAAATTGACGAGGTTTCAACGAGTTTGTTTACTCCAGAAGTAGACTCGCCGATGAATGGCACACTCATACCGCAATTCAACTTTGATTTTGATGAAGAAAGTACCGCACAAGCTGATTATGAAGCGATAGATTAGGGACTGGGGACTAGGAATTGAGGATTGAAGATTGGGTATAATTTAGCCCCTAATCCCTATTCCCCAATCCCTAATTTAGAGATTTTTCTTAAAAGACTTTAATATATCTAAATATATTGATACTAAATTTAGCAAAGTTTCACAAAACCTCAGCAGTTTGCTAGATTGTAGAAGCAAATTACTGTGGGCTAGGTGTGCTAGTTGAAATGCGATCCAAAGCAGATGGGTGGTTTTCCACACCTGATGGTGCGGCTAGCCCCTCTGGTTGATGGGCGGGGTTTTCCTCTCCTACGTAGCACAATTGAAAAAGAGACAGCTAACTCGGGGGTGAGAAGTCTGAGCAGAGGTTCGCTCTGTTTGTAACTATTTTTGTAACTTTCGTTCCCTCCCACGAGTAAAGCACTTGTTGCTCAAGTTTGTCGGTGATTTTTGTAAAAGGTAAAGGGTAAAATCAATTATTAACAAAAGTTAATTCTATCTTCTGCCTGTCCTCCAGCAAGCGACCCTCTTAAGGACGCTTTGTAAGTAAAACGCCTTGTTTGTGGGGTATAAGTAACCTTAACGTTCTACTGCCTCCTGCTTTGTTCCTTCTAACTTTTACCTTTGCTATATGGCCCGCGACTATTATGAAATTTTGGGTGTCTCTCGTGACGCCGACAAAGAAGAAATCAAACAAGCTTATCGCCGTTTAGCCCGGAAGTATCACCCAGATGTGAACAAAGAGCCGGGTGCGGAGGAGCGCTTTAAAGAAATTAATCGTGCTTATGAAGTACTTTCAGAACCAGAAACCCGCGCTCGTTATGATCGCTTTGGTCCAGAGGGTGTCTCAGGAACTGGTGTAGGCTTCCAAGATATTGGTGACATGGGTGGCTTTGCCGATATCTTTGAAAGTATTTTTAGTGGTTTTGCTGGGGGCATGGGTGGGCCGACGCAACAACAAAGGCGGCGCAGCGGACCTGCACGAGGCGATGACTTGCGTCTAGACCTAAAGTTAGACTTTCGGGAAGCAGTATTTGGCGGTGAAAAAGAAATCCGCATTTCGCATTTAGAAAATTGTGAAGTTTGTAATGGTTCTGGTGCTAAAGCTGGAACACGTCCGCGTACTTGTTCAACTTGTACCGGTTCGGGTCAAGTCCGCCGTGTTACTAGAACACCCTTTGGCAGTTTTACCCAAGTCTCGACTTGTCCTACCTGTAATGGAACAGGGATGGTAATTGAAGATAAGTGTGATGCGTGTGATGGGAAGGGTGCAAATCAAGTAACAAAGAAACTTAAAATTACTATTCCTGCTGGGGTGGATAATGGCACACGCTTGCGGATTTCTAATGAAGGTGATGCGGGTCAACGCAGTGGTCCGGCCGGGGATTTATACGTTTACTTGTTCGTGAATGAGGACGATGAATTCCAACGAGATGGCATCAATATTCTCTCAGAAATCAAAATTAGCTATTTGCAAGCAATTTTAGGTTGTCGCTTAGAAGTCGATACGGTAGATGGACTGGTGGAACTAATTATTCCTGCCGGAACGCAGCCGAATACTGTGATGAAGTTGGAAAATCGGGGCGTACCCAGATTGGGAAATCCAGTAAGTCGCGGTGATCATATGCTGACAGTTTTAATTGATATTCCCAATAAGGTAACCCCAGAGGAGAGGGAACTGCTGGAGAAGTTGGCTAAAATTAAAGGCGATCGCACTGGTAAAGGCGGTTTAGAAGGATTTTTGGGAAATCTATTTAAATGATCGAGTCCTCTTTTATTTCAACTCCCGATGCTCAACTTGATTTACGCGGCACCCCTTGCCCAATTAATTACGTGCGAACAAAAGTACGTTTAGAGAAAATGCCATTGGGAAGTTTGCTAGAAGTCTGGCTAGATCCAGGAGAGCCAATTGAGCAAGTTCCTGATAGTCTGACAATGGCAGGTTATCATGTAGAACAAATTACAGACTGTGCTAGTTATTTTTCTTTGTTAGTGCGTTGTCCAGTTAGTAACGAATGATCGCGGAAAGTTTTGCCGCAACCGGACAGTTATTAGGTACTGTACTGGCCGTACAGGCTAATTTTTATCGGGTACAACTGGATCGAGAGCAGGGGGAGAAGAGGAAGATGGAAGAGCGAAATCTCCCTCATCCCCCTGTTCTGTTGTGTACTCGCAGAACACGGCTTAAGAAAATCGGACAACTGGTGATGGTAGGCGATTGCGTTGTTGTAGAAGAGCCAGATTGGGCTGGAAGACGGGGAGCGATCGCTGAGGTTTTACCCCGCCAAAGCGAATTAGACCGTCCAGCGATCGCTAATGTCAACCAAATTCTGTTGGTATTTGCTGTCGCCGATCCTCCTTTGGAACCTTATCAATTGAGTCGGTTTTTGGTTAAGGCTGAGTCTACTAGCTTGGATGTGCTTTTATGCTTGAATAAAAGTGATTTAATTTCACAACACGAACAACAGCTTCTTAGCGATCGCTTAGGTGGTTGGGGTTATCAACTATTATTTATCAGTCTCAAAAATGGCATCAATATTCACCAAGCAGCTAATTATTTAAGTAATAAAATCACTGTAATTGCTGGGCCTTCTGGTGTAGGCAAATCTAGCCTGATTAATGGGCTAATTCCCAATGCTAACCTGCGAGTAGGAGAGGTTTCTGGCAAATTAGCTCGTGGTCGTCATACCACCCGGCATGTAGAATTATTTGAATTGCCTAGCGGTGGTTTGCTAGCAGATACTCCGGGTTTTAATCAGCCCGACATGGATTGTAACCCAGAAGAATTAGTACATTATTTCCCAGAAGCAAGAGAGCGCTTAGCAGTTGCTAGCTGTCGATTTAGTGATTGTCTTCACCGAGATGAGCCTGAGTGTGCAGTGCGGGGAGACTGGGAACGATACGAACATTATTTAGAATTTTTGGATGCAGCGATCGCTCGTCAAACACAGCTTCACCAACAAGCCGATCCTGAATCCACTCTCAAGTTAAAAACTAAAGCTAAAGGGCAAAGTCAATACGAACCCAAGTTGGAAACTAAAAAGTATCGCCGTGTTTCCCGAAAGACTCAGTTACAGGATTTGCAACAGCTGTATCAAGACGAAGAGTAACACAAGAAGCAGTCACGATAGCATAGAGACAAATTGAAAACCTATCTTGTATGTCTCAGCCCCTTGCCACCACCCCTAGTGTAAAAGATGCCACTGAGAGTATAATTTTTCCTCCAGGCGATATCTACAGTGACGAACCCCCCTTGGAATCTGATTTACACTGCGAACAAATCGATTTACTCATCCGCTTGATCAAGTGGTGGTGGCGCGATCAGGAAAATTTCTATGCTACTGGTAACCTGACTATTTATTTCAGTCCTAACCAAAAAAGTCAGAAGAATTTCGAGGCCCTGATTTCTTTGTAGTCTTAGATGTAGAAAAAAAGACCGCAAAAGCTGGGTTTATGGCAAGAAAACGGCAAATATCCCAACGTGATTATAGAACTGTTATCCGATTCTACAGCCTCGGTTAATAATGGTTTAAAAAAGCAAATATACCAAAATACATTTCGGACTCCAGATTATTTTTGGTTTGACCCAAATAACTCGGAATTACGGGGATTTCACTTAGTTGATGGGCAATATCAAGAAATTGAACTTACTGCCAAAAGCTGGTTATGGAGTCAACAGTTAGGGCTGTATTTAGGAGTTGAATCTGGTAAATTACGCTTTTTTACACCAGATGATCAGTTGGTGATGTTGCCAGAGGAAGAAGCAAACCAGCAGTTACAGCAAACAAACCAGCAACTAGAACAAGAACGTCAACGCACTGAAATATTGGCAGAACGTTTGCGAGCCGCAGGTATTGACCTTGAGCAAATATTCTAAAAAGAAAATTTTATTTCTCAATTAGACATAAAAGATATAGTGTTATGAACCAAACAATATCTGATGAAGTCCGTTGGACAACCTCAGACTTAGAACTACTTGCAACTGAGGACTGTAAGCGCTACGAAATTATTCATGGAGAATTATTTGTGAGTAGAGCGCCTGACTGATGATTTCAACGAACTGCTAGTAATCATTTATTTGGTTACCTGACGATCCCCATAAAGTCTTAAAATATTGTTAATTTCCTACCAAACCCCTCCACCTTCAACTTACAAGTACCACCTAAAATCACTATGGCTATTGGCTATGTCGCGCTTGTCCTCCATGCACATCTGCCCTTCGTTCGTCACCCAGAAAGTGACTATGTGCTTGAGGAAGAATGGCTCTATGAGGCCATTACAGAAACCTACATCCCGTTATTGAAAGTATTTGAAGGCTTAAAGCGAGACGGTATCGACTTTAAAATCACGATGAGTATGACACCACCTTTAGTGTCAATGCTTCGTGACCCCCTGCTGCAAGAACGCTATGACGCTCACTTAGCCAAATTAGAAGAACTTATAGAACTAGAAGTCGAGCATAATGTTCATAATGGGCATATTCGCTATTTAGGTGAACATTACGCCACTGAATTTAACGAAGCGCGTCAAATTTGGGAACAATACGATGGTGACTTGGTAACAGCTTTTAAAAAGTTCCAAGACACGAATAATTTGGAAATTATCACTTGCGGTGCTACCCACGGCTACTTGCCGTTAATGAAAATGTATCCGCAAGCAGTGTGGGCGCAAATTCAAGTAGCCTGCGAACATTACCAGCAAACTTTTGGACAAGCACCCAGGGGTATTTGGTTACCGGAATGCGCTTACTACGAAGGTGTAGAGCGAATGCTAGCTGATGCTGGGTTACGCTACTTCCTCACCGACGGACATGGCATCCTTTATGCCCGTCCCCGGCCGCGCTTTGGGACTTATGCGCCGATTTTTACAGAAACTGGCGTTGCTGTCTTTGGTCGAGATCATGAATCGTCTCAACAAGTATGGTCTTCTGAAGTCGGCTATCCGAGCGCGGCAGAATATCGAGAATTCTACAAAGATTTGGGCTGGGAAGCAGAATATGACTACATCAAGCCATACATTATGCCCAACGGTCAACGAAAAAACACGGGCATTAAATATCACAAAATTACTGGACGTGGCTTAGGGCTGTCAGACAAGGCACTTTACGACCCTTATTGGGCACGGGAAAAGGCAGCAGAACATGCCGCTAATTTTATGTATAACCGAGAGCGACAATCTGAGCATCTCTATGGTATAATGCAGCGTCCGCCGATTATCGTTTCGCCTTATGACGCGGAGTTATTTGGACATTGGTGGTATGAAGGTCCTTGGTTCATTGATTACCTATTCCGCAAATCTTGGTATGACCAAAAAACCTACGCTATGATCCACTTGGCAGATTATTTGCGATCGCATCCAGTACAGCAAGTCTGTCGTCCTTCGCAATCAAGTTGGGGTTTCAAAGGTTTCCACGAGTATTGGTTGAACGAAACAAACGCCTGGATTTATCCGCATTTGCACAAAGCTGCTGAGCGAATGATTGAAATATCCCACCTGGAACCAGAGGATGAATTGCAATGGCGAGGATTAAATCAAGCAGCACGGGAATTATTATTAGCACAATCTTCTGACTGGGCTTTTATTATGCGGACGGGAACAATGGTACCCTATGCAGTTAGACGGACGCGATCGCACCTAATGCGCTTCAATAAGCTCTACGAAGAAGTAAAAATCGGCAAAATTGACAGCGGTTGGCTTGAGAAAGTCGAAGTAATGGATAATATTTTCCCCGAAATCAACTATCGCGTCTACCGTCCCTTGTAGTAGTAAGGTGGGCAATGCCCACCTTATATTAGTAGTGAAGAGTGTTTATTTTATCAATATATAGAGCAAGCCTTAGTCTGTATAAAGGTTTGTCAAATGTTGTCAAATCTGTATAGAGTAGAGTGGGTGTTATTTACCCACCCTAATATCTGTTACAGGCTATCTGGGTCAATATTTAATTCCCGGAGTTTAACAGCTAATCTTTGCACCTTTTCTTCTGTGGCTTATCTTACAACTACTTCATCTTCATGAGTTAAAAGTATTTGGTCTGTAGCTGGATTGTAAAAACGCAATTTTCTATCTTCTAAACACAACTCCAACTCTAAAACTTCGCTGGGTAATAATAATATACCATTTGATAAGTTATTGGTTGGCACTAGAAAATAATTGTGGATATTCAATTGGGGTAAGTGGGATATACTCTATTGAGGCTGTCATGGGCAAATCCTTCAACTCAATTAGGGCTAGATTCAATAATATCGTTCAAAATCCTGTCGCCATGACTGGGAGGTTGAGAAATCACCAAAAATTCCAAATCACAGTAACCTTCGTTGAATATTTGATGAGGAATATTAGGTGGAACTTCTACACCTTGATGTTGAAAAACTACTTGGCGGTAACCATCAATTTCTAAAGTTGCTTTTCCAGATAAAATAAAGAAAAACTGGTGCGATCGCTGGTGATAGTGTTTAGCTTCAAAAGTCCCTTGTGGCATTAGTTCCTGAATTACACTCAAATCTGGGTGCTTAACAAGATGCCAACCATGACAATTGTTACCCCATATATAATGCTCGGCAGTTTCTTTACTAATCATTTTTTTGTACTTCAAGTTTTACTAATTAACTGTATTTAATCGCTGCTTATCTTCATTATTCATTATTAGAATATTCAGACTCACATTCTACAAGCAGATTATCAATACTTTCAGGAAAGTCGCCATTTTCAACTTTTTTTATAAAAACTTGATAACAATCTTTTTTATCGCCTTCCTTCTGAGGAAAGCCTAACCAAAGAATAATAATAATTTTTCGTTTTTTGAATGCTCTAAAAAATAATCTATATCGTTCAGGTAGTCCCATTTTTTTGAGGCGACTATATTTTTGCAAAGGTTTTTGCAATGCAAAGTGACTAGCAAAAGGATCTTGAGGAATTTTTTCTATAATACTGATATTCAATACTTTTAATAATTTGACATCTGAATGTATAATAAATTCTTCTTTAGGTAACTCATTTTTTAAAACACGAACCCTATTACACAATTCTACCCATTGTTCATTAAACAATGGGTAGAAAAAAATTTGCCAATCATTACAACTAAATGCAGCCATTAATCTATAACTACATCAGCTAGTAAATCATCCATCTCATCACTCATTTCTTGGGTATAAGAAACAAGTTTAGAAGGGTTTTGCATAGCATCCTTCATCAAAAAGTCAAGAAAGAGGCTCATCATAATGCTCTCATCTTCATGAACTTCATCAACATTATCAGTTTCTAATCTAACTAAGAACGTGTTATCAGATAGCACTTCAATATAGCCTGAAGCGTTAGCTAAATGAGGATAGTCCTTAGAGAATGCACGAGGTAGACGAAATCCATCTTGATTTCCAACCCTGGCATGAGTCACAGGATAACTTTTTCCAACCATGAGCTAATTCCTCAGTAGAAAGATGTTATGCATTCAAATGTAATACCTATACACCATACATTTGATATGAGAAGTTATATTATTGTTATAACAACTGTTATAACTTACAAATAAACCATAACAGATTCAGCAAAAAGAGACTAAAAGTTAATATAACAATTTCTGATTAAGTACATATACATTTTGAAGCCAATTGCATATCAAGCTTGGAGTCTCATAAACAGACTTAGAACCATAACAGATAAAAAAGACAGGCAAGATGCCTGTCCGAGAAAGAATGATTTAGCAAAGAATTTAGAAATTCATCTCAGCAGCTTGAACTCTCTCAACCTGCTTCTTCTTCAGCACTAGCATAACTTGAGCCATCATCACAAGAGCGATGAATGCAATTAATCCTTTGACTCTGCCGGCGTCTTGCAGTACAATCTCTGTATCTTTTTGACCGAATCCACCAACGTTGGGGTTATTGGTCAAAGCATCACCAGACTTAACAGCTTGTCCTTCAGAAACAATCAACTCTGGGCCTGCGGGAACTGTTTCGACAACAACATCGCCAGACTCAGGTTGAATGTTCACTAGATATTTGACGTTACCATCTTCATCTTCCTCTTTGGCAATTTTGGTAACTGTGCCAGTAACGGAAGCATTGTAAACATTGTTGTTGCTCTTTTGACCAGTAGGATCTACTTGTCCGCGTCCGCGATTACCACCTACATGAACTGAATATTTACCAAAGTGGATATTTTTGTCCGTTGCGGGGTTGGGAGAAAGAACTGGGAAGACAATTTCTTGATACTGTTCGCCAGGTAAAGGACCGACGATGACAACGTTTTCTTTATCTTCGCTGTACGGTTGAAAGTAAGTTTCGCCGACTTCTTCTTTAAGTTCCTCTGAAAGACGGTCTTCAGGAGCAATCTTAAAGCCTTCAGGTAGCATCAGTACAGCACCGACGTTCAAGCCGACTTTAGAACCATCAGCACCAACCTGCTGCACACTCGTATCGTAGGGAATCTTCACTACAGCTTTGAATACAGTGTCAGGTAGCACCGATTGGGGAACTTCGACTTCTGTCGGCTTGGCTGCTAGGTGACAGTTGGCACAAACAATCCGCCCCGTTGGTTCGCGGGGACTTTCAGGATAGGTTTGCTGTGCCCAAAAGGGATAGGCAGCAGCGGATTGGGGAAGGGCTAGGTCGCTGGTGAAGTAAAATGTCACCGTAGCGATCGCTATGAGCAATGTTTTGACAATTGCTTTAGCACTGCGAGTTAAGCTCGCTATTATGAAAGCATTTCTCATCTCAATTAAGGACAATGATTGAATTAGTCATTAGTCATTAGTCATCAGTTCTTGGAGTAAGAACAAAATTATTAAGTCCACCAAGGTGCATCGCCGGTGCGGAAGTCGGTTTCAGTCCAAGGACTCAAGACAATTTTGTCTTCTGCGGTGTTGGTGTGGGCTAAAGCCAAAGACAGTGGTGCTGGACCGCGCACAACCTTACCAGTTGAGTCATACTGAGAACCGTGACAAGGACACTTAAATTTGTTCTCGGCAGCGTTCCAAGGTACGACACAACCTAAGTGCGTGCAAATAGCGTTGATGCCATAATCTTTGATCGCCTCTTTGTTTTCTACCACAATATAGGTAGGGTCACCCTTAAGTCCTTGAACTAGGGTGCGATCGCCTGCATTACGGTTTTCCAGAAATTTACTCAGACTAACATCGTTGCCCAACTCGTCTTTTGCTATGCTTCCACCACCAGCACCACCACTAGCAGGTGGAATAAAGTACTTGACAACGGGATACAATGCACCTAAAGCTACTCCACTGACAGTCCCAAAAGTGAGCAGATTCATGAACTGACGACGCCCCATATCGGGCACGTCTGCTGATTCCGAAAATTGAGCCATAATCTACGCGCTCTTTGTGTATTTTGTTAAGCATTTTGACAGGAGTATTTGCACTTGAGCAACTCTTGTCTAAGTCGAAATGCTAACGCTTACAACGATGCCATACTTCTGTGTTCCAAGATCTATCTAGCATCTTTTCTGTTAGCATTACATTTCTTTATATCCTTATCATACTGGAGTTACGGAACTTAACATCATAACTAAATGTAAAATCTAATTGAGAAAAGCTATGACAGGACAGGAATTACGTCAACTGTTAGTTGAGAAGTGGGGATACTCTTATGATGTCCAGTTCCGGCGGGCACAGGGAAAGATATTTTTGCAAGTGATGTGGAAATACCTGGAGCAAGCTTCTTTTCCCTTAACCGAGGCAGAATACCAAGAGCATCTTGATAGCATTGCTAATTATCTTCATGCTTTGGGTGGAACAACACAAGTACAAGCATTTATCACCCAAACACGCGATCGCCCCCGACTCGGCAAAGCTGTCAGTATTCCTCTAGATTTGGGTGAACGCTCTTCAGAATGGATTTTATAACCTGTTATTACTAAAAGATTAATAAATTTTTTATTTATTACGTTTTTTAAGCTAAAAATTTTTATTAACTAAAATGTGCTAGCTAATTTTCTTACCAACGGATACATCTCTATCTGGCTGAATTAATACAACCTGTCCATCATCTAGAACCACTCCTAAGACTAAAACTTCTGAAATGAAATCAGCAATTTTACGGGGTGGAAAGTTAGTAACAGCTAATATTAATTTGTTGATTAATTCTGTTGGCTGATAAAGCTTTGTAATTTGGGCACTAGATTTTTTAATACCTAAATCGCCAAAATCTATCCATAATTTATAAGCTGGTTTCTTAGCTTTGGGAAATTCTTCAACTTTGATAATTTTGCCAACATGAATCTCGACTTTTTCAAAATCCTCAAAGCTAACTTGTGTCATTTTTTGGTCAAACAATTTGGATTTTAGATTTTAGTAAGAACTGGGATGGAAATTCCTAAGACCACACTGGCTCACCCAAATTTATAATTAAAAATCTCAAATTCGGTCAGTTAGCACTTTAATTTTCAATTTTTTCTTGAAAAGGGCTTGTGTCATTTTCCTGTGAGCTTCACCAAACCAATTCCACCAAAGTAAAGTCCCAGGACTGCACCAGCTAAAAGACTTTGGGTAAGAGGGTCAGTAGAAGGTGTGAGAATAGCTCCTAAAACCACTGCTCCCATAATCACATAACGCCAACCAGAAACCATTTTTTCAGACGAGACAATATTCAAGTTACCAAGTAACAGTTGAATAATCGGAATTTGAAATGCTATGCCAGTGCTAAATAACAGTAGCAGCACAAATTCAAAATATTTGTCAATTGACCAAAGTTGTTCGACTACATCTGCTCCGTAGCTGATGAAAAATTTCAAAGCTGCGGGGATGAGGAATAAATAGGCAAATACTAAACCTCCTGCAAATAAAACACTCGAACCTAAAACCACAGGTCCTAATATGCGGCGTTCGCGGCGGGTTAGTCCGGGAAGCACAAACTGGATAATTTGATAAAGAATAAAAGGACTAGAAAGTACTAAGCCTGTGTAAGCTGCGACTTTCAGGGAGACAAAGAAATATTCTCCAGGTGCAAGTTGAAGAAATTTTACTCCTTGTGCTGGAACCTCAAGTAGTTGGACAAGCGGCTTAACGGCAAAGAAACAGCCGATAATGCCTATTGCTACGGCAATCAGCGAATAAAAAATTCGCAGTCGCAACTCTTCTAAGTGGTCGAAAAGGGACATTTCGACTTCACCCGGCAATTCGTCTAAAGGATCTGTTTGGGAGTTACCATCTGCTTCTGGGTCAATATCAGGAGCAGTTATAGTATCTACGTCTTGTGAAGGCGTCATGAGTCAGTTAGTAGGCAAAATTTGTAACTGAGTACTGAGTTAGGAGTGCTGAGTTAGGAGTTAGAAGTTATTTCCCCTTGCTCCCTCATCTGCCCCACTCTTTACTCAGCACTCTTCATTATTTTATCTGGCGAATGTAGCCACCAAGATATGTTTTTGAGTACTATGAGTTTTTTGTCCTGTTTTTTAAGGTTGCATCTGCATAAGTTAGAAGGAAGCCATCTTGTAGGCAATGCCTAACCTAAAAAAGGGTGGAACCGAAGATTTATAAATCACGTCTCTGCGGCTAGTAGGACTGAGTAAATTAACACAACTTCAATATCCAATGCTCAGTTTTCTAACTCCGGTTCATCAAGGTGGCATCTAAGTGTAGCGTAATCGGAAATTTTTAGCTGAGGTTGTATGAACCGGACGATTTGCATTGTCCTAATGGCATTGCCTGTTTATTTATTTAATGCTGAGCTAGGAAATGTTTGTAGTAATGTATCAATTGTCGAAAACCAGCTTCCTAGCGTAGCTGCTCTGGTTAAGAGCACAAATGCCTCCTCAAGTATATTACCTTGGGAAATATGGGCTAGAGATGACCAAACCGAAGATTGTCTTCGCTCTGGTATCTGCAAGGATTAATACTAAGGTATTACGTATTTATAGTTGCACATTAACTCATAAGATTGTCATTTGTCATTAGTCATTTATTTTTTACTAATGACTAATGACGGTCTTGACGAAAAAATGCAACATCTAGGTGCGTTAGCTTAATTCGTAAGTAGGATACGCAGAGAAATATTACAGTAGTTTCATCATCAAAAAAACTAATGGTTGTAGAAAATTATCGAGGTACGGTCCTGATTACGGGAGCGTCAACAGGAATTGGTCAGGCGTGCGCTTTGCTTTTAGATCGGTTGGGATTCTCTGTTTTTGCTGGTGTGCGTCAAGATATTGATGCTCAAACACTCCAAGAAAAAGCTTCACCAAGGTTAATTCCGGTTTTTTTAGATATTACTGATGCTGAATCGATCGCCTCTGTAGTCGAGCAGGTAACAAATACAGTCCGTGATGTTGGGATTTCAGGTTTAGTGAATAATGCCGGAATCGCTGTCCCAGGCCCTTTAGAATTATTACCGATCGCCGAATTTCAACACCAGATGAACGTTAATGTCACTGGACAATTAGCAGTAACACAAGCATTTCTTGGTTTATTACGCCAAGGTCAGGGTCGAATTGTGAATATGGGTTCGATTGCTGGTAGAAGTCCTATTCCGTTTTTGGGCGCTTACAATGCGTCAAAATATGCTTTGGTAGCACTCACTGATGTGATGCGTATGGAGTTACGACCGTGGGGAATCTCAGTTTCGATTATTGAACCTAGTTCTATCGCTACACCAATTTGGAATAAATCTCTAACTCAAGCTGAAATCGGACAGGAAAGCCTACCACAATCAGCACTAAATCTTTACGGTCAGGCGATGAATATTGTACGTCAGAAAATGCAGATTATTGCATCTAGAGGAATTTCTGCAGATATTGTCGCTCAAGCTGTTGTTCATGCGCTGACTGCAAAGCAGCCAAAGACACGCTATCTTGTTGGACAAGACGCCAAAATCGGAGCCGTGCTGAAGCATATTTTGCCCGATCAGCTCCATGACCGTCTAATTCTATATGTAATGGGTTTGTAGATTAATTCCGGTTTTCAGAAGTCGTTAGCCGCTCAGTTAGGCGATGTCTGACAATTATGAAACTGCGATAATAAATCTTCTCTTGCTAAAAGACAAGTTAATTGTTGAACTTAGCTGTCTTTACGGGCAATATGAACAGCAGAAAGAAAGGAGAGTTGTACGCTATCTCCAAATTTTTCTAGCTTCTGCCGCAATCCTGCAAATAGTAACTCTTTCGCTTGTGGCTCTAGTCTGCGAGAGGTACTTAAAAGCTTGAGGTAGTGATCAATGCTATAGGTGACTTCACAGGCAGTTTGCTCGACAACCAACTCTTTAAAACAATTAGAGTCTAAAATTTCTTGTTCAAACCCCTTCAAAATCTCCGCTTGAATCTGGACACCTTCATATCGAACAAAGGAGGGCGCATAAGCTTGATACACTTCCTCAATCGCTTGGTAAACTTCGTATCTCGGTTCTGGCATCAGATTCCACAGCAGGATCAGAAAACCGTTATCGCACATTGCTGCTGCTGCCTTGGTATATCTAATCTCTGGCGGTATCCAGTGAAAGGCATTGGCTGCTAGAACCGCATTGAACTTTTTTGCTTCTAGTTCCCACTCCTCAAATGAAGTATTGCAAATTGTAACTTTTGGATATTGATCGCAGTTGTGTTGTGCCAATCGATAAAAATCCTGGTTTGGCTCAATACACGTCATTGAAAAACCAAATTCAGCAAAAGCCACCGTCGCATTTCCCGGGCCACAACCAACTTCAAGAATCGATGCATCTGAGTCAAGTTGGGCTAAAGCGACAGACCGACCAATTAGTTTCTTTGGATAGGGCGCTCTTGCATTGTAATAAACATCAGCAACGGGTGAATACCAAGTTCTTCGCTGTTCCAAATCCATAGAAGCTCTGGCATTTATTTCTTGTCTAGAGTCTTGCATAAGCTAGGGCGTGTCAGCCATGAAGTGCGATTTTATTTTAGAACCAGGAAGGGATCTTTCATAAGGCAGAAGGCAGGAGGCAGAACGCAGAAGGAATCCACACTCAAAAACATAGGATTGAAACAATAATTTTTTATACTTTGTTATAAGTAGTATCAGTATAATTATCACTTTAAACGTGAAACTTTAGTTTTAATCAATACTCATTCCCTCCTGCCTCCTAACTTCTGCCTTTCTTTGTAGTAGTCAACTTAAGACGACTTAGGACGACTGTTGTGATTTCAAAATTAGCCAACATACAGATTGTACTTAACGGTACCTTTTTTTGTCTGAGATATTTTTAATATTCATAAGAGTACCTTATTTTATATTTGAGATTTTTGCTATTTGTACTTATAACAGTATTTATACTTAAATAAAATCAAATGCTAGCTTTGTAGTGTGCTATATAAAACGTAAATATGAAAAATCAATCTGAATGCACTTTATTTAGTTATTAATTTTAGCCAAATATACTTAAATTAACAGAGAAATTCCTAAAAATAAATTTTATCATCCCTATTCTTAAATGAACTCGATTAATTATGCTCCTAGATTTAGAAAGATTTTATCAGGCTTGCAATCCAAGTAGACCTTTAATGATAGGAGATGCAAGCGATCGCCGATATTATATCGATTTTGCCGCAGTGCGGGGTGGCAAAATTATTGAGGCTTTACAGCGGACTATTACTCGCATCTCCCCAGATACACCAACTTGTCAACTATTTACTGGACATCTCGGCTGTGGAAAATCAACGGAATTGTTGCGGCTCAAAGCTGAGTTAGAAGTGCAGCAATTTCATGTGGTTTATTTTGAGTCTACCCACGTCTTAGAAATGGCAGATGTGGATGTGACTGATGTTTTATTGGCGATCGCTGGTCAGGTAAGTGAAAGCCTGGAAGCAATGAAAATCAAGCTCAAGCCTCGCTATTTTACTAAGTTGTTTGGCGAAATTGTCGATTTTTTGCAAACACCAATTGAACTCGGAGTTGAAGCTGAATTATCTGTAGGAATCGGCAAAATTACAGCTAAAACCAAAGAAAGCCCGCAATTGCGGCGGCGGTTAAGGGACTATCTAGAACCGCGAACGGCGAATATTTTACAGTCAATTAATCAAGAACTATTAGAACGTGCCAATAAAGAACTTAAAGCCAAGGGTAAAAGGGGACTAGTAGTAATTGTTGATAATTTGGATAGAGTAGCAATTCGACCTTTACCATCGGGGCGATCGCTACCAGAATACTTGTTTATTCAGCGGGGCGAACAGTTACGCAAACTAAATTGTCATGTTGTTTATACTATTCCCCTAGCTTTGACTTTTTCCAACGATAGCGCCGAACTTCAGCATCGTTTGGGCGGAGGAGTAGCGCCAAAAGTGCTACCGATGATACCCGTGCGTTTGCGCTCTGGAGAGATTTTCCCCCAAGGGCTAGCATTGATGCGGCAAATGGTGCTAGCAAGGGCTTTTCCGGACATTTTGCCTAGCGATCGGTTAAGCTTAATTACAGAAGTTTTTGATAATTTAGAAACCTTAGATCGGTTGTGTCTGATTAGTGGTGGTCATGTACGCGACTTGCTAGGGTTGTTGTTTGATTGTTTGCGAGAACAAGATCCACCCTTCGAGCGGGAGTGTGTCGAATTGGTGATTCAAAGACAGCGCGATTACCGAGGCAATGCTATTGACCCACAAGAGTGGGAACTGATTTTTCAAGTGGTGCAACAGCAGAGAGTCAGAGGTGATATTGAATATCACACATTATTGCGGAGTTTATTTATATTTGAATACCGCGATCGCGAGGGTGCTTGGTTTGCCGTCAACCCAGTTTTAGCAGAAACGCAGAGATTTAAATCATGGTTGAAGGACACCCACAAGCAGATATAAGAGCAAATAACCAGCGGGCATTGCGGAATTTAGGGAGAGCGATCGCACTTTCTAACGGTCAATTTTCCCTAGTTTTAGTTTGCTGCAATTATCAAGTTTTGCAAGAGCAAATGTTGCACCAACTCGAAGAACTTTCTGATGGATTATACCAGATTCAAAAAGTAGTTTTACCCCACAATGCCAGAAGTCTTTACACAACTATTCATCTACAATTAGTTACCGAGCGTCAACCGCCATCAGCGTTGATGATTTTGGGTTTAGAGTTAGTAGATGGACTTGATGATTTCTTAAGGTCTATTAATCATATTCGTGATGAATTTCGCAAACGCCATCCATTTCCAATAATTGTCTGGGTGAATAATGAAGTATTGCAGAAAGTAGTACGTTTAGCACCAGATTTTGCGAGTTGGGCGGCGACACCAATTCAATTTGAAATGACAACTCGGTCATTGCTGGAATTTCTCCAACAAGAAACTAATTCTTTGTTTGCCAGAGTATTACCAGATCCTGCACAACCCCAAGCACCTCAGTTTACCGAAAATTATTCTACTCTAGAGCAAGTCTGGGAACGTAACTATGAACTCCACTTTGCGATCAGAGAATTACAAAATCGTGGTGTTACCTTAGAACCAGAATTGCACGCTAGTTTAGAATTTGTTTTTGGTTTAGATAATTATGTTAGCGATCGCATCATTCCAGCTTTAAATCATTTCCAAAAAAGTTTACAGGTTTGGCAAAAGCTGGGGGAGAGGGAAGAGGCAGGGGGGCAGGGGGAAGGGGGCAAGGGGGAAAATGAAAAATTACCTATTTCGCCTCTGCTAAGAACTCCCTTTTCTTCCCCATCCCCCCCATCTCCCCCATCACCCTTGGTTCTGCGACAGGGAGTTTTACTGTTTTATATTGGGCTATGTTGTTGTCGTTTAGCTGAGCAAAACCAAGCAGAAAATCGCCGTCATTGGTTAGCAGCAAAATCTTATTTTCAGCAATGTTTGAATATTTTGCAGCAAGCTGGGTGTCTAAATATAGTTGCTGAATTTATTGGTCAGCTCGCTGAAGTTTTGCAAAATCTCCAAGATTGGGAAGAATTGCAGATTGTTGCTCAAAAGTCTTTGGAGTTGCATCAAATTTATGGCAGTCAAATCCAACTTGCTTGTGACTACGGTTTTCTCGCACAAGTAGCCGTGCAGCAATCGCGCTGGGTACAGGCGAGTATTTTAGCACATGTATCACTGCTGAAATTAGCGGAAGCCCAAAAGCAGAATGACCCTTATAACTGCTTATTTCCCTTACTATTAGCACAAATTTCCTATTTAATATTAGCGAAAGCCCAGCGTAATTTAGGTGAGCCAGAAGTCGCCCGTGAATATTTAGAAAAGGCGGCAAAAGAACTTCCAGAAGCTTTAGAAAGCAGTGCCCATCAATATAATGCCCATCGTTATATTCGCTTGTTGCGGACATTGCGATCGCTTTATTTTGAAGAAGGGCGATATTTGGAAGCTTATTACATTCGTCAAAAACGCCGTTCTGTTGAACAACAGTATGGTTTTCGAGCTTTTATCGGTGCAGGACGCTTGCAACCCCAAAGACAGGCGACAAACCCAGCATTAATGTCACCTTCTGGGAATAGCAGTGTTGCTTTAGAAATTGCGGCTTCTGGTCGAGAGCGAGATATTAATAATTTAATTGGTAGAATTAGCCGTGCTGACCAAAAGCTGACGGTAATTCACGGTCAGTCAGGGGTTGGTAAGAGTTCTACGGTAACTGCGGGTTTAGTTCCAGCATTGCAAAATCGAGCTATTGGCGACCAAATTGCCATACCTGTGGTACTGCAAGTTTATACAGATTGGGCAAGGGAATTAGGTAAATCTTTAACAGAGGCAATGTCTGAAATCAAGCTAGAAGCAGCCATTGAAGCGGAGGTTTTACCTGACTTTGCCACACGTAGCACCATCGTGAATATTTTACAACAATTACAAAAAAATGCCGAGCATCATTTGATTACAGTTTTAATTTTTGACCAGTTTGAAGAATTTTTCTTTGGCTATAGCGATCGCAATCAAAAGCAAGCATTCGATAAATTTATTAGCGATTGTCTCCAAATATCTTTTGTCAAAGTTATTCTTTCATTACGAGAAGATTATTTACATCGTTTATTAGACTTTAAACATCTCTCCGCCCTGGAAGCAATTAATAATAATATTCTGGATAAAAATATCCGCTATCAGTTAAATAATTTTTCGCCAGAATATGCAAAAGCAATTATTAAAAATTTGACAAAGCGTTCTCAGTTACACTTAGAGCCTGCGTTAATTGATGCCTTAATTGAAGATTTATCCACAGAATTTGGAGAAGTCCGCCCGATTGAATTGCAAGTTGTGGGAGCGCAAATTCAAGATGAGCGAATTACCACCCTGGAACAATATCAGCCGTATAGACCCAACAAACTAATTGAGCGGTATATTAGGGAACTGATCAAAGACTGCGGCCTAGAAAATGAACGAGCGGCTTTACTCGTTTTGTATTTATTAACAGATGAAAGCAACAACCGACCTTTTAAGACTCGTGCTGAATTAACCGCGCAACTAGCAGAATTAGAAGATGCGACTAAATTAGACTTAGTTTTAGATATTTTAGTCCGTTCTGGGTTAGTAGTGCTGTTTCCCGATGTACCAGAACGCTATCAACTAATTCATGATTATTTAGTAGATTTAATTCGCTACTTACAACAACAGGAATCAAGCTTACAAGTACAACTCAATCAGCTACGCCAAAAAGTAGAACAAAGTCAAGCGGAAATAGAACGACTTAAAAGCGAACTAAGCCAAACAAAGCAGCCAACCAAATTAATAGATACTCATCCACAACAGGGATTGAATTTATTAACAGAATTGCGAGAGTTACAAAAGCGCGAAGAAATAAGTCAGTTAGAAATTGAGCAATTGCGAGCTGAACTTAAAGAAAAAGAGTTAACAACTAAACTAGCAGAAAGCCAGAAAAAACAAAGGCTCAGTGAAGCTCAATTAAATCGCTCGCTGAAAATCGCCTTAACTGCTTCTGTACTAGCAATATTTGGTTTAAGTGTTTCCATTGTCACAGCAATAGATAGCGAAATTAAAACCCTGAGTGTATCCAGTGAAGCTTTATTTGCCTCCCAAAAAGGTATTGATGCTTTAAAAGAAGGTTTAAAGGCAGGGAAAAAATTACAACAAACAATCTGGGTAGATCCCAATACAAAAGAGCAAGTACTGACGGCTCTTTATCAAGCGGTTTCTGGGGTTAGAGAATATAATCGTTTCGACGGGCATATATCTGGGGTAAATAGTGTTGTATTTAGCCGCGATCGCTCTTTAATTGCCTCAGCCAGTGCAGACACTACAATCAAACTCTGGCGTCCTGATGGTAGCTTGTTCAAAACCTTGTCGGGACATGAAGATGTAGTCAATAGCGTTAGTTTCAGCCCCGATAGTCAAATTATTGCTTCCGCTAGTCAAGATAAAACAGTGAAACTGTGGAGTCGGGAAGGTCAGCTACTAGCCACTTTATTCGGACATCAAGCTGTAGTCAATAGTGTTAGTTTCAGCCCTGATGGTCAACTGATTGCTTCCGCGAGTACAGACAAGACGATAAAACTTTGGACTCAGGACGGAAAATTACTCAGAACCATAGAGGGGCATAATAGTGCAGTTTTAGCTGTCGCTTGGTCACCTGATGGACAAACCATTGCTTCCGGGAGTGCTGACAACACCATCAAGCTGTGGAATCGGGAGGGTAAGTTGCTGAGAACCTTTGCTGGTCATAATGATGCAGTCTTGGGTATAGCTTGGTCGCCCGATGGTAAAACAATTGCTTCCGCTAGTTTAGACCAGACTATCAAATTGTGGAGTTTGTCAGGTAAGTTAGTGAGAACCTTATCCGGGCATAGTGCTGGAGTCACCAGCGTTAGTTTTAGCCCTGATGGTAACACAATTGCTTCTGCAAGTACCGACGAGACGCTGAAACTTTGGAGTTCTGAAGGTGTGCTACTTGGCACTTTAAAGGGACATAATAATTGGGTGAATAGCGTTAATTTTAGCCCAGATGGTCATACCCTTGCTTCTGCGAGTCGGGACAAAACTATTAAACTCTGGCATTGGGACGATGTGTTGCTGCGAAAACCTAGAGCCGATAATGATGATTGGGTGACGAGTATCAGTTTTAGTCCTGGAGGACGGACTTTAGCCGCAGGAAGTCGAGACAAAACTGTAAAACTTTTCAATCGAGAGGGTGAATTACTCCGTACTTTTACTGGGCATAAAGATCAAGTTTGGGGAGTTAGTTTTAGTCCTGATGGTAAAGTAATTGCCTCTGCTAGTAAAGATAAATCAGTAAAGTTGTGGAGTCGGGGTGGTGAATTGCTCGACACCTTACAAGGTCATAATGATGCTGTATTGGGTGTAGCTTGGTCACCTGATGGTGAAGTAATTGCCTCAGCTAGCAAAGATAAAACAGTCAAACTTTGGAGTCGTAAGGGTATACTATTGAACACTTTGGAGGGACATCAAGATGCAGTGAATTGGGTAAGTTTTAGTCCTGATGGCAAATTGCTAGCCTCAGCCAGTGATGACAAAACTGTGAAACTCTGGAGTAAAGATGGTAAATTACTACACACCTTAACTGGTCACAGCCGCCGGGTAAATGGAGTAGCTTGGTCACCTGATAGTCAAATTCTTGCCTCAGTTAGTATTGATAGCACAGTCAAGATTTGGAATCGAACAGGTGAGTTACTAAGTAATTTTGATGGCGATGGCGATAATTTCATCAGTGTCAGCTTTAGTCCAGATGGCAAGACTCTAGCCGCCTCTAGTGATGATAAAGTGAGAATTTGGAACCGCGATGGAACATTGTTGATTGCTTTGAAAGGTTACAAGGATGAGTTAACCAGCATTAATTTTAGTGCTGATGGCAAGACTTTAGCTGCGGGAAGTGCTAGGGGTACAGTGATTTTCCAGGATTTGGCAGACATCCAACTAGAAAAATTATTGGCACGGGGTTGCGATATACTACATGATTATTTGCAGACTAATCAGAAGGTAATGAAAAGCGACGCGACCTTGTGTTCTGGTAGATAATCTACAAGAATGCTCAAAGGCAATCACTTCCAAAACCAACCGAAAATGCGATCGCTAATTTTCAATTTTCTTGAGATGCGATTGTAATCAATTGAGCAAATCATCAATAAATTTTTCAGTAGGTGTTCAGTATTCTGGTCAGTTTGCCTGATTGTTAAACGAGTGAACCTTTGTATTTGTAGAAAGTTGTGCAACCATCTCGGCACGAGACGAAACCTCAAGCTTGCGAAACATTCTTTTTAGGGCTTGCTTGACAGAATTTTCAGTAATCCAAAGTTCAGTACCAATTTCTGCGTTAGTTCGTCCCAGAGCAACCAATTCAGCAATTTGCAGTTCACGGGGTGTTAGGCAATTAGCCCTTAAGTGGTGGTGTTGTGAACGTATCGTTGCAACCCAAGTTGACAGGTGTAGACAAAGCGCACTTAAGTCCACCAGGTTTTGCGTGTTAAATGCTGGCATTGTCTGCTCACGGGTAAAGCCAATGGTACCGACTAATTGACCATTACTCACAATTGGTCCCGCCATCACGTGCCAATGATCGGCACGGGGGCAAATTAGATTCCAGACCTTTGGTGATACTACTAATGCTTCATGAACTGGAGCATGACGTTCCACTAAGTAGTGCACAACTGGGTTATGTTCGGTGCTTAACCCAAATTGCAGTGCTTTCTGAAGTCTTCGGTCAGCAAAGGGAATTTGATCAAAGAAAAATAATCCTGACCGTTTAGCAGCAAAATGCTCTCTGGCCTCTATTAAAAGCTGCGATCGCAACGCTTGCTCATCTTTTGATTGAGCGATCGCTTGAAAGAGAGACTGTAACGAGTTGGTCATTGTTGTGCCTCAAAGAGTACTCGATCGAGGACTGGGCATGGTTGGTTGCTACTCCTAGTATAGATTTCATCACGCAACTATATCAGGAGATTAACTCATGGCTCACGCACAAAAGCAGATCATTGGTTTAGTCATTTATCCTGGCATGACATCATTGGATATTCTCGGGCCCCAGCAAGTTTTTAGTACCCTGCCCAATGTCCAACTTCATCGCATCTGGAAAACACTAGATTCGATCAAAACTGATGAGGGAATGATGATTTTGCCTGATACCACCTTTGAAAATTGCCCCTTGTTGGATGTTATCTGTATCGGTGGCGGTTTAGGACAGCTCGCAGTAGTAGACGACCCAGAAGTGCTTGAATTTCTACACAAGCAGGGGAAAACAGCAAAATTTATTACCTCTGTATGTGGAGGTTCTGAATTTCTCGCTAAGGCGGGGCTGTTACAAGGCTATCGAGCAGCTACTCACTGGATGGCACGCGAACAACTGGCAAAGTTGGGAGTTGAGGTTGGAACAGAGCGAGTTGTCATTGATCGAAATCGCATTACTGGCGGGGGAGTTACAGCAGGCATTGATTTTGGCTTAGTGCTTGCTGGAATACTTTGTGGTGAAGAAACCGCTAAAATTACCGAACTAATGATGGAGTACAATCCAGCCCCTCCATTCAATGTGGGTTCACCCGAAAAAGCAGGGGCTGAGTTAGTAAGCAAGGCGATGTCTTTCCATTTCAATTGGTTATAGACCAATAAACCAGAGTTAGCCAGACTATATGCTCAGGAATTTGGTATGGCAGCAAAATAGGCGAATCTACAGAGGTGTAGCACCGCCCCCGTTTAGATGATTCATCTTCAAGAATAATTTCAATTATGATTATCGATTTTCATTCTCAGCGCACACAACTATCTGGACGCTGGACTCGAATTGGCTTTCTTGCGATCGCTGTGCTGTTTAACCTCTGCCTAGTTGCTCAACTGTTGACAGTTGGATTGGCAGTTTTCTATAACCCTACTTGGTGGAGCATTCACGTTTGGCTTGTTCGCAGATATAGTGGATTGGCTGTACTTCTTTTAGCAGGGCTTCTCATCAGTCCATTTTCTCAAAAAATACAAATGCTTACAGGAGGTTTGGTAACACTACTGATTCTGCAATTTGCCACGATTCACCTAAATTTTACCCTACCTTTGGGCGTACTCCACCCACTAATTGGATTTCTATTGTTTACTTCCTCAACGACCTTAGTTCATCAAGTGTGGCGTGTGGTGTTTAACGAATCAGGTACTGTGACATCTGCTGAACACTAGTTCCCCAGCATGATCGTAGATGCAGTGTGCGATCACTTTATCGCACACCCAAAAAATCTTAGTCCGATCAATAACTCAAGTTAAAAGCGATCGCCTGATTACTAACTATTAATCATGGCAACAATAGTAGACAAAGGCACTTCGGCAAAGTAGTTTTGCTGAAATTGTTCTTCGCTAACGGCGGCTAAAAATTGTCCAACAGCTGCATCACCATTGGTTTCAAAGACATTGCTGGGATTCCATGTGAATTGCAAATCGCGGTCTTGTCTTGTAACTGTAAATCCCCAATATTTTAAAGCTTTGATTCCTAAAAATAAGGTGCGATCGCTGATTCCAAGTTTATCTAAAAGTTGTCTGCGAGTAACTGATTGATTGGTACGACTGAGATATTTAGCAATCCCAACCAAGGTTTGCCAAATTTCTTTTGGTGGTTGGTGGTTGGGTTTAGACCAAGCGATCGCTAGTTGTTGATTATCAAGAGCAGACACCGAGTAGGTTGTCGTTAATCGCCGCAACCACACACGTAAATCATCCCAGTTCATGGGACAATGTTCGAGAATCAGTGCTGTTAGCGGTAGCGGGGGGTTTAGCCCGTGCTGAGTGTTGTTAGCAGTAGCGGGGGGTTTAGCCCGTGCTGAGTTGTCTTGATTCCGCAAGTCAAGGATGAATGGTAAGTACTGAGTATCCAGTGCTGAGTTTTCACTTAGACGCACAGCAATTAATCTAATTTCATAGCGTTTTTTGAAGGTGTTGTAGTCAAGTTCTGCTACGCAATCACACCTTCCAACCGGCAATTCATCTTTGTAGTGTCCCCACCAAATCCCAGGAAAAGGACTTCTAGTCGAATCATCTCGAATGTCAAACTCAGTTTTAATATACTGTACCTTTTTTCCTCGCCAATCTTGCTGATTGCGATGCCAACTATTTTCAAACCAGCAGTTTTGAATTAGTAATTTTGGCACAGGGTTACCCATTCCACAAGGTTCTAGTAACTTCAGTTCTAAAAATAACTCTTTCCCCAAATCTGCAACTGTTACCACTAAGTCTGCTTGCACTGTTGGCGTCAGAGTTGTACCCCCCAAAGATTGCCGTAACTGCTGATTAATCGCTGCTGTAAATAAGGGAATGTTCTCAATCGACAAACTCAAACCTGCTGCAAAGGGATGTCCGCCAAAGCGATGCAACAGATGTGCTTGGTCTTTTACCAGTTGATACAAATCGACGGAATTCACCGAACGGGCGGAACCACGGGCTAAGGGTGTAGGAGTAGAATCTTCTTGACTCCCCTCTGTACTTAATAAAATCGTCGGGCGTCCTGTTTCTTGGGCTACTTGTCCGGCGACTAAGCCCAATACACCCGCAGGCCATTGGGCATCTTCGAGAACAATGACGCTGGTGGTTGATAAATCTAATTGAGTGAGTTTTTGGGCTACTTGTGCTTGTACGTCTTTCTGCAAGGATTTACGGCGAGTGTTTGCTAATTCTGTAACTTCGGCTAATTCGTTACAACGCTTGGCATCACGACTAGTTAATAATTCAACGCAGAAACTAGCATCACCTTGGATGCGGCTAACAGCGTTGATGCGCGGCCCCAAACCAAAGGAAATATCTGTGGGGCGATCGCCGCTTTTCTGGCACAATTCTAATAATCGCCCTACTCCGGGTCGCCGTCGTGCTGCGGGTGGCTGTTGAAAATCTGCTTGCAGGCGTTGAATTCCTAACTGTGCTAAATAGCGGCAATCTCCACTCAGCTGCACCAAGTCAGCAATTAATCCTACTGCCACTAAATCTAATAAATCCTCTAATGGATGTTGGGGAACATCAGGCAAAGTTTGATAAAGGGCTTCTACTAACTTATAAGCTACCGCCACTCCAGAAAGATGAAATAGCTGATGTTCCTTGGGCAGATATCGAGGATTGATAATCGCTGCAACTGGCGGGCGTTCTTCAGGTAAGGTGTGATGGTCGGTAAGTATGACATCGATACCTAGCTGTTTAGCATAAATAATTTCATTAATATTTGTGCTACCCGTGTCGCAAGTGACTATTAATTTACAACCTTGTGTTGCTAAATTCTCAATTCCTTGATTATTCAATCCGTGGGATTCTTTTAAGCGATTGGGAATATAATAAACTAATTCAATATTTTGGCGAAAAAACTCTCCTAATCCATCCCAAAGTACGGCAGTGGAAGTAATCCCATCAGCGTCAAAATCTCCCCAGATAGCAATTTTTTCACCAGCATCACGCGCTTGTTGTAAACGGGCGATCGCCAGCTGCATTTCTTGTCCAAATTCAAATGGATTTGCTGCTTGATAAGCTTTCTGGTTAATGAAAGCTGATAATTGCGATTTTTCTTTAATGCCTCGTTGCCACAACAATTGTGCTGCATACAGTCCATTTGATGCGGGTGTATGCTGTTTCACTGCTTGGATAAACCACTCTGGCGGTTGTTCTGTTGTTGCTAGAGTCCATTGTTGTGCTGACATACAAATAAAGTTAGGAAAGTAATAAATTAAATCTTCAAGTCTCTTACTTTGTGGTTTGTGAAAGTATAGCTATACTTACATAGATTAGGATATTAAAAAAGTGAAAGTTTCAATAGTAGCAATATTTTAACTTTTAGTATAGCTGCCTTTTAATAGATTTTATCTGTATATTTCTATAGCATTCCTAAATAAATTGTCTAATTCTTCTTAGAAGCAAACAATAGGCAATAGATTTTTTTACGAATAACTTAGGATTGCTATAGAAATACAAGAATCCAAAGAATAAAAGTAGTACGTTCTGAAAGCTTTACGCCCAATTTCTCAACCGAAAGCGTACTGGCATCTTATCAGACGGATAAATTAATAAGTTTTGCTGTAATTCTTCTAGAGAAGAACGACCCTTGACTAACTCCCAATCGAAGTAGCGGAGCAATAATGCTAACATCAGAGTTCCTTCTAGCATTGATAGATGCTCTCCCAAGCAACGATGAGGCCCTGAGCCAAAGTGTATCATTGGCAGTGAAGTATCCTTACTCTTGTCTAACCAACGTTCTGGCAGAAATACCTCTGGATTAGTATAGACTTGTGGATCTCTTCCAGCAGCAAGCATTGACCAGGATACTCCTGTATGCGCAGGAATCACTTTACCAGAAATTACAGTGTCGCGTTGAGTCTGCAATGAAGTCGAGCCTGAGGCGACTGAATAAAGGCGTAACGTCTCCTTGAGAATTGCACTAATATAAGCCAATTCCTTAATATTTTCTGCATTAATGCAGCCAAAGCTTTGCCAAACTTGGTCAACAATGTCCTGTGCTTGCTGAAAAACCCTTGGATTTAAGCTCAACTCTCCTACTGCAAAGGATAAAGTATGGGCTGTTGTGTCAGTACCAGCTATTAAGAGTTCAAGGCATTCTGCTATCAATGTTTCACGATTGTATTTTGGTTCTTTAGCAGCAATTTTGACTAACATTGATTCCCGGAATAAAGGACTGACTTGTAATAAATTGCTCTGGTTTTGTTCTCTCATCTGTAAAGCTAAGTCTACACGGGGAGTCAGAAATTCCTCTAAATATCCCCTTGCAGCCCAATAATCTCGTGAATTCTTAGTTGGGAAATATTTCATCCATCTTTTCTCGCCAGTAGCTTGTCGTAGGAACCGATAGCCTACAATAGACATTGCTTCATACGCTTTGGAAACTTCCAAAGGTGACCCTTCATCACTAGTACTCTTTCTATCCACAGGAATGCCTAGTACTAGACAAGAAATCACTCTCATTGTTAATTCTACAAATAGAGGATCTACCTCAACTTCTTTTGGTGGTACAGCTTCTTTCAATGTCTCAATTACTTGTTCGCAAGCTTGACTAATAACTTGAAGATATTTGGAGAGACCGCTAGAACTGAATTCTGGGTTCCAAGCTTTACGTCGCCACTGCCACTCGTTTCCGGTTTCTCCTATCATAATGTGACCAGCCATATCGTTCCAAGCTTGACGCAATAGCTCAGGTCTAATTAAGCTACCATCTCTCATTCCATTGATAATAGTATCTTCAATAACTTTCACCTTAGTTAAAACAACAATTGGATAGCTGCCATTCCAGACAACATACATCGGGCCTAGCTGTTGACTCCAATGAAAAAGTTGCAAGAAGAACTTCTTCTGTTTCACTGCTGCTAATATTTGCGGAAGATTTCCTAATAGCCAGTATTTGGGAGGAGAAGGAAGTGATTGTAGGGAGTTGTATCTATTCTTTTGTTTCCACCAGCGCCAACTAAGTGTTGCCGCTATGCTAGTGATGCCTAAAACTGTCGCTAAATATGGAGATGAGAAAGAATAATCAATCTGAGCAATAATTTCTTGGAACATAAATCCACCTTTGTTTACCAAAAACTTCAGATTACCCAGATACTAACTTATTGTTTCACAATTTGCTCAGCGTCTTTTTCTCTGAGAAAATTAATATTAATAAGATTGACCATAGTTTGAATTCATAACTCCTAACTCCTGGAAAGACTTGAGTTAATCGCGTCTCTACTCTGAAGAAACGAGTCAGAAGGCAGTCCCGATGAAACAAGTTTTACTGCCATACATGAAAAAGCAATATCCCCTACACCCTTTTTCAACTCATAAGACAGAAGGAAAGAGGATTTGACTTGTTTATTTCATTCGTAGCGAGTAGTGTACCACCACTGCGCCTGCTCCTAACTTTTATTAAATTGGCAATTCTTCTTCAGTGATTTGAGATTCACTCACTAACGGATTAATTAGTATTTCATTAGCAGCACTATCGGGTTTCCGAGCGCGAATTGCTGGACGCGATCGCCTATAACCTGCTCTTTCGGCTTTTTGGTGTTCGTAATCAATTAATCTGCCATAATATTCATGTTTACTTAAATTCATTGATAAGAAAATATGCTGGCGGATATTTCCAAAACCTTTGCGGTGAAAAAACTTTAATGCTGAAGTATTGGTGGGGTCAGTATCTACTAACATGAACCGTGCCCCATCTTCAATCATTCGAGCAACGACTTTATCAACTAACTTGTCTGCTACTCCCCGACGTTGGAATCTGGGACTAACTCCCAACCATAAAATGTAACCGTAAGTCCAAGATGCTTTGGTTATAATGGTTCCCAAAACAAAGCCTGCTAGTTCTCCATCTGTTTCAGCCACAAGGCAATATTCTGGGTCTGTATTATAAAGTCCAATGACTTCCCATTCATCCCAAGTGCGATATAAATAAGGATATAAATCGCTGGTAAATAACTCTTCTCCTAAGTGATAAATAGGAGCAATGTCATCTATTCCTAATTCGCGAACATAAATCGCTTCAGTCTCGTCAAAGGTGGGCATAAATTTTAAATTTTTAAATACTAATGAAATAAGTTAGAATTGAAGATATATCTGAATTTGATGAATATTTATTCATCAAATATTTTCTTAATTCTTTAACTATTTTTATTTTTAAGTCCCTACTTTTGAATTTTTGCTATTAATCTTTAAGTTAGAGTGAAACTTCTTGAATACTGTCGAAATTTGGCAAGGTATCTTTGACTGTTTCTTCTGTAAATGATATGCGATCGCACCGCTGGGTAAACTGACAATAATCACAAGTTTTACTACCCGGCGCCACTTGGGGAAATTCTTTGTTATTTTGGTAATCTTCCAACCAATCAGTTAACTGATTTAACAGTTGATTAAGTTTTTTTGCTGTTTTCGTGTGTTGAGTAGTATTGTAATTAAATTTAATATTTTGTGGTTTGCCCTCAGATTGAACAAACCAGTAAGTCATAGAAATATTTTCTGGCAAATAAGCGCTAGTTTCAGCCAAAACATACATATAAAGCCGTGTTTGCCAGTTGGATTCTAACTTGCGTTTATGGGGTGGTTTAGGATAAGTTTTCCAGTCGAGAATTTGCGCTTGTTGGTTATTTGCAATCAATAAATCATAGACAACCGTCAATAAATAATCCTGAACTTGCAGAGTGCGGTAGTGTTCGCTTTCACGAAAAGTTTGATTATCACTTGCAGGCGTTAATATTTCTGGGGCTGCATCAGCAAAACCCGCCATCCAGCTTTGCAGTTGAGCATCTGCTTGCAGGAAACTATCAATTGGCAAACCCATTTCTCGCTGCTGCATTAGCAGATGAAAGCGACTACCTAAAGTTTGCCGTTCCTCGTGTTCGGGATTTGCAGGGGAATTGAGTTGTTCTAAGTAAGTGTGTTGGAATTTACGCGGACAAGCTTCTAGTAAGTTAAGTTGTCCTTGAGACAATCGGAATAATTGAGTGGAAGCTGATAGCATTCTTTTATTCTAGAAGCGATCACTATGAGAGTAACTTTAACTCAATTAAAAAACCTCTCCCTAGTTTTACTACGTAAAACTCTCCCTCTTGTAATCGGAGAGGGATAGACTTCAACTCTAGTTCTAGGCAGGGAGAGATTGGTCGAACTCACGTTTTATAGAAATAGACGTTGCATTGCAACATCTCTACTATTTGCCAACTCCATCCTTAAAGGGGTAGTGCATCAAAAATAAACAATCCCACCTGTTTTTAAAGATGGGATTTAATATCAACAATTAACATACTCAGGTAATTTACCAGACATGAGATGAATTGTGTCCGATTAGTGCATTTCGTCGTATTCTGGGGATTCAACTCGTCTTGCTTCTAAACGAGAAGCAGGCAAAAATTCCGCGCGACGTACTGGAACCAAAGGCGGTGTAGGACCTTGGTAAGGGTGAATCACTTGTACAGTACGGGTGGGACGCTGGCGTGGCGAGAACAAAGCCAATACTCCAGCGACGACAACACCACCGCCAATAGTCAGAGTTGCGCCTCCTACTGCCCAAAGCATCGGCGAAGACCACCAAGGATTTTGTGGCTGAAATGCTGCTTTTTGTTGGTTATTCTGTTGAGCTAATTGCCACTGCTGCTGAGTATTAAAATTTTGAACTTGGCCTTGGAGTTGCTGGTTTACCAACTTCAGCTGTTCGTTATCCTTTTTTAAACTGTCCATCTGCATGTTCAGTTTTTCCATTTCTAGACGCTGGTCAGAATTTGGAGGTATTGGCTGAGTATTAGGATAAATCGGTTGCTGCCCATAATACCCAGGAGGGTATTGTGGCTGGATTCCTTGGGGCGCTACTACAGTACTAGGCATTTGGGGAGCAACAGCGAAGTTAGGTTGTAGGGGAATATTTGTGCCTTTGAGCAATACCAGAGCCGCTAAGCCAGCAACAGCAACCCCACCGATAAATGCCATACTCTCACTCATCGCCTTTGCCCCTCAACTGCAACGTAACTATAATCATTTGTGACTGAATCACTCTCACACTCATAATTTTTGATCACTTTACATAATACTCAGACTATAAGCGACTTTATCAGCTAGTTTTTTTACATCCTGATATCTGATGTTAATATTCAAGACCAGAACAGTCAAATTGTCTACTAAACTGAGGATAAAAAAACTACGTTGTTACACTTTTTTAATCTACTTTCTTGCTCTAATCAAGATGAGTATTTGTACTGTTAGTAGTCTTGATGGCTGCTTTGAGACTTTGACAAAATTCAGCGATCGCATTTAGTCCTTGTTCTGGCGTACCTTCAGCTAACCGCTTCACAAAAGCACTGCCGACAATCACTGCATCTGCTCCCCATTCGCGTACTTGACGCCCTTGGGCTGCTTCGGAGATTCCAAAGCCTACACCAATCGGTTTATCAGTAACACCACGAATTTGTTTAAGTAAATCTGATACTCGCGTTTGGACTTGCGATCGTATCCCCGTTACGCCTGTAACGCTGACTAAATAAATAAATCCTTGAGAAGAACGAGCGATGGCTTGTATACGTTCGGCAGAACTAGTGGGAGCCACCAACAAGGTGATATCAATTCCTATCTTCCTAGCTGATTCCAGTAAACCTGTGGCCTCTTCTAAAGGTAAGTCAGGTATTACTAATCCCGCCACTCCAGCCGCAGCAACTTGCTGGAGAAATTTTTCAATTCCCCGGTGCAGAATTGGGTTGTAGTAGGTAAATAGGACAATGGGCGATCGCATTTTTGGAGTAGTTGCTTGCAGCATTTCCAGCACCTGCTCAAATTTGGTTCCCCTTTGCAAGGCGCGGGTAGCAGCTGCTTGAATTACCGGTCCATCCGCTAGAGGATCGGAGTATGGTACACCCAGTTCGATGATATCTGCCCCACTGCGATCCAGAATTTGCAACGCTGCTGCTGTTGTTTCTAAATCTGGGTCGCCAGCAGTGATAAATGGAATCAAAGCACACTCACGATTGTGCCTTAAAGTTTCAAAGCAATCAGAAATTGCAGTCATTAGTCATTAGTCATTAGTCATTAGTCATTGGTCATTAGTCATTGGTCATTAGTCATTAGTCATTAGCTTTAGAGGATGTTGGAAAAGTCTAATTGATTACTTCCCTTGGCAATGGAAGTCGCACTTACAGGAGAATTTACCCCCGAAGATAGGTTAGTAACTTTGTTTTTGCGTTGGTCCACGGAGGTGGACTAAGCTTCGTGTAATCACAAATTCTATTCACCCAGTAGTTTTCAAACAACCTCTTAAGCAAATTACAAAGGACAAAGGACAAATGATAACTGACCAATGATTACTTTATACCTGAGATTGCTCTTCTTGTTCTATCTCAGTTTGAATTCGTGCTAGTTCTTCGGGAGTTAGTTCTTCCAAACGCTTTTGCAAAAATTCTTGCTCATACTCTTCCCGCTGTTGGTGGTAGGTCATTTTTTGTCCCACCGCACGGAAAAAATAGGTAGCTAACCAGCCAATTAACCCAGCCACTAGTGAGAGTTGGCTCCATATACCAGCTTGCTGATTATCGAAGCCGACTAGCTGTAATCCTATATACGCTAAGCCGCCAGCAATAAAAATGCCTAAGCCAATTCCAATAGCGTCAATCCGTCGCATGAGATTTATGACCTACCAATTTTGTTAAACTTCAATTTGTCGCGGCCGGGGTCGAAAATTTAGAAACGGCGATAAAACCAACAAACCCGGAAAGAAGAAGAACACCAAAAAGTACATCAACAAGCGCTCGATGGAGCTAGCCGTATACCAACGCTGCTTTAGGTAGAGCAAGACAGCGATCGGAATTATTAGAAGGTAAGCTCCAGCCAAAATCAGATACAGCAGGGCGACAATCATAACTTTTTTGTCTAAGCATCTATTTCTCATCATAGGCGCAAGAGCGAAACTCAGGGAAGTCTAATCTGCTTTCAATAAAATACGGGTGTAGGGAGTAAAAAGTAGGGAGTGGGGAAAGATGGTGTTTAATTTCACTTGTAGCTGGTGGTGGGGCGCTTTCTTCATACTTTGTCATCTGAAATCTCAATAAACCTAGGGGATTCAGCATCGCCACCGCATTAAAAGATTAAAAAAGTCGTTAATATTGACATATTTCAGCCAGATGATGCTATAATAATAGATTCAGTAATAACTCAAAACTATTACCAAACAAGCTCAAAAATATTTCTCCAAGATTTGTGAGGGAAAAACCAAAAAGACTTACAATTGGAAAAAATATTTTCAATTTAGTTGGACAAAAGACACAATTGATGATGGAATAGATGAGGAGGTATTTGCTGCCTCTGCAAAATAAATAGTTACCGAACACCTGCGGGGGTGTGGCGGAATGGTAGACGCTACGGACTTAGATAACTGAGCCTTGAAGGAGAAATCCCTCAAGTGTAAGCTCTCAAACTCAGGGAAACCTAAATCTGGTAACAGACACGGCAATCCTGAGCCAAGCCGAAAAGTGTTGTAAGTGCTGAGTGATAGTAGTGAGTAAAAAACTCATAACTCCTAACTCATAACTCCTAACTATTCGGAAGGTGCAGAGACCCGACGGGAGCTACCCTAACGTTAAGTCGAGGGTAAAGGGAGAGTCCAATTCTCAAAACTTGAAGCGATTACTGTCATCAAGTAGTAGTGAAAACTGCGGGAGAATGAAAATCCGTTGACCGTAAAAGGTCGTGTGGGTTCAAGTCCCTCCACCCCCATTAAATTTAGTAGAAATTGACGATCTTGTTATGTAGTAACTAATTATCAAGGAAGGCAGAGGGTAGGAGGCAGAAGGGAATACTGACTCCTGTCGTTCTGCCTCATTTGATAACCTTTGCAACTGGCAGATTTTCTTATATTTTTGCCTTGCTAATCGCAGAGTTTTAAGTTTCATTTGGTATAAACATAAAGACAATTTATTTAGATATATTAAGGGAACAACAAAAGTAGTATTAAATCAATCTTAATTGCTAGATTTTGGGAAATTGAAAATCGGATAACAGTACCTCAACTAACAGTATTTACAAACTCTTATCTGACGACCAATATTTTTATTTGTCAATATAAACAACTGCTAAATAATTAAAATTAGGCAGATTTTCTGAAGTTGATTTAAAAAATCCGCTCGCAGAGACTGAATGCATAAGGAGAAGCGAAAAATACCCCATTGATGCTAACTTAAAATCAATGATTTGTAATTCCTAATTAAGAATCATGAATTATTTATGATTTGGCAAGCCCTTCGTGTAACCAAGCCAAGGCAGCACCAGCAGTTTCCGCTAGAATACTAATGAGGCGATATAGAGCGATCGCACTAAATATTAAGCCTGCTGAAAACTCGTATCGCAATAGTTGATAAGCAGTCGCTTCAAACACCCCTAACCCACCAGGCGCACCTGGAATCACTAACCCCAGCAACCAAGCGCAACTAAAAGCCCCTAGTAACAAGGGAATCTGATTCCAATTAACAGAATTAAGTGCAAATACAGTTAAAATAAACCCGATACCACGCAAACCTAAAAAGCCCAATTCGCCTAGTAAAGGTCGTAGAGGATAGCGTTTAATAGTTAAAACCACACTTGACTGAGTATTAGGGTCGGATTTTTTGGTCTTAAATTTGGATAAAAAGCGAATAGCTGGGTTCAAAAATCGGGGATGAACTGCACAAAGCACCACAGCTAAACTTACTAATTGTAAGGATTGTCCAACTACAGTGGTATTTGCAGCAAATTTGCTACTGAATACAATAATAATGATTAAAGCAGCCGTTGCCATGAGTAACGGTTCGAGCAAAACACTTAAGGTAGCTGCGCCAGCAGAAACATTGGCATTTTTGGCGGCAATAATTCGTCCGTAGTAATGCCAAATATTACCTGGCAAATACTTAGCAATGTTAGTTTTTAGGTAAACTTGAATAAACTGGGAACATGGTACGGGTTGATTTAACTCTTGTAAAACCCAAGTCCAAATCCAGCCAGCCCAGGTATGTGCCAGTAAAGTAACAACTGTTGCTCCTGCTATAATTGCCCATCCTACCCCATCAATGCGGATAGCAGTCACTTCAATCCAATTATCTTTCAAGGCTTTCCCTAAAAAAAATAAGGTTCCACCCCAAATTATCCAGCGTAAAAATTGCTTCATCAATTTAGTAATTTAACAGTTAAAGGGATAAGGGCTAAATACTTCAAATCTGATGATGTATAAGCTATATATCCAGAGCTTTGAAAATCTTATTATTTTTTTTCTCATATTTATAACAAATAGTTCTTACTTTAATTTATATCTCTCTATAGTTAGATTAAAATATTATTTTTGTGTTATTTAAAATGTGACTTGCGCTAGAGGTAAAGCTTATTTAATCATTAATATTCTTGATAAAGGTTATCAAATATTAGCCAACTAAAACAAGTACAACAACTTGCTGATAAATTAAATCATTCAGTAAATTTATTAACTTAGTTAATAGTTTGGTAAGGAGGATTTTGTGAACGCTGTGATAGTATTCTTGAAAAAACTACGATTACGCCAAACATTGACTGTCTTTTTAGGTGGACTATTATTGATAGTTAACACTGCTTGTAGTGGGGCAAATGCCCAAGGTGCAAATCCCCAAAATCCCGCCGTTCAAGCTGGCGGAGCAAACAATCCTTATAAGAACGGTGGAGATAAATATACCAACTATAGAATGTCCACCGATCCTAAAATAACAAACCCAAAAAACAATCAGGGGCGTGACCAAGCTAGCCTACAACTAAGCTCACAATTGTTGATTGCTAGGAATAAGTCAATCTGAGATACTTTATCCCGGTGCTGAGACACCAGCAGGTAGAATTAACAAAGATGCGGAACTGCCAATCATCACTGAACAGGACTTTCAACAGCCTAAACCCGGTGGTTTGATTCAAAACGAACCCAATGTAGGGACTCGCGTTAAAGAGCGGATTGAAACTATAAAAGAGGCTGTTGATAAGGCTTCTGGCTTTTTGAAAGACAAGGCAGAAGAGGGCAGTGCCAGACCTGAATTACAACCAAATCCAGCACTCAGCAGATAGAACTTTAATTTTGTCTCAAGGTTTGAGATTTGTAATTAAATCCAAATGCCATTTTGGCTGATAATTAACTTACGTGATAAAAATCCAAGGAGTAGAAGTATGAAAAAAGTAGGTACTTGGCTGAAAAATATTCGTCCCTTGAAAATTTTAACGATTTTTTTGGCAGGCATGTTTCTGTTTTTGACCCAAGCTTGTGGTGCTCCGGGAATAGCAACGCAACCACCACAGCCTGGCGCTCAAGCACCTAATACTGAACGGTACGACCCCACAAAAGATTATCCTCTATCTTCTCCCACTGGTGGAATAAATAACTTTAGTGATGTAGATCCTAGAGCATTAGATGAAAAAGCAGCTAACGACAGAGCTGATGCGCTGGTAAAAAATGCCCAGAAGAATATTGACGAAAAAGGAGTTAAAAACCCAGCAGAAGCTTTTCGCAATCTTCAAAAAACACCCGTTGGTGAAAAAGTGAAAGACCTAGGCGACAATATTGGTAGTTCAGTTCAAGAAGTTGGGGAAGGTGTAGCTAAGGGGACTAAGCGAGGAATTGAAAATATCAAGGGTAATACCCAGAATGCTACCGAAGATGTGACAAAAAATGTTCAGCGTGGAGCTGAAGATGCAGGTGATGCGGTAAAAAGGACAGTTAGAAACGTAGATTAAAATTAGTCATTCAATTCTCTTGCAAAAATTTTAAAGTGCCCAGAGGCTTAAATCTGGCATTACTCAAACAAAGCCTGCGTAAGCAGGCTTTTATGACTTTAAGTCTAACCCTTTTTAGTAAATTAAAAATGAATCACCTATACACGTTCGTGCAGTGTCTCTTAGACAAATGGCTTACCGCAGGGTAGACACAAAAAATACAAACAAACTCAAGATGTAAGAGAGTTTGGTGCAACTTTACAGTAAAACAGTATTTACCCAGGCTTTTTTGAGATTGAGAACTTTAGAGCGAACTTAATTTATTTAGCCACAACTTTCAAGTCCTTAGGCTTTGGCACAAGATTTGAGTAGCCTAACTTTGATTCTCTAAATACCAACGCTGTAGCGCTAGCCGTTGAATTTCCCGCCAAGGAATATTATGTTTTCTGGCTAATTCTGCACAATCTTCATATTCTGGCTGCACATTAGCAATAACTTTTTCTGGCGATCGCCCTTTCCATGCTAATTTGAGGCGCACTTTGCCATATTCAATTTCCACTTGTTGAATTTCTCGTTCTAAAATGGCGCGTTGCTGATTAGTTCGCCGAATACCCAGAGTTGTGGTTTCACGGAATATAACTGCTTCACAACGAAATAAATTATCTGGATGACAAATTACTGTTAACAAAATCCCTGGACGGGACTTTTTCATAGCGATCGCCACAGTAAAAACATCCAGCGCACCAGCCGCAAACAAGGCTTCAAACACATAACCGATCGCTTGAGGATTTAAATCATCAATTTGGGTTTCTAGGACGCATATGGTTTCTATATTTGAGCTATTATCGCCAGAATCATTGAAATCAGACTGTAAAATTGCGCCCTCGCCCAACCAGAGGCGTAAAATATTGGGGATGGGTAAATTTATGGTTCCTGCTCCTAATCCTACCTGCTTGATAGCGATTGGGGGTGGTGAACCAAATTCTTTGGCCAAGGTAGTGGCGATCGCGGCTCCTGTTGGTGTCACCAGTTCTCGCTCAATACCATTGCTATAAACTGGACAACCCCGCATTTCCCATAGCTTTAATACCGCTGGTACTGGTACAGCCATTTGACCGTGTGCTGCTTTAACAGTGCCGCCACCAGTCGGAAATGGCGAGCAATATAGTAAGGGCAATCCTAACTCGTTGCTCTCAATCCCTAACCAATCTAACCCCAAGCAAGTTCCCACAATATCGACAATCGCGTCTACAGCACCTACTTCATGGAAATGAACTTTTTCAGGAGAAATGCCATGCACCGCCCCTTCTGCTACTGCTAGCTGCCGGAATACTGCCAAACTCCAAGCCTGTGCCCGTGATGGCAATCCCGCTTTGAGAATCATCCCCTCTATTTCTGGTAGATGCCGTCCATGATCATCACTGTGTTCGCGATCATGATGGTGATGATGGTCTAGTAAGTGCACGTGTACTTTAGTCGCTTGTTGACCATTGCGTTGCACAAGTTCTGCTCTTAAAGCATATTCGCACTCAATTCCCAATCCATTGAGTTTTTCAATTAAATACTCCACAGGAACACCCAAACTGACCAATGCTCCCAAGCACATATCACCGGAAATTCCTGTCGGACATTGAAGATAAGCGATTTTTTTCATAGTTATTAATTATTAGTCATTAGTCATTAGTCATTTATTTTTCTTTACGTCCCTGCGTCCCCGCGTCTCCCTCATCCCCAATCCCCACCTGTCCTATGGCAAAAATTTTCCCAGTTCATCCGGATAATCCTCAAATTCGCCGAATAGAAGAAATAAAGTCAGCGCTTTCTAGTGGCGCTGTCATGCTTTACCCTACTGATACAGTCTATGCGATCGGTTGTGATTTGAATGCCAAGTCGGCGGTAGAACGAGTGCGACAAATTAAGCAGCTAGCAAATGATAAACCACTAACATTTTTATGTCCCTCGCTTTCAAATGTGGCAACTTATGCCTTCGTAAGTGACACAGCTTATCGAATTATGAAGCGCTTAATTCCAGGTACATACACGTTTTTACTCCCAGCCACTAAGTTAGTACCGCGATTGGTGCAAAATCCCAAACGGAAAACTACTGGAATTAGAGTGCCAAACCATACTGTGTGTTTGGCTCTGCTGGCAGCTTTAGGCAATCCAATTATTTCAACTTCCGCACATGTGCCCCCAGATGAAATAAATAATAGCTTAATTTATATAGATCCAGAGACTATTCAATCGCGGGTGGAGCTATTTGACCGTTTGGACAACTTGGTAGACATCATTGTAGATACTGGCGAGGAACCTACGTATGAAGTGTCTACTATTTTGGATTTAACAGCAGATGAAGCAGTAATTGTACGGAGGGGTTTAGGTTGGGAAGCTGCGGCAGCATGGGTATAAGAATGATATTTCATTAGCGCACGTCTTGGTTTCGGAAATTGTGATTTAAACAACTCCAGTTTTTAAATTGTCATAATTAATGGCGATTGCAGTGGGTATAACAGAATGGTGGCAACACTCGCTAGAGCAAGGCATTTAACAACTTTGAAAAAATGCTGCGTATCCATTCATTAGCATCAATGTGGTGGTTTGTGAAAGAACCGACACATTGTTTTAGCTGTAACTCTATCGTATTTCCTACAGTTTTAAATATGAGCTTTAGATGTGAGCATTACATGGGGCAAGTCTTGATGGATGAATGCCCAAAGATTCTCCAGCAAAGACTAGCCTTGATCGCTGTGTCTGCGTTGTAATTACGGTGCAATACTACTCTCTGGAAAAGTTATGAAAGCTAATGTCGCCAATCTACCAAACTCTACACCAGTTTTTGAGAATCACGTTTCTGGCGAAGAACTGCCAGCTAGTAGCACTGATACCTTAATTCAATTGCTGTGTCAAGAAATGCAAGCACAAGTGAAAGCAGCACCCAGGTGCGTCCAAGCTTTAGCAAAGCGCATCGCCAAGGAAGTAGAACGCATCTGTGATAAAAGCTCCCGTATTCAAACATCTGGACAAATTCAGTCTTGGCAAATGACGTTAGCAAGGCATCGAATGCAAAAGTGCTTACGTTATTACCAACTAGGCTCAAAACAAGGGCGAGTGGAATTACATAGCAATTTGGGGTCGATGGTTTACCGCCATGTAACTATATCCGGTTCGGAGTTGGGTTTTGACGCTCGTTACAGCCTGATTGAAGATTTTTTACAAGCATTTTATATTGAAGCGATTAAAGCTTTCCGCCGAGAAAACGAATTACCTGAGGATCACACGCCACGTACTCAGTTGCAGTTAGCTGAGTATATGGCGTTCACAGAACAGTACGCCAAACGTCGCATCAATTTACCTGGCGGTGCAAATCAGCAATTAATTATCTTGCGGGCGCAAGGTTTTGCTCGTCGTCAGCCCCAAGAAACTACTGTGGATATTGAAATGGCGGTGGAGTCTGCTAAGGGCGAAGAAGCAGAATCTTACCAGCGTAATTCGGCGGTGCAACAACTGCGATCGCAAATGATCGCCAAAGCTAGTTTCGATCCATCGGAAGAATCAGAACGCGATCGCGTGATTGCTGAATTGATGAAATACTTGGAGTCTCAAGGTCAATCTGACTGTATGGACTACTTAAGTCTGAAACTCCAAGACCTTTCAGCACCAGAAATCGACCAAATTCTTGGTTTGAGTAGCCGTCAGCGCGATTATCTACAACAAAGGTTTAAATACCATGTAGAAAAGTTTGCCAAGCAACATCATTGGCAATTAGTACATCAATGGCTAGGTGCTACTTTAGAGCAAAAGTTGGGTTTATCTTCCCAGCAATGGGAAACTTTTATCAGTCAACTCACAGAACAACAACAACAAATTTTACAACTCAAAACTGCACGAGAAAACGACCAAGCGATCGCCAAAGCCATCAAATGCACTCCCAAACAACTGCAAAAGCGCTGGACTCAGTTATTAGAATTAGCATGGGCTATCCGCAACGGTAATAGTGAAGCACAGACGGGTTAAAGTCCAAAGGAAAATTACTAATTCAACTAATTATTCATTCTTTATCCAAATTAATACACTTGTATTTATTTAGTACAAAAATACCAATATTTTGTCATTTCAACAAAAATTCATATTAAGTAACTCACCACAAATTACTGCTTCTATGGAATTCTATAATAAGCAGTACTTTTGGCAGAGGAATTTGAGATGGCTCTGACTCAAGGTGGGCGGGCAAATAAGGCAGGGAGAATTTTAGAAATTAATGTTGAAGCAATCTTGAATGGACATAATTATTTTCAAGTGGGAAATTATGTCTCCAAAGAATTTATATTAAACGCAGCTTTATTACCAAAACGCTATGGTAAAGAAGTTTATATCGGCACTGGAATTTATCATACCGATTTAAAGGTTGATTTTTACGTTGTTAGCTCACCTGCAATGCCATCTGGTTTAATTATCGAGTGCAAATGGCAAGAAAGCCCTGGTTCAGTTGATGAAAAGTTTCCTTATTTAAATATGAATATTCAGCATTATTACCCTGCACCAACTATCGTTATACTAGGTGGTGAAGGGATGCGAGAAGGTGCAAGCAAATGGCTAAAAGCAAGAGTTAGTGATAACCATAATTTATTAGCAGTTTATAGCTTAGATAGATTTATTGCTTGGGCAAATAAGAATCTTTGAAGAAGGAGTTAGAATTTAGAATTTAATTGTTACTAAATTGGTGAATCCAAGTTTTTTATATTAAATAATCGGTTGGATGATGCAATTTAAATAATTTATTCACTTGTCATTCTTACAAAATCTACGCTGACTTCTGAATTCTGACTTTTAAATTCTTGATTATCGAAAGATGTAATCAATAGTTCGTCAATCATACCTCGATTTTTAATGTTCGAGTTAATTGAACGCGCTGCTTTGATTGTGTATCTCTCAAAATTGATTTCAGTATAAATTTTTTTAATAAATTCACTATCAGAATTACATAGCATAACTTTGACACCACGACTTGCTAACTCTGCACAAGTATCTCTCAAAAGTTCTTGGTCTTTTTTAGTAAAACAATTTTGACTATAAGCAGTGAAATAGCTACTGTCACTAATAGGGTGGTAAGGCGGATCGAAAAATACAAAGTCATTACTGCTAGTAGCACGATTTAAGACTTCTGTAAAATCTGCCTGGTGAATTTCTACCTGAGAAAGTACTTTGGAGGCTAATTTAAGTAAATTTTCCGGACAAATATTAGGATTTTCATATCTGCCTAATGGAACATTAAAATTCCCTTGGGAATTGACTCGATAGAGACCGTTGAAACAGGTTTTATTTAAATAAATTAAACGAGCAGCTTTTTCTAAATTGGTACCATTAGAGTTATTTCTGACACTATAATAATAATCTTTATTATGTCGTTTTTTATGTTCTTTCAGGAGTAATATTAATTCATCGACGTTATCTCGAACACAGCAATAAGTATTAATTAATTCAGCGTTAATATCAGTTAAAATAGCTGTATTTGGTTGAAGATAGAAAAAAACAGCACCACCACCTAAAAAGGGTTCATAATAAGTCTGATAATCTTTGGGAAAATAAGGAATATATTGCTGAATCAACTTACTTTTACCCCCTGCCCACTTCAAAAATGGACGCGGGCTAGTTTCTTTGGGGGGCATTTGAATAACCATTTACCTAAAATTTTACGTAAATAATTGCGACTAAATATAGTTAATATAACTGACGAAGCATATTTTATATTAACTGAGTAATTTTCCAGCCACATAGATTACAATTGATGTAGATAAAGCATATTAAAACAAACGTAAGTCTATAACAAGGCAGTTTAGATTCAAATGTTTGACGGATTTTGGGATAACGTCTTTCGCTACCCCCGCTACTTTATTACTGTCCTCTTAGGGGTATTTATCAACACCTTTGCGCCATTAGTGCCACTCCTGAAACGCCCAATTACCCTAATCGCCCTTTTGGGTTTGTTTGTCGGCAGTTTGGTGTTTGTTACTCTCACTCTACGTGCAATGTTGGGTTTGAGTACAATCTAGGCTAGGACGAGGTGCTATAGTTTCTGCCCTAAAGACACTTGTTTTATGGCGTTATTTGCCATTGTGTTTATTATGATGTCGTACAACCTCTGTGAGGAGGCTAAACTTTTATGGCTACAAATCGCCGCGTTTCCCGTGTTGCTGAACTGATTAAACGGGAAGTTAGCCAAATGCTGCTCAACGGCATTAAGGATGACCGTGTGGGTACAGGAATGGTAAGTGTTACTGATGTTGATGTTTCCGGCGATCTCCAACACGCCAAAATCTACGTCAGTATTTATGGGACAGATGAAGCTAAGGCACAAACAATGGCAGGTTTAAAGTCGGCCACGGGTTATGTCCGCAGCGAACTTGGTGCTAGGGTGCGGCTACGTCGTACACCAGAAGTAATGTTTTTAGAAGATCGCTCCATTGAACGTGGTAATAAGGTACTGGCACTATTAGACCAACTCAACAATCAGCGATCGCCAGAAAATCCCATAGCAGTAGAAGACAGCACAAATCTTGATGACGAGGAATTCTCACAATAAGTAACTTAAATCACAATGTCACTTCAGAACAATTGACCTCAGCAAATCCGCCAAACACTTTACAGACGTGATCAGTCGCGTCTGTTTTAATATAACCATAAGCTAATTCAGCCATCGGTAGTTACATATAGTTTGTCATTTTTCATTCACCGCCTCCTTTATCTTCCCATACTCCCAGCGTCCCAATTTAGAGAAATTGTATTACTCCACCCTTATACAGATGTTTATCCAAAAAAAATCATGTACCATCATCGCTGAAATTAACCAAGTAATTCCAGATTTGTTTAAGAAATTGTTAACAGCTGCTAGCATAAAAGCCTTCATCGTGTAACTTAGCCGTTAGTTTTGCGACAGTTTATACCCTAGTTGCTGCTTAATATTTTTATCTTATTTACCTTGAGATAGATACAAACACTTCTAGATACAGCTTTAAGGCGATTATTTAATATGTGAGCGATCACTTTGTGTACTCTTGTCACTAACCAAATTATGCCTCAAGCCACTAAGGGCAAAACATAGAAACCTGTTGAATAAAAGTTACATCACCAAAAGAGCAGGTTTGGTTAGCTAGTTTGACATTGTTTTGTGAAGCATATTTTGAGGTAATGTCAGCTTTTGTTGACTTTCTTAACATTTCTTGAGATAATTTCCGGTGATGTAGCGTCAAAATGAAATTAGTTCCGTATAGCAAACTACAAAATCCTAGCCACAAGTAAAATCCCTGTCATGTTTGTTCCTGATAGCTAACGGGAACACTATCTAAGTGTTAATTTGTGAGTAAAAACCATGAGTGTGAATACGGTGCCTTCTATTAATTACTACTCTCTCGATGTGATCCAAGACGAAGCACGCCGACTAGTGCAAAAGGGAATGGTCAGCCGACAGCAGCCAATATATACACTCTGCCAATATATCCCAGCGAGAGAGTGGGTTTGCGTTGAATGTGAATTAGAAAAATGTGATTTTTTGTTACGCGATCGCATTGGTGATTTAATTGGTCGTGAACAATGGGATAACGACTGATCGACATTTAATTTCGGGTTTAAGATTGGGAGCTTATTTTCGATGTGTGGATTCCACAATCAACGATTTGACGACCAATCTGGGGGATAATCTCTGGCTTTTGGTAAGCATTGCCTGATGCAAAATCTTGCTTTGTTGATTAATACGGAAAAATTACAGTCTTAATTTATACAAATTTTCAGGCGATTTAGGCATCAGAACATAGTATAGCTGGTGCTACAACTTGAGTCTATTATGTAAATTTTCTTACCGGGACCGTTTCTAATGCTGAACTGCTCCGGTAATTTTTCTATAAATGTAGAGCATTGAGAGTGCTGTTAGCTTTATTCTCTACCTTGGGCTGTGCGAACGGGGTGTTGAGCCAGTGTTGACTGTTGACTCAAGAGTTATTATTTTCTCCTGTGCACCTGAAGCCCCTCTGCTTTCCATCTCCCTCATCCTACTTGGTCTAAATATTGATTAATATCATCAACGATCCGAGTCAATTCGGCTTCTGTAGTTACGCGGATGTTGATGTTGCGGACAGTTAGCAGGACTTTGGCTGCGAAGGGACTTGGCCAAATATTAGGATTACAGAAAACTTCTAAAAATACTTCGCCAGTGTAGCGATATTCTAAGGGAGGTTGGGGAGTCGCTTTACCCCCGCCTGGAGTGGGTTTAGCAGCGACAGCTTTTAAGCATTCGATTAATCGGTCTATTGCTGCTTTTAATTCTCGTGCTGCTTGGGGTGAAAAACTAAAAGAGACAGAACCTTCAATTAAGTTAAGTGTTAGAGGAGTTGAAGACATTAGCTTTATATTGAAACTTGTTGATAAATACTAATGTTACTGGAATAAGTAGTTAGCGTTAATACTTGGTCAATTAACAAATTACAGATGGGATGGATGCTAACAAGGTAAGACGCACCAAAGTAGTTAAAATAATTAAAATGTCAGTGTATAACGTGAGTCTGTGAGAACAACTTGATAAAAAGTAGTTTATCTGGAGGAGTATTATATCTGTAACTAAGCAAATTATTAATATAAATTTTTAATCCTGGCTGTTTGACTTGTCTAGAGGATTTATATACAAATAAAGTTAATTAAAATTATCTTCTGTCATTGGCGGCTTAATCGGAGTTTGGCTAAGTTATCAATGGATGTAGTGTTAGCTTTTGCTCTGCCTTTATTAGTAATTTTGGAGCGACTGGTCAGTTTTAAAAGAGAATTTACCTTGATTGGTGGATCGAATAGTGATCGCACCACAAGTAATTCATGCGATCGCTACTTTTGTCCCGGATGTGATTAACTCTTATAAGAAGCAACTAAATTTATCACGACTGCAACTAGTTCTCCTGGATCGATTGGTTTAGCGACATGAATCTGAAAGCCTGCTTCCAAGGCGATGTTACGATACTCCCGATCACCATAGGCAGTTAACGCGATGGCAGGGAGTTTGCTATAAATATCTGGTTCGAGTGCCCGGATTTTACGGATCAGGGTATAGCCATCTTCGTTAGGCATAGCAATATCACATATCAAGATATCAGGCTGCAATTCGGGTAGTACTTTTAATGCGTCTGCTGCCGATGCAACTGCTGTGACGGTTGCTCCATCTGCTTCTAATACAGTTGTAATATAAAAACGACTATCATCATCATCATCAACGACGAGGATGTTTAAGCCAATAAGAGGGAGAGGAGGTTTCATAACATGTCCATTAACGTTGATAAAATAAAAATTATTACTATTAGGACTCCTTTTTGATTTTTGCTCTCGCTAGGTATAACTCGAAAATGGTTCTTCTGTTTTCCCTACTCTGTACTATCTAACACCACTTAACGGCAATTGCTCATCGGGGACTAATCGCGGCCTTCGGGTTCCAAGAGTTGTAGTAACTGGTATGAGAACCCTTTTGTACGCACTACCTCCTCGACTTGGGGAGACTCTAATACCACAGTGGCTTCTTCCTGCGAAGCCAAGTAGTTCAAAATCAAAGCGGATTACTATAATGACTTGCTTGTTTTATTTTCTCAGTGACCATATCATTGGTAATTTTACTGCGAGCGCATCTAGTTTTCTAGAAAATAACTCAACTGTTTTAGCTATTAATTCGATTTACTCCTATTTTTGGCTAACATTTATTTTATTACTTAGAGCAAATTCGCTAAATATGTGTATTTTATGACATAAATAATTTTCATTTTCATCAATATTAGTTTCATAAAAAATATGATTATTCAGATTTTTATTTTAACACTTTATTCTAGTTAATTAGAGAGATGAAAGCAAAAACTTTATAAATTAGAGACTGTCTTCAAATATATTTGCAAGTATTTTATATATATCTCTATTAGACTCTTTTAATTAAGATTTTAACCACTTATCTAAAGGAGAAAATTTATGTTTTAAGTGCTTATTTTATGAGGAGTATTTAATAAAATATAAAAAATCCAATTGTTATCAAAACTTTGAAAATATCCTTTTAGTTTAAAATACATTACTTAGGCACACTATTTATCATTGGTACTAAAACGTGAGCAATAACAATATTTCTACTCCATTTCAAGTTGACCTTAGTAATTGCGCTCAAGAACCAATTCATATTCCTGGTTTTGTTCAACCTCATGGAGTTCTTTTGGCATTAAAAGAACCAGAGTTAGCTATTCTCCAATGTAGTAATAATACTTCTTATTTATTTGGCGTCAATCCGGAAGACTTGCTCAATCAACCTTTAAGTAATTTTTTAGAAACCGAGCAACTTAATTTTTTAATAAATTGTTTATCTCAAGAAAATTTAAAATTTGTTAATCCTTTAGAATTTACAATCAACTTTGGCGACCAAAATTTATATTTTGATGTAATTATTCATCGCTCCAACGATATTTTAGTTTTAGAGTTAGAACCTATATTTGCCGAAAAAAGTAACACGTACTTTAAATTTTATCATCTAGTTAAACAAGCTATTTCTAAATTACAAACGACATCAGGGGTTGTAGAACTAAGTGAAATTCTTGCTCAAGAAGTCAAAAATATCACTGGTTTTGAACGGGTAATGGTATATCGCTTTGATGAAGATTGGAATGGCATAGTAATTGCTGAAGAAAAGCCAGAATATCTTATATCTTATTTAGGCTTACATTATCCAGCTTCAGATATTCCCATACAAGCTAGGCAACTTTACAGCCAAAACTGGCTGAGGCTAATACCGAATGCTGACTATCAACCAGCAGCAATTTTACCTGCAAATAATCCTTTGACTGGGCAGCCTTTAGATTTAAGTAACTCTGTGTTGCGGAGTGTTTCGCCTTTACATGTTGAGTACATGCATAATATGGGCGTAACGGCATCAATGTCAATTTCCATTATGAAAAATCAAAAATTATGGGGATTAATTGCCTGCCATCATCAATCACCTAAATATGTTCCATATGAAATTCGTAACGCCTGTGAATTTTTAGGACAAATTACATCTGTAGAACTGAGTGCAAAAGAAGATAGCGAAGATAGTGAATATAAAATACACTTAAAATCAGTTTATAGCAAGTTAATAGAATATATATCGGCAGGAAATAACTTTATTGAAGGTATAATTCAACATCAACCGAATCTCCTCGAGCTTGTCGATGCCCAAGGAGCAGTAGTATATTTTGAAAAAGAATATTTTTCTATCGGGAACACTCCCGAAAAACAAGAGATTCAAAATTTAATCGAATGGATTTCTCAAAATGTCTACGAAGAGATTTTTTATACCAATTCGCTATCACAAGTTTATCCAGATGCAGAAAAGTTTGGGGATATAGGTAGTGGCTTAATGGCGCTTTCATTTTCCAAAATTCAAAAAAACTATATTTTGTGGTTTCGCCCAGAGGAAGTACAAACTGTCAATTGGGGAGGTAATCCAAATAAACCTGTAGAAGTAATGGGAAACGGCAGTTTGCGTCTATCACCTCGGAAATCGTTTGAGTTATGGAAAGAAACTGTGCGGTTAAAATCTCTGAGTTGGAAATCTTGTGAGGTAAATGCAGCGCTGGAGTTGAGAAACGCTATTATTGGTGTGGTGTTCCGAAAAGCAGATGAACTAGCGCAGCTCAATATTGAACTAGAACGCAGCAACAATGAATTAGATGCCTTTGCCTACATTGCTTCTCATGATTTGAAAGAACCACTGCGGGGTATTCATAATTATTCTAATTTTCTTATTGAAGACTACGGCGACATTCTCAACGAAGAAGGTACGCAAAAATTAAGAACTTTGATTCGTTTAACTCAACGCATGGAAGATTTAATTGATTCGCTGCTACATTTTTCCCGTTTGGGAAGAGTGGATCTTTCTATGCAGCAGAGTGATATTAATAGTCTTGTAGAGCGAAATTTAGACTTATTGAGCGCCCGAATTGAAGAGATGGGGATAGAAATTCGTATTCCAAGACCACTACCAACAGTGTATTGCGATCGCGTCCAAGTAGGCGAAGTCTTTAACAATCTGATTGCCAATGCTATTAAATACAACGACAAACCTCAAAAATGGATTGAAATTGGTTATATTGAGGCCGCTTCACCGATACCAGTTACATTCTACGTCCGAGATAACGGCATTGGGATTCGAGAAAAACACTTTGAAGCAATTTTTCGCATCTTCAAACGGCTACACGGGCCGAACAAATATGGTGGTGGTACAGGAGCCGGATTAACCATTAGTAAAAAAATTGTCGAGCGACATGACGGTAAAATCTGGGTGGAGTCAACCTACGGTGAAGGTAGTACCTTTTATTTCACATTACGAGCAGGAGACTGAACTGATGATTGGCAAAACCGCCCAACCTTTGCTAGTGATTGAAGACAGCGATGAAGACTTTGAAGCCTTATGTCGAGTCATGCGACGACAAGCTGTGAGCAATCCCGTGTTTCGCTGTACTGATGGTGATGAAGCGCTGGACTTTCTTTATCATACCGGCCGCTACACTGATTCTCAGAAGTTTCCTTGCCCCTCAATTATTTTACTCGACCTAAATTTACCAGGAACCGATGGGCGAGAAGTTTTAGAGCAAATCAAGCAGGATCGAGACCTCAAAAATATTCCAGTGGTTGTATTTACCACTTCTTCTAATCCTAGAGATATTGAAGTATGTTATGGATATTGCATTGCTAGTTATATCTTAAAACCAATCGACATCAACAGATTGGTACAAACTATTCAAAGTTTTATAACTTATTGGTTAGATATCGTAATTCTCCCTGATGCTGTTAGCAAGTAGTGATGGTGCAACCGCTAACCGTTTTAATTATTGATGATTCTCCTGAAGATCGACAGGTTTATTGTCGCTATCTCCTGCAAGATCAAGAACGCAGCTACACAATTCTCGAGCAAGAATCGGGAGAACAAGCGTTGGCATTATGTCAACAGTTGCAGCCTGAGGCAATTTTATTAGACTTTCTGCTGCCAGACATGGATGGATTGGAATTTATAGCAGAATTACGGCAGCAGTCAAAGGGAACCATGCCAGCTGTAATTATGTTAACGGGATATGGCAATGAAGCTATAGCTGTCCAAGCGATGAAAAGTGGTGTTCAAGATTATCTGATTAAAGGACAGACTACAGCAGAACGTTTGCGTTCTACTGTCTACTCAGCAATCAAAAACACTCAGTTAAGTCAGCAACTACAACGCAGCGAGGAACGTTTCCGCACCTCGGTGGAGAACATGCTAGACTGCTTTGGCATTTACTCCGCTATTCGTAACCAGATAGGTAAAATACTTGACTTTTGTGTTGATTACGTAAATGCCGCAGCTTGTGAATTTACCCGAATAAATCAGGAAGAACAGCAGGGCAAAGGGCTATGTGAAATTGTGCCGAATTTTTCAGAAAGTGATTTGTTTAATGAGTGTTGCCAAGTCGTAGAAACGGGTAATCCTTTGGTGAAAGAATCACTCATTTACACTTCAAATATTGATCCTAATGAGCAGTTAATTAAAGCTATTGATATTCGCATTACCAAAATGGGAGATGGGTTTGTAGCTTCTTGGCGGGATGTGACTGAGAAACACCAAGCACAGGAACGATTGCGCTCAAGTCAGCAGTTCATTGAACGTATTGCCGAAACTACTCCTGGTCTTTTGTACGTTTACGACCTAGTTAAACAGCAGAATGTCTATATTAATAGTCAAGTTAGTAAACTGCTTGGCTACACTCAAGAGCAAATTCAAGAAATGGGAGCAAAGTTCTTATGCAATATTATGCATCCTGAGGATTTAGCTCGACTTCCTAGTGTGTTTCAAGAATTTGGCTCAACTGAAGATAGCAAGATTGTGGAAAATGAATATCGGATGCGAGACGCCAATGGAAAATGGCGCTGGTTTTTTAGCAGAGATACGATATTCACCAGGAATCTTGACGGTTCGCCACATCAAATCATCGGTACAGCCTTTGATATCACAGAACGTAAGCTGACCCAAGAACAGCTACGCCTAAGCAACGAGCGTTTTCAACTAGCGGCAGCTGCGGTAAATTGTATAATTTATGATTGGGATATAGAAAGCAATACGGTTGACAGAACTGAGGGACTAAATAAAGTCTTAGGCTACTCCTTGAAAGAGGCACAAGCAACTTATCAATGGTGGAAAGAGCAGATTCATCCGGAAGATAGAGAGCGGTTGATTAATCACTTCGGCAGTATAATCTCTACCAATCAAAATCACTACACAATTGAGTATAGGATACGACACAAAGACCAACAGTATCGATATGTACTGGATCGGGGAATAATTATAAGAGATCCTGAGGGTCGGGTAATTAGAACAGTAGGTAGTACAACAGATATTACCGATGCCCATCGGCAAGCTACGCAACGCAAACGTGCCGAACTAGCTTTGCAAGAAAGTGAAGCTAAGTTCCGCCGGATTGTAGAATCTAATATTGTTGGAATTTATTTCGGTGACTTCAGCGGTCGAGTCTATGAGGCAAATGACGCTTTTTTAGAAACCTTCGGTTACAGCCGTGAAGATTTGGCAGCAGGAATTATCCGCTGGGATTCCATGACACCGCCGGAATATCAAATCCTTGACCAACAAAAAATTCAAGAACTACAAGTCTGTGGTGTTTGTACTCCCTTTGAGAAGGAATATCTTCACAAAAATGGTACTCGTGTCCCTATTTTATTAGGAATAGCCGGGCTAGAAACTAGAAAGTCTGAGGGTTATAGCGTCTGCTTCGTTCTTGATCTCACCCAACGCAAACGTGCTGAACTAGCGCTGCGCGAAAGCGAAGAACGCTACCGCTACTTATCCAATGCCATGCCACAACTTGTTTGGATCTGCAATTGTGATGGTGAATGCGAGCATGTCAATCAACGCTGGTACGAATTTACTGGGCAAACACTTGAGGAGGTAATGGGGTTTGGTTGGACAAAAGTTATCCATCCCGACGATATCCAAGCAGCTATTCAAGGATGGACTCAAGCCTTGCGAACAGGAGAACTTTATCAACAGGAAATGCGCTATCAAAAACACGATGGTAGTTATTCCTGGCATTTAGTCCGAGGCGTACCCATTCAGGATGAACAAGGAAGTATCATTAAGTGGTTTGGCACGAGTACAGATATTGATGATCGCAAACACTTAGAAGCCGAACGCGATCAGCTTTTGCAACTCGAGCAAGCCGCCCGCGTCCAAGCTGAGTCTGCTAACCGCACTAAAGATGAGTTTGTCGCAATGGTATCCCATGATCTGCGCTCTCCACTCAATGCCATTCTCGGCTGGGTACGATTGTTGCGAACTCGCAAATTCGATGAAATCAGCCTTACTAAAGCTCTAGAAACCATTGAACGCAATGCTAGGTCTCAGGAAAAACTTCTCGAAGACTTACTGAATATATCCCGCATTCTCCAAAGTAAGTTACAGCTCGAACTGAGCCAAGTTAATCTTGGTGTAATTATAGGCGCAGCAATAGAAACTGCTTATCCATTGGCAAACGCTAAGAATATTTGTTTAGAGTTCATAGCCGACAGGTCAATTCCCCCAATTTCCGGCGATATCAATCGTTTGCTGCAAATTTTAGGAAATTTACTTTCAAACGCTGTTAAATTCACTTCGTCAGGGGGACGGGTAGAAGTTAGATTATTTCACACTGGCTCTCATATCCAAATCACAGTTAGCGATACAGGTATCGGCATCAGCCCAGAGTTTCTACCCTACGTCTTTGAACGCTATCATCAAGGACATTCTACTCACAAACAAGGTGGTTTGGGATTAGGTTTGGCGATCGCTCGTCATCTGGTAGAATTACATGGCGGCTCTATTGAAGTTGCTAGTCTTGGCGTTGGACAAGGAACTACCTTTACCGTCAAGTTACCGTAATAAAAATTAAAAATTAATACTATTAATTTCCTCAATTAAGTTGGATAAATCTAATTGACTCCATTGCTGATGAGGTAACAAGTTAGCCTGTTGTTAAGTCCAGGGCTGGAAATCGCTTTTATAGAGGTTTTGGTTCGCACTTTCACCTTTTTGCCCTACTTGTGGTGTTTGCACGGTGGGATCAAAACCTGGCAATGTTTTCCCAACTTTAGTATTTAGTCAAAGGGGAAAGAGAAACTCATCTTCCCCTTACCAAAACTAAATCATTCCCATTCGATGGTTCCAGGCGGCTTGGAAGTTATGTCATAAACTACTCGATTCACCCCTTTAACTTCATTGACAATCCGAGTGGAAATTACTTCCAGTACATCGTAAGGAACTCTCGCCCAATCTGCTGTCATCCCATCTTCACTAGTGACAATCCGCAAAACGATGGGATAAGCGTAGGTACGTTGATCTCCCATGACACCCACACTGCGAATAGGCAGCAATACAGCAAATGCTTGCCAAAAAGTATTATACAAACCGCGTTGATTTATTTCTTGCCGCACAATTAAATCGGCATCGCGCAAAATATTTAACCGTTCAGCAGTGATTTCACCGAGAATGCGAATTGCCAAACCAGGGCCAGGAAAAGGTTGGCGTTGGACAATTTCTTCTGGTAAACCGATGGAACGTCCAACTTTGCGGACTTCATCTTTAAATAGTTTCCGCAGTGGTTCTACTAATTTAAATCGTAAATCTTTGGGCAAACCACCCACATTATGATGGCTCTTAATTTTCACTGCTACTCGTTCGCCAGTTTGGGGATCGACGTTGGTATCAGCAGATTCGATCACATCTGGATAAAGAGTCCCTTGAGCAAGATAGTCAAAGTGACCGAGGCGTTTGGATGTTTCTTCAAATACTCGAATGAATTCGTGTCCGATGCGGCGACGTTTTTCTTCGGGATCTGTAACACCAGAAATGCTGGCTAAAAAGCGATCACGAGCATTCACATATTCTACAGGAATATGAAACTGCTCTTGGAACAGCTTCACCAATCGCTCTGGCTCATACTTTCGCATGAAGCCTTGGTCGATAAACACACAAGTCAGTTGGTCACCAATGGCTTGATACAACAAGAACGCCAAAGTAGAAGAATCCACACCCCCAGACAAAGCCAACAACACCCGTTTATTGCCGACTCTGGCGCGAATTTCCCGAATTGCTTCTTCTACAAAAGCTGCTGTTGTCCAAGTAGGTTCGCAATCGCAGATCTGGTAGACAAAATTCCGAATTAATGCTATACCACCTATTGAATGCACCACCTCTGGATGGAACTGCACGCCATAAAGTTTCCTTTTATGGTCAGCAATGGCAGCACAGGGAGTATTTTCTGTATGCGCCAATAATTCAAACCCTGGTGGCATTTGGGTAACTGAGTCTCCATGACTCATCCACATGGTGGTACCATCTTCAACATTAGTGAGCAAATCTGTAGGATCGTCTATATATAATGATGCTTTTCCGTATTCGCCTCGGTCAGCCTTTGCCACTTCCCCACCGAGTTGATTCACCATCAGCTGCATCCCATAGCAAACACCCAAGATGGGTATTCCCAAATTCCAGATTTCTGAGTCACAATGGGGAGCGTTATTACCATAAACCGAACTCGGCCCCCCAGAGAGGATGATTCCCTTCGGATTGAGTTGGCGCAAATGTGCAGAACTAGTGCGATAAGACAAAACTTCAGAGTATACTTGAGTCTCGCGGATGCGACGGGCAATCAGCTCGGAATATTGAGAGCCAAAGTCCAAAATCACAATTAATTGACGATTCAGCTGCCCATAATTTTCTAATGTTTGGGGCGCTTGTTCTGTTGGTAGAGTCACCGCTGTATTCATAACGGGGAGAATTATGTCTGTGAAGGATAAATTGAGGCCCTGTAATCTTAGCTTGATGTTATTATTCAGCCTGGGTGGGCTGATAATGGTATAAATAACCTTGACAAACGCCTATTTATATGCGCTTGTCTATTCCCGGAATCGGAGATGGTATTAGAAGGATAAACTTACCCCAAAGAGATTACTTAAAAGATTATTTATGCAAATTGTTTACGATTATTCATAATAAGTTAACATAATTTTCCCATCAACAGACCAGCAGTTTTACTCTTGACAATAATTTTACGATCACGATCAAAGAGGATCGAGCCACAGACTGTAACTTCTCTACCCCTTTGGCTGTGGCTTTGGATGTATTCTTGAGAACGAACATCGATGGTTTCGCTGATCGCACTGTAAACTTGATTTACCCAATCACTGTCTGTGGACGCGTCTAGGGATCTGAGATATGTGAGTGCAGCTTCAGTGGTAGGACTATGAAAGACAGCTTGAATATCTGGTAATTTTAAACCAGCGATCGCACAATGGGCTGCTAAAATTTCCCGGCGTCCATCAGCTAGATGGTGATGAGTGTGAAAAATTCCTCCTGCTAGTTTCAGCAGTTTACCGTGATAGCCAAATAATAAAATTTCTTTAATACCCAGTACATCAGCTTCTATTAGCATTGGCCCAAGCCAGTTAGCAGTTTTCACCAATTGTTCGGGATTAATCCCTAGTTGGCGCGCCAAATCTAGCCCATTCTCGCCAATGCAAAACACCAAACTATCAAAACGACTGGCTTTATTTTGTAATTGAGCTTGAAAAACCGCAAGTTGCTCTGGTGTACTCAAAGGTTGGGAAATGCCAGTTGTGCCTAAAAGCGAAAGTCCTTCAACCACACCAAAAGCAGAATTTGAAGTCCGAACAGCAAGCGATCGGCCTTCAGGTAGAATAATCGTCACCGTGATTTTTTCTAACGGTGCCAACATTCGTTGTAAATTCTCTTGTAACAACCTTCGAGCATAGGTATAAATAGCAGGTTTGCTATCGGCATTCATCTGTCTGCCAATTCCTTCTCCCCCCTTAATAATTACTGTCTCTCCCTCTTGTTCATCTTTGCTTCTCCACTCCACTAGCGCCCAAATCGGTGTATTTCTAGTCAAATCGAGATTATCACCAGGTTCGCTGCGGGTGATTGCCAAAGCCATATTTTCAGATAGTCCTGCTACCTGTTCAATTGGTATTTCTGCTATTTGATTTGGTTCGATTAGATTTATCGATGTTATGCTTAAAGGCTGGCGATCGCGTAACCAATGTAAAGCTGCAACCGCAGCAGCACACGCAAATACAGGTAGTGTGTATCCAGAGGGCATTTTTTAAATTTAAAAATCAAAATAATTTTTTAAAGTTCACAGAGCAATTGAGACTTGATTAAACTGTGCGATTTTGTTTGACTGCAATTGTCCAATATTGAAATGTTTCAAAGCCAATACGCTCGCTATCGTCGTGGTAGATTTGCTCTAAGCACTCATAAAACGCTTGGGCTTCATTCTCCAATCCGAAATTCATCAGGCACTTTAAAATTCGGGTGATGCGAAGATAATTGTGGTTAAATGTACAAACCCATTCGCTTTTGCATTTTAGATATTCTTCTGATTTGCTGATAACTATTTTCTGATCTTCGCTGTTTTGGCGCTGCAATCCATAAAACTTAAGTATAACTGTGAAAGAATGCAGCAAATTTTGACGTAGGCGTGGGTTGGTATGAAATGATTGTATTACTTGCTCATTAACAACAGGAGCATGAAAATTGAATGCACTTGGCTCAGGTAAAGGAAACAACCACTGAATATAATTATGGACGTATTCCAATTGTTCAAAATTCCAAGCCCATATTTCGGCAATCATCCGACCTTCTGAGTCTGGTTGCTCCCCTAAATAGAATCGGACAATCATTACAAACTACCTAATAACTCAACACCTGAATTTTGAGTCCGATCGCCTTACCAAGGATTGTAAATCACTACCAGAAGCAAGTAATCATTTTTCTACTCATCACAGCAAGTTCAGTAGCCCCATTACTACCGTAATACTTTATTCAATTTTGTTTTTTAAATAAATTTGTCTAAATAATTTACACTTTGGATTTAACTGCTTGCTGTGGTGTCTGTAAAGACTGGGGCAAACTCCAATCGGGGCGCAAACTCGCGGCGTTGCGTAAATATATATGATGAATTGGGGCGGAGGCTGGCAGGTAGGCGTGAATTAAAAACCGGATACAGCGCTGTAAACTGCCTTCCACATGCATTTGTTGGACATCTAGCATTGCCACATTATCCCAGCCAGGACGCGCTCTGGCGATCGCTGCTGGAAAAATAGCATCTAAATCCTGTGTTACGGAGAATGTGACACTAATCATATCTTTTGGCTGGAATTCATTCCGATTTTCTAATTCATCGAGTAATTCTGTAACTACCTCTCGCATTGCTTCAATAGTATTTTCGGCAACTGTTGTTGCCCCGCGAATAGCCCGCATTTGCCACTCCACGCGAAAATCCTCCTTAATTAGTCATTAGTCATTGGTCAGTGGTCATTCTTACAAAGTTCTGAGCGGAGGAAACCTCCGATCAGACTTGGCGCTTAGTCATCAGTCATTTGGTCATTGGTCATTGGTCATTAAACTTTGGACAAAAAACAAATGACTAATGATAAACAACAAAGGACAAATGACTAAATTACAAACAACCATATTATGGTCGATACAACCACAAGGGTAAACCACTAGTAGACATTTCAAATTCGAGCCAATCAATTCCAGAGCGAATTCCAGATGAAACCTGGCGATTACCTGGGAGAATCCGACTCAATAAAGGTTTACGTTCTTCTAGGGTATAGCAAAGAGTTTTTTCTGGATCGAGACCGACTAGTTCCGCTGTCCAACGACGGGCATCTTCTTCTGTGCCTAAGCGGTCTACAATTCCTAATTCTAGGGCTTGCTGTCCAGTAAAAATCCGCCCATCGGCAAAATTTCTCACGGCTTCTACCGTCAAAGAACGACCATCAGCTACCGTTTGCACAAATTGCTGATAACTTGTGTCAATCAATTCTTGAAGAATGTTCGCTTCTGGTTGAGTCAGTTCCCGGTCAAAAGCCAAAATGTCTTTGTAAGGCCCTGACTTAATTACCTTGAAGGAAACACCGATTTTTTCTAACAAGCGTTCCAAATTATTCCCACGCAGAATCACACCAATGCTACCTGTAATCGTACCTGGGTTAGCTATGATGTGTTCGGCTCCCATCCCGATATAGACGCCTCCGGAAGCCGAAATATTGCCAAAGCTGGCAACGATTTTAATTTTTTCGCGCAAACGCTTTAAGGCACTGTAGATTTCTTGGGAATCTCCAACTGTACCGCCAGGACTATCGATACGCAGTAATAAAGCCGGAAACTTTTTTTCTTCTATTGTTTTTAGGGCTTCTAGGACGCGTTTGCGAGTAGCACCCGCGATCGCACCAGTAATTTCAATTCGTGCGATTTGTTTCTTAAACTTGGGCTTAAACGGCCAAACCATGAGTTGTCAACATAACTTCGTCATAAACTTAATATAAGATGCCCAGCGGTCAAACGACCTGCTTGGTTCTGTTAAGAAACATGAGCAACCATTGTTTTCACCATAATTTTAATAATTTTTTATAATTTAGAGAGACTTTTTGTCAAATTTTCCAGTGAATATTAATTAAGTTATTGAAGATTCTGGCTAGTATAAAATACCTAAATTTAGTTTCATGTCCAGGAGATGATTTAGAAAAGCTATTTTTGCTGTTTTACGGCATTCAAAATTTCAAAGTCTTTGGGCTTCTATCTTAGAAGCAGTTTGTTACAGGCAGAGACTTGCATTAGTTATTAGTAATTAATAGCTAATAATTCATTAAGTATTTCATCAATCATTTTAGTATTTTAATTAATCAAAAATTCGTTTATTAATGCTAATCCTGATCAAGGTTCAGACCGGCCGTACTTTTAGTTTAGAAAATCACTTTTTTGTTTTGTACAGTTCATGAACATCTGAGCAAAGCTATTGTCACTATTAAGAATCGCTTCGTAAAATTTGACACCGATAACAAACATAAATATCAAACAGTGTGCCGACAAAACTACAGGTCAAGCTAATTACAAATAATCCGCGTACAGGAGTTCCACTGCCAAAGGTGGCAAGAAAATCAACAATCGCAGTAGCGATCGCGTCAGTTAACTCTTGTAAACCCGGGAAACAACCCATCAGGAATAAAAACAGCAATCCCCCGCCAACTAGCAACATGGGGGCAACAAAACTAAAAATGACCGTTAGTAACACAGAGCGGAGAAAGCTAGCGAAAATAGTCATTGAAGACAAACTCCGTGAGTGAAGATGACAAGAGCTCGATAGCGATTTGTCATTTTCTACAATACGTGTAATTGCTTGAGACTAGACAATCTGTCAAAAATCTTAAGTTTTCATTAAAATAAACTGCTACAAGTTACATCATATGCAGGGGAATGTAAAAAAAACTGAAATCTACAAAATCTTTGTCAAATAAAGGTTTTAGACAAAGTCAGTACCTGCTTACCGCTTAGCAACGCGTTTAATGACAGCTTTATTTTCTGAGAGCATCTTTAAACTAAGTTAATATTCAGCCCTATTTAGAGAGTCGGGAGATGTGGTTCGACTTGGCGGTAGTTGAGCGTAGCCCAAACTCACCAACTGGAAGGTGTGGAGATTATAAAAAAGCAACAACCCTGACTAAACTCCCAATGCCCAATGCCCCATTCCCCATTTACCACGACTTTCGCTATTCTTAAGGCAGTTACCAACTTAGCTACAAAACATTGAACCAGACTACATCCAAATCCAGTTTAGGAGAATGGAGTCAGCGGTTGCTGGCAGCGATTTTTCTAGGTGGGCAAGTACTAGTTCACCTATTAAAGGGTAAAATTCATCGCCGCAATACCTTAGAGCAAATGGCAGCAGTCGGACCAGATTCCCTATTTATTGCTCTATTGACGGCTATTTTCGTCGGCGCAGTGTTTACCATTCAGGTGGCGCGAGAATTTATCAACTTTGGCGCAGGAAACATTATCGGTGGAGTGCTTTCCGTAGCCTTGACACGAGAACTCTCTCCCGTTTTAACAGCAGTGGTTTTAGCGGGGCGAGTCGGTTCTGCCTTTGCAGCAGAAATCGGTACGATGCGGGTAACAGAACAAATCGATGCTATGTTGATGCTAAGAACAGATCCAATCGATTATCTAGTTATCCCCCGCGTTATTGCTTGTTTTTTAATGCTCCCAATTTTAACCCTGTTATCTCTAGTCACAGGGATGTTAGGAGGATTGATAATTGCGACAAATATTTACAACCTCTCTGATACTGTCTTTCTAGACTCAGCCCGTAACTTTCTTGGTCTTTGGGATATTTTTAGCGCCATGATTAAAGCGTGCTGCTTTGGTATTCTAATCGCTGTAATTGGTTGCAGTTGGGGCATGACAACAACAGGAGGAGCCAAAGGTGTAGGACAGTCAACCACAGCTGCTGTTGTGACTGCCTTGCTGATTATCTTTGTTACTAATTTCTTTCTTTCTTGGTTAATGTTTCAAGGTACTGGGAGTGCATTCCTGCAAGGCTGATAAAATTTGGAAGTTCACAGAGTTAGGAGTTTTAACTTTTAACTCCTAACTTCTCACTCTTAAAATAGAGAGATATCTACTAGCAAAGCACAATTTAAGACTGTGACCAGTTCATTTGCCCCTAACTCCACTGCGACTGTGGAACTCAAGCCTAGCTACAATATACCTATAGTGTTGGTAATTGGTGGTATTCCATTAATATTAGTACAACCGTGGATAGGCTTTGCTTTCATGGTATTTGGCTTATTTCTAATGTTTCAAGCGTTAACACTGCGCTTACAATTTACCGCTACCGACTTAGATATTCATAGAGGCGAAAAATTGATTCGACATTTTCCGTATCAAGAATGGCAAAATTGGCGTATCTTCTGGAATAGAGTCCCTATCCTGTTTTACTTTAGAGAAATCAAAAGCATTCACTTTTTACCGATTTTATTTGACCCCATCACCTTAAAAACTTGCTTGGAAGAACGTTGTCCGCATACTTAGTACCAAGTCCTGAGTCAGCGAAGATTTGAGTGGTAAAAGCCGCCGCTCAAACTTTTACCTGAATGATGAGTGGTTGTAATCTATACTTAAAGCTCAAAATTTAGTAGGCTCGAAACTTACGAATTTGAAAGCTTGTTAATCGTAATATTTTAAAAGCTATTTATCGGCATCATTAGAAATTACAACATTGTTTATGAACCCAGAGGCATCTCAAACCCCAGAACCAGTTGATGAATGGTTGGCACAAGAAGAACAGACCAATGTAGTTGAACCTCAAACAAACTCATCTGTTAATTCAGTGGTAGAAACAGCAGCCATTAGCTCATCAGAAAACCACGCAACTTTTGATTCAACTATCTCCGATACAGCAGAGGTAGATTACACACTAGAGCCAACACAAAATTTAAATGGTGAGTTTATGGGGCAGTTAGAACCGGAAATTACTGCACTGGGCTCAGACACAGCAAAATCAGAAAATAGTATATTGTACGCCGCAGCCGAGCAGCGAGTGGCAAAGTTGCAAACTACCGAAGCAGCCCTTAAGCAAGAAATAGCCAAACTGCAAGCTTCCTATAAAACCCTTCAGGCACAATTGAGTGAAACTCAAACTTCTCTGGGACGACTCGTACAAGAGTCTGTAGTGCAGTTAGAACAACGCAAACAAGCCCTGCAAATTTCTATAGAACAGCTAGAACGCCGTCAAGAACGTATTCGCAACGAGATGCGAACTACTTTTGCTGGAGCATCCCAAGACTTGGCAATTCGAGTGCAGGGTTTTAAAGACTATCTCACGGGTAGCTTACAGGATTTGGCTGCTGCTGCTGAGCAGTTGCAACTCACGCCAACTGTGGTAGAAAGAGAAAAACCATCTCTCAAAGAGGCTAAAGCAGTTGAACCTCAGCTAGGAATACCACAATTTGCTCAACAACAGTTTCAAGATACTACAAAGCAAATTCGCCGCTTAATTGACCAATACCGCAATCAGCCAGATTACTATGGTCAAGCTTGGCAACTGCGCCGCACTTTTGAACCAGTCCACGCTGAACGAGTCTCCAACTGGTTTTTCAGCCAAGGAGGGCGGGGTGCTTTGCGGACAATGGGTAGTCGTTTGCAAAATATCCTGATTGCCTCAGCCGTAATTTCAATCTTACACAAGCTGTATGGCGATCGCGTCCGTACTTTAGTTTTAGCTAATACACCTGAACGATTAGGTGAATGGCGGCGCGGCTTGCAAGACTGTCTGGGAATCAGTCGCCCAGATTTTGGGCCAGACCGAGGCGTGATATTATTTGAAGCATCTGAAGCTGTAGCCCAAAAAGCAGACCGATTGGTAAAAGCTAATCAATTGCCTTTGATTATTATTGACGATTCAGAAGAGCAAATCAGTTTGTCCCTGCTGCAATTTCCTCTTTGGTTAGCCTTTGCCCCCGACCCCAAAACAGTGAGAAACTATGATGATGACTTTTAATCAGTTATTAGTGGATTAGTCATTCGTCATCTTAAATCTTTGTCAGGGCGTGCTCTATTTATCTAATTGTCATCGGCGCATCTTCAAAAAGAAATGGTGTTAACCCAAATTTATTTCGATTTTTGAATTCTTATGATGGCTATCTGGTTGACTCTATGCGGGGTAATTGTATTTGTAGCCTACCTGCTGGGTTCCTTTCCCACCGGGTATATTGCTGTCAAGCAGTTAAAAGGTATTGATATTCGAGAAGTTGGTTCGGGTTCTACTGGGGCAACGAATGTGCTAAGAACCTTAGGCAAAAGGGCAGGAGCATTCGTTTTAGTACTTGATTCTTTGAAGGGAGTATTAGCGATCACTTTAGTTTATTTGTTGTTCAATTTTGCCATTAGTCAAAATTTTATACCCCCAACGATAGATGCAAAAACGTGGCAACCTTGGTTAATAACTTTAGCTGGTTTAGCTGCCATCCTTGGACACAGTAAATCAATTTTTTTAGGGTTCACTGGTGGTAAATCCGTTGCTATTAGCTTGGGGATTTTGTTAGCAATGAATTGGCAGGTAGGTTTAGCAACAGCGAGTGTGTTTGCCGTCGTCGTGGCGATATCGCGGATTGTTTCTTTGAGTTCAATTGCAGGTGCAATGGCTGTTTCTATTTTCATGTTGCTTTTGCATCAACCCTTACCTTATGTTCTATTTGGAATTGCTGGCGGGTTATATGTAATTTTCCGCCATCGCAGTAATATCGAACGAATAATTGCTGGTACTGAAGCAAAATTAGGACAAAATTTAGCTAAGGAAATAGATCAAACTGCATAATTAGCTAACAACCAACAGATATATCTTTAGCAGCGAACAGACGCCACTAAAGGAACTGCCAGACCGCAGTCGAGCAGTGGCTTAACAGCTGTTCCTTTAAGCGGGGGAAAATAGCCAACGGACTGCCTCAACTTTGCACCAGAGGACAAAGGACAAATAACTAAAGAATTTGCAAAACAACTAATGTCATATCATCAGTGTTTTGTTTTTCAGCGCCGATGAATTTTTGAACTTGGTCAAATAAATAATCAACAATTTCCTGTGGTCCATTACAATATTTACAAGCTGTATTGAAGTCAGCAATAAAGTTTTCTTCGTCAAAGCGATCGCCACTAGCAGCAGCAGCATCAGTCAAGCCATCTGTATAGTAAATAATTGTATCCCCAGGTTCTAACTGTACCTGGGCATCTTCATATTGGCTGTTAGCATCTAAACCAATTAGCATCCCTAAAGTATCTAAACGGCTGACACTTTTCGTAGCTGCGTGCCACCACAAAGGAGGATTGTGTGCCGCATTGCTATAGGATAAAGTTCGATTTTGGGGATTGTATTCTGAGTAAAATAGCGTTACAAAGCGATGAGAATTTTCTAAGTCCGCATACATAACTCGATTTAAGTTTTGCAGAATTCTGGCTGGAGAATTACCGTGTAGTACTTCTCCTCGTAGCATTCCCCGCATCATCGTCATAATCAGCCCAGCAGGAACACCTTTGCCCATAACATCACCAATTACCAAACCCCAACGACCATTTCCTGTGCCGCCTCTGGTGTTTGGCTGAATCTGATTATTATTGGTGGCGATAAAGTCATAATAGTCTCCACCCACACGATTTGCAGGTTTACAGCGTGCTGCTAGCACTGCACCAGGAATCGTAGGACATTGGCGTGGTAGAAGTCGCCGTTGAATTTCTGCACCAATTTCTAGTTCTTGGTCTAAACGTTCTTTTTTTCTCAGTTCTACAGCTAGTTCATCATTTTCGATCGCGACTGCTGTTTGATCTGCCACTAACCTAACTAACTTTTGCCTAGTTTCTGTCCAAGTATATTCCGGATCGCGGCTCAAAACATACAGCCAACCCCGTTCTGTATGCTTTACCAAAATCGCTGTACCAAATATTTGCACATCCGGCCCCAAATAGCGATGCATTTGGTCATCCAAAATTCCTGTAGCATTTGCTATCGGCGCAGTATTGGGCACAAGTGTGATTTGACTGGTGGCTATCTCTAACGCTTTGCGGATATTCTTACGCTGGTGACTATCTTGCCAGTGGAGTTGCTCTAGCCTGACTTGACCATTTGGTTTGTAGAGAAACAGGGCACTGCCATCTGCATCTGTTACTCTTGTTGCCATCAGCGGGATCAGTTCCAAAAACTGATTCAAATTATTGAAGCTTCTGAGGGCAAATCCTAAAGAACTGAGTAAATCTTGAATCTTATTCTGTTCCCGGTGCAACCTTGCCACGAGTTCTTTCAAGGCCACGACTGGTGTGACATCAGTCGCAGGACTACTATTATTATCAGTGGGTTGAGAAGGCAGTTGAGACACAGGCACAGGTACTATTACACTTTATTTAGTAGGTTTAAGATTATATGAGATTATATAAAAATCTTTTGGCTGTTTTGGCTTTGGTATTGCTAAACCATATTTAGACAAGACTTGTGACTTTAGCAAGAGTATAAAGACGTAACAGGAAAATTTTATAAGTATTTTATTTGCCTATTGCATTCTAAATTGGATGTTAGTCACTTCGAATCATACATTTTTAATTAAAACTCAATTCCGGAAAATTTTTACTTTAGAATAACATCTCATAAAGTTTTTTATTCTTTCATAATTTAATTTTTAAAGCATATCTCTCAAGTCATAAAAATACTTTAATAACAGAACAATTCCTATGGCTTTTGGAGTAAGTATTTGTTTTCATGTTTTGTCTTTCATCCTTTGTCATTTCTTTAGACCCATAACTAATGACAAACACTTAAAATCTCTAGATTTGTTCTAGAAAATATTTCTAAATACTTTTGGAGTATGAGCCAAGAGGACACTTGGGAGTTTTGAAGCAGTCTAATTGTACCAATTGATGATTTTAGGACTTCAGCTGTTTCTAGTGTTTTGTTTCTAGTTAGTTCCAGCGATAATACCAGATTTAATTACACTTAAATATATCAATTTGTCAAGCAAAATTTTTAATCCTAGCTTTTTTAGCTAATGGTCTGTGAAGGCAAATTTGCCGGATTTAAAACTCTTTGCCTAAAAGCCTCAGTCATAATCCTTCAAACTTCGCGTAACAAACCATTAACTGCTCAACAGGGCTTCAACAAACTCGTAGCTAGAAAAGGGGCGCAGATCTTCGATTCCTTCACCAGCACCAATAAAGCGAATAGGTAAACCTAATTGCTGGACAACGGCAAGGGCAACGCCGCCTTTGGCAGTACCATCAAGCTTGGTTAAGACAACACCACTAAGTTGGGCAGCTTGGGAGAAAATTTCGGCTTGTCGCAGTCCATTTTGACCTAAAGTGGCATCTAAAACCAACAGTGATTCTACTTTTGCATTTGGGGCTTTTTTGTCGATAATTCGCCGAATTTTACTGAGTTCGTCCATTAAATTTTTCTTGTTTTGCAGTCGTCCGGCAGTATCTACTAAAAGTAATTCTGTTTGACGTGCTTGGGCAGCAGCGATCGCATCAAATACAACTGCTGCTGGATCTGTATTCTTGCCAGGATTGGCAATGACTTCTACACCGCTTCTACTACCCCAAACTTTCACTTGTTCCACCGCAGCAGCGCGGAAGGTGTCTGCTGCCCCAATCAAGCATTTATAACCAGATTTTTGTCCTAAATGAGCAATTTTACCAATAGTAGTGGTTTTACCAGCACCATTAACTCCGGTAATTAGCCAAATATTTAAAGTTTCTTTTTCTGGAGTAAAGCTAGATTTATGGGATGTTTTCCCTGGTGTATCCAGCATATCCCGAAGGATTTGTTTTAGATAAGCGATCGCTTCTTCTGGTGGGGTGACTTCTTGAAGCAATTTTTTCTGTAGGGCATCAATAATTAAGTCTGTGGCTTCTACACCCACATCAGCTTGCAGCAGTAATGCCTCAATTTCTGATATGGCAGCTTGGTTAAGTGGCCCTTTGCCGACAATCGCTTTGAGTTGGTTAAGGATGCCACGGCGAGTTTTATCTAATCCTTGTCGCAGCTTTTTGAGCCAGGTAATTTCTTCAATCGAAACATCTTCTGCGCGTCTACCTTGAGCTGCTAAAACTTCTGCTGACCAAACAAATCCATCATCAAATACTACTACAGGGGTTTGGTCTTGTGTCTTTAATACTGGCTGTACCACCTCTGGTTCTGGGACTTCGATAGCACTGGCTATGAGTTGTTCCAACTTTGCTTGCCGTTCTGCTGCCGCCCGTTCTAAGAAGGATGGTACTGTTGGCTGTGTTGTCTCTGGCGTAGTTAATGGTTCGGTGGTTGTTATCTGAGTTTCATTTGCAGTTAATTCTGAGCTTTTAACATCAGACTGATCAGCAATTGCAGTTACTGGAGAATCTTCTATACTTTCTTCATCTGTGGTCGTTTGATTACCTTCTGCCTGTTTTCTTTGTGTTGTAGCAGTAACTTGTTCAATTGCTTGAGTTTCTATTTCAGAAGTTACTGTTTCAGTAGTTTCAGGTAGTTCTGATGGTGCTAAAGCCTCTGCTGAATCAGACTGGGTTTCTCCTGGTTGGGATTGTTGTTTTTGTTGAATATTTTTATAAGCGGCTTTAGCAAACGCCAACAAGTCTGTTGTTGTATCTGATGAAGTTTCGGCTGTCTCTGGTTGGGGTTCTTGTACAGGAGGAGTTTGTTCCTGCTTCTTCTCAGAGGGGGTTTCAGAGGAATCATTATATTGACGACGGAACCAATTAAAAACCATTGCAGCAGTATTAGTTGTTATGGAATTTATAAGTTATAAGTAATGAGTTTAATTGAACTTGGGGCATTACGAGTGCTGTTAGCTTTTTTATAGGCGTTGAGCCAGTGCTGAGTTAGGAGTCACAGTTATTCTCCCTATGCATCATCTCCTATATCTACACTTACTTCATAAACTAAGTATAGAAACACTATGCGCTTTTCTTCTGCTCGATAACTCGGCGCAAAACACCATTAATAAACCGATGACCTTCGTCTCCACTGTACCGTTTGGCAAGCTCTACTGCTTCGTTGATGGCGATGCTATCTGGAACTCCCAAGAATTTCATTTCAGCTACAGCAATTTGTAGGATATCTCGGTCAATCTGGGCGAGGCGAGTTACTTGCCAGTCTACTAAGGCATTGGATATGAGTTCATCTATAATTTGTCGATTTTCGCTGACTGTAATTACAACATCTTTAGCGTAATTACGCACTCCTTTGTCCTGATTAGCTAACTGAATTAATTCTGGGAAATCGATAGCCGTTCCCAACTGATTGATTGCTATTTGGGTAGATGCGATCGCCTCTTGGAGCATTTTTCTGGCAGTATTGAGGTCGGAGGCACGAGTTTGGCTACTTAAAAGGCGATCATTACTGCGTTGCAGTTCACCTGCGGCATTATTCAGGGTATCTTGCACTTCGGAAGTCAAGGTGCGTACTGCTCCTAACACTAACTTTGATACCAGTTGCTCGTCTTGTAATTTATCTAATTTTTTTGGGTTTACTGGTAATTGGCTAAGGCTTAAAAGTGCCAATTCACGAGCAATTTGTTGGGGTTTACGAGGTTGCATAAAAGTGAGGGGTGATTGTGCGAGAATTGATTAACCAGGTGGGACAAGCTTATAAGTCTATCAATTTTGGCACAGTCCAACAACAAAATTACGCATTTGCTTACCACTTTGCCAGATAGAATTTAAGTTTCTTCCACACGAATAACTTACTGTTGGATTCGGTCGTGTTTCATTTCCGATGCGGACTCTTTAGGGAAAACCAAGTGCGTATTGGGGGCGACAATTCCACCTGACACAATTATTTTAAAAGCGTCTTCAATCGAGATGGAGAGGTTCACCACCTCGTCCTCAGGAACGGCTGCGTACCATCCAGTAGTAGGATTGGGAGTGGTAGGGATAAAAACACTCAGCATGGGACGAGCCATCTGGGCTTGAATATCGTCGCTGATTGCACCAGTGACAAAGCCGATCGCCCAAATTCCTCGGCGAGGATACTCTACTAAAACTACACGCCGAAATTTGCCATTAGAATCTTTTAGAATTGTTTCTAAAAGCTGCTTGAGAGTTTTATATACCTGTCCCGCTAAAGGAATTGCCTGTAATAACCGTTCACCAAAATCTAGCAACCATCGCCCAGCAATATTCCGAGCCATCAAGCCAATCACAAGAATACTCAATAATGGTACAGCCAATCCTACTATTAAATTAAGTATATTTACTAGTATTGGATGTAATCCATCAAAGGGATTTAGTTGTTTGGGAATTTGAGTAAGAAAGTTAATTACCCAATTGGCAATGGTAATTGTTAACCAGATAGTTGTTGCTAGAGGTATTACCAATAACAAACCAGCAATCAGGTCATTTTTTAAATCCTGTTTTAGGCGGTCGATTACCAAGCCCCGATTCTCCTGTTTTAAACTATTTTCTTACAAGGATACATATAGACATCTACCAAGCGAATAACCAGTCGTTATTCTCAGAGAATGTTACTTTTCTTTGTAAGAATCGTAAACGTTTGTTACAAGTTTCTTAGTTATTACTAATTTACCGCGTGAAATGAAAAGCTGCTTATGCTTGTAAAAGCACTACCAGGTAAGTTGAAGACTTATTTTGTCTAGCGAATTACTCACATACTTACACGACGAGCTTTTCTGAAAAAGCTCCTTTAAAAATATTAACTTATTATAAATGAAACACATTTAGGGGCGCACAGCTAACTGTGCGCCCCTAGAAATGATTATTCGCTTGTGAATTCTAATGAATGCAAACACCTCAGACTTTATATTGCATCAGCGTGTGTACTTTCCTTTACCAATGCTACTGTTGCATCTAACTTAGGTTTTGGTAAATACTTCATTTCCCAAACTTTGAGCAAAATCAAGTATTCGTAGAATGCTTGCAATGTACACCAAGCAAGACCAGGGTGTCCATCTAAGCAACCGCCCAAGACAAAATACATGTATATAAAGCGTAGCAATGGTCTAGCAGGTAGACGCAAAGACAAATCTTTCAAGGCGCGGCGTCTTTCGACTTCCGACTTGCCAAAGAATAAATCTTGCCAGCTTACCTTTCCTTGTTCTAATTGATATAGAGTTTCTTGAGCTTCATCAGTGGAATAACGGTTATGTTTTTCAATCCAGCGACTTAAGCCTTTACTACAAGTATGGTGAGGATATGTTTCTTTTAAAAAGCCAGTTGCACCATCACAAACTTCTCGTTCCGTATGACCGTAGTCAGTAAACCAAACTTTACCGTGACGGAACAGACGCATTTGGTAACGAGGATATTGTGTGCTGTAACGAATCCAACGATTCATGAACATGACGCGTTCAGCCACATAGTAACCGATATAATCTGGATTCTGACTTACCTTTTGGCATTCAGCAAAAAGTTCCGGTGTCATTCGCTCATCAGCTTCGAGAATGTAAACCCATTCATACTTTGTGGGAATGGACTCTAACATCCAGGTGCGTTGGCGTCCGTGGCTTTCAAAAGCGTGTTGAACAATGCGGATAGGATAGCAATTGGCAATTTCCACAGTGCGATCGCCACTGCATGAGTCTACAACAATGATGTCATCCGATAGCATCGCCGATTCGATACAAGCAGCAATATCTAGTTCTTCGTTATATGTCAGTATGTAAATTGAGAACATTCCCCAAGTTTTATAGTTAAAAGTTAAAAGTTAGAAGTGCTGTTAGCTTTCTTCTCTACGAGAGACTGCGTCAACGGGCGTTAACCCAATGCTAAGTCAGGAGCAAAACCGAAGATGTTTCCTGTATTGTGCAGTTGGGAGTCAGGAGTAATTCTCCTCCTGCTCCTTCATCTTTTGGCTCATTCCCCATTCCGCACTGGCAAAATAATTAGCGTGCAGTAGCTTTAGGTTTACCACCTTGTAAAGCACCCCTACCTCTTAAGCCTGTCCAGCCGATGATAATGTAACCAATAGACAACAGCAAACTGCTAATACCAATCCGCAGTCCAGACTTCCACGCACTATCTTTTGCTTGATTTTCAGCTTCATCGCGACGCTGGCGAATTTGGCTCAATTGTTGAGTTCTCAGAGTCTGAGTATCTGTTTGTTGTTCAATCGCTTTGTCAAGCGCTTGGGGATCTGTTTTAGCCTTTTTTAGTAAGTCTTTAATTGCCGGAGGAACTTGAGAGCTTTCAAGTGCTTGCTTGTATCTTTGATCATCTTTGAGTAGTTCGGTGAACTGAGCTTTAGTTTGACTCCGCAGCTGTTCTAGCTGAGCTTTTCCTTGTTCAGTATTTAATTGTGCTTGCAACTGCGATAATCGATTGTTAAGTTGATTTTCTGCTTGATCTGCTTCTTGAGTGATTCGATTAATTGTTTGAGCTTTAGCTTGATTTACATTATTCAAGTGTAGGGGAAATATTAGCAAGAATATTAACCCTAAAATACTTGAGAGAATCAGGGCCGGGAATCTTAAGTCAATACCTTGGGGGCGATCACTTCCGGCATCAGTGCTATCAATCCAATACCCAGCAAACAAAAGCCCCAAACCTACTAAAGGAACGATTCCCCGATCTACTAACGCTGTCGCCAAACTGATTTGCCATCCGCGATCGGTTGGTTGAAAGGGCAACAAGAGAATCAAAAAGTCAACAAAAAACGACAAAATGCAGATTATTCCAACTACTTTAACTGTAAGGGCAGTAGTCACGGAAGTAAAACGGTTAACCATAGTTTTTCAAACTTGCAGTGAATACGAATGATTTTCATATTTCAAATTACTCGAATATTGTGCCCATGGCCTTAACTGTTCTGTATAAACACAAAGCAGATTTAATAACAGTGAAACCTCTATGTCTCTTGGTTTTCAACTAGACCACAGTAACATTTGTTATGTCCAATGTCTTCAGGAAATTCCTAGTATTTGAAGATACGAGGGTGAGCGGGACTAGAAATTTATACCCCTACTTATTGAAGAAGTCAAGGATGTGGGCAGTAACTTTTGCTGAGATAAGTACCATTAAGATCTAAAGTAAAACTTATTTGTTAACTTATTCTCCTCATCCCTCCCAGTCAAAGACTTGTTCTCTAATCGGCAGATCCTCTAGTCAGTCTACATTAGCTAAAGGTAGCAAGTTCATAGTTCATATATTCAGTTTTTGAGCAATCTCCAAGGTTTTCTGGAATACTTGAGCAGTTCCCCACTTGATGTTAGCGAATAACTCTGGAGCGGGTTACTGCAAACCAATTAGTGATATTCACAGTCCAATACTGAGCCTAACACTAGGTCAAATGTATGTAGCTTCTGAAAGGCTACTGCTAAAATTTGGGTATTTACTCCAAGACAATCTGTACTGATGATAATTGTTTTTCTGCACCAGATCAAAAAGCCTCGAAAAGCGATCGCGCTATCCGCAAACCTAAATCCCTTTACCTTGAGATTGATAAACTAAATCCAAGTCCTGCCAGTTTTGCATGATTTGCAAATCACCATAAATCACCATCTTAAGACCGCACTTCTACAGATATGTCAATGATTTTTTGCAATTCTTTAACCTGAAATATTGTGTATTCAGTCATTTTAAATTCAAGATTGGCAATACTAACAGCTGCCGAAACAGCTATTAGTCGGGTTTTCCTGTTACCTGGTTCAGAATAGCAAGTAAAAATAATCAAGTACTGTTTTGGATTTGCTGGTAAGTTAACCTACACAATATTTAAATAAACTAAGAGTATCTTAATAGCAATATTTATCGTTGTCATTGGCTCTTAGATGATCTTTTCCAGTTTTTATGGCTCCTAAAATCGTAGATACATAGACGCAACGTTTAACTTTTGGAGCATTTTGGTTGTATAACGTTATCTGTCCAAGTGTTCTTAGCGATGTGTTAATACACTCATCTCCAACTTCATATATAGGACAACCTTGGTAGTTAAATATAACTCGCCATACTCCCTGTGAAGTGTGTTTTCGTAAAGTTGTTTCTTTTTTTCCTTTATTATTTTCTTCTTCATCAATGCCAATTTTTGACTCAAGATTGTGCCAAAGATTACTATTGCTTTTAATATCATCAGGAATGAACTGCGTTGCTTGTGCTTGATGAACTGTCCATTGCATAACACCATTTTGTATGCGAAAACTAGCTTGCCAAGTTAATTTTTCTTTAGTAGCTTGGCTTTGGGCTTGACGTATCGCATAGTAAACTTCGTTTTGGGCAGTGTTAAGGTGGCAAGTTGCTACAAAAGCCATCCAGTTTGGTATTCCCAGCGTAGCTAAGATACCAATTAATACAACAATTATTAAAGTTTCTGGCAGAGTAAAGCCATCGCTATGGTTATTAGTCCAGAGATTTTTTGCATTAACTAGAAACGGTAAATGCACCTGGGTATTCATTTTTATTTTCTAATCTTTTTTCAACTACCCAGTTGTTTAATAAGATTTCACTTTCTTGATTTTTTATTTCACGCTGGGAAGTAATACTGTAGAGCAAGGTAGGTAAAATCAGAATTATAGCAATTTTCAATAATAGTTTTAAGCTAAAACTTATATTTTGATATCTTGAAGAATCATTCAGAAAATACTTCCATAAAAATTTAGCAGCAGTTAAACCTTTTTGCCGATTCAATGGCTTTTGTAACGCTTTGCAAGTAAGATATTTGTATAAATTTGCAATGCTTGTGTTCCAACTCTGGTTAAGTGCTGAAGGTCTTTCTTGATATGCTCTTTCAAGTAGTTGCAAGCAAGCTTTTTCCTGCCTGACAAGATTAGATGAAACTGAATTAGCACTAATTCGGTACAATATTTGTACAGATGGTACACATATAAAATTAAACTTAGATGCTAATCGCAGCCACATATCCCAATCCTGAGCCGCTGTTAAAGATTCATCAAAACCGCCTAATGTAATCAAAGCCTTTCTACAAATTAAAGGATTAGAGCCATTCTCTAAAAAGTTATTTATCAATAAATTTTCATAAACATCTCCATTTACATTAATCCGTTTTCCTGAAAGCACAAATTCTCCATTTGCATTAATATAATCAGTCCAACTATAAGCAACTTTGGCAGTCAAGTTTTCTTGCAAAGCTTTTAATTGAGATTCTAACTTTTCAGGTGTCCAAATATCGTCAGCATCTAAGAAACTAACAAATTCTCCAACCGCAATATTTAATCCTCTGTTACGACTAACATTTCCGCCAGCGTTGGCATAAGAAAATGCTTTGATTCGCGGGTCTTTAATTTCTTTAACAATCTCTAAAGTTGAATCTTGTGAACCGTCATTAATTACAATTAATTCTAAATCGGTAAAAGTTTGATTTAATACAGAATTAATTGTATAAGTAATAGTATTTTCACTATTGTATGCAGGTATGATTACAGAAACTTTGGGTAATTTATAACTAAAATTAATCATCTTAAATGGCTACTTTATTTTTAAAAGTTTTTCTCATATTACATTTAAAGTAATAAAAAGGACTCATCATACTAGCCAAATAAAATTCTATTTCAAACAGGATAATCAAATTACTTTTTAATTGTCCTTTATATTGAATTAAATACTGCAATACTCTACGTAAATTTCCTAAAACAGTTTTTATAAAAACTATTGGTTTTTGCCAATTTTTAGTATTTATTAACCGTAATTGAAAAATACACAAGCCACAACCGCGCGCCAAATCTAGTAAGTAATCTCTCTCAAATCGCCAGTGCGGTATTTGATGGTAAGTATGCATGGTAGGGTTATACCAAATTTGCCAGCCTGCATAATGTATGTGAAGTAATGGTTCATAATCTTCACCTTGCACCAAAATACCAGGGAGCTTTCCACTTAAAATAGGTCGTTCTGGTACATTTTCACACCATGCTTGTTTGCGAACAACAAGTGCTGCCCCAGGGGGAAGTCTTAAATTCTCTGCATCAAATAAATGTGGATTTGAACCATGTTCTCTGATTGCTAAAAAAGCTTGAATTTTTTCAAAGTTGTCTGGCGGTTTTACTTCAAAATCACCATGAATTTGTCCACTCCAAACACCTGCTTGAGGATGTTGTAATCCAAAAGTATATGCTTCTGCTAACCAATCAAGTGCAGGTAAGTTATCATCATCTAAAAATGCAATTAGTTCACCTCTAGCTTCGCGTACTGCGCGTAGTCGTGCAAAGGCAGCTCCCTGTTCTCTTTCAAAAAAATATCTTAAATGAGAGTTGACATCATACAGTTCTTGATAATTCTGAATTATTTGAAATGTGTTGTCAGAACTATTATTATCGACAACAACGATTTCCCAATTAAGGTTTTCTACTCCTGTCTGAGTTAACAACCTATCTAAAATCTTAGGTAAGCGGGTTGCTCCGTTATAGGTAGGAATAGCTACAGTAATATCTAAACTTTCAATTTTTAGTTGATTCATAATAATTAATCTTTTGCTAGCTTTTTCTGAAATAACCATTTTTCCAAAGATAAAACGGACTTATTAAACTACTTAAAAAAAGTTGCATTTCGCAAGCAGCTACCAAATCATGTTTTAAATTAGTTCGATATCTGAATAAATGGAAAGTAATTTTACGCAAGTCATTGACCATATAAGCTAAAAAAGCTATTGGTCTATACCAAGGTTGTATATTCACCATTCTAGTTACATAACGGCTAAGTCCAATTCCTTTAAAAAATGGAACTAAATAATCTTTTTGTAATCGTGAGCTTGGGATTTTGTGGTAAATTTTCATGTCTGGGTTATACCAAATTTCCCATCGTGCTTTTTGAATATAAGACAACATTTCTAAGTCTTCACTGGTAAGCATATTACCTTTGACTCTACCAGTTAAAATAGACTTATCTGGTACACTTTCTATCCAGGCTTGTTTACGAATAACAAGTCCGGCAGAAGGAGGTAATAATCTATTTTTTGGTTCATATAATAGAGGTAAATTTCCTCGTTCTGTAATTGCCAAGAATGGAGCGATTCGCTGAAAGTTTTCAGGTGGTTCTACTTCCCAGTCAGGATGAATCTGGCTACCATAAGCTCCTGCTTTCGGATATTTTTGGGCAAAACTATAAGCTGTAGCTACCCAATTTGATATTGGGTGATTATCATCATCTAAAAAACCTATTAATTGACCTTTAGCTTCTGCTACTGCCTTTTTTCGGGCATAAGCTGCACCTTGTTTGGCTTCAAAGCAATACTTTAAAGGGTAAGTACATTGCCAATTTCGTTGATAGGTTTGAATAACTTTAGCTGTATTATCAGTGCTGTTATTATCTATAACGATAATTTCCCAAGATAAATTTTCTGTCTGAAGTTGATTTTTTAGTCGCTCTAGTAGTTCAGGTAAGCGACTTTCACCGTTATAAGTTGGGATAGCTACAGTAAAATCTAAGCAATCAGTCATTTGGTAAAAGTTATATTTTGATATTTGCTCAGCTAATGGCTAATTTATTCTTAAATAATCAAGAAATTTATCAAACAATAAAACTGCACCTAATACTTCAATTTTGCTATCAATGTACAGTTTTTTGCTCAGTATTATTTCGTATTTTTATAAATTATTGCTATAAAAATTACTTAATTACATTCAGAGTCTTTTCCTGTGACCATTGAACCTAATAGAGTTTTCACAATAACACATCGTTTTACGCCACTAGGCGATGCCGAATTAACAGCATTTGGTACAGCCACTACTATTTTTAACCCAGGTGGCTCTGTGCCTGCTGTGACTGTTCCAAAGTTATTTGGCAGAGTCAGAGTTCCCATATAATCAAAAGTAATTTTTGCTGATGTACTTAAAGGATAAGATACAGGAGAATTATTAGTAGAATTAGCAATATTTTCATCACTAAGATTTCCGCCTAGCAGTAATTTATTAGAATTAGCTCCTGCATCTTTTCCTAATGTGTTCCATGTACTAATTCCAGCATCAGTACGATAAACAGCAACCTCTATATTTTGGGTTGTGGTATTTTTTTGAAAACTGACACTGTAGTTAAGTTTCTTCTTTTTAGCTTCACGCTGTGCGTCTTGTAGTGCAGCTAAAACAGCGTCATTAACTTTATTTAGCTGCTGCCGATTCACAAAAGTAACCCAACCGGGAGCTGCGATCGCTCCTAAAATTCCGATTATAAGTACTACTACAATTAATTCTATCAGGCTAAATCCGGCATCTTCTTGATTGTCATGAGCGCTATAGTGTTTATTTTCTAAATATTCCTGCTTTATTTTTGTTTTTTGCTTGTACAAATAGAAACAATTTAAAACTATGAGACTGTAAATATTCTGCATACTATTCTGATTTTATTAATCTTTATCAAAGATAGAAGCTATTTCGTAAAGATGAAGCTGCGTCCCTGCACCTTTATATTTCCACTGGGAAAATAACTAGATTTGTTCAGGGCATAACGCACTTTAGTTTCATCATTTATTAAGCGAGCTTGCGCGTTACCTCTTAAATAAACTTCAACAGTACTTTTATTATTTCCATCAACTGACTTGACACAAGCATAGAAGCCTGTTCTTGCAATAGTTCCTGGAAATTGTTGAAAGCCACTAGAGCAAGTTGCTGCTGGCGCTCCCTGTGTTGTTGTTGTTTGATCTATAAAATCAACCAGAACCACAGGATTTTGATCGTAAGTTACCCCTGTTGCCAAACTATTTGTCCAACTATTCATTTTTGTTTGTAATGTTACGCCCTTTTGTGATAAATCAAAAGACTTAAAACCTTTATCTGGACATCGGCTATATTTTTCGGTTGTAGCAAATCCACTACAGCTACTACCAGTACTATCTGTAACGCCATCTTTAATTTCCCATCTGGCAATGCGCGCAGCTTGAGACCAGTTAGAATTACTGTCTTGAATTAAATAGTAAGCTACTAATGAATAGACAAAAGAATCATCTTTAAATTGAACTACACCACCACTATTTTTAGTCTCAACAGCGTCTTGGCTAAGTTCTCGTTTCCAAAATATTAGAACTGGAACTCCATTTGTTACTGTAGGAATTTGGGAAATGATGCCTGTGGAAGTCGTATCATCGTAAATATATAGTGCTTGTTGAAGATCACGAGTAATATAGTCAAGCGCTGCTTTAATTTCTTGCTCAGAGTTGGCTTTGGCTTGTTCTTGACGGTCAGTGTTTAAAACGCCGATCATAAAACCTAATAACGGTGTAATTACTAGGAATGCAACGATCATAGCCACTAGTAATTCAATCAGGGTGAAGCCACTGTTTTTGTTCTGCTTGTGAGAAGATTTTAGCTGAGTAGTTAACAGCCACCTCAGTATATTCATTTTGTGATACTTTCTCCTTAGTGACGGATACTCACTAATAAAATCATTTATATTTGCTGGGTTAATTATTGACAACCACCAAGGCGACTACACAAAGCGCTATAGGAGCTTTGACCCCTGACAATTTCAGTTGTCATTTCTAGTAGTGGTGCTTTGCGATCGCCCAATCCGCCTGTGAATGTTGCTGCTTTTTTTCCACTATTAGCAGCGGTTAGAGAATCAAACTCGGCATCTGAACGATACACCCGAATTCCCAAACGATAGCCTTGACCTTTATCAGGGTCACTACCTGAGACTGCTAGCCGAATAGCTTGAATGTAAAACAGATCGCTAGTACAGCTGGGATTAGTAAGGCTGCCATTTTTATTAAAGCAATACAAAGTATTCTTGGTTGCAGTTGTAGGAACCAGCGCACTACTGAGTAAATAGTCACTGGTTGAGGTGGATACTTTTCTAGTTGGATCAGCAGTTAATGTAACGGTGATTGTAGGGTCTGAGACGATTTTAGAATTAATACCATTGACGAGGGCCTTAGCTGCTTCTGTTGCCAATTCTACCCTTCTAGCTTGCACACGAGTTGCAGTTGAGATTACTAGGACAGGTGCGATCGCTACCAGCAAAATGCTAACCACGATGATCGCCACCAACGACTCAATAATTGTAAAACCGGACTCGTTAAACTGGGCAGATGATTCTTGTAGTTGATGTGGCTTCATGGTCAGTTCCTCAATAGGGCTATGTCTTACAGCAATTTGTCAGCAAGTGTAATACGCTCGAATCGCAGGATTTTTAAAATCTCACTTCTATTCCTCTGTCCTTGTAGCAGAGAGGCTTTGGATTTTCCCCCTTCTCTACTAGCAAAGGGGGTTAGGGGGTTAGGTTTTACGTTGGTTTATTCCACGTAAAAGGTCAGGGTTAGAAAGAGGTAAGAAAGGACTGGGATTAAGTTTCGTGAGGGGTAGTTTATTTACCTGAAAAGTGCTGTAAAAATTCTCATTGAGATACTTTAGGATGGTTGGAGTTTGCAGTTACTAGGACGTTCAGTTGCAGGTAATGCAAATTTGAAACCATTGCCAAAATAGGTACTGTCCGCAGTATCAAACCCATCCCCTGTTTGAGTTTGGAGAGCACACAACAGAGTTTGCACCCAAAGGTCATCCCGACCGACTTCTCTGTAGTATTCATTCGGAGGATCTGTGGCTGGAATTACAAAACGCTGAGCAAACAAGTCAGGATTTTGCGCCAGTAACGCTACATCAAAACCCCAGTTACGGTTAGGAGGCATATAATAAGGTGCTTCCCCAGCAGCACTAGTAGTGAAAGTACTATCCGATCTATAACCAGGTGTTGTAGTATTCAGAGCTCTAATAAAGATACTATTAATATTGGCAGTAGAAGAAAGAAGAGAAGGGTTAGAAGAGGTTGCAGCAACAGTTGTTGGTCCTGGTCTCACAAGAACTTGGAATGGTGCAGTAGCATAGATACTGCGTTTAAATTGGATGAATGAACCGTTGATATTAGCATTAACACCATCCCAGTTTTCTAGGAAGCGGACAAAGTTATGCAAACCACCATTGATTTCGTAGGTAGTTGGAGTTGAACCCGCAGTTGGATTCACACGAGCAGGAGTGTCACCAGCCGCAATTACTAAATTAAAAGTTGTTTCACTTGCCTTAGACAACCATCTAGTACTTTTAACAAGACTGGATGATGTATCTCCTGCTAAACTGTCGTATCCTCCAGTTTGAGGTAGTGTTGCAGTTGTTACTTGTAATTGCAATATGGGTTCTAATAACGGCTGTAAAAAGCCATCTCTGACGAATGGTGTCGATGTTGTCGTACTTCCAGGAAAATCCCTCAGCGAAGAGGCCGAAGCACCTGGTACTTGGGGATACCTGAAAAATAAACGATTGTCATTGTTGTATTGGATCTCACTAGTGTTGAATGCTGGTGCGGCAGCAGAAGTACTTGTTGTAATTGCAAACCACAGGGCATTGGGTGCTGTTTCAGGTCTGCTACTGCCACTAAAATAGTCTACTACTTTACTTCCTGATACTGTTTTTATACCTAGTGCAACAGGAGTACCTTGATTAAAAGTTATGAAAGGTAGATTAGAAGCATCAACCAGTTGTCCAAGATTATTTCGTTTGAATGCAACCCTACGAGCAAATCGTTCAAAACCAGCTTTTGCTGGTTGAGCAGTAGTACCAGCTACTAATTGTCCAACCGCCGCATTTGCTGGAAGATTATAGGATTGTATTCCTCTCTCACTACCAGTGATCGTATTGTTGTTGTCGCTATCGTAACCAATATACCACTCATTTGCTCCACATTCTGAAACTGGTATTTTAAAGCACATCTCCATCACATACTCTGGAAAACTCCCTCGGCGTTGAATGGGTGTGACAAAGTTATTTAAGTAAGAACTGTTATAGTTTACTGAGTCAGTAGAAGTAGGAGTACCTCTGTAGTAGGAATCATCATTAGACGTAGTGAAAAAATTAGATGAAGTGACAAAATTGTTATTCCAGAAACCTACCTTCAGTCTTTTAAGTACAGTGTCAGCATCACTCCCTTGATTATTTTGCAAGTCGTAATCACCTTCATTGCGGAAACCTTCACGGAAGTTATCAGAAAGCAAGGTAACAGCATCAGCAATCACTGATGCAGATCGCCACGTTTCGCCTGTTGTGCAATTTGGTAGTCTAGAGTCACTAGGCCGACAAGCAAAGTCAGGATCGCGATCAGTGACAGCGCGAGTGTAAAATTTACTATCGTAAGTACTATCACTGGGAGCAGGTAAAAGACCAGACCCTTTAAATTCCTGCTTAGTATGTAGATTAAAATTGCCTTTAACGTAGGCTGGTAGTTCAGTGACTAAAATTAAGCCTTTTTCTTCTGCTCTGTAATTATTCTGGCGGCTCAAGTTACTACCATTAATTAACATAATGGCGTTGGGACGGCGCTCCGGATCGAGCAAGTAATCACTAGCACTGACATTTTCACTGGCTGGGCTACTGCGATCTTTTTGAGCATCATCACGAGAGGCATAGATAATACCACTATTAGGTAACAGATATTCGTTAGACCAAGTACCTGTAATTGAAGTTGTGCGAAGCAGATTTAAATTTATAACAGTGGCACGAATTTCTAAAGGCTGACGCTGTTCAACTTCTAGATTGTAGTTTCCAGTTAATGCTGCACCTTTATCTATAGCCTTAATTTGTCTGGCATCAAGAAATGTAGTTTCTTTAATAGCGCCATCAGGAATAACAGGAGTAGTATCCCGACTCACAGAGCCATCAGCAATTGCGATCGCACAAATAGTAGAGTCAATTGCTGATTGCTCAGAGAGAGTGAGTTTTCTGCTTGTTGCTTTGGCCAGTGCTTGCCGTAGTAAAGGATTAACAAGGCGACCATTGGGAAATACCAAGTTGGCTTGATATTTCAAGCGATCTAGTAAAGTTACACTAGTGTTAGTTATATCATTAGCGTTAAATGCAACAGTAAAAAAACCATTGATATCTACTGTCTGTCCTCTAGTTACACCAGCAGATGTAGTAGTAGGAACAGTGTAAACAATACCATTGTTAGATGCTGCTACCGTCGTTAAATCGCGGGGATTGTAGGTATTTGTAGTTGCTGTTGCCTGATTCGTAGGGTTGTAGTAGCTACTTACACAAGCTATGGGTGCTTGGTAATCGTCTGGTGTGGCCGCTGAAGGAGCATAAGAATCACTGTTGTAGTGATAAACTGCTGTAGCACGCATTACCAAATCACCACGTTTTGGCGTACCGTTGAGAGGATCGCTCGAATCGGGTACAACCATAGGCATAGTATCAGGCCAGACTACCGTACCAATGCTTTCCTGTACGTCTATTGTGCTTAGGTCGTCAAGTGGTGTTGGTCGAGGAAAGGGTAGTCCAGAATTTGTAATTCTATATATTCCTGCACCTGTAATTACTCGTAGTCCACCGTTGACATCAAGGGCATCAGCGCGGGGTGAAGCAGCTGCTATTTCCCAGAATCCGTCACGTCCGGTTACCCCCAAATCTGCTAACTGTTTAACGCTAGTAGTACGAGTCCGAGTTTTAGTACTACCAGTCCACGTCACACTGGTGATGGATTCGGGTTGTTCCTCTCCCACAAAAATTGCTTTTGTACTGTCCCATTTGAGTTCAGGTAGATTGTTACCTACTACAATGCGATCGCCTAACCGTGATTCTATTACAGGAGAAGTTTTTAAAGTATCTGGGTCTGTAGCAGCTAGTTCTGATGTATTTAGCGTCAGTGTTGTATTGGTATCCGTAGGATATATCCAGCTATCTGGTGGACGTAAACTGTTACTTCTTGATGAAGTATTATAATCTTGCAGAACATTTGCTGTAGTATAAGTACCTTTGCCATCACTACCATAAGGTACTTCTTTAAAAGGCACGCGTCTAGTACGTTTTTTAAAGTAGGTTTGCAGTTCTTCTTGACGTACCTTATCTGAATCTAAGCTGGGGTCAGCTGCAAGCCGCTTGGTTCTATTATCTTCGACCTCTTGGGGGTCAGTAGTTGTAGCGTGAGCTAGTTGTGCATTTACCAACAAATCGATACGTTGAGCATAGGCTTGACTGTTATAAGCAACTTCATTTGGTTTATTATTCGAGGTAGATTTATTTGTACTTCCAGTTGATGTTTGGGTAGGGACACCATTTTCTTTAAATAAATCTACTTGAATTGCTCCGGTATCTGAGGCACTTATTGGCCCATTACCTGCAACATTACCACCAACAATTATTTGACCGTTTTCTCGCTCGTAATAACAAGAATATCTACTGCTGACCTGAAATAGCGTAATATCTTGATTACTTTTTCCCATTAATAAATTACTGTTAGTGAAAATGCGTCCATTCAAACGGAATCTAGGACCAGGTGTAATATCTAAATCATCCTCATAAACTACAGCATTATTAGTAATAGGAACTTGACTGCGGTCTTGTTGCATTTCTAAAGCTGAGAAGCCTTTATTACCTCGATACTCTTCATATTTAGTTGTATCAAGACTACTTATACTACTAATGGGAACTGTTGCTGTATATACGAAAAAGCTTTTTTTCAATTCGCCAGTTGCTAGTTTATACCAACCAGAAGAGCCTACTAAACTGGCACTGGTTTCACCTGCAACATCACAGGTTCCACCTGCTTTAGCTAGCAGCATAGGAGGAGTTCTAGCATCTAGCGGTGTTCTCTTTCTAGTTTGGGTTGTACCAGTTTGGGGGGGAGTGCGGAAGTAAATGCCGTAGAGAATAAAACTGTCAAATTTACCGTTATTATCTGTATCAGCAGGAAATTTCCAAGCAGTTGTGAGGTTTTCTCTATTTTCTAAAGCTATAGTATTAGCCGCTTCAATGGAATTGTTTTTATTAATGTCATAAGCCAGGGTTATGGGGGTCTCATCACCCAATGTATAGACTGGAAGTTTGGATGTTAAAGCTAAGGTATTGTATAACGTTACGTTTGATGGGACAGAACGTGGCAGAGTGGGATCGGCGAACAATGCAGTGATTTTTGCTTTAGCTCTATCTAAGGCAGGGGTAGCCGCCTGCATTGTCACTTCATTCACCCGGACATTACTAGCATTTTTAGAGCGCTCAAAAGACCGAAATAAAAGTGCAGTTGTTAACAGCACAACTACCAAAATTACCATTGCCACTGTTGGCAATACAAAGCCAGCATTCACCGAACTGCGTCTTCTTCGAGTACCAAAAATAGTCCGCAGTAGCCAAATAATTTGCTTGTTAATTGTAGATAAAAACTTTTTACCAATTGGTCTGAAGGTTTTTTGAATTGTCTTGACTAGCTTACTTTTTCGAGACATAGCTGCTTTCCTGGCAAGTAGTTTTTAGAAGATATTTAATTTTTTCAAAATTGATGTTTCTGCTGACAATTAATTTGACCAGCAAGAGTTGAGACTAAATTTATGTAACTATTACATCTTGTTTTATGAAGTTAAAAATAAATGATCTATAACAAACAGACAATTTATTAAAGTTATATCATTTATGAATTGTTCATTTTATCCGGTAAATACTGATTTTCTAAAGTTATTTCTATCAATTTTGAAGAATAATAAAAATATAACTTTACTGTAAATTTGCGTAAATATGTTTTATTTACAGACCAATTTATAAAGATGATGTTAGAAAAGCAAGCTTATAATACCCACTTTTTAAAGGAAAGATATCAGTTACGTGTAAAATAATTAGATGTTCGCCTTAGATTTATAACTTTTTAGAGAAGTCATAAATCTTATGTAGCATTACTAATTAGCTAGTAGGGGCGCACAGCTAGCTGTACACCCCTATGAAAAACTTATACGTGCAACTGAGAATCCCTATAATTTCCCGTCTTCTCAGGTGAGGAAGGTATGAAATTCTATGCGCTAAAGTACTTCGCTACTGGGTGATAAGTAATAATCGCCGTTGTAGACTGTTCTGGATAAAGCTGTTCGCTTTCATCCATATATAAGTTAATCCTGTCAGTCTGCAATAACTCCAGTTGCTTATACTGGTCTTGGATATTCGGACAAGCAGGATAGCCAAAACTATACCGCGAACCATGATAGCGTTGTGCCAATATATCCCGAATATTATCTGGTTCCTCTCGACTAAAGCCTAATTCACGGCGAATTCTAGCATGTGTCCACTCTGCTAATGCCTCCGCTATCTGCACAGCTATACCGTGAAAATACAGGTAATCAGTGTACTTATTATCTGAGAAAAGCTTTTGGGCAAATTCTGTTGCAATTTCACCTACAGTTACCGCCTGCATGGGGAAAACATCAATAATTCCCGACTCTTTCGGTGCGAAGAAATCTGCTATGCATAGCCGTCTTAACGACTTTTGTCTGGGAAACTCGAAAGTTGCTACCTGTTGTGATTGGTTCTCTGAGTTATATATGTGTAGAAAATTTCTTTCAGCTTGACAAGGAAAATAACCATAAATTACTTGCGGATGCAATAATTTATCCTCAATAATCCGCTGTTTCCAATTTTCTAAAACTGGGTAGACTTTTTCAGCTAAAAAAGCTTGATATTCTTCCTTAGATTGTTCTTTTGGTTTGCGGAATTGCCATTGTCCAGCTATCAATGCCTGCAAATCTAAGTACCAGAATACTTCCTCTACAGGAATATCATTAGGCTGTAATAATTGTGTTCCCCAAAAAGGCGGTGTTGGGCGTTCAATATCTATAGCTACTGCCTCAGAACGCCGAGTGTCTATCTCTTTTGATTCTGTAAACGCTGTTTCCTGAGTAGTGGTGGTTGTTGATTTTTTGTGACCATTTGTCAAAACTTTAGAAGTTTCAACTTCGTTTAAAAATCCTTGAAAATCATTCCAGTTACCAGTAGTTTTAGCGGGTATTAGTTTATCCATGAAGTGCAAGTCAGAAAAGGCATCTTTGCCATAAACTACTTTACCTTTATAAGTGTTTTGGCAATCTTCATGGACAAATTTGGGAGTCAAAGCCGCACCGCCTAAAATCACAGGTACGGTAATTCCCTTTTCGTTAAATACTTCCAAATTCTCTTTCATGAAGGCGGTGGATTTCACTAGCAAACCACTCATGGCAATACAATCAGCTTGATGCTGTTGGTAAGCTTGAATGATGTTTTCTACCGGTTGTTTAATTCCCAGGTTAATTACTTTGTAACCGTTGTTGGACAAGATGATGTCCACTAAGTTTTTACCAATGTCGTGGACATCGCCTTTGACTGTGGCAATGATAAAGGTTCCCTTGGCATTATTGCCTGATTCTGATTTTTCCATGAACGGTTCTAAATACGCCACCGCCGATTTCATGGTTTCAGCAGATTGTAAAACGAAAGGTAACTGCATTTGTCCAGAACCGAATAATTCCCCGACAACTTTCATGCCATCTAATAAGAAGGTGTTAATAATTTCTAAGGGGGGATACTGTTCTAAGGCTTTTGTGAGATTTTCTTCTAAGCCAATGCGTTCGCCGTCAATGATATGACGTTTGAGACGTTCTGGGATGGGGAGACTTTCATCTAAGGAGCGATCGCGTTTTGTTGTCACCCCAGCAAACACTGTGGTAAGCTCTGCCAAGGGGTCATAAACGCAAACATTACCCTCAAATTTCCGTTCGTCATAAATCAACTGCCGACAAATTTCTTGATGGCGTGACTCAATTTTCGAGAGCGGTAAAATCTTGTTAGCGCTGACAATGGCTGCATCCATTCCCGCCGTCGTCGCTTCGTGCAAAAATACCGAGTTCAGCACCATCCGCGCTGCTGGATTCAAACCAAAGGAAATATTAGAAACGCCCAAAATTACATGGCATCCAGGCAATTCTTGGCGAATGCGTCGAATGGCTTCAATAGTGGCTTTGCCGTTTTCTCGGTCTTCTTCAATCCCGGTGGAAATTGGTAGGGCTAGAGTATCAAAAAATACTTCTGTGGGTGGTATGCCATATTCTACTGCTTGATGGTAGGCGCGTTGGGCAATTTGAAACTTTTTCTCGGCTGTCCGCGCCATTCCCTCTTCGTCAATAGTACCAATGACGATGCCAGCACCATACTTTTTCGCCAACTCCAGCACTTTTAAAAAGCGCGGTTCACCATCTTCGTAGTTGGTCGAGTTGAGTAAGCACTTACCGCCAGCAACCTTTAAGCCTGCCTCCATTTTTTCCCATTCAGTGGAGTCAAGCATCAAAGGTAATGTCACATTATTAACAAGACGTGAAACTAGTTCGTGCATATCCTGCACGCCGTCACGTCCGACATAATCAACGTTAACATCCAAGATGTGTGCGCCTTCTTTGACTTGCGCCCTCGCCATTGAGACGAGTCCATCCCAATCTTCGGCATTGAGTAAATCGCGGCACTTCTTAGAACCACTAGCGTTGAGACGTTCACCGATAATTAAGAAAGAATTATCTTGCTCGTATGCTTGAGTAGTGTAAATTGATGCTGCTGCCGGTTCTAAGCTAGGTTGTCTAACTTTTGGCTTCAAGTGTTTGGCGACTTCTGCCAACTGTTGAATGTGTTCTGGACGTGTCCCACAGCAACCCCCTATCACTTGGACACCCAAATCTTCAACGAAATGCATCAATGCCATCCGTAATTCCAACGGAGTCAAACGGTAGTGTGCTTGACCGCCGACGTTCTCAGGTAAACCCGCATTAGGAATACAGGAAACAATAAAAGGTGAATGTTCTGCCAGATACTTGATATGTGGTTTCATCAAGTCTGGGCCTGTGGCGCAGTTGAGACCGAGAATGTCAATTGGATAAGGTTCTAAAATTGTCAGCACAGCGCTGATTTCTGAACCCACCAACATTGTGCCCATGCTTTCCATTGTCACAGACACCATCAACGGGCGGCGATCGCCCTTTTTGGCAAACACTTCTTCAATCCCATTCAGCGCTGCTTTAATTTGCAGCACATCTTGGCAAGTTTCCACAATAAATAAATCAACACCACCATCCCACAGCGCTTCGGCTTGTTCAGCAAAAGTAGCTTTCATGGTGTCAAAGTCAATATGTCCCAAGGTTGGTAGTTTGGTTGTCGGACCGATGGAACCAGCCACAAAGCGGGGTTTTTCGGGAGTAGAAAACTCCGCAGCAACACGCTTGGCAAGTTCTGCGGCTGTCTTGCTGAGGTAGTAAGCCTTGTCTGCCAAGTCATATTCTGCCAGCACAATGGACGTACTGCCAAAGGTATCTGTTTCAATCACATCAGCACCAGCCGCGAGAAAGTCGCGGTGAACTTTAGCCACAGCTTCGGGTTTAGTGTGGACTAAGTATTCGTTACAACCTTCGTATTGTGCGCCGCCAAAGTCTTCTGCTGTGAGGTTTTGCGTTTGCAGGTTAGTTCCCATTGCTCCGTCGAAGACAAGAACTGGGCTATCTGGACTACGCAGGCGTTCAAGGAAAGGATGAGTCATATTTTCCTAGAATAAATGAGGAAATCAAATGAGTCTTGTGATACTCACTTACTTTATTATTTTCCAAAATTTTGGGAGTTTCGGGAGTATTTATTCTGAAATCAGGTAAGATGCCAATACGGTTTTTTAGTTAACAACAAAAATAGGTTGGGTTGAGCGATAGTGAAATTCAATAGAGTCTTGCTAATGTTGGGTTTTGTTCCTCAAACGCCACTTACGCAATTGCCGCGAAACCTTTCTAAGCGAGTAGCTCCCCAACCTACTCATCAGCAAATACTTCATTGTAAATCTCATTCTCAGAACTTACCCAATTGTGATAAGCCTGAGATTCAACAATAGAATTAACAGATTTTCTCCCACTCTTGAGCGAAAGAGCTAAATGCAGTAGTACTGTTAATTGGTCACCATTTATTGCTCAATCCCACTTAGAAATTCTTGAGGAATACTCATGGAATTACTAACTGCTAACTATCTCAATGGTATGCCATCAGGCGATCGCCTTTAATATTGTGCAGTGTCTCAACATCATAAAGTGGGTAGTGTGTAAGTAAGTCAAAAGTTAAACAAGTCAGAACATCATCTGTTGAATCTTAGTTGACAAGCTGAAAACTCACGTTTTTCAAATCATTATTTTTCCTGTTTAAACAAATAGGCAAGACGAAACAATAATCCCACAGCTTCAAGCTGTGGGAAGTCAAATATACTCTGTCATTTAGAATAGGCAGGATTTAATTACGAACTGCTTGACAGTAAGTAGCGAGGATTTGATCCAGAGTTAACTCACTTACTCTTTATTGCCCGGTAGGAATCTTCAAGCCCCGACGCTCAAGAATTTGCCGCACTTGTGGGCTGGGACTGTAGTTATAGCCATAAGAGGAGTTCTCAGAGTCATCCATAATTTGAGGTGTGAGCAACACAATGACCTCATTGCGCTGGTTCTGTCTGTTTGTACTTCTAAACAACGAACCAATAAGCGGAAGATCTCCTAAAATAGGAATTTTAGAGACAGTTGTCCGGTCTGCGTCTTGAATGATACCTGAGAGAATTAGAGTCTGACCATCTCGCAGGCGAATCAAGCCAGAATTAAGAGAGCGCTCAGACACTAAGAATATTTGTTGGCTACCACCACCTCCAACATTGATAGTAGCTGGAGCTTGGGGTGCTTTGACAACAGGAGCTACCGATAGAGAGACAAAACCATTATCATCAATTCGGTCAATTTTGACAGCCAAGGTTAAACCTACTCTGTCTTTTTCCGCTGAAATCGTTTCTGTAGCAATATTATCATCGCGAACGATTTCCCTTTTAATATTGCCTACGACTTCCTGAGTCAGATTGACATTAGCGGTTTGACCTTCTTGAACAATTAAGGTTGGGTCTGTCAAAATCTTGGCGTTGCCATTTTGGACTTGAGCCTGCAAGCTAGCGAGAAGACGCTTAGGGAACTGGAATATGGTAGGCAACGCGTATGTGGTTGTTGCAGGGGTTGTCGTGGTTTGCTGCTGAAACTGAGTAGGTGTACCAGTAACAGGATCAATCGCTGTTGGGACAATTGCAGTTGTACTTGTTCCTGGTGTAAATGCTGTAATACCTGGTTGTGTAGGATTAGAGTTTACGCCAGCGGTAGCTGTTCCTGTATTTGGGTCTATAAAAACATTTGAGCCCTGAAGTGGATTAGCAGTTGTAGGTGTACTAGTGATACTGGTTGATGCTTCAGCTCTTGTAGCTGGTCTCGAACCGCCAAAATTTAGAGATGCTGCACCACCATCATTTGTAAAGTAGTTGTTGCCAACTCCAAAGGAAAAGCTAGTGTTGTAGTCTTGGGTATTCAAGAGGTTAACATCGATAATCTTGACGTTGACTACCACTTGACGACGCCGGATATCAAGCTGAGTTAGTTGAGACATTGCCATCTCAACTAGTCTGGGAGGCCCAATCAAAGTCAGAGAATTGGTGCGCTCATCTCCTAATGCCTGTAAGCCTCTCAACAATGGGCTAGAGTCTTTAAAATCAACGCGTTGAGGTTCAATTCTGGTTTCGGTGGTCGTCTGAGTTTGGGTGATAGGCGCAACTCCAGTACCTACAGGTATAGCACTAACACTGGTAACTTGTCGTTCGCGGCTGACCGCACTTTCTGCTCCCAAGCCGACCAAAAAGTTTAGGGCAACATCGACTGCTACCTGATTGAGTCGTAAGCTACGCATAACCATGTCACGAGTTGCATTGGGTAATTTAGCCCCTACAAAAACTGTGCGACCATTGCGGTTAGCTTCTAAACCACTCAAGCGCAAGACGTAGTTAAATACATCTTGCACTGGCTCGTTTTCTATATCTAAAGAAATGGTTTGAGAGGTTGCTGGTGCAGCAGCACCTTGCTGACCTCCACCACCTTGCTCACTTCCAACATAAGCTAGATTCAAATTGGCAGCACGGGCAAGTAATGACAAAACCTCACGCACCGGCGCATCTCGCAATACTAAACGGGGAACGCGTTCCTGTGTTCCCAAATCAATGGTGCTAGGAGAAGCATCGGTAGCGGAAATAGCAATATCTCCCACCGGTGGGGCGACGGCTCTGGGTAAGAAAGGTGGAGCCTGACTCACAGGTTGACCTGGACCAGCAGCTTGTGCAGGTTGTCCGTCAATAGTGACTTGCGGGTTGGGAACGAGAACGTCTGGCTTTTGACTTGGTTGGGCATGTGTAGAAGCAGGCGGTGGTGTCGATGTTGGTCTTGTTGGCGTTGGTGAGGCAGCGGTGGTGCCAGCAGATGGGCTAAAGCTGAGTGTAATTCCATTTGCCGATCGCACCACCGGTTCACTGCCAGGCACATTGTTGCTGCCAGTTACCGTCACCCTGACACTATTGGCATCAAGTTGACTAACTTCAACCGAAGCAATTCCTGGCGCTGGACTATCTTGACGAAAACTATTACCTTGTGGTAATCGTAATTGAGTATTAATAATGTCTGCAACTAAAGACTTACCTCTTTTTGTAGTGAAAACTTGGGGACGCGACCCTGAAGAAGTTTTCAAAACAATGCTAACTCCACCATTAGCTGGATTTAACTGCACATTAGTAACTTGAGCAATTTGTGCCCAAGCTGGTTGAGCTGCAAAAAAGACAAAAGCAGCAGTACCTAATATAAAATTTTTACCGTGAAGCTGTTTCACAGTTCATTCCTCACCTAAATAAAACCTTGTTGACAAACATTTTGAGCAGTTGGCTATGAGTGTTGATTTTTGAAAGTAAGGAGTTAAGAATAATTTAGCTAGGAGTGAAGAGTTAGGATTGAATAGTTAGAAATGATAGCTCGTAACTTATAGTTCATAACTCATAACTCATAACTTATAACTCATAATTACTTTTTGGCAGCAGTTTTAGCTGCCGCTGCTATTTCTTCGGGACTAAGTGGCATCAATGCTTGTAATTGGAATGATGTATTAATCTCTGTTGGCCCCATTTTCACTGGTGTTTTATCTAATGGGGATCTAACCTCTAATGGAGCTAATGTTGATTGATAATCTTTAACTATCAACAAAGGCTGTAAACGCTCAATGTTACGAACTATTGATTGTGTTTGTTCATAGGTTCCTGTAATTTCGGCACTAATACTGCTGCGTTCTAGTTTGCCGTCAACTTGTTTTCCCAAACTTCCATCAATAATTGGTTCTGGCTTTTGAGAAACTGGCACAAACTTCTTGAGTTTGGCTCTGACTCCATTAATCGGAGTTTGAGCATTACCAGATTCAACTAATCGATTCACATCTAGCAGCAATGTATCTAAAGTTTTTTCACTAGCAAATAAACCTAAAACCTGAACTTTTTGCTGTTTTGCCTGTGCTAATTCCTCTTTAACTTTATCAATCTGTTTGATATTAAGTTTCTTTTGCTCTATTTGTCCTTGGAGTTCCGAGGCTTTTGCTTGCTGTTGCTGATAGCTTTCCCAAGCTGGCATTAACAGGTTTAAGAATATATATCCTCCTCCTGCTAAACCAATTACCCCTAATAAAATACCGATAATTTTTGGTGTGAAAGCAATGCCAAATACCACGGGGTAAGCTGGGGTTTGTGCATCAAATTCTCCAGCTTGTTCGGCAAAATTTAAATCATCACTCAGCGTCATTTTGAAATGACTCCTGTTTGTTGCATAGTACGAATTCGAGCTACTAACCCGACTGTGCCTTTTTTTTCCAACTCCCGAATTAATTCTGAAGCTGGAACATCATTCATACTCGATTGAATAGTGTATTTAACGACTTGTGGCGGCTTAATTATGACACCAGGAATCGCAGCTACACCTGATGTAACCGGAGCATCTACTAAGGTTGCAGTAATAATTCTGCTTTCTGAGGACTTCAAAAATTGAGACTGTTGCAAACTCAATAAGAAATCATTGACATCGTTAAAGGAACGAGCTAGTCCGGTAATTTCTAATCCTCCGGCTGGATTGTTGGGTGGCTGACCTTCCACCACCGCAATGGGTGGGATTTGCTTGATATTTTCAATTTGCACTGCTGCAGGAATGCGATCGCGCAAATCTTGCAACATTGCTGACCAAGGTCGAATCTGGTCAAATACAGTAACTAAAGCTTGAGTTTCCCCTTTAATTGTGCTCGTCTCTGCTTTGATTTGATTCAGGTTGCCGATTTGTGTATCTAATCTCTTGCTTTCCTGGTCCAGTTGTGCTACTGTGCCCTCTAATTCAACAATCTTTCCTTGCAATAACCACCAAGCAATTCCGAATAAACCTGGAAGACCTACACCTAATGCAGCTCCGATATAGACTGGTGTTAAATTTCCTCCAGGAAGGCTTAGAGCCATTCCTCTCTTTTTGTCAGGCTTTTTTTGATAGGCTGGGCGGTCTTTAAGAAAGTTAACATCCAAACTGTACATTTTCTCACACCAACTAAAGATAAATATTATGGTTTGAGAATTCTCAAACAGTGCGATCGTTAAAACAGACAATCCAGAATTTAAAATCCCAAATCTCAAAAGTGTGATTGTCAAAACAGACAATCCAAAATTAAAATTCCAAATCTAAAATTGGTATTACACCTCCCGCATTCCTAAACCAAGTACAATCGCTAACCCAGAGCGTTGTACTTGTGGATATTTCTCGCTATCGACTTCCAAAGACAAAGCCCCAATTGGATCTATTTGGATAGTTGGCAAACTTAATCGTTGGGTAAAGAATTCATCAAGCTGTTGGAGTCCACCTCCAGGTCCAGCTAATAAAATCTGCGCTACCTCCAAATTTTCACTTTGATTGAGGTAAAAATCGATGGAACGGCGCAATTCATCTGTTAGTTCTCCCAATACTCTCAAGATGGCTGCCATCCCAGGATTGAGTTCTGTAACGCCGGTTTTGCCACCGTCTATAACAGTTGGGGTAATAACCATCCCCTGTAACAGTTCCATATCTCGCGATGTGGGTAAGCTCATTGCCCTAGCCAGAGCAGTTTGCATTTGATAAGTGCCTATAGGTACCGTGCGGGAAAATTGCGGTACTCCGTTAACAATGATGGCAATTTCTGTGCTGTCAAACTCTATATCAACTAGTACTGCTGCTTCTTGCGGTCCAAATTGTCGCAATTGTTCGCGAATAGTGCGAATCAGAGCAAAACTGTTAATTTCTAAAACATCGATTTGTAATCCTGCTTGTTCAAATGTACTTATATAGGTATCTGTTACCTCCTTGCGGGTGGCAACTAAGAGTACCTGTACTTTTTCAATGCCATCTTCATCCACAAAGTACCCAAGTTTCTGATAGTCTACATCAGCTTCTTCCCGAGGATAGGGTAAATACAAACCTGCTTCATGGTTTAACACCATTTCTCGCAGTTCTTTGTCATCTAACTCTGCTGGCACCGGTATTAAACGGACGATAGAATCTCGCCCTGGTACACCAGTAGCAACACGAGAAGTTTTGATTTTGCTTTGGGCTAGCGCTTCCTGAATTAACTGCGCCATCGCTGGAGGGTCGGTAATTTGACCATCAGTAACTACGCCTTCGGGAACTGCTACCGATGTGAAGTTTTCTAGTTTCAAGCCTTGACGCTGCTTGCGTAGCTGAACTACATTTACCCGTTCGGGAGCAAGTTCAATGCCGACCCCTTTATTTGATTTGCCAAACAGACTATTGAAGCTTTTCACCACAGTTGTGCCCGCTGGACTGGTAAATTGAATTGGGGATTGGGTATTGGGTATTGGAAAATAGTATTTTTAATCTTATTTCCCCGATCCCCAGTCCCCATTCCCTAGTTATCTCTAATACTGGTAATTGATTTAGCCTATAATCTCGTCAATTCTGCATAAGATTTTCAGCCCGATCAAGCGTAAAAATACTGGGAAAATGATTCAATTACGAAAATTTAAACAATTTACTGCTTTACTACTGCTTGGCGTGTTAACTAGTTGGATTGTAAGTTGCAGTACAGGTAATGTTGGTACAGATACAAAACAAGCTACTTCAAAAGGCACAACGATTGAGTTTTGGACGATGCAACTCCAACCTCAATTTACTGACTACTTCAAAAGCCTGATTACAAATTTTGAATCGCAAAATTCTGGTATAAAGGTTAACTGGGTTGATGTACCTTGGGCAGCAATGGAAAACAAAATATTAGCAGCTGTCTCAGGAAAAACGCCACCTGATGTTGTTAACCTCAATCCCGGTTTTGCTTCTCAACTTGCAGGACGAAATGCTTGGTTAGATTTGGATACAAAAGTTCCAAATGATGTACGTTCCTCCTATCTACCGAATATTTGGGAATCTTCTACGCTTAATGGTAAGAGTTTTGGAATTCCCTGGTATCTCACTACACGGTTAACCATTTATAACACCGATTTATTAAAACAAGCAGGTATCAGTAAACCACCTGCTACTTACGCAGAATTAGCACAAATAGCGCAACAAATTAAAGATAAGACTGGAAAATATGCTTTTTTTGTGACATTTGTACCGCAAGATTCTGGGGAAGTACTAGAATCTTTTGTGCAAATGGGAGTGACTTTAATAGATACCGAAGGTAAAGCTGCGTTTAATTCGCCACAAGGGAAAGCAGCATTTCAGTATTGGGTAGACTTGTATAAAAAAGGCTTATTACCTAAAGAGGCTTTGACTCAAGGACATCGCCACGCGATTGATTTGTACCAATCTGGAGAAACAGTGTTTCTAGCTTCTGGGCCAGAGTTTCTCAAAGCGATCGCTAATAATGCTCCGAAAATTGCTCAAGCTTCAGAAATAGCGCCCCAACTCACCGGCAACACAGGTAAGAAAAATGTCGCTGTGATGAACATAGTTATTCCTCGCGACAGCAAACAACCAGACGCCGCCGTGAAGTTTGCTTTATTTGTCACCAATGATGAAAATCAGTTAGCCTTTGCAAAAGCCGCGAATGTTTTACCTTCCACAGTCAAAGCATTGTCTGACAGCTATTTTAAAGATATTCCAGCTAATGCTTCAACAATAGAAAAAGCGCGAGTCATCAGTGCTAAGGAATTACAACACGCAGAAATATTAACTCCCACTTTGAAGGATTTTAATCAATTGCAAAAAGCAGTTTATGAGAACTTACAAGCAGCAATGCTAGGCGATAAAACAGTAGATAAAGCGGTAGAAGATGCCGCACAACAGTGGAATCAAAGGTAAATTTTTAATTCGTAATTTGTAATTATGATTTACGAATTATATTAGTAGTTGCTAAAAAATTGCCTACTAAGTAAAGCGAACCACATATAACGATTAAATCGTCTGTGGTGGCGGTTGATATTACGGCTTCTAATGCTGTGAATAAATCTGGATACTTCTGGCGATCGCTTAATTCTGGACAGGCAGTGTCAGCTAAATTGGCTAATTCATCTAGGTCAGCAGAAGTTCGGCCTGGCCAAGATTCTACTGGTATTGGTACTAAAAAAAGATGGTCACTTGGTCGCAGTAAAGCTGTAAAAATATCAGCACAATCTTTATCAGCAAACATTCCCATTATCCAATTTACAGGCTTGTGTTTGACTGTATTTAAGCTATCGACATACTGACGGAGAACTTGGGCTGCGGCGGGATTGTGAGCGCCATCAAGTAATAATTGATGATTTTTCCAACTAGTCCATTGCATCCGCCCCAGCCATTGAGTTTTTGCCATTCCGTTGATGATGGCTGCTTCAGAAATCTGCCAACCTTGTTTTTGGAGAATTTCCAAAGCAGCTAAAGCCAAAGCTGAATTAGTTAACTGAATTTGTCCGGCTAATGCCAATGGATATTTAATTAATTTTGAATTTTGTATTGATAAATATTCTGCCGATTCTGTGGAGATTTGACGGGCGGGTTGAGGCGTAAAAATTGGGCATTCTAATTCTAAAGCACGCGATCGCACCACATCTTCGGCATCTGGTGGCAATGGCCCTACCACAACAGGGCATCCACGTTTGAGAATACCCGCTTTTTCTCTAGCAATATCAGAAATCGTGGGGCCAAGTTGTTGCCAGTGTTCCCGGCTAATAGAAGTGATGATTGTTACTAAAGGTTCTAAACAGACATTGGTAGCATCCAAGCGCCCTCCTAGTCCGACTTCTACAACTGCGACATCAACTTTAGCTTGGGCAAAATACAACCAAGCTGCTGCGGTAATTACTTCAAATTGAGTTGGTGATTGCTCGTTAGCAGGAATCGCGGCTTGGACTGTTTGCAACAATTGCTTTAGTTCTTCAGCTGAAATTGGCTGTTCATTGAGACAAATACGTTCCGTCCAATTAACTAAATGGGGCGAGGTGTAGCGTCCTGTACGATAACCAACCTCAGTGAGTACCGAGGAAAGATAAGCACAAACGGAACCTTTCCCATTGGTGCCAGCAACGTGAATTACCGGAACTTGGTGATGGGGATTACCAAGATTTCTCAAGAGATTGACAATGCGATCAAGTCCTAGATGGACACCAAAGCGTTGCAGAGGTTGGATTACAGAATCGATATCCACGGGAAGAGTAAATGGGGAAGGTGGGCCCCCTGTGGGGATAAGGGGTAATAGGGAAATGGGGAGCAAAAGGGCTTTAGGAGCAGAATAACTCCTCACTCCGCACTTCCAATGCTCGCTATGAATAAAACCGACTGTCCTAGTAAAGAGAAACAGTCGGTTGGAAAATAATGATATTAAGCCTAATTTAGGCTTCCCTATCTAAAAAGCCTTGAATTTGCCTTAAAGCCACAGCACCAATATTAAATACTGCCCAGCCAGCAGCAATAGCAACTGGTGCTAAAACGATAGCTAAACGGAAATCGATATCCATATCTAGAACCCCTCTTTTAAGTAGAAATTAAAGTTTTGTCAACTTCTCTCATTTTTATTTTTAGCTGAAGTGGGCAATTTTTCCCAATTGATATGTAAAGAATGTTTAAATTATTAATTAAAGGGCTAATGTTAAGTGTTGAGACCCAGTTGCTTCTATGGGGGAAAATACGCAACGCACTTGCTGTTTTTAAGTGAAGAGTTATTATTCTCTCCTCTGTTAACATTTTTCTCATCTTTGGGTTGGTGAGTTTTGACTAGGTAAAAATCGAGCGAAGTCGAGATTTAACTACCGCATAGTCGAATCACATCTCCCACTGCTAAGCCTTACCAAAGCCAATATCAGTACCTTTACCTGCATGAACTAAAGCTAACTTCTCGTAACGCTTAGCGTGTTCGATAAGTTCAGCGGCTTCAACTTCTGTTACTTGACGTTGTACTTTGCCAGGAATGCCGACTATCAAAGATAAGGGAGGTACATTTTTAGTTACCACTGCACCAGCGCCAATAATACTACCAGTACCCACTCGTACACCGTCTAAAATCACTGCCCCAATACCGATTAAACTTCCACGCTCAATGTAAGCCGAATGTACCACAGCACGATGCCCTATCGTCACATGATCTTCTATGATTGTGGGAAAACCAGGATCGCAATGTAAAATTGCCCCGTCCTGAATATTCGTGCATTCGCCAATTTCAATGCGTTCAACATCTCCCCTAACCACTGCTCCATACCAAATGCTCACTTTGGGTGCTATGTTTACCGAACCAATAACAACAGCATTGGCTGCAATGAAGGCAGCTTGAGAAAAATCGACAGATGTCCAGTAAGAAGCGGTAGACACGATAGAATATTAGTATGGTACCCAGGAACACTGGAGAAACTCCAACCTTTGAGGCTGGTTGCACAACCAGGATATCACAGCGTCAAGCCTCTAGATTCAGGAGTACTGAGTTGCTTAACGAAGTACCGATGAGTGTTGAGTTGAAGGAGAGTTCTTCATGCAAAACTTAAAACTCACGACCCAGGATTTATTTGTTGAGCTTGCAGTGAGTAAATATCCCAAAGTGGCGGAGCCGAAGTGTATAACCCAACCTACTAGTGTTTAGTGCTGGTAAAGACAAAATTATGTTTGTACGCACTTCATGATGAATCCAGGCTTGCAGTACCCAATATTTGGCCCTGAAATACAGTGTCCCCACTGTCGGCAGACTATTCCGGCGTTGACACTAACAGATACCTATTTATGTCCGCGTCATGGCGCTTTTGAAGCTAACCCGAAAAATGGAGAGCTAATCCATTTGCAATCAGGGCGTCATTGGCGGCGGTGGAATAATGAATGGTATAGACAGCATACTCATCCTGATGGTATCCGGTTTGAAATTCATGAAGCGTTAGACAAGCTGTATACCCAAGGCTATCGAGCAACACGAGTAATTATTGCTCGACGCTATCAGGAATTGATGAGTGGCTACTTAGAACGCAGTACACCTTGGCGGTCTGGACAGCCAGAAGCAACAGCTGCGCGATTGTACGGTTTACCTGTAGAGTTTAGTCCCGATCCTCCAGAAGATCCCTGCTGGGAAGTAATCAATTTTGACTTGGAAAAAGAACCTGGTGTCCCTGTGCGCTACCCTTATTTCAGGTTATTTGAGTAATGGTCATTGGTCATTTGTCACTTGTACTGAGCGAACCCGAAGTATTAGTCATTAGTGAATAACGAAGGACAAAGTATAAAGTTATGACCAGCCAAATCCCTCATCATAACTTTACAGCAAAGGACAACTGACAAATGACCAAGGACTGAGAACAAATATGCACCACGCTTCTATTCGGACAGCGAATATTCATCGAGCGATCGCTTTCTACGAACATTTAGGATTTACAATTTCAGAACGCTTCACTACAGGCTACACCTTAGCTTGCTGGATGGAAGGATTAGGTGGCAGAATTGAACTGATCCAAATCCCTGAACCAAAACCAGCCCCAGACGCATTTGCTGATGAGCATTATGTCGGATATTATCATCTTTCATTCGATTTAACTGAGATTGTGGCAGATTTACCTAGCTGGTTGACAAGTTTACAAGAACGTGTATTAAAAATAGAAGAATTACAACCATTAAAGGTGTTATTAGAACCAACACAACAGCAAATAGGCGATCGCATTTACGAAGTTGTTTTTATCGCCGATACTGACGGCTTACCTCTGGAATTTATTCGTGTTTTAGCAAAACTGCCATAATTTAACTTTTTAATAAATTTTATTGCTAATATATTCTTTTTCTTAATTGTTGCTGAACTGTAATAATCTACTTTGATTTTTAAAGTCTTAAGTTTTTTCAAAAATTAAATTGACACTAGTGAATATTACTGTACCCCTACACAAGATTTGGGTTGAAATAAATGAAAATAGTTTTAATTTACATATAAATAAAAATACAAGTTTTGCTTGCTAATAAAAATAATAATGCCCTCAACACTGACAGAAAACGTCTGCAAGACAGTACTGGAAAATGGTCTAATTGTCCTCACAAAGGAAGTGCATACTGCGCCTGTGGTAACGGTGCAAGTATGGTATAAAATAGGCTCGCGGAACGAGGAAGCGGGAGTAAATGGTATTGCTCATCAATTAGAACACATGATGTTTAAAGGCACAAAAAATCGTCCGATTCAATTTGGACGTTTGTTTAGTGCTTTAGGTAGTGATTCTAATGCTTTCACCAGCTATGACCAAACAGCATATTACGGGACTGTGGAACGAAGCAAACTCAAAGCACTTTTAGTGCTGGAAGCTGATAGAATGCAAAATTCCCAGATAGAAGCAGAACAACTAGCAAGTGAAAAGCGAGTAATAATTTCCGAACTCCAAGGTTACGAGAATAGCCCAGAATATCGCCTCAATCGCGCCGTAATGCAAGCAGTATTTCCCAATCATGCCTATGGATTACCTGTAGGTGGCACTACAGATGATGTCAAAAAATTTGAACTTGACCAAGTAGAAAAATATTACCGCAATTTCTACACTCCCAATAATGCTGTCTTAGTAATGGTTGGAGATTTTCAAACGGCAAATACTCTGGAAATTGTTAAAGAAGTATTTGGCAAATTACCAAATAGAGTCACAACTGAGGAGTTAGGAGTTAGGAAATGGGAAACTCGCTATCCTCAGGAAGTGGAGATTAAAAGCAATGCAAAGGTAAGGAGCAGAGGGCTTCAGGAGCAGAGCAGCACAGGAGAGAATAATAATTTTTTACTCAACAGTAAACAGTCAGCACAGGCTAAACGCGCTGCTACCCCTAACACTACTCCCATAGTATTACGAGAACCAGGAGTAGGGCACTTGTTGCAGGCGGTTTATCCGTTACCAGATATTAATCAACCGGATGTACCTGCACTGGATGTGATAGATTACATTTTGACTGAGGGACGGAATTCTCGTCTTTATCAAGCGTTGGTGGAATCAGGTTTAGCTCATGAAGTTACAGCATCCGTTACCAGTTTGCGGGAATTTGGCTGGTATGAGGTATTGGTGACGGCTGCATCTAAACAAAATTTAAAAAAAATTGACTCAGTGCTAAGCAGTGCGATCGCCAATGCAGCAAAAAAAGGTGTGACATTAGAGGAAGTGGAACGAGCCAAAACTCAGTTAACAGCAGATGTAATTTTGAGTAACCGTGATATCACTTCTCAAGCAATGCAATTGGGTCATGATGAAACTACTGCTGATGATTACCGCTATACAGACCGCTATTTAGCAGCTATCCGTTTGGTTACACCAATGGATGTTATGGCTGTAATTAACAAATACCTGACACCAGAAGCACGTACAGTAGGGTTTTTTGAACCAACCCAGAAGCAAACAACAGAACTTGGTAATAAACCAGATTTTACTCAAACGATGGAAAATTTCTCTGCTGTAGCACCTGTAGATGTTGCTGAAGTGGTGAAGTACTTACCAAGCGTGGATTTGGTAACAGATGCGTTGGTTGCTGTCATTGGCGTTAGCGAAGTGGTGGCGAGTCCTGGAGCATCAACCTCTCGTACAGAAAACATTGCCCAGATATTACCACAGCAATTCAAATTGAACAACGGACTGCGGCTATTGATGTTACCCGATCCTAGCACTCCTACTGTTACTCTGAGTGGCTACATTCAAGCTGGGACGGAATTCGATTCAGATGAGAAAGCCGGACTAGCTGCTTTTGTCGCAGAAAATTTGCTTAGTGGTACAAAAACTAAAAATGTCTTAACAATCGCCAAAACCTTGGGAGAACGAGGTGCATGTCTAGATTTTCAAGCCTACCCAGAAGGTGTGCAGATTGAAGGTGATAGCTTAGCACCAGACTTGTCAATACTGATTGAAATTTTGGCAGATGTTCTTAAAAATAGTACATTTCCCGTCAAAGAATTAGAACTGCATCGCCAACAAACTCTAACCGATTTGCAAATAGAATTAGATGAACCATCACAAGTAGCTAGAAGAATACTTGTTCAGTCAATTTACCCAAAAAAACATCCCCTAAACTCCTTTCCTACAGAAGAAAGTTTACAGCGAATTAAACGCCAGGATGCGATAGATTTTAAAGCTAAACATTATCGTCCTGACACAACAGTGCTAGTAGTAGTGGGAGATTTTGAGTTAGAGTCAGTGCGATCGCTCATTGAAGCCAACTTTGCTGACTGGCAAGTTAGCAATCAAGCACCGACATTAAAATATCCTACAGTGTCATTGCCAGAGAAAATAGTCAGTGTCAGCCGAGTCTTAGCAGGTAAAGCTCAAGCTGTAACTTGTATGGGTTACACAGGTATTAACCGTTACGATCCTCGATTTTACGCAGTTCTAGTGCTGAACCAGATTTTGGGAGGCGATACCCTATCTAGTAGACTGGGAACAGAAGTGCGCGATCGCCAAGGTTTGAGCTATGGAATTTATAGCTACTTTCAAGCTGGAAAAAATGCCGGGACATTTTTGATTGAGATGCAAACTAGTGCTGAAGATAACACCAAAGCGATCGCCAGTACCCGCCAAATATTACAGCAAATCCGTCAACAAGGCGTCACTCAGCTAGAAGTAGAAACAGCTAAACGCACCCTCATCGGTAACTACAATGTTTCCTTGGCAAACCCAGAGGAATTAACAGATACAATTTTGATGAATGAAGTCTACGGACTAAATAGAGTTGAATTATACTCCTTAACTCAAAAAATCCAGAAAGTCACCCTTGAGGAAGTCAATCAAGCAGCTAGGGAGTTAGTCCATCCAGATAAAATCGTAATCGTTACTGCTGGCCCTGCTGTGTTGGCAAAGCAAAGTATTAGCTAATCTAGTCTTGTTGAGATGACTTTCGCTATAACTTGCCTACTGGAGTTTTAGAAACTTATCTAAAGCCACTACCATACTCGCAGGCCAACGACGGATATTTGTTACCCAGTTGATGTCCTTATAACGGTTATCGAGTCCATAAGCAGCCACCCAGTTACTTTCAGCTTCCCCTTGCTTTCCATTTACCCAGTAAGCAGCGGTGAGAGCAGCACGCATATCAGCAAATTTGGGATATTTGCGGACTATATTTTGCATTTCCCGGATTGCTTGGTCGATTTGACCAGTTTCATAAAGGGCGAGGGCATAGTTAGCACGAGCAAAAGCAAAATTCGGAGCTATCTGATTAGATTTTTTATAATCAGCGATCGCCAAATCCCATTTTCCTGAACCAGCTTTGGCATTACCGCGATTATTATATGCCATCGCATCGTTAGGATCTAATTCTAGGACATGATTATAATCTGTGATCGCTTCTTGCCATTTTCCCAACCCTTCCAACGCAGCACCGCGATTCAAATAAGGATCGGTGGCATTTGGAGCAAGTTCTATGGCTTTGTTGTAATCTCCCAGCGCCGCTTGTAATTTGTTCTGACTCACCCGCGAATTTCCTCGGTTACTCCACGCCCCCGCATTCGTGGGAAATTGCTCAATAATCTTTGTCCAGTAAGTTTCGGCCGTGGCAAAATCACCCTTATTTGTAGCGACAAAAGCCTGATTTGCCCACTCATCACCTTGTTTTAATTGCTCTGGACTAAAGTTTGGCAATTGAGATTGTGCCATCACTGGTGTACCCCAGCCAAATACAAGTAACAAACTGAGAAAAATACCAATCAACTTCATCATCTGGGTTTACCGTAAGTGAGTGGGGAGTGGGGAAATAAGGAGGTAGGGGGAGAATAACTTTTAGTTGTTAACTCCTGATTTGAGCAACAGAAGGTCTTTGGTGAGGCTCAACAGTCAACACTCAACAATCAGCACTCCCTCTTTGCCCAATTTTCCCTAATTACAATAACGACAATTGTTCGCTAGGCGGCGTAAATCCTAAATGCTTGTATGCTGCTTTTGTCGCCATCCTCCCACGTGGAGTCCTAGTTAAATAGCCAATTTGCATCAGGTAAGGTTCGTATACCTCTTCAATTGTTTGGGTATCTTCACCTGTTGCAGCTGCCATTGTTTCTAATCCCACTGGGCCACCGTTAAATTGTTCAATAATTACACTGAGCATCTGCCGATCTGTCCAATCTAAGCCACACGGGTCTACTTGGAATAGTTGCAATGCCTCCGATGCAACACTTTCAGTAATTTCTCCAGATAATTTTACTTGTGCATAATCACGTACTCGTTTAAGTAATCTATTAGCAATTCGTGGTGTTCCACGCGAGCGCCGCGCTATTTCTGCTGCACCATCTTCTGTAACGGGGGTTTTAAGTAATTCAGCGCTTCGCAGTACAATTTTACTCAGTTCATCAACTTCATAAAATCGCAGCTTCTGAACTAAGCCAAAGCGATCGCGCAGTGGTGAAGTTAAAGCACCTACCCTGGTTGTAGCTCCTACTAAGGTAAACTTTGACAACGGCAAACTTCTAATCCGAGCGCTTGAACCCTTACCAATAGTAATATCTAACCGATAATCTTCCATCGCCGGATAGAGAATTTCTTCTGTCATCCGCGAGAGGCGATGAATTTCGTCCACGAATAAGATATCCCCTGGTTTCATGTTGACCAGTAGCCCGACAATATCTCGGGGACGTTCCAGCGCTGGGGCACTGGTAATTTTGTAATTTACCTCCATTTCCGATGCTAAAATCATTGCCATTGTGGTTTTACCCAATCCTGGCGGTCCATATAGCAGCAAGTGATCCAGCACTTCACCACGAGACTTAGCTGCTTTGATGGCAATGTCTAGTACATCCTTTAAATCTTTTTGCCCAATGTAATCGGCAAATCGCTGCGGTCGAATACTTTCTTCCTGTCTGTCTTGTTCATCAATAGCAGCTTCAGCTTGCAAAATATTGTTCGTGGATGCTGCTTTCGCCGATTCCCGACGCTGTTTTGGTTCTCCATTGGGTTCTGGAGGCTGTTTTTTCGAGGAGATTATCGCCATAATTCAGCTATCTACTTTTTAGGGGACTGGGTGGAGGAGCAGGGGGAGCAGGGGAAGCAGGGGGAGAAATAACCAATGCACAATGCCCCATACTCTATATCTGTGAAAATTTTCGTTTGTGCATACCCGCGCCAATTTAAAATTTAAATTCCGGCCAATTACCTAGAAGTACAAAAATTACTATGTTATCTAAAAGAATCTTACCGTGCTTAGATGTGAAGGCGGGGCGGGTTGTAAAAGGAGTTAATTTTGTCAACTTGCAAGATGCAGGCGATCCGGTAGAACTAGCAAAGGTTTACAACCAAGCCGGTGCCGATGAGTTAGTATTTCTGGATATTACAGCCACTCATGAAGACCGAGGTATTATCTTAGATGTTGTTTACCGCACTGCTGAACAAGTCTTCATTCCATTGACAGTAGGTGGCGGTATCCAATCCTTAGAAAATGTTAAAGCTTTGTTACGAGCTGGGGCAGACAAGGTTAGTATTAATTCTGCGGCAGTACGCGAACCAGACTTAATTAATCGGGCAAGCGATCGCTTCGGGAATCAATGTATAGTTGTTGCTATTGATGCTAGACGCAGAGTCAGCCCGAAAAATCCGGGTTGGGATGTATATGTACGTGGTGGCAGGGAAAATACAGGCTTAGATGCTCTACTGTGGGCAGAAGAAGTTGAAAAACGGGGGGCCGGAGAACTACTAATTACAAGTATGGATGCTGATGGAACCCAAGCTGGATATGACCTAGAGTTAACACGGGCAATCGCAGAAGCTGTAGAAATTCCAGTTATTGCTTCTGGCGGGGCGGGTAATTGCCAGCATATATACGAAGCTTTAACAGAAGGCAAAGCTGAAGCAGCATTACTGGCATCGCTCTTACATTACGGTCAATTAAGTGTCGCCCAAATCAAAAATTATTTGTCTGATCGGCATCTACCTGTACGCTTGTGTTCCTAATTCATTGTTTATGAATTCATCGCATCTATCTTAGGTTAGACACACTTAATCAAAAGGATGTTAAGATTGGTTTACATGTATTAATAAATATTAATAAATATGTTGCTTCCTATTTTACTTTTTGATGTTGCCTTAGTGGCATGGTCGCTGCACCTAATGGAAAGAGCCTACGAGAATAAGGAATTCTCTCTGATGCTGGCTGGTACATTGGTTGCTTTGGCGGCTGCTGCTATGTTAGTAGTCTACTTTTTAATGGGTCACTGTATGACCTATTTGTTGCAAGTGTCCTAAAAGGGGCTAAATAATATGAGAGATAATTTAAGTCTCTTAGCAAAAGCTTGACAAAGCAGCGAGAAATAGGTTAATGTGTGGAACGCATTGTAAGGGGTTATAGCTCAGTTGGTAGAGCACCTCAATGGCATTGAGGGGGTCAGCGGTTCGAATCCGCTTAGCTCCATTTTTGAGAAATATTCGTTGTGTGTTTAAATTTTGGTGACAACAAGTATTTGTTGCCTAAAGTCATTTACATCGCCAAAAAACTTGGGTTATATCCAGTCAAAATATCCTGGATTATATCACGCTCTATAACACACGTATTTTTTATTTAATTCTCAGGATATAAGAATTATGAAAAGCGATCACTGTTTTGTCTAAAAGCGATCGCTTTAACTGTAATTTACACTACTCCCTACTCTTGGCAAAGTGAAAGTTAAGATGTGCAGATTGCGATCAACACTGTTGAAATAGCTCTGCAAAAGTTTTTGAGGCGGCTTGTGGCTTGGCAACAATTTCGACAACTTTATTACGTGCAGCTGGTTCTAACAGTGCCTCGACGCTAACTTGGGCAACTTTTTGCCGAGGAATGCTACCGTCAAACAGGGTATCGGCACCCTGCATCACAATCAAGTCACTATTATCTTCGTTCTTTAATCCACCAGGTCGGACAATTGTATAGGTAAGACCACTTTTCTGGATGTATTCTTCAGCTTGCTTTTTCCACACCAAAATCAGCCAAAACAAGTTAAGTGGATGGAACAACTGGGACGTACACAAAGAAGAAACAAAAACAAACTGCCCAATTCCCTTTGCTTTAGCAGCATCAACTAAATTTTTCGTACCTTCAAAATCTACTTTATAGGGGCCAGTAGGGTCAAAGCTAGGTTTTGCTCCAGTAGCAACCAACACAACTGTGCTATCTCCTAACGCAGCAACCAAAGTTTCTGGTTGTAACACGTCGCCTACTACCAATTCGGCTTCAGGAGACACAATACCCTTAGCTTTTTCTATATCCCGGACTAAGGCTCGGACAGGAATATTCCGCGCTACCAATTCTTGCACTATTCGGCGACCTGTTTCACCCGTTGCCCCTGCTACAAATGCTTTCATAAGAAATGCTATCCTGGGAAACTATTGTGTGCTTGTTTAGTTCTTTATTTTAGTGATTCTATGGACTTGATGGCAGATTATTGAGGTTTCTGTCAAAATAGGATATTTGTGCGAAACGACTCAAGTCAGCGGGGAATTATTAATATAGACAAACGCCAAAGATATACCTAATGCATTTATGCTTTTAAGAAACGGCGAGTATCAATCCTTAGAAATAGAAGCGGACGACACATTAACCCCAGCAAATGTAGCGACGCTAACAAAGTTTTACGGTCGTTATCAAGACTGTATGGAAATGTTTGCCCCAGCCGTGAAGGTTGCTGAGTATCTCAATTCTCACAGTTCATGGTTTTCGCGCTGCGCTGAACCGATGAAGGTGCAACCGTTGGGAGAAAATGGCTATGCTCTAGTAATTGGTCGTTTTGGTTCTTTTGGTTACGAAGTAGAACCGAAAATTGGTTTGGAATTATTACCTCCAGAGGAAGGTATTTACCGCATCCGCACAATTCCCATTCCCGACTACCACCCGCCTGGTTATGACGTAGATTATCGGGCATCTCTCAAGTTAATAGAAAATGTAGCAAGTGATGTTTCTACTGATATAGGAGAGGTTACAACAGTTGAATGGGAGTTAGATTTAATAGTTTATTTACACTTTCCCAGATTTATTGAGCGATTACCCAAATCTTTAATTCAATCTACAGGCGATCGCTTACTTAATCAAATTGTTCGCCAAGTCTCCCGCCGCTTAACTCGCAAAGTCCAACAAGATTTTCATAAATTTTTGCAAATACCCTTTCCTCTTGATTCTAAAAAAAAGCGCTGAGTTAACAGTTCTTTGTCCTTTGTCATTTGTTGATGACAAAGAACAAAGCGCGAAGTCTGTAGACGCTTCTGCGGCTTCTTGCAGTGTGCGCCGACTTCCGGCGTAGACGCCCAAAGGGCGGCTTGCCGGAGGCATCAGTTAGCGAAGCGTTAGCGACGCAGCGAAAAGTCGGAGCGGCGGCTTTTGCCCATCTGAACTTTTCAAGACAGAATCGTCACTTTGTAACAAAAGACAAATAACTACTGAACTATGCTTGAGTGAGAAGTTTTTGGACAATTTGTACCCCAGTGAGAGCCTGCCAAGCAAAAAGTCCTAAAAGCGTGAAATTCAGCACAATGTGAGTTGCACGTGCCCAATTTGCTCCTTTTTGCATATAGGGAGACATAGCCGCAGAAAATGCAATTAGAATCATCATCCCCAATCCTGCTAGTAGGTGAGGTCCTACAAACAACTTGCCATTATTGATGTAAGTGACAGCCATCGCTGCAATTGCACCTGTCACCATAAAAGCTAGGATTATAGACCCTATTTGGTAATGTTTGATGTTATATCTACCTTTTATCAGCTCTTTCTTTTCTTCCCCCTGAGCATTTCTAGTACGCTGTACTTGCAACCCTAAATAGGCAGCATAAATTGAGAGTGCTAGTAGCGCCCACATAATCACCGGATGAATGAAGTTCAGCCAATATTTTACCGACGGAGAAAGTTCCAGACTCATCGTGTCCTCGTCCAATTATTAAAGAAATCTTCATAAAAATTAGCATAACTCTATTTTCTGTAGTTGAAGTTGCACAAATTGAAGAAGAAGTGAGAGTGCAATTGATTAGAGTTGAGCAGAAAATCGAGACAGTCGTTTGGACATATTTTGGCTTAAGCTGAATTTTGAGGATAGACGAATCAAACTTCCCTGTGTGGGATCTGATCGATGACTGAAAACAACGACAGTTTGCTACTGAAGGCTGCTAAAAGTGGGGATATCAAGGGGCTATGTGCGCTACTGGCTGCTGGTGCGAGGGTAGACGCCTGCGATCGCCAAGGCACTACGGCATTAATGTTTGCTGCCAATCTAGGCTACACAGAAATTGTGCGATCGCTGCTTGATGCTGGGGCAAATATCAATTTGAAAAGAAAACTTTATGGTTTGACAGCTTTGATGTTAGCAGCTAGCGCCAAACAGCTTGACATTGTGCAACTTTTAGTATCCAAAGGTGCTGATGTCAATGCCATTAATGAAGATGGCAGCACAGCTTTAATGGCAGCAGTACTCAAAGGTAATCTGGATGTAGTAAGAGTTTTATTGGCTGGCGGTGCAAAGGTGGACATCGCTGACAAAGATGATGATACGGCTTTGAAGCTGGCAGTTAAGCACGCACACCTAGAAGTTATCAAAGCAATCCTCCAAACCAATGTAGATGTCAACGTCTTAGATGAGGAAGGTGAAACATCCTTGATGTTAGCGGCTGACTTGGGACATTTAGAAGTTGTCCAAGCACTGTTGGCGGCAGGTGGTGATGTGAGGGTGAAAAACGCCGATGGTACAACTGCGTTGTCGGTGGCGGTAGCAGCAGGGTATAGTGCGATCGCATCTGCTTTACTAGATCGAGGTGCCGAGATTAATCTTCAAGATCGAGATGGTGAAACTGCCTTACACCTTGCCGTTGTCGAAGGCTACGTTGATGTGGTGCAAGTCTTACTCAACAAGGGTGCAGATGTCCAAATTAGAAACCACCTGGGTGATACCCCATTGCTGGTAGCAGCGTTACAGGGACACAGCCAAATTGTCGAAGCACTGCTGCGTTCTGGAGGAAATATCAATGGCAAAAACCTCGGTGAAGTACCTTTGACGCTGGCTGCATCACAAGGGCACAGCCAAACAGTGAAAGTACTGCTAGATTATGGTGCTGATGCCAATATTTCAGCAGATGATGGCAAAAGTGCTTTGATTAAGGCAACCGAACGCCGGCACGCACAGGTGATACAAATGCTTTTAGCAAAGGGAGCAGATGTGAATTTTCAAGACTCAGCGCGAGCAACAGCATTGATGTGGGCTGGTTCGGCGGGTTATGGAGAGATTGTGCGGTTATTAGTCCAAGCTGGAGCAGATGTAAATTTGAAAAACTGCGGCGGTTACACTGCTTTGATGATTGCAGAATTTAATGGTTATCAAAATGTAGTGCGAAGTCTGCAAAAGGCTGGAGCACAAGAGTAAGCTGATGCACTTTTAAGTTGCATAGTTCAATCGCTCGTTGTGAACGCAACTTAGTATGAGTTCTGATAACTGACGAGTTTATTCTCTTTTGATAAAAAAATGTTACAAACATCTTGACAAACTATTAAATCAAAGTTATTTACTTAAATACCAACAAGGTTTACAAGAACTAAAGTTGGAGTTAATTAATTTATTGCGTTTGGCTAAAGCGTGAAAGCTTATTCAAGGGTAGCCGCTCTCATGCTACCTATAAACTAAGAAATAAATGTCTAGATTTATTTAGCATTTATATAGCAGAAACTAAAGAAAGCAAAAATCCGTCGCAGCTGTTGTGAGCTTGCTGCAACGGATGAAGGAAAAATTAAAACGCCAAGATGGAGCAGGGAAAATGCTTGCGCCATAAGGATAGAAAGTGAGCAAAAATGAAGAAGGAAATTTACCTTAATAATTTTGTACCTTTTACCTTATACCTTTTACCCAATCTCCCCCTCGGCGTTTCCTACTGTGCTAGATGTGCAAAATATATAGTTTTTATTTGAAAAGAAAAGTATTATAAAGCTCATTTTTGATGTATAATATTACACGTTAAATACAAACAAGTTATCAAAAAAGCCTAATCTACCAGTGTTTGAGCGATCGCTACGTAAAGTACCACAGAAAATAAATAAAATATTAAATTTAGTAGAATCACTGTATTTAATTCTCAATCGTTAGTCATTCGATGAGTATCGAAATTCCGAACTAGCAACTACCTAGCTTGAAAAATAAAGTAAAAGCTGACACTTTTGGCTGCGGCGAGCTGCGCCAACAAAGCAAACCTAGCAAAAGACTTTTTGCAAAATCTAAAATTTTCTGAAGTAGGTAGGCACAAATAAGCCTAACCACGTAAAGAGAGATGAATAAGGTTCAAACCTTTTTGCCTTCTGCCTTATGCCAAGGAGAAATTTTGCCGCTCGTCTACTTAGTTTTAAATTATTTAATAGCAGCATAGTTAGCTTTATAAATAGGAAGCGTTTCTTTAGCTTGTATAGAGACAGAGCTATTCTCTGGAATAGCTTCTAGTATATTAATTGCTTGCTTCCATTTATTTTTTGCTTGCTGGCGAATTCTTAGTGAATAAGGCGAATTTTGTACAAATAAAGTTGCTTCTATTGCTAGTTTTTGGGCTTGTTTGAAGTTAGTGACTGCTTTTTTTTCAGTTAAGACTCTTTGGCTGATAGCATTATAGTTAATTCGATAATCAGCTAATTTATTTTTTGCTTGCTGATCAACTGATGTTTGAGCGGGAATATTATCTAATAAGTAGATTGCCTGATACCATTTAGTTTCTGCTTCTAGCCAGACTGGGAGAGAATGTGGCGGTTTTTGAACAAGAGAAGCAGCCTGCATAGCGAGTTGTTGAGCAGATTGAAAATTAGCGATCGCTTTTTGCTCTTGAGTTAAGCTTATACTTTGTAATTGCGAGTTTTGGTCTTGCCTTTGCGAAAAATTAAAACTAAATAATAAAATTGAGATTAAAATAAAAACTGAACCTGCTATTTCTTGTATAAAAAAAGTTGTTAAATTTTCTAACCATTTATGAATAATTATTTTTTTAGTACTTTGCTGTTCAATCTTTTTCAGAGCATTTTCTGCTTGTTCCCTTAAAATGTCAGCCTGGATAATTAAAGTAGCAATTTGCTCTTTAAAAATATCACAATCATTCAAAATATAAGTCAATTCTTGAACTTTGCCATCACTTGAGATAATTAGTTCATGGTCATCATCTAGCCACTCTAAAGTAAATCCAGATTTTCCACAAAAAGCGGAAACTCCTAATAATATATCTAATAAACTATGACTATTTTTTATAGCATTATAAATATCATTTATTTTTTGTTGTAATTGTAATAATTCTTTTTGATAATTGCTGATTTTTTGAAGTTGACACTGCAAATTATTATAGTTGTCAATTAAGTTAATTTGTAAGTTTTCAGCAATTGCTTTAAATCTATTTGGCAAACTAAGATGCTGGCTATCAAAATTAAGTTGATTCACCAACTGAACATCACTGAGAATATCAGCAGCTAAAGCTTGTAAAAAATAACCCCATTCAATCCAAACTTCAATTTTTTTTTGTAAATCAGTTAATGAAAGTTTAGTTTCTAAATTACCAAAGTTTGCAGCTATACCTAGATTTACTAATTCAATATTTGGCATAAATAAACTAGTGACTGTACCAGTTCGAGGAAGTGTAACAGACGAACTTTTGATATTGTTAAAATTTAACTCTTGAGCAATTAACTTTTGAATATTCTTGAGTTGTTCGTGAGCATTATTTATTGGAATAATTTGTTGCATGATTTCACGAGAATTGCCAATAGTCAGCTTCAGACTTTGAATCAATTTTGGTAGTTCATTAACAAGTAATTCTAAGTTAGCCATAAATACCCCTTAGGGATTTTTCGAAAATATCTGCCAAACAATTAGAATGACTGGAGTAAGAACATAACCCCGCCTATTGCATCTGAACATCCTAAATGAATGACAAATTTCAAGAACTATAGAATTTATAGTTCCCGAAAATCCTACTAAAGTAACAATTTCAGTTTAAAAGTCCCAGACAAAGGCAAAATTACCAATTCACTAACGTATGAATGAAGTTGATTTAGCATTTACTCCAGCACTAGAGTTAGCGCAATTAATCCGTCGCCAGGAAGTATCACCGCTAGAGTTGGTAGAAATATATTTAGAACGGATTGAGCGGTTGAATCCCCAATTAGGAAGTTATTTTACAGTCACGGCGGAAATGGCGATCGCAGATGCCAAAGCCAAAACAGAATTACTGACAACTACCTTAGAACTACCGCCATTTTTCGGTGTGCCAATTTCGATTAAAGACCTGAATTCTGTAGTAGGTGTTACGTGTACCTATGGAAATCCGGCATTAATCAATAATATCGCTAACTATGATGATGGAGTTGTAACACGAATTAAACAAGCTGGTTTTACTATTCTCGGAAAAACAGCCACTTCTGAATTAGGTTCATTCCCTTACAGCGAACCTACGGGTTTTCCCCCAGCCAGAAATCCTTGGAATTTAGAATACACTGCTGGCGGTTCCAGTGGTGGTGCGGCGGCGGGGGTAGCAGCAGGATTATGCACCATCGCTCAAGGTTCTGATGGTGGCGGTTCGATTCGCGGTCCTGCGGCTTGTTGTGGTTTAGTGGGACTCAAACCATCGCGGGGTAGGGTGAGTAAAGCACCCGTCGGCGAACGCCTCGCCGGAATTGCCACCAACGGCCCAATAGCTAGGACTGTAGCTGATGCTGCTGCGCTTCTGGATACCATATCTGGCTATGTTACAGGCGATCCTTACTGGTTACCAGATCCCGAAACATCATTTCTCGCCGCCAGCCAAACAAAACCTGGCGCTTTGCGAATAGCTTTTGACACTAGCATTTTTCCTTTGGGAGAAGCTGACGCCAACTGTCAGCAAGGTGTGCGAGAAACAGTCGAGTTGTTAGAACAACTCGGTTATCAAGTTGAACAGAAATCTCCAGATTTTAGCGGTTTGGTTGAACCATTTCAAATTGTCTGGCAAGCTGGGGTAGCGGCGTCTGGACTTCCAGTTGAAGCCTTGCAGCCGCTGAATCGCTGGCTATTTGCTCGCACAGGTTCTGTGGCTGAATATCTACAAGCAGTTGCCAAAATGCAAGTAGTGGCACGGCAAATTGTAGCGTTTTTCGATACCGTAGATGTGCTGGTATTGCCAGTTTATTTACATTCACCCATCCGGGTTGGAGAATGGGCAAATTTGAGTCCAGAAGAAACATTCCAAAATATTATTCGATGGGTTGCCCCTTGTCCGCCAGCAAATGCAACTGGACAACCAGCGATCGCAATTCCTGTAGGATTTGATAGTAAGGGTTTACCCATCAGTGTGCAGCTAATTGGCAAGCCAACAGCTGAAGCTACACTCATCAGCCTAGCAGCACAAATAGAAGCGGCTAAACCTTGGATTCACCATCGTCCAGCCTTGGTAATATAAAGCAGCTTCCCAACAGGCAGCAATCCCTCAATGCTGCCCAGTTATTTGCCTAAGCAGTTAACTACCAGCAGCAGCAGTTCGACCAGGCACTAACTCCTTATCAACAAGTCTTAGCTATTGATCCCAAATACAAAATAGTACTAGTATACTATTCACTTGATGCTATAGATAAATCGGAAACACTGAGTATGTGTACTTAACTCAATCTCAAACTACTTTAAAAATAGACAGATAGCTGCTATTTCTTCCACTCGCGATCAAGGATAGCGTAAAGAAAATTGTCGTACCATTTACCTTTAATTAACTCTTTTTCTTGCAGATGACCTTCACGACGCATACCAATTTTTTCTAGTACCTTAAAAGAAGCGATATTTTCTGCAACACACCAAGACCAAATACGATGCATTTGTAATTCTTCAAAGCCGAACTTTAAAATGGCCTCTGCTGCTTCTGTTGCATAACCTTGTCCCCAATACTCAGGGTTTAGTTCATAACCGATGTTTGCTTCTCTCAGTTCTAAGTCGTTAACACGGATACCACAATTACCAATGAGTTGATTTTCTTGTTTGAGAATAACAGCTAACTGAAACTTTGTTCGTGGCAGCTCTTTTTGTTGATTAATAAACATTTGAACAAACTCACAGGTATCTTTCTGTGTACGATGCATCCAGTTACTATAAAGCAAATATAAAGGGTCAGATTGATAAGCAAAAATTGCTTGCAAATCTGCCTCGACAAACTCACGTATTAGCAAGTGGCTTGTTTCTAATTTCATTTCTTTTTTTATCTGCTTAGCACAGGCTATTAATAAATATTAAAAGAGGAAATTATTTGCTTAATTTTTATGATCCTCTTCAATCTCTAATCTCCCGTTGGACTTATACATTTTGCACCTTGAGGAGTAGCGTCAGGATAATAGGTCATAATTGCTTTTTCTTCTCTGATAAAAACTGTAGGAAAGGATTTACCAGTTTGGCGATCGCGTACATCATAAATACACGTTCCCTCATTGTTTCCTTGAAGTTTAAATATTTTGGTGGCATCTAAAAGTATTTCTTCAGCATTACTAAGATAGCCATAGCCTTTGATAACATCTGTGACTGTATGATTTTTTTGCTTAATCACTACACCCATAGTATAAATAATCCCAGGAATAACTTCCTCTCGCCCTTGATTATTTGGTAGACGTCCTCCTATACCGTCATTTTGTAACTGTAAATATCTGTCATAAAAATGTAAGCCACCAATATCATTAGCATTATAGATTTCGCCGCAAAATATATGTTCAAAACCGTGACGTTTGAACCAAATATTAGTTAAATCTTCAATAAATTGTGCTTTATTCTTACGCCCCTGACGCAGCTCACCGCCGCTAGCTTGTTGAACTTTTTGTAACACATTTGGATAAAAAGATAATAATTTTTGAAAATTGTTAGCACTTACTCTTGTACCAATGGTTCCACAAATTTTTAATACAGATTCGTCAAAAGAATTTAGCTGCGGTGGTGGTGGTGTAATATCGACTTTTTGTCCTAAAGGAAAATGAACAGTAACTGGATTATCTACATTATCAAAAAATGGTAGAAGCTTGGTAGTTGGCTGTGGTTGTGCCTCTACTGGATTTTGGTAGTAAAAGAGGGAAAGTAGTAGAAAAAATACTTTCACCATCTGCTTTAACCTATTGATTATAGAAATTGGTTGCATAAATTTTAGTTTAATTACTGGAATGATAGTGCCATGCCAAGTTTAATTTAATGGATAGTCTACTTGATAAAAAACCCGATTTATTAAAAAACCGGGTTAATAAACTATTTTATAAGTATGTTTATTTGGAATATTGATTAAGTTGCCTGATCAATTTTTTGCACTTCTTCATCAGATAGTTTTACATTGATAGCTTTTGCTGAATCTTCAATGCTGGAAATTTTACTAGCGCCAGGAATAGGCAAAATAGCAGGCGACTTTGAACGCAACCACGCCAAAACAATATTATACACTGATACGCCTTTTTCTTTAGCTAACTGAGCGATCGCTGGGATATCTTCCAAGTCCTGATGACGACGCTTACCGCCAAAGGGACTCCAAGGTAAAAAGGTCAATCCTTGCTGTTCGCAATACTCCAATACGCCGTCAATTTCTGGCTGTCGTTCCCAAGGACTGTATTGATTCTGTACTGAGACAATATCTACCACATCCTGCGCCCGCTTAATTTGTTCAACCGAGAAGTTAGAAACTCCTACAAACCGAATCAAACCTGCTTCTACTGCTTCTTTGACTGCTGTAAGGGATTCTTTAATAGTGTAATTATTATCTGGGGAATGGTACTGCCAGACATCAATAGGTTTAGCGCCACCCAAAGCTTCAAAGCTGACTCTAATTGTTTGACGCAAGTGTTCTGGGTTACCATTGCGTGTCCAGTTACCATCGGGACGCATTAAACCGCCTTTAGTTGCGACAATCACTTGGCTAATATCGCCTTTGTAACTAGCAAGTGCCTTGTGAATTAGCCGCTCGTTGTGATGCTTATCTGACTCATCTTTGCAGTACGAGTCAGCAGTGTCAATAAAAGTAATACCAACATCTAAGGCACGATGAATCACTTGGATTGATTCTGATTCGGGAGGGCGATTAGAGATTGACATTGGCATACCACCCAAACCGATCGCACCCACAAAGATACCAGTTTTTCCTAGCTGTTTGGTTTCCATGCTTTTAGTCATAGCTTTCTGCCCCCAATTATGAATCAGCTAGTCACAGATTTTGTAGCGATTCATCAGAAATCCTCCCTAGTACTTAGACTCGAGAATAAGTAATAAAAAAACTACGACAAAATACTTACTCAATATTTAACTATTATATACACATTTACCGATGAAAATTGTAGAGGAAACCCGTACTATCTTGCAGCTAAAGCATTGACCTCTTAGGAAATAACGAATAAAAATATCCCCTTGCTCATACTAAACAGTCAACAGGAGCCAGTGTGTTGGGCGGCTCTGCCGACAGTCAAGCAAGTGGCTCTCATCAGTCAGCAACTTCAAGTGATTGTTTTTATTTCTTGGAGTTCCTTTAGGTTATTAAATCCGCCTGGATAATAGCTGCAACTTCCCGATCCTCAGTCTTGCGGATGATTAACATTACCTCCTCAACTACAAATACCTATTTTGTCAGTTTGTCTATTTCAGATATGTTTGGTAAATAAAATAAATAGCCGACAAAATTGGCTGTTATTCTACACTTGACATAAAGCATTGTGAGTGCCAAACGTTTGCCAGAAACCATTGCCCATGTCAAAATTACCCGCCAATCCTGGCAACACGGCTTCCTTGAAGGTGAAGTGAGTGCAGGTGAGTTTGAGTGGCATTTCCAGTGGCATTTTCGTAGGGGAGAACTTGCCGTCAAGCCTTCCCAAGGTCGCGCTTTAATCAAAGAACCCCTCGGTCGATTTTTAGAGAAACAGGATTATCAGTTAGAGCCTGGAGGAGACTATGCTTTTACTATTCGGGCAGAATTCTAAGAGTTAGCAGCCATTAAATTTTGGATTTTAGATTTTGCACATCACCAGCGTCAGCTTTTGGCACAGACGCTGGGTCGGCTTGTCGTCAGATATTGTTAGCGTAGCTCTGTTCAACGCAGGGCAAAGTCACCATCTGTACTCCTTAAGAGTAGGTAACAGAGGCTTCCGACACTAGAACACAAGAGGGTGTCACACAAAAGACTCGGCTAAGCTGCGCTATCAGATTGAAACTTTGTCACAGAGGAGCATCACTTTCCAAGACAGATTTGAGATTTAAAATTTATCCTTAAATCCAAAATTTAAGATTTTAAATTTTGGATTCAGTGAGGCGATTTAAGTATCTTTCGATTAACAGAATGGCAACAATGTCATCTATCGGTCTTGGAGGCTGTCGCATTCCCTGTGGCAGTAGTTTTATAAGCCCTTTGGGTGGATACATTTGCCAATAGCGATCGCGTGCTTCTAAGCTTGTGTAACGCTCATCTACTAAAATGATATTCAGCGGTTCTGGTAATTCTTGAGATATTTGCTGTTTCCACTGATTAGCTGTAGTTTGGTTGCCCATCACCATCAAGGAAATGGGAAATCTCTGACATAGTGTCTCAATGCTAACTATCGCCTCTTTTGCCAGCACAACTTGATGATAATGTAGTTGCCTATCCAGCCCCATCACCGCTAAACCACACTTATCTCGACCTGGATCAAAACCCAAAATCGCTGGCTGTGTCGGTAAAAATTCACGGAAAGTCATAAGTAATTTAAAATTAACAAGAAAAAATTTAGAACTCAGGAGCTATAATTCAGGGAATTCTGTGCGACTGGTGAAGCAGTGCGTCTATAGCGGTAGTCCAAATTTACCAGACGCTACCTGAACGGAGAACCAAAAGGGGTAGCTGTTAATGGTGACTTTTTGCTGAATCTTCCACTAATTGTATTCTGACTTCTAACTCCTGAATTCTATAGTTGTGAATTCTTTTTTAAGTACTAAAAATAATTTGTCCGTTGGCTACTGCAACTAATTTCACTCTCAAAGGGCCGGCCGTATAAGTGTCCTCTGCGGCGATCGCTTTAATTTCCAATGCTTGATTGTACTGCCTTAATTGGGTGACAAAACGCAGAAAAGTGCCATCTATCTGCACATTTTCGACAATTCCGGCGTTACGCGCACGAAATTGGGAAGCAGAAATCAGTAGTTCCAATCGCTGTTGTAACTGATAGGATGTCATGGTTCTGGGGTCAGCAGTAGTTGTGGCTAGCTGAGTGCCTCCAGAAAAAACTAGTTCATTGCGAGCTATATCAGTAAAAAATTCTATTTGCTTTTCTCCTCTAACGTAATTACCCGCAGAGAAAATTCGCACTACGTAGTCTCTACCATCCTCAATTTGCTTGCTCAATTGCTCAACTCTCTCTTGAGTCACGCGCACAAGCTCTACATTTGCAGAATTTGTCCCAGGTTCACTTAATTCTAGATTGGCATTGCGATTAGCTTGTTGTAAAAGTTGTACCACCGCCTCACGAGCCGCAGCAGGTTGGGTAACCCGAACGACACCAGCAGCCAAAACTTGACCGCGAACCAAGGCCAGTTTACCCAGACGCAGGTCTTGGTAAGACTGATAATATTTTTCTAACCTTGCAACTTCTTGTTCTAGTTGCTCCTGTTGTCCTTCCAATTCTTTGAGGCGAGATTCCCGTTTAGCAATCACTTGTTCTCGAACTGTAATTTCTAGATTACGCTTTTGAATCAATTGATCGAGTTGGGCTATTTTGCGATCGCGCTGTTCTATGGCTTCTTGGCGGTTAGCAAGTTCTTGATCACGTTTTTGTATAGCTGTTTTGGCTTCATCAATCGCTTTTTTGGCCTCAGCATACAGTCGCTGACGTTCTGTCTTTAGTAGTTCAACTGCTGCCTGTAGTTCCTTTCTCTGATTGTAAACGCTTTGCAGTTCTGCTATAGCTTTTTGGTACTGACTGACAACTTGATCTAGTTGCCCTTGAGTGCGTTGAAGTTGAGTTTGAGTTTGAGCTTGTTGGCTAATGGTGCGGTTGAGCTGGGCCTGGGTTTCTCTTTGCTTGGCATTCACTGCCTGCAAAGATTGATTAATTGCTTGCAAGTCTTGTTGTGCCTTTGCTTGGGCAATTCTTGCTTGATTTAGCTCACTCTCTACCTGACTTTTCTGGGTTTCTGCGGTTTTTAGCTGTTCCCGCTTTTGCCTGAGGTCTGTTTGAATATCTTCTAACTCAAATACTCCCTGCCGTAATTTATCATCGGCAGTGAATAAAATCCCTAAGGTTGATGCTGAAATCAGGCCACCAGTAAAGATAGTTACTAGTACTGCGGTATTTTTGGGACGAAGGTTAAAAAGTGAGAGGCGCGCTTTACCAACCCGTGTGCCGATGCGATCGCCCACGGTTGCAATTACGCCTCCCAAAATTAAAATTGCTGCGATGAGGATGTATCCGGTGGTCATGTTTAGCTACCGAAATCCTTCCAGATACAGCCTACTACTTTTAACCATTGTCTGTGGAGAAGTGGAGGTTGGCAATAGCTGAAATTACTCAATTTTAGATTTTCCTTTAGCTATTAGTGCGACCTTGAAAAACACAACACGCGCCGACTCCGCTAACTCCAATTGTTTTTATGTGAACTGCCTACTTAAAGTAACGGGTTTATGCACAGTAATCTTCTTCTTGTGGATAGAAATCATCTTCTTTTCACGCAAATCACCAAGTAACCTAGTAACTGTAACACGAGTCGAACCAATTGCCTCAGCGATCGCTTGATGAGACAATTTCAAATCAATTGTGATTCCATCTGCACAGGGAACTCCAAAATCACGACAAAGAATTAATAAAAAACTCACTAACCTAGAACCCATGTCTCGGTGAGCAAGAGTTTCAATCATCATCTCTGTTTGTAAAATTCGCGAAGACAGACCCCGCAACATTAACATTGATAATTCTGGATTTTCCTTTAGTGCTTGCTCGACTTGTTCGATTGGTGCCGACAGTAATTCCACAGGCGTAAATGCAACCGCATGGTAAAACCTATCCGATTTATTTCCTGTCAGCAATGACAATACACCAAAAACACTATTTTCCCGCAGCAGTGCTACCGTTATTTCCTCTCCTGCCTCGTACACCCTGGAAAGTTTAACAGCACCTTTTAAAAGAAAATAAACTCGTTCGGCAGGATCGCCAGGAAAAAAGATCGTTTTATTGCGTTCAAACGTTTCCACAACTGGTGGAAACGCCCCGGTCGCCATCTGACGAAAAACATTTGCTAGGGCTTTATCTTGTGCCACGATCATCTCCCTTCCCCTACCCAATGCCGGAAAAACAAAAACTGATTACCTAAGAATACACCTGAAAATTCAATAAAGCACCGTCAATCTTTCTGTACTTTCCTATACTTCAACTAATTGCTTCCTAGCTCTTTGTTTATAATGATACATAATTGTCGATCTATTCAGTTATAAATTATTGATAAACGCTTCCAATTAGCTGTATTAAAAAGTTTTTTTAATAATAGATAAAGACAGTTTGAGAATATCTTTAGAAAAAATCAAGAATTTTATGATCATAAACATCCCGATCAATAATTCATTTTTGCAAATCCTGTGTAAAACAAAGACAAAGTAGCCTCAGATTCTAGTATGCTCCTAATCATTGATCGCATTAACAATTTCTATGCTGAATCTGACTGGAAAAAATGCTCTGGTTACAGGTATTGCTAATAACCGCTCCATCGCCTGGGGCATTGCCCAACAACTACACAAAGCTGGAGCAAATCTCGGAATTACCTACATGCCCGATGAACGCGGCAAAATGGAGACAAAAGTTGCCGAATTAGTACAACCCCTGAACCCCAGCTTATTTATTCCTTGTAATGTCCAAAATGACGAACAAATTCAATCTACTTTCAAGACAGTACATGATAAGTGGGGAAAGCTAGACATCTTGATTCATTGTCTTGCTTTTGCCAACAAAGAAGATTTGAGTGGAGATTTTAGCCAAACTTCTCGTTCTGGCTTCAAAACTGCTTTAGAGATTAGTACTTACTCGCTAGTGCAGTTAAGCGGTGCAGCTAAACCATTAATGACACAGGGAGGTAGTATCGTCACTCTGACATATTTAGGTGGTGTCAGGGCAATTCCTAACTATAACGTTATGGGAGTTGCCAAAGCGGGGTTAGAAATGAGTGTGCGTTACCTGGCCGCTGAATTAGGGCCCCAAAATATCCGCGTTAATGCCATCTCCGCAGGTCCCATCCGCACTTTGGCATCTTCAGCAGTCGGTGGAATTTTAGATATGATTCATCATGTAGAGCAAGTAGCTCCCTTACGACGTACAGTCACTCAGCTTGAAGTTGGCAACACTGCAGCTTTTTTGTGTAGTGATTTGTCTAGCGGCATTACCGGACAAGTTCTGTATGTAGATGCAGGATATGAAATTATGGGAATGTAATTAGGGACTGGGGATTAGGTACTGGGTATTAAAAAAATTGAGTCTTTAATCCCCAGTTCTTATTGCCCAGTCCCCAGTCCCTAGTCCTTAGTCCCCATTCTCCATTCCCCAATCCTTATGCAAATTACCAAAGTTAATTCAAACTCCGATCAGTTAACTAGAACCCCTCGGATTGCCACTGTTCATCGCATTACTGGAGAAACTGATGTCCAAATCACTATCAACCTTGATGGCACAGGAAAATGCACAGCAGCAACAGGTATTCCGTTCTTGGATCATATGTTGCATCAAATAGCTTCCCACGGGTTGATTGACTTAGATGTCCAAGCTAGGGGAGACTGGGAAATTGACGACCACCACACCAACGAAGATGTAGGCATTACCTTAGGACAAGCTCTCAACCAAGCATTAGGTGACAAAAAAGGCATTGTCCGCTTTGGTAATTTCCTTGCCCCATTGGATGAAGCTTTAGTTCAGATAGCGCTGGACTTTTCCGGTCGCCCTCACCTGAGCTACGGTTTACAAATTCCTACTCAGCGGGTGGGAACTTATGACACCCAACTGGTACGCGAATTCTTTGTGGGATTGGTGAACCATAGCCAAATGACACTACACATTCGGCAACTGGATGGCATTAATTCTCATCATATTATTGAGGCAACATTTAAAGCCTTTGCAAGGGCAACACGCTTAGCAGTGGAAATCGATCCTCGTCGTGCTGGTTTAATTCCCAGTTCTAAAGGCGTTTTATGAGAGCAGTCAAATGCGCTATAAGGTATTGGGCATGAGGCATGGGTCAAAGAGGGAGTGTGATAAGGATAGGAAGGTTTTTTAATTTTCCTACACTCCCGCAATCTCCCCACTCCCTTATCTGTGACATCTCCCTGGTCTCCAGCCCCCTGTTTGGGATAATTATCAAACTAGGTAGTGATTATTATCAGTCTACCGGGTAACTTGTAATTAATATCAAGCTGCTAATTGGTGATTGAACCGAGATGAAGTCTATTGCAGATGACCCCGATTCTCAACTGAATATGACAAACATGCCGCCAGTAGTTCTAACTTCTGAGTTAGCAAAAGTATATCGTACTGGTTTTTGGTTAAATCAAAAAGTCGTATCTCTTAAAAGCTGTTCTTTAAAAGTTTACAAAGGTGAAACCTTTGGGTTGCTAGGGCAAAATGGTGCTGGTAAAACTACCCTTTTAAAACTTTTATTGGGGATTATTCGTCCGACTGGTGGACGGGGATTATTGTTAGGTAAGCCACTTGGCGATCGCAATGTTAAGCAACATATTGGCTACTTACCAGAAAATCCTTATTTGTATGATTATCTCACTGGCTGGGAGTTTTTACAGTTAGCAGCGGGGCTATTCCAAATTCCTGAGAATATACAACGCCGACGCATTCCCCAACTGCTGGAACTAGTAGGTTTATCCCAAGCTGATGCCCGCAAAAAGCTACTGCGCCGCTACTCCAAAGGAATGTTACAGCGTGTTGGTATGGCACAAGCGCTAATTAACGAGCCAGACTTGGTTTTTCTAGATGAACCAATGTCTGGTCTCGATCCGGTGGGACGTTACCAAATGCGGGAAATCATCTTAGCGCTAAAAGCCGCTGGCAAGACGATTTTTTTTAACAGCCACATTCTCAGTGAAGTAGAACAGATTTGCGATCGCATTGCGATCCTCGCTCAAGGTGAATTAATTTGCTCTGGTTCCCTGAATGAACTTTTAGGTACAAACAACACATATCAGGTTAAAGGTCAAGGAGGTGACTGGGAAATTCTTAAAAAATGGCTACCCACTTTTATATTTGAGCCTGATGGTTCCTGGCAAGGTACACTACAAGATGATTACTATGATTTTCTCGCTAGTGTCCGTTTAATGGAGGGTAAAATCATTGCCATGAGCTTGTCCCGCCAGTCTTTAGAGGAGTTTTTTATTCAACAAATCCAAATAAAAAATAACTCACTTAATTAAGCTGATTGCCAAATAATTCTCTATCTTAAAACTTAATAGTGCCAATGATAATTTTGGCAATCACTGTTATTATGAGCCAAATTGAAATCATAATTCAACTATTATGTAATTTTTTCTAAAACAAAAAACATATTAGTAATTAACTCATCTGATTTACAGATAACTTAATGTATTTTATACATTAAGTTATCAAGATATTATATTTGATGATTTTTGTATTGCAACAAAATAAACTTTCAATTAAATTCACTAAAAATTCAAATGTTCACAACAAATTTTATCCGGAAAATCACACTGATAAAGGAAAATAAGAGTGTTGGGGAACTTGAATAATTAGGTATAGTCAAAATAAAAATGTTTAGACAGTACTTTATTAATCGTAATTTGAGAATCTCAGTGAAATATGCTTAACACAAATTTGTTTAAATTACTTACTCAATCACTTGTGGGTGCGGCTTTATTAACTACTGTCAATGCTGCGACACCTTTTGCTAGCTTAGCTCAGGGACAACCAGCATCACCAGCTACAGAAACAGCAAATACACAAACACAATTAGATACTAATTATTTATTAGGAGGGGGCGATCGCATACGTGTAAATGTATTTGAAGTACCTGAATATACAGGTGAATATCAAATTCCCCCAGGAGGAGCGATTAACTTACCTTTAATTGGCAGTGTTCCAGTTCTTGGATTAACAACTGAACAGGCCTCTGATGAAATAGCCAGAAGATATGCTCGCTTCCTCAAACGTCCTTTGATCTCAGTCAATTTATTATCGCCTCGTCCGATTAATGTTTTTGTAGCTGGAGAGGTAACACGTCCAGGAGCTTATACATTGAGCTTGAGTGGAGGCGCTGGAGACAATCCAGGCGTACAATATCCTACTGTATTAGCTGCATTGACAACAGCCCAAGGAGTGACACTGGCTGCGGATGTAACTCAAGTTCAATTACGGCGTAAATTCGGACGTTCTTCAGAGCAAGTCGTCACCCTAAACTTGAAGCAACTTATCCAAACGGGTACATTATCACAAGATATTACCTTGCGGGATGGAGACACAATAGTTGTGCCAACAGCAAATAACTTTGACGTAGCAGAATCTCGCAATTTATTTGCAGCTAACTTTGCCGCCAGTCAAACCACACCCCGCACAGTAACAATTATTGGTGAAGTTAACCGTCCAGGTTCCTATCTAGTCACCCCTGGTAGCCTAAACGATCAGGGAGGTGCAACTCCTAACAGTGGTACAGCTACTCCCACTGGTTTACCAAATGTCACACGAGTAATTCAACTAGCTGGTGGAATTACAGCACAGGCAGATATTCGTAATCTTAAACTACGCCGACTTACAAGAACTGGCTCAGAACAAGCCATAGATATCAATCTTTGGCAATTGTTGCAGAGTGGTGATGCCAATCAAGATATCATCGTCCAAGACGGAGATACAATTATTATTCCAACAGCAACTGAAATCAATCCAGCAGAAGCTACTCAACTAGCTACAACTACTTTGTCGCCTGCAAACATTCAAGTTGGTGTAGTTGGGGAAGTTAAAAAACCAGGATTAACGCAAATTCAGCCGAATAGCTCTTTAAATCAAGCTATCCTAGCTGCTGGCGGATTTAACGATGCCAGAGCTAGTGATGATGCTGTTGATTTGATTCGTCTTAATCCTAATGGTTCTGTCACTAAACGTGTAGTAAAAGTCGATTTCTCCGCTGGGATTAACGAGCAAACTAATCCCATACTCCGCAACAATGATGTTGTAGTAGTCAGCCGCTCTGGAGGAGCAAAAGTCGGCGATACTGCAGGCCTTGTTGCTTCACCTCTAGGTCTTATTTTCAGTGTTTTGAGGCTGTTCGGACTTTAGTTTAACATTGAAATTTAAATTGGGGGCTTTGGTTAACTTTTCCTGTCCCCATAATCTTATGATCATTACATCCATACTCGTAGAAAAGCAAGTGCTTCACAATAAATCAAGCTATCAGTTAAGGTTCAATAGTTTAAGATAAACACAAAACAACTATACACTAAATGATGCAAAACAAGAGTAGGTTATACAATAGGCTGTCCTTAGGTTATCGCCTACTTAAAAATAAAATTTGAGTATAAAACAAAGATTTTACATCTTGTTGAGTACTATTACTTATTGACAAATATTATATATTCTCTAAGCTTAGCCAAAATTTTTACACTGCATTCATAGTCTTTTTAAAAGTTTATTATAGTTACTCTAAATTCTTCTGATAATGAGAATATTTTAGAACCTAAGGTGAGCAATACTAGTCTGTGTCTTGTTTTTACCCATATGATGATTCTTATTAATATAAGTATTATTTAAGTAAATTAACTGATTGATGAGATATACACGATCTTAATTACAGATCCCACATATACACAGTAGAATGATGTCCAATTAGAAATGACGCCATTTGTACGGGTGCTTGGTGTCCATTAAAAAGGTAATTGTGAATACTGATAATCTATTTTCAGTATTTTTCATACAGCTTTACCAATTTTTGAAACACAATCTCAAAAAGCATTTGCACAATGATTTACGCGGAAATTCGCAGGTGAAAACCTAAAAAAACGTGTATAAACTTACAAACGGCAGTTATACGCTCGTATTGAACGCTGAGTTACTTACTAAGGCTAGAGTTAGTAACCGTTGACAGTTCAGTTTTTGCAACATAACCTTTTTTTCCCTATGATGATTCATGGTTTGAGTTTTCTCAGTTTGAGTGCATCTGCTGTACTTCCCTGGGCATTGACTGGTATGCTTCAAGGGCAGAAAATAAGAGAGTCTGTAGTTACAGATGTTCCTCAATCATCTACTGTTCAGGAAAAGAAACTACCTAACCGTAACCTAATTAGTGCTACTACGGCTGCTACAACAACATACTATGTTAGCGGTAGTGGAAAAGATACAAATAGCGGACTCACTGCATCATCTCCCTTTAGAACACCTCAAAGGGCGGCAAACCTTACCCAACCTGGTGATACAGTACTCCTGATGAACGGAGTATACACGAATTCAAACCCAAATGGGTCAGGAATAGATATTACACGATCTGGTTCGGCAAATGCATGGATTGTATATAAAGCATATCCTGGACATTCGCCGAAAATTCAGTTCAATGGATGGCATGGAATTTGGATTAAAGACGGAGCTTCCTATATCGAAGTAAACGATCTGGAAATTGAGGGAAACAATCGTAATATAAGTCTTAGTTATGCCCTGAGCCAAAAAAAGAACACTAACAACCCGCTAACAAGTGGAAGCTGTATCACTGTAGATGGACGAACCAAATCTCATCCTCATCATGTACGTATTCTCAACAGCAAACTACATGATTGTGGAGCGGGAGGCATTTCCGCAATTGAAACTGACTATCTGACAGTGGATGGGAACGAAGTATTCAATAATGCCTGGTATTCACCGTTTGGGGGTAGTGGGATTTCGATGCTCAGAAATTGGAACTATGGCAATGACAATAGCCAGAAGTATAGAAATATCATAACAAGGAACAAGGTCTACAGAAATCAAATGTATGTTCCCTGGATTTTTAACGGCAAAATCCAAGATGGTAACGGAATAATTTTTGATCGCTTAAGAGAATCTGGATATCAAGGCAGTAGTTTGGTTGCGAACAATGTCGTATACCTAAATGGTGGTGGCGGCATTCATTCATTCAGAAGTGACAAGCTCGATATTATCCATAACACTTCTTATCTAAATAACCAGTCTCCAGGAATTCCATATGGAAATGTCTCCCTGAATGATGTTAGGAATGCCAATGTTCTCAATAACATCCTTTATTCTCGGAGTGGCGCACCGATAAACGTGGACAGCAGCAAAAATACCAATACTACTTTTAACTATAACCTTTACAACGATAACGGTTATGATGCAAGTGGTAGTGGACCGAATGATATTATCGCAGATCCACAGTTTATTAATGCATCCGGAGGTGATTTTAGACTTAAATCAACCAGTCGAGCAATCAATAGTGGTTCTAGATTTAGTTATTTGACAACCGATATTTTAGGCAACCCTCGTGTAAGGGGTTCAGGACCCGATAGAGGAGCATACGAAATGCAGTAGTAATCAATAGCATAGTATTGGGTTGTATGACGAAATTCTGATTTCTACAGAGTTTTTGTCTACAACCTGTTTTGTAATTTATAAATGAATGGGAAATGGGCTATTTTGGTGATGCGATCGCTTTTAGAACTTACCCATTATACAAGTTAATTATAAAGTGTGTTCCTGGATTTGGTTGTTTCAGGCACTTTATATAACCCTGATTTATTTGCTGGCTTGGCCTATACGTAGGTAGTCCCTCGTAGAAATCAGTGGGTGCTAAAGATGGCTAAAAATAATCAAATAGCGTAATATTTGTGTGTATACATGATTTTTACCTTTTATTCCTTGATCTCATGTCCACTCAAATAATCTTATTGCAACCTGATGTTAAGTAATCTAGAAAACATTGCGATTATGTCGTTTCACTCACAATTCCTATAACTGATGATTTGGCAATAAATCATAATCAGACCATTATTACAATCATCTTGTACTATTAAACCTTGCCCATAAGCGGAGCTAGGAAAGCTCCGCTTATTTTGCCTTGTCATATAAAGGAATTGGTACAAGTCAAGATAAACTCTAAAAGTTTTTATTTTTTTGCAAGTCCCTTAAGCTCTTTTTTCAACTCTCTTGGTTGAAAATATTCGTGACCATGATACAAATAAGTACTAGATTCATTTTTGTCAATGATTCCATTGACCACTAAACCTAATACATTATAGTTAGATCTCTCTAACATTTCTTGAGCAGCATTAGCACTGTTAGAATCAATTACACCAGGTCGAGCCACTAATAAAATCCCATCAGTCATTTGGCTTAAAGTCAAAGCATCAGCTGCTAAAAGAAGCGGAGGAGCATCAATAATTACAAAATCATAGTTATACTGAGATGAGAAATTGTCAATTAATGATGCCATGCGTTTTGAGTCAAGCAGAGCAAGTGGGTTAGGAGGTCTAACTCCAGCACTTAAGACATCAAGATTATCCATTACTTTGGATACAGCTACATTAAATTCAGCTTGACCGACAAGAACCTCACTTAAACCAACTGCATTTGTTAGTTGCCACAGATGATGCTGAGAAGGAACTCGCATATCTGCATCAATTAATAAAACTTTACGTCCTAACTGAGCGATCGCTGCTGCCAAATTAGCTGAAACTGTAGATTTACCTTCTTTAGGAACTGCGCTAGTTACTACAATCGTTTTGAGTACTTTATCTGAACTCAAGAATTTTAGATTAGCTTGAATCATCCGATACATTTCACTCGTTAAGGAGTAAGGTGTATCTCGGACAGCAATCTTTTGAGTTATTGATTCTGCACTTGAATAACGAGAACGAAGCTTTTTAACAGATAAAGGTACAATTCCCAGTAAAGTATATCTAAATATATCTCTGACTTCCTTAAGCGTTTTTAGAGATCTATCTCTCATACCTAACAACATAACAGTTGTAGCAGCCAAGAATAAACCAAACATTACTCCTAGCAGCAAAACGATAATTTTTTTAATTATTAGGGGGTCAGTAGGCACTATAGCTTGAACAATAATTCGGGAACTGGGCGTATTTGTATTCTCAACTAACTGTAATTCTTGAACCTTTTTCAACACAGTTTGATATGTTGATTCTGCAACTTCAACTTTCCGCTCTAACTCACGCTGATTCTGTATTAGCTGTGGTATAACTTTCACGCGCTGTTCATAATTAGAGCGGGAATTATACAAAGAGGCGAGTCTTTGGCTTAAGCCAAAACGTTGGACTTCTGCTTGTAGAAAATTTTGGATGAGGGTTTGTCTGAGTTCTCCAATTTGCAATAAATTCTGAGGAACTTGTGTGTTGTTACCAACAGTCTGAGAAATTTGCTGCTGTAGCAAAGCTCTTAAGTTAGCTTTTTTTGCTTCCAGATTAATAATTGTTGGGTTATTATCTTGGAAGCGGCTACGCTCAGTAGCTAACTGTCGGTCAGTATCTTGAAGTTGTGTCAGGATTCCCTGTACAGCAGGTGACTGACTAAGACTGCTTACAGCAAGGGCGTTTTGGGAATTTAAATTTACTTTCTGCCGCAGTTCATTGGTTTGAGCGTTGACCTCATTTAATTGAGCCTGAACAGTATTAATATCGTTGTTTAAATTTCCAATAATCCCAACTGCTGACCTTGTTTCTTCTGATAAATCTGTAATGCGGTTTTTCTGTTTAAATATACGTAGCTCTCGTTCTGCTTTATCAACAGCCTCTTGAGTTTTCGGAATCTGCTTAGCAATAAACTGACGAGTTAGTGATGCCTCTGAGCGATTTGTACTTATATCGTTTTCTAGATAATTATTCATCACTGTATTGACAATTGCTGCGGCTTCTTCAGGATTATGGCTGGAATAAGTAATTCTCACCACATCTGTTCCGGGGACAATTTTTAGTACCAGTGATTTTAGTAGATCTTTTGCTGTCAAAGGTTCGCCGTCATCGTCTTGGAGTTTTAATTTATCTATTGTCTTCTGCAATAAAGCAGGGGAAGAAATAACTTCTATTTGAGTATTTATAGGATTTTGAGTGGCTAATAGAGATTTTAAATCTCCAGGAGATTCTCCTTCAGTGGTTGTCGGCAAAAGATTAGATCCTAATACTTGATAAGAGGGAATTTTAAACAAGAGTTTTCCTTCTGCTTCATAGGATGGCCTCATAAATCGTGTAGCTACCGCACTCAGTGCGACTGTAGCTAAGAATACAGCTGCACCAGGAAGCCAGTACCGTTTCAATGTCGATAAGTAACGACTAAGGTCTAAATCAATAGATTCTCTAGATTCGGTAGATTTTTCTAACATAATGGTCAAAAGTAGGGTTTTAAGCGAGCAATTCAATATCGGTCTTTATCTAAACTAGATACAATGCACAGCTATTAGTAAAACTAACGTTATTTTACAATATGACACATAGTATAAACTATTTAAGTAATAAAGCGCTCAAATAATCTACAGGCTTTGGTTTTATCGATCTAAAGCCAACATTTATTAATCTTGAGGAGCGTTATTAAAAGTAAAATGCAATGCTAGTTGAAGTTGATTTAGCTTGCGGTTACCATTGAGTGATACAAGGTCTTAATGTAGCATCATCACCAGGGTTGGAATCACAGCAAGCAAGTATAGCGATCACTTAATCCTGTATTCACAACAGGGATCGCTGGTTTGCTTTTGAGCAAAAACTACCTGAGAATTCTAAATTTCAGACAAGATTGTTATCAATGACTTGCCGCATCATAAATCAATTATTTAGAAGCAGCAAGTTCTTTCAAAAATTTTGAGCGTAGTGTTAAAGTTGCTTTCTGGATTCAGGGCTGGAATCTTTCTTACCTTGCCAAGCTTTGTTGTAAGCCTCTAACAGCTTAGGTACTTGATGTCGCCACTCTAGTTTGTCCACCATTCTTTGTCTACCTAGCTCTCCCATCTGCTGTCGCCGCTGAGTATCCTCTAGAAGTTCAAGAATGTTCTCAGCAAAATCCACCACGTCGTTACCTTTTGCATAAACAGATGCTGCTTCTGCTGATCGCCTTCCTTCCAAAAGGTCAAACTGAACAATGGGTTTTCCCATTGCCATATACTCCATAATCTTGTTCATCGTCGAACGGTCATTGTAGGGCATTTTTTTATCAGGATTAGCACATATATCACAGCTGGAAAGTCTTTCTAAAAGTTCATTATCAGGAATACGACCTGTAAATTCTACATATTCATTTACTTCTAACTCTTGAGATAATTCTTGAAGCTTTTCAAACATCGGTCCACTACCGATGAGCATAAACTGAATGTCGTGGCGATTTTTTTCATAGATAATGTAGCGCACTGATTGGAGTAGATAATCGATTCCCTCTGGTTCTCCCATGACACCAACATATCCCACCAAATAGTTTCGTCCTTTACGGTAAACTGGGTTGGGGGGTAGGGGTTGAAAGCGGGAAAGATCAGGTCCGCTGCGAACAACAAAGACATCTTCTGGACTTTTGCGTCCACGGGTAAGTGCTACCGAGAGGTAAGACTCATTAGTCGATATAACTACGTCAGCTGTGGCAAAAGTCAGTCTTTCAACCAAGGAGAGTCCATAGTAGAATATGTCTCGTCGTCCATACTTAGCTTCGTACATCTCTAGATTGATATCATGATGATCAAATATGACTTTTACACCTTTGAATAACTTGAACCACCCTGCTATCAAAAATAGTAAATCTGGAGGATTACAAATGTGAACAATATCAAAACCGCGCTCTTGCCACACTCGATGAGCGAGGCGAAACTCCCAATAAAGTGCTGTACCGTACTCCCGTAGATAACCAGAGACCGAACTAATATCAGGTGGCATTGAGTGGCGATAAATGTGAACGCCATCGATCACCTCGTATTCTTCTTCAAAGCCTTTACCTTTGGGACAAATTACTGAAACTTCATACCCAGCTTTTGTTAGGGTATTAGCTTCCATCCATACACGCCGATCAAAGGGAACAGGCAGGTTTTCTACAATTATTAATACTTTATTAGACATGTCTCATTCCCCTTTAAATTAGCTTCTCATTTTTAATTTATTTTGCTAGGTTTACAATACCTTCGGCAACTTAACCTGAGTCTTTAACGAAAGTACACCTACGGGAACGGCGAAAGAAAACTGCGTTTTTTTAGGAGTTCGATGAATCCCTTGCCCACCTCACAGAGGGGCTTAAATTTCTTTAATTTTAAGGAAAAATCAAGTTTTTAAAGACTCTTTCCTTTACTAGGAAAGGTTAGCAGAGTATTTTTAAATACGTCGGATTCACGTCAATTTACGAGTATTGACATAGATAAACTTACGAGAATACACCCTTTTTTAGTAAAAGTCAAAAAACTGAGTTACTAAAATCCTGTATGGTTTCTGTCTCAATAAATGATACTATTTTATCCATCTGATCTGGATTTTACCTTTTGCCTAAGAATTAAGCACGCTCTTATTTTGAATTGTTTTGACTCCTGAAAACATTAGGTAAGCGCATCTAAATTCTTCTTGATAAAAGACCTATTTAATGTATAAACAAAAAATAGGATTTATCCTTTGATTGATTTTCCAACTCTGAAGGCGATCGCTTAAAATTTTGTACATTCAGTGATCCTGAATGCAAGATTTTTCACTTTAATGATAGCGTTAGCAACCAAAGTTAAAAAATAAGGCAAAAATTATGATTTGTCGTTTGGTTTAGTTTTCTAGACTTAAAGCGATGCTTATAACAAGCTTCAGAGTGTCTAGGCTAAATTTGTGACAATAACTTGAGCTTATTGAACATAAAATCTTTTTATTTACATAATACTGACACCCTGTATATCCAGAAAATAGTTAAGTTATTTCATTAATTATTTCTTTGTTTACCAAGCAATACCAGAATAATTTAACTCTTTAATCGGTTCACTAAAGACACCAGCCAGATCAAAAATTTGTTTTTCTTTGACCGCTTCGTGTAATATCTGCCGAAACTCTGGACTAGCATAGGTAACTATTACGACTTCTGCATCCTCCAGAGCTTGTTGGGGTTCTGCAACTAATAGATCCTCAAAATGAGGGAGGTTATTTTGGATATAAGCTAAATTGGTTCCCATTAATCGAGCTTCATAGACAGCTTGGTCATATATTTTTACCTGACATCCTTCCCCAATCAATCGCTTAACTAACAACACTGCTGGACTTTCTCTCAAGTCATCTGTACCTGGTTTGAATGCTAATCCTAAAACAGCAATCTTTCTTACCCCAAGGCGTAATACCTGCTGGGCCGCCAAATCAACTTGGAGGGTGTTAGTAGTCGGAAGGGCGTTTAGTAAAGGTACTGGTATATCCATGCTACGTGCGTAGTAAAGCAAAGCACTCAAATCTTTGGGCAGACAGGAACCACCATAGGCAAATCCAGGACGCATATAAACAGGGGAAATATTTAATTTTGTGTCTTGTATGATGATGTTCATTACTTCTCGTCCATCTACACCAAAAGCTTTGGCAACCCGTCCGATTTCATTAGCAAAGCCTACTTTGGCAGCGTGCCAGCAATTAGCTACATATTTAACCATTTCTGCCACAGATGGTTTGACTATCGTGAAGGGTGCATCTACAGTGGCGTACATCTGCCGCACTGCTGCTTCTGCTATGGGAGATTCAGTACCGATAATAGTATAAGGTGGTTGATCGTAATCTTTGATAGCTGAACCTTCCCGTAAAAACTCTGGGTTAAATGCTAGATGGATAGAGCTATTACCTGTAATACTCTCTATCAGATTTTGACACTTTTCTAATGTTCCTGGAGGGACAGTGCTACGCAACACAACTACATGGTTTTCACTCTTATGGCTAGCAGCTTTCCCAATTTGCTTGCAGACACTCCAAACGTAACTAAGATCGGGTTCTCCCCTCTCTGTTGGAGGTGTGCCAACACTAATGAGCGAGACATCTGATCCTAGCACTGCTGCTTCAGTATCAGTAGTAGCTGTGATTAAGTTAGCCGCCACTCCGTCTACTAACAACTGACTCAACCCTGGCTCTACAATTGGCGATTCTCCCTTGGCGATCAAATCTACTTTTTCGGGGTTGACATCTACGCCAATGACTTCATGTCCGTCTCGTGCCAAGCAAGCTGCTGTTACAGCACCAACATATCCCAAACCAAAAATGCTAATTTTCATATCTATGGTTGTTATGCTTTCATACAGTACAAAACACTCAAGCCCTAAGAGTGGCCTTCTCTAGCATCCTAATTTAACACTGACTGATATAGATTTATAAAAGAAATCCAATGTTTTTTGATATCTAGAGGAAAAACACTTATTCTAGCTTTTTCTCCAAGAGAAAGCCTCAAAATTTCATTTTCAATCAAAGACTTAACAGCACTTGATAATTCTTCAATATTACCTGGATTAACGATTAATCCATTTTGAGATTGAGTTACTATTTCAGGTATACCTCCTACTGGTGTTACTATGACTGGTAGTTCCCAAGCCATTGCTTCCAACATTGCTAATGGAAGACCTTCATTGTAAGAAGGCAATACAAAAACATCTGCCTGAGTTAGAAGAATATCACGTTCATCTGACCCTATCCAACCAGGCAGTTTGATATAATTCTCTAGATTTAAAGTCTTAATTAAATTGTCTGCTTGCTCTAAATCTCCGTCACCTGCCATAATTAAATTAGCTCTATTTCTATATTCAATAGGTAGAAGAGAAAAGGCTTTGATCAAATCAAATGCTCCTTTGCGTTGCCCAATTCGTCCTAAGAAAAGTAAATTTACTTTTTCGGAATCTGAACGAGGTGGAACTTCCACAGGAACTTTTACTGGATTATATAAAACTACTACTTGTTCTGGTTTAAGACCAAGGTTTTTTATATAAAAGTTTTTCCAACTTTCAGATAAAACAATTAATTTTTGACACTTGCCAAATATCCAACTTAACAATTGCTGGAAATATTTTGGAAGCCCAGCAAAAAATATATGAAATTGACTACCATGAGCATGTATTATTATTGGTTTCTGAAATACCCAAGCTAAAATTATCATAATTGCTTGTCGTAAAATACTACCACGCTGTGATATCTGAAGTTGAACAAGATCAACTTCTTGCTTGAGTAATATCCATACTAATTTCCATATAGCTTTCAAAAATATTATGATTTTGATTGCTAAATTTCCTTCTTGATGAGTAATAATATGGCATATTTCAACTTCTGGAGGAGCATATTCTAAAAAAAGCTTTTCGTAACCAGAAATTCCACCCTGTTGAAGCAAACTAGGACCTAACATAATAATTTTTATAGCATGACTTTTATACATAACTTTAATTTTGTAAAATTTTATAAGCAGTTAATAATATAACAATCCATTCTTAGGAAATTTTAAACGTATTCAGTATGTGTATTAATTAGATATTTATAACTTTGTTTTGGAAGGAAGAGATATTTGACTTGATAATATAGCTGATACATAAAGTGTCCATTCAATAGAATTCTGTTCTAGTAATATGGTTTCAGTAAAGTTTGAAACAATTGTAAAGGTTAGATAAATTAATAACCATACATTATTTTCAGGCATTTTATTCAGCCTAATTAAATATATCCCTCTGAAGAAATTTACTAACAATCCCATTAAAAAAACCAAAACTCCTAATAAACCCAAGGCTAGCCAGAGATCCAGAAATCCATTGTGAGCACTAGGAGCCGGCCATCCTGCTGCTGCTTGTACATAAGCCGCGCCTGAGGTATCAGAGCCGTACCAGAATGCTCCATAGCCATACCCTAACCACGGTTTTTTTGCAATCAGATCTAACACAGCAGGCCAGATCTCTGAGCGTCCAGTGAGTGTTGTATCCTTACCGACACTTCCCAAAATTTGATCCGCATACGTTATGAACCAGGCATAAAAAGCTATGCTTGCAGCGCTGATGAATGTCAAAGTAGGTATTAACGTTGTATACTTGAAGCGTAAAATTTTGTGATATATGGGGAAAGCCGCTGTAAGTATGAGCAAATTCCCTAAAGATGTTGTTGAGCTTGAGAAGAATACAAGTATTCCTGAAGCAATATAGCCAAGCCATGAAACCCAGCGATTTTGTCGAGTAGTCATAGCAACGAAGAAAAATATTGCTCCACTAAGTACAAATCTCCTACCTAAAATATTCTTCTGTGAGTATATTCCTCGCCAAGCACGTGCATGTTCCTCCACTCCAAGACCATACTGTGGCATCAACAAAACAATTAAAAAACACGCTACTGCTGAAATACCAAGCATGTAGGTACATAACTTCAATTGTTCTTTTAAGGTATAACGTGAAGCTAAATAAACTCCAAATAACGTTGTTCCTATGAGACCAAAAACCCTACGTATAGTAGTATCTGAATCTAAAGACCAAAAACTAGAAAGTGCACAAACTCCAATTAAGACCCAAACAAGTTTATCTCTGCCAATAACACGGATAACCTTCTTCCAGCGTAGAGCGATTAATAAAAAGATGACTATATATGTAAAAGTGTAAAGTAATCGAAATATAGTTCTATCACCTTCTTTTACAGTAAAGCCATTAGTTAAAAATGGATCTAATGGAGTTCCTGAATAAATTATTAAACAAGTAATTGTAATTAATTGTTCGGCAGAAATTAAAAGTTTCCTCATTTTATATAATGTTTATCATTGTGTAGATAGACAATAAGTAAATAGGTAGCCAATCGTTGATTGCTATTTTTCATGAATTTGAGCAAATACTTTGTTTTTTAAATTTGCAATTAATGGCTTTTCCAAATAAGTATGGACAAAACACCCCATAACTATTGCCATTATGACTGTTACAAGTGCAATTATATTGTCACTTGTATAATTAGATAAAACATTATATTTAGTAAGTTTACTAGTAAATTTACTTATATTATTTAAGAAGAAACCGTGTGTTAAGTATATAGAATAGGATGCATTTCCTATATAAATTAAAATTAATGGTATATTTATCTTACTCGACATTTCTAAATATACAGATCCAATAATAAGAAATGTAAAAGGAATGCCATAAGCTATTAATGAGGAAATACCTGAGACATCATACTCTCCATACTTTGTATTTATAACTGATAATATTAAAATAAAAATAGAAGTGTAAATTAATAATTTTTTAAACTTAAATCTAAATTTAGAAATAATATATGCAGCTAAGCAACCAAGAACAAATTCTAAATTATGTTCGTCAAATATAAACATTAATATCAAATTTTCTCCTGGTAAACCATTTAAAAAACTGATAATAATACCAACAATCCAAATAAAAATTATTGGCTGAAAAATTTTTGTGTTGAACAATATTAGTAAGGCAAATAGGCAGTAAAAAAAAATTTCATAACTAAGCGTCCAACTAACACCAATAAAATTATTCTCTAGAATGGATCTGTCTTGTGGTAGTAACAAAAAAGCTTTAATGATTTCGTCTGCACCTGGCTGATAAATTGCATTTTTACTAATAGTAAATATAGAAACTAAAATTTTGCTAGCTAATATAATCCAATATAATGGATATATACGAATGAATCTTTTCACAATGAAAGATTTTAATTTATTTGGTTTACCTATATCATATTGATGAATGTAAAATATGATAAATCCACTCAGTACGAAAAAAAAATCAACACCTATCCAGCCAAAATGAAATATTTGCAATAAAGTATTTTTATTAAATTCACGAGTAAGTATATGATTGGCGTGGCATAAAACTACCAGAATAGCAGCAACACCACGATAAACTTGTAATAAATTTAATTTTTTATTCATATCATTATGGGTGTAGGCTATAAAAACTAAATTGATAATTTAATTCTGTAAATTGCTATATAAATACGTTTGTATCAATGTCTCAGTTTTTGGATTTTTGATAAACATCAAATGTTTGAGCGATTTTAAGTATTGCTGGTAGGAAGCCACTATCAAAGTTTACATAAGTTGCCAGTTAGTCATGCTCATTACCCTGCTGAACTGACAACACATCTTTTTTGTACCTCACTATCTAACTTAATAAACTCACTTCAGGGTTAACATTTTCTATGTAAACAGCCTTTCATGTTATGGGATTTTTATTCAAAACAGAACGAATTTGCTGTCTAATATTCTGAGGAATCAACCAGATTGTTAAGTATAAGCATATATCTATTGGTCGAGGCTTGCCCCAACGAATAGCTTCCCACAATAAAGGAAAGAAAGCTCTCCAGTCACCTACTAATGACGCAGAATGACTAACAATTGTTGCAATAAAGCCAGAATAAGCTTTCCGTGTAACTAAATTACGGATTGAACGAATCCAATCTAAGGAATATTTCCAGTCATTGACGTTGCTTAAGCGCTTGATTCCCATTTCTGAATGCCAGATTGCCATAGCTTCAGGTACAAACTCTACTCCTACACCTTTAATTGCACTAACTCGAAGCAACCACTCCCAATCCTCATGTCTATAAAATTTTTCTTCCAAAGGCATTTTTTCCATCATCTCTTTTTTCACAAAAATAGTGGAGGTTTGTATGCATCCTTCTCCTTTAAAAAAGGAGTTACGAACAAAAAGATATTCGCTTAAAGGCTCAGAGAGTTTTGGTAGCCTTCTTGGACAAATAAATTCCCCTTTTGGAGTTAGAGAAATGAAACGACTAGCAACTACTGGAAAATCATAATTAGAATTATTTGCTACTTCTAGTTGAAGTTGTAATTTTTGAGGGAGCCATTCATCATCATCATCTAAAAAAGCTATCCAAGTACCTTTTGCTTCCCTAACCCCAGTATTTCTAGCCCCTGATGGTCCAATATTTTTTAATAGTTCTATCACTCTCAGTCTTGGATCACCTATTTTACATAGTGCATTGACTGTTTCCTGGTCTGGGCCGTCTATTATTACAATCACTTCAATTGATTGCAATGTCTGACTTAACGCACTTTTTACTCCTCTGACAACAATTTGTGGTCTGTTGCGTGTAGGAATCACAACACTGATTACTGGTTGAGAACTCTCATTTACCATTGCTAAACTTTGAGTTTTTCTTCCTGATTGAATAAATTCCATATTCCTTGCTTTAGCTACTTTTATTTTGTAAATTAAGTAAAAAATTAGGTTGATAATCTTAATTCAATATTTTTATTTTTTTACAATTTTTTGCCATGCAACATGGATTCCACCTAAAGTATGAATCATCAATAAGCTCACAAATAGAATATAGCAAAAAGTCGCAATTGCTATGGTCAATAAAAAGTCTAACTCAATTTTTTTTAGTATAAAAAATACCATTGACATCAAAATGCTAATTAATAAAGGTGATCGCATAATTTGCCAGTAATTTAATGGAAATATAAGAGTAGAGGTGAAGTAAATATATTGGCTAAAAGCAATAAAACTCATTAAAAAAGCCATTATTGCTGCACCTAATAAGTTATATTGTGAAACTAGTATCACACCTGCCAAACTTCCTAAGGTAGTGTTAACAGCTACCTGACGAAGGTTTACAATCTCAAAACCATTTGCTACAAGTAAAAAAGATAATGACTGATTAAAAGGTATAAAAATTAATGATACAGCAATGACACTTAGAGCTAAACTTCCTTGAGCAAAGCTAGGATTATAGACAAAAGTCAGTAAATTTTTACTAAGAAACAGCATACCAATAGATAAAGGTAATGCAATGATTAATAACATCTCAATACAATTTGAGATAATTTTTCGCTGACTTTCGCGTCCTTTAGTTACTGCTTTTGATAATCCTGGAAACATTGCTATGCATATACTATTAGCAATAATAAAAAAGGGCTGGAACAATTGTGTTATTCCACCATATATACCAATTATAAACTCACTCCCTGATAATGAAAGAATTAAAATTTGAATTCTACCATTGACTACAGCTAGTGCTTCAATAGCAAAGAATGTACGTGCATTTTTGATTATACTGTAAATAAAATCTTTATCAATTTTCCATTTTGCTTTAACTAGTTTATTAATTAAAATCCACTCAATTACCAGAATTAACGATTCTGAAAAAACTAGAATTCCTGCAATATAATCGATTCCGTAATTCATTTGCATTGCCCAGAGCATGAGGAATAAACGTATTACATACACTGGAACTGTAGCAATGGCAATTAGATGCATTTTTTCTTTAGCTTGAAAAATGGCCTCAGTAATATTGGAAAGTGAAAACGGAATGATGGTTAAACCCATGATGTAGCAAGCAGTCGAGGTTTCGGAAGTATAGGGTAGTAAAAAAACTAAGATTACTAGAACTACATAACTCAGCAAACTGAAAATTAACTGCAACCAAGTTCCACTTATTAAATAAAGTGGTGTTTTTTCTGGATAACGTGCTATTTCTCTGGTAAATAAAGTCTTTAATCCTTGTGAGGCAATACTTACAAATATAAAATAATATGTAAATGCCAGTAGATATTGACCTAAAGCTTCAGCTCCTAAGATGCGAGCAATAGATGCAGTTAAAACAAAGGTTGTAATGCTTTGCGCTAATCGATTAACTACCATTGAAAGGGAATTACTTATTAACTTTCGGTTTTTTCCCATATAGTAATAAACTTAATTTTGATAATTTTTATGCCATGATTTATGTTGTTTTTTATACAAAGCTCTTAATAACGTTTCAATGATATATTTCTGATTTCTACAAAGCGTCATTTCTGCCTTATTTTATTAATATTATTAGATATACCAAACATTAAATTCAGTTAATTTTTTATAGTGTTCTTTTTTAAGAAAATATTTGCTTGGTACTACAAAATTAAATATCCAGTTTGCTTCATTCAGAAAGTTCCTCGTTCCTCAGACACGAACGGTCAAAATAATACGGCCTTAGCTAAAAAAGAAAGTATGCTACATTAAGTTATTGCATACATTTTTGTAAAAATTTTCAGACTTAAGGATAGCAGAGTATTTTTCCTTATAAATTTAATATGCACCTTCTTTTTTCAAAACAACCATAATTGTTTTGAGTAGAATTTCAAAGTCTAAACTAAGTGACCAATTTTCGATATAGTTCATATCTAGAGCTATTACTTGTTCAAAATCTAAAATATCTGAGCGACCTGAAACTTGCCAAAGACCAGTAACACCAGGTAAAACTTCATGTCGAATAAAATGATGTTCAGAAAACTTATCTACATCTCTAGTTGGTAAAGGACGAGGTCCGACTATACTCATTTCTCCAAAAATCACATTAAAGAGTTGCGGTAACTCATCTAAACTGTATCGACGGAGAAATTTTCCGACATTAGTAATGCGGGGATCGTCCTTGATTTTGAAAATAATCCCATCTTTAGCCTCATTTAAGGCTTCTAATTCTTTCTGTAATTTGTCTGCATCAGATCTCATGGTTCTGAATTTCCATACTTTAAACTGTTTTCCATGTAGACCTATACGAGTTTGTTTGTAGAATACAGTGCCTGGAGAGTCTAATTTGATAGCTATAGCTATAACTACATAGATAGGGAATGTTAACATTACGAATAAAGCGGCGAAACAAAAATCACAAATACGCTTTATCCAAAAATCTTTACCTGTAATTATTGGACAATCTAAACTTATGCAAGGCATTCCTCCTACTTTATTAAATTCGACGTTTCTATAAATTGGTTTTAACTCCATCGGTATAATGTGTACTTGGATACCTGATGCTTGAAATAACCAGCACAAAAACATTCTATTTTTGAGAGCATCCCAAGATATAAAAACTTCTGTTACACCTAGCTGATTAAGTTGATCTAATGTTTGTTGACGTTGATATCTGTCTAATGAATTAGCATTCGCCGTTCCAGATACAATATAGTGCTTCTCCTTTTTCACAAAGCTAGCAATCTGCTCGTGGTCTTGAGGATCGCAAATAATGAATACAGAAGAACGGACTATTTTCTTTTGTTTACGCAGATATTCAAGAATAATATTTACAGCATACCTACCACTACAAATAAACAATGTACTGAACAACCAAGATAATAATAACCTTGAACGTGTAATATCTACGAATGGCTGATATAAAAAACAAATAAGTAGTATTAATCCATGAGCAAAAGTAAGCGATTTTATAATATTTAGATAGTCATAGCGTTTTTGACCTTCTCGATAAATACCTTCAATAGCTAACGATCCTATTTGAATTGCAATACTGATTAAAACAGGTAAATAATCATTCAATGTATGCCAAGTAAAATTTCCGTAAGAAGATTGATATCCAGCTAAAACCCAAGCAAAGGATAAAAGAGTACAGTCTACTAGAAATAATGTTGTTAATCTCAGCCACCACGAACCTTTGCGTACTCTCACATATGCAGATGCACGTAGATCCAAAGGTATTTCACTTAATTTATTTGTTTCAATACTTTGATTACTCATAGTTAGTAACACTTGGTGTTTTTAAAATTTTTCTTGGAACTATGTCAAGTAGAGTATCTCACATTTTGTTATACAAAGGTAACCTTTATATTTGACTGTTACTCATTATTTATAAGTAAGGCTGACTCTGTATCAAAAATATATTAAAGGGTCTAAGTATAAGTATTAGGCAAATAGTTAGCATTTATTACAAACTTTCGTCTAGTTTGATCTGCAAACTTTGAGCTTTGATGTGAAGCAAAGAATTTGTTGTTGACTTAATTAGAGTTCTTGCTGTTAATAATTTTAGAGAAACCGGATAAAGATATTAGAATTTGTAACGTACGTAATTTATGGACTGAATCCTTACAGTTCAATTGGAGAGGTGTCCTTGCAGAAAAATGATACTCCTTCCGGAGTTACTGTAGCATGTCTAGCTAAACTAATTTAGTTTTGCTAAAAAGCTTCTCCGTTTTTTCACGCGTCATTTATAGTAAGTTAAAAAAAGTTACAGACACAACATATAACAAAATACGTCAAAAATGTTATTTTTTTTTACAAAAATTTACATTTTTTGGAAAATTTTGTTACAATAACAATAGTTTTTGGACATCTTAAGTACAAAATTGCTCCTAGAGTTATTTCTTAATCGAGTAACCTTGGACTAAGAAATAACTATTATGAAATGAGCGTTTTCTCAGGCTAAATACATCAAGCAATACGCCTGTATTACAAAAATAATAAAATTATTCTGCAAACATACAGATCTAAAAATTATTTTTAATCCCTTCGAGTTGTAAAAAAGATACTTGAAATTTATAGATATTTTTATATTTATATGACAGAGATTTTTGCTCCTTTACTTAGAGACTCAACTATTTTTACAATTTTTTTTGTTCCGACTGGACTCTAGACTGAATTTAATTTCATTTATGATAAACTACGGGCTTACGCTATGAAATCTATTTTCAAAAATTCTACTTATTTTGCGTAGTGAAGGCAACGATTGATATCAATACTTTACAGTAATTTTACATATAAATAAATACGATGAAGATTCGGTAATAATTATTTTTTGTCTCTGCAAATTTATATAAAATAAATATTGAGATATTTGCCATAATAGAAAAAAGCAAATATTAATTTACTAACTAAGAAGTAAAGCACTTGTTTATACTTAGTCTATTGAATTTATTTAATTATTAATCTGATTATAAATTTTAAGTAATAAGGTGAAATTCTAATAATTTACACATTAATATAATGTAATTGATGTGAAATATAAAAATATGTAATTTTTAGTAAAAAAGTATAAAAAGAATTCTGGGCTAGATAAGCAAAACTTTCGATCACTCAGCAATTATACACCATTGCTGCTGATTCAAGCGATCGCTAAAGCCGTTTTCGCCTTCATGAGAGTCTGGATAAGCTATATAGAAGCTTACTTAAAGTGCTTTGATGATAAATTTACAGATAAAAGAAAGTTAAAAAATCCTCAGCAAACATTGGCTTTAGCAGAAAGATCAAGTGGAACCACAGACTTTAGTGAGTTATTGATATATAGAAAATGCAAATAAATAGTAATACTTCAGAATATAAAGAAAATATTCCATTAGATAGCTTAACTCACATCCTTGGCACTGAAGTTGCATATGAATCGAGTAATATTCAGCCATTTGCTCAGAATCTATGCATTCATCAAATGTTTGAAATGCAAGTAGACCGATCGCCCCAAGCAATTGCTGTAGTATTTGAAGACATACAACTTACATATCAACAGTTGAATCAACAGGCAAATCAGCTAGCGTACTATCTACGTACTTTAGGCGTTGGACCGGAAGTACTTGTGGGTATTTGTCTAGAGCGCTCCTTGGAGATGATTGTAGGACTGTTGGGAATTCTCAAAGCTGGAGGCGCTTATGTGCCTTTAGATCCATCATATCCAAAAGAGCGTTTAGCTTTCATCTTGGAAGATACACAAACACCAGTGTTGTTAACCCAAGAGAAATTGATTAAGAACCTACCACTGCATCAAGCGCAAATAATTTGTCTAGACTTGTTTTTGGAGGAAAACGCTGAAAATAATCAAGATAATCCTGTAAACCAGACAACACTTGATAATCTAATCTACGTAATTTACACATCTGGTTCTACAGGACAGCCCAAGGGTGTAACGATTCCTCACTCTGGAATCTGCAATCAATTGTATTGGCGGCAAACAACCTTTGGTTTAACTCAGACAGACAAAGTTTTATTAACAATTTCTTTTAGTTTTGACCCCTCAGTGTGGCAGATATTCTGGCCATTGTGCTTTGGGGGGCAATTAATTATGGCTCGCCCTGGTGGACATCAAGACGCTGCTTATCTTGTAAAAGTGATTACCGAGCAGCAAATCACTGTTTTAGCCTTAGTACCCTCAATACTGCGTGTTTTATTAGAAGAAAAGGGAATTGAAAATTGCCAATTTCTCAGGCACGTTACCTGCGGTGGTGAAGCTTTACCTGGCGAACTAATACAGCGGTTCTTTGCCCAATTGAATTTAGATAATGTTCTACACAATTGTTATGGACCGACAGAAGCTTCCATTGATACCACTTTCTGGACTTGCCAGCGTGAAACTAATTATATCATTGCTCCCATTGGTCACCCTATTGCTAATGCACTAGTTTACATCCTTGATGAAAACTTACAGCCTGTGCTTGTTGGTGAATCAGGTGAACTGTATATTGGTGGTATTGGTCTAGCGCGGGGTTATCTTAACCGTCCAGAACTAACTAAACAGAAGTTTATACCCAACCCCTTCAACTTTTTGTTAGGCAATACTGGTGAGGATTTAGAATCTTGTAAAAATATTGAATCTGAAAACAAATTTCAAAATTTAAAATCAGCCCGCCTTTATAAAACGGGAGACTTAGCACGTTACAACAGCGATGGTAATATCGAGTTCCTTGGTCGCATTGACCACCAGGTAAAGATTCGCGGCTTTCGGATTGAATTGGGAGAAATTGAAGCTGTACTCAGTCAACATCCAGCATTGACGCAGACTTTAGTCATCGTCAGAGAGGATGTTCCTGGCGACAAAGGACTTGTGGCATATATCGTTGCTAGTTCAGAGCAAATTCCGACTCAGGTTGAATTACGACAGTTTTTGCAAGGTCGGCTGCCAGAATACATGATACCTAGCTACTTTGTACTTTTGGACACCTTACCATTAAACCCCAATGGGAAAATAGACCGTCGCGCTTTACCTGCACCAGATATATCCGATCTTGATTTATCGACTAACTTTGTTCTACCTCAGAATCCTACAGAAAAAGTTTTAGCTAACATCTGGGCAAAAGTTCTGCGTCTGGAACAAATAGGTATCCACAACAATTTTTTTGAATTAGGAGGGCATTCACTGCTGGCTACTCAAGTCATGTCTCGAGTTCGCCAAGCTTTCGGGATAGAAATACCTTTGCAACTTTTGTTTGAGAATCCCACGATCGCTAACTTAGCTCAAGCGCTCGCTCAAAACCAAATTTTAGAAAATAATCCCCAAAACCAAATCATTCCCGAAATAGCCAGCCAAAAATCAGCCCCATTATCTTTTGCTCAGCAGCGAGTCTGGTTTTTGCAGCAGTTGGAACCCAATAGCCGAGCATATATTATCTCGGATGCACAGCGCTTGACTGGTGAATTAAATATCGGTGTATTGCAACAGGCACTAGATGCGATCGTTGTTCATCACCAAGCACTGCGAACAAACTTTATTAAATCAGTTGATGGTAGCCCCATACAAGTAATCGCTACACCTCGACCAGTCGAACTCAAGATTATTAAACTCACACAGGAGCAAGCGCAATGTCTCCTCAATCAAGAAGCGCAAAGCCCCTTCAACTTAGAATCTGACTTGATGCTGCGAGCTAGCTTGCTGCAAATAAACCAAACAGAGCAAATACTTTTGTTGGTCATGCACCACATTGCCTCAGATGGCTGGTCGATGGGCATTCTCTGGCAGCAATTAGCAGCAGTTTATGAAGCTTTTTTAAACGGCAAGCCATCCCCGTTAGCAAAATTACCGATTCAGTATCCCGATTTTGCTGTTTGGCAGCGTCAATGGTTATCGGGTGAAGTCCTCTTAAGCCAAATCAACTACTGGAAAACCCAGTTAGCAGGTGCTAATACTGTACTGGAATTGCCCACTGACCGACCACGGCCACCAATCCAAACTTACCAAGGGGCGGCTCAATCTTTAATGCTACCCCAAAGCTTGAGTGCGTCTCTGACAGAACTCTCCCGTCAGGAAGGTGTCACTTTATTCATGACCTTGCTGGCAGCCTTTGGAGCAATACTGCATCGCTACAGTGGGCAAGAAGATATTCTCATTGGTTCTCCGATTGCTGGACGTAACCGTTCTGAAATTGAAGGATTGATTGGATTTTTTATTAACACTGTGGTTTTAAGGACTGATTTTTCTGGCAGCCCTAGTTTTCGTTCAGTGCTGAGTCGAGTCCGCCAGATGGCATTGGGTGCTTATGCCCATCAAGATATGCCCTTTGAAAAACTGGTGGAAGAACTGCAACCAGAACGAGATACCAGCCGCAACCCACTATTTCAAGTATGGTTCAATATGCTCAACTTAAAGGACATCCAATTGGAAATACCTGGAGTGGCTGTAGAACCAGTGTCAATGTTAGAAACAGCTTCTAAGTTTGACTTAACTTTGTATGTTACAGAGCAAAACCAAGGAATCAAACTTGATTTAGTCTACAATACCGATTTATTTACTCGAGAGCGGATGATGGAAATGCTCGAACAATTCCATTATTTGCTCAAGCAGATTGTTGCTGCTCCAGACAGACAAATCAATTTGTATTCTCTTGTCACACCACAAGCCCGATTTTTGCTGCCAGAACCAAGTGCAGTGTTGCCAGAACCAGAGTACGAATTGGTAACAACAATGTTTACCTCTTGGGTAAACTCGATTCCAGAACATTCAGCAGTTGGTCAAGGATCTCGCAGTTGGAATTATGAGGAATTAGCCAAAATAGCTCAAGCCTTAGCACAGGTTTTATTATCCCAGGGAGTCCAACAGGGAGATGTGGTAGCCGTGTTTGGGACGCGAAGCTTTGGGCTGATTGCAAGTATGGTGAGCGTACTTTTGAGTGGCGGTGTGCTGTTGACACTCGATCCGAAACTACCTAGCGAGCGCCACCAACTTATGCTACAAGAAGCTAAAGCTAAATACATATTATATATAGATAGTCAGGATCAAGCAGATAGGGGTATAGCTGAATCTTTAATCTGTATTTGTGTAAATCCAGATACAGGAGAAATTTTAAATTCATCTAAGGGCAATAATCAAACCGTCAACTTACCCCAAATCACTGGTGAGGATGCAGCTTATATTTTCTTTACTTCCGGCACCACAGGTGTACCAAAAGGAGTGCTGGGATGTCACAAAGGAATGGCACATTTTCTTAACTGGCAACGACAGACATTTAAAATTGGTCAGCAAGACCGTGTTGCCCAATTAACAAATCTTTCCTTTGATGTCGTCCTGAGAGATATTTTCTTACCTTTGATTAGTGGTGCAACCCTGTGTTTACCAGAGGAAGGGGATAATTTAGAACCGAGTAGAATTTTGCCTTACTTAGAACACGAGCAAATTTCTGTGCTGCACACAGTTCCTTCCTTGGCACAATCTTGGTTAGGTAATGTACCCTCAGGAGTTTTTCTACGTAACTTACGCTGGTTATTTTTTGCTGGAGAACCTCTTAAAGAAACACTTGTACTTCGGTGGCGAGATGCTTTCCCAGAATCAGGAGAGATTGTGAATCTTTATGGCCCGACAGAGACAACTTTAGCCAAATGTTATTACCGAGTACCTGTTGAGTGTACACCTGGGGTACAGCCAGTAGGATCGCCATTACCACAAACCCAAGCACTGGTTTTCACACCAAATCATCAACTGTGTGGCATTGGTGAACCAGGGGAAATTGTTATCCGAACTCCATTCCGGAGTTTGGGCTACATCAATGCCCAGCAAGAAAACCGTTCTCGGTTTGTTCAAAATCCCTTTGGGAATAACGAACAAGATTGGATTTATTATACAGGCGATCGCGGTAGCTATCGTCCAGATGGTTTTCTAGAAATTCTCGGTCGCCAAGATTATCAAGTCAAAATCCGTGGGATACGCATTGAACCAGGAGAAATTGAGACGGTATTAGCCCAACACCCAAATGTACTTCAGACTGTAGTAGTTGCCCGTGAAGATGTTCCTGGCGATCAACGTTTAGTAGCTTACATTATCCCAAATCAAGACTCAGTAACTACAATTAGTGAAATCCGGCGCTTCCTCTCGACAAAGCTGCCACAGTACATGCTACCTTCAGCTTTCGTCTTGCTGGACACCATGCCCCTAACTCCTAACGGCAAGGTAAACCGCCGCGCTCTACCTGCACCTGATTTATCAAGGCAAGAGCCAGAAGGAACTTTTGTTGCTCCCCGCAATCAAGTGGAATGTCAGCTAACAGAAATTTGGGAACAACTTTTAGGCGTCCAGCCGATTGGCGTTCAAGATAACTTTTTTGAACTAGGAGGACACTCTCTACTAGCAGTAAAACTATTTTGGCAAATTGAGAAGACATTTAATAAAAATCTACCGCTTGCCATTCTTTTCCAGTCAAGTACTGTAGAGGCTTTGGCCAAAATAATTTGCCAACAAGAAGATTTAGCAACAAAGATGGGTTCAGTAGAGGATAAATCAACAACTACTTGGTCATCCCTGGTAGCAATTCAACCCAATGGTTCCAAGCCACCTTTTTTCTGTATTCACGGACTAGGTGGAGAAGTCTTGTGTTTTCGTGAATTGGCACTACATCTCGGCTTAGAACAACCATTTTACGGACTACAACCACGGGGGCTGGATGGAAAACACCCTCTCGATACTAGTGTTGAAGATATGGCTGCACACTACATTCAAGAAATTAAGACCCTTCAACCGAATGGCCCTTATTTTCTCGGAGGTTATTCTTTTGGAGGTGCAGTTGCCTTCGAGATGGCTCGACAGCTCCACGAACAAGGTGAAGAAATTGGTATTTTAATTATCCTTGATAGTTGTCGTCCTGGTTATAGCAAGCGATCGCCATTTTTCAAACGAATGTTCTTGCATTTAAATAAAATAGCTCAACAAGGGCCTATGTACCTTTGGCAAACGGTCATGAGATGGAGCTATTGGAAGAAGTCACGTTTCCAAAATAAATATAAACGTTACTTAGAAGTAGCACTTAATTTACCTGAAACTGACAAACATTTAGAGATTATAGATAGTAACACTCAAGCTATTAGTAAATATATTTACCCAATTTATTCTGGTCGAGCTATCCTCTTGCGAACTGAGGATCGGAATCGAGACGAAGCTATAGGTACACAATACGATCCTCAATTCGGTTGGGGTGACTTATTTGCTGGAGGATTAGATATTCATTACGTTCCTGGATCTCACCTTTCTCTATTTGGTGAACCCCACGTACAGGTGTTAGCCGAGATATTGAAAAATTGCTTAATTCAAGCGCAGTCTCCAAAAAATTAAGTTTATTACCTGCTGACTGTCAACATCACTAGTTAACAAACCTCAAATAATAACGCTGAGACAGCCTTTTTTAATATAATTACAGTTTCAGCTTTTTAACTTTTTTAAATTATCGAACTCATGATAATTTAGCAATAAAGTTCATACTATCTTTGAGAAGATTCGGATGTTGATTGAGAAAATTATGGACTTTTCGTTTTTGATCATCATCTACAAAAAAATTATAACTCTCCACAAAATTTAAACTTCCCACCAGATATTTAGCTCCTAAGTTGGTTCTAGATAAGATAAATTTCTCAGTCACATCGCTATGATTAATTAGCCAACCTTTTCGATGTGACAAATAAAGTAATGTGGGGTCACTACCAGTAGTGGCAATTATTAGTGACTCAGATTCAGTATTTTGTTTTACTTGTTGTGCTAGTTGAAAAACAGCCGATTTATCTATTCTTTCTTTTAACATATAATCAATAGTATAAATAGTACAACTAGCAGCTAAAGTTAGGTATAAGCACAATATTATAGCTTTTTTATAATTCACTTGCTTAATAGTTTTATCCAAGTATTGATTACAAGCTTTTCCCATGAATATTACTCCAGGAAGCATAAATTGGAGTTGATAATATTCATGAACTAAACTAGTAATAGGTACTAAAATCCAAGTTAATATTACTGAAAATAACCAAACATCTAAAACATATTCTCGTCTAGTTTTTCTAGAAATGAACAATCCTAATAAAAAGATGACAAAGCCAAAAATAGCAAAATGTCTAATAGCAGTTCTAAATAATATTTCTGTCCAAAAATGTAAAGTTAGTACAATATTGTAGTTATATCTATTTGTTGAGCCTGACCAAAAACCGAAAGTATTACCATACTCTAAAAGTAGCTGGTGAGCATGGTAGTACCATATAACTAGAGATACTAATATTAATATGCTATAAATCCATAGAGATATTTGAAGAAAAACTTTAATACCAAATTTAGTCCATGCTAAGTAAAAAATTGGAATTCCTAAATATATTATTGGTAAAACTTTGATTAGGCAAGCCAAGGCTACAAAGATTCCTGATATAATTAATTCTTTCCATTCTTCTGAGTCCAACCAATGAATAAAATAGTAAATACCAATAATTGAACACATTAAAAGCATCGCTTCTGGCTGAAAAGTTCTACTATAATAAACATTCAAAGGTAAACTTATAAAAAATAAGCAAGACCAAAATGCAACTTTTTTATTTAATATTTTAATAACTAGTTGATAGAGGAAGTAAAGAGCTACTAAAAAACAAATAATTGATGTTAATCTTCCCCAAAATTCTGAAACTCCAAAAATTTTATAAATAAGAGCGACGATAAATGAATAAATTGGAAACTCTGTTTCGCAATAACCTAGTGAATTACCTCCCCAATCAATTTGAGGATAAAAGAAGTTAAAACCATTCTCATAAAAATTTCTAGCTATCGCTGCTGTGTCTGACTGACGCCATGAATGAATACCGATAATTGGCGAATTAATATTGTAAATTCTGAGAACTATAGCTAAAATTATTAAGAAAAGTATAGGCAAGTCTTGAGATTTGTTTTTAATAATATTAATTTGCATATATTTATATCAAGTAATATCCTCAATCCTAACTAAAAATAGATTTTAAAAAAATTACAATGCCTTTTCTTCAATTATCCTACCCAATGGTTATTGCCCCAACGATACCATTGTTCGACTAATCCTAAGCTAGAAACTAAGATACATCCGTAAAGAAATTCTCGTGTTTTTGGAGTATCAAGGTGGTCTGCCATCATACCAAAAGCAATAAAAAAGAAAGGCGTTGCAAAAACAAATCTTGCTAAGCTGTAGAGATAACCCGAAGCCGCTAAAAATCCAATAGCTGCATTAGCTATACAAATGAATAAGCAAAAAAAGAATACATAATTTGTTTGTAGTTGGACAATAGTTTGAGTTACAGATTGAGGAGTAATTTTACCAGCTTTGGCTAACTGCCAAGAACGAATAAAATAAATCAAAATCGCTATGGGAGGATAAAAAAGGGTTATCCATAATAGAGGATGTTTAGGTGTATATAGCAAAAATTCCTTGCGTTTGGCATGAAAGTAAATAAGGATAATTGCTAGGAATAATACAAGAAATGGAAAGTACAGGCCGTGTAAATCATTTAACAGGGATCTGGGAAACAGCAGAAATAATGGTCGTAGCTGAAGAGTTCTTCCCCACTCTATCTGAGCTTGAAAGGGAGCCAAAAAGTTGCCTGTTGATAATAAACAATAAATGCCATAAATCGAATAACCTACGACAGCACATATAGCAATTAATCCAGTTGGGATAATATATTTTTTCCACTGCCTAATTTGGGAAGAAGTTTCAAATTTTAAATGACTTCCTAAAACTACGCAAAGGAGTGCAGAAAATGAAGCAAACAGAAGTTGTACTAAACTCGGTCGAGACACAGACATTAAAATCACGGATATGGCTAAAATGCTATTCCAAAGCACAGAAGTTGGAAATAACAGAGCTACTACACTAATAATTGCCCAAAGCGAGAATAAGCTTTCAGTGTAGCCAATACTATGGAAAATAGAATTAGGATTAAGAACGTAAAGTATGAGAATGATAAAGCTCAGGCTTTCTGATTTAATTACTTTTCGTAAAACAAATAAAATGATAGGCAGTGATAAAACAAAGAGGATGTTACAGAGGATAAAAGCATACCGAAGGCCAACGACGGGATTATCTGGAGCAAATAAATGATTTATTTGAGACCAAAGTGGATAGAAGGCTTGACAACGAGGATTTAAACCCAGATTGACGTAATGAATTGCATCCCAATATTGAAACTCTTTTCCCTCTTGTACTGCTAATTTTGCAATTCCATTCGGTGAAAGCAGGATACCTATACTACTGCAAACAACATAAAACAGGAGAGCAAGAAGAATTTGCTTCAAAAATGAAAAAGAAAATAAGCTTTTCATGTGAAATTTGGCAATTAAAGCCCGAACACTTGATTGATAATGGTACTATTTCGCATATATGATATTACCTTTTTTATATATTTAAATATTAGAATCCAAGTCTACGATTAAAGAAAGAGCTAATTGATAGAGTTGGCGGCGGGGAAGAGAAGTAACTTTTGCTAATTGACGGCTAGCTTGCGATCGCGATATTCCTTGATTAATTAATTGTTTCAATTCAGCTTTTAATTCCTCTTGTGTTAGTTGGGGCTGACTTGGTAAAATTCCTGCAACAATTAAGGTATATTCACCTTGGGGTTCTCGTTGGCTGTAATCCATGATCGCCTCGGCAGTTGTTCCCCGCCAAAATTCCTCATACAATTTAGTTAACTCACGTCCTAGCACGATTTGGCGATCGCTTCCCAAAACCTCTGCTAAGTCTTGTAAAGTGTCTCGCAAGCGGTGGGGCGATTCGTAGAAAATCAATGTGCGAGATTCTGTTTGCAGAGATTCTAAATATTCTCGTCGCTGTTGACTTTTTGCGGGGAGAAAACCTTCAAACACAAATCGATCCGTTGGTAGTCCAGCTGCACTCAAAGCGGTTATTGCGGCACTAGCGCCAGGAATCGGCACTACAGGAATCTTTGCGGCAATACAGGCTTTCACCAATTCATATCCAGGATCGGATATTCCTGGCATTCCAGCATCACTGACCAGTGCGATCGCTTTATTATTAGCCAAATATTCTAATAATTCTGGAATCCGACTGGTACGATTATGTTCATGGTAACTTACTTGGGGTGTCTTAATTTCAAAATACTGTAGCAATTTCCCTGTGTGACGCGTGTCTTCCGCAGCAATCAGATCCACAGTTTGTAAAATTCGCACAGCCCGAAAGGTCATATCTTCTAAGTTGCCAATTGGTGTGCCGACGACGTAAAGTGTTCCTGGTTTGGGATCGGTTTGCATGAGCAAAAAGTTAGAAATTTAGAGTTAGTAGTAGAGACGCGATTAATCGCGTCTGTTAATAGTTAGAAGTTAGGACAAATAATTCATACACTACTACGAACACAAATGACTAATCTATATCGTGGGTTATTTGTAGGTTTAGTAACCTTGGATTTGATTTATCTGGCTGACTCTCCCCCGAAGAATAATCAAAAAATTGTTGCTTGTGACTATAGTGTCGCAGCAGGCGGGCCAGCTACAAACGCAGCTGTAACTTTCAGCTATTTAGGTAATCAGGCTACAGTTTTAGGTGTGGTGGGTTCTCATCCGATGACACAACTAATTCGAGGTGATTTGGCAAATTATCAAGTAGCGATCGCCGATTTAGAGCCTACCACCGATTTAGCACCGCCTGTTTCTTCGATTATTGTCACCCAAACCACAGGGCAACGAGCAGTGGTTTCAATCAATGCTGTGAAAACTCAAGCCAGTAGCGGATCTATCCCAGCTAACATTTTAGAAAATGTTGCCATAGTACTAATTGATGGACATCAGATGGCGGTTGGTTACTCCATAGCCCGAATGGCAAAAGCGCAGAATATTCCAGTAGTTATCGATGGCGGTAGTTGGAAACCTGGATTTGAACAAATTCTACCATTTGTAGATTACGCCATCTGTTCGGCTAATTTTTATCCTCCTAACTGTCAGAATTTAGAAGAGGTTTTTGCTTATTTGAGCAAATTTGATATTTCTCATATCGCCGTTACTCACGGAGAAAAACCAATTGAATACTTAAGTTGCAATAAAACTGGTATTGTGGATGTGCCCCAAATTCAAGCCGTTGATACCTTAGCCGCTGGAGATATTTTTCATGGTGGCTTGTGTCATTACATTTTAAGGGAAAGTTTTATCGATGCACTGGTACTAGCAGCAAATATCGCTGCTGATTCCTGTCAATTTTTTGGTACTCGACGCTGGATGGATTTTACGTAGAGACGCGCAGCTAGTCTGACCCTACTCAGGTTACATGTTTTAAATTAGACCAGGCTAAATTAATGAAAGACTTACAAGAAATATTAGCGATCGCTCGTCAGGTAGGTTGGGAAGCAGCTGATATACTGCGATCGTATTATCACGGCACTGGTAAAGATTCTAATTTAGCAGTACAGTACAAACAAGATGAACCTGTTACTATTGCCGATGTAGCTGTCAGCCAATATATTTTAGAAAAGCTGCAAGCAAATTTGGGTGATGAAGATTTTATCTACATCAGCGAAGAAACTTATCAAGCCTTAAGTAAGTCTGCACAGCCGTCTACTCCTTGGGTATGGATTATTGACCCTTTGGATGGTACACGGGGCTTTATCGAAAAAACTGGGGAGTATGCCATTCACATTGCTTTAGTCAAGGAAACACGCCCAGTATTAGCAGTGGTGGCAGTCCCAGAAGCACAAAAGTTGTATTATGCCACAAAAGGCGGGGGTACATTTAGAGAAACGCGTGATAGTTGTGTTCGTTTACAAGTGTCCTCAGATAAACCAGTTGAGGATTTAACCTTGGTTGTGAGTCGTTCTCACCGTAACCAACGTTTAAATTATTTACTGCAAAACTTGCCGTGTCAAAATCAAAAAGCTGTTGGCAGTGTCGGATGTAAAATTGCCACAATTGTCGAACAACAGGCAGAAATCTACATTTCTCTCTCCGGCAAATCTGCTCCCAAAGACTGGGATATCGCAGCCCCAGAACTGATTTTAACCGAAGCTGGAGGTAAATTTACTCACTTTGATGGTACAGCTTTGGAATACAACACTGATGATATTAATCAGTGGGGAGGTTTGCTGGCTAGTAACAGTGAATATCACCATGTCCTATGTACGCAAGCCGAAAGGATTTTAGCCCAATTCAAAGATAGCTAAAACTGCTTAGGGTATTTGAAAATAAATATTTTCTAATTCCTAACACAGTTATTTATGGTAAAATTAACTCCACTAGTAAATAATCGTTAAGGCATAGTGCATATCTGAATATCTAAAAGACTGAGTTATTTGAGCGATCGCCAGTTTATACTGATTGATTTTTCAGATTGAAACTATCATAGTGAAAGCAACAAAAGCATTTTATTTGAAGGGCTGCAAGCTTGCCCCAAAGCTTTTATTGGAAATAAAATTCAGCACGAGTCCATATTCAAAGGCTGTGCTACACTTATCCATATAAGGATTATGTTCGGTTGAGTAACTCGTTTTGATTTCTAAAAAGCGTCTCTCCGAATTTAACTCTCTACACTCCCTAAATTCGGAGACTCTTATGTCAATTTACATTGGTAACCTGTCCTATCAGGTTACGGAAGAAGACCTAAAACAGGCTTTTGCAGAATACGGAACAGTAGCGCGTGTTCAATTACCCACAGATAGAGAAACGGGTAAGCCGCGTGGGTTCGCTTTTGTGGAAATGAAAACAGATGCAGAAGAACAAGCTGCGATTGACGCACTTGATGGTGCTGAATGGATGGGACGTGATTTGAGAGTAAACAAAGCTAAACCTCGTGAGGAAAGAAACAATTCCCCTCGTGGTAGCTGGGGTGGCGGCAATGCCCGTCGCAACCGAAACTACTAAATCGATTCCTAAAATCACATCTAGAGTCTCCAGCAGAAAAAGCCAAAGGCTCAACTCTGCTGGAATATTTTATTTTGTATCTAGTTCCGAATTATTTATCCACATTCAGGAGGAATCAGAATGACACAAGTAGTCCTAGGGGAGAATGAAGGTATTGAATCGGCCTTACGGAGATTTAAACGGGAAGTTTCTAAAGCAGGAATTTTCCAAGATATGAGAAAGAAACGTCACTTCGAGACGCCAATAGAAAAAGAAAAACGTAAAGCAATTGCTAGGCACAAGCAACGTCGTAAACAAAATTCTCGTTTTAGATAAGAATGAAGAGCAATTTTGCTCTTGGATTTGACATTTAGTCAGTATCTCTTCATCGTGGCAATACTAGTATGAAAAAGAGAGTAAGATATATTCCTTTTTTATACTACGCTGTGGAATTTTCTCACGAGCGACTGTCTTGAAAATTGGAAAAAAGGGTTTAGCATTGCTAAACTCTTTTAAAATTTAGCAACCAAAAGATTTTTAGAGGCTTATTGTGTAATAGTCAATTAAGATCAAAATATCTCTGTATCAGAAACTAACTATTTATAAACTAAATCTTAAGGTAATAGTGTGGCAAGGCTAATGCTATTATCCACCACTATTTACATGGTGCGTAAGCTGCTTTATCATCTTTTTGGTGACAAATTATCTAAAAATATGCGCCTAACACACCTTACGGTAATTTAATTTTTACTTTGTAAATCATCTCTGAGAGGATCGATTAATTTTCAACTGGAGTAATACTTAGTTCCTATCGAGTTACCAGCTAAATACGCAGTTGTCCAAGCACTTTGAAAGTTAAAACCACCAGTTACACCATCAATATCTAAAACTTCTCCAGCAAAATAAAGACCGGGAACTAATTTACTTTCCATTGTTTTAAAGTTTAGTTCTTTGAGATTAACACCGCCACAAGTAACAAATTCTTCTTTGAAAACTCCTTTACCACTGATTAAATATTCTCCCTGAGTGAGTTCTTGCACCAACTGATTTAAAGTTTTATTAGATATTCCTGCCCAACGGTCTTCTATGCTAATGCCTGCACGGGCAATGATATATTGCCAAAGACGATGGGGTAGGTCAACACCACGATGCAATGCAATCGCTTTTTTTGCCCATTCATTCTTGATTGCTAAAATTTGTTGTCGTACTTGTTCTTGTGGCAAATGAGGCAGCCAATTAATTAATAATGTTGCTTGATAGCGACTTTCGTGGAGAATTCTTGCACCCCAAGCAGAAAGCTTCAAAACAGCGGGGCCACTCAAACCCCAATGGGTAATTAGTAATGGGCCAGTTTGTTGTAATTGGGATTTTGTACCTATAGATAGCCGCAATTGTACGGAGTCAACACTAATTCCAGCCAGATCTCTCAGCTTTTGGTCGAGAATGTTAAAGGTAAATAAAGAAGGAACGGGTGGCTCAATTTTATGCCCTAACTCTCTAGCAATTTTATAACCTACCAAGTTACTGCCACTAGCAAGAAGTAAACGATCGCATTTAATTATCTCTCCCGACTTCAGCAGGATATTAAATCCCCCGTCTTGGGAAGTGTGTTTCACCGAAGTTACAGGTGTAGCGATACGAAGTTTGACTCCAGATGTCGCTGCCGCTTTAATCAGACATTCCACAATCGTTTCTGAAGTATTGGTAACAGGAAATATCCGGCCATCGGCTTCAGTTTTTAAATAAACTCCGTGGTTAGCAAACCAAGCTACTGTATCTTGAGGTTGAAACCGAGTAAAAGCACCCCGCAAGGCTTTTGCACCTCTGGGGTAATTTTGTACTAATTCCCCAGGATCGAAGCAAGCGTGAGTAACGTTACAGCGTCCGCCACCAGAAATTAGCACTTTTGCTAGGGGTTGGCGACTAGCTTCGAGTAAAGTAACTTGGGCATCGGGATTGACTTTAGCACAAGCGATCGCACCAAAAAAACCCGCTGCCCCACCGCCAATAACTACAATTTGTAACGGTAGCAATTTCAAAAATATCTCTTTTTGAGCATCTACTCTCTAGGCTAGCTGTTATCTTCTACTCATCATAAGGTTCAAAGTCTGATTTTTGGGCACCACAAGTGGGACATGACCAATCATTTGATATATCTTCAAAAGGTGTTCCTGCTGATATACCGCTGTCTTCGTCACCTTGTTCTGGATCGTATAGATAGCCGCAAACAGTACATATATACTTTTGCATTTTCTATTCTCCTAATAAATTATTGTCATTGCTTGACTATTAAATACCTTGAGAACAAAGTTACAATAAGCACGCCACAATTCTTAAATTAACGTTGTAAATTTAGTGTAATTATTCTGTCTGCGTACCGACTAACACCAAACCAACGGTATTGGCGTGCATTGTCAAGATTTAATCAAGCGGCGACTTATAAGGAATAGTCACTGTCGATCCAACTTCAGCAGATTTGCCGCTTTTGATAGCATCAAAAGTGCCTTTAATGGTACCAGCAATTGGAACAGCAACAACTGTCCCGAATAATCCGGCAATATCATACCCCATTAAAATAGCAACAAAAATCCAAATAGGATTCAGTCCGATAAAGTTGCCGAGTAATCTAGGAGCCAATAGATTATCTTTAAGCTGCTGCATAACAATTGCAGCTAAAGCAACTTGAACTGCTAACCACCAATTTTGCAATAATACCAAAATTGTCACTAGACCGATGCCCAGAGAGGCTCCAATAAAGGGAATCAGTTCTGAGATTCCAATTAATATGGCAAACAACAGAGCAAAAGGCACCTTTATGATTAAGAAAATTGGCGTTAAGGTTACTATCATGAATAGTCCCAACAACAACTGGCTGAGGAAGAAGTTTTGGAAATTTAGCCGCAAGGATGTAGTCAGGGGATCTCCTATACTAGAGGGCAAAAGATTCACCAGACCATACCAGACGCGCTCGCCATATAAAAGCATATAAAAGGCCAGCACTACTATTAGTACTAGGTCAAGTAATCCTGACAAAAGCGTCCCTGCAAATCCTACTGCACCAGAAGCTAGCTGTTGCACTAAATTCTGAATGTTGGCATTAATTTGATTGCTCACAACCCTCAAATCAATTGGCAAACGTCTTTGTTTGGCAAGTGCTTCAAACTGCTCTAGGTTTGTTTGACTGGCAGTTAACCAATCGGGAATCTTGTTTAATAATTGGATCGTTTGGTCAATCAGCATCGGTACTAATGTTACCCCCAGGATTACCAAAATGGTCAAAGTGGCAAGCAGGACAACAATTACCGCCTGAGTGCGAGTAATCAGAGCGCGTTCAAAGAACTTAACCGCGTAATTTAGTAAAAAAGCCAAAATTGCTGCAATACTCAAAATGCTAATTGGATGCTGGAAATATTGAAAAAACACGGACAGCAACCAGATATTGAGAGCGATCAGCGGACCGCTCAAACCATAGATTAAGACACGTTTAAGGGAAGCGGAACGGCGCATCTAATGCAATCTGCTTTCAAGACTTCTAGAGATAAATTGTAAAACTAGTGTTGATGCCGATCGCGATCGTAGATATTTTTAACAAAGATATTTATTAGCCTATCTGATAGCTAGGAGGCAAATTAGAATGGACAAAACCATAGGCGACCTTCGCAAGGATTATACCTTACAAGGTTTAAGCGAACTCGAAGTTGACCTCAATCCTTTTATTCAATTTAAAAAGTGGTTTGATCAAGCACTATCAGCGCAACTTCCCGAAGCCAATGCCATGACCGTTGCCACTGCCACGCCAGATGGTAAGCCTTCAGCTAGAATGGTGCTGCTCAAAGATTTCGACCAACGGGGCTTTACCTTCTTCACCAACTATAACAGTCACAAAGGACAAGAACTGGCTGAAAATCCGCAGGCGGCTTTAGTTTTCTGGTGGGCAGAACTGCAACGTCAAGTGCGGATTAGTGGCTATGTGGAGAAAGTTTCTGAAACCGAGTCTGATTTGTATTTTCAGAGTCGTCCTGTTAACAGTCGCTTGGGTGCGTGGGTATCTAATCAAAGCGAAGCGATTGAAAGTCGAGAAATTCTTGAGCGGCGCTTCCAAGAGTTTAAGAACCAATATGAAAATCAACAGATCCCCCGGCCACCTCATTGGGGAGGCTTACGAGTGATCCCTACAGAAATTGAATTTTGGCAAGGGCGTCCTAGCCGTCTTCACGATCGCTTACTCTATACCCATTTAAATAATGGCACTTGGAAAATTGAGCGGTTATCGCCATAAAAAAGACGCACTGACGCCGGGAATGGGAGACACGGGGATGGAGTGAGGGGGTGAGAATTTCTGATGTGTCTTTGTGTCAGAGTGTCCCCGTGTCCCTTTTACTTACCACTGAGTGATTAAATCTTGAATCACTGCTCGTGCTTGTGATAGAGATTGGGTACGGCTATCATCACCCTCATCTAAACTATTAGCGTTAATAAATAGAATGTCAGTAACTCCAATAAAGGCAAAAATTGCCCGCAGGTATGGTTCTTGGAAGTCATAGGCAACTAAAGGAGATGTAGCGCTAAAGTCACCGCCGCGAGCAGTGATGAAGACTGCCTTTTTACCCTCGACTAAGCCTTTATAACTGCCTTGAGCATCTACAGCAAAAGTTCTGTTAGGGCGAACGATTTGGTCGATGTAAGCCTTAAAAGTGGAAGGTACATTAAAGTTGTACATTGGCACTCCAAAGACGTAGCGATCCGCAGCTAAAAACTCATCAACTAAGTCGTCTGAAATCTGAATCGCTTCAGCTAATTCTGGAGTGTGGCTTTCTGGTGGTGAAAATGCAGCTGCAATCCAAGGTTCATCAACGTGAGGAACTGGGTGATGCCCTAAATCTCGATAGGCGATCACATCTTCAGGATGCCCCGCTTTCCAAGCACTGATGAATTGCTTAGATAGTTCTCTGGAGTGTGATCTTTCAGTACGGGGACTGGAATCAATATGTAAGATGTTTACCACAAAATATCTCCTTGTTGCCTGGGATTTACTACTTTTGAGGCTAAATTTCAAACCATTACTTCAGATACTAAAAGTAATTAATTACTAAAATAAAGTAGTTTCTAAAAAGTAACTATAGGACTTTTATTTGATTGCGTCAAAAAACTTGCCCTCAACAGGAAAAGACTGATTCTTTACTCCTTGTAGCCCATCTATACTACTTGTATAAGTTGGAAAATCAAAATCATTTACTATATCTACATTTTTGACAATATATATTTATCAAAAAATTAGTATTAGTAAAAAAGCCGATGTATTCTCCATCGGCTAAACTCACAGTATTAAATAGATGAGTTATCTACTACTCTTGGATCGCTGCTGCTTTAGGAGAAAACTGAATCCTAGGGTCTGGCATAAAATTGTATCTTAAGTACAATCCTCCCCAAACAAACAAGATAATTAATAATGCACCGATCCCCAGAGGACTAGGAAGCCAAAAAACAGCTTCTATATGATTTAACTGACCAGTTTTAAGTTTCCAGAGCAGTTGATTGCCAATCTTTTCTGGCTCGATCGCAGTTTCAGTTTGGGAAATATTTTTCGCTCCCCAAGGAGTTTTTAAGGCGAATTCTAAATCCAGAATTGAACCAGCGTTAGCTAGGACATTACCTTTATTGGAAATTAGAGACAGCGATCGCAAATCCAAATCATAAATCAACCGATTTTGTATTAACAGTAAAAAATTGTTCTGCTCCAAAATTACGTTTGATTCAATTTTTGGTAGTTCGGAGTCAGATTGGTTTTGCACAGGCTCAGCAGATTGATTAGCATGAGAGTTAAAAAATTCGTTGAACTTTTCTTGCAATTCCCTACCATTGCTAAAAGGAATTGTCACAATGATTTCTTCTTGAGAAACTCGTTGTGCTTTTCCCTCAAGTTTCCGGGCACGGCGCTCTATGCTGTTTAACCATTCGTATACAGAATCGCCACTAAAACTGGTTAGCTGCTCTCCTAACTTAATATGTTGTACTAGTTCGCCACTATTTGAGTTGTCAAAGTTAAGCCCTACATCGTATTTAACACAGCCAGTCAATAATAGGGATGTTAACAGCACTAGCCAGAGAATAGGATTTCGTATGGGAAAGACGCGGTTCATTCGATTTCGACCATTCAGTGTCAATAAAAAACTAAATGGTCTGATTAACCACAAGAAAATCTGTCTGAAAATGGAAGAATTCATAACTATAAGTCTCTCCAAAAGTCAAACTTTTTAACCAATCTTGACTTTTACCTCAACACAAGGCAATCTGGTTTAAAGGTTTCCACACCAGTTTCTATAATTTTGAGAAAGTTCGCAATAGATTAGTAAAGTTTATTCAATACCTACAAATTTACAAAAGGTAGTATAATCTTTAAAGAATATATACTTAAATTTAAAAAACTATTTTTCTGAAGATTACATCAATCACTTAACTAATAATATTTTACTTTCTCGTTTTTGGATTAAAAAATTTGGATAATAACTAACACAATATAGAAAAATTTAGTTATATCACAAGAGCATCGAAGTATAGTTGCAAACCAAACAGACGATTTAAACATACACAAAAAGCTACATTCATTATAATAGCTTATCTCAGGGGTTAACTCTGTAATGCAATCAGGTAAAGATTCATCAAATTTACGACAAAAAGCTGTTAAGGGAGTATTTTGGTCTGCTCTAGACAGTTGGGGACGTCAAGTTATTGCCCTTGGTATTTTCTTCATATTGGCACGCTTGCTAGGACCAGAAACTTTTGGTCTAGTTGCTCTATCTACCATATTTTTGAATTTTTTGCAAATTTTTCTTGATCAAGGTCTGTCCCAAGCAATTGTGCAACGTCAAGAGATAGAAAAAGAACATTTAGATACTGCCTTTTGGACTAATTTAGGAGTTAGTGGACTGGCAGCAATATTAAGTATTGCTTGTGCTGGATTGATTGGTGATTTATTCAAAGAGCCACAGATTACGCCAATAATCCGCTATTTATCTCTAGGCTTTTTAATCAGTGGTTTTAGTAGTGTTCAAGAAGCAATTTTTCAACGAAAATTAGCTTTCAAATCCCTTGCTATACGCTCATTGGTAGCAGTAATTATTGGCGGAATAGTCGGTGTAACTATGGCGTTTATGGGATTTGGAGTTTGGAGCCTTGTCGGTCAGCAATTAACCAATAGCTTTGCACAAGTTTTAGTACTTTGGTGGGTAAGTGACTGGCGTCCAGGATTCAGATTTTCCTCACAACACTTCAAAGAATTATTTGCCTTTGGAGTGAATGTAATGGGGATGAATTTATTTAACTTTTTAAACCGCCGTTCTGACGATTTTTTAATCGGCTATTTTCTGGGTTCTACTGCATTAGGGTATTACAGTGTTGCCTATCGTTTGCTGCTGAATTTAACACAATTACTAACTGTTATTGTTTCAAAAGTTTCTCTTACTACATTTTCAAAATTACAAGAAGAACCCGAAAGATTACGTAGCGCACTTTATAAAGGAATCCAACTTACAAGTTTAATTACTTTCCCTGGGTTCATGGGCACGGTAATATTAGCGCCTGAAATAGTATTGGTTATCTTTGGAGAAAAGTGGTCACCAAGTATTCCAGTAATGCAAGTTTTGAATCTTATGGGTATTATTTATGCTTATTTTTATTTCAATGCCCCTGTAATCATGGCTGTTGGAAAACCTTTTTGGAAATTGGCTTTAGATTTTGTACAAGCCGTCTGTAATGTTATTGTCTTCGCTCTCTCAGTTAAATGGGGAATTGTTGCTGTTGCAGCAGCTTACGTTCTCAGAAGTTATTTAATGGCACCCCTCGATATTTGGGTAGTTTGGAAGTTGATTCACATTGATGTACGAACTTATCTGCGCCAAGGTTCTATCCCTCTAGTAGGAACAATAATTATGCTGATTGCTATTTTTATTGTTAAATATTTTTTGAGTACATTAATCAGTTCTTCTGCGCTACTAGTTCTTTGTATTTTTGTAGGTATTATAGTATACGTATTGTCAATTTTCCTGATTGCACCAAAACTATTTTGGCAGGTAGTAAATATTGCCCGTTAAGGCAGCAAATATAGGATTTGTAAGCTTCATGCTCAGCTAACAGTTAACCCAAAACTGCTGCCCTGAAAAGTTAGTAATGCGATAAACAAAGCTCTGCCTCCTGATTCGACTGGAGACAGAGCTTCCGTTTAACAGAAGTTTTTTATCCAAAACGGCTGACCAGAGGATATTGCCTTTAGGTTTTGTAGCTGATGTGTAAGTCCTATTATACTGGCGTAATTTGTTAGCGCTCGCCTACAAAAAAAGCACCAGTAGCAACAAGTCAAACAAAGAACTGACATTGAGTTGCAGCTTTAAGTATGGTAAAAAAACTTCTTATAACTCTTGACTTTTAATTTACAAACAGTCACAAAATTTACATCTTTTTGACACAACATTGACAAATTATTTATGTATGGTTTAGCAACTTTAAGTATGGTGAAAAAACTTCTTATAACTGTTGACTTTTAATTTATAACCAGTCGTAAAGTTTACATCTTCTTGACACAACATTGACAAATTACTTATGTAGAGTTTAAACGACTTATAAAATGTGAAATGAAAAATGGAAAATATAAAATCGATTTTTCTACCTAAAGCATTTGTCGAGGGAAACCCCTACATAACACAGCTAACTAATAATTTAGAAACAGTAGGTATTGAATTGGCACTCCCAAGCCTTTCATCTTCAACAACCTTCTTTTTCCCCTTAGTATTTTTACGTGAGAAGGCAGATTTTGTACATTTGCATTGGTTAGATCCATTCTTCACATACCCAAATCAATTTAATCTACTTAAATTATTAATAGTTGTATTTCAGCTAGTTTTACTAAAATTATTTGGGATAAAAATTGTTTGGACTGTACATAATCTTAAGAATCATGAAAGCATAAACTTTATTTATGATCGGATATATAGTATTGTGATAGGTGAATTATCTAATGCTATTATTACTCATTGTCAAGTAGCAAAAGAACAGGTTGTAAAAGAGTTTTATATCAGGAATAAACAGAAAGTCTTTGTTGTTCCACATGGTAATTACATAGACTTTTACGAAAATAAAATTGAAAAGGCAACTGCCCGAGAAAAATTAGGTTTAAAAGACTCTAATCTTGTTTTTCTCTTCCTTGGTTCGATTCGTCCCTACAAAGGAGTATTTGAACTTATAGATACATTCAATCAACTAGATAGTGACACAATCCAACTAGTCATTGCTGGCAGAGTTCACAACGATAGTCAGGAAATCACAGATATACTTAGGCAGAAGATTGTCAACGATCAAAGAATCAAGTTTTTTCCAGGCTTCGTTCCAAATGATGAAGTTCAACTTTACATGAATGCTTGTGATGTAGTTATTTTTCCTTACCGAGAGATTTTGACATCAGGTGCAGTACTTTTAGCAATGTCCTTCGGTAAAGCCTGTATAGCACCACGCGAAGGTTGCATTGGAGATGTACTTGACAATGCAGGGGCATTTTTATATGAGATGGATGATGAAAATGGCTTAACGAAAGCTATGAATTCTGCTTTAGATAAGCACCATGAACTATTTATTATGGGACGGCATAACCTCCAGTTAGCTGAAGAGTATAATTGGAAACACATTGCTAAGATGACAGCAGATGTATATCGTTATTGTTTATAAAAATTAATAATTTTGGTCTGAAGGGGTGACAAAGGGGCTGAAACAAAGCAAATAAAAGAGCGTGACCGTTTTGAGGTAAAAAAAGATAGGTCAGGTATTCTCAACAAGACCTATCAAATGATAATGTTACCTAAATTCTACCAAACTTGCTTTGAAAATGTACTGACACCTACGCAGTACAAGATGCTAGAAATCTTGCTGATGCTATTGCAATTTCATAAAACTGTGACAATTGAGAAGCTAGCAACAGTATTTCCGCAACCCATAAGATTTGAAAGTCGGCGAAGGAGTATTCAAAGATTTTTACTACTACCC
>NZ_SZNH01000029.1 GCF_005869855.1 Nostoc sp. PA-18-2419 | reverse complement strand
ATTGAATTAATTTGAGAAATTACCAGCAATTACTRCATATCCAACAAACATAAGCCGCTGCTCTGGTTGTTCTGAGTGTTTCCACTTCACGAATCACAAATTTCTTCATTGTCTTAGGTTGAGTAGCTTCTASAGTTTTCATKRTTTTTTCYTTSKTTTRATGTTTGTTTSGGGCAATRTTYKSTRCCCTTRTGTTTAYGAATATAGAGARCRATCRGGTAAAAYTAGGGAAGTAATTGAATTAATTTGAGAARTTACCAGCAATTACTGCATATCCAACAAACATAAGCCGCTGCTCTGGTTGTTCTGAGTGTTTCCACTTCACGAATYACAAATTTCTTCATTGTCTTAGGTTGAGTAGCTTCTAGAGTTTTCATTGTTTTTTCCTTGTTTTGATGTTTGTTTCGGGCAATGTTCTGTGCCCTTGTGTTTATGAATATAGAGAGCAATCGGGTAAAATCAGGGGAGCCGATTGAATTAATTTGAGAAGTTACCAGCAATTACTGCATATCCAACAAACATAAGCCGCTGCTCTGGTTGTTCTGAGTGTTTCCACTTCACGAATTACAAATTTCTTCATTGTCTTAGGTTGAGTAGCTTCTAGAGTTTTCATTGTTTTTTCCTTGTTTTGATGTTTGTTTCGGGCAATGTTCTATGCCCTTGTGTTTATGAATATAGAGAGCAATCGGGTAAAATTAGGGGAGCCGATTGAATTAATTTGAGAAATTACCAGCAATTACTGCATATCCAACAAACATAAGCCGCTGCTCTGGTTGTTCTGAGTGTTTCCACTTCACGAATTACAAATTTCTTCATTGTCTTAGGTTGAGTAGCTTCTAGAGTTTTCATTGTTTTTTCCTTGTTTTGATGTTTGTTTCGGGCAATGTTCTGTGCCCTTGTGTTTATGAATATAGAGAGCGATCGGGTAAAATTAGGGGAGTCGATTGAATTAATTTGAGAAATTACCAACAGTACTTTAATGGATTTAAAAGGACTTTAATTATGATGTCCGGCAAATCATCCGTAATGACGATTATTTGAGCAAAAATGAGATAGCGGTTTATAGAAATACCTTGGTAGAGGCGCATAGCTGTGCGCCCCTACGGAAAATTTATATGTGCGAAGATTTTTGTGAAAATGGTATGAAGCATTGGATATTGAGAGACCAATGACAAATGAAAATTGTTATAAAATCATATCCATCCGCCAATTTCGGCGTCAGTCAAAGGCTTCTCTAATTTGGTATATTCTGTCTGAGCAGCCCGCAATATGTGTTTCATCTGCACTGGTTCCCCGGCATCGGCAGCTAGAAAAGCTGCATTTAAGGCTATATTACGAATATTACCGCCAGCTACATTTAGCCGCGCCAGTTGCAAGGCATCTAAGTCTGCGGTTGGTGTGTTAGCTGGAAAGACGCGTCGCCAAATCTCGGCTCGTTGCGCTGTATCGGGGAAGGGGAACTGCACCACGAAACGAATACGTCGTAGGAAAGCTGTATCAATTGCACTCTTTAAGTTAGTAGTCAAAACTGCTAAACCTGGGTAGCTTTCCATTCGTTGCAATAAGTAGCTGACTTCAATATTGGCATAGCGATCGCGTGCATCTTTGACTTCACTGCGTTTACCAAACAAAGCGTCAGCTTCATCAAATAATAAAATCACTCCACCTTGTTCGGCGGCATCAAACACCCGCCGTAGATTCTTTTCAGTCTCCCCAATGTATTTACTAACTACTGATGACAAGTCAATCCGATACAGATCCAAGCGCAATCTATGTGCCAGTACTTCTGCGCCCAAGGTTTTACCTGTGCCGCTACCTCCTGCAAATAAGGCGCTGATTCCCAATCCTCGCCCACCTTTGCCAGCAAAACCCCAATTGTTATATACAGTACTGCGCTGCCGCACGTGTGCCGCAATTTCACGCAGAATTTGTTTTTGTGGTTCTGGTAATATCAAGTCGTCCCAATCACCAGATGGCTCAATTCGTTGCGCGAGTTCATCCAAGCGCGGACGTGCTTGGACGCGACAAGCATCCCATAAAATCTCAGTAATATCGGTTTCTGGTGTTTGTGCTAGTTGTCCTGCGGCTTCTGCACAAGCGGCGCGAATAGTTGCGGCACTTAAGTTAAACTGATCTATCAAGGTTTTGACTTGCCCGTTCATTTGCGGTGCGATCGCTGTTAGTGCATCTTGCCAAACTACACCTTGTTCTTTGATTGTTGGTTGATGTACATCAAAACTAACTACCAGGCGTTGTGGTAGGCGCATTCGTTCCCGGCTGGTGATAATTAAAAAACCGTTGGCGCGTTCGATGAAATGAGCGATCGCATTCAGCCGCGCTGTATCATTGCTATCTAGTTCGTTGCAATCTAAGAGTAAGGCACACCTACTTAAAATTGTCTCACGAGTCCATAACCGCATGAGATTATCCAACTCGCTCGGTGCTTGGGGAATAACTTGTGCAGGCATTACCCACAAACTCAAACCCCCCAGTTGACAAATTCTGGCGGCAATGGCGCGTTTGCTAATAGTTTCATTGCCACATAACTGTACAATTGGCAAGCTATTTATCTTCTGAGCTTGCGACCACACAGTGGCGACTCGGTCTGCTAACTCTTGGTGGGACGGTACTAACTCGCTAACTTCTTGTAATGGTTCAATGATGCCAGCTAAGCGATCGTCAAGGTATTGAATACCTGTGAGATAATGCAAAATCCGCTCGTCAATTCTCAGGGGACTGAGGGTTAGGGCATGACCATCACCAATTTGAATTAACCGCCAGCGACGTAAAGAAGCATTGGGGGCGATCGCATCCCAGTGGACGTGAGGTAAAGTTGCTAAAGCTAAACTTAATGTTGGGTAAGCTCGCTGTGGTTCGCCGTGGACACTAGCACATAATTTGGCAAAATCTCCATTCAATTCCATACCTGCACACAACAGCAACAAATCGCTCTCGAAGGATGAAAGCTTAAACATTTTGCAGACTCTATCCAATGCCGATGGTGCAGGCATTGCAGCAGCAGCTTCTTGGAGGGCTTGCTGTAGATTTTCGTTGTTTTTTGCTTGAGATTGATTTTGCAAACTGACAGTATGATTTTCTAAAATTCCACGCACTACGGCTAGGGCTGCTGATAAGTAGCGGTAGTTTGCCCGATCCCAATCAGTGGTTGTAGCATTCATGAAATTGTCACCTGTGGCGAATCATATTCTCCTGACTGATTTTTGTGCAATGGACTTTCTGCTCCGTCTACCCGCACGCGCACAATATAAGTTCCAGGTTTGACATTTTTAATCGGAATCGTAATTGCATCAGTATCTTCAGCGCGTGGTTCAACTAACAAAGAGTAAGCTACTAGACTTTGGGCTGAGACATCGCTAAGCAGCAAAACTACGCGCTGTCCCTTGCCGACTTGGGGATGGAATTTGACGGTAATTTCTGCTGAGCATAAATTGTTACCACTATTTTCTACTTGACCAACAAATGCCGTAATTGTTGGGTGTAGAACAAAAGTTGCAACATTTGATTCCACTATATGCTCCGTTTGTCCTGGGTTGCCTATCGTCAAATGTACCACTTGGATACTCTGCACGCTGGGATACAAATCTGCTGGGACTAACAAGCTGATTTGTGTTTCTTTCACATCTTGAGGTACTAGTAACTTCTCTGCGTTACCCAATCGAATTCTAGTGATATCACCGCGTAACCGCTTCCCACGAATGATTAATGTTGCGCCAGCAACAATCATTTGCTCATATTCAGTTTTTGCTAAAGCCATCACTTGTTCAATATTCGGTTGAGACAAGGGCATCATGTAGAAGCCTTCAAGCTCATCAGATTTACTACTCTCAATCAATATCATTGATGCCAGGTAGGTAGCTGAAGGTCGATAGTGCGTTTGTAAAGCAGACCATAACTTAGAAGTTTCTTCCATGTTAAAAAACTCCGGGGTGAGTTTGATTTGCCCAATTGCTTGTGCTAAATCAGATACAGACACCCCAGCCACAGCTTGCGAAAAAGCACTTGAGGTATTGGTTGTAGACGCATTGATTAAAGTATTCTCAATAATATCCGCTGTAATCAATGAAGTTTTATGTAATAAATGCATTGCGTAGCCTAGTAGCAACTCTGTCTGAAAATCCTTGGCTCCGTAGGCTGTTAATAAATAGTGGAGGTCGAGAGCAAGTGGTGGAGTCGTTGAGCGCGAATTTCCATGTAGACGTGAGTGCCTGCTGCGAAATTCCTGAGATACCCAATCGACATTGCGATTCTGCGTCACTTGATAGAGAAAGAGGTTGAGTTGAGCGCGCTCATCAGCTTCAACTGAAATTCGATCAGGCGGTAGGGCAGTTACAATCACATCACCAACACTAGCAGCGATCGGATCGCTGACTAAACCGTTTTCTAGCAAAACTTTTAGTACTGCTGTCACGGCGGCTATAGAGAGTACGTTACTCATCCTCGTTCCTCATGGCAATAGCACATATTAATCATGTACGCCAGGACACATTCACAGAATATATTTTGCAAAACTTTAAATATTCTGTAGGGCAGACTAGCTGCTTGGCATACAAAACTTACTAATGAGTAGGTATATTAAATGCTTAGTTGCTTGATATTAACCTAAATTCTCAGTACTCAATCCTAATCTCTAAGTTTTTAATTGCCAATTTACAGTTTCTAGCTCAATACTTATCAGGAACCAATTTCAACCATCATAGGTCTTAATTTTAAGCATTCTATCAAATTATTAGCATTACTTTAAGTTGCTAATATGCTAAGCTGAGTGTAACTAGATAAGTATAAGTAATATAAATTACTAAGACTTTACATAAGAAACAATCAAACAAGCAAAAAATTTGTAATACTGTAAGAAATCGGGAGCCAAGCCAAAAGACCTTGGTTTTGACTTCTGAATTATTACGTAACACTAGTACTATCTCTGATTAAACTTAACACTTTAAAATAACTAGGATGGGTTCCCCCAGATGAAATCCCCACCTTCTTCAGATTCTTGGAATGGCCGCTTCGTCGGTGATAACCAGCGGTATCGTTTAGACCGACGGTTAGGCAAAGGTGGCATGGGAGAAGTTTTCCTGGCAATGGACACGCGTGTAGGTCAGCATGTAGCCTTGAAGTTGCTCAAAGATACGCTGGTGGCTTCGCAAGAAATGAGAAAGCGTTTTGAGCGTGAGGTAGCAGTTTGTGCCGCCTTGCAAAGTGACCACATTGTGAAAATTAGTGATTGTGGAGTCACTCCAGAAGGCTTTCCATTTTACGTCATGGAATATTTACGGGGACAAACCCTCAGACAATTATTGCTGCGTGAAAAGCGCCTGTCTGTGGAGCGGACTGTAAAAATTATGGCGCAAGTTTGCAAGGGTCTAGAGCTTGCCCATCAAGGAGTGACTCTGCAACGTGATGGAGGAAAAACCACTGAGCATATTCAGGTAATTCACCGCGATCTGAAACCAGATAATATATTTTTAGTGCCTACAGATTTGGGAGAGTGGGTAAAGGTTTTAGATTTTGGTGTTGCCAAAATCCGTGGTGAATCTTCGGAAAATACCAACATTACAAATATCACGAGTACATTCATTGGCACATTTCGTTACGCACCTCCGGAACAAATCCAAAGTGATAAAAACCTGGATGCTAGGGGTGATATTTACAGCTTAGGGATTATCCTTTATGAAATGCTGAGTGCAGCCGATCCATTTGGGATTAGCATTAAGGGTAATCAGATCAGTGAGGCTTCCTGGGTATTAGCTCATGCGTATGAGCCACCAAAACCACTGCGCGAGCAACCAGGCTGTGAGAATTTACCTGAACAATTGGAAGCTGTGGTGATGAAATGCCTCCACAAGAACCCAGCTAACCGATTTGCCACGGTAGAAGAACTTGATCGCGCTTTGCAAGCTGCTGCAAAATTTGTCACCGGCACTAATAGTCTACCTAGACAGGCTGCTGTGCAGCCACAACCTTTCTCCAATCAAAGTTCAAATCACGAAACCGTTCCCAGACAATCGAACGACGAGACGATTCTTCGCCCTCCAGCTGCTTCTAATCAGAGTTCAAATCACGAAACCGTTCCCAGACAATCGAGCGACGACACGATTCTTCGTCCTCCAGATGCCTATAATCAGGGTTCAAATCACGAAACTATTCCTCGACAATCGAGCGACGACACGATTCTTCGTCCTCCAGATGCCTATAATCAGGGTTCAAATCATGAAACCGTTCCTAGACCATTTAACCCAGTCGAGCAAAATCAACCTCAAGTAACTATTCCTTCGCTTTCATCTGGGTACAATCAAGGTTCAAATCACGAAACTGTTCCTAGACCATTCAACCCAGTCGAGCAAAATCAACCTGAGACTAACAATCCTCAACAGAGTCCTGTGAATAATCCTAACCCTAGCAAACCGGATGCGACTTTGTTTCAACCGCGACGGACATCTAATCCAGGTACACCGCAAGTACCAACAGATAAAACTTTGTATCAGCCACGACCCACATCCAATCAAGGCGGAGTACAAGTACCATCAGATAAGACATTATATCAACCACGACCCACATCCAATCAAGGCGGAGTACAAGTACCAACAGATAAGACGCTGTACCAGCCGCGACCTATATCCAATCAAGGCAGGCCAGAAGCATCACTAGATAAGACGTTGTACCAACCGCGACCTGCATCTCATCAAAGCAGGGCACAAGTGCGAACTGATGACACTATATACCAACCAAGGTCAAATGAGCAGTCATCTACGGGAACTACTCCCAATTTCTTGCGAATCTTGGGAGTCATCTTAGCGATTGGACTGACTTTAGCAGTAGTAACGTTTATATATACTCAATGGCAATCCTCTAAAAAGTCAAGCAATGAGCAAAGTTTGCTTAATTAATACTTGATATAATCAATCAAGAAAGGTGCGTTAATAACGCACCTTTAATAATTAGATTTGAGCGCTAGACGATAACATTAGTACCAAGTATCAAATTGCTAGCGGTGAAATTATTCAAAGTTACCAAGGTGCTGAAACTGTCACCACCACCGTTGGCATCAACCTGAACTTGGGTAGAAGTACCCGATTGCACAAACTGTAGATAGCCATCATAAGTAGGAAAGCCACCATTGTAGCCTAGACTCTTGAATAGGTCAGTTAAAACCAACTTATCCTGGTTTTGATTAAAATCAGTGATTTTATCGCCAGTAGTGCCCTTGTCACTTAAGGCTTGATAGACAAACTGGTCATTACCGCTACCACCAGTGAGGCTGTCGTTACCAGCACCTCCAACGAGGATATCATTTCCCGTACCACCAATGAGCGTGTCATTGCCGGTACCACCCCGCAGCAAGTCGTTGCCACTCTTGCCATCAATTTTATCGTTACCCCCCTGACCATTAACCACATCATTTGAGTTATCTAAACCTGTAATGTTGTTAGCAAGGTCATTGAGGAAAGTTACAGTGTTGTTGATACCGATGCTTGTATCAGTGGAGTTGGCATCAAGGACATTAAAGCTATCGGTGATGCTAGTTTGTCCATCAAACAAAATATTACCAATGGCTGGTGTTGTACCAGAAGCTTTTAGGTTCTCCAAATCTTCTAATTTGAATTTTTCGAGGATGACTTTTGTGTCACTCACTCCTTCAAAAGTGATTTCCAAACTTGTGCCATTCTGGGTAAGCAGCAGATTTTGGGCAGTTAAGCCAGCACCTTGGAATTTGATGGTATCCACTTCTGCAATGACTGCTGCTGAGGGATTTGTGCCTTTACCCACCCCACCAAAATCGGTGATAGTATCAGTCTGGTCGCGCAAGTTATAGACAAATTTATCTTTGCCACCGCCACCAGTTAGGGTGTCGTTGCCTTTTTTGGCTGTGATGGTATCGTTGCCAGCTTTACCGTTAATTTTGTCCGGGGAGTTGCTGCCCACTAGGATATCAGCGCCACTTGTTCCTGTGAGGTTAAGACCGTCAGACTGGAGTTCATCAGCACCAATATCAACTTTCCCACCAGATATGCGGTTAAATCCAGAACCACGTTGGTCAGTGGTGACACCAGCAGGAATTAGGGCATTATTACCAGCGTTAATCGCAGGACTACCTGTAAGTAAATCTTGAGTCAAGGTTGGGCCACCGTTATCTTGCAGTTGCCCAAGTTTAGGATCAATGGGGTTGCTGCTAGTGCCCACTAAAGTGCTGGTGGTAAAGCCTGTGCTACCAGTATTATTGCCAATCAGGTTATTACCAGCATCGGTGAAGCTGCCAAAAACGTCTGGAGAATCCGGTGCATTAACCGCAGAATTACCCGCAACGATGGTGTTTCCAACAACCACAGTGCCTTTAGAGTCATTGAAAACACCCCCACCGTTGCCATTCTCAAAAATAGCATCTGCCTTATTATTAGTAATGGTGTCATTCGTAAGGGTGAGAGTGCCTGTGTTAAATATGCCACCGCCGTTGTAGTTTGAGAAATTGCCAAAGACAGTGCTGTTAGTTATATCGGCAGTGCCGGAGTTATAAATGCCGCCACCATAGGTATTGATGGGGGCAGGGCCTCCCCGTTCAAGACCCCTAGCATCAATACTATTATTAGAGATAGTGCTGTTAGTTATCTTCAGAGTACCTGTATTAAATATACCGCCACCATAAGTAGAAATGTAGGAGGTATTCGCAGTATTATTAGAGATAGTACTGTTAGTCAGGCTAAGAGTACCGGTGTTAAATATACCACCACCTAATAATGACCCCTGATTACCAGAAACAGTGGTATTGGTCAGGCTGAGATTGCCTCTGTTAAAAATGCCTCCGACTGCTCCCTGACTGTCCAAGACAGTACTGTTAGTCAAGTTGAGGCTGGCATTGCTATTGAGCAAAATACTGCCATATATGACATTATCAGCATTGGCAATCTTCAAGCCGTCAATACTGACATCTGTCCCTGTCCCTGTTATCTCAAATACACCGGAGGCATTATTACCGCTGATGGTCAGCTTCGATGCTCCAGTTCCGACAATGGTTAGATCGTCAGTAATCGCCAGTTGCCCAGAGGTAAGGGTGATAACATCTGGGACGCCATCGGCGAACACGCTGCCTGCAAAGGTAATCGTATTTGCCCCAGCAGTCGCATTGGCATTGAGAATCGCTTGTCGCAACGACCCTTTTCCAGAATCATTGGTATTAGTCACCACTGTGTCAGTATTCACAGGTGGTGGGCTAGTGGACTGGACTTCATAAGCACCAATATCAACTGTATTCCCAGATATTCGGTTAAATCCAGCACCTCTTTGGTCTGTGGTGACACTAGATGCTAGGGAATTATTACCAGCGTTAATGGCAGGACTACCTGTCAGTAAGGCATAAGTTAAAGTTGCACCACCGTTATTTTGCAGCTGCCCGAGTTTTGGGTTAATCGGGCTGGCGCTGGTGCCCACTAAGGTGCTGGTGGTAAAACCAGTGCTACCAGTCTTATTACCAATCAGGTTATTACCTAAATCGCTGAAATTGCTACCGGAAACGTCCGGGTTGATGTCGCTGGACGTAGATTTATCGAAGTTACTTGCAATAATGGTGTTACCCACAACGGTAAGTGCGTTACCATCAAAAGCATCCTCATTATTGAAAACGCCACCACCGTTACCAACGCTATCGCTGTTCGAGTCAGCTATGTTGTTGGCGATCGTGCTGTTGATCAGGCTAAGGTTGCTAAAGTTATAAATCCCACCACCATCTTCCAAGGCTTGATTACCAGAGACAGTACTGTTAGTCAGGGTAGCTGTACCGATTTTGAAAGAATAAAAATCTGTTCCGTTATAAATACCGCCGCCGTTGTTCGCTGTATTGTTAGAGACAGTGCTATTGGTCAGCTTTAAATCACCTGAGCTAGAAATGCCACCACCGTTGTTTGCTGTATTACCAGAGACAGTGCTATCAGTAAGCGTGATACGGTCACTCTCGTCGCCATACACTGAACTCTCAATACCACCGCCGTCGGAGGTCGCCGTGTTCCCAAAGACGCTGCTTTTAGTGAGACTGAGGATACCTGAGTTGTCGATACCACCACCGGAGTTTGCCGTATTGCCAGAGATATTAGTATTGGTCAGCTTGAGGATGCCTTGGTCGTTATTAATACCACCGCCTCCATTAGTTGCTGTGTTACCTGAGACATTACTGTTAGTCAGGCTAAGGATGGTATTAGCATCGACCAAAATACCGCTACCAAAACTACTATTACCATTAACAATTTTTAAACCATCAATGGTGGCATCTGTTCCTATTCCCGATATCTCAAATATTCTAGAAGCATGATTGCCACTGATTGTCAACTTAGATGCCCCAGTTCCCAAGATGGTGATATCATCAGTGATTGTCAGTTGTCCAGAGGTAAGAGTGATGGTATCTGGAGTGGCATCGGCGAACACACCGCCGAAGGTAATGGTATCATTTCCAGCAGTCGCATTGGCTAACTTAATTGCCTCACGTAAAGTAGTGATACCGTTATTCGCATTGCCGTCATCTGCGTCGCCGGTACTATTCACCGTAAACGTTGCCAGTACTCCGGCGTAAGCTTGCCATGTGTTTTCTGTAAATGCTAAATTTACATCCATCTGTGCAGTGCGGACTGACAACTCCCAGTTACCACCTAATGCTGCATTGCCAATTGGCTGACTAGAAGCGGCAATATTTGCACCCGTGAGTTGGTGCAGTTTTTCTAAAAATTCTACCCCCGCATTACCAAAAGCGACGTTGCAACCGTACAGGAGTAAGTTTTTTGTGGATAATATCTGCTGCCACTGTTGCAGTTGTTGGCTATATTGCTTGAGAGTATCGAGTCCTAAATGAGTGTTGCCTAGTTGCAAACAACCAGGCGCACCGTGAGAGACTAGATGAATGTCGGTGATGTTTGAGCGATCGCAATTCGCCAAAATTTTGGTAATTTGTTCAACACCGTTTTGTGTCTGGTCAAGTACAAACACTTTGGTGTTATCTAGCACTCCTTTGACTAAACTCCTATAGTCTTCAATCCCCATATCTATGAAGACTAAACTATAGTTATCAGAGGTGGAAATTCTTGGATTTACTTGAGGGCGTGATGTGTGTAGCGTTATCATTTAGTTATTTTAAGTTAAGGTTATGAGGAAAACTCAAACTGACTCCAGCATCGTGATTACAGGGTTTTCACACAACTACCAACAACTAAATCAAGAACTAAGACAAACTATTATTCACTAGGAATTTTTCCTTCATTGGTATCATCTAGCAAGTTGCTGATTTTGTAAAGCAGCAAATCTAGATAATTTTAGTAGGTTAGCCAATTCATATTTATCATAGTTTGTCAAAAATCAGGCTTTTTCCAGGTGAAACTCGAAAATATCGTTTCGTCTCTCAAAAACCTAGTTTTTAATTTATAGAAAATAATACTAAATATTAATTAATAAATATATTGCTTAATATTTCTTTCAATATTTATGTTGATAAATTTTATACATAAAATATCTTAATATAGAAACTGCAATAATTTAAGCCAAAAAGATTTATAGTAATTTTTCGCAAATATTAATTTTCTAATACTGTTAATCAGGCAAAATATAAATAATTATTATAAATAATAAATAAGATGGAAAAAAGTGTTATTAATGCCAGCCTTTCGACTGAGAATCTAACCTTTCGTCCAGGTGATACTCCTGCTTCGTTTGAGGTAACTGTCAATAATGACAGCGATCGCTTTGTGAATTTTCAGCTAGAAATTACCGCCGCTGGAGAAACCCGCAACTCAGGATATGTTTGGTATAAACTTCAACCGGAAGTGGCAGCAGCTAAGCCACCAGGCAGTAGTACGATATTCCAAGTGTTGATATTTAATACGCCGATAGTCGGATTTGTCGGCACTGTTAACTTGATGGTAAAGGTTTTTTCACCACAGCTAGCACAACAATGCAGACTTGTGCTGCGACTAAAAATTGAGCGAGACAATAGACCAACACAATTAAGTTTAGAATTACCTGTGCGAGAGTTCCAAGTTTATCCGCGTAATTCTGTAGATATACCAGTACGAGTGCGGAACTTGAGTCAACAACCGACTAATGTAACGCTACGTTTCACAGGCGTCGATCCTTCTTGGTTGACTAATAGTACAGAACGACGATTAGCCCTAGATGCTGGTGGTTTAGCAGAAGCAACATTCCAATGCCAGCCTCCTTCTGTCGTCCAAGCACCCAGTCAAAACTATCCTTTTGTGATTGAAGCTGTTAGCAATAATGGTTACCCAACTACTACCCAAGGCAATATTGAAGTTTTACCTGTGGGTTTTGTCGAATTTACCACCACACACAAACAGCAAAAAATTCCCAGTAAATCGGCATGGTTACCTGACTGGAAATCTAATATAGCCTCCTTTGAATTGCTATTTAAAAATGCTAGTAACTTATATCAGCAACTCGATGTCCAAATTCAAGGTAGAGACGAACGAAAATGTAGTTTTAAAAAGTCTCCTGAAGCCGCCAATTTGAATTTAGGACAGACAACTAAAGTTATTCTCGATGTTAAAACAAAACGCCCTTGGGTGGGAATAGGCAAAACATTGTTGCTGGAGGCTAAATCGGAATTATCTGACCAACGTTTAGGTAGTACAGACCCTGCCACCCAGACATTAGAAGTTCAGGTTTTACCGATTATACCTGTGTGGTTACAATTAGCAGTGATCGCATTATTAGCGGCATTGATAGCATGGATAGTGCAACCCAGAGGTGTCATGCATACGCGTTCTGTGAACTCAGTGCGTTTCAGTGGCATTGGTTTGTCTGTTGTCAGTGGTTCAGATGATTGCACATTGAGACTTTGGAGTATCGGAGCTAATAGCTTAGACCCGGATGACAGAGTAACATATAATGGGCAGCCTGTAGCTTGCGAGCAACGGCAACAGCCCAAAGGTCTGATGGCGATTACTGATGACGCTGTAGAAGTCTTACGCTTTATGCCATTACAAAACGACCGTGTTGCCGTTGGTTTAGATAATGGTGTAATTGAACTCAGGGATGTACCTTCAGGTGCTAAAATTAGCGAACTTCAAGACCTTAAAGACCCGAAAGCAAAAGGCGATCGCGTTTTTGATTTAGCTTTCACTCCCAACTCACTAAATTTATTTAGTGGTTATGGCAGTGGTAAAGTGAGATTATGGTCAAGACCAGCGCCTAACACTAATTTCCTGCCAGAACCGCAAGCGATCGATGTCCAAAGTACATTGAAACTATCAGGTTTCCAAGTCCGCGCCTTAACTCTCAGTCCAGATGCTACAACTGTTGTAATTGCTGGAAACTTTAAGCGCTTCGTCTTATGGCAGTGGAATTCAAATCAAACTAATAAAAAATTTCCAGGTTTATCAGTGCAAAATCTGGAAAAATTAGATGAAAGAGTTGGGCGTGAAGATTATATTTGGGCATTAGCTTTTGTTCCTAACTCGGCAGCAAAAATCCTCGCAACTTCTGATTCTGCGGGATACATTACGATTTGGAATTTAAATCGCTGCCAAACTCTCAAAAATCCTAATCCCCAGGTACAAGTAAATGAACTGAATTGCCCAACAATAGACCGATGGTCGGCGTCGAAAACATCTGTGCGTAGTCTAGCATTTAGTGATGATGGTAATCTGCTAGTAAGTGGTGGCGACGATGGGCGAGTCGTAGTTTGGTACTTAACCCCCGACCATAAACTTGACAAAGCAAAGGCAGCAGAAGGTAAAACAATTTACCAAAGCTCTAAAAAAATCAATAGTATCGACTTGAAAACTAATCAAGGAACCATGATTGTGAGTGGTAGTGAAGATTTTCAGGTCAAACTACACCGCATCAAATAAGGGAGTCGATAACATGCAAGCTAAATTCAATCCATTACAAGTTTATATCAACCCTCCTGATATCCAATTTGGGATGCCGGGAGATACCGTTGTTGTCTACGTAGTTGTCAGCAATCAGGGAGACCAAAGTGCTGTTATTGACTTATATTTTGTTTTTGATGAGGTTTTTCAAAATTTAACAGGCTGGTCTAGTTCTCCCAGAGAAAGTTTAGCATTAGCTCCAGGGCAAAGTAGCGATGAAGTAGTATTTGAATTTCAAATTGCCCCCGATGCTTTTCCAGGAACCTATGACTATACCCTAGTTGTAGACTCGCCTGAGCATTATCCCCAAAATACTCCCATTACTTTCCCAAATCAAATTAAAGTTCTGCTCAAAGAACAGACCGCAATTCGCTTAAATGACCCGACATTTTCCATTAGACCTAATACTAATCCCAACAAGCCGCTGGTTTTTAATTTTAGTGAACCTTTGCAAGTCGAGGTGATAGTTGACAATCGCTCTTATTTGGTAGATCGTTTCCGGTTGAGTTGCCCAGATTTAGACGATGACTGGTTTACAATCAATTATCCCAAGACTGGATTCGAGGGACAAGGGTTGGTGTCTGACGTAACTGCACTCGAACTCAACCCTAGTACTCAAAGTCAAATATTATTAAAATTTCATCCACCCGCAAATACCCTGGCTGGCAGCTATTCTCCAACAATCCGCTTGTATTCGGAAAACTCTCCAGATTTAGTGCTACTAGATTTGGTATACATCCAAATTCCCACAAATTATCGCCTAGATATAGAACTGAATACGATTTTGGGACAGGTTAGCCGTAGTCTTGGTAAGTATGAATTATCACTGGCTAATCAGGGTAATATTGTCCGCGAACTGATGTTGAGCTTAAAAAGTCGAGATGAAGAAGAACTGTATACTTACACTTTTGACCCTACCGAGGTAAGATTATTACCTAGTAAAAATGCCATAGCCAATTTGATGGTCAAACCTAAACCTTGGTGGCGACGACCGTGGTTTGGTACAGGGCTAGTTGTCAACTTTAGAGTTGATATCAAAGACCAACAAAGTTTACCTTTACCTAACACATTGCCTCAGGGAACCTTGGTATGGAAACCTCGCCCTTGGTGGCAATTTCTCCTGTTACTTTTAGCAATTTTGGGTGTATTGGGAGGAATAGTATTTATAATTTGGCGAATCTTAAATCCGGAACCTTTGAGATTAGAAAATTTTAGTGCTAATAACCCTCGAATCACTGAAGACGAAGATGAAGTAGCTTTGAAATGGCAGATTCACAAATATCAACAGTTACAAAAGCTAGTTTTAACAACCAAAGGTTCACAACCGATTCAGCCGATTACCTATGACTTTAAAAATGGTATTCCTCAGTCGTTAGGTAAAGGAAATACTGATGAAATACCTCCTTGTCAAGTGCAAGAAAAACAAGAACTAATTTGTAGCAATGTCAAAACTGGAGTTAAAACTAGAGGAAATTATACTTTTGAGTTACAAGCATTTTATCGTAATGGAATACAGTTATTTTCTCCCAAAGAGCAAGTAACAACCCAAACAACTCAAGTAGAAGTGGCAGAGAAGCAAATTGCTCAAGTGATTGCTTTTCAAGCAGATAAAACCCAATATACCAAAGGTCAGAATATTCTTTTAAGTTGGGCGATCGCCCGTCCTTTATTACTCGGGCAAGTTCAAGTTACTGGTAATGCAGATGATGGTACATTATACGGTGAACCAATTACTTATAAATTCAATCAAGGTAAGATAACCGACTCAAAGCTGCAAAAATTATGCACGCAACAAAATCAACAACTCCAATGTAAAAATATTCCTCTATCAGCATCTAAAGCTGGAAAATTTGCCTTTCAAATCAAAGCTTTTCCGAATAATGGAAGTCAAAAAATTGATGCTAAAAATACTGAATCTAAAATCGAAATTTTAGCGAAACCATTTAAGATTGTCTCTTTTACAATCAACGGTAGCGAACAACCAAATGTAGTTCTCAATGAAGGAGCAACTGCTACTCTTAACTGGAAAGTAGAAGGAGAAAATATTCAGGTAAAACTTCAACCATACGGCAATGATGTTGCACCAGTTGGTTCAATCAAACTTCCAGTTAATTTAGCTTTCCCGCCTCAAATTGCATTGCAAGTTAATGATATATCTGGGAAGCAGCAACCCCAGCAGCGAGGATTTGCAATCACAGTTATTAAAAAAGTAGTGCCTACTCCCATACCTCCCCTAAGCCCAATTCAACCTACTCTTCCACGCAGTAACCCATTTAAAAGCCCTTTACCTCTACCTCTAAGGTAATCTGACACAAAATTTGATGGATTACACTTTTTGGCAAATGTGAAGAGTTGAGCAACTTTTGTAACTTGCTCAATCAACTCCTGAGGATAGCCCGGTCTTGCCTTGTTATAAACTTCGGCTGCCAGAGAACACCAATTTTTAGGGTTGCTGAATTGAAGTATGAAATTTGAAAACTCAATACTCAAACTCTTGCTCTCTGCGCCTTCGCGTCTCTGCGTGAGGTAAATTTATACCAATTCTCTAAAAGCTGGCTACAGATAGCGCCTCTAAAATATATTGCCTTCGGGCAATAGATGCAATAATTTGTTTGGTTAATTTTCCAATTTCAGCGTAGAGAGCAGTACGTAAATCATCAAGTTTTTTGGGTAATAACCAACGCAGTCGGCGCTTAATATATTGCCAAACCTGCTCAATTGGGTTTAACTCAGGAGAGTATGCAGGCTGAAACAATAAAATGATATTATCTGGTACTTGGAGACGTTTGGCTTTATGAAAGGCACCATTATCAAGTTGAATAATTAGTACTGAATCAGTAAAATGCTGAGAAATTAGATTGAGGAATATCTGAAAACAATCAGTATTAAGATGTGAAAACTCCCAAAAGAAGCTCTCGCCAGTCAGTGGCTCGATGATTCCATACAAATAGGTTGCTTTAAACTGCCATTGGTGTACACCAACAGGTTTGACACCCTTGCAAGTGATTTTACGTCCTGTAATTGTTTTCAATCCAATTCGAGTTTCGTCCTCGCACCAAAAACGAATCGTTTTCGTTGTGCATAAAACTGTTAAGCAAAACCAAGACAGCATTACTAAGTTGTGTGCAAGGTTTTTTTAAATGCCTCTACTTGTGGTTGTGATTGTTCAACACTTTTGGGGCGTGGTACTTTCGGCGATGACTCCAAACGGTAATAAACCAGTTTGTGAACTGTCTTGTAGCAAGAATTGACTCCCAAGTTTTGTTCTAGCCACTCGACAATTTCTTGATAACCATTAAATCCAAATGGTGATTGCAATCTTTTATCTAATGCTTTTTCTGCCCAGTTTGGGATAGTTCTTGGTCTTCCTGGCGAAGATTTCTGTTTCGAGGTCTGTGCTGGAGCAGCTAATTATTGTTTTATGTCTTCGATCATCTATTCAATTCCTTCAAATCCTTTGATGGCTGAATTATTCATCAATTCTACATTGCGGATTCTGACTAGCTCAGCGTCTTTGCCCATTTGACAACAAAGGTTTTCGCAACGGTACTACCTCAGCTTCGCTACTTTCCCGTGCTACCCGAATCAGCAATCCAGCAGCTATCAAACTGGCAATCATAGAATTTCCACCATAACTAAACATCGGCAACGGTAAGCCAGTAGTTGGTAAAGAACCTGTAGCAACACCAATGTGCAGCAATGATTGTCCAACCATTAAAACCGTTACACCGATCGCTACCAGTCGATGGACTGAATTTTTTGCCTTCAGCGCCACGACTAATCCCAAAGTTGCAAATATTGCTAAAAGTGCTAATAGCACCATACTGCCAGCAAAACCAAATTCTTCGGCGAATACAGCAAAAATAAAATCGGTGTCCTGAATTGGTAAATAAAATAGCTTTTGTTGGGAAAGTCCAAATCCGGCTCCCCAAGTTCTACCAGAACCCACAGCTAATAAACTTTGCACCAACTGGTAACCGTCTCCTGTCGCATCCGCCCAAGGATTCAAGAACGACATCACCCGCTTGCGCTGATACTCTTTGATGCTAATACTGAGTACTGCTAACATTACTCCACCAATTGCTGTCCCTCCCAAGTACTTGTAAGGTAACCCAGCTGCTAGAGCAATTAGCCAAATAGTCATCCCGCAAAGTGCTGTTGTACTTAAGTTAGGCTGGGCAAGAATTCCTAAAAGAACCAAACCGAAAATAACCAGCCAACCACAGCGAATCCGCCAACTAATTCGTTCCCATTGACCAAAAAGCCGCGCACTTTGCAGCACCAGAAATGGTTTAATCAATTCTGAGGGTTGAATGGGAATTGGCCCGATCGCTATCCAACGCGCTGCATCAAAAGCCTTTTTTCCTAATCCTGGAATCAGTGTCACGAAAATTAATGTCAAAAACACCATCAAAAACCAATGGGATTGTCCCAAAATTTTCTGCAATGGCAAGTTAACAATAATATTGAATCCGATTAAGGCAACTAATACCCAAAGTAGTTGCCGCTTAAAGTAGTATAATCCATCACTATGACGGGCATCAGCGACGGGATAGGATGCTGAAAATAGCATGATTAAGCCGACGAACAGCCAAACGAATGTTAACCAGCGCAATAACCGCGCTTCTAATGCCCAGTTGGAGACAGAATTATCAAAAAATGGAATCAGGCGGCGTAGATTCACGATCAGTATAGGTGAAAAGTTAGGAATTAAAAGTTAGGAATAAAACTCATAAATCATAACTCATAACATTGCAATAAGAATAGAAAATCAACAATTGGGTCATGAATTGCAAAATCTTTGAGCTTGATACCCAAAGGAGCAAGATTAGTTGCATCTGTAATCGAAGGAGAACCCAAGAAAAATATCACCTCCTGCTCTCAGTAATACATCATCTGATCCTTGATCTGCATTCGATTGTGGAGAAACTATAAGATGAACAAAGCACGAGACTGTTTGTTAATAGCATCAAAATCGACCAAAAAGTTTAGTCGATACAGGCTGAAGGTTGGCAACCAAATACTGATTGTATTTAATGAAACTGTTGAACAGGCTGAAAATAGGCACAGTGTTGGCGCTTGAGTCCCACTTTCTACTCGCAGATATTGCCTAGTAAAGATGTTTAACTATTAATTTTATAAAAATATGAACAACAAAAAAGAGGTCAAAAAAGACCTCTTACCAATTCCCTAAAAAAATTTTCTGTTTACAGCGATTACGACAAACCAGCATTAGCACCTTGCTTCCCAGTTGCCAATTCCACTTTGATAATTTTGCCGCCTGCTTTTTGAATGCGTTGCTGTTCCCGAAACCAATTCTCATAAGGAACTAGTTTAGTGAAGTAAGTATTTTGCAGTTCGCGTTGGGTACGAATTCGGGTTTGGCTGGGAACTAGAGCAGTAATTTTAAACAAACGGGCCATGTTTTGAAAATCTCCTGTATTGTTTGTGAAAACTTTTTTATTTCTAAATCTTGAGTGCAAATCTTTAAATTAATCATTCAAAGGCTGGAAATCAAACATCAATACTAGACCACCAACACTCATCATTGACAATTTATCAAGATAAGCAATATAACGTTCTAGCACTCACGATTGATTTCCAGACCTTAATAAAGCCGCACCTAAATTCTTAAGCGCAAACTAGCTCTTAGCTTAAGCCAGAGGAGATATAGTCTAAGTAAACGCCCATTTCCTTACCGGCGTCAGAACCTACCAAGCTGGCAGTTACTTCTTTGATAGATTGGATAGCTTGCACGGTAGCACCAACGGGAACACCCAAGGAGTTATAGGTTTCCTTTAAGCCATTGAGTACACGCTCATCCAAAATGGAAGGATCGCCAGCCAACATAGCATAGGTGGCATAGCGGAGGTAGTAATCTAAATCACGAATACAAGCAGCATAGCGACGGGTGGTGTACATGTTGCCGCCGGGACGAGTGATGTCAGAGTACAGCAAAGATTTTGCTACAGCTTCTTTGACAATCGTAGCAGCGTTGGCACTGATGGTGCTAGCAGCACGTACCCGCAGTTCGCCAGTGGAGAAATAGCTTTTTAGCTTGTCTAAAGCAGTGCTATCGAGGTATTTACCTTGAACGTCTGCGGAGTTGATGACAGCGGTAATTGCGTCTTGAGCCATGTTGTTAATTCCTTATTTCCAACTGTATTGCAATACTTCTACTTGATGCTCAGTAAACAGCTTTACCCTAGTAAAGCACCAACTAGATAGTCGAAGTAGCTACCAGCTTCAGCAGCATCATCACCAGACAGCAGGCTAGCAGCACCAGCCTTCACTCCCCGGATACCTTCAGCAACAGCATCAATAGGAGTTCCCAAGGACTTATAAAGTTCACGGGCACCGATAACACCAATTTCTTCGATGGGGGTAACATCACCAGCAACGATACCGTAGGTAACGAGGCGGAGGTAGTAATCTAGGTCACGCAGACAAGTAGCAGTCAATTCTTGACCGTAAGCGTTACCACCAGGAGAGACAACATCAGGACGCTTTTGGAACAGTTGATCGCCAGCTTGTTTAATTAACCGTTCGCGATTCTCTGTCAAAACTTGAGCAATCCGTAGACGGCGCTCACCAGCGGCTACAAAGGATTTGATCCGATCCAATTCACCAGGGCTGAGATAGCGTGCTTCTGCGTCAGCATTCACGATCGCTTTCGTGACGATACTCATTAATGGATTCCTCCAATACGAATGAAACCAGGATTTAATTAAACTGGTGTGACTTTCAATTTGGTTGACTGAGTTTGTTTTCTCGTCCTTTCAGACACAACAGTTTAATAACTGCTAGGGCTAAAAAACTACGAATCTGCTTGAGTCTACATAAGTACACAAGCTTTTCAACTCACTTACCTTCCGCAAAACATTTTCCGGCATTCTGTTGAGCATTTATGACTGCTCTTAACACTTTGTAATATTATTTTTCAGATTTGCTGTTTTAGCTGCAATCTGAGAGGAGTATTACGAAAGGTTACGAAGGGTTATGGGGACTGGGGATTGGGTATTAGATATTACCTTATACTCCCCAGTTCCCAGTCTATGTTGCCTTATTCGGCCGTGTGCACACTGCCGAGGTAGTTACCTGCCAGCAGAGATGGGAAACGGTTGTAAGGCACAACATCTTCACCAAAGTAGCGGCTATATTCTGGGCTTTCGATTATTGCTGCTACAGCCACAGCCAAACCGCTATTATCTAGCAGCTTGCTGTAGTGGTGAATTTCTTCTTGAGTTGCAGGTGCGCGTCCTAACAAATGACGGAAAAGGAACTCAATCACCTTGGTACAGGGATAAGGTAAAAAGAAGCGCTGACGATAGATTTCAGAACTGGCTAGTTCTCGCACAAACTCCTGGACAGAAATTTCTCCATTTTCGAGTTTGCTGTCTAGGTCGCTCAAGCGGAAATTATCCGGCACTTGACCGTTATAAATATCCAATACTTGAGAGTAAATAGCGTTAACTGCCTGTTGCCTTTCGCTCAAGCTTGTACTTTCCGTCAAACGGTAAATGCGTACATTTTTACGCTCACCTTCCACGGTTTGACCKCTACCATTGTTATAAGAACGTCCCAGTTCGGCATACGAGGGCTGTTTGTCCTCAAGCGCTGCCTTTTGGCTTGCTATATCTGCGATCGCCTGAGCTATCAGCGGCGTATCACTAGATCCTGGACGGGCTTGCACGGGCTTAAAGCTCGGTACAACTACGTCGTCATTTTGCTTGGTTAACTGGTTGTAAAGCTTCTCAGTATTCGGGAAGTTAGCAGCTGGTAAGGTCGGGAAGCGACGGTAAGGCACAGTATCTTCACCAAACACCTGGTTATATTCCACACTATTTAACAAGGTACTAATAAAGGCACGAATACCTTGAGTAGCCAAAATCTGGTTATATTTGCGGATTTCTGCTTGGTCTAGTGGCGCACGTCCCAGGAAGTGTTTGGTTCCCAACTCAATTACTTTGGTGTTGGGGTAGGGTGTGTAGAATTCTTTCAGATAGAGATTCGAGTAACCCAAACCTTCAATAAATTCCTTGACACTGATTTCACCGTTGCCTAATTTGCTCTCCCACGCCGTAAATTCATTTTTGGCGATGTAGGGTGCAATATCGCGCTCAAAAATCTGACGATACGCAGCGCTAATCAAAGTTTGCACTGCAACTTTGTCACTGGTATTCGCCACCAGCTTAAAGATTTTGGTTTGTTCGCGCTGCTTGCTAACACCTTGGTTAATTCGGAATTGAATGTCTGGCTCTGACCGATTTTGTGTGACTGTACCCAGTGTCACAAAGCTCGGTGTTGTTTCCTTCTGGACTTTAGCGGCAACATCTTCACGAATACTACCAACGCGTAACTGTCGTCCTGCCACACCACCAGGAGTCAAATACCGTTCATAAGGAACTGTATCTTCACCAAATGCCTCACTGTATTCTACGCTGTTAATGATGGCGTCAACCACCGCGTAAAAGCCCTGTTTAGCAGCGATATCAAAGTACTTGTTGATTTCTTGACGACCGTAGGTCGGACGACCCAACAAGCGACGGTGAATATACTCGATCGCTTTACAAACATACAGTGATGACCAGTACAGATTGCGGAATACATCGGACTTAGCCAAAGCACGGATAAACTCGCGTACAGAAATGTTGCCGTTTTCCAGCTTGATTTCCAATACCTTTTGGCGTTGACCGTCGTAAACATCGCGACCGAAAACTTGTAAATAAGCAGCTCTAATCACTGCTTGAGTTGAGCTTTCGGAGAATCTGACGCTAGAATTTTTAGCTGCCTTTCTGCCAACAGTTCCAGGCAGTTGATCTAACTTGAACACCTTGGGTCCAAGAGTACCAGGAGCTTCACCTCGTGCCTTAGGATTGCTATTTTGATTATTAATCCCTGCCCCTTGGTGAATCAGGATGCGCTTGGTATCCTTGCCAAAAGGAGCCGGACTGGTGCTGGGGTTGCGAGTTTCTTTCGGGAAAATCGCCCCAAACTGAATTTCTAAGGGGTCGTTACCAGAACCGTATGGATGCTGGTCTGGTAGCGGTTGCTCGTAAGCCGCAAATGTGGTGATGAACTGAGGTATCTTGCGGAAAGGCGCACTGTAGTTAAACAGGTCTTGTTGCGGTCCCCAGTTGCGACATTCTTGGGCTTCTTGACCCAGTCCCCGGAGGTAGGGTACTGTCTCTTCGCCAAAATAGTCGCCGTATTCAGCAGAATCTACTAAAGCATCTACTATGGCAGCTAGACCACCGTTAGAAATAATTGAAAAATATTTTTGTACTTCTTCGCGGCTACTTGGTCCCCGTCCCAAAATGTGACGGAAAGCTAATTCGATGACTCGGCTGTTAATAAAAGGCTGGTAAAACTGTTTTTGGTAAAGAGGAGATTTAGCTAAACGGCGAACGAACTCCTTCATAGAGATGTCGCCATTCTTCACTTTGGATTCTAGGTCAGAAATAGACAAACTGTAAGCACGTGTAATATCGCGCTCAAAGAGTTGCCGATAGGCTGCTTTGACTACCTCATTTTTTTCGCTAGCAGACAATCCAGGTTTCATCACAAACTTGGGACGCCGTTCTGCCGCATTAAAGTAAATTTGTGGCAGTTCCAAGCCTTGCTGGTCGCTAGAAGGACGTTGGCGCAGTTTATTAGAAGGTGTAGCTGCTTTGAATTCTGTAAGCAAAACATCCATGTACTGAGACACAATTTCTGTAGCCTCAGCATCCTTACGGAAAAACGAAAGTGACCCGGCTTTAATTTCTTGCAAAGCTACTATTGTCGCTTCACCAGAACAGGCATTTTCAATGATTTCTCGTAAACCGCGTGTATTTACTGCGATGATGTTGGGGTCGCCAGCAACGATCGCATAAGTAGCATAGCGTAAGAACCAGGATAAATCCCGCAAGCTCTTGGCCATGTTGCTCGGACCATAACGAGCAATGTTAATTGGTCTAAAACCTGGAGGTGTCGGTCCACTGGGGGATGAGTTAAAGATTGAGCGTAAATTTTCTAGGAACCCACCACGACTTTCAACGTAGGTTATTGTTCCCAGTTGCATCCCTTGTTGAACATCACCAGTGCCAACAGCACTAACAGGTACTATTTCTACTTCTTTGGGCTTTTCTAAAAAAGCCATTGGCGAACCACCGACAAAAATCCGGTTGGCAGCCCGAGATACAATAATCTCGGAATTTTCCGTCAGCGTCTGGGCAATTTCTAGACGCTTTGCACCAGATGCAAAATAGCTTGCCAGTTCATTTAGTTCACCAGTTCCCAAGAAACGGTCTTGCTGCTCCGCTTGGGTTATTGTCGCTACAGCTAGGGTTTGATATAGTTGCGGACGCGCAACTGAGCTTCCACCACTTGCCTTAACACTCATCGGATTTGTAAAACTCCCATCATAATCATTTATGTGTTAAGTCTGGGTCGCTTTGAGGCTTGACACATCGGTGCGTCTATGCTTATCAGCTTAAGAGTACTGCCTGCAAAACTGCCAGTAAATTAACCCAGTTAGCTTTTAGATTAAAACGTTTTGCGTTATTAAGGCGGGTTTATTAAGAAGTGTGTAGAATATGTAGCTTTAATGCATCAAATCCCAAATAGATACTCTTGTTTGTCTGAGACAAAACTAAGTTTTGTAACTAAGTAGGTAGTCATTTGTTCACTCTTTTAAAGTTGAGGCAGTCTGTTGACTGTTTTCCCCGCTCAAAGGAACTGCTATTGAGCCACTGAGCCACTCTGCTCGACCAAGGTCTCCCGGCTCGTTCAGTGGCGTCTGAGCGTCGTCCTCTGACGTTCAAATAAGCAACGCCGAATGTGTAATAGCTTGATGTCTAGCGTACAATCTGTAACATCAGTGGACAGTGACTACTAATCGATGCTAAGTTGTTTTTGCTACTGAAAGCTGAATCTTGATAAGAATGCCAGTCTGTAAATATTCTGAAACGGCGGAGGTTTAAGCTTTAGTTATCAACATTTTCTATTGCAAAAGTACTATGGTTAAAAGTTATAAATTTAACTACTTATTTAATGCTACTGCCTCTGCCATAGCAGTTATCCTGGCTGTCACTCCTGCAAATGCACTTCCAGGTGAAAACATCAGCACCGTTGTTAAGTGGGCAAAAACGAGACCTCAACTACCCACCCTAAGATACAACAGCGAAGCCCACGGCTATGGCGGTACAAAGGGAAAACTGTATTTTTATGCCGATGTCACTTCGGAAAATGGGACAGTAACAAAAGAAGGAATCACTGTTAGTGGTAGCGATCGCCTTAAATTCACCACAAAAAATGCCAATGCCCTAAAATTGTTACAAAATATTTATAATTCTCAGATTGCCAATGACTTCCAGAAGTCTCGCTATACTACCAAAATTGGTCGTGACCTATTTTATCGTGGGCAAAAGTTTGCTTACATCACCGCTGAGGTACAAGGTGGGTCGTCATTTGAAATAATTCCCTTGAGAAATTTGCAAGAATTTATCAATAATGCAAAATATTGTCAAACCAATCAATGTGACCTTTGATTAATTCTTCAGTCTGGAATTTAGATAAGCATTATCAATCAATAAAGGTACGCAATCACTAATATTAAAAGCAGCCGCCAGTTCAACATCTGGTTCAAAACCTTTTTCTATCAACTCTTTACCAGAACTGCATTTTTGCAAGTATCCTACTAAATCCTGCTGGAAAGCTTGAAATGCTGCTACAGCTGCTTCGGCTTCTGGGGATAAACTACCACGTAAATAGCTAAGAATTGCGCCAGCACCAATCAAATCTTCAAATGCAGGTCGGAGACTACCATCATCTTTCCATCTCTCACCAGCAGGAATCACAGCTATTTTATCGCCATACTTTTGGGCAAACTCAGCTACAGCTTGGCAATTTCGTAAACAACCAGCTAAAGTTGGCCTCTCTCCAGTATGTAAAGTCAGAAAAGAACCATTAGGTGAAGGCAAAACTAGTCTAGTTCCATCTGGAATTTTTTCTAGTGACTTTGGAGAAAGAGAATATCTGCTTGTTGTCCAACGTTGTCTATGACTCGCCAACTCTGCTTGTACTGATTTGGCATAATTTATAACTGATTCATCTTTATATGCGTAGGGAAAAATTATCGCGCCGTTATTCGTGGCAATTTCTACACAAGTAGAAAAAGAAAGAACATCAACTATTACCACTACATCACTAATAGAAGTAAGTTGAGAAACTCCTTGTGCACCCCATTCACAGCGTAAATCAAACTCTGATTGGTTGTAAATCATAGGAGCGATCGCTCTCATCCAATATTATAAAAATCAAACTATATATAAAGTAGGAAATTGCATTGCTTCAGCAGCTTTACTTAAAATGTTATAGTCAATATAAAACTTGAAAAATAAAAATATTATGAATTTAGATGTAGAAACTAGCTATCAGATAACTGTACCTAAGTTAACTTATAATCTACTAATTGAAAACCAACCAGATGGTGCAGTAAGGCAGCATTGTTGAGTTTACTAGATTGTCAATGTATAGGAAATACAAAAACAGAAGCAATAGAAAAAACTTAGTCAAAGTTTGCAAACTCGATTATAAACAGCCAAGATTGTGACTTAATAAATTAAAGTACCAAAAGTATAAGTTTAATATTTATTGAGTTATACTGGACAAATTTTCTTGAATTTTTAGTTTATTTGCAATACTTTCTTCCAAGAGATGATAGAGAAAATGAGGTGTGTTCAAATTACCTGAGTGTAAAAGTTGTTGATAAACTTGGCAAGCTGAATCATCATTTAAAATCCTGTCATGAATTATTCTTGTCCATTTAGGTGCATCGTTCATTAATTGTGGTACAACTTTAATAAAAACCGCAATTTGTTCTTCTATATCAAAAGATTCAAGAAAATGAATCAAGCTGACATTGCGATTAGTTCGCCAAACTTTACCTTCACTACTATCAGCTATTGGTTCACCCAGCAGAGTAATCGATTGACCCGTACTGGCACACGTAAGAACTGTCATCGAATTTTACTTTCTATCAAACAAGCACAAAAGTAAGGTTTTGTCATCGTCAGTGCGAGAATTTAACCGTTCAGAGTTAAGGAAATCATCCACATATTGATAGTCTTTTTCTGGATTATCAGTTTCTTGCAAATATTCTTTTAAAGGTTTAAAAAAAGGTGGAAAGGGTTTCCAGTCGCTCAAGCGAATTGCAACTTTTTCTAGTCCATCAGTGGAAGCACAAATAAACTCTTGTTTTTGGGAAATAACCTCTACCTGCATTTCCTCTAAATGGTAATTTGACCCCATCCCATAGGCGGTAAAGCTACAGCTTGCCCTACTTTGCCACTAGAAACCCGCTTCACCGAAGCAGAAAGCCAGACAAACAACTCACGAAAATCTAAGCCATTTAATGTAACTGGTGGACGTTGAGGAGGGGAAATTTGTTTGAGGATATTGATATCAGCACCAATTACAGCAACCGCAAAAAATGACAGTGGGCCTTGTGCTTCTCTGAGCTTTTGTGCGGCTGACTGCCAGTAGTCTGATGGCTCTTTGTCTGTAATCAAAAACACCCAAGGGCGATAATAGAAAATACCGTTGTCTTTGTAAGTTTGTTTTCGGTTTTCTAGAAAATCCAAAGCATATTCAATCGCTGCACCCATTGGGGTAAGACCAGCTACTTCCAATGTAGGTGGTGAAAATTGGTCAATCGTTACAAAGTCTTGTATCAGTTTAACTATAGGGCCAAAATTAAATTTTATTAGCTAATAAATACTTAAACAGTAGTTTTATTACTGAAAGAAACCCTATACCTCTGTGAGTTGAAAGAATCCAGCACCGCATTTTAAAATAAATCCTCTAATATCTGTCTACCTGAAGTGTCCACCATTCGCTAAACTCAAAACTGCTGCGTTATTCCTCATCATGTCCGATTCCCAAACTGTTAGTACTGCCGTTGCCAACCTCTACAATACCTACCCCTTTCCGCCGGAAGCTTTGTTAGACGAACCGCCTCCAGGGTACAATTGGCGCTGGAATTGGTTAGCTGCTTATAACTTTTGCACAGGTCAAAAACCCCAAAAGCAAGATATCCGCATTTTGGATGCAGGTTGCGGTACGGGAGTAAGTACAGAGTACTTGGTTCACCTCAATCCTCAAGCTTCTGTTGTGGGAATTGACCTCAGTAGTGGTGCTTTGGATATAGCAAAAGAACGTTGTCAGCGTTCTGGGGCTAACCGGGTTGAGTTTCATCACCTCAGCTTATTTGATGCCGAACAATTACCTGGTGAGTTTGATTTAATTAACTGTGTCGGTGTTTTGCACCATACTGCTGACCCAATTACTGGTATTCAAGCCTTAGCCAAAAAGTTAGCACCAGGCGGCTTGATGCACATTTTTGTCTACGGAGAGTTGGGGCGCTGGGAAATTCAACTCATGCAAAAAGCGATCGCCCTCCTCCAAGGTGACAAAAAAGGCGACTACCGCGATGGTGTCCAAGTCGGACGAAAAATATTTGCTTCTCTACCAGAAAATAATAGAATTGTCAAGTATGAAAAGCAGCGTTGGTCATTAGAAAACTATAAGGATGAACACTTTGCTGATATGTACGTTCATCCCCAGGAGATTGATTACAACATTGAGACGCTGTTTGAATTAATTGATGCTTCGGGATTGGAGTTTATTGGTTTCTCGAATCCGAGTTTTTGGGATTTAGAAAGACTTTTGGCTAAAGCACCAGAGTTGATAGAACGGGCACAAGAGTTGAGCGATCGCCAACGTTATCGCCTGATAGAATTACTAGATCCAGAAGTTAGTCATTATGAGTTCTTCCTCGGTCGTCCTCCCCTGATAAAAGCCGACTGGTCAGACGATAACGCTATATTGGCAGCAATTCCCGAGCTTAATCCTTGTATTGAGGGATTTCCCAGTCAATGTTTCTTTAATTACGATTACCAAATTGTTAACTTGTCAGTTGCTGAGTTTGAGTTTATGCAAAAATGTGACGCTCATTTAACAGTGGCAGAGATTTTGGCAGGTGTGGAACTGGGATTAGATGGTGTTAGAGTGCTTATCAAACAGCAGTTGATTTTATTAATACCAGCTTAATCACAGTAGAATTTATACTTTTGGTGATGGGCGATCGCCCATCACGATTTTTGATAAATTTGATGTAGATTAGAAAAGTGTCCCACAAACTCGGTGTTCCACATCTAAAAAAGTTGGAATTGTTTGGAATTCAGCAATGGTGAAATGTCTAACACCAAGACGCTACTCTACAAGTTCTGCTTTGCAGTCAGCGTCTTTACTCCTCAACACTTATCTTAGTTTCAACACCAAGATGCTGATTATACAAAAACCTTGGAGGACAATCACTCACTAAAAAAAGGGCAAATTTGGATAAATTGGAAGTTGTTTAGGCATTAATTTGTGATTATTGCCATATTTCCCCATACTGCCTGATTAAACGCTCTATTACTGCAAGAGAGTCTAATTTTGTTTTAATTTTTCACATTCCCAAGAAGTTAATTGTTTTTTTCTAAAGTATTGTTACCGGATCGTGATATGATTCAGCTGACTGAATGTGCAGTCATCATCCGTTAGCTGTACTAGTTTCGAGTCCCGTGAGCTTGTCAGAAGAACCAATTGCACCAACTCCGACGACACGACAAGATGCTAAAACTGATTCTGAGAACACAGAATCACATAACTCTATGGGAGAGTTCTATCAACTCTATCAGAAGTTATTAGTAATCACACTTGTCTTGACGGGGATTATTTTTATCTCTGTGTGGATTTTTTATTCCTTAAACATTGCTCTGAATTATTTGATTGGAGCGTGTACAGGTGTGGTTTACTTAAAAATGCTGGCTAAAGATGTTGAGCAACTTGGTGGTGAGAAAAACCGTCTGAGCAAAACTCGTTTTGCTCTGTTCATTGGATTGATTGTATTGGCAACTCAATGGCATGAGCTAAAGATTGTGCCCATATTTTTGGGATTTCTAACTTACAAAGCGACGCTCCTCGTCTACATGGTGCAAACTGCGTTCATTCCTGATTCTTAAAAAGTCAGGCTCACAAAGACAATACTCCCATCCTCGCTCGTTGGGGAAAATGCTTGAAGAATGCAAATGCTTAGTGTCTTAAACGCCTTTAATTCTTTTCCCCTCGCCGAATTAGAAGTAGGTCATCATTTCTACTGGCAGTTGGGCAATCTTAAAATTCATGGGCAAGTTTTTCTCACCTCATGGTTTGTGATTAGCATTTTAGTAGTGGCTTCAATAGCTGCTACTCGCAACGCCCAGAAAATTCCCAAGGGCATCCAAAATTTGATGGAATATGCTCTAGAGTTTATTCGGGATCTGGCAAAAAACCAACTTGGTGAAAAAGAGTACCGCCCTTGGGTGCCATTTATTGGTACGTTGTTTTTGTTTATTTTCGTATCGAACTGGTCAGGCGCGTTAATTCCCTGGAAGCTAATCAAGCTACCTTCGGGTGAATTGGCAGCTCCCACCAATGACATCAATACAACCGTTGCATTGGCACTGCTCACCTCTTTAGCGTACTTTTACGCGGGTTTTAGCAAGCGGGGTTTAGGCTACTTTAAGAAGTATATAGAGCCAACACCTGTGCTGTTGCCGATCGCAATTCTTGAAGATTTTACTAAGCCCCTCTCCCTAAGCTTCCGTCTTTTTGGCAATATATTGGCGGATGAATTGGTAGTAGCGGTGCTAGTCCTGCTAGTTCCTTTATTTATACCTCTGCCTGTAATGGCCTTGGGTTTGTTTACCAGTGCCATTCAAGCCCTGGTTTTTGCTACCCTAGCCGGAGCATACATTCATGAGGCAATGGAGGGACACGGTGGAGAAGAGCATGAGGAGCATTAAATTCAGTCAACAGCGAACAGCAAACAGTTATTGAGCGTGCGGCAAAACTGACGACTAATAACTGATAGCTGATAACTGTTAAGCTTCTCAGTAGATAGCACAGTTCCAAGAGCGGTATGCGCTCAAAACGTCGCCAAGCGCGATTTGTGAGAACTCGGTGCAGCGTGAAAAACACGTTTCTAGTAGTTAAGGTAAATTTTTCTGTCCTGTAATCAAACCAAGGAAAATCAAAATGGATCCATTAGTTTCTGCTGCTTCAGTTCTAGCTGCTGCTCTAGCAATCGGTTTAGCTGCAATTGGTCCTGGTATTGGTCAAGGAAATGCTGCTGGACAAGCAGTAGAAGGTATTGCCCGTCAACCAGAAGCAGAAGGAAAAATTCGCGGTACTCTGCTATTAACCTTGGCTTTCATGGAATCCCTGACTATTTATGGTCTAGTGATTGCTCTAGTGCTGCTGTTTGCTAACCCCTTCTCAGCATAAAACCTCAGAAGTTTTTGTGAGTGTGGAGACGTGAACCATCACGCCTCTACAATTTGGGAGATTTTGGGCATTAACAATTTTAGATTTGGGATTTTGGATTCTGGATTATCAACAGTTTTTGCTACATATGCCGAAACTGATAGGTAGAACAAATTTCAAATCATCAATCTAAAATACCCAGAGCAACGTACCCTTGGGTTGATGTTCATCTAAAATCCTCGCTCTAAAATCCAAAATCCCTTGACCCCTCTTGGCTATGGGTCTCTAAAAATATCAAAGGTTGGATGATTTTGCTAGCCATGAAAACTGCTACTCCAGCCAAAGAGGAGAGAAATGTTTGATTTCGATGCTACCTTGCCCTTCATGGCATTGCAGTTCCTGCTATTGGCAGCTTTGTTGAATGTAATTTTCTATAAGCCACTCACCAAGGTACTAGACGATCGCGATAATTACATCCGAACGAATACCCTTGAAGCAAAGGAAAGCTTAGCGAAAGCTGAGCGGTTAGCCGCAGAATATGAACAGCAGCTCGCAGACGCTCGCAGACAATCGCAAGCTACTGTAGAAGCAGCTCAAGTAGAAGCGAAGAAAATTACTGCCGAAAAAATCGCTGAGGCGCAAAAAGAAGCTCAGTCTCAACGAGAACAAGCTGCTGTTGAAATAGAACAACAAAAGCAGGAAGCTTTGCGTACCTTAGAGCAACAAGTTGATGGTCTAAGTAGGCAGATTCTAGAAAAACTATTGGGACCAACTCCAGTTTAGATTATCTAACAAGATTGGTTCTGTAAAAGGATACGCGCAGCTGGCTCCAAGTCCAGAGCGCTTTATTAAGTGTCAAAAAAGGTAAGAATTCAGCACCCGGGAGTCAAAAGTTAAAATTGCTCAGGAATGCAATTATGGTTGGTATATTTATTTATCATATATTCTCCTGCCCTAACTGTTTTGACTCCTGAATTCTGTCAAATAAAGGCACTTTTTTTCCTTGGGGGATAAAGATACTAGATTTCCCTTGGGGATTAAAGATACCGGATTTACCTTCGGGAAAATAGACGTATTAGCAAGCGAGCAGCGCACTTGTAGATGGGTATCATGGGCACATTCTTTTTACTTGCCGCAGAAGCGCACGCTGTTCACTCTGAAATGGCAGAAGGCGCAGCAGAGGGTGGTTTTGGTCTAAACCTAGACATTTTTGAAACCAATCTCATCAATCTAGCGATTTTGGTTGGCATATTATTCTACTTCGGACGTAAAGTTTTAAGCAATATCCTGAACGAGCGACAATCCAATATTGCCACCGCCATTCAGGAAGCAGAAGGGCGCTTAAAAGAGGCAAAGATTGCCCTATCCCAAGCGCAAGAGCAGTTAACCAAAGCTCAAGCAGAGGCACAAAGCATCCGGAAATCTGCCCAAGAAAATGCTCAAAAGGCCAAAGAAGCCTTATTAGCGAAGGCAGCGCAAGACGTAGAACGCTTGAAACAAACAGCCGCAGCAGATTTGAACACAGAACAAGAGCGAGCGATCGCCCAACTGCGGCAACGGGTAGCTACACTAGCATTACAAAGAGTCGAGTCGCAACTCAAAGGCGGAATTGCTGACGATGCTCAACAAAGTTTAATTGACCGCAGCATCGCCCAACTCGGAGGTAGCGTATGACAACTCAAGTAGCGACAATCGAAGTAGCCCAGCCATACGCACAGGCACTATTGTCAATAGCGCAATCGAAAAATTTGACAGAAGAGTTCGGAGAAGATGCGCGTGCTCTTGTGAGCCTGCTCTCAACAAACGAAGAGCTAGAAAACTTTTTGGGCAACCCATTTATTCAGCCTGAGAACAAAAAATCTCTGATTAGACGAATAGTCGGTGAAAGCGCTAATCCCTACTTACGCAATTTTTTGTTGGTATTGGTAGATAAGCGGCGTATTGCCTTCTTGGAACCGATTTTACAGCAATATCTGGTGCTGTTGCGGCAGCTGAACCAAACCGTATTAGCGGAAGTAACTTCAGCCGTTCCCCTCACAGAAGCTCAACAGCAAGCAATTACAGAAAAGGTGATTGCTATCACTAATGCTCGTCAAGTAGAACTAGAAACAAAAGTCGATGGCGAATTGATTGGTGGTGTAATTATTAAAGTCGGCTCCCAAGTAATTGACGCCAGTATCCGGGGTCAGCTGCGCCGTCTTTCATTGCGCTTAACTAGTGGCTAGAAAGTTGAAAGTAGAGACGCGATTAATCGCGTCTTTCCAAGAGTTACGAGTTGGGAGTAGAGACTTGGGTTAACCCAAGTCTTTCCAAGAGTTATGAGTAGACAAGGGTTAACCCAAGTCTTTCCAAGAGTTACGAGTTAAATAAACAGTAATTTATTTTGACTTTTAACTTTTATCTTTGCTTTTTTAACTCATCACTTCTGACTTATGACTCTAAACTCATCGCTCCTAACTCTTAACTCCTAACTAAAATTACTTCTTCCGTCTCGAAACCAAAAAAGATAGACACATGAGCATATCAATTAGACCAGACGAAATCAGCAGCATTATTCAACAACAAATCGAGCAATACGACCAAGAAGTCAAAGTTGCTAACGTCGGTACTGTCCTGCAAGTTGGTGACGGTATTGCCCGGATTTATGGTCTGGAAAAGGCTATGGCTGGGGAACTCTTAGAATTTGAAGACGGTACAGTCGGTATCGCCCAGAACCTAGAAGAAGACAACGTGGGTGCGGTACTCATGGGTGAAGGTCTGGAAATTCAAGAAGGTAGCTCCGTAACCGCTACTGGTAGAATTGCCCAGGTACCCGTAGGGGAAGCTTTAATTGGACGAGTTGTAGATGGCTTAGGTCGTGCTATTGACGGTAAGGGAGACATCAAAACCTCAGAAAGCCGTTTGATTGAATCTCCAGCACCTGGTATTATTGCCCGCAGGTCTGTACACGAACCCATGCAAACGGGTATCACAGCGATTGACTCAATGATTCCCATCGGTCGTGGTCAGCGGGAATTGATTATTGGTGACCGCCAAACCGGCAAAACTGCGATCGCCATTGATACAATCATCAATCAAAAAGAAGAAGATGTAGTTTGTGTCTACGTTGCAGTTGGTCAAAAAGCTTCCACCGTCGCTAACGTAGTGCAGACACTACAAGAAAAAGGCGCGATGGATTACACCGTTGTCGTTACCGCTAATGCCAGCGACCCAGCTACCCTACAATATTTAGCTCCTTACACAGGTGCAACTATTGCTGAGTACTTCATGTACAAAGGCAAAGCTACCTTAGTAATTTACGATGACCTCTCCAAGCAAGCCCAAGCCTATCGGCAAATGTCCCTGTTGCTACGTCGTCCCCCCGGACGGGAAGCTTACCCTGGAGATGTATTCTACATCCACTCCCGGTTGTTAGAAAGAGCAGCCAAGCTCAGCGATGAATTAGGTAAAGGCAGCATGACCGCTCTACCAATCATCGAAACCCAAGCCGGTGACGTTTCAGCATACATTCCTACAAACGTAATTTCGATTACCGATGGTCAGATATTCTTGTCTTCTGACTTGTTTAATGCTGGTATTCGTCCCGCTGTAAACCCCGGTATTTCTGTATCCCGTGTAGGTTCTGCGGCTCAAACCAAGGCGATGAAAAAAGTTGCTGGTAAAATTAAATTGGAACTGGCGCAATTCGACGACTTGCAAGCCTTCGCGCAATTTGCTTCTGACTTAGATAAAGCTACTCAAGACCAATTAGCACGAGGTCAACGCTTGCGGGAATTGCTCAAGCAACCCCAAAACGCTCCTCTGTCGGTATACGAGCAAGTAGCAATTCTTTACGCTGGTATTAACGGTTACTTAGATGATGTACCTGTAGATAAAGTCACCAGCTTCACCCAAGGTCTACGGGATTACTTAAAGACAGGTAAGCCCCAGTACGCGCAAGCAGTACAAAGCAAGAAAGTACTGGATGCCGATGAGGAAGCAGCCTTAAAGGAAGCACTCACGGAATATAAAAAGACCTTCAAAGCAGCAGCGTAATTAGTCATTAGTCATTAGTCATTAGTCATTGGTAAATACAGCAGAACTCAGAATTAGAATAGGCTCTCAACCTAGTTTTGACATCTAAATGGTGTACTTTACGCTTGTTAAACTCTGCTGTAACTAATGACTAGTGACAAGCGCAAACTCAGAGCGCTGGAGGTACAGACGCCTTTGGCGGCAAAATAGAGACATCTGTTAGCGAAGCGTTAGCGACCCAGCGAAAAGTCGGAGCGGCAGCTTCCGCCGCTCTGAACTTTTCAAGACAGAAGCGTCACTTTGCAACAGAGGACAAATGACAAATGACTAAGGACTAAGGACAAAAATATGGCCAATCTTAAAGCAATACGCGATCGCATTCAGTCGGTCAAAAACACCAAAAAAATCACAGAAGCCATGCGCTTAGTTGCAGCGGCTAGGGTGCGTCGGGCGCAAGAACAAGTGCTAGCAACTCGCCCCTTTGCCGACCGCTTGGCACAAGTGTTGTATGGTTTGCAAAGCCGTCTGCGGTTTGAAGAAGCAAACCTGCCACTGCTAAAGAAACGCCAAGTTAAGTCCGTGGCGCTTTTAGTTGTATCTGGCGATCGGGGTCTATGCGGCGGTTACAATACTAACGTTATTCGTCGTGCCGAAAACCGCGCCAAGGAACTTAAGGCAGAAGGTGTAAATTATACATACGTGCTTATTGGGCGCAAAGCTACACAGTACTTTCAACGGCGTAGTCAACCCATTGACGGCACATACAGCGGCTTAGAGCAAATTCCTACCGCGGCGGAAGCTACTGAAATTGCCGACCAACTACTTTCGTTGTTCCTTTCGGAAAAGGTAGACCGGGTTGAACTAATTTATACCAGATTCGTCTCGTTGGTTAGCTCCCGTCCTGTGGTGCAAACTCTACTACCCCTAGATGCTCAAGGTCTAGAAGCAAGTGATGACGAAATCTTTCGTTTAACAACCCGTGGGGGTCAATTTCAAGTCGAACGCGAGAAAGTGACTAACCAAGTGCGGTCATTAGCTCCTGACATGATTTTCGAGCAAGATCCGCTACAGATTCTTGATTCTTTGTTACCCCTGTATCTGAGTAACCAACTATTGCGGGCGCTGCAAGAGTCAGCAGCTAGTGAGTTAGCAGCCCGGATGACAGCTATGAGTAATGCCAGTGATAACGCTGGTGAATTGATTAACACGCTCACCCTGTCTTACAACAAAGCCCGACAAGCGGCAATTACCCAAGAACTCCTTGAGGTTGTGGGTGGTGCCGAAGCTTTAACTTAGGAAATACCCACTTGCTAGCCATCACAAATAGCTAATTGCTGGTAGATTTCAAACTAGCGATTAGCTATTTTCAATATTAAGGTCAATTAAAATAGTGATATCGACAAGCAATAATTGTTAAATACTCATCATCCACCGCACAAACTAACCGATTCGTATCATCAATTCGCCCCGACCAAAAGCGAACTAATGTAATGATGATTGCCCCTAACTTCGTGACACGAAAAGACGTGCTACTTCACAGGCAAAGTTAGGTAGCAATGGCGATGTAATCACATCATCTACTAGCAATGTGGTAACCAGTTTTAATTGAGCATCATCCCGTCGATAGACTTCAATTCTTTGAGCGATGCGATCAACAATCCAATATTCCTTGACTCCTTGAACCGAATACAATTTCAACTTAGCTAATCGATCGCGGTCTTCATTGGCTTTTCCTGTTGACAGCACTTCGACTACTAGTTCCGGTGCTCCGTGAAAATGCCCCGCTTCATCTTGAATTTGAGCCAACCGTTCATAACTTATCCACACCACATCAGGAGCTACATTATCAGAATCCGAAAAAATCAGTCCTGGCATAATGGAAGGTTCTCCCAAACCACAATCTATAGACCAATCATCTAAGACGGCAAAGATTCGACCTGTAGTCTGTTGATGTTTATGGTGGGGCGATCGCGTCACAAACAATTCTCCATCGATAATCTCATAACGAATCCATTCGTTATCAGGTAATGCTGCAACATCTTGAATTGTCCAGCGAACTGTGCCTGTAGTCTGACTCATGACAATTAAGCCTGATTAATGAGAGTTTAATATTTCTTTGTCGTCTTGTGACACATTTCCCTAACAGCAAACTATAATATATATATATCGTATGGGTCCGTCACGGTTTCGACAGGTTGGCGAACGCTGCTCTGTGATTCAGGTCGAGAGTGAGTCATCTCTCGGAAATCAAAGGCTCAAAACAAAAGTAAATGCGAATAACATCGTAAAATTTGCTCGTCGGGAAGCTCTAGTAGCAGCCTAAAACGCCTCTTACAGGTTCGAGCGTCTTTAGTTTGACTCCGTTAAGGACTAAGGACAAACCCCAACGGATGCTCTAGCAAGCGTTCTCTGGTTGGCTTGCTGGCTAAGATTAAATCAGAGCATCCTACGTTCGGGATAATGAACGATTCCCGCCTTGAGGGTCAGATAGGCTAAACCTGTGAATGAGTGGGGGGTCAATACCCAATTTGGACAGCAGTTCGACTCTGCTCGGATCCACTAAACAATAACTAACAAGTCCACCTGATAATTTGAGATCGAGGTGGATTTTGTTTTTTGTTATCTCAATACAACTAGAGATAAAAATTTCAAGTCATTAACAAGCCAGTAAAAAGTCTTTTAATACTGAGATTTTTTAGTGGTCGCCTCAATCGGCGCTCAGTTTTAATAGGATTAAATCAATAAATTGAATTGAACTCAGAAAAAATCAATTTATAATCCCGGATGAGAGGAACTTGCGCCATTAAACAGCAGGACTTTTAGCGCCTATACCAACCAAAGAATATTAGAGTAGATATTTTTAGCGATCGCATTTTTAGTTTACTCGCTTGCGATCGCTTGCCAATTAGACATTATACGGCTACATTTCCAAACTTACTTTGCCTTTTTTTAAGTACCCGTCTTAGTCGATCTGCACTCAAATTTACTTTACGTTCAGATGCCAGTTTATTTGCAAGCTCTTTATAATTATAAGCCTTTGGCTGTTGAATTAAGCACTTTTCTAGATAAATCAAATCTAATTCAGAATATCGAGGTTTTCCTCCTCGACCAGCAGCATCCCATAAACCTACTAGCCCGAACTTTTCCCAACGATGAAGGGTTTGACGTACTGTTGAAATCGCCCAATTCAAGCCTTTAGCGATTTGCTCATTTTTTAAGCCACGAGCATTCAATAGTAAAACTTGGGCACGATCCTTTGTACGTTGAGGAACATCTTTGGCTTTTCTTAACTCTTCTAGAGTCTGCTTTTCTTCTTCAGTTAGAAAAACTTTCAATCGGCATCCCATAAATAATAACCTTTGATACAGTCAAATTTGAGCACTTATATATCTATATCAGACCTCTATATTTACTACAGACACATCTAAATATTTTCCTATCAAACAAGCAATAGGTATTAGCAATATCCGAATTGAGTCTGATGTCTGCTATGCACGAAATATTTAGCTTGAGAACATTTTTAAATTTGGTAAATTCTCATAGTTAATCAACTCTTGTGAAAATTTAGACACATTAAAAAATACAGCTTTAGTCTGTATAGCTATGCTGATTGAAGCATAGACAGAAACCGTAACTAATAGCTATCAGGATAATAGTTTGTTGGTCTTGTCCTAATTAGTGCTTAAAGTCGATCATAAAAAAACTGTATCATTAAACCTAATTCTATTTATCGTATTTCTACCGATATTTATCGAAACTTTAAAAATGATTTTTATCCTATTTTAAACTGGGATGAGTAAAAAAAGAGATACAAGCCCAGTTTTTGATTTAGCTCCTCTGAGAACATTAGCTTTGACTGTCTACCAAAAAATATCTATTATTTCTACTTTACATACAATTTATATTTTATCTAGCAAGGTTCTTGGTTAAAACAACAATATATTTCATATTTATTGGGGTAAATACTAGTAACTGCTTATTTTTTGACAATTCTTAAAAATCTGCAATCAAATTATCTTACCTTTCATACTTTTCATACCTTTCATACTTTTATTGCTTAGTTACAAGAGAAGGGAAGATTTGGCTTTGGCAGATTGGTATTTCTGGCTAAGATTATACAAATTAAGTTCGTCTAGCTTGCAGCAACGTCAAAATAATTCGTAATTGATAATGACGCTCGTTCCGACGCTCCTCCGTCGCTAACGCTTCGCTATCGCTATCGCTACCGCTTCGCTAACGTAATTTGTAGTTACAATCAGCGGGGCTTGAACCCTCTTTAATTACAAATTACGTAGCTTGCTTCTCGCCTTCGGCGAGTATTACGAATTACGAATTAGTAATTATTTGGTCAACGTTAAATGCAGACTTGATATAATTTATCTAGCTAGGATTTAATTTTGGTGTTTCTTCTTAACTAATATGCTCCTTAATATATTATCTAAAAACTAAGAATTCAAAATATATGGTTGCTGGAGTTGCACCATTAATCAAAGATTTATTTATCAAATATGGTATGTACTGATTATTCATACAATTTTTTCAGATTTGAGATAATTTGGAAATTTTAAAATTTTATAGTCAAAAATTATCACTTACATGATAATTTAAAAATATCATATAATTAGATAATTGCAAAAATATATACTCAGTAAGTAATTAGAGATAAATTAGTATTTAGTATATTTTGGGAGTTAAAATTTAAGCAGATAAATAGCAATAATTAATACATTTTAAAAAAATCAAAAACTAATATTCATTACAACTTTCAAAAATTTTTATAGAGATAATGAGGATAGAAAAAATCTGATAATTTGCGCTCGGAGACAGATAATGGTAGCGATCGCAGAGAACGTTCAACATCGGCTAACTATACAAACTGTAGAAATTGCCCCGAATACAACGGCGATTCGCTCTCTTGATTGGGACCGCGATCGCTTCGATATCGAATTCGGATTGCAAAATGGTACAACCTACAATTCATATCTAATTAGGGGCGAACAAACAGTTTTGATTGATACTTCTCACCAGAAGTTTCGTCAGCTGTATTTAGATACTTTAAAAGGTCTTGTTAACCCCAAAACAATTGATTACATAATTGTTAGTCACACAGAGCCAGACCATAGCGGCTTAGTAGAAGATGTGCTTCAGTTAGCACCCAGAGCCACAGTTTTAGCTTCCAAAGTTGCGTTGCAATTTTTGGAAGGCTTAGTACACGATCCGTTTTCTAAGCGGGTTGTGAAAACAGGCGATCGCATAGATATCGGTAAAGGACACGAAATCGAATTCGTGAGTGCGCCTAACCTACACTGGCCGGACACAATCTTTAGTTTTGACCGCAAAACCCAAACCCTCTATACCTGTGATGCATTTGGGATGCACTTTTGTGACGATCGCACCTTCGACGAAGATTTAGAAGCGATCGAAGCTGACTTTAGATTTTACTACGACTGCTTAATGGGCCCTAACGCTCGTTCTCTGCTGAATGCCATGAAGAGAATGGGTGAATTAGGGAAAATTAATATTATCGCCAACGGTCACGGGCCTTTATTACACCACCATTTAGATGTTCTAACTGGATGCTACGAAACTTGGAGCCACAGACAAACCAAAGCAGAAACAACAGTTGGTTTGTTCTTTGTCTCAGGTTATGGATATGGCGATCGGCTTGGTCACGCAATTGCCGAAGGAATCCAGAAAACAGGCGTTGGGGTGGAAGTCCTGGATCTAAATACTGCCCAAAGCCAAGAAATCCAAGAATTAGCTGGTAGAGCATCTGGCATCATTATTGGTATGCCACCCAGCACCGCCGCTGCCGCTCAAGCGAGTATCAGTTCCCTGCTAGCTGTAGCCAAGAACAAGCAAGTAGTTGGGCTGTTTGAATGCTATGGGGGAGATGATGAACCCGTTGATACACTCCGGAGAAAATTTATTGACCTGGGTGTGAAAGAAGCGTTCCCTGCGATTCGGATTAAAGAAGCTCCCACAGCATCTACATTCCAATTGTGTCAAGAAGCAGGTACAGACTTAGGACAATTGCTGGTGCGCGATCGCAACATCAAGCAAATCAAATCCCTTGATGTCAACATGGAAAAGGCGCTGGGTCGGATTAGCAGCGGACTTTACATCATTACCACCAAAAAAGGTGATGTCAGCAGTGCCATGCTAGCCTCTTGGGTGTCACAAGCGAGTTTGCAACCATTAGGATTCACAATCGCCATTGCCAAAGACCGCGCCATTGATTCCTTAATGCAAGTAGGCGATCGCTTCGTCCTCAATGTACTCGAAGAAGGCAATTATCAAGAACTCAAAAAGCACTTTCTCAAGCGCTTACTTCCCGGTGCTGACCGATTTGCAGGAGTGAAAACTCAAACTGCCAAAAACGGCTCCCCGATTCTAACTGATGCCCTAGCATACATGGAATGTGAAGTACAAAGCAGCATCGAGTGTAGCGACCACTGGATTTTATACAGCACCGTCCAAGAAGGTCGTGTCTCCAAAGTCGATGGACTGACTGCCATTCGCCATCGCAAAGTTGGAAATTACTACTAGGGATTGGGCATGGGGAGATGAGGAGATGAGGAGATGAGGAGGGAATTTCACCCCATCTCCTTACCACCCCACCACCCCATACTCTCAATACCTAATGCCCGATTGCCATTCCCCTACCTCACTCAACACCTATGATCAATTCCAAGCCACGCGACGTACAAGTTTTACCAATTGCTACAAATACTAAGGCTCTCCGGGCACGTAGTTGGTCACGTCTGCGGTTTGAAATTGAATACGCACTTGAAAGGGGTACTACCTCTAATTGCTATTTAATTGAAGCTGATAAAACTGCACTCATCGATCCACCGCCAGAAAGCTTTACCGAAATTTATTTAGAGGCGCTACAGCAGACTTTAGATTTGAAACGTTTGGATTATGTAATCTTAGGTCATTTCAATCCTAACCGAGTCGCAACCCTCAAAGCAATTTTAGAACTGGCACCACAGGTAACCTTTGTTTGTTCTCTTCCTGGCGCTAACAATTTGCGTGCTGCTTTCCTAGACCGCGATTTGCAAGTCTTAGTGATGCGGGGGAAAGAAACTCTGGATTTGGGTAAAGGTCATGTTTTGAAATTCCTGCCCATTCCCAGTCCGCGTTGGCCAGAAGGACTTTGTACCTACGACCAACAGACCCAAATTCTCTATACAGATAAGTTATTTGCAACTCATATCTGTGGCGATGAAGTCTTTGATGATAATCCAGAGGCACTCAAAGAAGACCAGCGTTATTACTTTAACTGCCTGATGGCTCCCCAAGCTGCTCACGTGCAAGCAGCTTTGGAGAAAATATCAGATTTACAGGTAAGAATGTATGCTGTAGGTAATGGCCCTTTGGTACGCACTGGCTTAATTGAACTGACCAAAGCTTACGCAGAATGGAGCCGTGCTCACAACGATCGCGAGATTTCTGTTGCTTTACTTTATGCTTCAGCTTACGGAAATACCGCAACTCTAGCACAAGCGATCGCTCTGGGACTAACTAAAGGTGGAGTCGCAGTCAAATCGATCAACTGCGAATTTGCCACTCCCGATGAAATTCGCATCAACCTACAACAGTCAGATGGTTTTATCATCGGTTCTCCTACCATCGGCGGTCACGCGCCGACTCCCATTCATACTGCTTTAGGTATTGTCTTATCGAGCGGTGACAACAGCAAATTGGCTGGGGTGTTTGGTTCCTATGGCTGGAGTGGTGAAGCATTTGACTTGATTGAAGGTAAACTCCGGGATGCTGGATATCGTTTAGGTTTTGACACCCTGAAGGTGAAGTTTAAACCTGATGATGTCACTCTCAAATTCTGTGAAGAAGTAGGTACAGACTTTGCCCAAGCTTTGAAAAAAGCTAAAAAGGTGCGCGTACCCCAACAAGCTGCGACTCCAATGGAACAAGCTGTGGGTCGAATTGTTGGTTCCGTTTGCGTACTCACAGCTAAACAAGGAGAAGTATCTACTGGGATGCTAGGCGCTTGGGTTTCTCAAGCTACCTTTAATCCACCTGGACTTACGGTTGCGATTGCCAAAGACCGAGCGATCGAATCTTTAATGTATCCCGGCGGTAAATTTGCCTTAAATATCTTATCTGAAGGCAATCATCAAGATTACATGAAGCATTTCCGTAAATCTTTTGCACCTGGAGAAGACCGATTTGCCAACTTTAGTACAGCAGTTGCAGATAATGGCTGTACTGTTCTTACCGACGCCTTGGCATATCTGGAATGCTCAGTCAACCAACGTCTGGAATGCGGTGACCACTGGGTTGTGTATGCAACTGTGGATGAAGGTAAATTACTCAAGCCTGATGCTATTACTGCCATCAACCATCGTAAAACCGGCACTCATTATTAGATAGTAAGAAGTTTGACTTAATAAAATTGCCTTAGCTTGAATATAGCCGAGGCTTTTGAGTAGAAAAATTCTCTTTTTCATTGTGGGATGGGTATCTTGCCCGTCTCATTTTTTTTGTAGCTATTCAATAAAGTCTAAGCAATTAGGCTGGAGTCTAAAGGCGTAGGTATAGCCTGTTGTAGACATCGCTAAAAACTAAACTTTAAACATTTAAGCCAAAATAGATGTTTTGCTTCACTATCACAATTTACTTACTTACATTTTTATCAATACGTATTAGGAGAGCGTTTTCTATATTATCTATTTAAAGACAGATATTTTAGGTTTTTGAGTTTGAGATTATACATGTATTTTAATATTCTGCTAATTTCACTATTGTTTATACCATTTCACAAAATATTTGATACAAATGATTGGTCTTTAATTCTTTCCCCCTACCCCTGCTCCCTGCTCCCCTGCTGCCTATTTGCATCAATTTTAAAGTAGAGACGGTATTAGTACCTTGCTTTCTCGAAGTTAATAGAGATTTAAAGTCGATAACAGTCGCAATTTGAGACTTCAATGCCATTTTTCTAGGAGGCTATCAAGTTAAAAATAAGTCTGGCGATCAAACTCTCATATTTTTGTTTATAGATAATAAAACCCCAGGACTGGGAATTCATTCCTGGGGCTGTTATACCTGACCACCTTTACCTTTTTAATGTAAAAATCTTGTATAGACTGAAGTTTGAAAAGACATAAATAGCTGTGTTTTGTCTAAAAAAATTGTATTAAATTAAAAAAAATGTGTTATTTGTTAGCATCTGTTATCTTCATTAACTAAATGAGCATTAGGAGCTTACTTCAAATCAAAATTATAAATCTACTTCAGCTACAAGATATAATTCCAGTATTTAAGTCTATTATTTTCATGAATCATGCTTGCTTTTTTCTAACTAATAATTAACAATAAAAACATCATGATTAATACATGATTGTAGCCGAAAAAAGTGACAGAAGCCCTTACAAAAGTCCGCGAAAGCGGGCTTTTTTATATTTATAACTAATTACAGATTAAGAAACTGAGATTAATTTATTTAGGACTTACTCAAAATATATCAACTTTTCTTACTAGTACAGCATGGCTGAAATAAACAGACGATACCCTGCGGTCAGCCACTTCGTGTCTACAAAATAGTGCAAAAGCGGAAAATATAATTGTTTTGCCACTGAGCAAAGTCGAAGTCTAAAATTTTTATTTTTGACTTCTGCACAGCAATACTAGGTGTTATTTAGCATGAAAAAAGAAGTTAGAACTGAAGCATATTCTTTTTTCATGCTTGATTGTGAGATTTTCTCGTGATTCACTCTTTTGAAAATTTATATTCGTTGTACTTTTATAAACAAACAAATTAGCAATTATGTCTCGTAGAACTTAGTCTTTTCACTGAGAGACTTCCAAGTAATAAAATATCCCAATATTTATTGTAGTATGGGCGTCTCGCCTGTACTATGAACAGGATGATTTTTTTTATTTGTCAGTCCTTAACCTCAAAAGCTCTAAAACTATAAATAAAAAACATAACTATAATAATTATGTCCAAATATTTGATATTCGATAATTTATTTAAGCAGAATTCATCCCAAATTCGGATGGGTTGTATTATTTCAAATGAATGATAACTAAGAATTAGTCTAGTTTATCTACTCGTAAGCCAAAGTACGTCAAAACAAGTTCAGTTGAGCCAGTGTTAACAATTTCGTGTATTTCTCCTAGTTCTATTGCTATACAGTTTCCTCGAAGCAGGGGATATTCTTTACCATCAATACGAATTACTCCCGAACCAGCTTCCACAAAGAAGACTTCACACATATCCTGATGGGCGTGTGGCGGTGCAGTTTGTCCGGGAGCAAAACGTGCTTGGGAAAAGTTAGTTAGGTGAGGCAAATCGCCGTAGCGTAGCATCACCTTTTTCTTGATTTCGGGATTGTGAGAAACAGCCTCTTCTGGCAGGTTATTCAAGGAAGTGGTAATCATTCGGGTCGCAAATCGTTGGATAATTCCACAATACCCCTAGATCCATCAATCCGGACTCGTTGACCATCTTGCAAAAGCCATGTAGCACCACGAACGTCCATGATTGCGGGGATTCCGTATTCACGCGCAACGATCGCACCGTGAGAAAGCCGTCCCCCAGCTTCGGCAATCAAGCCTCCAGCCCTTAATAACAAAGGTGCCCAGCCGGAATCTGTGTAAGGTACTACTAAAATTGTATCCCGGTCTATTTCTGGTATTTCTTGTAAATTTCGCAACACCTTAACTCTGCCTTCGATTTGCCCGTGACTAGCTCCAATACCTTGTAAAATTTGGTCAGAGTAGAGGGCAGAGGGCGCTAAGGGGTGAGGGGGTGTATTGCCGTAGACTACAAAAGGTACTTGAGTAATCTCGCTATCTTGGAGGAATTGCGATCGCCTAAATTCTACTAACTCAGCCAACTGCTCAATTAAGCTGGAATCTCCAGCTGCAACTAAACGCCGCACTTCATCAAAGTCTAGAAAAAAGATATCATCTGTTTTCTTTAGCAAACCAGACTCGATCCAAATCTTCTCTAAAGCCAGAAAACTCCAACGCAATTCAGCTAAAAGCCGTGAATATACTTCGGTGACTCGTCCTTTGATATCTACACGTCGCTGGACAAACCCACGTTTGCGGGTACGAAAAAAGATGCTATTGTTCGCGTCTTTAATGCCTGCTTTTAATTCGTTTCCTTGGATTAACTGGACGAACATCTGCTTAATGAGTTGGGGATTCTCTCGCCAAGTGGGAACGGAAATATCTGTTCCCACTTCACTTAAATAGCCATAATCTTGAAGCAATTCGTCAAATTCATTCAGAATCTTCTTTCCTTGAGGGGTTTGGTTTAATTGCTCAAACACCTGCTGTGGCTCAAACTTAGATAATATCTCCTTGGCATCTGCGGCTATTGCAGCTAACGCTCGCAATGCTGCTATCTCTGGGGTGACGCTGCGATCGATTTGCCCATCTTTTACCCGGAAGATCGCCTGCCTTAGGGCAGCACTCAAAGGAGCCAAAATACTGTAATACGTCGCTCGATGCACTAATTCCAAGATTGAGTCAATTCTTGCCAGCAGCTTGGGCGGTTCCAAGTTATTCGTCTCTTCCTGCGCCAACTGCGACAACCCAGGAATGAAACGTTTGTGATAATCGCGTTTAAAGTCCTTTTCTAAATTTAACTCCCGCTTGAGTAACCTCCCTAGTCCGGGAAAATTCTCCCAGGTTGTCTTCCAAGACGGCTTACTGAGTTTCGTTCCTCTGGTTAAAAACTCCAGGCTTTCCGGTGGCAGTCCCATGCGGATAAAAATTTCTCCTAAGAGGGATGCGTTAAAGTAGGCTCTGGAATAATGCAGAGTTGCTGTTTGGGTGAAATCTAACCCTAAGGCGCGTTCGGCTTTACCGTTGCCAGAGGCATCACTCAAAACTAAAGTAAAAATTTCTCCCCAAACTCCACAAGTTAAAGGACGATTTATTGACCATGTTAAGGGGTGAATTACTCCCGGAATCACTTCTGCGGCGATTTTTCGTGTCCAGATGGGTAGCAAAGTGGTGATTGGTCGAGATTGCAACACCCAAAGCGTTTGACCGTCGTAACTCCACTCAATATCTTGAGGAGTGCCATTGTAACGCTTTTCCAGTCGGAAAGCCAAATATGCAACTTGCTTGATTATTGCTTGTGGGACTCGTCCTTCACCTTCCAATTGCACAGAAGAAGAATTTTCTGTTTCAAAAACAAAAGCGCGATATTGTTCTGGTGTGACTTTTCCGGAAACGACTTGTGTCGGGCTGCCTGGGAGGGCTTCAATGATAATTGCATCACCTTGCTGGGTAATAGGATCGCGGCTGAAAGCGACACCAGAAAATACACTCTGGACTTGTTGTTGAATCAGCACTGCCATTGCTGTTTCATTTAAACCGCGATCGCGCCGATATTGCACGGCAGACGGATGATTGTAGGAAGCTTGCACTTGAGCGATCGCTGACTGTAATGCTTGGGGACTGGTAACATTTAAAACTGTTTGATACTGTCCAGCCGCAGAAGCGTGTTCTGAGTCTTCGCCAATGGCAGAAGAACGCACCACTAAAGGAGATAATTCTGATGGCTGGAGAAATTCCGTTAACAACTCAGGATCGTCAATCGGGGCAAGTACCCACCCCTTGGGCACTGAGTAACCCCAGCGCTTAATTTGAGATAATGTAGCCGCCTTTTCGCCGACAATGGCAGCATCCAACTCTTCATCTAAAGAAACCATTGCTCGATCGCCGCGTAAAAATTCCAACATCGCTTGCGATTCTGTTTGTGCTTCTTGGGCTGGCAGATTCATATCATCAGGAATTTTTGTGTAAATCCAGGCCATCAAACCAGCTAAAGCAATAACAGCAAGCATTCTAGGGATATCACTCAGATGCAGAAGGATGACAAACAAAGGAAATAGTAACAATACCCCAAATTTAACTACCTGTCTGGAGTGCAGAATTGAAAAGCTCATTCCGGCAAAGAAAAATACAAATATTGCTACCAGTGGGTCGTGTACTACAAATCCCCAGACGACATTTGTCGTACCTGCCCCTCTGCCTATCCAGTATCTACCGATTACCAAAGCGATCAGGGCAATTAATTCCCAAAATGAGCCTTCTGGAAAGAAAGCACGGCTGAGAAAAACTGCCGCAATCCCTTTAAAAGCTTCTGACAAAACTGCCAGAATTCCAACAAACGTACCCCCGTGATAGAAAGCCGCTGATACACTGATGTTTCCTGTACCAACTTCTGATAATTGCTTACGCTTCAGGGCGTAAGTAATCCATGCAATCAGGGGTAATCCGCCCAAGAGGGGGCAGACAATTAAAATAACTAAGATACCCCAAAGTTCAAACATTATTAGATTTTAGATTTTAGATTTAAATTTGCCATCTAAAATCTCAAATCTCAACTCTAAAATTTTTATGAAATTTTTGATGATTATTAGGCGGCTTTGAGTAAATATAATTCTGGATTTTGTATTATTCTTTGAGGACACTTGGCAAAAACGGTTTCCGTCTTTGCCAGTGTCATTGTCAGCTAATAATGGTTTTAGTTTAGTGCATAGGCGGCTTGCAGCGCCCAGATAATCAGAGCAGCGATCGACCCCAGAAGCAACACGGTAGAGATAGTGACTACTTTTGGAGAATCTGCACCCTCAAATTTCATAATTCCTCGATTTAAGTCGGACACAGCTTTGTAATCCTCCTGTTGTGTTAGGGCATCAAATATTTGTCCGTCTTGATTGTAGTCTTTCTTTTTGGGAATGACGTTAAATTCCTAATACTATTTTGTTTAAGCTTTGCAACTTTTCCATCACCACAATTACTTACTTCTCTAGGGGAATTGGTTTTATTGATACAAAGTGATGAGTGGGGGGAATCAGGGGCACAGAGGAGATGGAAAGAAATTCAAGCAGTGTGGGAGGAAAAGGAAGATGGGGAAGAAAAGGAGGATGGGGAAGAAATCTTTCCCCCACACCTCCCATACCTCCCATACCTCCCACACCTCCCACACCTCCCCACACGGACGGAGGAGAGCGTTTGCTCAGAGTAAATGCTCTTTGGGGTGACGACTGTATTGCCACGAAGCGATAACTGCTATAACTAGTGCCTAATGACTAATGACCAATGAACAAATGATAAAAGTAATGCTATTTGCAATTTTGGCGGTGGTTGTGGGATTGTTGGTTCTGTTAGAAATAGGACTGCGATCGCTCTTTGGCTTTGGGAATCCCTTGATTTATGTTAGTGATGAGCAAATCGGTTATTTATTGGCTCCTAACCAGCGTACCCGTCGTTTTGGTAATCGCATTGAAATTAATCAGTATTCGATGCGAGGTAGCCCAATTGCCAAGACGCCTGCACCTTCTGTGCTGCGAGTTTTACTATTAGGTGATTCTATTGCTAATGGTGGTTGGTGGACAGATGGAGATAATACAATATCCAGTTTGATGATGCGTTCTTTTTCATCATCAACTAACAGTAATTATCGGGAAGTAGAAGTGTTAAATGCTTCAGCTAACTCTTGGGGGCCAAGAAATGAATTAGCTTATTTACAGAAGTTTAGCAATTTTAACGCCCAAGTAATAGTATTACTAATTAATACCGATGATTTGTTTGCAACTGCTCCGACTTCCTTACCAGTGGGACGCGATCGCAATTATCCAGATAGTAAACCACCTTTGGCATTGGTGGAAGTTTGGCAGCGTTATCTTTTTAAGCAAAAGCCAATTCCAGAAATGAAAGCAGTACATAACGAAGCAGGCGATCGCGTAGGGATTAATTTGGAGGCGATCGGTAAAATTCAACAGCTAACTCGTCAAACTAACAGTGAATTTTTGCTAGTCATGACTCCCTTGTTGCGAGAAATTGGCGAACCAGGTTCCCGCGATTATGAAATCAAAGCACGCCAGCGCTTGAGCGATTTTGCTAAAGTGCAGCAAATTAACTATATCGACTTTTTACCAATATTTAATTCAAATCCCGACCCCAAAGGTTTGTTTCACGACCACATTCACCTGAACTTACAAGGCAATCAATTTGTCAGTGAAGTTATAGAGCGATCGCTTTTAGAAATCTTAACTAAGTCCCATTCACAGATTCTTTAGCATTGTGTCTCAAAGTTTTCAGAATTCTGATTTGTGTTTTCTTAACTTTCTCGAATCCAAAGTGCTAGTCCTCCGCCACGCCCCCGAGCTGCAATGAAATCTTCTGTTACTAAAAAGAAGGCAAAAAATGACAGTTTAGCTATGGGCTGGCTATAAAAATCCTCAGACTGGACTCTACCAGAGCGAATGTGTCTGTTGTAGACAACACGACCGAACAAACTGATGAGTATACGATTAAAGTCAAATGCCAATAAATTTTTCTTCCCCATGTATTGCACTGGGCCAGTAAGCTTTAACAATATAGGGAGTAATTCAACCTGATTATCAATTTCGCCTTTATCTAAATCTGGTTCTAAATTTGCATTAAAAGAAATATTAATTGTAACAAATTTGGGCACATACAAACCCTTGCCTAATACAATTCCTCCTCGTTGTCTAACTTTCTTCGTACCAGTAGCAAAGCAAAGCCGCCATTTTCCTAAAAGAGATTCAAATGGATAGTTTAGCCGTTGTTGCTTAGCAGCTTTTTCTGCTTGTAACAAGGCATTTACTAATGTTTCAGTACTAGGGGGTGTGCCTATCTGTCCTCGATACGCAGCCACAGCCTGGGATAGTACAGTTATAAACTCACTTGTAGATATTAAATCAGCTGTCATGAGAGCTTTACTATTTTTTCTAATATTTCAAAAGTACGTAATACCATTAGATTTATAGGTATTTTTTTAGTTTCTATAAATAGTGATCGCAGGCAGTTATCGAATTAAATTATCAAGTTAATCTAATTATAATCCAAGCATTATTTTTACTGAAAAATCTTATAAATACACATCGATATAATTTAGATTCTTATTAATTAAATTAACTATAACATCTAAAAAAATTATATTTTACTAGTATAAAAATTAGTTTTTTTCAGCAATAAGTAAGAGGCAATCGTAAGGACTAAAGACTGAGAACTAGTATTTTTACCCAGCATTCGGTGAGAAGTCTTCTGGCTAGCCTGGGGCAACACTTTGCCGAAGTGCCTTCAGCCTTCTGCGTTCATCAACTATAATGTTGATCTGCAATACTACCAGATATAGGTTAGTAAACTAGTCTGGAAGGTACTTTTAGTTTGTTTAGGGGACTGGATCTATGATTGAGCTTGGTTTATTAGTACAGTCCCAGAATAATAATTTGGGTATAGGAAAAGTTATCGAAATATCTGAGAGTAATGCGATCGTTGAGTATTTCTGCTCTATGGGGCAACGTCTGAAAAAAACGTTACCTTTAAATTCGCTCTCTCAAGTTAGGCTTGAACCCCAAGCGCGATGTTATATCAAGTCCCAAACTCAAGATAAATGGCTCGTTGGCAGAATTTTCGCTTGGGATGAAGAGACAGAACTATATCAAGTTGATTTGCCAGACAAGAAAACTGCAATTGTAACGGAAGAAGAAATTTACGTCCGTTGTAATTTACCCAACACAGACCCAATTGAAACTTTAGCAATGAAGGGTCATGAAACGCCCTACTTCCACGACAAAAGATTAGCTTTTGTCAAATCTTTGATTCAGCAACGTGCTATCAGTCGCGGAATGACGGGACTGATTTCGGCAAATATTAATCTTTATCCCCATCAGGTGGAAGTTGTCAGGCGGGTACTAGAAGACCCAATTCAACGCTATATTTTAGCAGACGAGGTGGGACTCGGAAAAACTATTGAAGCGGGTGCAATTCTTCGTCAATTTCTGTTAGATGAACCAAAAAAAGGTGCAGTGGTAATAGTTCCTCAATATTTGCTGCAACAATGGCGGACTGAGTTAGAAAACAAGTTTTATATTTCTCATTTTCCCAAACGCGTGGCGGTAGTAGCGGTTGAAGATATTCACAAAATTAATCTCAGAGCTAAAATAGGCTGTTTCATATTAGATGAAGCGCATCATATCGCAGCGATGGCGACCTCTAAAGATGCAGCAGTACGCCAGCGTTTTGAGACTTGCAAACAACTGGCTCATAAAAGCGATCGCTTGCTTTTATTATCCGCTACTCCTGTTGTAAATCACGAGCAAGATTTTCTAGCAATGTTGCACTTGCTCGACCCTACAACCTATAAACTAGACGATATCGCAGGTTTTCGTGCTAAAGTTGCCAGCCGCCAGCAAATTGGGAAAGTTTTGCTTGCTTTGCAAGAAGATGCAAAGCCTCTTGTATTGAAAAACAACTTACAAGAATTACGTAACCTATTTACTGAAGATAAATATTTACTAAAGTTAGCGGATGATTTAGAAAAATGTTTATCAGTCAATTCGGCTGAGCAAAATCAAATCATCCAAGCAATTCGCACCCACATCAGTGATACCTATCGATTACATCGGCGAATGCTTCGCAACCGTCGCGCTGCGGTGGAAGATGTGATATTTGACCGCAATTTTACACCAAAAGAAGAATACGATTTAGATGAGCGATCGCTGGAGATTCACGAACTCATTAATCAATGGCGTACTGTTGCTTCCAATCAAAAGCAATATCAACGAATTTTTCTGTTGTTATTCCTTGCTTCTGGTACTTGGTTAGGTATTTTAGAACAAGTAATTACAACTCGTTTAACCGGGAAACCTCATGCTAAACTGATTGGGGAATTTAAAGAAGATGATATTCGCTTACTAACTACAACTCCCAAATTCGCAGGTGAAGAAGAGATTTTGCAATCTTTACTGAAGATTATTCGTCAACCTGTAGAAGATGGAGAACGTAAAGAAAATCTCAGAACAGTACTGCTGAATCAACTAGGTACATACTTCAAAATTCCGCCAAATGTTCGTAGAAATCAAAAAGAATTTCTGACCAGGATACAGCAGAGAATTCGTAGACCAATAGCAGGCGAGATTTTCCCTAAATTTATTATATTTACCAGTTTTGTCCAAAGTTGTGCAGAGATTGTGCGCTATTTATCTGATACCTTTGGTACAGAGACAGTAGTCAGCCATCAATTTGGAGAATCACCAGACAAAGTTGAAGAAGGCTTAAATAGATTTAAAAACAATCCCAACTGTTTTATTTTAGTATGTGATCGTTCTGGAGAAGAAGGACGTAATCTCCAGTTTGCTGACTGGTTAATTCATTTTGACCTTCCTTGGTCACCTAATCAATTAGAGCAAAGAATTGGCAGGCTTGACCGAATTGGTAGCAAAATTGGAGTCCAATCTTGTGTATTGATTGGTCCTTATTTAGAAGATAGTCCCCACAATGCTTGGTATCAAGTATTGAAAGATGGATTTGGGATTTTTCAACAATCAATTGCCAGTTTCCAGTTTTATGTAGATGACAAATTGCCAGAATTAGAAGCAGCTTTATTTGAATCAAGTGCTGTTGGACTGCTGCATATGATTGAGCCAATTAAAGCACAAATCCAAGCCGAAATTGTCAAGATTAGCGAACAGAATGCTTTAGATGAAATTGATGCTACTGATGAAATTGCAACCGAATATTTTCAAGATTTAGATAATTATGATGCTCGCCATTTGGAAATGAAGCGAGCAATTGAAGGTTGGATTTGTGACGCACTTAATTTCAAAGCAATTACTAACCCAGATTCATCAGAAATCAAACGTTATCAACCGATAACTCGGACTTTGGTGCCGATAAATGAGTTAAAAACCCGTTTTGCTGACAGTTATTTAGACCAATTTGGTACTTATAACCGCAGGATAGCAAATCAAAATTCTGGGATTAAACTTTTGCGAATTGGGGAAGGATTTGTAGAAGCATTGTCGAACTATATAGATTGGGATGACCGGGGTCAAGCCTTTGCCATGTGGCGCACTGATACATCTTGGGATGCTAAAGAAGGCAAGGAATGGTTTGGTTTCCAATACAATTATATAGTTGAAACAAATTTGAAAATTGCCAAACAAGTTTTTATCGATTACAAACTCGATAATTCTCAATTCAAAATTTTGCAGCGACGTGTAGATGCTCTATTTCCGCCAATTATCGAAACTATCTATATTGATGGTCGCAACGAGTCAATATCTGCTGTAGAAGATAAAATCCTGTTGAATATCTTGCAACGTCCATATAAAGACAAAAACAATTATCAACAACGAGATTACAATTTAGCAAAAGAGCGCTTAGAAATTATTGACAATTTTGTTGACCCTAATAAATGGCAAAACTTTTGCTATCAAGTGCGTAACGCTTCTTTAGCATTACTTACCAATCGTCCCGATTTGATAGAATTGTGCGAAAAATGTGCAAAAGTTGCCGAAAAGAAATTAGGCAATAGAGTCGAACAATTACGCTTACTGCTAAATCAACAAAGTTGGGATCAAACACTAGCTGAAGAACTCAAGATAGAAACAGCTTTAAGTGCAGCTATTTTAGAAGGAATTCGCCAACCGCAAGTAAAACTTGATTCTGTCGGTTTCATTATTGTATCTGGGCGATCGCTTGTCTAATTGGTAATTGGGAATAGGTAACTGACGATTAGCCATTACCCATTACCTATTACTCATTTATACTAAGCAAAGCCGAAGCATTACCGACCCTCACAGATATCATAAGTCATAAGTATTAACCGGATATGATATCACTGGGCTTGCATTTCTCCACCTTGGGGTTTTGATAGTGCTTTTAATTCTTCCCAAGTGTAATGACGAGCTAATTCAATTGGTTTATGATTAGCTCCTAATCTCAATCCCACTGTCGGCTGGAGTTCTTCAATAAATTCCTCTGCATACTCTACTAGCTTGTTGGCTGCAACTCCACCAGTAATTGCTCCTGCAACCCCACCAATCGCAGCACCTACCTTACCAGCGATTGAGCGACCCAATGCCGCTCCTGCAATCCCACCTCCTGCTCCTCCTAATCCCGTTGCAATCACATGAGCATTAGAATCAGAGAAGGTTTGGCTTTGGTTTTGGCCTTCCAAATCAGTAGAATCAGCATTGGAGGATGTTTCAAGGGAGGTTTGATTTTGGTTTTGTGCTTCCACACGCTGTTTTTCGTTCATCATCTGTCTCTCCTATAAATAATTCCACTTGTAATACTAATTTAGTATCTAGCTGCATAGAAAAGAGTATCTAAAATAAAGTAATAAGAGCAGATAGACATTACCTGTTAAAATGTTAATTGGGGAAATAATTGTTGTATGCGAGTATGTAAGTCTTACAAAGAAGAAAAAGTTTATTATTAGGAATAAATAGATTTTTTGGCTCAAAATAATTAATATTTGCCAAATTAATTTAAAATAATAGAATAGCTCTAAATATCTAGTCCAAACACCGCTAATTCTGGCGGATGTTCAACAGTGAATTGGTAATGAATCTCTCGCCGCTCCTGTAATGCAAGACTTAACTGCCATTCTAAAATACCCATTTCACCAAGTTGAATTTGTGGGTTAGTACGAATCAAACGCACTTTAATTTGCTCGTTGCGGCTTACAGGTAATTGTTCAGTTACTTTAAGATTTGCTTCTTTATCGAGTAAGTTAGTAATTACTAATCGGTAACTATAAGTAATCCGGCGCAGGTTGCTAATTAATCTTTTGTCTACTAGACGTTCAACTAAGTCACGCTCAATTTTTAAACCTTCATCAATTCCCAAATTCAGTTTAAATTCTTGCCCTGGTGCAATATTTTCTAACCCAGTGCTACCAATAAAAACATTGTTGCGGAAAATATTCGCTTTACCTGGTAACAAAGTTGCACCGTTGGGACTATTTTTCACATTTGCTTGCAGATAAGCAAAACTTACCAAGCGCGGCATTGCCACATAATCAAAGTTACAAGGATAATCATCATTAAAAATAGTCGTTTTATGGGGTGCGCCATCGCTAGGAATGTTACCACCACCATTTAATTTAAAGGTAACTACACTCCCTTCTTTGGATACTTCTGCTGCAACAATTTCCGCAGCGATTGGATTATCCTCTGTAACTTCGTCTTGTTCTTGCCAATTTTCTTCACTAGCTGGAGCTGGTATGCTAGGCAGCATTGGTGACTGTGCAGCAAATCTTGCTCGTCGTTGTCGCGCTATTTGTAGACGTGGGCTATCAATATACCAAGGTTCAAGTTTGGGTGGAAGTGTACCTAAACCGGGTTTTGCTGTAGAAAGGGTGAGATTTGCACCAATCCAATCTTCGCCACTGCTTTGAGTAATTTCTGCAAGGTAACTCAAATGTACGATATTGCTCGTAGTGCTAAAACGCAAGTCATATAGCGGAGTCCAACTGGCACGATTCACCAAGTATGAGACCTCTAGTTCAAACTCGCCTTCACCCGTAACTTCAACTGCTACAACTAAGCTCAAACTTTCTTTGGGATGCGGTGTTTGGATTTTTTGCAGTGAGTTGTGGAGTGCTTGCAGTTGTTTGTCTAATTCCTGATATTGCGCTTTGCATTCTCCAGATGCGATCGCATATTCACCATACTGGCTTCCGAGAAAGTTGAGAAAATCCAAAGTTTCGCTCAGACTAAGATTTTTTCGCGACAAACTCTGTGCAAAAGGTTCCTCTGTTTTTTCGCGTAAACCTTCTATAAAACTGGACTGCAAAGCTAAAGCATCCACTTGGGCTTGCAAATGGCGTTTTTCTGCCTCTAATTGCTGAATTTGCCTTGTCAAATGTGCTACTCTTTCTGCCATAGGCTCAGTAGTGTAAATGCGATCGCTACTCACTCCCTGCAACCGTACCCCTACTGTACCCGTACCACCAGCCCTGACAGACTCAGTTTCTAGAGTTATTGGCACTGGAGTAATTATTAATTCCCGTTCAACTCCTGTTAAATAAACTACACCCCGTCGTGTCACCAATGCTCTATCCGCGTAGACGATAACAGCTACAATCTCGCTTTCTACTATTTTGCGCCAAGAGTGAATTTCCGGGTTAACCACTGCCAGTTTTCTCCCATTTTTAATGGTTCTGCTGGTTAATTGTTAATGTTTCTGGCTGTAACCGTCAACCCCTTTAAAGAATTCAAAATTAAATAACTAAAATTCAAACATTTTCCCAAGAGTACTCAATCCCAAATCAGCTAAGTTTATCCAGGAATTGCTTCAACCGTACTATATTTATAAGTAGCGTTTTGCTCTACAATAGTTTTCGCCGCAGCTAGCAGATAATCATAATAGGCACGAGCAACGATAGATAGCTGTTTTCCAGATGGGTAAACCATGTACCAATCTCGCTTAATAGGGAAATATTGAACATCTAAAATGCTGAACTCTGCTGCGTCTAATAGTAAGGTATGGCGAGATAAAACAGAAATTCCTAAACCACCTACAATCGCTTGTTTAATTGCTTCATTACTTCCTAATTCCAGCTTGACTTTTACCTTCACCTCTTGTTCATCAAATAAGCTTTGGACAGCACGACGGGTTCCCGAACCTGGTTCCCTCATAATAAAAGGTTCTTCAGCCAGACGTTGTATGGGAATATTTTTTTCTCTCGATAAAGGATGATTAATCGGTGCAAAGACTATTAAGGGGTTTTCTAAAAATGGTTGGCAAGTTATATCCATATTCTCTGGAATTTGGCTCATAATATACAAGTCATCCAAATTTTGAGTCATCCGTTCCAAAATTTGTTCGTGATTTGTGACTTGTAGCGAGATATCTATTCCGGGATAAAGTTCGCAAAACCGCCCTAACAAACGAGGGATAAAATATTTGGCTGTTGTAATCACTGCCAATCGTAGTTGTCCTTGTTTTAACCCTTTTAAATCTGCTACTTTCATTTCAAACTGGGCTATATTATCAAAAATCTGCCGACAAGTAGCAAATAATTCTCTTCCTGCCTCTGTCAAATACAACCGCTTCCCCACCTGCTCAAATAATGGCAATCCTACGGATTTTGTCAGTTGCTTAATCTGCATAGAAACAGTAGGTTGAGTGAGAAATAATTCCTCAGCAGCACGAGTAAAGCTACTGTGCCGTGCCGCTGCCTCGAACACTTTTAACTGGTGCAGCGTCGCTTGATTCAAGGTAGATTCTCCTGTAAATAGCAATTCATAGATATATATCTAGTATTACTGAAACAGTTGCAATTTATATAGCGATACTTATAGAAAGTCAGGAGTTTTATTTATTATAGATAAAACTCTATTATCGCTATTTAAAGAAAAATATTTTATTTTGCAATTGAAGAAGTTATTATCAAAACAATAAGAAAAGCGTAAGATGCCTTCTAGTTAACGGTGAATGTTGAATGCTGAATGTGGACTCACAATTCTTTGTTCTTCATTCATCATTCCATAATTCTTCTGCAACTTTTGTCGGTAGTTTAGTTAAATCTGGTAATCTTAACATTTCAATTTCGGCAACTTGCTCTTTAATATTCACTGGCAAGTTTAACGGTTGATTTTCTTCTATCCAGCAACTTGCTAATGGCAAGGTTTGTTCCATTTCGTCTAGGGGTCGAGGAATCACCATCACTGCATTTAACTCCCCAATGCGTTCTGCCTCAAACATCCCAGCTTCCACTGCTACGGCAACATTGGCTACAGAACCACGAATAATCGCTGTACACAAACCCGCACCAATTTTCTCATAAGCTGCCAAATGAACATCAGCAGCTTTGAGCATGGCATCACACGCGCCCACCATCGCTGGAAATCCTCGCGTTTCTACCAAACCAATTGCCTGATTACTCAGACGACTGGAATTGCCTTCCTCCATCAATTTAGTAAAACGGGCTGTGATCGGAAGTACTATATCTAAGTTGGGATAAGGTCGGGGAATCACCAAGCTAGAAACCAACTGACCAAACTGTTCAGCAGTTTGGACACCTGATTCTACCGCAAGACGTACATCCGCAATTCCACCCCGGACGATCGCGGTACAATGACCGCTACCAATTTTTTCATAGCCAACTAGGTGAACTCCAGCAGATTTGAGCATCATATCTGCTGTCCCAACGATTGCTGGGAAGCTGAGGGTAGAAACTAAGCCCAAAGCAGTATCCTTAAGGTCGTCGAATTGACCCGATGAATGCATAGTACTCATAGACCTTTGATTAAATGTTTCCATGTGAATTTTCCAAGATACGGAAAAGGCCGACAACTTACAATTAACACTTACTCAGACTAATCGTCAGAGTTTTGGTCACTCAAGGATTGTCTATGGGGAAACAATGTGGTCAAAAGTCTTTGTATACTGCCTTGCCCATAAATTTGAGTCCCGAAATTGTTAGGGGATTCTGTGGTTGGCACAGTTGGGTTTTCTTGGGGGGGTGGTTGCAAACTAGAGTCAGCATCATTCACAGGCTTCTCTGGTGGAGGAGACTGGGTTTGTGAAGTCGCGGGAGATTTAAAGAAGGAAATTGACCGCCCTTTCAACTCTAAAAAACCTGAAGCTGATAAGTTAGTTGAGGAAATTATCTTTTCTTCGCCTTCCCCTAAGCCATGATTACTTTGGGCAGTTGTAGAAGCTGGGTTGTTTGGCGATGGATTGAGTTGTTGTGTTTGATTAATTTGGCGACTGGTATCTCCCAAAATCGAACCGGGTGGAATTACTTGTCCAGGTTCAACCGAACAATTGAAAATCGTTGTTGCTGAACCAATGCAAGCATTTGCTCCAATTTTGCCCTTGCCAACCATCAAAAAACCGGCTCCCAGGTTTGCGCCTGCTTCTACCTCTAGGGTTCCTTCATGGACTTGGAGAATTGACCCCATACCAATACAGACCCCTGGGCCAATGACGATCCTGCTGTTTGCAGCTGCTTGGAGTATTACCCCAGGTGCGAGTACCGCGCTTGGATCAACACTCACCTCACCACTAATGTAAGAATCAAAGTTATTGCTGAGGCGCAGTGGCGGCACAGACATGGAAATTTTAACCTCGAAAGGCACAAGAAATTAGAGAATTAGGAGTTAGAAGTCAAGAGTGAGAAATTAGTTCAAAGTGAGGAGTTATAAATTTTTAGTTTAGAGTTATGAATTCAAAATTTTTTCAACTCCTAACTTGTAACCAAAGCACCCCAAACGTCTTTGGCAAGGCTCCTAACTCCTAACTCTCAAGGACGTTGAATAATAGTTTCTAATACCCGACGCTTGGCTTTGGGGTCAATACCAATCAAGCGTACATATTCTCCTTGGTATTCGGCAAGGTGCGCTTCTACAGCTGCTATGGCTTCTCTTTCTGAAGAGCCTTTAATTGGCCCGGTACTAGTCCACGAACCTGTACGGAAGCGTCGCTGATCTACATGTTCAATGCTGATTTTATATCCTCCAGCCAATAATTGTCTTAGCTGGTCTACTACTTCAGAATCTAAACGAGTACTGGTAGCTGTTGCCTTCCCTGAATAAGAAGACTCACTGCTATATGATTTTTGACTACCACTGCTATATGATTTTTGACTACCACTGCTAGAGGAAGCTACTTGACCATTAGGACGTTGGATAATAGTTTCTAGCACCCGCCGCTTGGCTTTGGTATCAATGCCAATTAAACGTACATACTCGCCTTGATGGTTGTTTATACACTCTTCCACAGCTGAAATCACTGCATTTGTCGAAGTTGCTTCAATTGACTTACAACTAATCCAAGAACCAGTTCGGAAGCGGCGCTCATCTACGTGTTCGGTGCCAACTTTATAACCACTAGCCAAAAGTTGGCGAATTTGTTCTACGGTTTCGTTATTAATTTTGCCGCTGCTAGAGCCGTTACTATAGCTGTTACTATAGCTGTCACTATAGCTGTTACCATAGCCATTATTGCTGCTATAATTGCCATTGCTAGAACTAGCAGGAGCTCTAAAGCTAGTAGCTGGTTTCACTTCACCATCGGGACGTTGGATGATTGTCTCTAACACCCTTCGTCTACCTTTATCAATGCCAAACAGCCGGACATATTCACCACTGTGGTTTCTGACACAAGTTTCCAAAGCGCCGATCGCTTCATTTAAAGATCTCGGTTCGATTGGCTGGCAACTAGTCCAAGAACCCGTCCGGAACCGTCTTTGGTCTACATGCTCCGTGCCAATTTTATACCCTTGCTGTAATAAATAGCGCAACTGCTCTATTGTTTCTGTATTCAAGTTATTACTCGACACGTTACTACTCCTTTCCAACTCTAAAACAGTAATACCATTACCTGTATAAGATTTAGCAATTTCATCCCGAATGGGCGTTATACATTTGCTATCCTCAGCACAGAGATAACCAGCTCGTAGTGCCTGATTAATCCCAACCACATGATGAGCGAATTCTTTATCTTGATCTTGCACATCTGGCAAGCGGTCAGCTTGCTGCTGGCTAGTAATTATTGCTCCTGAAGGTACATACTTTCCTGGAGGAATTTCTACATCTTGAATTAAAGCGTGCATCATCACGATGCAACCTGCACCTACCCTGGCATTAAACACTGTAGAGCGAAAGCCGATGAAGGAATTATCTCCTACATAAGCTGGTCCGTGAATTAGAGCCATGTGAGTAATGCAAGCATTTTTGCCTATCCACACCGAGTATTTATTTTCGTCGTCGCCAAGTACTCGGCCTTGCTCCAACCCATGAATTACAACACCATCTTGGATATTAGTGTTTTCACCAAGATAAAAGGGTGTACCTTCATCCGCTCTAATCGTAGTCCCCGGAGCAACGATTACATTTGCACCTAAGCGTACATCTCCAATTAAATTGGAATATGTATGTACAAAAGCAGTTTTATGGATTTGGGGTTCAGCTAAATTCTTTGACCACGGGGTTGGGGGTGCCGCCGTGCTGCGGACTACCATTGCAAGATTCCTCCTCTATGTCATTTGTCTTTTGTCATTTGTCATTTGTCCGTTATCTTTTGTCATTTGTCAGTTGTCCTTTGTTACTCACTAATTACTAATGACCAATGACTAAATGACCAATGACTAATGACTAATGACTACCTATATTGATCTTTTTTACTGTAAATTAGGCGATCTGCTAGGTGAATGGTGTCTATAATTGCCACCACTGCTGCATCTAATGGACGCTGTTCATTACCAACAACTTGACGAGCGGCACTGCCACGAGTGACGAGTACCCACTCATCTACTCCTGCTCCCACAGTATCTGCTGCTACTTCGTACTGTGGTAGGATATTTCCGTCTTCATCCACTAATTGTAACAACAGTAGCTTCACACCTCTAAGACTTGGGTCTTTTTGGGTGCTAACTACTGTGCCCCGAACTTTGGCAACTTGCATTACAAATTATGGTCTTCTACCAAAAGGACGAATTGCATTCACATTTTCCCGGAATTGCTCTACGTCTTCTGTATAACGAATTGGCAGGACGTATTCTAAGTTTTCGTGAGGACGAGCAATGATATGAGTAGACAGTACTTGTCCGCCGTTGACTCGCTTGACAGATTCAACTCCTGCGGCCACGGAAGCTTGAACTTCCGATACGTCTCCCCGCACAATCACTGTCACTCGACCACTACCGATTTTTTCATAACCTACTAGAGTCACACGGGCTGCTTTCACCATTGCATCAGCAGCTTCAACTACCGCTGGAAAGCCTAGCGTTTCAACCATTCCTACTGCGATCGACATTAGTTTTAATCCTTATTTAAAGTTTTAGCCTTGGACACAAATGATGCTCAAAAAACTAGAAAGCATTAATTACTTTGTTTAAACGGCTTTTAGGTACGGAACTGTTCCACAGCTTCTGTGTAACGTATCGGCAAGACGTACTCAAGGTTTTCGTGAGGACGAGCAATAATGTGTGTGGATAACACTTCACCACCATTGACTCTTCTGGCCGCTTCCACCCCAGCAGCTACGGAAGCTTGAACTTCCGATACATCTCCCCTAACTATCACGGTGACGCGAGCGCTACCAATTTTCTCGTATCCTACTAAAGTGACACGGGCAGCTTTTACCATCGCATCAGCAGCTTCCACGACTGCTGGAAAGCCCTTCGTTTCAATCATTCCAACTGCAATTGGCATCGCAGAACTCCTACAAAATTAATCCAATCGGTACTGTTCTTTGAAAATTTTGACGGGGAGAGCTTGATCTTAGAGCTAAGAAAACACTTCCAAATTAAGCATAGGAAAGCTTGGCGTCCCTGGCAATATAAATCACTATAATAGTTTATGATAAAAAAGTTTTAAAAAACTTAACAAAAATTTATCTGTCTCTATGAGCAATTAAAGTTCGCTGATTCCTAGAGCAGCCACTTATGCTTTATAATTTCTTTATGACATTTAGAAAACGAGATTCATAGCCAAGGCTAATTCGATCTTGGAAGGGACGAGGAGTCGCTGTATGTTCTGCTGCCTCTACCTTTGCTCATTTTTTGCTACATCTACAAGGACTAGGTGAAAAACATATAATTTTTTCAAATATATCGTATAAATTACTTTGGTCAAAGTAGAAATACAAATGTAAAAACAAAGATGATGTTAAGGCAAGTAAATGCTTTTGCTTATATGAAGTTATATTTTACTGAAGTTTAATAGGGTAAAAGTAAGTAAAAATACTCCGAAGTTCTAGTAAAAACAATAGTAAAGAAAGATTGAGGTTTTGGCAAATTAATTTTATGAAACAAATAGTTGTCTGAAAGCTTTTTTAAAATCAAGGCTAAGTCGTCAAGGGAAATTTAAATGAGTCAATTTTTATTTTTAACAAGTTGGTTTGTGCCTTTGTATAGCTTATTAGGCGCAATTTTGACCTTACCGTGGGGATTGGGAATAATCCGGCGAACAGGGCCAAGGCCTGCGGCATACATCAACTTGTTGACGACGCTTTTGGCTTTTGTCCATAGCTTGTTTGTATTTAAAGATATTTGGGATAAAGAACCAGAAAAGTTATTGGTTAATTGGTTCAAAGTTGCGGATTTAGACTTATCCTTTGCCTTAGAACTCTCACCAGTGAGTATAGGCGCAACAGTTTTAATTACAGGGTTAAGCTTACTGGCACAAGTTTACGCCTTAGGTTACATGGAAAAAGACTGGTCGTTAGCACGTTTTTTTGCGTTGCTGGGATTTTTTGAAGCAGCGTTGAGTGCTCTAGCAATCAGTGATTCTCTATTTTTCAGCTATGCTCTTTTGGAAGTCCTAACACTTTCAACTTACTTGCTGGTGGGGTTCTGGTATGCTCAACCGTTAGTGGTGACAGCAGCGCGAGATGCATTCTTAACCAAACGGGTGGGAGACTTATTACTGCTGATGGCTGTAGTTACCCTTTCCACCTTGGCTGGCAGTTTGAACTTTTCCGATTTAGATGAGTGGGCGCAAACAGCTAATTTAAGCCCAATCACATCGACATTATTGGGGTTGGCTTTAATTGCTGGGCCTGCGGGGAAATGTGCCCAGTTTCCCCTGCACCTGTGGTTAGATGAAGCAATGGAAGGGCCGAACCCCGCCTCAGTAATGCGAAATTCCTTGGTAGTAGCTGGTGGTGCTTATTTGCTATTTAAACTGCAACCATTGTTAGCCCTCTCGCCAGTTGCCTTGAATGTTTTGGTAGTTATGGGCACGGTAACGGCAATTGGTGCAACATTAGTATCCATAGCTCAAATAGATATTAAACGAGCCTTATCTCATTCTACCAGTGCATACATGGGGTTAGCGTTTTTGGCAGTGGGCTTGCAGCAAGGGGGTGTAGCCTTGATGTTGCTGTTAACCCATGCGATCGCTAAAGCATTATTATTTATGAGTTCTGGTTCAGTAATATTAACTACCCAAAGCCAAGACTTAACGGAAATGGGCGGTCTGTGGTCAAGGATGCCAGCTACCACCACTGCCTACGTTGTCGGTTCGGCAGGAATGGTCACACTTCTACCACTAGGAAGCTTCTGGGCAATGTTAGCATGGGCTGACGGTTTTGTAAGTATTAGCCCTTGGGTGATTGGAGTTTTATTATTAGTCAATGGCTTGACAGCATTGAACTTGACCAGAGTATTTAGATTAGTTTTTTGGGGTAAACCGCAACAGAAGACCCGCCGTACTCCAGAAGTTGGTTGGTCAATGGCCTTGCCAATGGTGACTTTAATAGTATTGACTTTACTTTTACCCCTGATGCTACAGCAATGGTATTTGCTACCTGATTGGGAAAGTATCAATTGGTATGTAGCATTAGCGTTGTTTGCTTCTACAGTAATAGGAGTAGTTGTCGGCTCTACAGTTTATCTGCACAAAGCTTGGTCAAGATCGAGAATTTTAGCATGGAGATTTTTCCAAGATTTGTTGGGTTATGACTTTTATATAGACCGAGTTTATCGACTCACCATAGTGAATGCAGTTGCACTGCTATCTAAGATTTCTGCTTGGAGCGATCGCTATTTGGTTGACGGTATAGTGAACTTAGTTGGCTTTGCTACAATTTTTGGCGGACAAAGTTTAAAGTACAGCATTTCTGGACAATCCCAAGGTTATATGTTGACCATCCTAGCAGTCGTCAGCATCCTGGGCTTTTTCATCAGCTGGTCATTAGGTTTATTCAATAAATTGCCTTTTTAAGTAGAGACGCGATTAATCTGCGTCTTTCCAAGTTTCTCCGGTTGCCTCCCCATCCCCTCATCCCCCTTACCTAAAGTTTATGCTTAGTGCTTTAATTCTGGTGCCGTTGATTGGCGCAGCTTTAATTGGTTTCTGGCCCTCTGGCATTAGTGGGAAACTTGCCCGTGGGGTAGCTTTGGGCTTTGCGATTAGTGTTTTGTTTTTGACAATTGTATTAACAATTCAGTTCCGTCCTGGAGAGGTGAGTCAACAATTTGCCGAGTCTGTTCCTTGGATAGATGCTTTAGGCTTGAACTATAACTTAGGAGTAGATGGTTTATCTTTGCCATTGCTGGTTTTAAATGGACTGTTAACTTGCATTGCCATCTACAGTAGCGATGAATCCCTTGGGCGTCCCAAATTGTATTACTCTTTAATACTACTGTTAAGTGTTGGGGTGACTGGAGCTTTTTTAGCACAGGATTTACTGCTATTTTTCCTGTTTTACGAGTTGGAGTTAATTCCGCTATATCTGTTGATAGCTATTTGGGGTGGTACAAGACGGGGTTATGCTGCAACAAAATTTCTCATTTATACTGCCGTTTCCGGAATCCTGATTTTAGCAAGTTTCTTAGGCATGGTTTGGCTGAGTGGTTCATCTAACTTTGCATTAGCAAGCTTGAACACTACAACTTTACCTTTAGCAACACAACTTTTATTGTTAGTGGGAATTTTGGTAGGTTTTGGGATAAAAATTCCCTTAGTTCCCTTCCATACTTGGTTGCCAGATGCTCACGTTGAAGCTTCCACACCGATTTCCGTGCTTTTGGCTGGAGTACTGTTGAAGTTGGGAACTTACGGCTTACTACGATTTGGCATGAACTTGTTACCAGAAGCTTGGAGTTATCTGGCTCCTTGGTTAGCAATTTGGGCAGTAATAAGTGTATTGTATGGTTCATCCTGTGCGATCGCCCAAACAGATATGAAAAAAATGGTAGCGTACAGTTCTATTGGACACATGGGCTATGTGCTGATAGCGGCGGCAGCAGCTACACCTTTAAGTGTGTTAGGTGCTGTCATGCAAATGATTAGCCACGGCTTGATTTCCGCAATGCTGTTTTTGCTGGTGGGAGTTGTGTATAAAAAAGCTGGGAGCCGCGATTTAGAAATCATTAGAGGACTGCTGAACCCAGAACGCGGTATGCCAGTAATCGGTAGCTTGATGATTGTTGGAGTCATGGCCAGCGCTGGTATACCGGGGATGTTAGGGTTTATTTCCGAATTCGTAGTTTATCGGGGCAGTTTTGCAGTTTTTCCAGTACAAACACTGTTGTGCATGATTGGTACGGGTTTAACAGCGGTTTACTTTTTATTACTTATGAACCGCGCCTTTTTTGGACGTTTATCTTCACCTGTTGTCAACTTACCACGCGTGTATTGGAGCGATCGCATTCCCGCTGCAATCTTAGCCTTGCTAATTGTAATTTTTGGCATCCAGCCCTCTTGGTTATCACGCTGGACTGAACCAACAATTACAGCGATGGTGAATACTCAAAATGTTGTAGCAACAGTGTCCTTGGATAAGAAAATGGGGAGTGGGGAGTAGGGAGTGGGGAGATGAGGAGGTGTGGGGAGTGTGGGGAGTGTGGGAGAAAAAATTTATACTTCTGGCTTTCGCCTCTTCTCCATCCTCCCACACCTCCCACACTCCCTGTTTGCCTGCTGCCCCATACCCAATACTATTATGGAGAACTAGCAATGGTAACTATTAGAAATAAATTCACTAACGAACCTTTACCTGAGTTTATTGAACGCTTGCAAACAGGACAGGCATTACTTACCGATACTCCAGAAAATGTCGTGGAAGTAGTTGGTATTCTCAAAAGCTATGGCGTAGTTATAGATGCCTATTCAGTAAATCTGAATTACATTGCCGAGCATCAGTTTTTAGTATTTTTCCCATTTTTTAAATACTTTAATGGAAAAGTATCTTTTCAGAAATTACTGCGTCACTGGTKGCACGATCGCATTAATTTTGAATATGCCGAGTATTGCATGAAAGGCATGATGTGGCATGGTGGCGGCGGTTTAGACACATATTTAGATACAGAAGAATTTAAAGAAAGAGCGCAAGCTGTCATCACAGCTAAATTTAAAAATAATCCTTTAATTTTAGGCGTTAACCAACTGTTTCCGGAGTTTTTAACCGAACAGTTACGCGTTTCTGCTTATTACACTGGTTTAGGTCAATTTTGGCGAGTCATGGCTGATATTTTCCTCAGCTTATCAGACCGCTACGACAAAGGCGAAATCAAATCGATTCCCCAAATTGTAGACCATATTAAAGCAGGATTAGTGGAAAATGCATCCAAGCCAATTACCTACACAGTCAAAGTTCGAGAAAAACTCTATGATATCATTCCCCAAGACGTTGGTTTGACTTTCTTAGCAGACACAGCAATACCTTATGTAGAAGCAGTTTTCTTTAGAGGAACACCTTTCCACGGTACAGTTTCATACAACGCCCAAGCTTATCAAATCTCCCCAGATCAAAGTCGATTCCAATATGGCGCATTATACGCCGATCCTTTGCCCATCGGCGGCGCAGGTATTCCTCCCACCTTGTTGATGCAAGATATGCGTCATTATCTGCCAGAGTACTTGCATGAAATTTATCGTCACAGTCTTCGGGGAGAAGATGATTTGCGAGTGCAAATTTGCATGACTTTCCAAAAATCGATGTTTTGCGTGACCACAGCAGCGATTTTGGGACTAGCGCCTTATCCAATAGATACCAAAGATCCATCTGAGGAAAAAGCTAATCGAGTTTATTTCGGAAAGTGGATGAGTCGCTTAGAAACTTCGCGGTTGTTGGATGTGAATAAATAGTTGACTTTTGATAAAATTTATGCGTCTGGTTCAATGCCTAGAGAGCGCAATTGAGCAGCTAGGCGTTCTGCTCTTCGGCGTTCTTGCTCGGCTCTTTGATGTTCTTGCTCGGCTCTTTCTTCGCCCGTCAACAACAAATTACCTTGTAAATCCCACCAGCGCAGCCAAGGTAATTCCATATTCTGATATTGTCCCTGCCATATACCTAACTCAACCTCTAAAGAATGTATAGGATAATGTCCACGTTCATTTGCTGTTAATAACTGATATTCTCCACCAATTAATTCATAAACTTCTACACTGGCTTTATTCACTTCATAAATGCCGTAGAAGGGAGGCCGAATCACTTGCTCATAAATCCAAAATTTACCCTTCCAAGGAGTTTTATCTCGCTCCTCTCTACCGTCTCCAGAAACAAATTCTAATACAATCAATGGGGCAATAAACTCTCGCCATAATACATAAGACCTGCGCGTTTGCCCCTCGAGAGTAGGTGGTACATTTCCTACATAGAACCAATCTGGTGCTGCGGCGCCTTTTTCTGGGGGGTCAGTCATCCGCCAGTAGATACCGCTATCTTGACCAATGCAGTATTGTCCATCAGGATGACGCTTTTCCAATATCGGTTTTATTGAGTCGGTAAGGAGAATACTTTGAGGATGTTCCTGAAAGTTTTTCACGAATGTACCGTCAGACTCAGGAAGTTGTGTATGGTCTGGGAATGGGGTAAGGTCGGTTGCAGGATTGGTTGCAGAGGTCATAAGGTTACCTTTGCAGGAGTAAGGATTGTTTTTTATTTAGTTTAGCAAGCGATCGCAGTCTTTCTGTCAAAGCTAGGCTCAAGTTATTAAGGCTCTCTTGTGTGAGAATTAATCTAAGYATTTTGGGAGTTGCAAAGATGGCTTGGGTAGCTGGCGATCGCTTGCAAGGTGGAAAATACACCATTGAAAGAGAGTTGGGAAGAGGACGCTTTGGTATCACCTATTTGGTCAAAAATCAGAATGGCGATCGCCAAGTCATTAAAACCTTAAATGACAACTTACTAAATTCCCTGAACCAGTTGGAACGCGGACGACTGGAAACAATGTTTTGGCAAGAGGCGGTAAAACTTACTCAATGTAAACACAAACATATTGTGCAGGTTGCAGAACCGTTCAAAGAAGGAGAACACTGGTGTTTAGTAATGGAATATGTCGATGGTGTCAGTTTAGCTGACCGTCGCCAACAAATACTTTCTGAATCAGAGGCTTTACGCTACATTAAACAAATTGGAGAAGCACTGATTAAAGTACATGAAAATCGGTTGATTCATCGAGATGTACATCCAGGAAATATCTTTTTGCGAGTGCGAGAAGGACAGCCGGAAGCGGTGCTAATTGATTTCGGTTTAGCTCTCGATTTCGACCATATCTTAACCACAAGTAGAACTAAGGAAACTTCTGAGGGATTTACACCGCCTGAGCTTTATGCTCAACATACTAAACCAACTGGAGCATATAGCGATATCTATTCTTTAGCTGCAACTCTTTATGTGCTTCTGACTGGAAAAACACCAGTCAGTGCGCTCAAACGTAAGGTGGACAATGCTCCTTTAGTGGAACCGAAAAAACATAATCCTCAGATTAGCGATCGCACAAACCGCGCAATTTTAATAGGTATGAAGCTAGATCAGAAACAGCGATCGCAATCAATGCGGGAATGGCTCGATTCTTTGGGTTTGACTGGAGAAAACTTGCAGCCTTCAGTAATTGAACCCCCTAAAACTAACTCAAATTGGGAGCGAAACATCCAGTTTTGGGGAGTGGTGATAGCGGCGATCGCAGTTTTTGTAAGCTTACTTGCAGCCATACCTTCTTGGATTCCTATTTTCAACCCATCTAACAAACCGTCACAGTCTCCCAGTCCATCATCTACAAAAACACCGTAGATTYAGCTCAACTTTCATTGTGTGTTGTGCAAAATTCTGCAAAGCTGTATTATTTATGAAACACACTTAAGTCATAGAAAACACCCATATCCAACTTTTTTAAACTGTTTTAATTACGAATTACGAATTATTTAGAGGTTTTCATGCCTTGGACAATTGGACAACGATTACAAGGTGGCAAATATGTAATTGATATAGTCTTGGGACAGGGTGGATTTGGGATTACTTATAAAGCATTGCATATTGAGCTAGACCAGACAGTAGTCATCAAGACACCCAATGAATTTCTCAGTCATGATCCAGAATATGACAAGTATATAGAGCGATTTATCCAAGAAGGGCGGATACTTGCACGGTTATCTAAAGACTCCCATCCTCATATTGTGGGAGTGATTGATTTGTTTTGGGAAGGTACTACCCACTGTTTGGTAATGGACTTTGTTGAGGGAGAAAATTTGTTTGAAGCGGTGAGGCGTAGGGGGGCTTTACCAGAAGCGGAGATTCTACCCTGCATCCGCCAGATTGGGGAAGCTTTGAGCGTAGTGCATCAAGCAGGTTTAGTACATAGAGATGCCCATCCTGGAAACATCATGGTGCGGAGAAATGGCAAAGCCGTTTTAATTGACTTTGGAATCGCCAAAGAACTTTTACCTAAAACTTTGAGTTCAAAGGGTATCGCGGGTAATGAAGGGTTTGCGCCCTATGAACAGATGAGCAGAGGCAGTCGAGAGCCAACAGTGGATGTTTATTGTTTGGCTGCCACACTATATTATGCGATAACAGGTCAGTGCCCTACAGCTTCTCTGGCTCGCAAGCTCGATAATGCTCTTTTGACTCCACCTAAACAAATTAATCCAAGGATCAGCGATCAATTAAATCAAGCAATTCTCAAGGGTATGGCGCTGGAGGCAAAAGACCGCCCTCAGTCAATACAGGTATGGTTAGCAATGTTAGAAGCACTAAAAGCAACGCCTCCACCATCTGTTGATCTAGTTCATAAAAAAGAAGTTGTCCGTTCCAAAGCCAAGCTCAACTCAGAAGCAATTCCAGGTAAACCAGCTACTAAATCACCTAGAATTATTCCCTGGGGCTGGTTGGTTGGTGTATTATTAAGCTACTTATTAATAGGCTACTTGTTAGCCGCGTTAAAGGCTTCGTATATAGTTTGGGCTGTAGCTGTAACCGTGGCTAGTGCTTGGGCTGTAGCTGTAACTGTGGCTAGTACTTGGGCTATAGCTGTAGGCGTGGCTGGTGCTGTGGCTGGGGCTGTGGCTGTGGCTGGGGCTGTGGCTGGGGCTGTGACTGAGGTTGTACTTTGGGTTGTGGCTTGGGTTGTGGTTTGGGTTGTGGCTGAGGCTGGAGATGAATTACGAAAATCTTTTAGCAAGGTTTATACTTTTCTAATTTTAGCTAGCACTTCTAGTCTAGGCTTGGGTTTGGGATGGTTAGGATATAGGATTTTTAATACAGGTTCATAGCTTACTCAAGCTCTAGAAGCTAAATGACAAAAGATTTTGTAGCTGTTGTATCGAGTAGAAAAATGATGTCTAACAACAAGCCGCTGCGCGTCTACGCACCTTTAACCTCATACCAAAATATTAAATTTTCGGATCAATACCAAACGCTGGTTTTAAAAGCTTTGTTATAGAAGATAAGCTAAGTAAATAAACTGATATCTACATTAAAATAGTCCGCCAGCGCTTCTGCTTGAGTTTTACTAATAGTGCGATTCGCGAAGCGTCTTCCAGAAAGAATTGCCATTAACAATTTGCAAGGTAATTTCCAATAAACCAATCACCTCAGCGAATGCTTCGCTTGTAGTATCGCGTGGGTCATTTTTGCATTTATCCTTATCATATTCAGCGTGAGTTAAGCAGATGGCCCAAAAGAGAGCCAATATAATATTCTATTGATTGGTTCACCACCTAACCAAGAATCTCCCGATTTGAATTCGGGAGAGTGTCAAAAAACCCAAATGTATTGTCTTTATCAAGCAACAACCTCTTGCTTAGGCTTCCGCACTGGACGCTTGCGTTCGCTGCGACGAACGCCCCCTGCCATTTTGTACTCATCGCTATTCTTGCCATACTTTGCAGCTACGCTGACTAACACGTGTTCTGTTAATTCCATCAGCGACTTTTCGGCTAATTCAAGTTTTCTTTTTCTTGTCTAGCGCTTCCTGGATTGCTTCTCTACAAAATTGTGCAGGATCGTCTTGTGCTTTCACTTCATCCTTCATTTTTTCAGTAGCGCGAAAACTAATAGTAGTTGATAGTGGTTCTTCTCTTTGTGATTCAAATGGTCTCAAACTTTCTGGGTTACCTTTTGGATTAGGCATTATGTATAAATGTAAATATAAGCCTGAAACACTCGTTTGCAACTGTTTAATATTTATTTGGTGGTTATCTAACTTTGGCGAGTACAGCAACCACCAATATCCCAAGCAAAATGAGACAATTCTATGTTTACACGATCGGAACTTGAAATCAAAACCATTGCTGAACTACGCTTGCTGTGTGAGCGTTATGGATTACGACCCACTGGTAAATCAGTACAGAAGGTAAGCTATATCACATCGTTGATTGCATTTGCGGCGATCGCACTTAACCAGCTACAACAAGGGAAAGGATTACGAAGATTATCTTTTGGCAGCTTTCAATCTATCGGCGCGGCACTAGATGAAATGAATTCTCCCACAGTCGAACAAGCAGCATTAATCAAGGCAAGCCTAGAAGGCAAATATTTGAGCGCACCTAGTCGCTGGGAGCAGGAGAAACTGCTTAACCTGTACAAAGCTAAACTGCTGCTAGAGCAAGTTATGGACTTGCTAGCGGACTAATTTATTTCCCTAGCCTCAATAACCCTTCTGTGAGTCCTCTTGTTAGGGGACTTTTTTAGTGACTATTGCCAAATACTTAAACTTCCGGTTCAATGCCAAGCGATGTCTAACAACAAGCCACTTTGTGTCTACGCAATTGGGCAGTTAAGCGATCGGCTCTTTGGCTTTCTAATTCCGCCCTTTGACTTTCTAATTCTGCTCTTTGGCTTTCCTGTTGTGCCCTTTCATCACCAGTCAACAACAAATTATCTTGTAAATCCGACCACCGCAACCAAGGCAATTCGACATTTTGATAAACTCCTTGCCAAATACCTAACTCAACTCCCAAGCGTTGAATCGGATAATGTCCGCGCTCATTTGCTGTTAATAACTGATATTGTCCACCAATTAATTCACACATAAGACCTGCGCGTTTGTCCATCGAGCAAAGGTGGTACATTTCCTACATAAAACCAATATGGAGCTTCTGCACCCTTTTCTAGAGCGTCTGTCAAGCGCCAGTAAATACCTAACAGAATAAACTTTTGGGCTTATCTTGCGTGCAATTCATACTTGATCTGTGCTACTTTAAAAAACCCTATTCCAAAAAGCGTAAGAAATAATCCCCATCCAATTGGCTGCTTAACTCTATCAAGAATACTAAGCTTTCCATTAACTATTGCCTGCTGAGGATTATCAGGATTATATAATATCTCTACCTTTCTTCCCCGGCAACAAATATCATTAGCTTTAAACTTAACTATTTTTTCTTGTTTAGTTTTAAACTCAATAATAGACACATAATGTACGGTTTCTACATAAGCCCCCAAACCTCCCCCTGAGATATATCCTGATTTCTCGGTTATAATCTCAGTAACGATACCTGCGGTTGAAAAACCTCTCTTCTCTAAGTTAGCCACTGTTTGATAGCTTAACAAAGCATAAATTAATAGTCCTATTCCCCCCAAAGTAGAGACCATTGCCCACAGTCTATCAACTCTTAGTTCCTTTTGGCTGTCTCTCTTACGCTGCTGTTTTATCTGTTCCGAAACACTTTTTTCGTAGGACTTCATCAGACTTTCCTCAAAGCTGCAAATAGGTGTTCAGCGGATACACGGATAAATATCTCTGAGCTTTAATCTTTTAATTTAAAAGACTAGTTACACGGATAAGCTATTTTTGCTCACTTAATACAACACCTTTAATATTACAGTATAACTACAACTGTGTTTTATGTAATCACACTTTGGATAATGACTGCGTTTGATAGGCTTTGTTGTATGAATGAAGAAAAATGCTAAATTTTACTTGGTAATTACAGAAGAGCGCAACAGTTAAACTGTATTTTTATTCTCCATTACCCATTACCAACCCTCACAGATATCATAAGTATTCAACCAGACATGATATAAGGGTTGTTTTTCAGTGTAGCTTGACATCAGCCTAAGGCTTTCTCAACAGCTAGGCTTCTGGGTTCAACGCCGAGCGATGTCTGACGACAAGCCACTTCGTGTCTACCTATTCATCTAATCTTAAAGTACGCGCAGTAAGCTGGGAATGCTTTCTATCGCTTCTAAATTCTCAATTTCTGCCAAAGCTTGCCGAAAGTTGCCTTCTGGCACATCATGGGTAACAACCACAATCTCTGCTAGTTCCCCCTGAAAGCCAGTTTGGACGATTGACTCTAAGCTGACGCCATAGTTACCAAAGCAAGTACCTAATTTACCGATAACTCCAGGTTGATCATTCGTGAGAAAACGGGCGTAAAACCGAGTGATCAATTCTGCCATTGGCGCAATTTGGCTATATTCATCATGTCCGCAAGCTAATAAAGGATTCAGCGAACCTATTTGGGATTGATCTAATTTCTCAGTGGTGACTCTTTGCGTTTTTAAAGTAGCAGCTAAATTCAAGATATCTGAGGTTACAGCACTGGCGGTTGCACCAGCACCAGCACCAGGGCCAAAAAACATTACCTGCCCAATGGGTTCTCCTTCCACAAGAATGGCATTGTAAACACCATTGATGCTAGCCAAAGGATGCGCTTGGGGTACTAATGTCGGATGAACTCTCAACGACAAAGGAGATGAGGGAGATGAGGGAGTGATTCTTTTGGCGATCGCTAACAATTTAATCACAAATCCCAACTTTTCGGCGTAGGCAATATCTGTTTTGCTGACTTGCCGAATTCCCTCGGTATACACATCTTTGAGGTTGATACGTCCACCAAAGCCTAATGACGCTAGGATGGCAATTTTATCGGCTGCGTCTAAGCCATCAATATCGGCTGTGGGGTCAGCTTCAGCATAACCCAAGCGCTGAGCATCAGCTAAGACATCGCTGAAGTTGCTGCCTTCTGTTTGCATCCGTGTAAGGATGTAGTTAGTTGTACCATTAACAATGCCAGTTACAGTGTGAATGCGGTTAACACTTAAGGACTGCTTGAGCGGTTGAATTACCGGAATTCCACCACCCACAGCAGCTTCTAACATCACGTATACGCCGGATTGATTGGCAGTTGTGAAAATTTCTGCCCCAAAGCGAGCAATTGCTGCTTTATTTGCAGTGACTACGTGCTTGCCATTACTTAAAGCTTTGAGGATTAGCGATCGCGCTGGTTCTAGTCCACCTATAACTTCGACTATTATATCTACTGCCGGATCGTTGACAATAGCTTCCAAATCTGTAGTCAATACATCCGTGGGCAATTGTACTGCACGGGGTTTATCTAGTGATCGTACTCCTACTCGGTAGATTTCTATTTCTTGCAACAACGGGTGACGCCCAGTTTTATCTTGCAACAACTGCACTGTACCCGTTCCTACGGTTCCTAATCCCAGTATTCCCAGTTTCACACCCACAAATTTTGTACCCAATTTCACCAACAACAATTGTAGGTAGAGCATATTAATGCCCTACCTACTAATTATCCTTCTTCATTTGTCATTTGTTTTTAGTCATTCGTCCTCTATTACAAAGTGACGCTCCTGTCTTGAAAAGTTCAGAGACGCTCGCGGACTCGCTACCGCTGTGCTAACCGATGCCTCCGGCAAGCAGCCCTCCGGGCTTCTACGCCGGAAGCTAGCGCTCAACGCCACTTGCTTTCCAACGCAGTGCGCTGAGGTAGCGATGGCTCGACTTTGCGCTCTGTCTAAAACTAATGACCAATGACTAATGACTACTTAGTATGTTTCTACGTGCCAGCGATGGGCTTTCTTGAGTTCCTTCTGATAATCACTCCAAGTAACGCCTTCTTTAGCTGCTGCTGCTGTTAAAGCTGCATCAATACCTTCTTCCATACCTCGCAAACCGCAGATGTAGGTGTGGGTTTTTTCATTTTTAATCAATTGCCACAATTCATCAGCATGTTCTGCTACGCGGTCTTGAATATACATTCTACCGCCTTGGGGATTTTTCTGTTCGCGACTGATAGCAGGAGTCAGGCGGAAGTTATTGGGATATTTTTCTTGAATTTCTTCCAGTTCTTCCTTATATAAAAGGTTTGGAGTTGTAGGTACACCAAATATTAGCCAAGAAAATCCCTTAAATTCGTATTCTGGGTTAGCTGCTTTTTCAGCATCTTTAAACTGACGCCACAGGTAAGCCCGCATCGGCGCAATACCTGTTCCGGTTGCCATCATGATTATATTGGCATCCGGGTCTTCGGGTAACAACATTTCCTTACCCACTGGGCCTGTAATTTTCACATCTTCCCCAGGTTTGAGGAAACACAAGTGAGTAGAGCAAACACCGTACACTGTTTCGCCAGTTTCTGGGTGCTTGTACTCTAACTGACGAACACACAGTGATACTGTCTTATCATCTACATCATCGCCATGACGAGTTGAGGCAATGGAATACAGTCTGAGTTTTTCCGGCTTGCCGTTCTTGTCCACTCCTGGTGGAATAATGCCGATACTTTGACCTTCTATGTACTTCAAATCACTACCAGACAGGTCAAACTTAATATGCTGAACAATACCAATTCCGTCTTCTTTGACTAACGCCTCATTAGATATTACCTTGCCAATAAACGGAGCATTGGGACGGTAAGTGTTAACAGGAACGTCACCTTTTTTGGCTTTCGCTTGAGTCATGGTGTTGCCTTTCTTGTCCTTGTTCTTGAGCTGTTGTTCAGCTTTAACTTCACTGTTAGTATTCACAGGTGTGGCTTTACCATTTCCTTCACCGTTAGCAGCTTCCCCAGATTTAGCTAACTCACTCTCTTCGCTGTTAGCATTTCCAAGTGAGGCTTTGCCATTAACTTGCTGTAGTGCGGTTATAGGCTGGATGCTAACAATTGTGCCGCCTAGACGAGTGATACGTCGCATTTCTTGATTCATGCGGTTGTAAGGCACTCTGATGAACACACTGCCACTTTTACGAATTGGGTAGTTCGTTTGATCGGTTTCTTCGCTCTGACGCAGACCTACCACTTCATAGAGGAAGACGCGGCTACCTAATTGTGTGTTGGCAGCACTCTCAACAGCACCTTGATTGTACATTCGTTCTACCACTCCGATATTTACTTAACCGTTTTTCAAAAAAACTATTCCCCTACCTTCCCAGCTTTAGTTTACCGGATTTTTGTTTCACAAAACTGGCTTTTTGGAAAAACAGCATCATCAATTGATGCCTTGCTAAGTACACTCACCGAAGACATGCAGGCATAGTAAAAAACACACCTGTTCACCTTCTAAGGTAAAGGATAAGTCTTTTGGAGAATGTTAATAATGAATCAATTTAATCTTTTCTTCGTTAACTACCACCGATACTTTGATTTGCTAACTTTTATCTACAAATACATCATGCCGCATAATACAGTACAAGCCGTATCAATTGATGCACTTCAAAGCATATTCTACTTGGTTTTATTTAATGAAATCTAGTAGTGCCTCGAAATGTTCTTAAGCTTTTTGTCGCTCGAACGTATTTTGCTACATGAGTAGTACAATTTCAGCTACAAATATAACGATACAGAGAACTGCGATTTAAGTAACTATAATCAGTTTCACTTGATGTGATAAATCTGTCAACCTCCATCAGTGGCTTGTGATTACAGTTTATAATTTTACTTCTAAGTGTAAACCTGAATGGAATTGCTCCTAATTCTACTATTTTCTCAACAAAAGTACTTCCTTACTGTATCCTTTGTAATTTCCTCGCTATTACTACTAAATTTACTTACTCTTTTTACTGTGCTTGACTCTTGCAGATATTTAATACAAAAAGCTTGTATTAGCAAGATTTTCACCTATTGGTAAAAGGCGATCGCCTTTGAGATATCTGATTAAATTTTACTGTTTTGGCGAATGGAATCGTTGAATGTTTACAACACCTACACTCCTATTTGACCATATCCATAAATTTACATGCAATAATTCTGCTCACGCAAGTTAGCAAGTCATTCGTTAGATAGATTTTGGTCTCCAATAGAAGAATGTCAAAAATTTTGCCAATGAAATATATTATACTATTACAAATCATTACATTGAGTCAGAAGTCACAGACTGATAGCAGTACAACACTTACGGGTGCTGCCAAAATTTGTTTGAAAATTAATAACTGAATCATCAAATTTATTGGTAAACCACACTAATTCTTCTAAAGGACAAATCTTGTATGGGATACCCCATTCTGTTAAAATCAAATATACCACTAGGATTAAATACTTACCGGCACTAAGATTCAGGCTAGTCCAACGATTAGCAACTTACTAGTTTTGATGTTGTCTACCTGTTGATGTCTTATAGCTGTGCTGGGTAGCAAGAACGCAGGACAAACCGAAGGGGTAAACTCCTGGCTTCAAAATCTGCTGTGTGAAAAATTATTGACACAACTTTAGTATTTAGAGGAGATTTATGACAAGTAAGCCGGAACGCGTGGTACTGATTGGAGTAGCCGGAGACTCTGGTTGCGGTAAATCTACGTTKTTGCGTCGTTTAATAGATCTGTTTGGTGAAGATTTAATGACAGTCATCTGCTTGGATGACTATCACTCCTTAGATCGCAAACAACGTAAAGAAACGGGGATAACCGCACTAGACCCCAGGGCGAACAATTTTGACCTAATGTATGAGCAAATTAAAGCGCTCAAAAATGGTCAAGCGATTGATAAGCCGATTTATAACCACGAAACCGGTTTGATCGATCCGCCAGAGCGGGTGAAGCCGAATCATATTATAGTGGTTGAAGGACTGCATCCTTTATATGATGAGCGGGTGCGATCGCTAATTGATTTCAGCGTTTATTTTGACATTAGTGATGAAGTCAAAATTGCTTGGAAAATCCAACGAGATATGGCTGAGCGTGGTCATGGCTACGATGATGTCTTAGCGCAAATCAATTCCCGCAAACCTGATTTTGAAAAGTTTATCGAACCACAAAGAGAATTTGCAGACGTAGTTCTTCAGGTATTGCCTACCAACTTAATCAAAAACGACACCGAGCGTCGAGTCTTACGTGTACGTATGCTCCAGCGCGAAGGTAAGGAAGGCTTTGAACCAACCTACCTATTTGATCAAGGGTCAACAATTAACTGGACTCCCTGTGGACGTAAGCTTACCTGTTCGTATCCGGGTATGCAGTTATACTATGGTTCAGATGTATACTACGGACGTTACGTCTCAGTATTAGAGGTAGATGGTCAATTTGACAACCTAGAAGAAGTAATTTACATCGAAACTCATCTCAGCAATACATCCACCAAATATCAAGGTGAGTTAACTCACTTGTTACTCCAGCACCGTGAATATCCAGGTTCCAATAACGGAACTGGTTTGTTCCAAGTGCTTACAGGTTTGAAAATGCGGGCTGCCTATGAGCGGTTGACAGCTACGGAAGCAAAGTTAGCAGTTCAGGTCTAAAGCAGCAGTGTTTGTGTCAAAGCTTAGCAGGGGCACTTTTAGGAGTGTCCCATTTTTTTGTATTCTTAATATCAGAAAATAATTAGTGCAAATTCCATACCAAGCAATCGAAAACAGCGTTGAAAGTCTCTTGGTGAGTGAAGTTTGAAGTAGGAAGTTGGGAGAAATTAGATAATTATACGCCTCCTGCTTTCTGCCGACGCTCACGGACACGGCTTAGTTGCGCTAATCCTGCCTCTTGCCTCATCCCACAAAATCGCATTGCTCCCAATGCCATTAACAATGGTGCGATGCGATGGTCTTAACTTAGATGTCGGGTTTGTGCCTTTAGAAATTTCAACAAATTGCTGCAATGCAAAATATATCTCGCAAGATAGCTGCTTTTTAGCTATATATATGCTTTATAAATTTAGCACAAGTACTTAGAGCATAAAATAGTTAAAAACTAGAGATAAAAATGTTTTTTAACTTACGTATAAACGTTTATATGTTCAAGGAGTGGTGCGAGAACAACTGTGTTATATAGAAACGCCTATAGAAGAATCTGCAATATCTAGTAGAGTCTTCAGAACAAACTAAAAAAGCGGGTTTTTAGAAATTAGTAATACTAAGTGTATTTTCAGAAATTACTTTATATATTTTGGCATTTTATTTTATTTCACTGCCTAAAAAATTTATCAATAACTATTTAAGTATGACTATTATTTATTACTATCTTTAGGATGCCTAATTACCTGACTATAGTAAGATGTGAGCTCACTATCTCAACTGTTATTATATTTTTTAAAGAGAAATTCCAGTTGACGTAACGAGGTAAGTAATGGCAATTAAATTGAAGGTTCCGAATATTAAAGGTGATGATTGCGCCAAGAAAATAACTAAATCTATTCA
>NZ_SZNH01000028.1 GCF_005869855.1 Nostoc sp. PA-18-2419 | reverse complement strand
GTCAAGAATTTCCTCAACCTCTAAATCACTATGGTCAATAGGACGTTGACCATCTTCGTTTAGCATTTCATTATCCGCAAAAGGACTTTTAGCGATCGGGCGATGACCATCTATATCAATTGTGCGACCAGAATTATTTTCATCCTTTGCAATTGGCCGCGGACCATCTATATTAACTATTTCCTCAATTTCAAAGTTACTTGGATCGATTGGACGCAGACCATCTATATTAATTGCTTTAGTTGTATGCGTCTGTTCGTTAGATGATAAAACTATATTGTCAGCTTCATTGACTTTGCGATGTGAACCTGATCTACTTTTCTTAACTTTCTTTGCGTTCTCCTTGTTTTCTATATAATCGGTTGGTATTTCTGACTCAACAGCATTATTTGAAACTATTGGGCGGCTACCATCTATCTCTAGAGTATCTTTAACTGTAAATTTACTCTTAGCAATTGGGCGTTGACCGTCTATGTCAAGAATTTCCTCAACCTCTAAATCACTATGGTCAATAGGACGTTGACCATCTTCGTTTAGCATTTCATTATCCGCAAAAGGACTTTTAGCGATTGGGCGATGACCATCTATATCAATTGTGCGACCAGAATTATTTTTATCCTTTGCAATTGGCCGCTGACCATCTATATTAACTGTTTCCTCTATTTCGATGTTACTTGGATCGATTGGACGCTGACCATCTATATTGATTGCTTTAGTTGTATGCATCTGTTCGTTAGATGATAAAACTATATCGTCAGCTTCATTGACTTTCGGCTGTAAACCTGAGTCATTTTTCTTAACTTTCTTTTTGTTATCCTTATTTTTCATTTTTCTTCTAAAACTATCTTGCTAACAAAAATACCTGACTATTTATCTCTCATCTCAAGGAATTAGAGATTGTATAAAAAGCAGAAAAATTATAATTTTCTGACAATTGAATTAAGATATTACTGAAGTATAATCAAAAAATCCTCTACCACAGCATAGAATGTATCTCTGACTTGAGAGGGATTTATCGTCTCCGAAGGGCTTTTTTAATAAATGAAAATTGGCATTCAAAAAACACTAGAAATCCTAGAGCAAGTTCAGGAATTAGAATCTACACGGGGTCTGAAGAATGAAGCCTGTCGTTCCAAATTTTTGATTCACCCTGACTTCACATCAAAAGTTTTTTTATTTTTGCATGGTTTTACAGCAGGCCCTTACCAGTTTGAGCCACTTGGTAAAGCCTTCTTTAACAAAGGATATAACGTTTTGATTCCTTTACAACCTGGTCATGGACTCTCAGGGAACTGGAGCCGTCAAAATCCTCCACCACTACCAACAGATATTCAGATATATCAACAATTTCTGATTGAATGGTTGCAGATTGCGAAAACGCTAGGTCAACAAGTTGTAATTGGTGGATTCTCAACAGGTGGAACTTTAGCTGCTTGGCTAGCTTTAGAGCATCCCCAGCTGATTGACCGCGCTTTATTGTTCGCGCCTTTTTTGGGTAGTCGCTACTCACTATTTGATCGACTAATCGAGATCCTACCAATTTATTTTGAATGGTTCAACAAAAATGCACCTGGCAATTTCGGTTATAAAGGTTTTTGTCTCAAGGCATTACGGACATTTCTTAAATTGAGAGAGGAAGTTTTAGAAAAGGCTAAAGGCTGTGTTTGTGCGCCTATTTTAATAGTATGTAGTGAAGCAGATCGTGCTGTTAGTCGCTCCAAACAGCAGGAGTTTTTCCGAAGGGTGCTTAACCAGCAACCGAAATCCTGGTATTACTGTTTCGATGATTCGCTTCACATTGAACACCGGATGATGACAAAATTGGAAGATAATGATTATGAAGAATTAATAATTACCCTTGCCAAAGCATTTGTTGAGAGTGATTTGACTTGGATAGAGTTTGAGCAAATCGTCAAGCAGATAGCCCAAGGACAAACGTATGATCAAATTATGCGAGAATTCAATGTTGATAGCCAGGTTTCTCAACAGCTATCTGTAATGGTGACTCAAGGCTTTGGCTGCGATGGTCTTAAGTGCATCAATCCATATTCTTAATCGATAATCCTCTTCGATTATTCTAGATAAATAAAAACTATAGCAATTCTAAATAAGATTATGAAGTTTTATATTAAGACTATTATTAATCATTAGTTATTTTTAATTTTGTACAAATAACTAATGACTGCTATATAGTTATTGATGCAAAGTTTAAACCTTAGCATTTAGTTTGAACTGGAAGCTAAAGTGCGGTCGCTAACAACTTTCAGTATAAATTTCACTAGACTGATAATTTCTGTAATATAAAAAATAGTATTTTAGTATACAGTTTTTTAGGCAATAAGGTTGTAAAAGAGCTATCTGCGATCACTTTATCTTGTCAGTGCCATAGATATTGTACAAACGCTGATTATTTTATTAACTTACAAAACTTTTTGTCTGAATCAATTTAGCGGTACCTGCTAATAAAAACTAAATCTGTATAACATGATTCTAATTTAGGTAACGTTCGGAGTTAAAATCACAAGATTGCATCAAAATTGTGGTTAAAGCTACAAAAAATTGTTACAACAACTAACTAAAACAGTGTTTCCAGGCTCGGTCTTCCGATTAGACAATGGTTTAACGTTTATTCATCAAGAAATTCCCACTACCCCTGTAGTTGTGGCGGATGTTTGGGTGCGTGCTGGAACAACCCTAGAGCCACAACCGTGGTTTGGGATGGCGCACTTTTTAGAACACATGATTTTTAAAGGTACTGCAACGTTACCCCCTGGAATGTTCGATTACAACGTTGAAAACCGAGGTGGTATAAGTAATGCGGCAACAAGCTATGATTATGCTCATTATTCACTGACCACAGCTGCGCCTTATCTAGAAGATACTCTGCCGTACTTGGGAGAACTACTGCTGAATGCGGCAATCCCAGAAGATGAATTTAGCCGCGAACGGGACGTAGTACTAGAAGAAATCCGATCGTGCAATGACGATTCCGACTGGATAGGATTCCAAGCTTTGATTAAAAGCATCTATGGGTGTCACCCTTACGGACGTTCGGTGCTGGGTACTGAGCAAGAACTTATGCAGCAGTCACCAGAAGCTATGCGGTGTTTTCACCGTGCCCACTACCAGCCGGAAAACATGACGGTGGTAATTGCTGGGGGCATACCTGTGCAGTCAGCTTGGAAATTAGTAAATCATTCATTTACTGATTTTGCCAAACCTTCTGATTGTCCCCAATTTGAAAAAGTGGCACAGCCAATAATAACCGAAATTCGTCGTCAAGAACTTTATTTACCACGCATAGAGCAAGCGCGATTGTTAATGGCCTGGCTCGTACCAGGAGTAGAAGATATCCACACTGCCTATGGTTTAGATTTATTGTCAGTGTTATTAGCAGAAGGGCGGACTTCGCGTTTAGTACGTGATTTGCGGGAAGATTTACAATTGGTGCAGGGAATTTGTAGTAATTTTTCTCTGCAACGGGAATCGAGTTTATTTACAATTACTGCCTGGTTAGAACCAGAAAATCTAAAAGAAGTTGAGTTTTTGATTTGCGATCATTTAGATAAGTTACACACTCAGGAAATTAGCGAACAGGAACTAGCCCGCTCGCGCAGGCTACTATGTAACGAGTATGCCTTTTCTACTGAAACGCCAAATCAACTCACAGGACTTTATGGATATTACAACACCATTGCCCAAGCCGAATTAGCTGTAATGTATCCCCAAGAAATTCAGTCTTTTGATGCCCCTCAACTGCAAAAATTAGCTAAACAGTATCTCTCGCCGCAAAATTATGCCGTTACTGTGCTTAAACCCTGTTAAGCATAGGAGATGAGGAGATGGGGAACTCGGGGCCCCCACGTTAGCAAAGCGGGGCAAAGCCCAGTGGGGATTACGGGCAATGGGGAGATCGGGAGATGGGAGGCTGTTCTTGAGCAGGGGTAGAGATAACTAATGACTAGTGACTAATGATAAAGGACAAATAACAAATGACAACCTTGCTGCAAAAATCGCCTATCCATCGCACCGTGTTGAACAATGGCATTGTCGTACTAGTGGCAGAAAATCCTGCTGCTGACATTATTGCAGCCCGAATTTTTGTGCGTGCGGGTAGTTGTCATGAGAACGAAGAACAAGCAGGGTTGGCACATTTGCTATCAGCCGTGATGACAAAGGGATGTGACGGACTTTCTAGCTTGGAAATTGCCGAAAAAGTCGAGTCTGTGGGGGCGAGTTTGAGTGCAGATGCGGCTACTGATTATTTTTTGTTTTCTTTCAAGACAGTAACATCCGATTTTGCCGAAATTTTAACATTGGCAGGGCAGATTTTGCGATCGCCTACTTTTCCCGAAGTCCAAGTCGAATTAGAACGGCGTCTAGCACTACAAGATATTCGTTCGCAAAAAGAGCAACCCTTCACTCTCGCCTTTGAACAAATGCGGCAGGTAATGTACCAAAATCATCCCTATGCGATGTCAGTGTTAGGAGATGAAACAACCATGAGCCGCTTAACTCGTGCGGACTTGGTGCAGTATCATCAAACTTATTTCCGTCCAGATAATCTGGTAATTAGTATTGCTGGGCGAGTCACACCCACGGATGCAGTCGCGTTAGTAACAAAAGTTTTTGGTGATTGGCAAGTAACAGCATCAGCACCACCAGCACTCAATTTACCCGAAATTAAGGTGGAACCGCAAATTAGGCTAAAGCCACAACAGACGCAACAATCAATCGTGATGCTCGGTTATTTGGGAACATCGGTGAGTTCTTGTGAGTACGCCCCACTGAAGTTGCTGTGTACTTACTTGGGAAATGGGCTTTCTAGTCGCTTGTTTGTCGAATTGCGGGAAAAACGAGGTTTAGCTTACGAGGTATCTGCTTTCTACTCAACCAGGCTATACCCAGCATCGTTTGTAGTTTACATGGGTACAGCACCAGAGAATACCAGCATAGCCTTAGAAGGACTGCGTACAGAAGTAGATTTATTGTCTACCACCGAAGTATCCCCAACCGCCCTGCAAGCTGCTAAAAACAAAATCTTGGGGCAGTATGCTTTGGGTAAACAAACGAACGGCCAAATTGCTCAGATATACGGCTGGTACGAAATTTTGGGGTTGGGAATTGATTTTGACATCAAGTTTCAAGAACTGATTGCAGCTGTGGATGCCCAAGACGCGATCGCCGCAGCTCGTAAGTATTTAAAACAACCTTACCTGTCTTTAGTTGGTCAAGAAGCAGCAATAAATGAGGCGATCGCATAGGGTAGATGATGCGCGATCGCTTTTTGGTCGCAGCTGTTTTTTAGACCAAGCGGCTGTACTATTAGCATGAGAATATTCTGGGAGTGAATTCCATGCAACACAGCCTGAGAGCAAGTATTTTGAGTTACTTAAAATTACTACATCAAACTGGAAATCGCTGTAGAATGGAAAAACTGCAAAAGGGTTGGTGGACTCAGAGATCTAAGGTTTTATCAGCGGTTAAAATACTCCTCTCCACTACACCTGTGTTGATTGCCTCCTCTGCTTTAGTATCAATTGCAGCCCCACAAAAAATAGCCCAAGTAAATCCTGGAGATAATATCAACCGTCCTACCTTGAAAGTTGGTAGCCAAGGCGAACGCGTATCTGAACTTCAGGCAGCTCTGAAACTTTTGGGTTATTACTCTGGTGTAGTAGACGGTATATATAGTGAAAATACAGCTAGTGCTGTTTCCCGATTTAAACAAGCAGCTGGCTTAAATCCGGATGGCATTGTTGATGCCAGCACTTGGCAACGACTTTTTCCTAAGGAATCGGTAGCATCAACAGTTCCTTCATCTGGGCAAGTATTTAACTCAGCCACAAATTTTCCCGTTCCCACTCAATCTAGCAATGTCACCAAGGTTGCAAATCCCAGTAATCCATCGAGACAAGCTGTAACCCAAGTTTCTACCAAGCCTAACCCTCCAAAAAAAGCTGTAACCCAAGCTAATACCAGTCCTAAGCCACCAAAGAAAGCTGTAACCCAAGCTGCTACCAGCCCAGAACCAAAACCTGCCACCCCAAGACAAGCTCAGAAAACACCGAATCGTACTACATCAAACACTCGAACTCGCTCAACCACGCGTACTGAACAAACTACTCGAACTCAGTCAAATACCAGCACTCAGCAAACTCCTGGTATTCAATACACCTCAGAAGGATTGCCAATTTTGCGTCCTGGGTTACGTGGTTCGGAAGTTATTAAATTGCAAAAACAACTGAAAAAGCTTGGTTACTTAAAAGGCGATATAGATGGAGACTTTGGCCCAACAACTGAGGAAGCTGTGAAAGCTGTACAAAAGCGCTATGGTTTAGAAGCTGACGGCGTAGTTGGCGGGGCTACCTGGGAAATTATTTTGCGGCGTTAAAGAACTCGAAAAAATCAAATATCCAGCTGTTGGGGAGATAAGGAAGAAAATTCTTGCTTGTCTCCCTTGTCTTTGAATGAAACTGTGGACTAAGGCTGTATGCTTTTCGCATCGGCACTGGTTAGTTGACTTAGGTACATCCTGCAATAGGATAAAGATACTGGGATTAAAAGTATTTCTCTATGCCAGCAGATAGATTGCCAAAAGTGATTATCTTAAACTTTTTGCATAGATTAAAAAAAGAACCCCACCCCGCTTTTGACTTACGTCAAAGTCTTCCCTCTTTGCACGCAGAGAGGGGCTGGGAGTGGGGTGTTAGGGGACTTTTGCAAGAGGTCTATTGACTTGTTTGATAATCCAAAATCGTACTAGATAGCTTTTAGGCTGTCAAAAGAAGACGATTACTTTAGGAATCAATTACAACGACAGCTAATGGTGCTACAAATCACAATAGACAAAAGTCAAATTAATTAGACTTAGGATTAATTCTTCTAAAAAAGCTTATGCAACACTTTTTATTAACTTGGTTCGGTACTGCGGTGGCGTTATTGATTACTGCTAAAATCGTTCCGGGATTCTTTATCAAGAATTTTCTGGTGGCCTTAGTGGCTGCTCTTATTATTGGTCTAGTTAATGCATTTGTTAGACCAATTTTGCGGATTTTAACTTTTCCGATTACCTTGCTCACCTTTGGTTTATTTACATTAGTAATTAATGCCTTAACCCTTTGGCTAGCAAGTGCCCTAACTCCTGGTTATGGTTTTGAAATTCAGGGTTTTTTACCTGCTTTCTTTGGTTCAATTGTGCTAGCAATTGTTTCTACCATAATTAACTATTTTTTGAGAGTTGTTGAATAGAAAAATCGCTAAAATTTGCAGCTTGGGCAACAGCTAGCGTTACAGCTCCAGGTTGCCCTTTTAATTTTAAAATTCGTTTAGGAACTAAAAATTTTACTCCCAATTGTTCTGTAGTCAAGGAGAAGGAATTAGTTAACAATAAGTTGAGTTGAGTGGCAGCAAGAATCGCCGCTGCTTCTGCTACGCTGGGTGTACTTACTTTTTGGTTAATAATTGTACTAGGGTTGGGAACCCAGACACGGCGAAGAACTTCGCTACAAAAAGTCTTTAAAAGCAAATTGTGTAGATGGCAAAATTCTACTAAGCCCATTTCTGAGGCTTTAGTGTCGATAGTAGCAAAACCTGCGATCGCACTTTGACAAAGTTTATTTTCTTCAAAAACTTGCTCAATTGCTAAATCGATTAACTGCGATGAAGTTTCGCGTTTACAACCAATTCCTACCCATAAAACCTGTTGTAGTTGGTGCATTTCCTAATTCAGCTTGTGTTTTTACTCCAATAGCCAACTAAATAAATCTCCCACCGTTAGCTTCAATTCACTTGCAAAATCTGGTACAGGAAGTAAAGCTTGTAATTCATCCACCATTACTGGCTGTTGATTGCGTATGTAAACGAACACTGTTTGTTCTTCTGGATCGATCAGCCAGCCCATTTGTGTTTGATAATTCAGACAGTGCAGAATATTTTTCATGACTTTCGTTTGTCTTTGGTCAGGTGATAGAATCTCGATAGTCCAATCAGGAGCAGCCGAAAATAAATTTGCTACCCTGCCATTTTCTTTGCGAGGTATTCTGTCCCAAGTAAATACTGCTACATCTGGGACAATCGATCTGCCACCAAATGTACACCGCAGTTCTGGATATGCTCGTGCAACTCTTTGCGGTTTCAAGACGCCATTAATAAAAATAATCAGTTCACCTTGAATAGTGCTATGTTCTCCCTGTGCCATTGGTTTCTGAATAATTTGACCATCGATATATTCACTAGCTGGCTTGGTTTCTGGTAGCATTAAAAACTCTACCAAAGTTATGTTTTTTGATGGTGTCCTTACCATTTTTCAGCCTCTAAGAAAACCTCTATTGCAATCACACTAATTGTGATTAAATAACTGCGAAGACGCAAAGGACATACAGAAAAAATCAGCTCTTGCTTGACTCTGATTTATCTAAATACCTTTGCGTTTATAAATACATTACATCCTTTCTAATACCTGAATTCCCAGCAAAGATAATCCCAACTTCAACGTTCTAGCAGTCAAATCACAGATAATCAAGCGGGATGTTCGCTGCGGTTCCTCAGCATCCAGCACCCGAACTCCTCGGTCGCGGTCATAAAACTGATTAAATTTTTTACTCAGTTCGTACAAATATTCACATAAACGGTGAGGCAATAAATCTTGCTCTACACTATTAACAACTTCATCGAGTTGAAGTAAATATTTTGCCAGTGCTAATTCGGTTTCATGCTCTAAAACTACAGCATGATTTCCTAATTCTTGAAAGTTAATATCACCCTTGCGGCTAATCCCTTGAATCCGCGCATAAGCATACAGCATATAAGGTGCAGTATTGCCTTTTAGATCCAGCATTTTATCGAAACTGAAAACATAGTTACTAGTGCGGTTTTGGCTTAAATCTGCATACTTAACTGCACTAATTCCCACTACGTTGGCAACTTCATTAATAAATTCTTCAGTTTCTTGACGTTGTTCTTCTTGTAATCTAGCTTTTAGGTCTGCATGGGCACGAGCGATCGCTTCATCTAACAAATCCCGCAACCGTACAGTATCTCCAGAACGAGTCTTGAATTTTTTACCGTCTTCTCCTAACACTAACCCAAAGGGCACATGCACTAATTCCACATCTTCGGGAACCCATCCGGCTTTGCGTGCTACCTGAAAAAATTGGGCAAAATGGTTTGCTTGTCCAGCATCTGTTACATAAATTATCCGCTTTGCTTCATCCTGCTGAATCCGGTAACGCAGGGATGCTAAATCTGTAGTGGCGTAGTTATAACCGCCATCGGATTTCTGCACAATTAAAGGTAAAGGTTCACCTTCTCTATTTGTGAACCCTTCGAGAAAAACGCATTTTGCCCCTTGATTTTCTACTAATAATCCAGATTTTTCTAAATCTTCCACAACTCCTGGTAGTAAAGGGTTATAGAAAGATTCACCCCGTTCAATTAACTTGATATCCAACAAATTATAAATTACTTGAAACTCCCGCCGTGATTGTTCGCATAATAATTTCCAAGCATGGAGTGTATCTTCTCCACCTGCTTGTAATCTGACGACTTCTTGACGTGCTGTTTCTTGAAAAGCCTCATCTGTATCAAACCGCTGTTTGGCTTGACGGTAAAAACTGACTAAATCACCAATATCTAAAGCATTAGCAGTAGTCAGGGCTTGGGGGTGGACTTCCCGCAGATAAGCAATTAACATGCCAAATTGTGTACCCCAATCACCGACGTGATTTAACCGTAGAACATCGTGTCCTTGAAATTCGAGAACGCGGGCGATCGCATCGCCGATAATTGTAGAACGCAAGTGTCCGACGTGCATTTCTTTAGCAATATTCGGACTGGAAAAATCCACAATTTCCCGTTGTGGCGTTTTCGCCGTTGGGATTCCTAGCCTGGGATCTACTTGAATACCGTTCAGTTGTGCTTCTAGGTATGCTGTTTTCAGTTTCAGATTGATAAATCCTGGCCCTGCGATTTCTGGTGGTTCACAGATTTCGGATACATCTAATTTCTCAACTATGCTAGATGCGATTAGTCTTGGTTGCTTTCCTAACTTTTTACTTAGAGATAAAGCTACATTTGCTTGATAATCACCAAATTTAGAATTACTAGCAGGAACTAAAATAGGATCTATTCTGGCGAAGTCTGTGCCAAAAGCCGCCACTAAAGCTTGCTCAAACTGAACTTTTAGTTTTTCTTGTGTAGGGTTCATATATAAATTTTATCTGGGAGAGAGGGATGTAGCTTTGGAAAAGCTTGATTATTTCACTCTAAAGTGTATATTCATCAAGTTCAAGCAAGGACTGTCAGCTTAAAGCACAACCCTGTAAATTGTCTTTCATCCTTGGCATAACTTGCAGATTTTGACGATACTCCAGTAAATGCTGACATCTTACTACGTTTATTAACGTAAGTACGGAGATTATCTCTGTTTGTATAACCATAAATTTCATTCACCAAGGTTGAAGTTGATAGCTATAACACTACTACCCTACCTATGTACTTCGTTCCAAAGAAAATCGTTAGAGATTTAGGTTTTAACCTTTAACTAGAGAAATTGCACATCTTATTTTTATAAAAAACATAAATTTTTTATCATTTGCTTATTATATATAGGTTGAAACATTTAATGCTAACAACAGTGTATTAAGAAAGTGATAATAGTCTTGTTTCAGTAAGAATACTATAAATAAAGAGCTATTTGAATATATTAAAAAAAGCAAAAGATCAGATTGACTTTGCAAATCCATAGCTGTTAGAAGTAAGAAACAACAGAAGAGAGATAGCTGCTTTAAAGAGCATTATCTAAATTGTTCCTCCTAATTAATGACTCTAATATGAAACGTACTTTATTTGCTGCTTTCATTGCCGCTACAGCTACCTTGACTGGCTTAGTATCTAAAGTAGAAACGGCATCTGCTTCTGGTTTCACTTGGAATAATTCCTGGACTCAACCAACGGTACATAGTAAGTCTCAAACTGGTTTTAATGATGCACCTTTCCAACAATTTGTTCAAGCAGAAGGTGTGGCTATTCCAAATAGCGGACAATTTAAATTAGACCCCAATAATTTAAATCTCAAATACGACCACAATGTTTCTGTTTACTTTATTAATGAGGGTGCTGGTTATAGAAACCAGTTAGCTTTTGAAGCCACAGGAACTACTAACAAATCCGGGCTACTTTTTAATGATATTTCTTGCGAAGGAAATGGGTGTGTTGGTGGTTGGGGCGGTAATGCACTAAAACTGGGTGATGGTGTCAATATTGGCAATGTTACCGCAGGTACTCAACTCGATTTTTGGTTGAGAGCTGATGGTTTAAACCGTGGCGACTCTGCTAATATCTTTGGTACTGACACTGCCTCTAATGCTGACAAATTACAGCACGCAGTTGCTTATGCTTACAACAACTACATCCTACTAGCATTCGAGGATTTATACGGAGGTTTCCAAGCTTCAGGCATAGATTCTGCAACTGGTAGATGGAACGAAGGTTCTGACCGTGACTTTAATGATGTTGTTGTGGTTCTTGATGTTGGTGAGGCAAATGTCAAGGCGCTAATTGGTGCTAGCGTTCCTGAACCATCTGTGACTCTTTCAATGTTTGCGGTGGGAGCAGTTAGTATGTTTGGCTTGCGTCGTCGCCGTCAAACTCGCACTATTAACTAAAGTTTGGAACGTTGTTTATTTTAGGTGCTTTTACTTTTATTGTAAAATAATAAGCGATTAATCGCATTTTCACCCGTAGACTTCTACGGGTGAATTTACGTGTATAGTGGCATTTACCTTTTATATACCACGATCGCGTTCTAAATCATCAATTACTTTTTGCAAATACCACTCGTCTGACATCCCAGGATAGTAATCCTGCTTCTGCTCAATTAATCGTTCGGCGATTTCCCAATATCCTCCCACCATTCGCAAAAGTCGCTGACGTAGTAAATTATAATTTTGCTTTTTGGACTCTGGATTAAATTTTTGGATTTTTTCTAAACTACTTAATACTTGTTGATAATTTACCCAGTCTTCTTGTTCGCAAAAAATACTCGCCGCGCGTTGATAATTCTCTACGGCGTTTTGCATTTCTTCTATGCAAGAATAGGCAATGCCGCGATTGTAGTAAGCTTGAGCATCATCAGGATTGATTTGCAGTGCTTGGGTGTAATCTTGAATTGCACCCAGATAATTGCCCGTTGCCCGATAGGCATTACCTCTGGCAACATAGACTAAGGCATCTTCAGGTTGCATCTGGAGTGCTTGATTAAGATCTGCGATCGCTCCTTGATGATCTCCCAACACAGAGCGTGCTTTACCTCGATTGCGATAGACAGTGGCATCTTGAAAATTTAGTCGCAACGCTTGATTAAAATCTGCGAGCGCTTCTCGATAATTCCCCATTTTGCAGCGCACAACCCCACGACAGCAGTAAGCTTGGGCATCTTGGGGATCGGCTTTCAATACCCAGTTTAAATCTGCTAGTGCCTCTTGGGTATCTCCTTTTTCAGCTTTTTCTAATAATTGGGTGAAATATTCTTTCGTAGATAAAATTGGTGCATTTGCAGAAGGCGACTGCTGTATTGCACGTAATTCTTGGGGTTGTAACTGCTTAATTTGTTCCAGACACAGACGACAATTCTCTTTGTCTTGCTGCTCTAAATATAACCCAGCTGCTTTTTTAAAGTTAGCGATCGCATCTTGAATATAACCCTGTTTGCGCCGCACCATTCCCCGTAGCTGATAAGCAGCAGCATAATTAAGATTGAAACGTATAGCACGTTCAACGTCCTCTAACGCTCCCGGCAAATTTTTCAGCGCCAGCCTTGCTAATGCACGACAATAATATGCCTCTACACTTTCAGGATTCAGCTTCAGGGCTTCGGTATAATCTGAAACAGCCTTGAGAATTACTCCTGAGTCATAGTATGCCAAACCACGTTGCAAATAAGCTTCAGTAAAGTAAGGTGTTAATTGTATAGCCTGGTTAAATTCCTCAATTGCTCCAGCGTAGTCTTTCTGCTTAGCCTTGGACAATCCTCTATTATAAAATTCTTCATTCATGGCATTTATTTGGTTGATTGAGTTAATTAATTCCAGCAGGCTTGTTTTGTAGCTTAACGTATCTACTCAGTCTTGATATTCTAAGTATTCAGCATAGTTTTGCTGCATTTCGGAATTTTTAGTCAAATAAAACAATATAGATCTACTTAATTGAGTTAAATATCAATATGCTTGGGTTAAGGATTATTTTTAGAGATAATTGGTCGATGAAGATCCAATTTATCACCTGTTTAGATGAAAGTTTTGGATTTATCTGAACTGTCTTCAGTTAAATGTAGATTAAATGGTTTTTTATTAAAATCTACCTATAGGTAATTATTAATGATAAGCTATTGTAACTAAGCTTACAAAGTAACGCCTAATTTTTATATATTTTGTTATATGGTGGATGTCTATATTATTGACCTATTTGTAGTTGGTCTACTTTTACTAATAGTCACCTTGGGGTCAGGTTGGATTGCTCGCTTACCTCTTTCTTTTGCAATTATTTATCTAATTGTTGGCATTTTATTAGGACCTTACGGCTTCGGACTAATTCAACTACGTCGAGATGAAGTCTTCAATGCTGAATTCTTAGAAAAGCTCACAGAACTCGTAGTAGTTATTTCTGTGTTTAGCTGCGGTTTAAGAATTGTTCGTCCTCTGAAGCTAGAAGTTTGGGGAATTACAGCCCGACTAATTGGATTTTTAATGCCAATTTCAATTTTTGCCTTAGCTGCTGTAGGTAAATTATTTTTAGGTATGAATTGGGCAGAAGCGATTTTATTAGGAGCAATTCTCGCCCCAACCGATCCAGTATTAGCTTCTGAAGTTCAATTGACTGATGTCAAAGACAAAGATGAGTTACGGTTTGGTTTAACTTCTGAAGGTGGGCTAAATGATGCTTTAGCTTTTCCATTTGTTTATTTTGGGATTTATGCTTTAAAAAATGATAATTGGGGCGACTGGTTTAAACAGTGGATTCTAGTTGATTTAATTTGGGCGATCGCTGCTGGGATTGTCATGGGATTTTTTGTAGCTAAAGTAATAGTTTGGTTCGATCAAAAAATCCAAAAACGTCGTCAGGTTGATGATTTGATGGAAGATTTTGTGGCGATCGCTACAATTTTGTTAACTTATTCTTTGACAGAAATTATTAATGGCTATGGATTTTTAGCTGTATTTGTTGCTGGGTTAGTGGTTCAGCGCAGTTACAGAAATTCTGAGAAACCACTGGAACAATTAGAATTTATCGAGCGAATGGAAAAGCTTTTAGAAATCGGCACAATTTTAATATTGGGGTCGATATTATTAGTTAAGCCGATGCTCAAGTATGCTCCTCAATCTTTGTTAGTGGTATTTTTGCTGTTTGTGATTATCCGACCTGTAGGAGTCTGGATTAGTACAATAGGAAAACGTCCTATATATTCTCACCGCCGCACTTTGAACCCAGGGACACGTTTGTTATTCGGTTGGTTTGGTATTCGCGGTGTTGGCTCTTTATACTATCTTGCCTATGCGTTTGGTAAAGGTTTAGAAGGCGAAGTTGCAGAACAAATTTCCTGGATAATTTACACTACTATCGTGGTTTCTGTGATTATACATGGAATTACTGCAACTCCCTTAATGAAGTGGTATGAAGGCACTATCGCCAAGTACGCAAAGTCTACTCCTCCTGATACAATTGATGAGTTTGAATAACAATAAATTGAAAATTCATAATTAAATATCTGATAATCCCACTATCTTGAAGATACTGGGATTTTTTTAATGAATGATTTAAAACTGAAGAAGAGACAAAAAAGAATAGTTAAATTGTTATTGTCTCCCATTCCTACTATTTTCTACTTATTTGTCGCTTTTTCAACTAACTCTCCAGCTTTCTCAAGTAAATTAGGCTCAGACTTTCCTTCAGCCTTTAAATTTCTTTCGTAAGCTTTCTCCATAGTTCCCAGATTTTGGGCATCTTTTACCGCTTCTTCGTAAGACTGTTGTTTATTTTCTTCTTGAAGACCAACACCTGGGTCATATTCGTTAGCACGGTTAATTTTTTCTTCTGAAGTTGGTCTATATTCTCGAGGTATTAGCTGCAATTCTTCGAGTGTTGTTGCATGACTAGCTTGTGGAGTCAAAATAAATGAACCAGACAAGCTGACGAACATCGTTAAGCTAACAATTAGGAAGCTTCCTAAAGCTTTTTTTAAAGTTAGTAGAATTTTGGACATGGAAAAACTCTCCTTTATCGTGATTTTTTAGTTTGAGCCTTTATTATGTATAAATAGATTCAATTTCTTAGGCTCAAAGGCATCCTAATTGTTTAAGTACAGTTCTTCCTTCTATCGCAGGGTATATTAATTTTTAAATGTAAGCTATCTAATGACAAAGGCTAATGCACTTTAAATTGTTGATGCTGCCGTATGCTTGGTGATAACACCTTAAATAAGTTTTACACATGATCAAAAACCAAATTTTCAACAAAACGTATGAAACTTATAACCAACTGTGATGAATTTTAATTCCTCGACTTTGCATCGTATCTTCAAATAAATCTGTTGGTAGTGCTTCTTCCACAGGAAAAACACCTGGTTTTTTTAGTTTCCCTTCTAACAATAATTGAGCAATACTGCCTGTACCGCAACCAGAGGCAACTGCTGTATTTTCGTAGACTAAATTTGAACAATAAACGGCTGTTTGATTATTTTTTTGTCCTGTAACTTCAGAACGAACTGCTACGCCAATACCACTAAAATTATTAGTGACATCTGTCATCAAATGGCTGACATGAGAAAGAAATTCAATTGCATAACGACGCTGCATTAACCACTTAGGAAAAACATGTGCTGCAATCCAAGTCATGTGATTGTAGAAATCGGGTACAGAGCCAAATTTGGTAATTACAGTTTTGATTGATGGGAATGCATGGGGCAGTGTAAAGGTTTCTGGCATATCAAACCAGTAAACTCCACTGCTTTCGTAGGGAGGTGGAAAGTTAACTATTTCCCTTTCACTATAAGGCTCGACTTCCTGCCATTTTCCATTTATCCAAGCTTCAAAAGGATGTTGCAATCCAAGAAAAGTTGTTCGCATGACTGTAATGCCAGCACCGCCAGAGCCAGAAACCAAATAACTTAAGTGTATCTTTTCTGGTTGCTCAAATTGTTCAGCGCCCTGACGTACCATGCTGTTAGAAATACCAGGAAAAATACCAGTATTAATAATCGCTGTCACTCCAGCAGCCGCCGCTTGTTGATGATAATTAAGAGCCTTACTAGTATAAGACCGGTGGTCGCTGACATCTATATAGTTAACGCCCTGAGCAATACAAGTTTCTAGAACATTAGTATCTCGGTAGTGGAATGGCCCAGCACAATGAATGACTAAATTAGAGTTAGCGATCGCCTCTCTTAATCTATCAAATTCTGCTAAGTCTAATACTAAAAATTCTATTTGCCCACTTGAAGATAAGCTAACGCCTTTACCACTCTGAGCAGAACGTCCAGTAATTGTAATTTGTGCCTGCGTATAGGTAACTAGATCCTGAGCAACACTGCTACCAATCCGCCCCCGTCCGCCAAGAATTAAAACTCGGTCTGTCATTACTCCAGCATCAGCAACTCTAACTTTATTTCATCAGTTTTTTGTCTCCTTTGTCATCAGTTACAAGTGTGATTTATCGCGTTTCATCAAATTCTGGCTACAGATATGTTGTCTGAGCATACAGGTGTGCTACCCTACATTTGCGCTTCGATTTGCCTGACTACCGTTAGGGCTGAATAACTGACTCCAGCAGTACCTTCGCCGGGATGAGTGGAGTCACCAACTAACCACAGATGTTGGATTGGTGTGCGGTTGGCAAACCCAAAAGGGCCAAAAGTGGGTATTCTTTGACCAATACCGCCAACTATACCGCGATCGCGGGCTGTGTAATCACCAAAGGTACGCGGTGTTGCGGCTTCTGTATGGATAATTGTTTCTGGTTTGAGATAAAAGTATTGGGCCAGACGAGCGATCGCTTGTTGGGTATACTTTTGTTTTAATTGTGGATAATCTTGAGTTTGCCACCACGGTGTAGGATCGACGAATGATGAAGCGATAATTGTCGCTTTACCTTCAGGGGCGCGACCATCTCCAGGATGACTGACGGAAACAAATAAGGAATTATTTTCGCCAATGGGGCCATTGGCATCATACATAAATTGCAGATGCGGCGGACATTCCAGCGGAATCGCGCTGGCGTCTACACCCAAATAAACCACAAACGCACCTGATGCTTGGGGCAGTTTTTCCACTCTGTTTTGATAACCAGATGGGGCATTTTCTCCTAATAACTGCACCAAGTTTTGGACGGTGACGTTGCTAATTACATGGTTGGCCGCTTCTGTCCAGACTTCGCCTGTTTTTTGATTTTTAATCGCCACAGCAGTGGCTTTACCGTTTTCGACTTTGATTTGTTCTACTGTATGGCGCATCAATAATTTGCCGCCATCTCGTTCTAAGGATTGTACCAGGCGATCGCTTAATACTTGCATACTACCTTGGAGATGAAATAATCCTTGGGGCAGTTGCGATACACTCAAGGCTGTGGCTGCATACAGTAATGCTGTTTCTTCTGCATTTACTTGAGAATATAACTTCAGTTGTAAATCTAAAAATGTTCTCAGTCGTCGGTCATTTCCGACTCCGCATAACCGTAAAGCATCTCCCACCGTCAACAAAGTAAAGGGTACAGTAATTAATGTGCTGGGACGTATTGCTTGGATTAGCTGCCACAAATCCCATAAATTACGCGGTGGTAGCACCGGATCGCGTCCTTGAAATTCCCAACTAACATTAAATAATGTTGCCATTAATTGCCAGAACAATTCGCTACCAGGAAACTGCCTTTGTCGTTCCTGTTGCCATTTTTCCGGGTCGCGCCAAACGTTAATTGGTGTACTTTCTCCAGGTAAATACACTGCACAAGCAGGATCGCAAGGTGTTGCTGCTGGTAAATCTATATCTAATTCTGAGAAAATCCGGTGGTGAATTCCCCCTGCTTCCAAACCTGCAACTTGAGTTGCACCGACATCAAAGGTAAATCCTTGGCGTTTAAACGTCGAAGCACAACCTCCCGGCACGATCGCTTGATCTAAAATTAAGACACTGTAACCTCTATGAGCTAATAATGCCGCAGCAGTCAGTCCACCGATTCCCGCACCAATGACGACAACACGAGATTTAGTTTTCTCAACAGAAATCTTGGACATTGATACTTATTTTTTATAATTCTTAATATTACTATTAATAATTTTACAGCGTTTTTTATCCATTTGAACTGGAATCACAATATCGGCTTGCATTGTTAATGCATCGGCTTGCATTGTTAATGCATCGGCTTGCACTGCTAATGCATCGGCTTGCACTGTTAATGCACCGGCTTGCACTGTTAATGCACCGGCTTGCATTGTTAATGCATCGGCTTGCATTGTTAATGCATCAGCTTGTATGTCTAATTACTTACCTGGAAACTGCTATAAGTCGTAGATAAGATAAAGGAGTAACTTCGCTCCTACACAAGTAGTAATGACCTCAACTCTAGATAAACTTCCTCGTCTAAATGCTCCAAAGCTGCATAAATTGCCGAATGGTTTAACAATCATAGCCGAGCAGATGCCAGTTGATGCCGTGAACCTCAGCTTATGGATAAAAGTTGGCTCAGCTATAGAACCTGATGCGATTAACGGCATGGCTCACTTTTTAGAGCATATGATTTTTAAAGGAACAGAACAACTGGCTAGCGGCGAATTTGAACGTCGAATTGAAGAACGGGGTGCTGTGACTAATGCCGCTACTAGCCAAGACTATACTCATTACTACATAACTACTGCGCCTAAAGATTTTGCCGAGCTTGCACCATTACAAATAGATGTAGTATCTAATGCCAGTATTCCTGATGATGCCTTTGAACGCGAACGATTAGTAGTTCTTGAAGAAATTAAACGTTCAGAAGATAATCCCCGCCGCCGCACTTATAGACGGGCGATGGAAACAGCGTTTGATAGGTTACCCTATCGGCGTGCAGTATTGGGGCCAGAATCCGTCATCGCTGGACTCAAACCCCAGCAAATGCGTGATTTTCACGCTAATTGGTATCAACCTCAGTCAATCACTGCTGTGGCTGTGGGTAATTTACCTGTAGAAGAATTAATTGCAACCGTTAGCGAAGGATTTACACAAGTTTATAGAGGCGATAAATCGCCTCTCTACAAGCAGACGGAATTAATCGAGTCTTTAGAGATTGAATCACCATTTACAGAAATAGTTCGTCAAGAATTTAGAGATGAAACCCTGCAACAAGCCAGATTAGTCATGCTTTGGCGGGTTCCAGGAATAATAGAGTTAGAGAAAACTTATGGACTTGATGTTTTAGCAGCAATTTTGGCACACGGACGAACATCAAGACTAGTGCAAGATTTACGAGAAGAACGGGAATTAGTTTCCTCAATTTCTGTGAGTAACATGAGCCATCAGTTACAAGGAACATTTTATATTTCAGCTAAATGTGCAGTAGAAAATTTAGCTCAAGTAGAAGATGCGATCGCCCAACACATTCGCAACTTACGAACCCAGTTGGTAACAGAATCAGAAATTGCCCGTGTGCGGCGGCGAGTAGCCAACAGATTTATCTTTGGTAATGAAACACCAAGCGCTCGCGCCGGGTTGTATGGCTACTATCAATCTTTGGTGGGAGATTTGGAACCTGCATTTAACTACCCAGCGATAATTGAGAACCAAGATGCGATTGATTTAATGGAAGCAGCCAAAGAGTATCTTTCCCCAGATGCTTATGGTGTAGTTGTAATGAAGCCGTAAATTGGGGAGTGTTGAGTGCTAATTGTTGACTGCTAACTGTTAAGTTATTATTTGCCCCCCATCTCCCCATCTCTTTATCCCCCATAATCATGTGGACTCAAATCGACGCGCATATTAGCCAAATAACAGGTGAAAAATTTCAAAGCCAGCAACAGCGATCAGTTGGTGGCGGGTGCATCAACCAAGGTTATGGTGTCTCTAATGGACAAACAACGTACTTTGTGAAGCTAAACCAAGCCTCGCAAGTTGCAATGTTTGAGGCTGAGGCGCTGGGTTTAGAGGAAATGCTACTAACAGCTAGTATTCGCACTCCTAAAGTTATTTGCTGTGGTGTGGTTGATAATTCTAGTTATATTGTTCTTGAATGGTTGGAAATGGGAAGCGGTAACACCAAATCATGGCAACAGATGGGATGCCAGCTGGCGGCGATGCATAAAGCTAGCAGCAGTCAAGGTTTCGGTTGGAAAATTAATAATACTATTGGTTCCACACCTCAAATCAACACTTGGACAGCAGACTGGGTGGAATTTTATGTCAAACATCGCCTGGGTTATCAATTTCAATTAGCAAAGCGGCGCGGAGGTAATTTTCCTCAACAAGATAAGCTACTAGGGGCGATTCCTGAATTATTGGTGCATCAAGTGCAGCCTTCCTTGGTACATGGCGATTTGTGGGGTGGAAATGCTGGGTGTACTGCCTCAGGAGAACCAGTGATATTCGATCCAGCAACTTATTTTGGCGATCGCGAAGTTGATATTGCGATGACAGAATTGTTTGGTGGCTTTCCAGCAGCATTTTACAACGGTTATAACGAAGTTTTCCCTCTAGATAAAGGTTATCAGCAGAGAAAAACACTTTATAACCTGTATCACATCTTGAATCACTTCAATTTATTTGGCGGTGGTTATGGTTCTCAAGCCAACCGGATGATTGACCAAATTTTGCGACGCTAACTAAATAAGTTACTTCGTTTGGCATTACCAGCCAAAAGTAGATCAACGAACATGATATGAAATACTATCAACAACAACCTAACGCATTTCCTAGTGATTATCTAAATAATTTGTGGGGAGAAATCCAAGCTTGTCCTTACTTTGCTATCAATAACCTCAACCGCGATTTTGTTGCTACTAAAGGATTTTCGGTAGTATTTCAGCGTTCTGGATTAGCAACGTTAGAACAGCAGTTTCCCTACTTCAAGCCTTACCTGGATTTGGCTTTGCAACCAAATTGTAATGCTTTTTATCTCAATCCTTTACAGTTAAAAGAAGGCTCTCGTGTCGATCCGCATATTGATCGCTCTTTACGTTCTTACTCTAAAACCATTGAACCACCTATAGTTGTAAGCGTGCTTTACGTGCGAGTACCTGCCGATATGGAAGGGGGAGAATTGGTATTGCGATCGCCAAAACGTCAACTTGGACAGATTAAGCCGCAAATTAATACTTTAGTTTACTTTCAGGGTGATTTAACCCATTCTGTTAACGCAGTCAAAACCCCTGGCGATCGTCTTAGCTTGGTTTGCGAACAGTATAGTTTAAGTGAAGCTGAACTCCAAGAAATTCCCCAGTTTACCATCGAGTCAAGAAAGACTCTCTCTCCAACCAAAAAGAGAAAGTATGCCTGAGAGATTGTTTGAAAATTTCACTTAAAAATAACATAGTGTAGGGTAGCACCGCTGTGCTACCTTACAGATACCAAATTAGAAGAATTCAATCAAATTAAGTTATGCAAATTATACCAATTTGAAAAAAGAATGCGACAAATAGGTCATCTCTAGAAACACGATTCATCGCGTCTTCAGCCAAGGATGTGTTGCAATCATGAATTGAATTGGTATTTAGATGCGTTTTAGCTTATTTAACCCGATTCGCTAGCTAAACTAAGCAAACTCCGGAAACGCCCATTTTGAGAAAATTTTTCTCCTAAAATTTGTTGATAAACTGCTTCATAGCCATCAACCATTTGTTGAATGCTGAAATAGTTTTCCACTTGTTTACGACAAGCATAGCGGTCTAGCTCTGTTACTCTATCAATAGCACTGACGCACTCTTGAATGTTATTGCAAAGGAAACCCGTTTTACCATGAGAAATTACCTCTTGGGTAGATCCCAACTTCATTGCAATCACAGGTGTACCCGAAGCCATTGACTCAACCATCACTAACCCAAACGGTTCTTGCCAAGTAATGGGGAACAGAGTTGCTACTGCACCTCCCATCAGGGCATTTTTTTGAGCATGGTTCGCTTCACCCAAATACTCAATTTGCTTGCCATCAATGTGCGGTTTAATTTGTGTGTCAAAATATTCTACATCAACGGTATCCACCTTACCCGCCATTTTTAAATGCCAACCCGTTTGTTTAGCAATTTCTATGGCTAAGTGCGTTCCCTTTTCCGGCGATATTCGACCTAAAAACGCTAAGTAAGGTGGATTTTCTGGTTGGGCGTGAAACTGATAATTGTTAGTATTAATTCCGTTGTAGACTGTTGCTACATAGTTCAGCCCTAATCTTGGTTCTCGTTGCGACTGGGAAATGCTGACGTAAGGTTGTTTTTTAGCAAAACTAAATATCTTTTCGTTATCAGCGGTAAAAATACCGTGTAACGTATGAACCGTGGGGGTTTTGACCAGATTGGTGTAGGGGAGTGCCCCACACCCTATATGAGAATGAATAATATCAAACTCTTGGGCCCGTTGATACACTGAAGCTAGTTGTAGCATATCGTAAATGCTGTAATCTTTGATGGTGCGATCAAGTCTCAGAGCATGGGGATGAACTGACACTAGTTTTGCCAAACTAATAGAATCTCCCGATGCAAACAAAGTTACTTCATGTCCGCGTCGCACCAGTTCATCAGTGAGCAATCCTACTACTAACTCTATGCCACCATAAGCTGGAGGCGGTACTCTCTCGAATAATGGGGCTACTTGAGCAATTCGCATTACAAACCTCCTGAAAAATAAGATTTGAATAAGAAATATTTTCTTGTTGTTTGCTTAGTGCCGATATTTGCTTCTCTCTGCACTAAAAACTAGCTTCAGGTACTAAAATTATTCACAATTGCATCAAAATCTTATGCTCTTACTTGGAAATTTTTTGTCTATCTTAGTAAATAAATTATTTTTAACTGAGGAGGTAAATATATTCTCAATTGATGAAAATTGGATAATATTTAGATTCAAATAATTTTTGGTAAATAAATTTTAATCAAGTTATTAACTTATAGCATAGGATTCTGATATCAAGCTAAAAAACTCATATAAACTATGTTAATTATCTAATTTTAAAATATTAATGAAAGAATTAAGGTTGTAGACACTTAAACAGCGTGTTTCTTAACTCTAAAGATAATCAGTTGTGCCGAAGGATCGATTTTCTCAAGTAAGTAGTTTGAATTCAGCAGTAATTTAAGTTAAGGGATATATAAGTTTATCCTCACTCGAACAATGAGATTACTCAGCAATTAAGTAAAAGTTAAACATGAGAGTAGCTTTTTTCAGTTGGGTAAAAATTTTAGTCAATTAACTAGAAGATTGGATAGACAGTTTACCAAACCCAAAGTCAACGCAGGATAAATCCTGCTCCCAGCCTTCATCCTTGGTTAAAACACAGATGTGTCACTATGACCTGCCACATCTTAAAGGGTTTTTAGCATTTTACTTATAAAATTATATAAATCTGGAGAAAACTATTTCAGGATTGCTTTCCTACGGTCGTAATGACAGTTATTTTAGCGGACATCGTCTAATTTGTAGTTTAGTAAAAAAGATATTTATCATATTGACTTTTTAGATTAAATATGGTATTTTGGATTTTCATCAATAAAAATTAAATATAAACGTGAATATCTCTCCACATCTCAAAAAACCGCGTGTCACATGGCAGGCGGTTTTCTCACTGCTGATATTTGTATTCATGTACCTGCCTATACTGGTACTTGGCTTTTATAGCTTTAATCAGTCGCCTTACAGTGCAACTTGGCAAGGATTTACCTTGGATTGGTATGGGAAGTTGTTTAACGACGATCGCATTTTATCGGCTTTGCAAAATAGTTTAATAGTTGCTGGTTGTGCGGTGGGGATTTCAGCAGTGCTGGGAACATTGATGGCAGTGGGTTTGGCGCGTTACCAATTTCCGCTAAAGAATTTGTATCGCGGTGTAGCTTATTTACCATTAATTATTCCTGATATTGCGATCGCAGTGGCGACCTTAGTATGTCTAGCAGCGTTTGCCATACCTTTGAGTTTGTGGACGATAGTTGCAGCACACGTGGTATTTTGTCTGGCTTACGTGGGACTTGTGGTTTCTTCCAGACTGACAAATTTAGATCCCCACTTAGAAGAAGCAGCATTAGATTTAGGCGCGACACCAACCCAAGCATTTATCAAAGTATTATTACCTCAATTAATGCCTGGTATTGTTGCTGGTTGTCTGTTGGCTTTTGTGCTTAGTTTAGATGATTTTTTAATTGCTAGTTTTACAGCTGGTAGCGGTTCTAACACCCTGCCAATGGAAATTTTTAGTCGTATTAGAACAGGAGTCAAGCCTGATATTAACGCACTCAGTGTGATGTTGATTTCTGTATCAGCGATCGTTGCTTTTGCAGCAGAATTACTTCGCCTTTCAGGACAAAGTAAAAGTTGAAAATCAATACTGAGAATTAGCAATAAAAATTATTTATTATTTAGTTATTAATGAACTTTTTTAGCTGGAAAAAACAGCTATTTTAGAGAATAATTCAGAACTCAGATTCAGAAGTAGGGTGCGTTACGGTGTTAGCCTAACCCACCAGATTACCCAACAGTACTGACTCCTGATTTACGAATTTGGAATTCACCAATTCTGACATATTTAAACACATATAAAAAATTCCGTGTTCGCTTCTCTACATCAGTGTTTTCAATAAGATAATATTGGGGCTAACTTTGGAGAAGATGCTATTTTCACTTCATTATGCAAATCTGCCAAAATCCCAATTGCTCAAATCCATTCAACTCTGATAGCAATAGATTTTGTGTCAGTTGCGGACAAAGCAACTTTGGCAAACTTCTCAGAAATCGTTACCGTGTGCTAAGACTTTTAGGTGAAGGTGGATTTAGCAGAACTTATGCTACAGAAGATGCAGATAGACTAAATGCACCTTGCGTCATCAAGCAATTTTTTCCCCAATTTCAAGGAACTGGACAACGCACTAAAGCAGCCCAATTTTTCAAAGAAGAAGCTTTTCGGTTGTATGAATTGGGAGAAAATCATACCCAAATTCCCAGATTACTTGCTTATTTTGAACAAGGTACTAGTTTGTATCTCGTGCAAGAATTTATTCAAGGAAAAACTCTCTTACAAGAAGTTCAGGAAAAAATATATCGGGAAGAACAAATTTGGCAACTTTTAGCTGATTTGTTACCAGTTCTGCAATTTATTCATACCAGTAATATTATTCATCGGGATATCAAACTAGAAAATATTATCCGCCGTGCAAGCGATGGAAAACCAGTATTAATTGACTTTGGTGGTGCTAAACAGGTAACACAAACCAGTTTAGGAAGACAAGCCACAGTAATTTATACACTTGGTTATGCACCAACGGAACAAATGGCTGGATTTGCTTGTCACGCTAGTGATTTATATGCTTTAGGTGTAACTTGCGTGCGTCTTTTAACTCAATGTTTGCCTTTACAGGATGTTTCTGGACAGATTAACGATCCTATTTATGATGCCATGAATGCTAAATGGTTGTGGCGCGAACGATTACAAAAAAATGGTATTAATATTAGCGACGACTTAGGAAAAATTTTAGACAAATTACTCAAACATTTACCAAGCCAAAGGTATCAAACAGCAGCAGAAGTTATCAAGGATTTGGAATTTCCACCATTGAACATTGAACCTGTTGCCTTAAAAATTGTTTCTATTCCTCAACCGATATTACCGCGACTACAACAAAAAATAATAGTTCCATTACCTCCTTTAACAACTTTTGAATTTGACGTAGTGACAGTAGACACAGCAGGTAGAGAAGTTAGCCGCGTCAGTCGCAATGCAAACTTTTTTACTGAAGAATTGGGTAAATCTGTCACTATACAAATGGTATCAATTCCTGGTGGTACGTATATGATGGGTTCACCGGAGTTTGAAGGAGATGCTGATGAACGTCCTCGACACAAAGTCATTGTAGAACCATTTTTTATAGGAAAATTTGCTGTAACTCAAGCACAGTGGAGAGTAGTATCAGCTTTACCCAAAATTAACCGAACCTTAAATCCCAATCCATCAAAATTTAAAGGTGTAGATAGACCAGTAGAAAATGTATCTTGGCATGAAGCTGTAGAATTTTGTCTGAGGCTATCACAAAAAACTGGACGCGACTATCGTTTACCGAGTGAAGCTGAATGGGAATATGCTTGTCGTGCTGGAACTACGACATCTTTTCACTTTGGCGAAGCCATTACGACTGATTTAGTATGCTGTGCTGACGAACCAAAAAGCAAATTCCGTAAAGAAACAACAAACGTAGGCAGTTTTGAAGTAGCCAACGCCTTTGGATTGTACGATATGCACGGGTTAGTTTGGGAATGGTGCGCCGACCCGTGGCATAACAATTATAATGATGCACCTTCAGATGCAACAGTTTGGGAAGCTGGCGGTGATATACATCGCCGGGCGCTACGCGGTGGTTCTTGGAGTTTCAGCGCAGAACTTTGTCGTAGCGCCAGCCGTAGCTGGAATGAGTCAGATGGAGGGTTGAGGATTTGTGGCTTTCGAGTAGTATTTTCTGGCGAAGGAACATCTGAATATTAAGTTTTGAACTCGTAATGACTTACACAGTAATTGATTACGTATTTTGTGAGCGCATTTATTTTATTCCTATAGTCTGGAACGAGATTAGAGTAATATATAGAGCAAACTGCTTGTAGTTCTATCGTTGAGCTTAATTTTCTACTGCTAAACTTTTAACTCAAGGTAGCTGATATTAGCAAAAAAGGCACGAGGAAAAGTTTAATGAATACTGTTGTCCTCAATCTCAAAGCGATCGCTAATTTAAGCGATGAGCAATTTTATCAATTATGTCTTGCCAATCGTGATTTCAGTCTGGAAATGAATGCAGCAGGAGAATTAATCATTGTGCCACCAGTAGGACGAGAAAGCGGCAATCAAGAAGCAGACCTAATTACAGACTTGAATAATTGGAATCGTCAAGCTAAATTAGGCAAAGTCTTTAGTTCTTCAACAATTTTTATTCTGCCAAATGGTGCAAAACGTTCCCCTGATGCGGCCTGGGTTAAGTTGGAGAGATGGGAAGCTTTAACACAAGAACAGCAAAAAAAATTTCCGCCACTTGTACCCGATTTTGCTATTGAACTGCGTTCTGAAACAGATAGGCTCAAACGTATCCAAGAGAAAATGCAGGAATATATCGAAAATGGTTTGCTTTTGGGATGGCTGATTAATCCTCAAGATGCAAGTGTGGAAATTTACCGAATAGGAAAAGCTGTAGAAGTTATGCAAATACCAGCGATTCTTTCTGGAGAAGATATCTTACCCGGATTTGAGTTGCAACTGTAGTACATTTTCTGCTACAAAAAACTTATCTTTTTGTCTTTATATTATAAATACTCAACAAGCGATTGATCTAGGACTAAATAAAAAGCGTTGTGCTGTAAACACAACGCTTTTTAATAATTATTGTTTGGTCTAGAAACCAATTAAACTAATCTCAAATCAGAATAATTTGCCAATACATCATCAGATGTTAGAGTGTCACCTTGAGCTTGGGGAGTCCAAAGAACTTCAATTGCTAAAAGTTTATCGCTGGGGATACTACCAATTTGTCGCAAAGCTTGACGCAAATCATCACCGCTATTTATTGTAGGGATTTCAAATTTGCCTAGTGTCGCTGCTAGTAACGTAACGATAATGTATTCGCCAGGGCCTTCAGTAATCAGACGGGTAGGATTATCGAGTTCATCACTTGGGGGTAAAGCTTCTTTGGTAAGGGCTGCTTTAAGTTGGTTATTAACGTTAGTCAGAGTTTCTTCGCTAAATTTGCTGCGTTCTGCTAATGACAGACGATTGAATTGAGCTTCAGCTGAATTTAATCTCGCTTGTTGCGTACCACCACCTCCATATACCCAATACTCAGGATGGCGGAGTAAAGCTAGGCTAGCTTCTTGGATAACTTCTGCTCTCCCCTCTGGAGAATTGGTATCAGCAGTTTCAGCTATGTGGTTGAGTTCATTTTGCAAGTCCCGAGCTTGAGCTAACAAACCCACTTGCAAACGAGTTACCGATACTGGGGAATTGGTGGTGTAATCTGCTTCTTCTGTTTGACCGCTAGAAACGCGGCGGAAACTTTGTACTAAGAAATTAGCGATCGCCAAGAAAATTAAAATGGTAAATAGACCACCAAATCCGCCTCCAATACCCCAGAAGGGAATTAAAAACGGAAAGCCAAAACCACCGCCAGGATAGTATCCACCACCACCAGGATAGTATCCGCCTCCACCTGGTGCGTAGGTACGTGGTGTGTAGGTGCGACTAGAAGGTACTCTAAATGAGCCACCGCCAATTCTTCCTCCGCTAGCAGCTAATGCTCCATCAGCGTGACTCAGAGCCAATGTTAACACCAAGCTGAGGGCTAAGAAGGTTTTTAGCAGCGGTTTGATGGTTTGTTGTAGTTTTTTACGCATAATGCAATCGCTTCAAAAATGGAATTTTTTTATGATTTTCCCTATGTTGTTGGGATTCTTGGTGTGTCTGACTAACACTAGCCCCTCATAAACAAGCGAATTTGTAACATTCACTATCGGCTACATATTCAATTTACCGCGTCCGATCTTAGGTAGGTAGCGATCGCAGGGGGGATTTCTCGACAGGGGAACCGTACCTGAAGATATGTTTATCATTCAAGAAATTGGCAATGGGTAATTGTTGGTATCTTTTGGACTAGCATTTTAGTACAGTTCTGAATTATACAAATGATTTTAAATTTTAGTGATTATTTTGACTGATTTTTAATACTTGGGGTAAATTGTTGACTGTTGACGATACCCCTGTTAAGTAATTCGTAATTCGTAATGACGCTCGTTCCGACGCTCCTCCGTCGCTAACGCTTCGCTATCGCTACCGCTTCGCTAACGTAATTCGTAATTCGTAATTTGTAATTCGCTGTTCCAAGGGTTTGAGACATTTAAAATGGTTGGTTTATTTCAGATCTGCTGTACTAGTGTAATAGTATTCAGCTGTTGAATTATTACAATATAACCATCCTAAATCCAGAAAGTTTAAATTTTGTTCTGGTCGTCTTTGGTCATTTGTCCTTGGTGTGTGACTACAAATCTCAAAGTATTAGCAGCGGTTTTTGGCGCTCATAACTTTGTCACAAATGACAAATGACTAATGACAATAAAGAAAAAATATTTCACAAATGATTTATGAGTACAATATCAATTTTTTTCAGAGAAAAAATGCTGCTTCACCACATCCAAGCGTGAGCAGTTCCAATAATCAACATGGGAGACAATTAAACCATCAGGGTTGAGAGTTAATTCACTCCAACCAGGAATAGAAATATGCGGCTTCCAAGGGACAGGAGTATTCCAACTCAGCGTCCACTCAGTTTTAATTGTGTCTCCCAAACGTTGAATGTTATGTAAATCCATCTTGGGATTTAAAAAGAAAGTTTCGATAAAACCAATCATTTTTTTGTAGCGATTCACTCCACGAAATTTATTCAATGGGTCTTGAAAATAAACATCTGGAGCGTAAAGGCTGTAAGTTTGATTAGCTGGGAACCTTTGATAGTCTTCTTTGAGAATTTCAATGATATCCATAATTAAAAGATTGCTGAATTCAGCAATTGACCAATTCTGTATTCTTCAAATTTATATTTCATTCCATAAGCGTTCTAACTGACGCCGCCAAGCAGCTAGGATTTCTTCTCGCACTTCTGGGGTTTGGTCGATTTCACCCATTATTCCTTCTGCGTAAAAGCGTTCCAAGTTTTGCATGGTGGCTTGCAGAGATTGTCCTTGCAGTTTTGCTGCTTGGATAACTTGGCGGATGCGACTTTCAACCAATCGATTGAAGACATTATCTAAACCGACTTCATGTAGAGACACCAGTCGAGCGATCGCTCTTTTAAAGTCCTCTGTTACCAAAGTGCTAGTGTTATGGTGAAACACTGCCCAAATTTGCCCATCATGCAAAGCATACCGTACTTCCTGAGTCTCATCAAAATTAGCTGCTAAAAACTCTGTTAAAAAAGATTTGGCTTCTTGTAATGGTAATATTGGTAACAAAACTCGCAGCCAACTATTATCTTTCGACAGCAGTACCAACAGCCGAAAAGTAGAGGTGTTTACTTCCCAGGAATCAGGAGCGATCGCCCCAACATTTGTGCCAAATAATTCTTTTAGTGTATCCGTAATTTCTTTAGGTGTCATAATGTATTTGTTATATCTAGCCTCTAAATTTATTTTATTTTTTGTAAATTAAAAAAACTGAACCAATCGGCCCTTGATTTTCTAAATAGATTTTTTGGTTGTAATATAATCCTGGAGACATACCTCCATCAAATAAAATTCCTTCTTGAATTTTTCCTAAACAATTATTGCTAGCAATGCCTTCCAAGACATTATCAAACGCATCTGGTAATAACTCTTGATTAATGTCAGATATTTCAATCTGGGAATTAGCTTTCACATCATTAACTAATAATATTACATATCCTCGCTCTGTAATAGCTGCCATAGAGCGATTAGTTGCACCTTTACAGGCAAATTCTCCCAAATCTTGACAAATATTTTTAAATTTTCCCTGACGATAAAATCTGCCATTCCCTCCTACTAAATTGTAATTGAGAACATCGCTGTTTCTTCTACCAGCTTGGATAGTGGCTTGTCGTTGTCTGGGTGAACCTCCTGATATACCAAAGGAAGAACGCTTATTTTTAAATGCTCCGGAGTATTCTACACCACGAGAAATATTTAAACCTTGTGGTTGATTGTCAGTACCTATATAGTCGGCATTAATTGCGGCAATCGGTAGCTGTCCATTTAATTTGGCGTTATCACCAACGATGAGTTCGCGAAACTGTCTTGGTACATATTCTTTGCGTAGTTTTCCCTGAGCATCTTTCGCGTAGAGTTGATGAGATAAACCAAGATTAACTTTAAAATCTAATTCTGCTGATTTAGGATTAAAAATAATTACATGGTTAATACCTTTGGAGTTTTTCTGCCCTTGATTATTCGTTTTAAAAAAATTAATACTGAATTTGGGATCTTTTCCAGGACAAATTTTAGATGCTTTTGGTACTGAATTGGCGACAAGTTTTTGACAACCTGATAACAAGCTAGCGCCAGCTATCGCCATAAATAACAAAAGTAAGCTTTTTCTAGACATAATCGTGCAAAAAACCCGCTACAGAATTACTATAGCGGGGAATAATTTAAAATATCGCTCAGCGGTTAACCTAATGACTAAAACTTAAGAGAACCATTCTAAAACAGCGTCTTCTTTGGTGTTAGTATTCCGGGATGGTGTTTCACGATTAAATTTCATCTGAATTGACCGGGTTTGCTCGCCGTCAGCAGCCACAGCCACAATTGGATAGTCAATTAAACCATCTTGGAAGGACATCTGGAAGCGGAATGTACCATCTGGATTGAGTTTAATTGGACGACCACCAATCGTTACGTTAGCATCGGGTTCGGTTGCACCATAAACAATCAATTCAGCATCGGCTATCAACCAAAACTTGCGCGGACGCACTGGTACGGCGGAAGCCGAGAAGCCAACACCTGACATTCCTACACCAGACATGGTTAAACCTGACGCAGTAGGAACTGCCCACAAACCTACACCAGAGGGGAAAACGTAGGAACTGATGGCTTGTTCGGGACGTACTAAACCTGGTGCTTGCTGCATGGAGCCAAACAGAGAACCAGCAACGCGTTGTGCTTCGGCAGATTCGGCTAGGCCAAAGATTTGGTCGTAGATGGGGTTGCCATTTGCACCATTAACGCCATTGGCAGCATTAGCTGCTGCTGCGGCCTTCTGGGCAGGTGGAACCAGTTCGTACTGAGTCTTTTCATGCAAGTCTTCTTCAAAGTCAACAGTGATGAAGACATCTTCAATCCAGTCAGAAGGATAGACGGGAGGAATACGTACTCTGGCAGAACGAGCGAGTACTAACCAGCGACCATCAGCAGCCCGATAGCCCACATCGATCACATAATCGCGATCGCTGACTGGAACTGGTAAATACCATTCTCTTGCTAGTTCGTCAGCAGGATATTCTTGAATGCTGTGGGGACTTTGAAAATCAATATCAATGTCAGTAACATCATAAATCCGTAGCGCCAGTTGTTGTCCCCCTTGGCGACGCAGTTCTTCTTTATGTTCATTGGCAACATCCCAGTAAGTGTAAGCCCATTGGGGATCGCGGGGTAAGAGTACAATCCGGCTTTCACCATAACCAGAAGGCAGATCTGGGAGTCCTTCATCAACATCAGTAAGAGATCCACCAGTACGATCTTCCTGACCTAATTCAAACTTAGCTGCTTCCACGGTTTCTTGTGCCTCCAATGAACGAGATGGACTGAGCGAAATTTTGCTGCGCTGGACTTCTTGAATTGATGCGAGCAGTTGAGATTTACGCATTCGGCTATAGCGAGAGATGCTATATTCGCTAGCAACTTTACGTAGTTGCCGTAAGGTCATCTCCTCTAGTGGCGGGCGTTCTTTTGCCATTAATTTGGCCTCCAGTAGTTTAAGCGGTAAATGATTTCCCCTGGTTAAAGAATGCAGTATAAAATGTCATCCACTCCAGATGAATTTCTTATTCCTGACTTCTGGTTTTGCCCAGTTTTAAGTTTTTTAGTTTGTTTTTAAATCGAAATCATTTCCGATCAATTCCTTTGGTTATGCCTTTAGCATTTTTTTGGGATCGGAGGAGTTGTAATTTGTTAAGTCAATATTAACCACTAAGCATATGTAGGGATCAAGGGGTCTGAATAGATTTTTTGGCTATTTCACGAATTTATCAGCCCTTATGGGATCGCATTGTCATGGTTTGATAACAAAAAGTAGCAAAGCATCTTATTTATCAGTCAAAATGTCATAATTTAATGACTTTAAGATTAGAGTTAGCCCCAAATCCAATTAGCAAAGGACTTTTGAATATAAAGTGGCGAGTCAAAGGGGCAAGAAGACAACAATACAAAGCTTCCAAAAATCTTTTTCCTCCCCTTGTCCTCTTGCAGGAAGTAAGAAAATTAATAATTGTACTCAGTACAATAAGGTTTAGGGTGTGTTTTCAAACTATTAGCTCTCCCCAAACTGCCTGACAAAGGGTGGCTAAGATTCCCTTAAATCGCTTTTGCAAAGGGGGATTTAGGCAAGAAAAAAGTTAGGAGGCTAAACGAATAGTTTGAAAACATGCCTTAAAGCTGCTGATTTTAGTTATGAAAAATAAAGAAAGATTTTTTGTGAGGCGTAGCTTGAGAAAAAAGGGCAAAGCCCGAGATTGCTAGGTCTTTGTTCATGATTCCAACCTCATAACGAAAGTGAAGATTGGAATCACAACAGGGCACTCTGTATGAGGCTTATAGCAGAATTTGCTGATTATTTGGAGTTAAGGGTTGAAATTTTCCTGCAATCCAAAATCAAACATCTAAAAAATTGGCACAGTCATTGCTTAATCACAAAGCACAAAAAACAAACGACAAATGACTAACCTGATTCTGGTTGTAGACGACGACCATTTAATGCGAATGTATCTGTGTGAGTTATTGAAAGAAGCAGGGTATCAAGTGGTAGAAGCGAGTAACGGTTTAGAGGCGATCGCTACTTATACTCGGCTACATCCAGATATAGTATTGTTGGATGCGATCATGCCAGAGATAGATGGATTTGACTGCTGCGCTCAACTGCAAGCACTTCCCAATGGTAAAGACACACCAGTGTTAATGATTAGCGGTTTTGACAATCGGGCATCTGTGGAAAAAGCTTTTGCTGTGGGTGTTACTGATTTTATTACTAAGCCGATTCAATGGCCGATATTACATCAAAGATTGTGCCGTCTTCTAGAAGCTCATCGTGCCCAAGAGGAATTACAACAGCAAACTGCTCAGGCACAACAGCAAGAAGCACAACTGAGAATAGCCTTAGAATCTGCTGAGATAGTCATTTGGAACTGGGATATTCTGACTGACAAAATTACTTACTCAGGTAACTTAAAAGCACTTTTCGGCAGGGAAGAAGCGACTTTCAATCACACTTATGATGGTTTTATCAACCGCGTTCATCGCCAAGACCGCGATTTAGTCAGGCGATCGCATCAGCAGGCTATTGTGGATGGGGTAAAATATGACATCGAATATCGAGTCATTTCGGCTGATGGCAGCATTCGCTATTTAGCAAGTAAAGGAGTTGTCTGTCGAGATGAATCTTCTGTGGCTGTGGGAATGTCTGCAATCAATATAGACATCACCAAATGCAAACAAGCACAGGAGGCGCTAGAAGTTTATGCTAACCAGCAAGCAACAATAGCAGAACTCAGTCAAATAGCCCTAGCTGGTACAGAGTTGACTACACTGATGAACTTATGTACTAGCGTCGTTGCTCAATGCCTAAAAGTTGAGTATTGTAAAGTTTTAGAACTACTGCCAAATGGTAATGCATTACTCCTAAGGGCTGGAGTAGGTTGGCAACCTGGGTTGCTGGGAAACGCTACTGTCAGCGCTTTGATAAATTCTCAAGCTGGCTATACCTTGCTTTCCAGTGGCCCTGTGATTGTCGATGACCTGCGAACTGAAACGCGATTCAATGGCCCACAACTGCTACACGACCATCAAGTAGTAAGCGGTATTAGTGTAGTGATTCATGGCAAAGAGCGTCCTTTTGGAGTTTTAGGGGCACACACAACCAGACACCAGACCTTCACCAAAGATGAAATTTATTTTCTTCAATCTATTGCTAATATTCTAGCTGCTGCTATTGAGCGTCAACGAGTCGAAAAAGCACTCAAAGAAAGCGAAGAACGCTGTCAGTTAGTGGTGCGGGGTAATAATGATGGCATTTGGGATTGGAATCTTAAAAACAATCGAGTATTTTTTTCAACTCGCTGGAAGAAAATCCTCGGTTATCAACAAGAGGAAATTTCCGATGATTTAGATGAATGGATAACACGAGTGCATCCAGATGATATGGGATTTGTCAGACAAGCGATCGCCGATCACTTTGCCAAGATTACCCCATTTTTTATTAACGAACATCGAATTCGCTGTAAAGATGGCGCTTACAAATGGGTTTTGAATCGCGGTCAGGCAGTCTGGGACGAAGATGGTAATGTAGTGCGGATGACAAGTTGTCATACAGACATCAGTGAACGCAAATTAGCACAAGAGCAATTGCGCCAAAGCGAAGAACGTTTCCAGATAGTCGCCCGTGCTACCAACGATGTTTTATGGGATTGGGATTTGCTGACTAATAAGGTGTGGTGGAATCAAGCTTTACAAACACTGTTTGGTTACTCGATAGAGCAAATAAATTTTACTGCTCAATGGTGGAGCGAACACATACATCCAGACGACAGGCAGAGAATCGCCACCCAAGTGCGGGCTTTGATCGATAGCGGTGAAAAATTTTGGTCAAATGAATACCGCTTTCGCCGTAGCAACGGCTCCTATGCCTACGTATTTGATCGCGGTTATATTGTCCAGGACCAAACAGGTAAGCCTGTGCGAATGATGGGCACAATGATGGATATTAGCGAACGGCAAGCCGTGCTACACGAACGCAACCGCGCCCAAGCAGAATTACTGCGCCAAAATATGCGATCGCAACTGTTCGCTAATATCACCCTGAAAATTCGCCAATCTTTACAAATTGATCGAATTCTCGAAACCAGTGTCACAGAGGTGCAAAAGTTACTGCTCGCCGACCGTGTGTTAATCTTGCGTCTACAGCCAAATAACTCTTTGATGGCAGTTCAAGAAGCAGTAGTTCCCGGTTTGCCCGTTGTTTTGGGACAGCAAATTATTGACCCTTGCTTTGGCGACAATTACATTGAGCAGTACCGCCAAGGACGAATTAGTTCAATTAGAGACATAGCGGAAGTTGATATCCAACCATGCCACATGGAATTACTGCAACGATTTGCCGTCAAAGCCAACCTTGTAGTTCCAATTTTACTGAAAAATCAACTGTGGGGACTGTTAATTGCCCATCAGTGCGCTCATTCCCGGGAGTGGACTAGTTGGGAAATTGAACTTTTGCAACAGCTGGCAGATCAAATAGGTATTGCCTCGGCTCAAAGCCAAATCCTAGAACAAGAAACTCGCCAGGGGCAAGAACTCGCCCGTTCCAATAAAGAATTGCAAGAATTTGCATTTGTTGCCTCCCACGATTTGCAAGAGCCGCTGCGTAAGATTAAAACTTTTGGCGATCGCTTGAAAGTCACCTACAGTGAGGTGTTAACTGACCAGGGACGTGACTACTTAGAGCGGATGCTCAATGCCGTCAATAGAATGCAGACATTGATTGAAGACTTGTTAACACTTTCACGAGTTACTACTAGGGCCCAGCCTTTTGTATCGGTAAATCTGGCAAAAATTGTCCAAGAGGTATTGTCTGATTTAGAAGTGTATGTTCAGCAAACTGGGGCAACTGTCGAAATCGGCAAGTTACCTACGATTAAAGCCGATCCTCTACAGATGCGCCAATTACTGCAAAATCTCATTGGTAACGCCCTGAAATTTCACCGCCCACAAATACCACCTGCAATCAAAATTTATGGTAGTATTTTAAACAATCAAGCAAATAACATTTTGCCTAATTCTGAGCTTTGTCAAATCGTTGTAGAAGATAATGGTATTGGTTTTGAAGAAAAGTATCTTGATCGCATTTTTAATGTTTTTCAACGTTTACATAGTACTATTGAATACGAAGGTACTGGTATTGGTTTAGCTATCTGTCGGAAAATTACCGAGCGTCATCATGGAAGGATCACAGCCCAGAGCAAACCAGGGCAAGGATCAAAGTTTTTTGTGACATTATCAGTCAATTTTCATCCTTAATTTTTCTTCCTGGAGAGGGATTAAGACCATACTAAAAAATTAGCTTAATTATACAATTGTGCCCTCTAATTTCTATGACTTATTTATTTTCCAAATCGTTGATCATGTTAGCGATTGCTCAAATTCGATTATTTCAGGTTTTAGACGGCTAATGCAATATGTGATTTGTCGTTAAATACCCGTTAACTGTACTGCAAAAATCAAGCTTTTATAGCTAAAAATCTAGCCTGCATATTTAATTATTTTTGTCAACGTGCGACTTACCATTTGTGCCAAGTTAATAACTTGATTCATACTAATAAACCAATGCAAAGGAGACGATGCATAGTGAAGGGTCGAGAAACAAACGTCACAATTTTAATGGCTGATGATGATGAAGATGACAGGATGTTGGTTCGTGAGGCGTTGGCAGAAAGTCAATTGCCAATTGAACTATACATTGTTAGTAATGGTGAAGAGTTGATGGATTATTTACACCACCGTGGTCTATATGCTGACAACAGCAGTAAACCGCATCCAGGGTTGATTTTATTAGATTTGAATATGCCCAAAAAAGACGGTCTCGAAGCACTCAAAGAAATCAAAACTGACCCACAACTGCGGCAAATTCCTGTGATCATGCTGTCAACATCAGGTGTTCAAGAAGATATATATAATACCTATGATTTGGGTGCAAACTCTTTCATCATTAAGCCAGTGACTTTTGCCTCATTAGTTGAGGTAATGAAGACTCTAGGAAAATACTGGTTTGAAATTGTGCAACTGCCAGCAGAAGCAATGAGAGACAAACATGGACAACAGCCCCATCAAAGTTCTGTTCGTTGATGATGACGAAGATGACTATATTTTGACTCGTTATTGGTTCCGTGAATTCCAGGTAGCAGACTGCGAACTGCAATGGGTAGGTAATTATGAAGCAGCCAGGAGTGCGATCATTAGGCAGCAACATGACATTTATCTTGTAGATTACCGTTTGGGACCGCACAATGGACTAGAATTATTGCGCGAAGCAATTGCCAACGGCTGTTGTTCTCCGATAATTTTACTCACTGGTCAGGGCGACTGGGAAATAGACCTAGAAGCGATGAAAGCCGGAGCCGCAGATTATCTGGAAAAAAGCCAATTGACGGCACCTTTGTTAGAGCGTTCTATCCGCTATGCTATCGAACGTAAACAAACAGAACAGAAAATTCGCGAACAAGCTGCTTTACTGGATGTTGCCACAGATGCAATTTTTGTGCGTGATTTAGAGGATAAAATTTTATTTTGGAATAAAGCTGCTGAGCATCTGTATGGTTTGAAAAAAGAGGAAGCGATCAATAAAAAGACACGAGCTCTCTGGCAGGAAAAACAGGCAACTCAAGTTCAAGAAGCACTCAGTATTTTGATGAAAAATGGTTCTTGGGAAGGAGAGTTACATCAAAAAACAAAATCAGGTAAAGAGATTATTGTTGAAAGCCGTTGGACACTAGTACGTGAGTTTAATAAAAAAATACAGACTATTCTGGTTGTAAACACTGATATTACGCAAAAAAAACAACTAGAAGCCCAATTTCTGCGCGCTCAGCGATTGGAAAGCATTGGCACTTTAGCCAGTGGGATCGCCCACGATTTGAATAATGTTCTTGCCCCGATTCTGATGACAGCTCAACTCTTAGAAGCACAAGTTCGTGATGAACGTTCTCGGCGACTACTGCCAATCTTGATCGCTAACGCTAAACGGGGGGCAAACTTAGTCAAGCAAGTATTATCGTTTACTCGTGGGCTGGAAGGTGATCGCACAATTTTACAATTAAAGCATTTAATAATTGAAATTCAGCAGATTATAAAAGAAACTTTTCCTAAATCGATAGAAGTTTTTACTCAAATTCCCCAAAATCTTTGGACTGTTTGTGGCGATGCTACTCAACTGCATCAAGTACTGATGAATCTGTGTGTTAATGCTCGTGATGCTATGCCAAAAGGTGGAACTTTAAAAATCTTTGCTGAGAACCTTTTCGTTGATGAAAATTTTACCAAGATGCATATTGATGCTAAAGTTGGTCACCACATTGTAATTACTGTTGCTGATGGGGGAATCGGTATTCGACCACAAATATTAGATCGGATATTCGAGCCATTTTTTACTACTAAAGAACTCGGCAAAGGTACTGGTCTTGGTCTTTCTACAGTACTTGGTATTATTAAAAGCCACGGTGGTTTTATCAATGTATACAGTGAAGCTGGAAAAGGCAGCCAATTTCAGGTATATTTGCCAGCACAAGATGCAACGGAAACTACAGAAGAACAGCAGCAAGAATTACCTTCGGGTCAAGGAGAATTAATTTTAGTTGTAGATGACGAAGCAGCCATTCGAGATGTCACAAAAACATCATTAGAAAGTCATAATTATAAAGCAATTACAGCCAGTGATGGCATTGAAGCTATAGCCTTATATGCAGAACACCGAGATGAAATATCTCTTGTCTTGACTGATATGCTCATGCCATCTATGGATGGGTTAACTACTATCCGTACTCTGCAAAAAATTAATCCAGATGTAAAAATTATTGCTGTCAGTGGAATGAGTTCAGCAGATAAGGTTGATGCAGCTTATGACATAGGTATTAAAGCTTTTTTGTCTAAACCTTATACAGCTAATCAGTTATTACAAACTATTAGTACAGTTAATAAGAGTTAGGAGTTGAGAGTGTTGAGTATTCAGTGTTGAGCGGAACCAGAGATTCCAAAGCAAGGTGTAAGGAGTTAAGAAAATTAAAATATTTTTAGGTTATATTAGATGTATATTGGGTGATGAATTGTAACTAAAAATATTACATCAGTGCTTAACACCTAGCTAGATAACATAGTGCATAATAGCAAAGCATTAACAACCCTCAATTTAGAAATTAACTAATTAATCTAAATTGAAAGTTATAATTTAATAACCTTCAACTCCTAACTCCTCGTTCCTAACTTTCAACTCTTAACTCTCAACTGCTCACTTCTAACTCCTAACTATTGAACTCCCCATGACCAAGGATGAAATTTTAGCAGCTAACACAACTTTTTATCGAGCTTTTGAAAGAAAAGATATTGAAGCGATGAGTGCAATATGGTCGCAAGGAAGTGGTAGTTTTTGTATTCATCCAGGAAGTAATGTGCTACGAGGTTGGAAAGAAATTCACAACTCTTGGGAGCAAATATTTAAAAACACTGCTTATATTGAAATTAATACAGATATAATTGCTACGGAATTTAATGATAATATTGCTTATATTGTGCTGAGAGAAAATGTGTTTCAAGTCGTTGGTTCGAGAAGACTCGAAGCTCAATCAACCGCCACAAATATATTTCAGCTTTTGGGTGGGAAGTGGTATTTAATTCATCATCACGGTAGCCCAATTTTGCGGTAAGATGTTGGGCATGAGGAAGATGAGGGAATAACCAATACCCAATGACAAATGACCAATAACTAATCTCCCATTAACTCCACTGCATCTCGTCCATCACAATCTTGTAAATAAACTTTGACAATTTCTTCTTTAGCGGTAGGTAACTGCTTACCAATAAAATCTGGGTGAATTGGTAGCTCACGATGACCCCTGTCTACCAACACAGCTAAACGAATTACCTCTGGTCTTCCGTACTCATTTACAGCATTCAAAGCAGCGCGAATAGTCCTTCCTTTGAAAATCACATCATCTACGAGTACAACCGTTTTCCCAGTTAGGTCAACAGGAATGTCACTTTTCGCCGGAGTTCTCAACCCAATTTTGTCGAGGTCATCTCGATAAAATGTAATATCCAAAGCACCGACTAAAACGACTACACCTTCGAGAGACTCAATTTGACGTGCCAACAATTGAGCCAATAACGCACCTCTGGTATATATACCAATAAGCACTAATTGGGACAAATCACGCGACCTTTCGACAATTTGAGAAGCAAGGCGATTCAAAGTGCGACGAATTTCTTCTGATGAGAGGATTTGAACTACTTTTGCAGACATGGCTATCTTTAGGGGAGATGGGGAACTCGGGGCCCCACAAAGTGGGGATTAGGGGCAATGGGGAGAATGAGAACTCCTCACTCAACATGAGCCAGTGCGCCCTTGCGCTCTGCCGACTTGTTCGCGTAGCGTCTCCGATAAGAGAAGCAACTGGCGTTCAGCAGTCAACACCCGCAATGCTCTATTCGAGAGTAATTAACAAAATAGCGATCGCTATCCCTAACCATAGTAAAAAACAATATCGAGTCAGTTGCAAAGCATTGTAAATAGAAGTTGGGGTGATGGGATAAATAGCATCTCCTAGCAATGGTTTATGTTTAGCTACCCCACGATACCAATTTGTACCGCCCATCTGTACACCTAAAATAGCAGCATAGGCACACTCACTCCAACCTGAATTGGGACTAGGATCGGTAATTGCATCTCGGCGACAAATTTGCCAAACATGCATCGGTTTTCTCGATAATAGTGCCAGAGTCATAACTGTTAACCGACAAGGCAGCCAAGTCAAACAATCTTCCAACCGCGCACTAAACCACCCGAAATAAGTATAAGGTGCTTCCCGATAACCTACCATTGAATCAAGGGTACTGCTAGCTTTGTATGCTAAAGCTAAGGGAATTGACCCCACAACTGGCACAAATACACCAATAATTGCATAAAAAAGTGGAGCCATTACCCCATCAGTTGCATTTTCTGTAACTGTTTCTAAAACAGCTCGCAAAATTTCTGCTTGTGAGAGATTTTGTGTATCTCGACCAACATAATTACTTAAAATCTTACGCGCTTGTGGTAAATCTCCTGCTGTTAAAGGTTGTAAAACATCCACCGCTGCTGTTCGCAAACTTCTGCCAGCAAAACAACTAGCCAAAAGAATACTTTGTAAACCAATTCCTAACAGCGGATGCACCCATCTAGCACTTTGAATGAGCAAAAAGCCAATAATACCGCTACCAATTATCAGGATAATGCCTAATAAAATTCCAGCTAGGCGTTGTGTTAGAGAATTTTGACACAATTTTACAGAAAATTTGGTCAACCGAGAAATTACCCACCCCATAAATTGCACCGGATGAGGCCAACCCCAAGGATCGCCAATTAAGTAATCTAAAAGTCCGGCAATGATTAAAACAACAACAGATATCATTAGTCATTAGTCATTTATTAGTTAACAATAACCAATGTCCAATGCTCTACACTCAATGACTAAACCACAAAACTAGCTTCTTCCCCAAGGGAAGCTTGCCAACTACGAGCATCATAATAAAGGTCTGCCAGAGTAATATTGTATAAAGCTTCTTTGAGCTTTTGATTGAGTCTTTGCCAAAGAGTAAATGTCACCCAATCTTCAGCTTGTGCAGGTGCAGGAGTGTGAGCAGGTAAATGAGTAATGCTCTCGCCGACTGCTTCTAAAATTTGTCCTATAGATATTTGTGCAGGTTCTCTTGCCAATTGGTATCCACCGATGCTACCACGAATTGATTTCACTAACCCAGCACGACGCATTTCTATTAATAGTTTTTCGAGGTAGGGAGCTGGGATCTCTTGGCGTTTGGCGATCACTTTTACAGATACAGGGCCATATCTTGGCTGTAAACTCAAATCTAGCAATGCCTTTACACTGTAATGTCCTCTGGTAGTTAGTTTCATTCAGGTAAGCTTTGTCCTTTCTTACAAAGTTCAGACCGCCAAAAGTGGACGCTTTGACTTTGCGCTTTATCTTTCGTCCTCTGCTGCAAAGTTCGGATCTAAAGAAGCCTAAGTTTTTGACTTTGCCCTTTGTTCTTTGTCATTTGTAAAGATCAATGAGCAATGGCTAATGACCAAAAATCAGTTTTGCTTATCATTCTGTAACTTAGTTATTATCCTCAACAACGAGACAACCTTTTCAAGGTTAGTTTAGAAAACTTAAACAAATATAGTTTAGCAGTAATTTACAAACTATATATATAGTTATCAGCATTGCGAGCATTCTAGAAAATAAATTGTCTAGAAAATATTTAGTAATTGCATAACAATTCTGGCTATGAGTGTAATATACTTGGCTATGTTGAGATAAAAACTAAAGGATTATCTTCCTGTTAGCTCAACCTCAGCTAAAATAAAATCGATTCAAACACTTCAAACATTCGTTTTCGACCTAAGTTGATGCCTAAACAGAAAAAAATTGAACCCCTAGTCGGCGAAGAACTGCTCAAAAAAGTTAAAGAGCTAGAGAACGAGAGCAAGGAAGACAAAGCCAAGAAGTGCGGCTACTATACCGTTACCAAAAATGGTATAGAGCGCGTCAATATGATGAAGTTCTTAAATGCCCTAATCGATGCTGAAGGCATTCAGTTGGACAGTACACCCAGTGCAAATGGGCGTGGTGGACGTAGTGCTAGCTATCGGATTAGCGTGCAATCTAATGGTAACTTGCTTATAGGTTCAGCTTATACAAAACAGATGAATCTTAAACCAGGAGATGAGTTTATCATCACTTTAGGTAAAAAGCACATTCGTTTGAGACAGGTAGATCCAGAAGATAGGGAAGATGATGAAGTTCTAGAAGCCACGGCTTAATAAATAAATAGTCATTAGTCAATAGTCATTTGTCCTTTGTCCTTCATTAGAAAGTTCTAATACTCGGAAACCTCTGAGTCATGACTTTGTCCTTTATTTTTTGTCATTAGTCATTTGTGAAACTTAATGACCAATGACTAATGACTAATATGCTAAATAGTGACGCAGTGCCTTACGCGTAACTGCCAAATTGCATGTTAATGCAATTTGCTCTTTTTCTAGTAAACCTAAAATGCGATCAGGTTTGTCTCGTGATACCACTGGTAATTGATGCAAACCTCTAACACTCATGCGGTCTAAAGCTTCAGATAATAGTTCGTCCTGCCATGCATAGAGAATTTCAGTAGTACAAATGTCTATGAGTGTTTGACTAGATAAATTATCTGAAATTTCAGTTGGTGAATTTGGGTAAGTTTGCCAAACAGCAAGGGCACGATTAATATCTTCTAGAGAAACGATACCAACTAATTGTTCTGCTGGATCGATTACTAAAGCACTTCGTGTGCGATCGCGGATCATTTCCTCAGCTGCTTCTAACACACTAAGGGTTGCAGATAACTTTTTTGGACAAGGGTGCATCGCATCTTCTACGAATATTTGCTGCACAATTTCTGCTCGTTCATCTTTCAATTCAGAAAGACCAATTTGTTGTAGATTAGAGTTAGAGTTAAAAGTCGGTTTAATCCTTTCTACTAACCAAACACTCAAACCGACAGCAGCCATTAACGGTAAAACAATGCGGTAGTCGCGGGTTAATTCAAACAGCATTAAAATAGCCGTTAACGGTGCCCTAACACTCGCTGCTAACATTGCTGCCATCCCCACCATTGCATAAGCTGGAGGAGCTGCCATCTGCTCACAAATTGCCGGGAATACCACAGCTAAAATTTTGGCGTAAGCCGAACCAAAAGAAGCACCTAGAAACATAGCTGGTGCAAACAAACCGCCGATAAAACCACTACCTGCACTAATTGCAGTCATCAGTAGTTTCACCACCAACAGCACAACTAACAGGTACAGTGAAAACTTGACATCCTGAAGCATTGCTTCCACAGTTTCATAACCAACGCCCAGAATTTGCGGGAAGCGTAAAGCAACTGCGCCAACAATCACACCGCCAATAATTGGATGAATTGGCTGAGGAATTCGTCCCAAAAATTGAAACCCTGGAACCTTACCAGCAAAGCAGGCTTTAGCCAGACAAATTGATTGAGTATAAGTTAGAGAAATTAGGCTAGCCCCTAAACCTAAGCCAAGATAAAGGGGTAATTCTAAAGGACTCCGGACTTGGTAAGCAGGTAAATCAAAAGCAGGTTGTGCCCCCAAACCAATTTGAGCAATTAATGCTGCTACCACCGCTGCTAGCAGCACCACACTGACAGCAGAAGTAGCAAAAGATGTAGCTCCCATCACCACCTCTAAGGCAAAAAATACTCCTGCAATCGGAGCATTAAACCCAGCAGCTAATCCAGCAGCAGCGCCAGCACCCAACAGTAAACGTCGTCGTTCCTGAGATACATTTAAAATCACAGACAACAACATGCCAAAATTTGCACCAATTTCTACACTTGGCCCCTCTGGTCCTAAAGAAGCACCGCTTCCCAAAGAAGCAGATGCAGCTAGCATTTTGGTAACTGGTCGTAGTGGTCGCCTGATTTCTGTTTCTTGAGAAGCGGCGATTAAAGATGAAAGTTCAGGGCCAAAGTCTTGGGTACGCCAGCGCATCAAGCCAACAATTAATCCCCCAAGAGTAGGAACGCAAGCTAGAGTCCAAGCACCCCAGACGCCAATCTGACCCATCAAATTTTCTAGCATTAAATGATGAATTAGCTCGATCAAATAGTGAAAGGTAACTACACCCATACCAGTGCCACCACCAATTAGCATGGCTAAAAATAGCACAACTGTTTCTGGAGATGGTTGGAAACGGTTTATTAAGTGAGCTAAGCGGGCAGAAGGTATAGGAAAGGCAGGTTGTTCCGTTACCTTCCTTAGTTGAGTGGGAGGCCAGAGAGTCATTGAGAGGCGGGGTAAATGTAAGAAAAAATTTAAATTTTTATCTGTTACTTCTCATTGTGAGCCATTATTTAGCAACCAGACAAGTAGACTTTATTTGCTCGATTCACAAAGCTTTAGCAAAAAATCTGTCTATGCAAATTTTTGTGGTGAGGACTGTTAAATGGGAGACAATTATTATTTAGGGGTCAGCGATGCCTATAGTTTTTGCTAGCCTACCCTGATGGAGTAGGAGTGAGCCTCAACGCTATTGTCTCTAAAGACAACATAGGTACTGTGAGCCACAAGCATTAATGAAAAGTCATTTTCGCTTAAATCTAGCTATACTCATGTTGCGACCATTGACCCATCCTTGGTAGTAATACAATGTATGTGTGATTTAGCATTGATATCAAATTAGATTTAGAAGTCTGTTAAGTGTTGACCCCAATTCAATATAGCTATTCCTATAGAGCGAGTAAATGAATATACACACATTTGATAATCATTATGTTACTTGCCCAATTTGTCAAAGAAATGCCACACCCAAACCAATTAAAACGCGTATTGGTCTATTTTGTTGTCCCTATTGCCAAGAACGGCTAGTAGTTTGCCAAAGCGGTCATTATGTCCGCGATCCGTTTATTTGCAGACAAATGATGATATCTTCGGCATTACGTCGTCAAAGTAGACCTTTGGCTAGGATTGTTAGGGATTTTGTCCTGCTCAAGCGTCCAATGGTGGCTTTTGCTGTAGGAAGTGCGATTTTTTTTAGTATGATTGCTATTACTCAGGAAACCACTAACTCTGATCGCCAAGTGCTTCCTACAGAGCAAATTAAAAAACCAGGGGAAAGATTACCATAATCTGGGTCTACTTCCTATGGTCAATTAAATTTTACTTTACTGTCTGTAATTTTGCAATCAATAATATTGATTGATACAAAGGAGTCTTCTATTTTGTCCAACAAATAGAATACTCTTTTGTATCAAGTTCGCCTAATTACTTACAATATGGTTGGTCTTTTTGGTAATTGGTAATTGCTAAAAGGTGAACAGTTGGTTTTTCTTTCCCATTAGCCATTACCGAGCCTCACAGATATCATAAATATTCAACCGGACACGATAATATCATATTTAGACCTACCAAATCATTGATAAAAAGTTAGCTCCCCTACCTTTTTATCAAAAGTCGGGGAGCTGAACAATAATAAATCTTAACTCCTAACTCAGCACTCTCAATGCCTCCATACTTATAAACGATTCGTATCTTTGGTAACTAATTTCCATCCTTCAGCTTGGTCAATTAGCTTCATCGACTCTAGTTGAAGATTGGTAAAAGCAGATGCATGAAGCAGGAAGTAGGGTTGTCCATTGTAGTGCCAATAATATTGCAGTTCACCAACAGAAGCAGGAATAATGGTGCGATCGCTATAATAATCTAGCGAGGGACGAGAGTAAGGAAAAGATGTGTAAATCTTCTTTGTTGCTGGATTTGCCCGTACAATCATCGCGGCTACTGGTTTGACTGGATAAGCCTCAGACAATTCCCAAACCCAGTAATTCGATTTCATTAACAGTAGCAGCGAAATATAACTTCCCCAGAATAAAATTTTCAGAAATTGTCCGTCACCTCGCTCTGCCAAAATAGCTGCTAAAGTCATTGTTAAAGCTACTGCTGCAAAAATCAGTTGTAAGTCTGTTTTTGGTGTTGTGCCCCAACTAAAATAAATGCTGCCCGCAGAAGCGACTACAGCCAAAATTGCTAAACCTGCCACCCAAGTACGGGGATAAGATGACACTAAAGGTGAATTTTCTGTTTCTGCTAACTGGATACCAAAGGCTAAGGCTAAACTGGGGTAAATCGGAAATACATACCAGGGAAGTTTGATAATCATCAAGGAAATTACTATCAGATAAACGCCACTCCACGCCAGTACTAGTTTTGCCCAGCTAAGGTTGCGATTTTCCCAAGTTAAACTTACAGTTTGTGGTAAGAACAATAACCACGGCCAGGTGTACTTGAGAAGTTCAATGATGTAGTACCAAGGTGGTTCGAAATTTCTCTGTGCAACTGTGCTAATTCTGCCCAGAGATGGATTTACCAGCCCAACTTCGGCGAAACTGTAACCATAGTGAATCAGTTGGGCACTATACCAACCAAGTACAGGTAAAATGCCAATCAAGATTGCTATCCACAGATAGTAACAGGTGAGTAGTCGTGGGGTATCCCAAAATAAAAATACTATGGCGATCGCACCTAGCAATATGCCCATCAGTCCTTGAGTCAGGCAAATTAACCCAAAGCCGATACCAACACCAAGGCAATAACGTAAATCCCGTCGCGATCGCAATACGCACAACATCATCACCATCAAAAAACTGACCACCGCCCCATCTAACATTGCCAAGCGTCCATGACGMACCACGGGTAGCATTGTCAGATAAATCAAGGCACTATAAATAGCTGCCCAACGTTGGCGAAATAATTCTCGACCAATACAATACAGTAAAGGTACTGAACTTGAGGTTAAAATTGCTCCAGGCAAGCGCGTAGTCGATTCATTCTCGCCTGCTAGAGAATAAACCCAAGCAATTAGCAAATGCATTAAAGGCGGCTTGTTATGGTATGGTTCGCCTCCTAGCGTCGGGTAAAGCCAGCGCATTGAACCTGCTGGTGCGTGCCAAATTTCCCTAGCCACCTGTGCCACAGTCCCTTCATCCCAATCTCGCAGGGGCAACCCTCCCAGATTGACGCTAAACAGTAACACTGCTGCTAACAGCAACACCACAAGCCATACCCAATCAATCCATTTGCCGACTGTGCGCTGCTGTTTTTCTAGATGACCCCAAATAAAGCTTCCTTCTTGCATATTCTATGGTAATCATTTTACTTGCTGGTTCGATTACATAGAGACCAGAGCGAATCTCCAATGTTGCCACCCAGTAACAACGTCTGTTCTTAACGATTGCTAGTTTCCAAGATTAACTCAATTTTTCCTAATTAGAACTATTTTTTCGAGAAATTTGTCTTAATTATTTCACGAATATTTTTATAGATAAATGAGAAAAATAACACGTATAAAAACTGGCTTAATACTTCTTGTGTACTTTGTAAATAAATCTACATTGACTAATATTTTGTCTAGTTTTTTTGTTACTAATAGGATGAGAATATTACAGATATAAGAAAATTATAAATCTACAGTAAGCGAATTAAAGGTTAGGACATATTGAAAGCGTGGATGTAAGGAATAGTAATGTTTTACCTTCTGCTCCCTGCTCCCTGCCCCCCGCTCCCTGCCCCCTGCCCCCTGCCCCCTAACTCCTGCCTCTTCCTATAAATATCAGTCTGAGAGTACTCGTAAATTCATCAATTATGACTGGGAAAATCTTAAAAAATAAAAATAACTTGCAAGTTCAATTTTTGCTCTTGGCGAACAATTTCAATTTGTTTAATGAATTCTCGAAAGTAAAATCGTCGCTCTGTTTCGGACAAATCTAACCAGAATTGAGGAATCGAAACAGCAACAGCAACAGAACGCAAGTTTACTGGAGGGAGAATTGCCAATTTGGCTTCGAGTGTAGAGATTTCTGTGCGGAGTTTATAAGCCCTAATATTTCCTGTTTCGGTATCTAAAATTCCAGTTTCAATTAATGCGGGTAACTGAGCAAGTATTTCTTGCTGACGAGCGATCGCTTCACTTAAACTATTCTTGACTGCATCCAACTGCGGAAAATTCATTCCGGCTACAGCTAAGGGCAAGTCGCGGCAAACTGTTTCAATTGTTTGTTCTAAAACCTCTTGGTACGGAATAGCCGGACATTTGGGACGTCGGGGACAGCTAATACAACGTAAATATAAATACTCATTGTCTTGGTTGCGTTGGGTGACACGGGTAACTGTTAGATGCGATTGACACTCGCCACAAACAACCAATCCAGCTAAAGAACGGGGCGCACTCGCAGTGCGGGATGGTAAACGGCTGTTACGGCGTAAAAGTCGGTCAACTTGAGCCGCTTCTTCCTTGGAAATTATCGGAATATGGGTATTGGAGATAATTTCACCATTTTGGTAAGCTGTATTGCCGCGATAAACTGGATTAGTCAACCAGCGGCGTCCAGTAGTGACAGAGATTTTCTTACTGTATTTTTTCGCCAAGTAGCGGACTGAACCCCGCAAGGAACCATAAAGTAAAAAATTGTCAAAAAAATCCTTGACCACCGGTGAAGTGCTGCGGTCAATGGTATACTTTCCCTTACCTCTGCGGTAGCCGTAGGGAACTTTACCGGGTGGGGGTGCAGCGTCTAAACGATTACGGGCATGTCCTTGACGGATGCGACGACTGCGTTGTTCGCGTTGGATAGCATGAAGTAAATTCAGTAACTCGGCTCGTAGAGAAGAATTTTCTGAGGTATAAGGTTGTTCAGTAGCGATTACTACCACTCCCATTGCTTCGAGTTGATGAAGGCGATCGCTTACTTGCTCTACAGTATCCCCTAATTCTTCCAAGCGACGAATTAACAAATAATCTATACCTTCAGTTTGGCAATCTGCGAGTAATCTTTGTAATTGCGATCGTGTACCATGTCCAGAGGACTCTGCCTTGCCCAAATCCTGATAAACTCCATCAACTTCCCATCCCCAACTGCTTTCATCGGGAGAAGATTCTAGTAGAGGATCGGTGTAAGAGTAGGCAATTATTTTCATTTTTCATTGGTCATTTATCATTTGTCATATCATGTCCGATTAAACACTTGTCATTGCGAACGAAGTGAAGCAATGACATATAATAAGTAATTTGCCGGACATGATATCTTTTGTCGTTTGTAATCGGAGACAAGGGGCAGAGAGAGGGGTAAAAAAGAATGGAGTTTTTATACTTGTTAGCGAATATCAAAGACTGATTAATGGAGTTCCAAGGTGGATTAATGAGTATCAAACACTCATTAATGGAGTTCCGAAGTGGATTAACGAGTATCAAACACTCATTAATGGAGTTCTGAGGTGGATTAATGAGTATCAAACACTCATTAATGGAGTTCCGAAGTGGATTAACGAGTATCAAACACTCATTAATGGAGTTCTGAGGTGGATTAATGAGTATCAAACACTCATTCACAAGTCTTATTTATACCAATTTGCTATATTATAGCTACTTCCCTACTCTCATCTACTCCACTCTGACTCACTGCTGACTCAGTTCGACGATATTGCCATCTGGATCTTGAGTAAACAAAGCAGGGCGACCTGAGGCGCTTGGTTGAATGGGATAATTATGATTAAGCAACTCTTGTTTGGCGGCATCCAAGTCAGCAACAGAGAAAGCGAAGTGAGGGTTACGTCCCCATTTTTCGTTTGGGTTTTCGGTGGGGACTCTAGGCGCAACTATGAGGTGAATTTGATAGTTGCCGATTTGATACCATGCACCAGCGTATTTCAGTGAACGATCTATTTTGGCTAATCCTAAGACTTCGCCATAAAAGTGTTCAGAACGTTCTAAGTCAGTTACGAGAATTGCTGTGTGGAGACTTTGGGTAATCTGCATTTCGGTAGGTGCGATCGCGTTTATTTAAATTTTGACGTAGTTTGGGACTTGGGGGGAGTAGGAGGGAGGGGCAGGGGAGCAGGGGGCAGAGGGGCAGGGGAGAATAATGACTAATAACTAAGGATAAATGAAATGATAGATGCTCAATTAAGTGTTACAGAAATGAATGCTGCACGGGAGATTTTACAAGATTACGACCCTGGACAAGAGGCTTTGAATCATTTGGAAAAACACAATGGCAAAGTTGAAACTGCTTTTGAGGATTTATGGATAGAAAAAAATGGGAAACCGCTTATGCAGCAAGGTAAATCACTTTGGCAAGTAACAGTAAAAGTATTACGTGAGGAACTCTGTGGCGATGAGGGTTTTCGCGGTCAACTTAAAGATTATACGAAGAATCCAGGGAGTTCGCCCTTGCTAACAGGCTTGATTATCTCTCTTGTTGGTGTAGCGACAGCACACGGTTTGGCAATCGATCCAGCGATCGCTACTGTTATTGTTTTGTATATTCTCAAAATTGGCTTGAATATTTTTTGTGAATACACTGAACCACCCATTGGCAATATTGGAACTCTACCATCAGCAAACTGATATCCTACCTTGCAATTATGCAAGGTGTTCCACCACCTTGAAAAAATTTTGATTTGAGTTTTCTTTCTAAATCTATTTAAAGAATTATGCATCAGTAGTGCTAGATTACTAATTATTAGTCCTAACTTCTGATTTCTGAGTTATCGGCTGATTGATACTGTTAGATAACAATAATTTGAAGTTTTTTCTTATTCTCCTCCTGAAACCTCCTTTTTTAATCTTATTTAAAAGATAAATCTAAAATCTGCTCCCATACGATAATGAAAGACCAAGTATTAGACCGGATTTTTAACAAACCTTCTTTTCCACATAAATTTGAACGCTTGGAACTTGATAACAATTTTTGCATTATAGACATATCTAAGCAAGTTCAACGATTTGCACATTGTCCTGAGCAGATGATACAAGGTAAAGATATCCGGCTAAGCTTTCCTGAGTTTATCGGACTTGAGGATATTTTGACAGCTATTTTGTACGGAAAACAAGAACTGTTTGAATTAGAAGGAATTAAACGATGTTCGGAGCAGAAATCTAATATATATATAGATATATATATAATCGGCGAACAGCATGAAAGATTTGAAAATAAATTAATTATATTGATTGAGGACGTTACCGACAGAATTGTTTTAAAACAAAAGCTGGCACAGCAAGCTAATGAAGCAAATTTACTATCTAATGCTTTAGTATCATGTAACTTTTACATGGAGCAAGTAATCACCTCAATGGCAGATGCTTTTTTAGTAACGAATAAATCAGGTCAAATCATCAAAGTAAATTATGCTGCTCAACAATTATTTGGGTTTACTGAAGAAGAATTCATTAATCAACCTATATCATTGATAATTGACGATAAAGTAGTAATCAAAGCAATTTACCAACATTTTGCAGATCAGCAAAGTTTTCAGAATTTAGAGGTAATTTGTAGAACTAAAACTAGAGAAAAACGCTTGATTGCTTTTTCTTGTTCGGTGATTTCCAAAAATACACAAGGGCTAGAAGATATTATTTATATCGGTCGAGATATGACTGCTCGACAGCGCCGAGAACAACGTACAAGTACCCAGTATAGTATCACCCGGATTTTATCAGAATCCCAGAGTATAAAGCAGGTAATTCCCCAAATTTTACAGTCGATTTGTCAAAACTTGGGATGGGATTTAGGAGAACTTTGGACAGCAAATCAATATATCGGTAATTCAATAAAAAGATATAGCGTCAATACAGTATTAAGGTGTGTAGAAATTTGGTCAAGTCGAGTAGTTTCTGTTAGAGAATTTAAAGCAGTTACTTGGCAAACTACATATACGCCTGGTGTCGGATTACCTGGTGAAATTTGGATCGGACGATCGCCCCTGTGGATTCAAGATATCACCCGACAAGGAGATACTCGGCGATCGCAATCTGCTGCTGAGGTTGGATTGTATGCAGCTTTTGGCTTTCCTATCTTAGACGATAATGAAATTTTGGGTGTAATGGTTTTCTTTAGCCGAGAGATCCAACCAAAAGATACAGAACTGTTGGAAATGGTGGGTTCTATTGGTAGCCAAATCGCCCAGTTTATCAAACGCAAACAAGCAGAAGCAGCTCTTGTAGAAAGCGAACAACGATATCGAGATTTATTTGAAAATGCTAACGATTTGATTCAAGCTGTTAATGCCTATGGTCGTTTTTTATATGTCAATCGTGCATGGCGAGAAACTTTGGGATATAGCGAAGCTGAAGTTATGAATTTAAATGTCTTTGACATTATACATCCGGAGTTTAAGCAATACTGTTGGCAAAAGTTTTATAGCGTGCTTTCTGGAGAAAAACTCGAACCAATAAAAGCCGGATTGATTGCCAAAAATGGTGAAACAATTTTTATAGAATCCCCAGTGGTTATGGATAGTCGTCACGGATTCTAAAATCTAGTTTTTTGACGAGAAACCATCTTAAGTCTTTTATCTCAGCGCGGTCTTTGGCGAACTCTTCTTCAGCTCTTTGCCACTTGTGGTCAATTTGTTCTTCACACCCATGTATAGCTAAAAGATTAGCATCTTTATAATTTACGTAGTCTTGTGCATGGATATCAAACCTTTTATCCAAGCTAGCGCAATCTTTTTGTAATACACGAACTTGGAGTAAAAGCTTTTCGTGTCCTTCTTCTTTTCGATGATTTTCAATTAATTGATTTAAGTCTCGAATTTGTTCAGCTATCTGATTAAATTTCGTAATAGCTTTAGCGGCTACAGCTAATATTGCCAGCGCTCCCACAATTATGCTGATAGCTAAACTAGTACCTTCCATAGTGATAACAACACCTTTAGAAGGTGAAGGATTTGACGTTGGCTCAACTCCCAAAAAAGTTTTCATATTCAGGTTGCTCAAATTAGTAATTAAGTTGAATAATTATTTGACAGCAACACAGCTAATTATTATTTAAGAATAAATATTCAGTTATTTTAATTAGAAATATCATCAATCTTTTACTCAATTGTCAGATAATTTGAACTTTGAGCTTTGATTTCAGTCAAAGCTTTGAGTGATTGGTCGGTTTCTTCACCGCTATACCACCAAGCCTCAAAATACATCTGGGTATGCCAGATAGGAAAACGAATCTCTACAGCAAACGGTAAAGAGCCAAAATTAGGAAAGTTAATCAAGGATAAAGTATTCAAGCTACATCTAAATCGAGAAGTTTGTACAGCAGCTTGAAACTGTGATGTAGATGATGGTAAAACTAGCAGGTTTTGATATAAGTCTGCTGCTAGTTTCCAAGTGGGTTTAGCTTTGATATTCTTAAAACCAAACATCATCAAGTGGCTATTTGCCACAAGAGATACGGGTGGAATATATATTGAACCATTAGGAAATTTGCGGGCAAACAATGTCTGCTTTCTAGTTAAATTCCAATTCAGATGGTCACTAATCCCACTCATACTAATTAAATAAGCACGCGCTTTTTGGGAATATAAATCCGGTCAATATCTTTACCGTAAATCTTTTTAGATTTACCATTTTTTAGAGCATTACCAACTTGGTCAGGGTCGCAAACAACCATTAAGCTCCCACCGCCTTTGACCTTAACCTTGAGGTGGATGTACCCGTAACCTTGAGCAAGCCTGACACCTTGCTCTTTAGCAGCATCGTTACTGTCAACATCTTCTAGTCCTAGTACATCGAGTAAATCGCTGTACTTGTTTTTCGGTGCGACAAATTCGTGCTTAGTAGATTTAACACGGAAGACATGGTATTGATTAGCATTGGGTGCTTGGGCCGCACCTCCAGGCCCGTCAGAACCAACGGGATCTGGAACATCAACTGTTTTTTGAGCCACTGTGGATCACCTATAAAGAAAGTAAGAAAGTAAGAAAGTAAAAAATAGAGCTTATAACTTAGAGATACGGGGTTACTGTTACCCTAATTTTCCCGTCAGATCCAATCGATTTAACCGCAGGCAAGCTAGCTGTAATTGCTGCATACTTTTGCTCGGTATTGAAGACGATATTCACATTGTTAGGAGCGCCGCTAGTAGATACTTCCAAAGCTTGTAAATACTGTGCCAATTCTAAAACGGCTGCTGGAAGCGTAGTAGATTTGATATCGCCGCCGCCATTAGCAAATGTGGGCGTTACGTATGAATCACCAGTAATAGCAATACTTCCGTCTGTAGTACTAAGGGCCAAAGTTACGGGTAAATTTATTGTAATATCTGCGGTTTTTGCTGCATTATTCAAAGACACATCTGTAAAGTTGACCGTTGTAGGGGTTACAGAACCTTCCTCAGCCAGTTCCAAAAGTTGAGCGGCTTCTAATAAAGCAGCCTCATAAGAAGTAGATTTTAGTGTGCCATTAGTTCCAGGTGCTAAAGCTACCATTTTCTTGATTCTCTAGTAATTTATTACACCTCAGTTCTAGCCTTCAAAAGCTTTACAATCAATCAAATCTCAAATCGTACCTTAACCCTCGACAGGGGATAAAAGCACTAATTATTTGGGCAAAATGATATACCAATATCTACCGATTTTAAAGCCTTTTATCCTACCTTGAATTGCCTGTAATCTTACTGTGTCACAATGCAGATGTAGTTTTTTTGCAGCTTCTTTTAAAGGGATGGCATCTTTGATATTTTCAGGGATGTGCCACCAAGGCTGAGGATAATCAAAATTTGAAGATCCATTCTGGTTTTTGGGATTTTCTGCCATTAGGAAAATACTTAGCCATTTTGGGAGTTACAACAACTTCATCAAGTGGAGTTTTAGTGATTACTTTTCCTGATTTAGAAAGATATCCATTATTTACATAATCGGGAATAACCAAAGCTTTAGCAGCATTTAAAACTTTCATAGCTTCAATTTCATTCAAAGCATGAATAGTTATTTTACTATTATCTTTTAAAACAAAAATTACTTCCCAATTACCTTTTTTGTAAGCAGGTATTGCAGATTTACTAGGTTTATTTGGCTTGGGATGCGGGATAGTAAGCGGATATTTGGGCGAGCCAACTTTCTTATTACCAAGTATTTCACCAAATTGAATAATCATTTGTGGCCTGTGGTTTTCTGGTCGGATGAGCCAGGAGTCAGGTGCGGCAATTGCTATATTTTCAACAGCATCATCAATTAAAGCTTTGATTTTTCTGTAATCAATTTGAGGACAACAAGTCATGGCGCAATCACAATCTTGGGGTGGTGCTGGTGGTGGTGGTAGTGGTGGTACAGGCTTTTCTAGGGGGCAATCATCTGCACTAGGATTTGAAACACTTAATTTATAAACTTCTGGTGTTCTCCCACCAAATGAAAGAGAGTCGAGTAAATAATTTATTGCTGTTTTACTCGTCAATCCAGTAATAATAATTGTTGCTTGAGAGGCATAGTATTTAGGATATCCACTACCGCGAGGGTTACCATCAGCATAGACACCGTTGCCTAGTCCTTGCGATTTTTTATAGAGAATATTATTACCTAAATCTATTTCTTGAATGCTACCTGTTGCACCTCCAGATTCAAGCCAATCTTGTAGACTTGGTAATTTAAAATCAGGCTCATCTCGATAAATGCTGGTATACCATCCAGAAAAAAGGCTGTACATCTCCTCAATTGAACTTGCTACAGTTATTTCTTCAAAATGTCCTCCGGTGTTATCTGCATCAGGTATAAAATATTCGCCTAATGCTTTAGTGGCATAGGATATTCCAAAAGAAATACTTCCACAGGGCGATAGCTCTAATTCCCGTAATCTCCTAATTAATGTTGGTGGTACTGGCTTGAGTTTGGGTTCTTTTGGTATTGGTATATCTTTCTCTTGAGTCGTGGGCTGTGGTTTACTTATTGGTTCTGGAATTGTTGGTTTTGGTAATCCGGGAAACTCGATTTTTGGAAGTTTGGGTATATCAAACTCTGGAATTCTAGGTATCTCAAAATCTGGTAATTCGGGTCTAGTAAACTTGGGAATTTTAATAGTTGGGATTTCAAAATGGGGTTTATTATTCCACAAATCATCTAAAGTTTTCTTACCTGCATTGGTAACGTCATTCGCTGTATCCCTTAATTCTCTACCTACTTTTTGACCAAGACTATAAGATAAATCTTCTAATGCATCCCTTTTCAATCGTAAAGATTCATTGGGGTAATTCTTGCCTGCTATTGCCCCATCCCAAAATCCAGATAAAGCCCAACCAGCTTGATAGCCTAGTGCTTCAAATGCTTGTTCTTGAGCATAACTATTGCCACTTACTACGTTAGTTCCAGCTAAAACCGATTGAGTAGTGTTAGACGTTCTTGGGGACGGAGTTGCTGTATTTTCTGGAGTTACATCAATCGTTTTCCATGTCAGTCCGTCTTGTTTAATTTGTTGTTGTACGCTTGATACTGTATGCGGCTGGGCGTGATAATCAATCGGGCGTGCTAGCGCTCCTGGTGCATCTTGTACGGCGTTAAATGGTTGCCTTTGGGGTGCAGTAACAGGAGGCGCTTGATGTATTGCTGGCAATACATCAAAGTTAACAGGAGTTCTAGTAGTTGGCTCGGCGTAAGTTACATCTGCCATGAGAATTAAGGTAAGGTTATTCCTACCCAGTCAGCGATTTTTTGTCTGATAGATTGCCGTGTCGATGCATCAAGTAAGGCATTCTTTTGAGCAATTACTGCTATCTGTCCGACAAAATTTCTGCCACCTGAATAACCACTTATTCTTGTACTTTCAAAATCATCATTTAAAGTTATTTGTTTAGTGTCTTGAGTACCATTTATATAAAGAGTACATACTTTAGTATTACTAATGGTCAACTCAAAAATTTTCCATTGATTAGAGACATTATTGTAATTACTACTAGCAAAATAATCACTATTGCTTGAATACAGGCGTGGAGAATTAGCACCATCATCATAGCCAAAAATCTTTACATTTCCCGATGAATTTCCAAGTAAGTATCCATCAGTTAAAGATATATTGGTATGCTTTGCAGCTATGAATATCGTTTTAGCTGTTCCACTAATAGCGGTATGAGTTAGGTATTGTGAACCATCAAAGTTTACAGCTTGTTTGCCAGATGGAGTACTATTAGTTAATACAGTTGGATAGTTACTAGAATTACTTGCATCTAGGGCGTTGCCTGATTGGTCTGTCCAGTTGGTTACATTGCCTGAAGTACCTGTGGTATCAGAAATTAAAAGTTGATTCCAAGTTGTTATTGCTTTTAAGTTATCAACTAATGAAGTATTACTACCGGAGGTATTACTACCAGAAGTATTATTATTAGACAAACCTGCTAGTAAATCACTTTTAGTAATTTTATATAGCTCTCCATTGCTATCGATGCCAATAAAGTAATCCCCTGAAGCTGCTACCGATTTTATTGTCGTTGGAATGCTAAAACCACTACTGTTACTACTTCCCTGTGGTGTATTGGGGAATAAATCTACAATTGATTGAATGCTTGTTTTTCCTAGTACTGGTTTACCGCTAACACCTCCATCAATATCGAGTGCAGGTAGCATATCATTTAAGCTGAGGTCAGCTATAGTTTGTAATTTTGAAACTTGCATAATTATTACTCAACTGTTAATACTGATTGGTCGTAAATTGGGCTTTCTTCGATGACGGTTCCCAGGATTAAAATTCTATCGTCGTTACTGAGCAGTCCGTAGCCTACTTCTTTCATTTGTGCAGCGATTATCGCATCGGGGGCAATATCAAAGGTATTAGCACTAGTAAAGTAAGGCAACAGGTTTAAATAATAAAATGGGCGTTGATTAAATAGGTATATATCTGCAACTTTAATCAGTGGTGTTGCTGATGTTTTTAAAAAGAAGGAAAGACACTTTTTAGCATTGTTGTTGAAAGTAGTTTTAGCATTTTCAGCAATGGTTGCATCATCTGCTAGAGTGTCATTCTCAACTACTTCTAATTCGTCAATACTTGTAATGTCTATTGTTAGTCTGAGTGAGGTAATGAAACCCGAATACTTGGCATTGCTGACAACATCTAAACTATTGAGGTAACCAGGTTGATAAAGCTCTACAATCTCGGTTCCCATTGAAGCATTTAGCTCTTGTAAAATGTTGACATTGCGAAAAATTCCGGGATTCGCCATTAGTTATTAGCTCCTAGAATCCCAGATGTTGCTAGTGGGGTTTTAGTAATAATTTGACCGCTACTAAGAACATACCCGTTTACTGCTGTACCTGTGGAAGCCTGGGGGAACGCAGCCAAGCGTTCGCCGATTGTCTGATTAGTATTTACTGTTACTTGAGCGCGGGCTGCACATTCTCTAAGCTGATAGAGTGCTTGCACCACCCCAGCAGCAGATTTTGCATTTACAGGAGCGGGAGTAATTGCAGATAATCTCAGCATTAATCCATAGGTTGGATCTACTACAAATAAATTGCTTAAACCCGATGCCGTTTCTAGCTGTTGAAAAGTTAGGTCTGTGATTTGTGTCATAGCAGCAGATTATTAAAGTGAATAAATCTGTTGTATGCGGCTGTGAAAAATTCGTAAATGTTCTTCTTTTATGTAAAACAAGAACAATTGCTGAGGACGTGTGAAGCTTGCTCAGAATAGGATTGAACCACTTTTTACTAATAGCCAAAATCAAAACTGTTCCGATTTAACCATTGGTACTGGTTAATCCGGAACAGTTGATAAGCGAAAAACAAAATGAAAAATAACCGCAATGGTAAAGCAGCTATTTTATCTGACATCGAATATTCTAAAATCCGCAAGCAGATAAAAAGCCAAAAATATAAATTACTTTTAGACCTGGCTTGGTACACCGGGGAAAGATGGGGGGCTTTGGTGAAGTTGCAATTTGCAGATGTTTACAATCCTGACGGTAGTCCGCGAGAGTATATCAATTTTCGCGCCAGGAGCCGTAAGGCCACACCAGACGGTCAGCGTAAAACTCGCCAAGTCCCTGTACACACGATTCTGGCTGAGTCGCTGCTGTCTTACAAATCCGATTGTGATTCACAATGGCTATTCCCTACCCGCGATGGCTCTAAGTCAATTAGCACCCGTTGGGCTGACGCGATTTTACGTAAAGCTGTTGACCGGGCTGGGTTAGTGGTTAAGGGCATCAGCACCCACAGCACCAGAAGGACTTTTATAACCAAGCTGCACCGCAACGGGACTGACCTTTACACCATTAAGCAGATTACTGGACACAAGGACTTCAAGTCACTAGAGGGTTATGTGGAAATTGACAGCGATCGCGTTAAGGGGGCCATCAACGCTCTATAAGCTCACTACCCGAAACTCAAAATAGCGGATAACCTGAAATTTACAATTACTTAAGCCTTTTTATCGCGCGTTCGCACTTCTATCTCTTGACAAGTGCGAACGCCATTTTTTTACGCCTTCACGCTAGGATTGCCTTATCACACGGCAATACAGGATTTTGATGATGATGAATAAAGGGGGAAGAACTAGCACTACTTGGGGAGCGGGTAGCACCTGGCGCAATAGAGAAGTTAAAACCATTAGAGTCCCAGTTGCTTTGGCTGATGAAATTATGGAATATGCCAAAGTACTAGACGCTGGGATTGCCGTATCACACGGCAATATAGCCAAATTTACTCTAGCGCTGCTCGACCGCTACGTTGAGTACAAACGCCTCAATTACCACCCAAACCAGAACTCGAAGCAACTCGACACCAGCACCCGCTCCTGGGATGAGCTACGGAAATTTCAAAAGCTGCTACAAGAGAATCCTGCGGCTTTGGGTATCGCTGACGAGACTTGCAACAAGTACTCTAGCAAGTTATAATGTCACACCTTTACCAGCTGATGGGGGAAGTAAGCTCTGGCAAGTAGTTTTTTGCGATCGTCACACTTTAGCCAGATGCCATCGGCTCTAATCGTGGTAATGGTCGCAAAGGTTTCCTTATGCTTGCCAACCAGAATAACTACCTTGTCACCCACACTCAAGTCACTCCTGGGGGATTGCGATAAGCATTGCAAGTCAGTGAAGGTTAAGCTAAATCTGCCCCGCCCTTGCACTTGACAGCTGGCCTCAGAGAATTCATCAAAAATTTGGAATATTTTTACCTCTCGCTTGAAAGATAGGCTCCAGTAAACGCCTTTTTCTTCAAGTAGGGGCAGCAGGGGTAACTCTGGTTTTGTCATTGAGGGAGTGGGGTGGTGGTCACTAGTGAGGATCACCCCAGGATCACCCCCCGGATCACCCTGGCGAAAACTGTCAGAATCGTTGCCTGGCAATGGCTTAGTCTCTATTTGAAGAGAGTGTATATTTTCGCACAGGATCGGGGTAGGATCACCCCCTGGATCACCGACAGAACTGTTATCTGGTAAAGCATTCGAGCGAAGGTGATCCTCGATGTGACTTGGTGCTATCAAAATTTCTGAGTCCAGTGTTTGATCGCTATTTTCATCAGTTTGAGGATCACATGCGTCTGTATTGCTTACTGTGTCTGCGTTTAGCAGGTGATCCGAGGGATGATCCTGGGGTGATCCTGTATTTTTTATACCAAACTCAGGATTGGGCTGTAACTCATTCCTATCAACGCTCTGAGAATGTGAAGTCAGGTGATCCGAGGGGTGATCCTTTGGTGATCCTTCCTTAAAAGCTAAAAAATAAGCGTTAGCTTTCCCCGGTTGACGCTTGACGCTTACCATCCCATCAGCTGATAGCTCACCCAAGTAACGCCGGGCATAGGCTTTAGAAAGTCCTAGTCTGTGAGCTATCTCTTCACTGGTAAATTTGATGTTTCTGTTGTCAGCCAAAAGTTGTAAAGTTGATTCCTTAGCAGATTGACCAGGGCCGCCAAGTTCGTCCCCTTCTTCACCCAGGAAAGTGAAGCTAAGGTCATCGGGGTTAAAGTACATGCGATATTTTTTGCTAGAGGAGCGCGATCGCGATTTATCGATTTCTAAAATGCGGTCGTAAGGGGTGGCAGTTTCTTTGTTGTCCTTGGTCAGCGTCCAAACTTCTGAAACTGCATTTCTAATTGCGGTCGTGCCACGCACGCCACCTTCTTTATTTGTGTGGTGAATGATCACAAAGGTGGTTTTGTACTGGGTAGCCAGCCCGGTCATCTCCAAAATGGGGCGGGCATACTCCATTTCTGATTCGCGGTAAATTGAGAAGCGGTTGGCAGTCGATAGCGAGTCAATAAAAACAAGCTCTGGCTGAAATTCCTTTAAGTCTTGAATGAGTGTTGGCATATTCTCGGCACTCCAGCCAAAGCGCACGCGAACTGATTCGCCGATATCTTGCTCTGAATAACCGAGAGAATCCAAGGCTTGCAGCATATCACCTGGGCTTTCGTCTCCTTGGTAGTAAAGAATCTTCCTTTTACCTGTAGTTACAAATGGGCCAAATTGAGTGCCTTGAATCAAAATTTTCCCAATGGCATAGGCAAATTTGGTTTTACCAACTCCACCATCTGAAGCTAATAAAATTGTCGTGCTTTGGGGAATTAGACCATTTAGTAACCACTCTCTAACTGTAGAGCCTGCTAACTCTTTTAACTCTTCATAAGTGAGTAATTTAGTACATTGGGCAATGAGAGTTTTCAAGTAGAAGTGTTCTAAGAATCCCATCGAAAGACGATGGTCATCTGCTAGTCGTTTGAGCTTTAAAAGTCTTAGAGATGGTTGAGAACAAGTGGTATAAATAGTTGTCAGTTCATCAAGTAATCTATCGTGCAACCATTGCTCATGTTCATCTCTTGTTGGGGCAATTGGTGTCTCAACAATTGACCGAGTTCTCTCCGTGATTTCCGCTAACAAATCAGGTAATTCACGCTGGGTTTCATATCCTAAAGAAGTAATCTCGCCACCCAGTTTAATCACCTGTCTGAGAACAGATGATTGAATCACCAAATCAGCCATGTGGTCAATGTTGACGGTGCTGACGTTCCATTTCATTACAGAGGCAAGCTTGTTTTGACCACCTATTTTTGCAAGAATGCCGTGGTCTCTTAGCAAGCTAGTAACACTCAACAAGTCGTTTGGCTTGCCCTTATTACAAAGCCTTAAACAGGCTTGATAAATGTCTTTATGGGCACTGATATAAAAGTGTTCTGGCTTGAGTCTGTTTTTGATACGGTAAATTGCATTTGGGTCGTCTAATATACCACCAATAATTGTTTCTTCAGCTTCTATTTCACATGGTAGTACTTTGCCAGAATCAGATTGAAAACTTAGCTGTTCTTGGGGGAATCTATAAATACCTTGTGTCATTTTTGTATCCCCCGAACACTTGTTTTTGTGTTAAAATCAAGGCTAGTGAAGGCACTAGAATTTATCTGAATGTCTAGAGAATTCTTTGCTTTTCTGATAGTATTCATGTTGATTATTTTTTGTTTTTTTGCMAATTAATCACTCACTAGATGTTTAAGTGAGTGATTTTTTTTAGCTTAGCGGCGATTGTCTTTCCGTTGTTTAATGACTTGACACTGTGTTTTGAGTTCGGCGAGCATTTGGGGATTATTTGCGAAAGCAGATGGTAGCTGGTTAATAATTATTCCGGACACCATCGTTGCTTGATAAAAGTCGAGTTCTGGGTCAACGCTTCTCACGTAGCTAACAAAGTCTGCTAGTTGCTTGCCACAAAAGTCAGAAGCACGTTGTACTTTGGCAGTGAAGTTATTTGTAGTCATTGGTCATTGGTTATTAGTTCTTGGTCAAAACGTTAGCTGCGATCGCCTCATGCTTGAAGTTCTGAGGCGATACGCCACAAACAAAGCCGTCTACCCAAGCAGGTAAACGGCTTTATTCTTTTTGAGAGTCATCAGAAGACTCCACAGTTTCTAATAGATTTGTTAGTTGAACTAATCGCTTACGCAGTTTATCAGACCTAGCTTCAGAATCTTTTAGCTCCTCAAGCGTTTCGCCAATGAACTGCTTTATTGTTCCCCCAGCAAAAGATCCCCCTGCCCCGCGAAAGACATCTCTCCCCTGGCTATCATTTCGACAGCTTCTGAGCGACTTATTCCCAGGTTGTCTGCTAACTGGTCGAGCCTCTGTAGACTCGTATCCGACAAGCTCATGCTGACTGTTTTCTTTACTTCTCCCCTTTGGAGATGCTTGGCTTTGGGCATTTGGTGATACCATAATCGACTTCCTATTAGGATAGCAGGATTCTAATTGCAAATATTCTATTAGGATGTTACCATCATATCCTAATAGAATATTCTACACCTGAAGCAGAAATCTACGGAGATGGCAGCCTGTAGCCCTAGCGCAATATAAAGACTTGCCAGTGCTTATTGGTAGCTAGTATTCAATGCCCAATGACTAATGACCAACTCCCAACCAGGCAGAGATAGCAGCCTGTAGCCACTGAGGCAATGAAAAGACCTGCTAGGGAGTCAATTAACAAAACAAAACCCAAAATTATCGGAGGTAAACCTAACTTAAAAACGCTAAAACAGAATCATCACAAGCCTTTTACCAAAATAGCTGTACTGCAAAAGCAGTAGTAACCCCTTCTTAAGTACCGCATAAGCAGGACTATAACCCCAGTATGCAAGGACTTAAATGCCGCATAAGCGGGACTATAACCCCAGTATGCAAGGACTTAAATACCGCATAAGCGGGACTATAACCCTAGTATTCAAGGACTATGGAACTACTAGAAGCCACCAATGGCACCAAAATAGCGAAGACCGAAGAAAACGCCGAAGGTAAAACCAAAAAAGAAAGAGCAAAACGATACTTGCCATCCCTGCCTAGCGCTGCCTCAGCCGCAGACATGAATCAAGTTGAGTATTTGGGACTGTGCGATAGAACAGCCGTCGAATGGAACTCCTTAAAAAATTATGAAGTTTTTAGCCTTTCCCCTGATGGTTCATTTCCCCTGATGAAAGTCAGCCGCAGCAAAGCCGTCCGCCTTGCCGATCGTGAGGTGATGATGGTTGGCGGCGGTCGATGCTTTCGTGTCTCGCTATCCAATCACCCAACACAAAACAAGCCCCAGTCATGACCTGGAGCCCGTTTTGCCGATGATTTAACACCGTACCTTACCAACCAAAATTTACCATGACTGACCCCCAACCGTTAACACCTCTTAAGGAATTACTCACCCAAGCCTCAGCACTAATTGTCAAAATTGGCGAACATCCAGATTACAGAATCGTTGCCAGTGAAGCATGTCCGCTAAACCCGAATTTAGCTGATGCCCATAAAGCAATCGTGTATCTGCTTTGGGAAGTAGCACCCCCGTCTTTGGAAGTAGAAGAAATTGAGGTGAATCATGACTAATCAGCCCCCCAAAATTCGCTGTATCCCTCATCTGTCTAGTGAAGCCTCACCAGAGAAGTTTCACCAAGTCCTAGGCGAACTAGACGACAAAAAACCCAACTGTCCTCACAATGTTGTTGCAGCCGAAACCTTAGCAAAACCTCAACAAAGACGCGGCTGGCAACAGTCCTATGTTGACGCAGTAGAGCGGTGGGAGGAAGAATGAACCAACTACTAATTCTGCTGTTGACCTTAACATCGCTGCTCATCGGCATAATTGCACTTTGTAAACAGCAATCTAGTCAGCCTTTGTACTTCAAGATTGAGGTGCAGTATGGCAAATGACTTAATTGACATCAAAGTTGCCACCCCGCCCAAAACAGCCAGCGCCCACACCTGGGTTGAGATGCACTTGCCAGACGGTAAAACTCTACTGCGTTACTGTGCCTGGGGAGTAGGAAGAGTACTGTTTTCGGCTTCACTGTTCGGTGTGAATATCACCCGTGCTACCTTCAAATTCGGCGTTTGGCTATGTGACGGCTTTGAAAACGGGGTCAAGCGGTTGCTTAAAGTCTACGACGCCCTGCCCTACGCTGGAACTCCCATAACTCAAGTTATCGAAGCCTCGGCGGTTGTTGTTGAGGAGCCGCTAGAAATAATCACCGATATCATCAGTGCCATTGAGGGTAAACAGGTGATGATCATCGGCGAAATGGGCACAGGAAAATCTACCCTCGCTCAATACCTCGCCTACACCGTGGGCGGTCGCGTTCGTGTCTACGAGTGCGAAGGCACACCAACCGACTGGCAAGGGCTTGAGGTAATTGGTGAAGGGGAGAACTGGACAGCCATTGAATTGGGAATGGCTGAGGACTTAGAGGACTTGTCTAACCAGCTAAAAATTAGAACTGAACGCGGTGATGGGGCATTAGCTGGTACTGAGAGGGTAATGATTGCTGAAGAGTACCCCGAGCTGGTTTCTAAAGTTGCAAGTTCGGGTGAATGGCTCGAACGACACGCCCGCAGAGGTCGTAAAGCCAAGCGATTCACAGTTCTATTGTCCCAGTATGACCGCGTTGCAGCTTGGGGACTGGAGGGTAAGAGCGACTTAGCCGATGCTTTCTACCGCATTCGCTTGGGTAAGAAGGCTCTAGCTCATGCCAAAAGCTTGAAAAACGAGCAACTTATCAACTGGTTAAAACTCGACCAGTCCCACTGCTTGCTCGACGATCAGCCGTTGAAACTCCCCCCATACCGCGAGATGAAAGCCGCAGCGCTGCGCGGTGGTTCAACCATATTCCAACCATACGCCGACAACGTGAACAAGCCCGAAAAGCCGGCGGAAAATGACCTCAAAACCGCTCACCAAGCCGATTTTACCGAAAATTGTTCGGATAATGACCGGGTACTTTGGCGGCTAATTGTGCGATTTGGAGAGGGGAAAAGCGATAGCACAATTGTCACTGAGGTGCTGGGCTTCACTGGCAAGCGCTACTCTGAGGGTGTGGCACTCCTGGAGCGGTTAAGGAAACAGTTTGGAGGCACAAAGGAATGAATGGAGATAAAAGTCTGTACACTTTTGTGCGACCTCAAACAGAACCAGACGGTACTACATGGAGAGTGGTTGAGACAACAAATAATAGGATAACCGCAGAGCTTTGTGCAAACGAGTTAGAGCCAAAAACCACTAGGCGAATATCTGGCAATGCTGATTTTTTTGTATCACTAGAAGAGAAAACCGATGAGTAAATTCCGAGTTACTCTACCTGCCAACAACGAGAATGCAGAGCAAAGTTTTGAAATGAGCTTGGTTGAGGTAGAAGCGCACTGGCCTAAACAAATAGAAATGCTGACAAATTCCCCTTGCAATGCCATTGCAATTCCAAATCCCAGAGGAGGAGTAATTATCGAAAAACTCAATAKCTAATTCAAAGGCGATCGCGTAACGCAACCGCGACCGCCGTTCATCTGCCAAGTCAAAAAATATCACACAACTATGCAAGTCAAAACTATTTCTTACAAACGAGTTCTCAACTTAGGAAGTTATGAAAACAAGCACCTGGAAATCTCCTGTGAAGTGTTTGAAGGAGAAGACGATGAGGAAACAGTCTCTCTACTGATGGAGAAAGTAGAGCGAAAAATTAGGGAGTCACAAGAAAAGGGAATTGTTACTCAAATTCAAACTTTGGAGATGAGAGTTAGTCATCTCAAAGAGCGAATCACCTACTACGAAGAAAGAGAGCAAAAACTCAAATACAAGGAGGAGGAGTTAAATCAACAACAAGCACAAGAACCTGACCCAGATGATATCCCTTTTGAAAGCGGGGAAGCTACTCAGACCAACAATCAAGAACTTAGCAATTTTTAGGAGGTGTAATGGTTTTTGAAAAAGACGACGAATTTGTTCATATCCCCAAAGATGAATATGTAATTAACGTTTTGGCAACGGGAGTAGCTATACAAACTCTCTCTCAAAAAACTGGAATACCAATTCAATCATGGAGCCAGTATCTATCAGAAAAAGCTACTGAGCAATACGAGCAGCTATCCGCCAAACAAATTCAGCAAGTAATTGACATGTATGAAGCAGTAAGAAAAGCCTGACGAGCCGGACTGACTCACCGGCGAAACGCGATCGTAATTTATTGCGTCGCGTCGCGGTCTGGAGTCCAACCCAGACGTACAGCGCATACACACAGCAGCTTAGGGCTTTTTTATAGAAACAAGCTTCCTTGGCTTTCTTACCTTCTTAAGCTCGGCTGCTGTGGTTGTACTGTTCCCTCCCTGTGTCGCCGTCAGTTCCCGCTGACGGCTATTGCCTTGAGAGTGAATTAGGCTCAACGGCCTTCGGGTGATTCGCAGGCAGACATCAGGGACATCAACTGAACCACCCAGGAGAACTGAATGATTAAAATTTTGGGACTTGATGTGAGCAAGTCCTCGGTTTCGGCTTGCCTGCTAACAGAAAAACCCTCAGTTCCACGTCAATTTTATTATGAATGTCCGTTTAATTGCTTTAGTGCCAATGCTCAAGGGATTAAGGCTTTGTTAGAGCTAAAGCCGGATATCGCAGTCATGGAGCCGACTGGCAGTAACTACAGCAAACTGTGGGGCACTCATTTAGCTCGTGCTGGGGTAGAAGTGCGGCTAGTTGGTCATAAAGAGTTAAAAAATTATCGAGCAAACCATTTGGCACTGCCTGACAAGGATGATGATGCAGATTCCCTGGCTTTGGCTTGTTACTACTTCGACTACCACGCCGACCTACGGCGATTTGTCCAAATCCGTGACCTGACGATAGTCAAAATTCGAGAACTGGTGCTGCGGCTGGCTCATCTCAACCGGGTACAATCACCCATCATCAACCGAGCAAGGCAAGATTTAGCTTGGCAGTTTCCAGAGGTGGCACTGGTACGCTCACTTCGGGGTGAGTCTGGTGAAGTGCCATTACTGTGGGGTTGGCTAGCTGGTGAACGCAAAAGTACGCGTTACGATCGTCTTTACGCTCAAACGGCTGGCTTGGGGATTACAGACACGGTTCGCCAACATGCGCGTAGGATCTGTAATCTCCAGCGCGAAGAATACGCCATTGAGATAGAGTTGCAACAACTGCTTGCTGAGGTTCGCTTTCAACCTTACCGTCAAGTTTTTAAAAAGTTTGGCTTTGGCGATCGCCTTTCTTCGGTGCTGATATCGCAAATTTACCCGATTGAGGGATTCCTGGATGCTTCGGGTAGACCGGAGGTGAAAATCCGTCAGGGGCGAAACTCGAAAAAACCGACTAAACGGCATCTGTCACTCAGGAGATTTCAAAAAGCTTTGGGTGCTGCTCCGTCGCTGGTGGCGTCGGGTGACAGTAAGAAGACTAAAGTTGTGGGCGGTTCTGACTTATGCCGTAAAGCACTGTGGCAGTGGGTCTATACTCGCATTGAACCACGGCTTAGGCGTTTGAAAAATGATATTGGTCAGCAATTGGGGAGTCAGTTGGATACTGAGAAAGCCGCTGGTCGCCCTGCTAAGTTGATTAGAAATCGCATTGCAGCTAAAGCCACGAGGTTACTGTTTAGAGAACTGGTTAAGAGTTTAATGTGACAAAAAAGGATTTTGACTACATGCAAGACAAAGAGCTTCAATTAGTCATGCTTGAGGGGGAATGCCCTAAATGCAACAGCACCCACATAGAATGCTTTGAGGATGCCGATGATTCAATGCAGTTTGATTGTTTAAATTGCGGTTGGTCTGATAGCGCAACAGACAATCAAATTCTTAAATACGTTGCACTTGCGGCTGAATTCCCAATGCCTGACCTAGACGAATTGCTAGAGTGAAGGTAACATTAACGCTAAATTTCTAGAAGGTCATCCAGTTGCTACTCATGGCATTTTTCGCAATGTTACCCAGCGATTAGCACCAGAAAAAGCACATTGACTTTTGAGTGTTTAGTGAGAGTAGGAGTTATACCAATTAAAAAAAGAATGCGACAGATACACGTATCCAAAAGCTTGTCCTGTCTGGATTCTTAATGCGTGAATTTTGAATTGGTATTATTCTCTCCCACTCTCTAGTCCCAGTCCTTACTTATTCGGAATCAACCTACCACAAGGATAAGTCGCTGTTTGCTGTGAAGCACTTTCAGCCACGGCTGCTGGAACTTGGTCTGATGGTTGGGTTTTGGCTGCTAGATAGTCTGCTTGCAGTTTTTCTAAAATGGTTTCTCGTATGTCGTACAGACGTTTTAGGGGACGAGGCTGGCACTTGTTGAGGATGTATGCTGTTACCAGTGGTAAGGCGATCGTGCTGTCGGTATAACAAACAATTGTGTTAGGTAACTCCTCCGGGTCAATCTTACCCCAGCTCACGGCTTCCGATGGGGTTGCCCCAGACAAACCACCTGTATCTGGACGTGCGTCTGTAAATTGCACAAAGTAATCATGTCCGCGTTCTTCTAGTCCTAATACCTCGTGAATTTGCGGTTGTGTTTGTAGTAAAAAGTTTTTAGGACTACCACCACCAAGAATTACAGCCGCACTTTTCCCTTTAGATTCACGGGCATTATAAGCGATCGCTGCGGTCTCATTTACGTCAATAGCAGGATCTAATATTAATTGCGAACCTTCTAGCGCCAAAGCTGCTACGTTCATCCCAATTGAACTATCTCCAGGAGATGAGGTATAAATCGGTACGCCATATTCATAAGCTGTAGCCAGCAAACAAGAATGTTGCACACCCAATTCCTTTTCTACTTCCCGGACATACTTACCTAATAAATAGTGAAACTCAGCGGTTCCCATGCGTTTTTGGAAAGGTTCTGCTTGCAAAATCTTGCGAATAAAAGCATCGGTTTCTAATAGCACATCGTAGCCAAAAATAATGTCATAAATCCGGATAGTACTTTCTTGACGCAGTTTCACATCATCCAAAAACGGATTACCAGCAAACAGCTCAAAACCCAAACCGAAATGCATATCATGGTAAAGATTAGCACCAGTGCTAATAATCCAGTCAATAAAGCCGTTGCGAATTAAGGGTGCAAGCGCTGAAACCCCAAATCCTGCTGGCGTCATCGCACCGGAAAGACTAACTCCCACCGTGACACCTTCGGTAAGTACATCACGACTGAGTAGTTGGCAGATTTCCCGCAAACGTGCTGAATTGTAAGCAGTAAAGTATTTATCAATCAAATCCACCACATTGATATCATTTGATATGGGTGTAGGTGCGATTTTTTGACCCAGTTGTTTAGACATTTTGCCACTCTTGAACACTAAACATGCCGAATTAATGTTATACCAAAGTGCCAAGTTGGGGTTGGCAGTCTATACCAAGTTCCCAAACGATCCAATGAAGGTATTTTTCAGAAAAACTAGGACAGTTAATTATCAAACGTCTGCCAATTCAACCGTTGGTATTTGATGAGGAACAAACGAGTATTGTGCAATGGATACCTTAGAACGCTCAAATTACTGTATACATCAGGTAAAAACTATTAGGACTTATAGCTCACAACAGTAAGTTCATCTAACGCTGTTAAAGGATGTTCGCTATCTAACGATGACACCTGCGCTTCTAACTTGTCGCAGCACTCGCGCACTAAACGCAAGCCTTGCTCTCGTGAAAGTTCAGCAGTTGCAGCGGGAAATTCTTGGAGAATTCCGGCTTCAATACTTTGATATTGCTCTAATTCTGCTCTGAGTTTTGTTAAATATTTCGTTCCTTCGCCACCTTCGGTAATTGCAAACTCTAACACAGAATCTACATAAGCTTTGACTTTTGGATGCTTGACTCCTTCTGTAACAGAAGCATACAATAACTCGCCATTTAAATACTGAAAATCTGGTACCAACAGATGATTTCTGCTCAGTTGAAAGGTATAAACTTCTTCTGTTGGTATGACTTTTAATTGTTCTGTTCTCACACGCCGAGCAGCTTTTTCTAAAAGTGCGATTATAGCAATTATCACTGAAGGAAAGTTGCTATCGATACATCTTATTTCTACAGTGCCGAGTTTGTTGAGTCGAATTGGGTTCCAAGATGATTTTAGTAAGCTTCCTCCCGCTTCTTTGAAAAGATGACGCTCAATTCCAGCTTTCTCCATTGCTGACAACCAAGCATGATAGCGAGCGAATTGCTGTTCAACTAAACTCTCAACACTGTCAGCATAAGGCATCAGTCCTCCGACAGACTGCAAATGAGTGTAAACTCCTTCCCAATCAAAAGTTTCGCTACCCCGATAGCGAATCGTGTGCATGGCTAGTCCGATCGCTCGTCCTTCATAAAACGGACACGATCGCGTTAGGCAAATCAGCGCTGAGTCAAAAGCTGTAGCTAAATTATAAATATTTAGTAGTTCTTCTCGCTCTGCTGCTTTGGAATTGTAAGATACTACCACACGAGAATCAATCACTCCTGGCGGTACTTCTAGATGTATGTGCGTACCCGTACATTTGCCAGCGTGCAAAAATTGATCGTAGCCGACAGTCCGCGCTTGGATATGATAATTAGGCTGGTCGCGCATGACTGGCATGATATGTAGAGGGTAGCTAGACTGAGAATAAAGCCTTAAATTCATTTGTCTGGCTACAGCGATCGCTAGTTTCAAATTTCTCAGATATTCTTTTGCTAACTCTGTAGCACTGTACGCCGGAGGAGTATTAATCTCCACCATATTCTTGACGAACTCTGGCATAAAGTACTGTGGCTTTAGTCCTTGTGCTTCTGCAACTAAATGACAAGCTTGCAAAAATTCATCTGCCTGAGTGCTGATTTCACCCATCTCATTGACTAGAAAAAACTCTTGCTCAAGACCAATGCGACGTTTTACTACATCCATTTTTCTAGTCTCTACTTAATTAATTTGCAATATTTAATCGATTGACGGCAATTTTGCACCAGCATCAGAGATTATTAAACAATATCAAGTGGAACCTTGAATTACCAATATCAATATCCTACTGGAATATAGAGAATAATCTCAAATTTTGATTTTTATGTATTTTTACAACAAAAGAATTTCAAAATGTTGAATTTGTGATGTCTGAAAATTGGCAGTGACGCTTTGTTGGGTTTCCTTACCTCAAGCCAACCTAGAATTTTTTACAAAATTTTAGCCTTATTTTAGCCTTGCCATACTAGTAAGGTACGTTGTCGCCAAGGGTAATGGACTGTCATCTCAATTACTTAAAATTTAGTACTTCTTATTTCCCATCTACCCAAAGTATTATTTCCTTTGATAGAAGTTAGAAGATAGCTGGTTTTCCAATATTTGAGTTACGACTTACCCAGCGAGGGGAGAAATCCACATGACTCAAGATATATTTGAATTACCCGGGCCAGAAGGAAATTCGATCGTCGGTAGTCTGCTTGATTTTGGTCGCGATCCTTTGGGGTTTTTAACGAAATGCGCTCGTGAATATGGTGATATTGTACCTATCCGTTTAGGATTGACACCAGCCTGTTTACTAACCAATCCTCACTACATTGAGCAAGTATTAAAAGACAGAAATTTATTTGTTAAAAGTCGCTCTTTACATGCACTAAAAACCTTATTGGGTGAAGGACTTTTAACTAGCGAAGGAGATTCTTGGTTTCGCCAACGACGGTTGATACAACCTGTATTCCACCAGAAACGTATTGCTAGTTATGGCGATATTATGGTTGCCTACACCGAACAAATGCTCGATACTTGGGAAGATGGCGAAACTCGTGATGTTCATCGAGACATGATGCGCCTGACATTAAATATCGTGATGAAAACAATATTTAACCGCGACCTCAATGAGGGACAAGCACAAGATGTTGCTCATGCATTAGATGTAACATCAGATTGGTTTGAAAGTAAACGCCAGCAAAATTTTATCTTCTTAGAATGGTTTCCTAGACCAGAGAATATTCGCTACCGAAATGCCATCAAGCAGATGGATAAGACTATTTATGAGATGATAAATCAACGGCGGGCTACTGGTGAAAATCCTGGAGATTTACTGTCAATGTTAATGACAGCTAGGGATGAAGAAGATGGCAGTCAAATGAGCGATCGCCAATTGCGCGATGAAATTGCAACTTTAATGCTAGCAGGACATGAAACTACATCCAATACTCTAACAGGAGCATGGATACTTTTATCTCGATATCCCCAAGTACGTACCCAATTATTAACAGAATTAGAACAAGTTTTGAGAGGGCGTTCTCCGACAATTGCAGATATCCCAAACTTGCGCTACACGGATATGGTTATTAAGGAGACAATGCGAATATTTCCTCCCGTGTATAACATGGCGCGTAAAGCTACTCAAGATTGTGAAATTGGTGGTTATCAAGTGCCACAAGATTGTACGATTATTATGAGCCAGTGGGTAATGCATCGCAATCCTCGCCACTTTGAAGATCCAGAAGTATTTAAACCAGAACGCTGGGCTAATGATTTAGAGAAAAATCTACCTAGAGGAGTTTATTTTCCCTTTGGTGATGGACCTCGGATTTGTATTGGTAAGAGTTTTGCTTTAATGGAAGCAGTTTTATTATTAGCAACCATTGCCCAAAAATTTGAATTAAATGTTGTACCAGATCATCCAATTGTTCCCCAAGCTTCTATTACCCTGCGCCCAGCATCGGGGGTGAAAGTAATATTGAAGCAAAGTATACCCGTTAGGAGTGAGAGTCTAATTTAGGTGTTTTTTTGTTAAATTACCTATTTTTTGTATTTACGTTCTTTGTGTTTTGTAAAAAAAGGATGTGACTTTTTACGTAATTTGCCAAAGGGAAGTGGTTCACTAATCCTATACGCGAACCACTCCTGATTTTCTACATCCAGTGAAAAGTCAGGTTGTTGTCATAGAAAAGAGTAGTGTCAGAAATTTTGATAATGTTTGAGGTAAATTTATTGGTTTTTCAAGGATATTTTGAGGCTAATTAAAAACCACAGTATTTACATCGTGTTTGGATACAAAAGACAGAAAAATTGTTATGACAATAGTTACAAAAGCTTATTGAATCAAAATTGTAATTTGTTTAATATTACGATCGCTACTCTCTTGATTTGGGGAATTAAACACTGAAATTAAATTCCCACTTTTTTATGTGCCTATGTGGGTTTTGTGTCAATTTACAGATTGCAATCGGCATAATTTTCAGTTTGACTGGCGTAAGTTAATGAGTAAAAAGCAGTAAGTTAAACTCATACATCTTATGAATAGCAGTATTTTTACCCTAACAGCTTCTCCAGTAACTATTGCGATTATTGGTGGTGGTTTTAGCGGTTCTTTGGTTGCAGCCAATCTTTTACGTCATGCAACTACACCGTTATCAATTAAATTGATTGAACGCAATTCTGAAGTTGGGAAAGGAGTTGCTTACAGTACACCGATGGATTGTCATTTGCTGAATGTATCGGCTGGTAAGATGAGTGCATTTGCAGATGAACCAAATCACTTTCTCGACTGGCTGCACAGCAACGGTCACGAACAAGTAACTGCATCCACCTTTGTTGGGCGTCGGGTTTATGGAGATTATGTGCAGGCGACTTTAAAAGCAGCACAAATAAATGCAGCGGCGAATGTGCAGTTAGAGAGAATTGTCGATGAAGCGATCGCCATTGAAACCAAATCCTCTAGTACACTAATATACCTTAACAGTGGTCAGTGTTTGGATGTGCAAAAGGCTGTGTTAGCTTTGGGCAATTTCCCAGCAATTATGCCGAAACCAATTGCGAGTTTAGATCCGCAATATGTCAAAGATGCTTGGTCGAGTAATGCGATCGCTGACTTAAATCCAGAGGATGCTATTCTCTTGGTGGGTACCGGCTTAACAATGGTAGATACCGTAGTTGCTTTACACCAGCAAGGTTTCCAGGGAAAAATCCATACTGTCTCGCGTCACGGATTGATGCCTTACGGTCACAAATCAACAACTCCTTATCCAGCATTTATTGATGTCGAAACTGCCCCAAAAACTGCGCGAGGACTGCTACATACAGTACGTCAAGAAGTGCGGTTAGCACTTAGCCAAGGGCAAGATTGGCGTGGGGTAATCGATGCCATTCATCCAGTTACGCAACAACTCTGGCAAGCATTACCATTACCGGAACAAAAGCGATTTTTGCGTCATGTGAAAGCTTACTGGGAAGTTCACCGTCATCGAATTGCTGAAGAAATTGCCGCAGTACTCGATGCAGCGATGGAGTCTGGTCAACTCACCCATTACCCAGGTCGAATTCAAAGCTGTCAGCAGTCAGAAGATGGCGTAGATGTGAAAATCTGCGAACGCCGGACGCACAAAGATATTGTTTTGCGAGTCAACCAAATTATAAACTGCACCGGCACAAATTGTGATTACCGCAGATTGCAGCACCCATTGGTGGCTAGCCTGCAAGAACAACGCTTGATTCGTCCTAGTTCATTGTCAATCGGAATCGACACCGCCGCAAATGGGGCGCTGATTGATGCAGATGGCGAAGCATCTCAAATGCTGTATACCTTGGGGACACCGCGTAAAGGTAATCTTTGGGAAACCACCGCTGTTGGTGAAATTCGGGTTCAAGCAGCAAGTTTGGCGCAAGAGTTACTCAAATCCCTCAATTCCCATGCTACTGCTGTTGAAAAAAACCTATCAGTCACGTTGAGGAAACCTGTTATGCTATTTCGTCAACTGTTTGATAAAGAATCAAGTACTTATACTTACTTAATTGCTGACCTAGAAACTAAAACAGCCATCTTAGTTGATTCTGTATTAGAACAAGTTGAACGCGATTTAAAAGTTTTGCAACAATTAGATCTGACCTTGCGCTACTGTCTAGAAACTCACATTCATGCCGACCACATTACTGGTACAGACAGACTCAGGTCACTGACGGGTTGTTTAGGTATTGTACCTGAGAATTCAGCAGCTACCTGTGCAGACCAGTACATTGGCGATGGTAATATTTTGCAATTGGGGAGTGTGCAAATTAGAGCGATCGCTACTCCTGGTCATACTAATAGCCATTTGGCATACTTAGTCAACGATACTCATCTGTTAACTGGAGATGCCTTGTTTATCCGGGGTTGCGGTCGTACCGACTTCCAAAACGGCGATGCAGGGGCATTATATGATGCCGTTACTCAAAAGCTATTCACATTACCAGATGACACCTTAGTGTATCCCGGTCACGACTACCAAGGACAGACAGTATCCACTATTGGCGAAGAAAAGCGTTGGAATCCTCGCTTTGCCGGACGCAGCCGCAACCAGTTCATCGAACAAATGAAAAACCTCAACTTGCCACAACCAAAAAAAATATTGGAAGCTGTACCCGCAAATCAGCAATGTGGCAGAGTTTGACTTGCGCTTTCAATTTGAAGCTTTAGGAATTGGCATTTTTATTTACTCAATGGTTTCGCACTCACGAAGTAGATAATCAAACGCGATCGCCTAAATTGTGCACTACGTCATTATACTCATGTTGCACAATATTTCAGTTGTACTCGCTTTCCCTACTAATAGATACTATTTCTCAATAATTAGTTGAGAGTATCACCATGACTATTCGCCTAACTGGTACAGAAGACTTTGGGGAATTTTGCCAGGATGTGCAATTGTTTAATGACTATGAGGGAAAAGCACAATTGTCTACTTGGTATTGTCAATTCGCGCAGTCCTGGCTCAGAGACTTTTGGTGCGCCTTTTATGATTCGTGGGTCACTCAAAGTGCAGTTTTAATCCTTTCAATTTCTGCGGCTGAATCTAGCCTAATCATGATGACATTAACCTGTCCATCGATTGGCAGCTATCAAGAAATCCATTAAATACTATTTGGTAGATTTCTTATTTAATTGCGTGTAATTAAATTTTCAATTTTGCTAAACCCAAATAACGGATACCTTCGGGGGAAATATCAAAACGGCAAGGCAACACTTCTAAACCAAGAGCGATCGCCTGCCGTAATAATTTACCATATACGGGATCTGTGCGATCGCCAGGGGAAAACTCTGTACAATCACCCCGATTGATAAAATAAAGCATCACTGCACGAGTTAAAGGCAACAGCCCCATTAATTCTCGCAAGTGCTTTTGTCCTCTGGTAGTTTCTGTATCCGGAAATAAAGCTAATCTCTTATTAGAAAAAGTTGTATTTTTAACTTCTAAATAAATTGGGCGGTCCTCAACACTTCCTGTTAATAAAAAATCCACTCGACTTTTTTTATCTAGTCCGTAAACCACCTCGCCCTTAATTTGACTATATTCGCCAAATTCTGGAAAAAGATGTTTTGCCAAAGCTAACTTTACCACCCGATTGGGCAAAATAGTATTCACACCTACCCAAGTCGGCTCATTGTCGTGTACCTGAATTAGTTCTAAAGTGTAAGCCAATTTACGGTTTGGATTATCACTTTTAGAAAGCTGTACCGCACTTTCAGGAGTCGATACTCCAGTCATCGGCCCTGTATTTGGACAGTGTGCTGTGACTATCTCGCCAGAACTAAGTTGAATGTCTACAAAAAACCGCTTGTAGCGTTTTAGCAGAATACCTGGATATAAAGGTGGGTAACGGTAAAGCCAATCAATCATCATCAAACCTTGTTGCTGTAGTCAATATACGTCGATTTCTGATTCACCTACTTCACAACAGGAAATCTTTTCAAGAGTACTCTACCCTATGACGGAATTTACCTAACTTTTAATATCATAGATTGTCAATTTATGTAGTCTGCTTTACTACAATTTCATAAAAAGTAGCATATACTAAGTATTATAATCCTCCCAGCAATAAAAATTCGGGAGAAATTCAACGTGCAAGGAGGTAAATCCTATGCAAAAAGTGTGGACATCAACGGAATTAGAATATGCTTTTCTGTTTACTTTAAGAAAAGTTAATTCAATTAATTTAGAAGGTTTCAAGCCATTTTTTAGGAATATGCCGCTCGATCCTTACATCAAAGGTAACTATCGTTCGAGAAGATTATCTCGATTCATAGTTACTGAGGATKAATTAATTAAATTACCTCATGGTTACCTTTTCCAAAGTAAAGACTATAATCCATTATTAGGCGATATCAAAAGAGAGTTTACAGAATTAGAAGATGCACTTATTGAACTTGATATTTTTAGAAATCTGGTCTTAGCATTTCATGATTCTTGTAAACTTCATCCAGAAGCAGAAATCGGAGTTCATCAAATTAGAACAATTTGTTCGCCAGATAATTTAGGTAATCCCGCACCTGAAGGGATCCATCGAGATGGTACTGATTTTATTGGCATATTTTCAGTAGATAGAGATAATATTCAAGGTGGAGAAACACATTTGTATGCTGCCAAAAAAGAAAACCCTGTATTCAGTAAGATTTTAAATTCGGGAGAACTTTTATTGGTCAACGACCATGAATTTTTTCACTTCACCACTCCCATCAAACCAGATATTGAAGCTCAAGGAAGTAGAGATGTGTTTGTGCTAACTTCTCCTAGCTTGCTGACAGAATAATTTTAATATTGAATTATTTAACTGCGGAGGTTTTACTAGAAAATTTTGTAATTTAGGATAAATATAAATCCTAGTTAATTTGTAAAAAATCGCAACGTTTAGATACCCGATTTGTTTAAAAAGTCGGGCATCTAATTTTCGAGGATTAGACGTTACCAGAAAGATTTAAACCACTCATGTCAAGTTGTGTCAATAGAATATTTTTACTCTCTACTCCCTACTCCCAGCCCAAGTTACTATTTTTGACTGCAATTAAGTATCAATTCTACTTTTGTTAAGTTAGTGTAAATAGAACCGATCGGAGTCTTGATCATGAAACTGCCAGAAAGTCCACAAACTCCAAAATTTATACAGTTGCTTCAGTGGATTTTTAACCCTTTGAAACTGATGGAAACATCTGCAAAGGCGCATGGTGAATGTTTTTCGCTACAGCTAACTGGTAATAACTCAATTGTATTATTTAGCAATCCCCAAGCAATTCAACAGATTTTCACGGCTCCACTTGAGCAGTTGGACGCAAGAGGTTCAGCGCAATTGTTAAAATCTTTGTTGGGTGAAAACTCGTTAATCTTGCTATCTGGTGCATCTCACCAACGCCAGCGGCGATTATTGACCCCGCCTTTTCATGGCGATCGCATGAGAGCCTACGGTCAAATTATTGCTAATATCACTCATGATGTCATCAACAGCTGGAAAATTGGCGAACCTTTTTCTGTGCGTGACTCCATGCAAGAAATCTCCTTGAGAGTAATTCTGCAAGCTGTATTTGGCCTGCATCAGGGAGAACGTTTAACAAAATTACAGCGACTATTGCGTTCTGTCCTGGAGTTATCTGGTTCCCCCTTGCGTGCTTCCATAACATTTTTTCCTATACTGCAAGTAGATTGGGGTAACTGGAGTCCTTGGGGAAAATTTTTGCGTCAAATGCAGGAAATTGACGAACTCCTTTACAGCGAGATTCAAGAACGCAGAGATTCTCCAGATGCTTCTCGTAGCGATATCCTGTCGTCGATGATGTCGGCACGTGACGTAAATGGCGAACCAATGACTGATGTCGAGTTGCGCGATGAGTTAATGACTCTGTTAGTCGCTGGTCATGAAACTACCGCTTCAGCTTTGACATGGGCATTTTATTGGATTCATCATCTACCACAAGTGCGAGAAAAGCTGCTAACCGAGTTAGATAGTGTGAACGGGAATGCTGATTGGAATCAAGTTTCTCGCTTACCTTATCTAACAGCGGTATGCCAAGAGACACTCCGCATTTACCCAATTATCATGCTGACTATTCCTCGCATAGTCAAGACACCGATAGAAATCATGGGCTATGAATTGCAACCGGGGACATTGTTAACAGGTTCTATATATTTAATGCATCACCGCGAAGATTTATATCCAGAACCACAACAATTTAAACCAGAGCGATTTTTAGAACGCCAGTATTCTCAGTATGAATATTTACCCTTTGGTGGCGGCAATCGTAGCTGTATTGGCATGGCCTTCGCAATGTTTGAAATGAAGTTAGTATTAGCAACAGTGTTATCACAAATGGATTTAGCATTAGTTGACAATTATCTAGTTAAACCGACGCGTCGCGGCATAACTTTAGGTCCCTCTGGCGGTAAGTGGTTAATTCCAACTAGTCAGCGACAAAGGGTGAAAACTCCTGTGGGTGTGTAATTACGGCAGAATTCACAAAAGAAGCGTAGTTTACCCCCGTAGGCATCGCCTAAAATACAATACGATTGAGAATGAGCAACAAAATCCTCATGTAGAGACGCGATTTATCGCGTCTTTTAAAACCAATTAAATCGTCACGATTTATCGCGTCCTTTAAGACCAATTATCGACACTACTGAATTGGTGAATTCACAATCAGAATTCACCAATTCTGCTCTAAACATTTGCACCCAGAATAGAAGAGTCATAGTGGCGTAGCAAATCTTGGGGGTCATCATAAATTGCCAGCGCTCCGGACAGTTGTTCATCGCTAAAGCCACCGCAGCGCAAAGCAATCACACCTACCCCGGCTTTGCCAGCAGACTCAATATCATAGGGAGAATCTCCTAGCATCACTACTTTATCGGGTGTCATTTGCCCTTTCTCCAAAGCGGCTTGTACAATGTCAGGAGCGGGTTTAGATGCTTCGGCGTCATCGGATGTAGTGAGTTCCGTTAGCAAATCATCTACTTGGGCAATTTTCAGCATGGTGTCAAGTTCTTCAGAACTCGCTGAACTTGCAACAACCAGATGCAATCCGGATTTTTGCATCTTTAATATTAATTCTCTGCTACCGTTGGCAGCAGTAACTTGTGGTATATATTTGTCAAATAATAGTTCTTTGCGTAATTTAGCGATCGCTTTACCAGTTCCTTCTTCACCATTTAATTCTGGCACGACTTTGGGAATCAGTTGATCTCCCCCCATGCCCATGAATGGTCTGATTTTTTCAAATGGCACCTGGAAGTCATAAGCTGCAAATGCCTCTACCCACGTGTTTGTATGAGTATCATTACTTAAAACCAGTGTGCCATCAATATCTAAAATCACCCCTTCTAATGCCATGAAAAACCTCGCCCTTTGATTTCATAGCTGATAATGGCATGGTAAAGAGTTTATTTCATCGTCCCATGAGAAGAGAAGGGAGTTACAGAAAAGATGGCGCGATCGCTTATAATAGACCTCTTGCAAAAATATTTTATGGTATGATATTGGGTTTTGTCGCTTGAATCAATCTACTTATGCGATACGAGCAAACAAAAAAGTTATCGAATCGGCAGTTCAAACGTTTGGTTGGGGTGCAACAACGCACGTTTGATGAAATGATTAAGGTGTTAAAAGATGCAGCTAATTTGAAGCAAACACGAGGTTATCCAAACAAGTTAAGCTTGGAAGACCAAGCTTTAGTTTGCTTACAATATTGGCGGGAATACCGAACTTACTTCCACATTGCTAGTGAGTGGGAAATATCGAGTGGGAAATATC